>NZ_AP019004.1:0-2047500 GCF_003945365.1 Phascolarctobacterium faecium | reverse complement strand
TAAGCGAGAGAGGGTAAAAGCCCCGTAGACGAAAGGCAGAGCAGAGAGGCCGAGATCCAGAGTACCACGAAGCACGAGGAATTTTGTGGGAAGCAGGGGGGACCACCCTCCAAGGCTAAAAACTACTTGGCGACCGATAGCGCATAGTACCGTGAGGGAAAGGTGAAAAGAACCCCGGGAGGGGAGTGAAATAGTACCTGAAACCGTATGTCTACAAGCAGTCGAAGCGAAAGCGACGGCGTGCCTATTGAAGAATGAACCAACGAGTTATCTGCACTAGCGAGGTTAAGTGGAAGACACGGAGCCGCAGCGAAAGCGAGTCTTAAGAGGGCGCTAGTTAGTGTAGGTAGACCCGAAACCGCAGTGATCTACCCATGTCCAGGTTGAAGCGCAGGTAAAATTGCGTGGAGGACCGAACCGGTGAGCGTTGAAAAGCTTTCGGATGAGATGTGGGTAGGGGTGAAATTCCAATCGAACGCGGAGATAGCTGGTTCTCCCCGAAATAGCTTTAGGGCTAGCCTGAGGTAGTAAGTATAGGCGGTAGAGCACTGATCGGGCTAGGGGCCGTAAAGGTTACCGAACCCTGTCAAACTCCGAATGGATATACTGTAGAGCCTTGGAGTCAGACTACGAGTGATAAGATCCGTGGTCAAAAGGGAAACAGCCCAGACCACCAGCTAAGGTCCCCAATGTCGTACTAAGTGGAAAAGGATGTGGGGTTTCATAAACAACCAGGATGTTGGCTCAGAAGCAGCCACCATTTAAAGAGTGCGTAATAGCTCACTGGTCGAGAGACCCTGCGCCGAAGATTCCCGGGGCTAAAGTACGAAACCGAAGCTGTGGCTGTATACGTAAAGTATACGGGGTAGGGGAGCGTTCCCATAGGGTAGAAGTCGAACTGGAAGGTTCGGTGGACTTGTGGGAAGTGAGAATGTTGGTATGAGTAGCGAAAAGAAAGGTGAGAATCCTTTCCACCGAAAGCATAAGGATTCCTGAGCAACGATCGTCGTCTCAGGGTAAGTCGGGACCTAATCCGAGGCAGAGAGCGTAGGAGATGGACAACTGGTTGATATTCCAGTACCGGTAGTAATTGTTTGAGCAATGGAGTGACACAGAAGGGCAGGCAAGCATGCGAATGGAAGAGCATGTGTAAGCGTGTAGGGTGGTGCATAGGCAAATCCGTGCACTGAAAGCCTGAGGCGTGATGCGGAGTGAGCAGAGATGCGAGCGAAGTTGTTGACCCCACACTGTCGAGAAAAGCTTCTAGTGAGAGAGCTACCGCCCGTACCGTAAACCGACACAGGTATGCGGGGAGAGAATCCTAAGGTGCGCGGGAGAACCCTCGTTAAGGAACTCGGCAAAATGTACCCGTAACTTCGGGATAAGGGTAGCCACTGTTGTGAAGTCCCATGCGGATGGAGCATAGAGTGGTCGCAGAGAAGAGGCCCAAGCGACTGTTTACCATAAACACAGGTGCCTGCTAAAGCGAAAGCTGACGTATAGGTGCTGACACCTGCCCAGTGCCGGAAGGTTAAGGAAGGATGTTCGGATTAGTCCAAAGCATTCGACTGAAGCCCCGGTGAACGGCGGCCGTAACTATAACGGTCCTAAGGTAGCGAAATTCCTTGTCGGGTAAGTTCCGACCCGCACGAAAGGTGTAACGATTTGGGCACTGTCTCAACGAGGGACCCGGTGAAATTGAAATACCTGTGAAGATGCAGGTTACCCGCGACTGGACAGAAAGACCCCATGGAGCTTTACTGTAACCTGACATTGGGTTTTGATACATTACGTACAGGATAGGTGGGAGGCATGGAAAGCTGGACGCTAGTCTGGCTGGAGCCGACGTTGGGATACCACCCTTGATGTATTGAAATTCTAACCGCGAGAGTAACGAAATCCGGGACAGTGTCAGGCGGGCAGTTTGACTGGGGCGGTCGCCTCCGAAAGAGTAACGGAGGCGCCCAAAGGTTCCCTCAGCGCGGCCGGAAATCGCGCGAAGAGTGTAAAGGCAGAAGGGAGCTTGACTGCGAGTCAAACACGACGAGCAGGTACGAAAGTAGGGCTTAGTGATCCGGTGGTACCGAGTGGAAGGGCCATCGCTCAACGGATAAAAGCTACCCTGGGGATAACAGGCTAATCTCTCCCAAGAGTCCATATCGACGGGGAGGTTTGGCACCTCGATGTCGGCTCATCACATCCTGGGGCTGAAGTCGGTCCCAAGGGTTGGGCTGTTCGCCCATTAAAGTGGTACGTGAGCTGGGTTCAGAACGTCGTGAGACAGTTCGGTCCCTATCCATCGCGGGCGCAAGAGATTTGAAGGGGGCTGCTCCTAGTACGAGAGGACCGGAGTGGACGAACCGCTGGTGTACCAATTATCCCGCCAGGGGTACAGTTGGGTAGCTACGTTCGGAAAGGATAAACGCTGAAAGCATCTAAGCGTGAAACCAGCCTTAAGATGAGATCTCTCATAGAGCAATCTAGTAAGACACCTTAAAGAAGATGAGGTTGATAGGTCGGGAGTGTAAGTACAGCAATGTATTGAGCGGACCGATACTAATATGTCGAGGGCTTGACTTAAGTGACGCCCTGATTGTGACGAGCGCAAGCGAAGTCAGAATTAGAGGTGGCGGAACTTATATCGAAAAAGCGACCTAAGGGGAGCGTTTTCGATGAAAGTGAATCGCCGAAAAGAAGTAAAAACACACAGCAAACTCAAAAGTTTGTACTCTTCTATATAGTTTTGAAGGCTTAAAGAAAACCTTCAAGGATATCGTAAAATTTCTTCCCTGTTCAGTCAGGAATTTTGCGTTAGCCTGCGGCATTATTGTTAGCGTCGCAAAAGCTGCTCCTAAACAATAGGCGCAAGCGTCAATCCGGTGGCGATAGCTAAGGGGATCCACCTGTTCTCATCCCGAACACAGTAGTTAAGCCCTTAAACGTCGAAAGTACTTGGCTGGAAGCGGCCTGGGAGGATAGAAAGCTGCCGGTTAAAAAATAACCATACCATACGGTATGGTTATTTTTTTATGTTAGGTAAATACTATCCGGCCAGACCTTGCCCTGGGACACATGGCAGGCAAAACCGGAAGTAGCATGCCCGTGTGTATTGGAAAACTGTCTGTTAAAAAATAAGCATTATATATGATTCCTGAAATAATATAGTTTGCAAATACTAAAAATCTTATTCAAAGTACCAATATTTTAGATTATTATGAAAAATTACAAAAATGTAAAAATGATACATTAAGTTTACAAAAATAAATATCTTTTACTAAAAATATAAAGTTTTTATTGACAATCGAAATGCCGGATAGTAAGCTATAAAAGCACTTTGTTCTTTATAAATGAACTTTATTATGTGGGGGAAGATATTATGATGAAGATGAGTAATTTTAGATGGAAAGTTGCCTGGTTGATTTTTATCGTCAGTTTTGTTTCATATATGGATAGAGTAAATCTGTCTGTTGCTACTCCTGTTATTATGAAAGAATATGGTTTTGATAAAATAGATATGGGACTTATTCAATCATTTTTCTTTGCCGGTTATGCTTTGATGCAGGTTCCAGGTGGTATGATGGCTGAAAAGTTTGGACACCGGATTACAGGAAGTCTGGCTGTAATTTGGTGGTCTGTATTTACTGCTTTGACTGCTGTGGCAAAGGGAAAATTTTCTTTTGCTGCAGTAAGATTTTTGTTCGGTATGGGTGAAGGGCCTATTTATCCTGCTTTTGCGATTGCTATTTTCAGATGGTTTAATAAAAAGGAAAAAGGCAACGCCAGCTCATTTTTGTTGAACGGTTCTTTTTTGGGGCCAGTAATAGGGCCGGCTTTGACTGTTGCATTGATGTCTACAGTTGGTTGGAAAATGGTTTTTTTGATTTTTGGCATTGTGGGGATCTTAATGGCTTGGGTATGGCATAAATATGTTCCTGAAAATCCTGCAGAAAGCCCCTATGTTAATGAAGCTGAATTAGCTCATATTAACGAAGGACGTACTGATGTTCCAATTGTAAAAAAAGCTGCTCCGTGGGGTAAATTATTTACTTCTGTACAGTTTTGGGCTATTGGTGTGCAGTATTTCATCACCGATTATATTATGTTCGTATTTTTGGCATGGCTGCCGCTTTATTTAATGGAGGCACACAGTTTCTCACTTGCAAAAATGGGCATATGGGCAGCAATGCCGTGGCTGACTTTGATTATCATTACCTTCAGCAGCGGTTATTTCTGTGATAAAGCTATTGCCAAAGGTGCTTCACAATATTGGATACGTACTTTATGTGGTTCTGCTGGAATTATAATTTGTTCCCTGGCTTTGTATATTGCTACAAGAACCGCTGATCCTATGCAAAACGTAATGTGGCTATCTTTATCACTGGGGTCGCTGGGATTGACTTTCAATGCCTCCTGGGCCTGTGCGATCAATTTAGGGGGAGAGTTTGCCGGTTCTATTTCCGGGTGGATGAACTTCTGGGGAAATATTGGTGGCGTCATAGCTCCAACTTTAACTGCCTGGATCGCGACCAGCTACGGTTGGGATGCTGCACTGATCGCAACAGCATTATCGGGTGTTGTTGGCGTATTGGCGTGGTTCTTAGTCCGTCCTGATAAAGCTATTGTATAATCAATTCTACTGTAAAGTACTTGCAAAGATGAGTAAACTTTGCTATAATGCCTAAGTAATCAAATAACAGACAGTTCGTGACCATCCTGTCTCAAAATAAAACTACGGGTGTTCTGCTTAAAGCAGAACTGTTTTAACATGGATGGGACGAAAATTTTGATTTTCGTCCTTTTTTATGTAGTTCCGTTCTTGGTCACAGCAAGAAAGGAGCATAGTAATATGAAAAATCTCACTAAAACGCAAAAATTGACTATTTCCGCCTTGTGTATGGCTTTATATCTGGTTGTTATGATGTGTACGCAAAGCTTTGCATTCGGACAGTACCAGGTACGCATTGCGACGGCTTTATATGGTTTGAGCGCTATCTTTCCTTTCCTGATAATTCCATTTGGTTTGGTAAATGTATTGGCAAATACTCTGATGGGTGGTTTGGGACCTTTGGATATGTTAGGCGGCGGTTTGGTTGGTATTATGACAAGTCTGACAATAGTTTATGCTAAACGCCATGATTTAGGTAATTGGGCTGTGATGCTGGCAATTACTTTAGTACCGGGGTTAGGAGTGCCGGTCTGGCTTTCTGTATTGCTGGATCTGCCTTACTGGCTGTTGGCGTCTACTGTTTTAGTAGGCCAGTTTATCTCCGGTGTCGTGGGTATGGTATTGGTGACAGCTTTAGAACGCTGTGAAATATTTAATTTTGCTTCAGCAAAAAAATAAGGAGGATTTATGACTTCTGGAAGAGACCAAAAAGAATTGACAGGCGTGAGCCTTTTAGGCAATAAAACTAAGTATCCTACGGACTATGCTCCTGAAGTACTGGAAGCTTTTATTAATAAACATCCCGGCAATGATTATTTTGTAAAATTTAACTGCCCGGAATTTACAAGCCTGTGCCCGATGACAGGACAGCCGGATTTTGCTGCGATCTATATTTCCTATGTGCCTGATCAGAAACTTGTAGAAAGTAAATCGTTAAAGCTGTATTTATTCAGCTTTCGCAATCATGGCGATTTTCACGAAGATTGCGTAAATATTATTATGAAAGACCTGATCAAGCTGATGGAACCGAAATATATAGAAGTTTGGGGTAAATTTACTCCGCGCGGAGGTTTGGCGATCGACCCATATGCCAACTATGGCAAACCGGGCACAGAGTGGGAAGCAGCTGCTAAAAAACGTTTGATGATGCATGATATGTATCCTGAAAATGTAAGTTATCGTTAGTAAGATTTTACTTTAAAGCCGAGGACTGTTCTTCGGCTTTTTATTTTTTGTTTGAAATTTAATAAATAAATTATGATTTGTTGCTGTTTTTAACACAACACCACTTTTTTTCTTTTATACCTTGTGCTACAATAGACTAAATGAAGATTTCTGAAAATTTATTTTTAGAGCTAGTGGGACTAAAAATGGACCACGAGGGACAAAATACGCTGGGAGATCACTATGGACAGTATTATTAATTTACAGAAAAAAATCGTTCCCGAGCTTACAAATCTTTTAGTTCAGAGATACCAGATATTAAGGCAGGTGAGCCATGAGTATCCTATCGGACGCAGGGCTTTGGCTGCCAGGCTGGGGTTGAGTGAAAGAGTATTGCGGGCACAGGTCGATTTTTTGAAAAACGGTGGTTTACTGGCATTTTCTTCTGCCGGAATGTCGGTGACTGAAGAGGGCGCGGATATTCTGAAAGAGCTTGCTGATTATGTCCGTAAATTGCAGGATCTGAACTCTTTGGAACAGTTTTTATGTGAACGCCTGGATATTGGGCGTGTAGTCATCATTCCAGGAGACTCTGACCAGGAAGAGGTGGTCAAACGTGAAATCGGCCGTGCTGCGGCGAGGATTCTTGGAAATCTGCTGAATGACGGCAAAGAACATATCGTTGCCGTAAGCGGTGGTACAACTATGGCTGCCCTGGCTGCTAATGTAAGCGGCAATGAGCCTAAAACAGTTGTAGTACCAGCCCGCGGCGGTTTGGGTGATAATGTTGAATTACAGGCTAATACTATAGCCACAGTCCTGGCTCAGCGGCTGGGAGCATCTTACAGGCAGCTGTATGTCCCGGACAGCGTCAGTGAAGAGATACTGAATAGTATTTTAGCAGAGGATATTGGGGTCAAATCTGTGGTTGATATTATCAAACAGGCCGATATCCTGGTGCATGGTGTAGGACAGGCTTCAGTAATGGCACGGCACCGCAGGCTGCCGCCGGAATTCATAAAAAAACTGCTGGATGACGGCGCCGTAGGCGAAGCGTTCGGGCAGTACTGCGCTTTAGATGGCAGACAGATCTATATGACAAACAACGCCGGACTGATGCTGCAGGATCTGCCAAAGATCGGAACTGTTATCGGCGTAGCCGGAGGACGGTCTAAAGCAGCAGCTATCTTGTCAGTAATCAGGGCGTCGCGTCAGGATATACTGATAACTGATGAAGCAGCAGCTCACGACATAGTGAGAATGTTGGAAAATGATTAAGGTTACAAGGCACATTAGTGCAAACATATAATTTGCTCAAAGCATAAAAGGAGGATTTTTATCATGACAAAAATTGGTATTAATGGTTTTGGCCGTATCGGCCGCGAGGTTTTCCGTGTTGCTTTTACTAATCCGGAGGTAGAAGTAGTTGCCGTTAACGACTTGACTGATGCTGCAACTTTGGCTCATCTTTTGAAATATGACTCTGTACATGGCACTTTCCCGCATGAAGTTTCTGTTGACGGTGATAATATCGTTGTTGACGGTAAAAAAATCAAAGTTATCGCTCAAACAGATCCTGCTAAGCTGCCTTGGGGTGAATTGGGAGTTGAGATCGTAGTTGAATCTACTGGACGCTTTACTGAAGGTGAAAAAGCAAAAGCGCACTTGACTGCCGGCGCTAAAAAAGTAATTATTTCCGCACCTGCTAAAGGCGAGGATATCACTATCGTTATGGGTGTTAATGAGAAAAAATACAACGCTGCGGAGCATCATATCATTTCAAATGCTTCCTGCACTACTAACTGCCTGGCTCCGTTTACCAAAGTGCTTTTGGAAAACTTTGGTATTGAAAGCGGTTTGATGACTACTGTCCATTCCTATACAAATGATCAGAAAATCCTTGATTTACCGCATAAGGATCTGCGTCGTGCCCGTGCTGCGGCGATGTCCATTATTCCTACTACTACCGGAGCTGCGAAAGCAGTTTCTCTGGTGCTTCCTGAAGTCAAAGGCAAATTGAATGGCTTTGCTATGCGTGTGCCGACACCAAATGTTTCCATTACTGATTTGACTGTTGTTTTGGAAAAAGATACTACTGTTGAAGAAATAAATGCCGCTTTGAAAAAAGCAGCTGAGGGTGAATTAAAAGGCATTATGGGTTATAATGAGCTGCCTTTGGTTTCCAGAGATTACAATGGCTGTCCGTTGAGTTCTATCGTTGATGGTTTGTCTACGATGATGGTCGGCAAAAGAATGGCGAAAGTTGTCAGCTGGTATGATAACGAATGGGGTTATTCCAATCGTGTGGTAGATCTTGCTGCCTACATTGCTAAACAAGGCCTGTAATTAAAGGAGTATATCATTCTAATGGATAAAAAAAACCTGTGTGATTTAGACGTTGCCGGTCAAAAAGTTCTGGTACGTGTCGACTATAATGTGCCGATGGACGAAACCGGTAAGATTACCGATGATACCAGAATTTGTGCTTCGTTAGAAACTATCAAATATTTACTGGAGCATAAAGCTGCGGTCATTTTGATGGCGCATTTAGGCCGTCCTAAAGGACAAGTTAATATCAAATACAGTCTGGCGCATGTTGCCAAGCATTTGGCAAAGCTGCTGAATATGCCTGTTGCTTTTGCAGGTGACTGCATCGGTGAAGAAGCTGAAAAAGCAGTACAGAAGCTTAAACCCGGTAAGATTTTGATGCTGGAAAACCTGCGCTTCCATAAAGAAGAAGAAAAAAATGATATGGATTTTGCCGAAAAACTGGCATCTTTAGCAGATCTGTATGTTAATGACGGCTTTGGTGTTTCTCATAGAGCCCATGCTTCGGTGGAAGGGGTTACGCATTTTCTGCCTTCAGCAGCAGGCTTTTTACTGGAAAAAGAAATTCGCTTTGTCGGACAGGCTGTGGAAAATCCACTGCATCCCTTTGTTGCTATCATTGGCGGTGCCAAGGTTTCCGACAAGATCGGCGTGATCGAAAATCTTTTGGAAAAAGTCGATACCCTGCTGATCGGCGGCGGTATGGCCAATACTTTTTTAGCTGCTCAAGGGCATAAAATGGGCAAATCTTTAGTTGAAGATGATAAGATCGCTTTAGCAAAAGAACTGCTGGCTAAGGCCAAAGCACGTAAAGTAAAATTGCTGCTGCCGGTAGATCTGGTAATGGCAGAGACGTTTGCTGCCGATGCCAGCCATAAAGTTGAAAAAGTAGCTAAGCTGGATCAAAAATATATGGCTTTGGATATTGGCCCTGCGACCAGCACTTTGTATCAGGATGCGTTGCAGGATGCTAAAATGATCGTGTGGAACGGGCCCATGGGTGTTTTTGAAATGGCTGCCTTCTGCAAAGGGACTGAAGCTGTCGCTCAGGCTGTTGCTAAAAGTAGAGCTATGAGCATTGTCGGCGGCGGTGATTCTGTGGCTGCCATTGAAAAGCTGGAGCTGGCTAAAAAAATTACGCATATCTCCACTGGCGGAGGCGCTTCGCTGGAATATCTGGAAGGCAAGGTCCTGCCAGGTGTTGCGGCTTTAGATGATGTACGCCGTAAAATTGTGGCCGGCAACTGGAAAATGCATAAAAATGTGGATGAAGCAGTTGAACTGGCTGAAGATATCGTCAGTGATACTAATGGGACACTGAACGAAGTAGTTGTTTTTCCGCCGTTTACAGCACTGGAAAGCGTTGCTGAAGCCATTGACGGTAAACATGTAGGCTACGGAGCTCAGGACCTGCATTGGGAAGATGAAGGCGCTTATACAGGTGCTGTTTCCGGTAAAATGATTGCTGATATCTGCGCTGAATATGTTTTGATCGGTCATTCTGAACGCCGCACCATGTTCGGTGATAATGAAGTGGCTGTTGCTAAAAAGATGCGAGCTGCATACAGAAATGGTTTGAAACCGATGTTATGCGTAGGTGAAAATGCCCAGGAGCGCGCAGAAGGAAAGACTTCACGTAAAATCAGCATGCAGCTGAAAAGTGCCTTAAAGGGCATTACTCCTGATGAAGCGGAAGTTTTGGTTGTTGCCTATGAACCATTGTGGGCTATTGGCAGCGGTCAGGCTGCAACTGCTAAAGATGCTCAGGAAGTATGCCTGCTGATCAGAAATAAGCTGGAAAAACTATTTTCTGCAGATATCGCGCGTAAGGTTCGTGTTTTATATGGCGGCAGCGTTAATGCTAAAAATGCCGCAGATTTTGCAATCAGCGGTATCGACGGAGTTCTTGTAGGTGGGGCGAGCCTGGATGCGCAAGCGTTTTCTGCTATCGCACGCAGTATATAAGGGGTGACGAAAATGGCAAAACAGCCGCTATTGCTGATGATTTTAGATGGCTGGGGTATTGCTCCGGCAGGGCAGTATAATGCAGCTGCTTTGGCAAAGACACCTAATTTGGATGCTTTGTTCGACAAATATCCGCATACGCGCTTATCCTGTTCTGGTGCAGCCGTAGGCCTGCCAGACGGGCAGATGGGTAATTCCGAAGTCGGTCACTTGAATATCGGGGCAGGGCGTATTGTATATCAGGAGCTGACAAGGATCACTAAAGCAATAAAAGACGGTGACTTTTTTGAAAACACTATTTTGAGTAAAGCTATGCAGACCGTAAAAGCCAACGGCAGTGCGCTGCACCTGCTGGGTCTTGTTTCTGACGGTGGAGTGCACAGTCATATCAGTCATTTGTTTGCTCTATTAGAAATGGCTAAATTGCAGGGACTGAACAAGGTTTATGTACATGCTTTTTTAGACGGACGAGATGTTGGACCGCAGACTGCCGATGTTTATCTGGCAGAACTTGACGCGGAGATGAAGCGTATCGGCGTGGGTAAAATCGCTACAGTAGCAGGGCGTTATTACGCTATGGACCGCGATAAACGCTGGGAACGTGTGCAGAAAGCTTATGACGCTATGGTTTTGCATGACGGCACTGTTTGTACTGATGCGGTCAGCGGTGTGCGTGCT
Source organism: Phascolarctobacterium faecium (assembly GCF_003945365.1). Taxonomy (NCBI): domain Bacteria; kingdom Bacillati; phylum Bacillota; class Negativicutes; order Acidaminococcales; family Acidaminococcaceae; genus Phascolarctobacterium; species Phascolarctobacterium faecium. Next base: position 2,036,699 of record NZ_AP019004.1, on the reverse strand, counting down.
TCTTATGCGGGCGGGGTCACTGATGAATTTGTAGTTCCGTTCATAGCTGCACCTGAAGCAGATTCCTGCGTCAAAGCCGGTGACGGCATGATTTTTTTCAATTTCCGTCCCGACAGGGCAAGGCAGCTGACCAGAGCCTTTGTAGATGAAGAATTTCCTTATTTTGCGCGTCCTCAGACAGCCCGTCCGGTAAATTTTGTTTGTATGACGCAGTATGACGAAACTATAAAAGCTCCCGTTGCCTTTGCTCCGGAAACGCTGGAAGATACGCTGGGCAAAGTACTGGCTGACCACAAGCTTCAGCAGCTGCGGATCGCCGAAACGGAAAAATATGCTCATGTGACCTTTTTCTTTAATGGCGGCGAGGAAGAACCGAATGTTGGTGAAGACAGAGTTCTGATTCCGTCACCGAAAGTGGCTACCTATGATCTGCAGCCGGAAATGAGCGCCGAGCTTGTGACAGATAAGCTGGCAGAGCTTCTGGATACAGATAAGTACGACATGATAATATTGAATTTTGCCAATCCCGATATGGTAGGGCATACAGGCGTGCTGAATGCTGCTGTCAAGGCAATGGAAACTGTCGATGCCTGTGTGGGGCGTATTGTTGAAAAGGTATTGTCACTGCATGGAACAGCCTGTATTACGGCTGATCATGGCAATCTGGAAAAGATGCTTGACGAAACGACAGGGCAGCCTTATACGGCTCACACAACGAATCAGGTTCCTTTTTTGGTAGTCAGTGATGAAAAACATACTTTGCACGAAGGCATTTTGGCTGATATTGCGCCGACGCTGCTGGAACTGCTGAAAATCAAGCAGCCTGCTGCGATGACAGGGAAAAGTCTGTTAACAGATAAAAATAAATGATGAGGTGAAGTTAGAGTGGCAATGATTACTGAAGTATATGCAAGAGAAATTTTGGATTCCCGCGGCAATCCGACTATCGAAGTAGAGGTTTGCCTGGAAGACGGTTCCGTTGGACGCGCTGCTGTTCCTTCAGGAGCGTCTACCGGCGCGCATGAAGCGGTAGAGCTGCGTGACGGTGATAAAAACCGCTATCTGGGCAAAGGCGTGACTAAAGCAGTCGATAATGTCAACGACGTTATTGCTGAAGCTTTGATCGGCCTGGAAGCAACCCGTCAGGTAGAAATCGACGAGATGCTGATCCGTTTGGACGGGACACCAAATAAAGGAAAATTAGGCGCCAACGCTATTTTAGGCGTTTCCATGGCTGTAGCCAAGGCTGCCGCTGCTTCTGTAGGGTTGCCGCTGTATCTGTATCTGGGCGGTGTTTCCGCACAGGAGCTGCCGGTACCGATGATGAATATCCTGAACGGCGGCCAGCATGCTGATAATAACGTCGATATTCAGGAATTTATGATCATGCCGGTCGGCGCTGCAAGCTTCAGCGAGGCTTTGCGCATGAACGCTGAAATCTATCATGGTTTAAAGGCCCTGCTGAACGCTAAAGGACTGGGAACAGGCCTGGGTGATGAAGGTGGTTTTGCGCCGAATCTGAAATCCAATGAAGAGGCGATCGAAGTCATACTTGAAGCAGTGAAAAAAGCAGGCTATAAACCGGGCGAAGATATCATGATCGCTTTAGACGTTGCTGCCAGCGAATTTTATAAAGATGGAAAATATCAGATGGAAGGCGAAGGTTTGGTAAAAACCTCCAATCAAATGGTTGATTATCTGGCTGCTTTGTGCGAAAAATACCCGATCGTTTCAATCGAAGACGGTTTGGCGGAAGACGACTGGAAGGGATGGAAAGCGCTTACGAAGAAATTAGGCACGAAAGTTCAGCTGGTTGGCGACGATCTGTTTGTTACCAATGAAGAACGTTTGCTTGAAGGTATCAAAAATGATACTGCTAACGCTATTTTGATCAAAGTCAATCAGATCGGTACTTTGACAGAGACATTCAATGCTATTGAAACTGCTAAACGGGCAGGCTATACCTGTATTATTTCGCATCGCAGCGGTGAAACCGAAGATACTACATTGGCAGATATTGCCGTTGCTGTCAATGCCGGACAGATCAAAACAGGTGCTCCGGCACGTACTGACCGCGTGGCCAAATACAACCAGCTGCTCCGTATCGAGGAAGACCTCGGCGGCGCTGCCAAGTATAAAGGCAAAGCTGTATTTTACAACATCAATAAATAATCGGAGTAACGGTTATTTTGAAGCAGGGCAGATACCGGACGCGTATTTGCCCTGCTTTTTACTAAATTTTGTACAATTTTTTATATTTTACCGTTGTAAGCTGTATAACATTATGATAGAATAGTTAGGTACTAAGTAAAAGAGGAGGTAAGCTTTGTGATTGCAACTGTCTTAATGGTATTAGACGTAATCGTCTGTATCGCCTTGATAGCGTCTGTGTTAATGCAGTCCGGGAAGGGCTCAGGCTTGTCAGATGCGTTCGGCGGAGGCGGTGGTGGTGCCTTCTTCGGCAAGGGTAATGATGTTGATACTTTAATGGCTAAAGTTACGATTGGTTTGGGTACTGCTTTTGGTATCATCACGCTTGCTCTGGCAAAAATCAACGGTTAATTTGGTTAAAAAGAACGCTCTGCGTTCTTAATTTTTAAAAACTCAAAAGAAACAGAAAGGGGATCAATGTTTTGAGTACTTATTTAATTTTATCCATAGTCGTCGGTCTTGTTGCCCTCGGCGTGGCAGTAATGCTCAGTAACGCTATCAGCGCTGCTAATGCCGGTACTGCCCGTATGAAGGAGATCGCTGGCTATATCCATGAAGGTGCAATGGCATTCCTGTACAGAGAATACAAATATCTTGCTATCTTCATCGTTGTTGTTGCTGCAATTATTGCTACATTCTTATCAGTAAGCACTGCGCTCTGCTTTATCGGCGGTGCTGTATTCTCCATCTGCGCAGGTTATCTGGGTATGAACGTGGCTACTAAAGCTAACGTTCGTACAGCTGAAGCTGCCCGTCACGGCATGAGCGAAGCTCTGAAAATCGCTTTCTCCGGCGGCGCTGTAATGGGCCTGGGCGTTGTAGGCCTTGGTATTGCCGGCCTGGCTGTAGCTTATTTTGTTTTTGACCGTAACATTGATATTGTTACCGGTTTTGGTCTGGGCGCAAGCTCGATCGCATTGTTTGCCCGTGTTGGCGGCGGTATTTATACTAAAGCTGCTGACGTTGGCGCTGACCTTGTTGGTAAAGTTGAAGCCGGTATTCCGGAAGACGATCCGCGTAACCCTGCTACTATTGCTGATAACGTAGGCGATAACGTAGGCGACGTTGCCGGTATGGGTGCCGACTTGTTTGAATCCTATGTAGGCGCAATTATCTCCGCCTTGACTCTGGGTGCAGTTGCATATCCCGGCGGTGAAGGTGTCGAATTTGTTTTCATGCTGGCTGTTGCCGGTATCCTTGCTTCTATCATCGGTGTTATGTTTGCCCGTTCCAGCAAATCTCAAAACCCTCAGGCTGCACTGAACAGCGGTACTTACATCGGCGGTGCTATCGTTATCGCTGCTGCTGCTTATCTTTCTAACAGCCTGTTTGGTTCTCTGGATGCATTCTGGGCTATTGCAGCAGGTCTGCTTGTTGGTATGATCATTGGCAAGATCACCGAGATCTATACCTCTGCTGATTTCGGGAGTGTTAAGAAAATCGCTCAACAATCCGAAACCGGTCCGGCAACCACTATTATTGCCGGTTTGGCAGTTGGTATGTATTCTACTTTCTGGCCTATGCTTTTCATCTGCATCGGCGTAATCGTATCCTTCTTTGTAATGGGCGGCGCTACTAACGGCGGCATGGGACTGTTCGGTATCTCTCTGGCTGCTGTAGGTATGCTCTCCACCACCGGTTTGACCGTTGCTGTTGACGCTTACGGCCCGATCGCCGACAATGCCGGCGGTATTGCTGAAATGTCCGAGCTTCCTCCTGAAGTTCGTGAAATCACTGATAAACTTGACTCAGTTGGCAACACTACTGCTGCTATCGGCAAAGGCTTTGCTATCGGTTCTGCTGCACTTACTGCACTGGCTCTGTTCTCTGCTTATGCGCATACCGTTAACCTCACTACCATTGACTTGCTCAATCCTGTAACTTTGGTTGGCCTGTTCATCGGCGCAACTCTGCCGTTCGTTTTTGGCGCTATGACCATGGAATCTGTTGGTAAAGCCGCTTACGAAATGATCGAAGAAGTTCGTCGTCAATTCCGTGAGATCCCTGGTTTGCTGGAAGGCAAAGCTAAAGCTGACTATCGTAAATGCGTAGATATCTCTACTGCTGCTGCCTTGCACGAAATGATTCTGCCGGGCGTTCTGGCAATCGTTGCTCCGCTGCTGATCGGTTTCCTCTTTGGTACTGAAGCATTGGGTGGTATGATTGGCGGCTCTTTGGCAGCCGGCGTGCTGGTAGCTATTTTGATGGCTAACGCAGGCGGTGCCTGGGATAATGCTAAAAAATACATCGAATCCGGTGTTCATGGCGGTAAAGGCAGTGAAGCTCACAAAGCAGCTGTTACCGGCGACACCGTAGGCGATCCGTTCAAAGATACTTCCGGACCTGCAATGAACATCCTCATCAAATTGATGACTATCGTTTCCTTGGTATTTGCTCCGGTTCTGGCTGCTCATGGCGGCATTCTTCTGAACTTCTTTAAATAAGAATTGTAAGTTGTTTGTAAAATCCCACATCTTCGGATGTGGGATTTTTTTTCATATGGTATAATAATATAGTATAAGTAAGATTAGGAGCGTAATTACAGTGCAGTCATTCAGTGGTAATGAAGAATTTTTCTTTCAAGGCGGCAAACAGGGTATAGTATTGGTTCACGGTTATACGGGAGCTCCGGGAGAGATGCGCCTGCTGGGAGAATATCTGCATCAGCAGGGGCTGACAGTACTGGGCGTGCGTTTAGCAGGGCATGGTACTACGCCGCAGGATCTGAACGAGACCAAATGGCAGGACTGGTATAAGGCTGTAAGCGATGGTGTGTATCGCCTGCAGGCTGGCTGCGATAGAGTTTCAATAGTGGGACTGTCCATGGGAGGACTGCTGACTATTAAAGCTGCGGCTGAATTACCGGTAGCGAAAGCGGCTATCCTGGCAGCGCCGATTTACGTTTGTGACAGAAGGGCTCCTTATCTGCCGTTACTGCGTTTTTTTATCCGTTACCTGAAAAAACGTCAGCGCCAGTATCAGGTGCCGGCAAGCTACAGCGTTTGTTATCATATGATGCCGGTCAAGCCGCTGAGCAGCCTGTTTGAGCTGGTCGATTTGTGCAAAAAAAAGTATTTGCAGTCAATAAAAATACCCTGCCTGGTGATGCAGTCAAAAGTAGAGCATACGGTAAAACCTGCCAGCGCTCAATATATTTATGATCATCTGGGCACAGCTGATAAAAAACTTGTTTGGTATCATCATTCCGGACATATACTGACCCTTGATAATGAACGGGATGATGTTTTTCAAAAAATTTATGAATTTTTGATGGAGTAAGAAAATGCAGGAAAAAGAATATACCTGGTGCTTTGCCTGCGGCAAAGATAATCCTATCGGTTTAAAAATGGAATTTACAATGGATGCCGAGGAATGTGTGGCTTATTTTACACCCAGACAGGAGCATCAAAGCTATGACGGGAGAATGCATGGCGGTCTGATCAGCGTCTTACTGGACGAGATCATGGGCCATTACCTGTTCGTCACAGAAGGAAAACCTGCCTATACGGCAAAAATGGAACTGCGTTACCGGCAGCCCGTTATGATTGGTGAAACGGTAAAATGTGTAGGCCGGCGTTTGAAACAAAAAGGCCTTCTGGTAGAAATGCAGGGCCAAATAATTACGAAAGATGGCATCGTAGCTGCTGAAGCAGTGGCAAAAATGATGCTTGAGGAAGACAATGCAAGCGAAAAGCAGTAAAACAACAATATTAGATTTTATGCGGAGCAGCTCGTATGCACCGCAGACAGCAGAAGCACTGATCGAAACGATCCCCATTAGCGGAAATCTTGATCACTTCTGGAAAGACATGCTGGAACTGGAAGAAAACGGTGAGATTATTAAAACCCGTTTCGGGACCTACGGCCTGCCTGAAAAAATGGGCTTGGTCGTTGGCAGATTCCAGCTGACCAGCAAGGGATTTGGGTTCGTGATACCTGATAACAAAGGCGAACGTCCCGATGTATTCATTCCACCCCGAGCTTTAGGCGGTGCAATGAACAATGACCGTGTAATGGCACGTGTGGAAAGCTCCAGCGGCGGCAATAAGCCGGAGGGAGAGATAATTCGTATCATAACTCATGCGAATAATAAGATTGTCGGTATTTTTCATCAAAGCGGCGATTTTGGCTTTGTAACACCCGACGATAAACGTATCGGGCAGGATATTTATATTATGAAAAGACATTTCGGTGGGGCCAAGACCAACCAGAAGGTAGTGGCAGAAATCACCGAATGGCCGGTTGAACGGCGCAACGCCGAAGGCAAGATCATTGAGATTTTGGGCAACGTAGGCGATGTGGGGCTGGAGATCCTTTCGATCATCAAGCAGAATGATCTGCCGCTGGAATTTCCGCCGCAGGTCATCGAAGCCTCGAAACGTGTGCCTAAAAGCATCAAGCAAAGCGAATTGGAAGGCAGACGTGACTTGCGCGATCTGCCGATCGTGACTGTTGACGGTGACGATGCTAAAGATCTGGACGATGCTGTTTATGTGAAACAGCTTGGCAAAGATGAATTTTTATTGGGTGTACATATCGCCGATGTCAGCTATTATGTAAAAGAAAACGCTGTTTTGGATAAAGAAGCACGTGAGCGCGGCACCAGTGTCTATCTGGTAGACAGGGTGCTGCCGATGCTGCCCGAGCGTTTATCCAACGGTATTTGCAGTCTTAATGCAGGCGAAGACCGCTTAACGATGTCCTGTGAGATGCATATCGACCGTAAGGGCCGCATTTTAAGCTACGAGATATTCCCATCGGTCATTCATGTCCGCCACCGTCTCAGCTACCGTATCGTGCGTGAGATACTGGTGAACGGTGACGAAGGACTGGCGCAGAAGTACGAAGATGTAGTACCAATGCTGAAAATGATGGAAGAGCTGTGCCTGGTGCTGCGTAAAAAGCGTACGACACGCGGTGCTATTGACTTTGATCTGCCGGAACAAAAGGTCATTCTGGACGAACAGGGCCGACCGGTGGAGATCGTGCAGCGGATCCGCAGCATAGCTGAATCTATTATCGAAGAATTTATGCTGGCAGCCAACGAAACTGTTGCGCGCCATATGTTTAACCAAAAGTGGCCGTTTATCTACCGTGTCCACGACTTGCCCAACGAAGAAAAAATGAAAGACCTGGCCAAGCTTCTGGCCAACTTTAACGTTAAGCTCAAGGTCAGCGAAGAAACGAAACCGGGCGAAGTGCAGAAAGCTTTGGCGGAAATGGCTGGCAAGCCTGAGGAACGGCTGGTATCGACAGTAGCTTTACGTTCGCTGAAACAGGCTGTTTATCAGACCGAGAATATTGGGCACTTTGGCTTGGCGGCAGAGTATTACACGCATTTCACATCGCCGATCAGGCGTTATCCTGACTTGATAGTGCATCGTCTGCTGCATGAATGGGTGAGCGACCCGGCAATGAATGCCCAAAAAAGCGAAAAGCTGGAACTGAACCTTGACGCGATCGCCGAACATTCCTCGATCCGTGAACGTGCGGCTGCAGAAGCAGAACGTGCTACGGTCGATTTGAAAAAAGCGGAATATATGGCCGGCCATATCGGCGAAGAATTCGACGGAGTTATTTCCGGCGTCACTGCCTTCGGAATGTTTATCGAACTGGAGAACGGTGTTGAAGGGCTGGTACATATTTCCAGCCTGATGGACGATTATTATGAGTTCTATGAAGACAGATACGCCCTGCTGGGCTCGCATACACGGAAGGTCTACCGTTTGGGTGACCCGGTGCGGATCGAGGTCTTACAGGTCAATATTGCCGACAGGAACATCGACTTTATTATGGCCGGTGAGAACGATGCTGTGCGCGACAGGATCAAGGCCCAGCTTTTAGGGCAGCGCAGCCATGCTTCGGCACGCAGCGCGATAGAAAAAAGCGGCGGCAAAAAACAGGGTAAAAGCGGCAGTCGCAAAAAGCCGCTGGAGAAACGCGGCAAAGGCGGCGTTGGCGGCAATAAATATGTCAATCACGCGAAAAGCAAGAAAAAAGGCCGCAAGAAAAAATAACCACAACCAGGTGAACAATAATGGCAGAAAAGAAAATCAAAATCATCGCGGAAAACAGAAAAGCCAGACATGATTTTACGATCCATGAAACCTACGAAGCCGGTATTGAGCTGACAGGTACGGAAGTAAAATCACTGCGGGCAGGCAAAGCCAATATGAAAGACAGCTACGCCCAGATCACCAAAACGGCCGAGGTCTATGTTTATAACCTGCATATTAGCCCTTATGATCAGGGTAACCGTTTCAACCATGAGCCTTTGCGCAACCGCAGGCTGCTGCTGCACCGCGAGGAAATACGCCGCCTGATCGGCAAGGTCAAAGAAAAAGGCTACGCTTTGGTGCCTTTAAAAATGTATTTTACTCACGGGCTGGTAAAAATGGAGCTGGCGCTGGCGACTGGCAAAAAGCTGTATGATAAACGGCAGGACCTGGCTAATAAAGACGCCAGGCGGGAAATGGAACGCGCAATGAAAGAGCGTAACCGTTAAAAGTTGCATATTCTTCACAGGACGCCGCTTGCAAGTAGCAGGCGCCTGTGTTAGAATAATTAGAGCCTTACAGGCCATATTTATAACCGGGGATGTACTGGTTTCGACGGGGGTAGGTGTGGTATGATAAGCGAGCCGTGGTTCCGTTAGCACGTTAAACGGCGGACGTTTAAAGTAAACGCAAAAACTGATTACGCTTTAGCAGCTTAATGCTAACGTCTTTCCGATCCTCCTCCCATGGGAACGGAAAAGACGCAAACAGTGGGATACCCGTAAGCCAATTCTCGGAGGCGGACAGGGGAAACTCATCGAGATAGCGACCGCGAAGCCTGCCGCTTGGCGTCAAGGAAGCAAAATCTAAATTAGCGGCTGCGCTCGGAGAAAGTCATATTGCAATATTTTCGGACAGGGGTTCGACTCCCCTCATCTCCACCAATTGCACTAATTTAAAACTTATCATAAAATACGACCCTGGCGACAAGCCGAAGGTCGTATTTTTTATGCCGTGACAGTTGTAAAAACAACGGTAAATATTTGAGTGTAACTAATGTTTTTAAAAGTATCATTTGTAAAATTTAAAATTATTTAAAATATACTAAATGTTGAAAAAGTTTTACTATAGTTGACTTTGTTATACAAAATGCTATAATTGTATTAAGAAAATAGGAGGTGTTTTATGAAATTATCTAAAAAATTATTTACAGCAGGGGTTGTCGCTGTACTGACCTTGAGCGTTGCCGCATCGGCTTTGGCGGCAGAATTGACTGTTAAAGCGAAAAAAATCAACGAAGGCCAGGTGAAAATATCCACACCGGTCATCACCGGATCTGAAGGCGGCGTAAAGATGGATACGCTGTTGACGCAAATGACTACCAAAAATACTGTAGCTGAGATCTATAAATATTTATCCAGCGACAGCCAGAAAATCACTTTAGACAACTATCTTGATTTCACTAACGGTTCTCCTGATCCTGTCAAAGAAGGCTTTGCACTTGTAAAAGGCAGCGCTTTCCTTGTAAATGCAGGTTTTGATAAAGAACAAAAGGCACTGGGCAAAACACAGGCTGCTGAAAAATACAGATTGGATATCGACTATACTGCTTATACAGTCGATTCCGAAATTTTATCGTTGGAACAATACGCCAGCGCTTATACCGGCGGTGCGCATGACAACGAATCTATCACAACGCTGACCGTTAACCCGAAAACAGGCAGGATCTATACCCTGGCCGATATGTTCGTTCCCGGCAGCGACTATAAAGCACGTTTGGAAATGCTGATCGCTATCCAGCAAAAAGGCGATAACAGATTGCTCGAACAAATGAAAAAACCAACCGTTGCTTATCAAAAAGTTATTATTTCCGGTAACGAAAAATTCTATCTGAATTCTGATCTTGATAACTGGGGCATTTATGTTGTTTACAACCCGGGTGAAGTTGCACCGATGGCAGCCGGTATCCAAAAATACTATCTGCCTATCGATACGATCTCAGATATTATCAGCTATCAACTGAAATAAGTAAAATAAAAACAGACACGCTTAGGCGTGTCTGTTTTTTTAGTTCTTTTATTTAGCTTTAGGCAGCTGAGTCAGCAGCTGCAGTTGACTGCCGTCATCAAAGCTGACGCTGCTGATGGTGACCTGCCATTTTACAGTCTTCAGATCACTGCGCAGCAAGCGGACAGTTTCCGGTTTGAACTGGTTAAGGCTGAACAGTTTTTTCAAACTGCTGCTGCCCTGCGGGGCCAAAGTCAGGTAATCGTTGAAACGGCAGCGCTGGAGCAGCATACCGTCGTTATCGAAAACCTCGACAGATCCCTGCAGTCCGGTAATAGTTTTGGTAGAGATATTATTTAAGGTAAACGTGTTTTGCATGGTATAAGAAGGGAACCAGCCGCCGCTGGAATCGATAGCGATAGTTCCGGGGACGGCGGTAACAGCGGCGTCAAGCTCGGCCTGGACCTTGCTGTTAAGCTGTTTGAGCTTTGCGGCAGTAGCCTGTTCGCGCTCTTTCAGCAGCTCCTTGAGGTTGGTGATTTCCGTCAGGCGCCAGCTGCCGTCGTCCAATTCGTACATTTTGACATGCAGGATAAAATTATGTTCTAATTGTTTATCGTACAGCTTGACGGCAACATCGGCAGTTTTGCCGACCTGCTCGCTGCTTTCGACACCTTCGTAGCGCATCGTGCCGAAGCCGGTACGTTCCTTAAGCTGCTCGGCCAGCTGCTGACCTTCTGTTTTCGGGCTGGGTGCAGGAGTTGGTGCTGGGGCAGTGTCGTCGATATCACTGGTTTCCTCTGTATTGTCTTCGATCGAACCCGTTTCCACATAATGCTTGGTCTGCTCGGTCATGATTGGGACAACTACACTTTTCAGGCTTTGAACGATACCGAGTAAAAATGGATTGGCCTCTTTGGGATCACCAAAGGCATAATAGACTACATCGTCATACGCGTGGGCATACAGTGAATTCAAATCAACATGCTTTTCGAATTTTGTCAGATCATGCTGTTGTACAGCCTCGTGGATCTGAGTAAATGTATATTGCGGCGTACGCATCCAGTAAAAAAAATACAAGGCGGCGCCGATAACGATCAAAGCGGCAGTGATAAGTATATATTTTTTATTGTTTTCACTCATGGCAAACTCCTTATTAATGCTGGTATAATCATTTTAAAGATAATAACAGGGCTTGTCAATTAAATAAAAACAATAGTCAGCCTGCTGAAAAACTTAACGGCGCTGCCAATAAGGGCAAGCGCCGTTAAAAATATTTTAGTTTTTAAAGTCTTCCGGCTTTACCAAACCGCGCTCCAAAAGGAAGGTGCGGGCAACCTCTGCCCGGTCACGGCCTTTTTCGACCACTTCATAGTTCAGCTTTTGCATCGTAGCGTCGTCAATGGCGCTGCTCAGTACAGATAATGCCTGAGCTATCTCGGGATATTCGGCATTGGTTTTGCCGTTGACGAAAGGCAGCATATAATATGGCGGGAAGAAATTTTTATCGTCTTCCAGCAGTACTAAATCATATTTCTGCAGCAGTCCGTCCGTCGAAAAAGCTGTTATCACATCTACATTATCAGACGTGATCGCAGTATACATCAGCGTCCCGGAGAAGTTATTGACCGATTTAAAGGTCATACCGTAAGTTTTTTCGATGCCTGGCAAACCGTCGTCACGGGCCGCAAATTCCGGCGAACAGCCGAAACGCAGATTATGACTGACACGGGTCAGATCGGTCATCGTCTTGAGATGGTATTTAGCGGCGGTCGCCTGTGTTACCGCTAAAACGTAAGTATTGTTAAAACCGAAGCTTTCCAGCAGCTCGATCTGATGCGTGTCCCGCATCTGCTGTTTCACCAGCGTATACATCTCATCAGGTGTAAAACCGGGGCGCAGCTTATTTTTCAAAATCGTGCTGTAACCGGTGCCGGTATATTCGGGATACAGGTCGATCTCTCCTGAACGCAGGGCCTCAAAAGCGATCATCGTGCCGCCTAAAGCCAGCTTGCGTTCAACCTTAAGGTCGGTTTTAGCTTCGATCAGGTCGGACAGCATATTACCGATGATCACGCTTTCCGTCGCGTCCTTAGAGCCGATGCGGAGATCATGCTTATTTAAAAACTCGTGGCTCAGCAGATAGCCGCTGCTGATAATAACGATCATACCGGCAACTGCCAGGATGCGTTTATGATGCTGCTTGGTACGTTCCAGGCTTTCCTTGGACATTTTTTTTGAAGCCGGGCGCAGTGAAACAGGTGTGACCGCAGTTTCGACCTTGCTCATCAAAAAATCCATTAAAAGCGCCAGACAGCAGGCAGGGATCGCACCGGCCAGAATCATATTCGGGTTGTCGGTCTGGATACCGCTGATAACCAGCGTGCCAAGACCGCCGGCGCCGATATAAGCCGCAATCGTCATCAGCCCTACCGCAGTAACGCTGGAAATACGTATACCTGCCATGATCACAGGCAGAGCAAGCGGCAGGCGCACCTTAAACAACACCTGCATATCCGTCATACCGATACCCTTTGCCGCTTCCAGCGTGTCGGCGCTGATATTGCGCAGACCGGTACAGGTATTTTTCAAAATGGGCAGCAGTGAATACAAAACTACCATTGCTACAGCAGTAACTGCGCCGATACCCATATAAGGGACCAGAAAACCTAACAGCGCCAGACTGGGAATAGCCTGGGCCAGATTAGCAAAACCCATTACCGGCCGCAGCAAACGCTCGCGCTCGGAAATGTAAATGCCCAATGGTACGCCGATACAAACGGCTATGGCGACCGAAAGCAAAGTCAGCTGGATATGGCTGAGCAGTAAAAGTCCTATATATTGCTGCTGGTCCTGTACATATGCTAATAATCCACTCATGCTTCGCCCTCCTCAAAGTCAATAAATTGCTGACTCATCGTCGTGACGAGGCTGGAATTAGTGATAAGTCCCAGCAGCCGCTTATTTTCATCTACAACAGGAACATTGGAAATATTATTGCTGTTGACCTTTTTAAGCAGGGCCACAATGTTCTCGTTGGGGTCGGCTGTCGCCTGTGCCGGTTTCATTACCGTATACACCGGCTCGCTCTTATCCGGCGCCGCATGAATAGAACGGGCGCGGATGATCCCCAATAAATGTTCGTTTTCATCAACGACCAAAAGGCTGTCGACGTTTTCGATACGCATTTTCTCGATACATTTCAGCATCGGCACATCGGGGTAGGTGATCTTCGGCGTGCGTATCATAATATCTTTGGCCTTGATCAGTTCGGGGCTGCTCCAAATGCGCTTAGAACCTACAAACTCGCTGACAAAACCGTCGGCGGGGTTCTTCAGGATATTTTCCGGGGTATCATATTGCAGTATATCGCCGGAATGTAAAATACAGATACGGTCAGCGATCTTCACCGCTTCGTCCATATCATGGGTAACAAAGACAATAGTCTTGCGCAGCTTCGCCTGCAGATTGACAAGCTCGTCCTGCAGCTGGCTGCGTGTGATAGGATCTAATGCCGAAAACGGCTCGTCCATCAAAATTATTCCGGGGTCCATGGCAAAAGCACGGGCTACGCCGATACGCTGCTGCTGGCCGCCGGAGAGATGATTAGGGTACCGGTCAAGAAATTCCTGCGGCAGTCCTACCATTTCCATCAGTTTTACTGTACGTTCAACGATCTCATCCTGCGGCAGCTTGGCCAGATGCGGAACGATCTCGATATTTTCGCGTACCGTCATATGTACGAACAGGCCTGTCTGTTGGATAACGTAACCCATATTTCTGCGCAGTTCGATCGGGTCCTGTGCAATAATATCCGTTCCGTTGATCAGTATCTGTCCTGACGTAGGGTCGATCAGACGGTTGATCATCTTCAGCAGCGTAGTTTTACCGCATCCGGAAGGTCCGATAAGTACGACCAGTTCACCTTCGTTGATCGAAAGATTGATATTTTCTAAAACATTGTGCTGTTTGTAAGCTTTACTTACATTGATAAATTGAATCAATAGGGTTGCCTCCTTGTCTATGTTTTGAAATTATGCCTGCGTCTAAAGTGAAGTTCCACTTGATGCTCATCTCCTTTCATATATATAGTAAATTCATATATTCGCTGTAAGCTGTGAATATTCCTGCAAGGTAATATAATAACAGAAAATTTAATTTATTATCCTTATTAATAAGAAAAATAAATATTAAGCTATAGCGATAATAGTATCGCAATAAGTGATAGAATTTATGGACCGCTGCCGCAGATACAAAAAACGTGTTATAATAACAGCAGAAGCAAAGGAGTGAGAGTATGATTTTTATATGTTATCCCAAATGCAGCACTTGCCGGAAAGCCGAAAAATACTTACAGGATCATAAAATCGAATACACAAAACGCGATATTAAAACAGATAATCCTACTGCTGGCGAGCTGCGCTCCTGGCAGAAAAACAGCGGTCTGCCGCTGAAAAAGTTTTTTAATACCAGCGGCCTGCAATATAAAGCACTGGGCCTGAAGGATAAGCTGCCGCAGCTGAACGAAGAAGAACAGCTGCAGCTGTTGGCTGCTGACGGAATGCTGGTCAAACGCCCGATTTTGCTGACGGACGGTAACGTACTGGTCGGTTTTAAAGAAACGGAATGGGCAGAAAAGCTGCTGTAAAAGCTATACCTTTCATAGATTAAAAAGATCTGACAGGAGAATATAATTTATAGAAAATAGTTTGTAAACTATAGATAATATTTTGAAAGTATAAAAAGTTTAGAGAAAACAGTGCAAGTGTAACTTCTGCAACACAAAAGCGGTTGAAAAAATGTAAAAAAACCTGTATAATCAGGGTAGAGAAAGCAAAGATGAACTCCGATAAGCCGATGGCGGCACATATCGGAGTTTTTTGTTTATCTGCAGTTTTTTGTACGGATAGCTGTATCAGGATTCTGACGCTTTTTTATGCAGGGCGTTGAGCCCCCGGCATTTTTTAATACATAAGTTTAAAGCAAAGGGTGTGAAATTATGGAAGCGGACAAAAAAACAACAACCGAAGAATTAGGATTCTTCAAAAAGTATGGCTTTTATCTGGCACTTGCTGTTCTGGCGGTGATAGTTATGCTGCCAAACCCGGAAGGACTTTCCGTAGCAGGCCAGAGAATGATCGGCATTATGGTTTTTTCGGTCATAGTCTGGGCGACAACGGCGATCTCGTACCCGGTCAGCGCCGGCGTCATTATGACGTTGATGGCGCTGTTGATCGGCTTTTCCCCCAACCCCGAAACAGGTAAACTGTTCGGTACGGCGGCAGGGCTCGGTATCGGGCTGAAGGGCTTTGCTTCAACAGCGTTCTGTTTGGTAGCGGCAGCCATGTTCCTGGCCGTAGCCATGACTAAAACAGGGCTTGATAAACGTATCGCGCTGGTGATCCTTTCCAAGCTGGGCGCAAAATCGAACCGCGTCGTTATCGGCGTCATCCTCTGCGGCTTTATCCTCAGCTTTTTTGTGCCCAGTACTACGGCGCGCGTAGCCTGCCTCGTACCGATCGTTATGGGTATGATCAAAGCGTTTGACGTACCGCTGAAAAGTAAATTCGCAGGTATGCTGATGATTACTGTAGCTCAGGTCGACAGCGTCTGGAACGTCGGCATCAAAACCGCCGCCGCGCAGAATATGGTGGCCGTAAACTTTATCAGCAGCCAGCTGGGAGTCGATATTTCCTGGCTAGACTGGTTTGTCGCCGCAGCTCCGTTCTCACTGCTGATGTCCATTTGCCTGTATAAGCTGATGATGCACCTGATGCCGCCGGAAATCGACGAAATCAAAGGCGGTAAAGAAACAGTTGCCAGGCTGCTGAAAGAAATGGGTAAGGTCAGTGTCGATGAAATGAAGCTGCTGGTTATCTCCATCTTCCTGCTGATCTTCTGGACTACCGAAAAGAAACTGCACCCGATCGACACATCGACAACGACGATGGGCGCCGTTACCTTGCTGCTGCTGCCCAAGATCGGCGTTATGAGCTGGAACGACGTTGTTCATAAAGTAAACTGGGGCACAGTACTTTTATTTGGCGTCGGTATTTCACTGGGCACTGCCTTGCTTTCTACTAAAGCCGCTACCTGGATGGCCAATGAGATCGTAGTTGGCTTCGGGCTCGAAAACTCGACCACGATCATGGTCCTGGCGATCATGTCCCTGTTCCTCATAGTTATCCATATGGGCTTTGCCAGTGCGACAGGCCTTGCTGCAGCGATCATACCTATCATCATTTCCGTCCTGCAGCATCTTAAGACCCCTGGCGTCAACATCGTCGGTATGACGATGATCCTGCAATATGTCGTCAGCTTCGGTTTTATACTGCCGGTCAACGCGCCGCAGAATATGATCGCCTACGGCACCGACACCTTTGAGGTACATGACTTTGTCAGGGCAGGTATCCCGCTTACGATCATTGCTTTTGCGCTGATCATGATTCTGGGCGCAACCTACTGGAAATGGCTGGGACTGGTCTAAGATACAGTTGTTTTGCAGATTATAAAGATAAAAAACATATGTAAATAAAGTAAACGGTACTCTTTTCAGAGTACCGTTTTTTTGCTGACTCTCGCATAGAGCAGCACTTGTTTGCCGTATATGCTTCTGACAAATAAAGTACAGGGATACCTGCTTTTGCCAAAGCGCGAAAATAAACTGTTAGAAAAAGATTATTGGTTAATTAAAGTAATCTTAATTAAATTTTTATCGTTTGCTTGTGTGTTCATTCGAGCCTAGAATAGTGGCTATGTTAGATGCTTCTAACAGCATTATATATTTGGAGATGGATCAAGATGAGAACACAAAGCAATTATATGGGAAAAGCAAAGCTGCAGAAAAAAGTTTTAACAACTATTATGACAGGATTTTTATTTGCCGGTATCAGCAACACAGCGCTGGCAGACAATGTTTCTGTGCCGGACAGTAAAAACGACGGGCAGACCATTGGCGCAGGCAATACAGCCGCAGGCGATGGCTGGAGCGTAGAAGTAGGCAGTGACAATAATAAATCAGTCTATAGTGTCGGCGATAAAAACGCCATCAGCCTGCGCGATAATGCTACTATTCATATCAAAAAAAACGCCGTTGTCACCAACGCAGCCAACAGGAACATTGGCAATTTTGGCACCGGCGCCAATACTATCGAAGTCCGTTCCGGTTCTAAGATCACTGTTGACGGCACAGTGCAAAAGTATGGTCCGCAGAATATGGGCGAAGCGATCAACGTGCATGGCGGCGGCAATACGATCGTTGTCAACGGTTCAGTCATTGCTGAAAAAAGCGCGGCTATCTGGTTTCAGGACTGGACAGGCACCGGCAATGACAGCAGGAACAGCGTCATCAATAATGGCCTGATCCAGCGCACAGACGGCGGCAACGTCATCGGCACTTCCGGCGGTAACGGCATCGACTTTACCAACAACGGTACCGTCAACGGCAGCCTGTTTTTTGCCAAAGGCGATGATAACCTGACTTTTATGCCCGGCTCCAATGTTACAGGCAATATTGATGGCGGCGGCGGTAAAAATAAGCTTAACTTAGATGGCGGTAATGATAAAGTAGGGGGAACACTGAACGGAGCTATTAAAAATTTTACGACCCTGACTAAAAAAGGTACCGGCCTGTGGGAGATAACCGGCCCAATGCAGGGCTTTGACACAGTAGACGTACAGCAGGGCACACTTGGTTTAAGCGGCAACAATGACGGCTTCACAGGCAAGATCACAGTCAGGAAGGACGCCTCTTTAAGCGCCAAAGCTGAAAGCCTGCCGGTCAATCATCCGGTCAACGGCAATGTGGGGAATATCGACCTGACCAACGGCGGGACGCTGATTTTTGAACAGAATGATAATGGCAGCTATCAGGGGCAGATAATCGGCGACGGCTCGGTGATAAAAACAGGCAGCGGCATCGTGGCATTGCGGCCGGATGCCGGCGCCAATACCTACAGCGGTGTCACTACCATTGATGGAGGCGGGCTGGCGATTTCCTCGCAGGACGCCTTGGGCACTAACAGCGATTTGACCATCAATAACGGCAACCTGACCGCAGAAGCCGATCTGACTATCGATAAACGAATCAATCTTGCCTCGGCAGAAGCTAACAAAACGGCGGTCATTGACACCAACGGACATAATGTGACTGCGGCAGGCGTGCTGAACGGCGTCGTTGACAGCGGTACTTTTATTAAAATCGGCGCCGGTACGCTGACTGCGGCCAATAACGACAACAGCTTTGCCGGAAACGTCGAAGTTGCCGGGGGAGCGCTGCAGATAGACGGCAGCGGCAGCAAAAACTTTACCGGCAAGATCCACGTACTGCACGAGGCCTTTCTGCAGGGGTCCGGCAAAGTAGCCGGCGACGTAGTCAACGCAGGCTGGCTGGCGCCGGGCAGCTATAACGATAAGTTCGGCACCTTTACCGTTGGCGGCAACTATACAGGCCAGCCAGGCGGCAAGCTCAGTATCTATTCCGTTCTGGGCGGCGATGCTTCGCCTACAAGCAAGCTGGTAGTCGAAGGCGATACCGAAGGCTCACCGACCAATATCAGGGTCATCAATCAAAACGGCAGCGGCGGCTATACCGATAAAGGGATCCTTATTGTCGACGTCCAGGGCAAGTCTGACCCCAACGCCTTCACACTGGCCTATGACTATAAGCAGCCGGACGGTACCGCTGCTGTCGCCGCCGGCAAATACCTCTATCACCTGCAATATAATCAGGAAGACGGCGACTGGTATTTAAAAACACTGCTGAACAAAGACGACACACCCGTCGTCAACCCTTCCGTACCCCTTTATGAAGCCTATCCGGAGATCATGCTGGGCTATATGAAAGTCAATACCCTGGAAGAACGTGTCGGCAACCGTAAGTGGCATATCATAGAGGACGGCGAACCGCAGCAGCATTTGCAGTATCAGGAAGGCACCTGGTTCAAGACCGAAGGACTGAGCGGTAAATATAAAGCCGACCGCAGCACCGCTGCCCCGGACAGCAGCTATGATGTCGATTCGTGGAAAATGCAGATGGGCTACGACAAAATAATCTCACGTCAGGATGCGGCAACAACAGTTGTCGGCGGTTTGAACCTGCAAATGGGGCAGGCGCGGGCCAGGATCAAATCAGCAGTGGGTAACGGCAAAATCAAAAGCGACGGCAAAGGCCTGGGCGGTACTATGACCTGGTATAAAGACAACGGCGTTTACGTCGATACACAGGCGCAGGCCGTCTGGTTCGACAGCGATATCTCCTCCAGCTCCTCGGCTGCAGCGCAGCAGATCGAAGGCAACAAAGGCTTTGGTTACGGTCTGAGCGTGGAAACAGGCAAACGGATCGCCCTGAAACGCCCGCATTGGTCATGGACACCGCAAATGCAGCTTGCTTACAGCAATGTTGATTTCGATTCCTTCAGCGACGTCAACGGACTGGCAGTAAAACGCGGCAGCGCCGACAGCCTGCAGGGACGGTTTGGCGCAGCACTGAACTATGAAAAAAGCTATAAAAACGAAAATGACGAAAATTACCGCAGTGTAAAAGCCTATGGACTGCTCAATGTATATCATGAATTTCACGACGGTACTAACGTTTTGATCGCCGGCGACAACTTTGCCAGCAAAAATGACCCTACCTGGCTGGGACTGGCAGTAGGAGGCACTTATAACTATGGCAGAAATTCGCAGTACTCTCTGTATGGCGAGCTGGGCATCAGCACCAGCGCCAAAAACTTCGGCGACAGCCATGTACTTCGTGGTGAAGTCGGTTTCAGATATCGTTTTTAAATATAACTGCCTGCTGAAAACAGGCAAAAATAAAAGACGCAGCTATAAAAGCTGCGTCTTTTATGTTATGCACCGTTAAGCTGGCACAATGACGTCACAATCAAATGTCGATCCCCAAAGCCTCTTTAACGAGCAGGCCGATAACAAAGGAGAAAGCGGCAACGCTAAGGCTGATAAGCGCCATCTCCCAGAAACGCTTTTTAAAATCCAGGTCCTTGGCGACCGAAATATAATAAGTAAACACCAGGATTATCAGCACCACAGTCACCAGCATCGTGCCCAAAGCGTGCAGATAATGCTCGTCATCAAAAACAAGATAGGGCAGTACCAGCAGCGCCACGGTAATGCAGTAAGCAATGCCGGTATAAACGCAGGACTTAAAAGCATCCTCGTGTCCTTCGCTGCGGGCCGAAAGAAATTCAGACGAAGCCATCGACAAAGTTGCCGAAACCCCGGTGATCAGCCCCGATAACGCGATCAGCTTGGTATTCTGCAGCGCTAAAGTCAGGCCTGCCAAAGTACCAGTCAGCTCGACCAGAGCATCGTTCAGCCCCAATACCATCGAGCCCACATACTGCAGGCGTTCTTCATCCAAGATCGCCAGCAGCTTCTGCTCGTGCCGCTCTTCGTCCTCGGCTATCTTCTGTGCCTGCGGTATCTCGGCGGCAATATCCTCATAATTATAGGCGGCATCGCCCTCATTGCCCTCCATCAGCTTTAGGGCAAAGGTATAACCAAAGATCACCGACAGAAAAGTATACCACCAGACCTTCCATTGTATGGGCTGCACCTTTTCTTTAGTAAAAGTCTCCCAGATCTGGTAGTGGCGGTGCTCCTCATTGGCTATTTTCAGCAGCGTCGCCTTGTTCTCCGGGTTTTTTACAAAGCCTGCGACCTTGGTATAAATATGGTACTCCGTCAGCTCGTTCTGCTGCATTTGCAGCACCCGTTTTTTGATCTCCGGGCTCAAAGGTTTTATCTCAGGCATCCTAATCAACTCCGTATAAATTTATTCATTGAATAACATTATACTGCAATCAGCTGCAGTTGACAAAGTAGGCGGACGATTTGCAGATAAAAAATCTAAATATATTAATAAAAACACCTGCAGAAGCTTAAAAGCTGTGCCGGATGTAAGCTGATGATGCTTTCGCTGTCCGTAAATATTCAAGTTCATAACCGAAAAAACAGACAGGCTGAAATCATCGTTTCAGACTGTCTGTTTTCTTATTGACCTGCCGCCAGGGTAAACTTCTTTTCCAGATGCTCGATCAGCTCGCGCACCCGGCGCTTGCTGTTCACCAGATCAAACAAATCAGGATCATGACAGTCTGCCCGGTGCTCCTGCGTGCGCCGCCGTGCCAGCAGCAGCCTTTTTTGAGCGTCCTGAACAGCTTCGTCCATATCGTGCAGCCGCGGAAAATAACGCTCTCCGGCCAGCTTTTTGATGCAGCCTGTAAACAGGCTCGCCTCTAAAGCTCCATAACGCTCGACCCACAGCTGCAGCCAAAATTCCTCTTGGGCAGGGCCGGCAAGCGGTGAATGCAGGCCGGCTGCCTTAAACGTCACCAAAGCACGCTGCATAAAAACATATGGCCGTTCCATCAGCGCAGCCCTTCCTGCCTAAGGCCGAAAGCCCGGCGCAGAGTATCCAGCGCTGCCTTTTTAGAGCAGTACACGCTCTGGCTGGTCACACCCAGTGTTGCCGCAACCTCGCGCTGGCTTTTGCCCCGCAGGAACACCTCGCTGATCACAAGCCGTTGCATCTGCGGCAGCCGTGCCACCAGCTCCAGCACGCAGGCGCTGCGCTCATCCCTGCTGATGCTTTCCTTATAACATTCGCTGGCCAGGGCATCCAGGCTCGTGCAGCCCTCCTCGTCCAAAGTTGCCAGCTCCGCATCGAACCGGTTCTTCTTCTTTTGCACCTGGATATTGAGTTGACGGCGGATCGTATATTTTACGTGTGTGGCAAAAAAGTGGAAATTGTGCTGCTTAAAGCTTTTGATAGCATCATTGACAGCCATCAAAGCCAGGATCTCCGTATCGTCCTGCTCCAGATAATGTACATAATAACTGTTGTATTTAAACGCCCGTACCATCGGCGTAAAACCCAGCAAAAGACTGTTGACCGCCCTGCTGTCGCCGCGCTGTGCCTGCGGCACCAAAACAGCAAAATCAAGCTTCTGTATATTTGACTCATGTTCCATCTGTGATCTATCTCCCCTCAGTACCGGCTGCGCCGGTTTTTAAATCTAAAGCAGCCAAAGCAAAATCCTTGGCCGTCAGCCCTTCCAGACATTCGCTGCATACTTCGCCGCAGCAGTCCACAGCCAGATACTCGTCACCTTCAAAAATAGGATTGCCGCATAAACTGCAGGTATATACCTCCAGCAGCTCTGCATTCTCCGGGGCCGCCAGCCAGTCGTTTTCGACAGCGGCCAAACGCTTCTCACTGCTCCTGCAGTCATAATCCATCATTGCCGCCGCCTTTCACAAATACCGATAAATTCAAAATGATACGCCTCCTTAGATCGTTAAAACACCGCCGTCACTTTACTGTACTTTCTTAGTAAGCACTACTGATACAAACTTGATTAACACTTAAACATAAGAGCCTGTAAAACCTTAGAGAGAGGTAGAAACTTATTAAGAAAAAGAAAATACTAAAAGAAAAAGACGGTTTTGTTTTACACTTACTAAATACATAGCCAAAAATCAAAAAATCAGGTTCGCGTGAAAAAAATAAATTTATTTTTTTTCGGCAGCAAGCCTGATTTTTTCTAAAAAAGATATGTACTTAGTAAGTGTAAGCAGTAGAACGGCGGTCCCTGTACCTGCTGCTGCTTTCGATATCAGGAAAGGAGGGACAGCAATGCTGGCAGAACAGCCGCAGATTATCTCACTTACGCAGCTTGCCGTTGTGGCAGGCTGCAGCCGCGATCATATCACGCAGCTCTACCTGCACTGGACGGCAGGCCGCTACGGGCAGGTCTATGACGACTACCACCTCAATATCGACGCCGACGGCACAGTCTACCGCACCAGCAGCAGCCTGTCGCAGTACAAAAGCCACACCTGGCGCCGCAACAGCGGCAGTATCGCCGTCGCCCTGTGCTGCGGGCTGGGGGCGCAGGCCAACCACGGCTATGATGCCGACCTGGGGCAGTTTGCCCCTACGGCAGTGCAGACCGATAAAATGGCGCAGACAGTGGCGCTGCTCGTAACGGCGCTGGGCCTGCAGCTTACTATCGATACCGTAATGACCCACTGCGAAGCAGCGCTGCTGGATGGCTACGGCCCTTACAGCGGCGAAGCCGAAACACGCTGGGACTTGTGGTATATGCGCGATTCACCCGGCGACGGACAGATGAAGCCGGGTGGGGACATACTGCGCGGCAAAGCTCGCTGGTATTTAGAACACAGTAAAATTTAAAAAACAAAAGGAGTACAGAACATGAGCACGACTAAAACAGCAACATCCTACAAACTATCCCTGGGCGTCGAAAACGGCGTCAATGCGCTGGGGGCAGCGCAGGTCAAATCCGTATCTGTCGGCAGCGTCAAGCTGGACGCCGCCGACGACAAATGCCTTGCTGTGGCCAATGCCATGAACGAGCTGATGAGCCACGAAGTGGTCAACGTCTACGTTACGGAAAAGGCCGAGCTGGCTCAGGCGGAATGATATTGTAGATCATCCGCCTGGCAGTAAATGTTTTTTGACTTTTTGATTTAAAGTTTAGATTTTTTTATTAGCTCTTTCTCTTAGAAGAAAGGGGATACGTTTCTTTTAGCGGCATAAGTTTTTGCTATGCAGCTTTCTTCAAGAAGCAAGCTGCATAGCAAAACTCTAAAAACAAAGTCTAAAAATACGAAAAACAGTAAAAAAATAACCCTGCTTCAAAAAAACGCATATAACCCGATTTTAAAGCAAAAACCCTGAAAAACACAAAAAAATAAAGTAGGCCGAAAACCTACAAAAAGGAGCACACACCATGGAAAAAACCTTAGAACTCATCTTCACCAAAAGCGACGGAGCTAAAAAAACCTTAAGCATCGCCGACCCTCGCGAAGGACTCACCCTTGCTGAAGCCAAAACGGCAGCCGACAAGATCATAGCCGCCAACGTACTGACCAGCGGCGGTCTGGAACTGACAGAATTTACAGAAGCCCGTATCAAAACAGTTACTATTGATGTGCTTGCTTAGTGGAAACCCAGGAACTATTTACAGCAATAGGTAATTTTGGCTTCCCGATAGTATTGAGCTGGTACCTGCTGCTGCGTATGGAGCAGCGGCTGGACAAGCTGGGCGACTGCCTGCACGAGCTGAGCAGCGCCATTGTCAAGGAACAGAAAAAAACTGAATAAAGGCTTGAACACAGCTATAGCGCGACGTGCGATAGCCGGAACCATAAAAAATGATAAAAAAGATAAGGCGATGCAAACCTAAAGGTAAGCGTCGCCTTATCTTTTATGTTTTGTATTATACACCTAAAAATTATCAGTTGCAAGACCATTAAACAAATTTTTTGAAAAAGCGAACAAAAATGTCTTGCGGGGGGGGACGAACATGGTAATATAGTAAATGGTTAAAAATATTAACTGTAATAGGAAAATTTGAATCAAAAGATAATAGTTTTATTTTATTAGCGTTACTGCTAAGCTTGGCAGTTGCTTGAGAATTAATAAAGATGAAAGTAGCTCTGCTGCAGCAAATTATCAGGTCAGCAAATTTTACTGCAGGTTATGAAGCTAACAGGAGCGGTAGCTAATAGGCAATCACAATTACAACACTATGGAAATATGTTGTCTAATGAAGTGATAAAGCAAAAAGAAAGGTGTGAAAAAGATGGAAGGAATGGATCCTTTAAGGATTGGGGAGACTATCAAGATCAAAAGGATACAAAAAAGGATTACTCAAACTAATCTTGCCAAGAAGCTTAAGATATCTCAAACGCATCTGAGCAATGCTGAAAACGGCAGAGTGATGCTGAGTTTGAAAGCACTGTTAAAGCTGCGAGATATTTTTGAATGTACTTTGGATGAATTGGTTGATCCTGACCGATTTGAGAAAAAGAAGGAACGGGTAATAAAGATACAAACTCGTACGCTGCAGCGAGTAGCTTTAGGGAGATGTTTAAGATGCATATCGAAAGCTGGGAGGAAGCGATACACAAAGATAACAGGGCAGGATTAGGAGGGCTGACAGTCAAGTGTCTGATCTGCGGCCGTGAATTTGGCTGCAATAAAACATATCATGTCTATACAGCTTTGGTAGGAAGAAAGCGGCAATATTACTGCAGCTATTCCTGTTATAAACAAAGGCCTAATCCAAAGGAAAAAAGATGAATGGGAGGAAATGTATCATGGAAAAGATGGATTTAAGTAAAAAGGTGTTGGCGTCTTTACTGACAATGTCGTGTGTATATCTGGGGGGGACATCCGCGCTCCCGATGGCAGAGGCGGCAGAAAATGACCCCAATAATACGGTCGGACAAGTTATTACTGTCGGTGGCAGCCTGACTGGCGGTGATATTTTTAATTTTACGTCTGAGAACACTGCAAATTCTACAGCATTGCGATTTTATGGAGAGAATCTTGATATTCCTATGACTGGCAGCGGCGTTTATACGATCAACGGTAATGGTGGGATAATCAGTCAGGCTTATGGCATGGTTTTCGGCAGCAGTGAAGATGTTGAGACCGGAGGCTGGGGTGGCCCATCCAAAAGTTTTGTAAGAGCAACGGGTATTATAAACGGTGACTGGCAGCTGAATATCAAGGCTGATACAGGAGAATCCAAAGGTATTATTATTGATGGAGGAACTAAATATATAAATCCCGGGTCTTTTGATTCTATTAACGATGCTAGTGATATAACTTTCAATGGCAAGGTGAATATTGATATTGAAGGTCAGGGTATAAATTCTATTTACTTAAATGGCGGAGCTAAAGGCACTTTTAAGGACGATGTGAATATAAAAGGTACTAGTAATGGCAACAATGCGCTGTATGGTATCTATCTTAATAACTATACAGATAACATGGGAAGTGTTTCTTTTGAGAAAGATTTGAAGTTGCAACTCTATCATAACAGTACTCAACAGGGCAGTAATCTTGGTTACGGCATCAATGTGTTCGGCAAACATAATACGCTTACAGTCCAAGGCAAAACTACCATTGATATTGGTTCAGCAGGACAAATAAGTTATGCCATTCAGGTAAACGGCCAGAATTCGTCTGCTATCTTTAGTGATACTGAGATTACAATGACGGGAGGTTCTATACAGCGCGGGGTAAATGCTGCTTATGGCAGTATTGATTTTACAGGCGATACCAAGATTACCTTGAACAATCATTCTGCGAGTAGTGGAACAATGAAAGCTACGGCAGTAAATGCACAGGACAGCGGTGTCGTAAATATTAATAGTGCTAAAGATAAAACAGTACAGGTCAAGGGACATTTTGTTTCAACATCTAAGGGTGTTATTAATGCTGTTTTTAATAATGCGAATTCCTGGTGGGAAGGCGATGCCCAGCTGAATGCCAGTGGCAATGCGATCAATTTAGAGTTGGCTAATGGTGCAGTTTGGTATCCCGGCTGCGATAGTACTATTTATAACAAAGGTATGAATTTGAATCTGCATGACGGTGGCATTGTTGATATGACGAAGACTGCTGATCAATATGCTGATTTAACTATTGGCAGTGTTAATGGTACTGGTGGTTTGTTCAGGTTGGAAACAGATGTTGTGAATATGCAAAGTGACAAGGTAAATATTCTTGCCAGTACAGATGCAGGCACGCACAGCATCGATATTATTGATGTTAACGAAGTGACGATGGATCAGATTGCTGCTGATGCAGGTAAAGGGCTTTTGCTGGCAACTGCGCCGGATGCGATTAAATTTACGGCTAACGAACGTGAACAATCGTTATTTTATGTGAAGTATAACTTAAAAGACGAAGTGCTTGGCACCGGGATGACAGAATGGAAACTGGATGGTTTTGAAATAGTGCCAGTAGAACCGGATAATCCGGATAACCCTGACATTAAACCTACTACCAGCGTGGATACCATACTTTCTGCTAATGCGCTGAACTACCACACCTGGCGTACGGAAAACGACAAGCTGCTCCAACGCATGGGCGAGCTGAGACATAATGGCGAGGAAGAACAGGGAGCCTGGTTTCGCGTGAAGGGCAGCAAGATCAGCCGTGATAGTAAGTTTGGTTTTGAGAACAAATACACTGCTTATGAGCTGGGCTACGATCAGGTAACTAAACGTACTGCCGACAAAACACGTTATCAGGGCGTTGGTTTAAGCTATACTGACGGCAGCAGCAGCTACAGCCGTGGCAGCGGTGACAACAGCAGCAAGTCGATCAGCTTCTACAGCACTGATATCGGCAGCAAGGGTCATTATCTGGATTTAGTATTTAAAATCAGCAATATGGATAATGATTTTACAGTTTATGATACCAACCGCAACAAGATCACTGGTGATTTTAATAATACCGGCGTATCGCTGAGCGCCGAATACGGCCGTAAAAATGATTTACAAAACAGCTGGTATATCGAGCCGCAGGCCCAGTTTACTTTAGGCTATCTGGGTGGCGATAACTACACTGCCAGCAATGGTATCAATGTAGATCAAAGTGGCATCAAAAGCGCCGTAGGCCGCATCGGTTTCAATATCGGTAAGGAAGTGGGGAATAAAGGTGTAGTTTATGTTAAAGCCAACCTGCTGCACGAGTTTGGCGGCGGTTACGATGTGACCATGACTGACAGCACAGGCCGGGTGAAAGTTAGTGACAGCTTTGACGATACCTGGTTCGAGTACGGTCTCGGTGCGGCAGTGACAATGGGTTCTAACAGCCAGCTTTATGTGGATGTAGAACGCAGCAGCGGCAGTGATTTTAAGAAAGACTGGACCTGGAATGCCGGTGTAAGGTGGAATTTCTAAAGACTAGCCCTTATTTGGGTTAGTCTCCAATAAGGAAGGATGAAATTTATGAACAATAAGGATTTAAGCAAGAAGGTGTTGGCGTCTTTGCTGACAATGTCGTGTGTATATCTGGGGGGGACATCCGTGCTGCCTCTGGTTGAAGCTGCGGCATTGGTAACCAGTGCCGATCAAAATATAACTTTGCCTGCAGATGGAGATAAGAGGCAGGAATTTATTGATCTGAATAAGCCTTACAGCGGCGAGAAGCAGATCGTTTATTTGCTGAATGCGCAGGGTGATCCTGAACGCAAGGCGATTTTCAGCGGTGCAGGGACTGTTATCAAAATGCAGGGAATAAATAGTAAGCAGGTCACGGCATTGACTGCTTATGACGGGGCGAACGTGGAGTTTAACGCCGATAGTACTGATTTGAGTGCTAGCAGTAGCAAAGCAGGAGTGAGCGCGATCGCTGTGGTTAATACGTCGGGAGATAATTATGGTAGTGTGATCAGATTCAACAGTGCAGAAACGAGGATCAACGCCGATGCTGTCGGCACGGCTACTGGTGTGTATACGGAAAAGTACAGTGCGACGCAGTTCAGCGCAAATACCGTCAGCAATATTAACGCCGTATCACAAAAGAATGATGCTTATGCTTTGCTCAACGGAGGCAAAACGATTATCAACGGCACTGTAAATTTAAGAGCTGCAACTGATATCGGCGATGCTATGGGTCTTGTTGGGCGTTATGAAACTGACGGCTTTGAGTTTCAGCGTGTTGGCGGCAGTGTGACGACTGATGCCAACAGTGCTGTAAATATCGAGGCTGAATCGGCACAGGGCAGAACGGTGGGGGTATTGGCAGAGAGGGGCGGTTGGGTAACGTTTAACGGTGCTTTGAATGTTACAGCCAAGGCTGCCGCTAATGACGGCTTTGGCGTTTGGGCCAATAAAGCAAACAGTAAGATGATGATTGATGGACAGACGGATATTAAGGTAGACCGAGGGGCCAACGACAGTGATTTTAAGCTTGTCAGGGCTTTGCACGCTGTGCAGGGCGGCACGATAGAGGTCAATAGCAGCGGTAAGAGTAATCTGGTTACTGTCGACGGCGATTTGTATGCCGATGGTAAGGGTTATACTGATGGCAGCGCTATGTCGCTTGAGATAGTTGTCAATCCCTGGACACATTGGGAGCAGGATACGGATTTACGTTATATGCAGGGTAATAAACCGACGGTTTTGAGTGCTGATGTGCCAACTGACGGAAGTTCTTATATCAATTTTGTGATGGATAAGGCCGGTTCGTATTTATACGGAGCTGCCAACGGCAATGTGTATATTACGGCCAAGAAGGATACTGAATGGCAGGTGACCGGTGACAGTGACTTTATGGCGCTTAATGTTAACGAGGGCCTGATCGATCTTTCGCACCAGGAGCATTATTATAAGACGTCGAATCCGTATCAAAAAATGTCTATAGATACTTTGTCGGGAAATAACGGTAATTTTGTTATCAATACAGATATTTTGAATGATGCCGGTGTGACAGTGGTGAAAGTCGGAACGGAGATCTATCATGGCGGTACGCTTAACGGTAATACGTACAGTTACACTGCTGCTGATGGCAGTGACCAAACGATAAATTTAAGTGATCCTGTCATTTATACACGTTATGGTGACTTTATTCATGCCGAAAACAGTGCAGGAGCTATGACGCATACGGTGTATGTTGATGATGATGCTTTTAAAAATGAGGCTGATGTGACTGGAAAATACTTGAAATTTGCCCGCGTAACTGATGATGTGACCTTTAACGCAGGTACAAAGCAGGTTTCGGAGCTGTTTTCGTATAAGCCTGTACTGTTACAGACGCAGGAAGAAGATAAGGCAGCTAACAGTGAATTAGTATCCAAAGATGAATTTGATAATTTGCAATGGGTGGATTCTACCAACCGTGACTGGTGGATAACAGGCTATAACAAAGTGACTGCCGATGATCCCAAGGTGCCGGTGGCCGCTTTGGCAGCAGGGTTTGCCGGTTGGCGTTACTGGAATGAAAACGACACCTTACTTAAACGAATGGGCGAGCTGCGTTATTCTACTGACGCTGGTGGAGACTGGATCCGTATTATCCGCAGTAAGCATAATCGTGGGGGAGAATATGGTTTCAGCAATCATATGACAACAGTACAACTGGGGTACGATAAACGCGAAGTACGCACAAACGGTATTTGGCGTAAAGGTATTGCTTTGAGCCGTGGTGTGGGCAAAAGCTCATATAATAAAGGCAATGGCGAAAACAGCAACAATAGTTTGGCATTATATGGTACATGGCTGGGCAACAAGGGGCACTATTTGGATCTTATAGCCAAGGGTAGCAGGCTGCATAGCGACCACGAAACTTACGGCGAGTTTGCGGACAGCGGCAGCGGCAAAAACTGGGCGACAAGTATAAGCGCTGAATACGGGCGTAAAAAACAGCTTAACGAAGCTGGCTGGTTTGTTGAACCGCAGGCCCAACTGACTTATGGGCATTTATGGGGCGATTCATATACTACTAAAAATGGTATTGAAGTTGAAACAGATTCGATAAACAGTTTAGTGGGGCGGCTCGGTTTCGTATTGAGTCGTGAATTTGACAGAAATACGGTCAAGGCTTCCCGTTATTATGCTAAGGCTTCGCTGCTGCACGAATTTTTTGGTGATGACAGTGTTACTTTACGTGACAGTAAAAATGACGACAGGCTGACTTTTAACGACAGTCAGGGTGGTACTTGGTTGGAGGTTGGTATTGGTACGGACGTGCTGTTGAGTGAACGGACTAATTTTTATTTTGATATTGAAAAAACTTTCGGCGGTACGGTAAAAACACCTTACCGTATTGAAGGCGGTTTCAGGTGGGAGTTTTAACTGTTGTTATACATAAGTCATAAAAATCAGCTGTGAAAAGGAGAGTGTTGAAGATGAAAAAGTTTTTAGTTATGTTAGTGATGCTGGTGGGGGTATTTGCTATGACTGGCTGCGGTAGCAGCAGTCTTGTCGGCAATATCATTAAAGACGAGGGTTCTTTGGTTAAGATCATGGATGAATTTAAAAATCTGGATGGACTAAAAGGTAAAGAGATACTTATTTTTCAAGATGTTAATATGTATACCGGTGAAACAGGAAACAGAGTTGTTATTAATATTTTAAAACCGGGTACTGATGATGAAGTGGATAACTATGAGTATCGCGGCGGGTGGAGTAAGGCAAGGCCCGTACAGCTTTCCGGCAGTGGCAAAGCTATCGACAATTGTATACCTTTAGAGCAGCTTGATTTTGCCAAGATTCCTCAAGTTTATAAAAGCATGGAAGCCCAAATAAAAGATATCGAAGGCGCTAAAATAGATGATTATATGAGTTTCAGATTTTGGCAGGGTAAGTGGGATATTTCTGTATCTGCTAAAAGTCCAAGGGCTAAGTATTTTGCAGATTTTGACTTAGATGGAAATTTGAAAAAATTTAAGAAAAACTGAACCATTTCAATATTAGGATTGCTTTCATGGTGAGAAAAATGCTATATTGACATAGTACTTTTGAAATTAATAAACTAAGGAGATGATTATTGGTGCGTTATGAAATTATGCAGCCGGGCGCTTTTGCCTTTTTAAAGGTACAGCTGGAAGCAGGCGAGAGTATTAAAGCGGAATCTGATGCTATGATGGCGATGTCAGGTAATATCAAAGTTGAAGGTAAAATGGAGGGCGGGATGCTGGGCGGCCTGGCACGTAAATTTTTAAGCGGCGAAAGCTTGTTTTTTCAGCATCTGACAGCACAGGGGCAAGCTGGGGAGGCTGTTTTAGCCCCGCCGATACCGGGAGATGTTTCAGCCTATGAGTTGACAGGCAATACCTTATGTATTACTTCTGGCGGTTTTTTAGCGGCGGAAGAGAGTGTAAAAATAGAGACTAAGATGCAGAATCTGGGTAAAGGTCTTTTTTCCGGCGCCGGGTTATTTGTCGTTAAAGCTTCAGGTACGGGAACCTTATTCTTCAATTCGTTCGGGGCTATCTATCCGTTAGAATTGCAGGTGGGCGAAGAGATGGTTGTTGATACAGGTCATTTGGTAGCTTGGGATGCTGATATGAATTATAAGGTAACGAAAGCAAGTTCCGGGATCATGTCCAGCCTGACTTCAGGTGAGATGTTGGTATGTAAGTTTACCGGGCCGGGAAAAGTTTATACACAAAGCCGTAATCCTGGTAGTTTTGGCTGCTGGGTTGGTGGTATTATTCCATCACAGGGCTAATAAAATTACAATCAAAGCACAGACCATTTTGGTCTGTGCTTTTTACTATGAAAAAACAGAAAACGGCTTGACGATAATTTTCAGAAAACTTATAATAGATATAGAATATATTATTAGATAATGATTATCGAAAAAATGGAGGTTGAGGAGAAATGGCAAAATATAAATGCAGTGTCTGCGGTTATATTTATGACGAAGAAAAAGAGGGGCAGCCACTGCTTGACAGTAAATGCCCGGTCTGTGGAATGACGATGGTATTGATGGAGGAAAACGACAGCGAAGCTGCTGCTTCTACTGCTCTGGAAGCCGCTGCAGCTCCGGAGGAGCTGGCTTATGATCCGGCATACGCCCGTTGTGACGCCAGTTGCCGTTATATGGACGATATCCATGAAATGGCTGTAACAGGTAAGTCGATCATCGGTGCGATGGGTACGCAGATGCCTATGCCGGGCTGGGACGATATCCTGCTGCTGGGCAATCAGCTGAATCCGCCGCCGCTCAACGACCATGACGCGGTCGATACGACGACTGTGATTGGTAAAAATGCCAAAAAGCCGTTGATTTTGACTAATCCGATTTTTGTTTCACATATGTCTTTCGGAGCTTTGTCAAAAGAGACTAAAGTGGCTTTAGCCAAGGGCAGCGCTTTAGCAGGTGCGGCGATGTGCAGTGGTGAAGGCGGTATTCTGCCGGAAGAAATGGTAGCGGCGCATAAATATATTTTTGAATATATCCCCAATTTATACAGTGTGACACGGGAAAATCTGCGTAATGCTGATGCGATCGAGATCAAGATCGGCCAGGGTACGAAGCCCGGTATGGGCGGGCATCTTCCCGGCAGCAAAGTGACACCGGAAATCGCGGCGATCAGGAATAAACCTTTGGGTGAAGATGTTATCAGCCCGTCCAAGTTTCCTGATATCAATACTAAAGAGGATTTGAAAGCATTGGTGACGAGTCTGCGCGAGGAATCTGACGGCAGGCCTATAGGTATCAAGATCGCAGCCGGTAAGCTGGAACGTGATTTGGAGTTTTGCGTTTTTGCAGAGCCTGATTTTATTACGATCGACGGACGCGGCGGCGCTACAGGCGCCAGCCCGAAGCTGGTTCGTGATGCGACCAGTGTTCCGACCGTTTATGCTTTGTATCGTGCCCGCAAGTATCTTGATGCTGTGGGAGCTGATGATATTGCGCTGGTGATCACCGGCGGGCTGCGGGTATCGTCTGATTTCGCCAAGGCTTTGGCTATGGGTGCGGATGCTGTGGCAGTAGCATCGGCTGCTTTGATTGCGGCAGCCTGCCAGCAGTATCGTATCTGTGGTACGGGTAAATGTCCTGTAGGTATCGCTACGCAGGATCAGGAGCTGCGCTCCAGATTTAAGATCGAAGCATCGGCGCAGAGGGTAGCAAACTTTTTGAACTGTTCTCTGGCAGAGCTGAAAACATATGCCCGTATCACTGGTCATAAGAATCTGCATGATTTGAATGCAGGTGATTTGTGTACGATCAATCGTGAGATTTCTGACTATACCAATATTCCTCATGCCTGATATTTAAATATGTTGTGGAAGCTTCTCCCGTATGCATTGGCATGCGGGGTTTCTTTTTGGCATCAATGCTGAAATTTATAATATGAACTTTTTGCAAACTTTAACTGTAAATGCTTGACTTAAAGTTGACTCTAGCCTGTAAAATCGAATTAAAGGCAAAGGCGTTATGGTAAAATACCAAACGCTGCTTTGGGTAAAATAAAAGATGAGGAGGTATAGTATGAAAAAAATTGTTGTGGTGCTGATGTCGATGCTGGCAATGCTGGTGGCGGCTTGCAGCGGCAGTAATGCCGAAGCTATTTCTACTGATAATGGAGGGAAAATTATGCAGAGTGAAAATAAAACTAACAGCAGTAAGGCTTTGGTCGTGTATTATTCGCGGTCAGGTAATACCGAGGCTCTTGCCAGAATGATCGGTAATGAAACAGGTGCGGATATGTTCAGGGTGACTACTGTCACGCCATATCCTGAAGCTTATAGGGAAACTACTGAAGTTGCCAGAGCCGAACGTGATAATAACGCGCGTCCTGCAATTAACGGACGTGTAGAAAATATGGCGGATTACGATGTCGTTTATATCGGCGTGCCTAACTGGTGGAGCACGATGCCGATGCCGATGTTCACTTTTTTAGAGCAGTATGATTTGTCCGGCAAAACTATCGTACCGTTCGTTACTCATGGCGGCGGTGGCGTAGCTAATTGTGTCAGCGATCTAAAGAAAGCTGTTCCCGGAGCTACAGTGCTGGATGCATTGGTAGTCAGCGGCGGCAGCGCGCAAAATGCCCAGAGCGATGTCAGTGCCTGGCTGAAACGCTTGGGTTTAGTAAAATAAAATATCATTTCCTGACAGTAAAAACAGAGAGTGCTTTTTGAGCCCTCTCTGTTTTGTTATATCCATATTTAAATATATTCTTTTTTCAGGTATTCTAAAAATTTTTCAGAGGCTTTGGAAAAGGTTTGATATTTTTTCCAGACAATATCAAGCCCAACTTCAAGTGTTGGTTCTAATGGGCGAAAGCAAAGCGGGCTGTCGTCATATGATTTGATGATTCTGTCGATGCTTAATGCATAGCCGACCCCTTCTTCTACCATAAGGGAAGCGTTATATAAAAGATTATAGGTAGCGACGATATTCAGATTGTCGTAATTTCCTCCCATCCAGCCGGCTATCTCATTTTTGACCATGGCCTGGTTGGAAATAATCAGCGGCAGGCCCAGCAAATCATGAGGCTTGATAGTTTTATTTTCAGCTAAAGGGCTGGCTTTGGTCATCCATAAACCCCAGATATCAGTGATCGGTAATTTTATAAAATCGTATTTCTTAAGGTCAGCCGGCTCGATAAACAAGCCAAAATCAAGCAGTCCGCTGTCCAGACGTTCGGAAACGTCTTCGGCTTGGCCGCTGAAGATATGAAAATGTATATGGTCATATTCTTGGCGTATTTTACTGATTATTTTAGCCAGCATCCGCATACCTTCAGTTTCTGCACAGCCAATATAAATATCACCTGTAATGTTTTCAGCAGAGGCGTTGATTTCAGCTTTGGTTTTTTCCATTAGAGCAACGATTTCTTCTGCTCTTTTGCGCAGGATCATACCATCTTCCGTCAGCGTTATTTTGCGGTTCCCGCGGATAAAAAGCTGTTTGCCAAGCTCTGCTTCCAGTTCTTTGAGCTGCCTTGAAAGCGGTGGCTGTGTCATATGTAAAAATTCGGCTGCACCGCTGATACTTTCTTCGCGGGCTACGGCAAGGAAATACTGCAGGGTTCTGATATCCATAAAATTTCACCTCCAATATAAGTATTATAATAGTTTTTAATATACTTTTCAAGTATGGTAAAGCATTTAATATATGTATTTGATATTCTTGGATTCTGTTTTTATAATTAAGACAAAGGAGCCGGGTAAGCAGAATTATCAGTGAAGCTGAAAGGCTCTGTTTTGAAACTTATTGTAAATGGATCAATGATTTTAAGGAGTTGAGAAGTATGAAAAAGAAAGTTTTGGCTGACCGTTATTTGAAAATGTTTAAGAGTATCGCTTTAGGGGTGATTTTATCGACGGCTGGTACAAGCGCTGTGTTTGCTGCTGACAGGCCTGCTGATGCTGATAATTTTTACAGGAGTGATAAGGTGGAGGTCCAGAAAGTCACTTTTAAAAATCAGTACAAGATGAATATTGCCGGTAATTTGTATCTGCCGAAAGATATGGACAAAAGTAAAAAACATGCTGCTATCATAGTAGGGCATCCAATGGGGGCAGTAAAAGAGCAAAGCGCTGATCTTTACGCTGTTAAGATGGCAGAACGCGGTTTTGTAACTATGTCTGTCGATCTGGCGTTTTGGGGCGGCAGTGACGGCCAGCCACGCAATGCCGTTGCGCCTGAGCTTTATGCTGAAACCTTCAGCGCGGCGGTAGATTACCTGGGTACAGGGCCTTTTGCCGATAGAGAAAAGATTGGCGCGATCGGGATCTGCGGCAGCGGCAGTTTTGCTATCAGCGCCGCTAAAATCGATCCCCGCCTGAAAGCCGTTGCAACTATTAGTATGTATGATATGGGTGCAGCTAACCGCAATGGACTTAATCATTCTCTGACGCTTGCACAAAGAAAACAGATCATTGCTGATGCGGCGGAGCAGCGTTATGTGGACTTCCAGGGTGGCGCAACTAAATACACAAGCGGGACCGTACATGAGATCACGGAAAAGTCCAATCCTATTGAACGCGAATTCTATGATTTTTACCGTACGCCAAGAGGAGAATTTACTCCTGCAGGTTCTTCGCCGCTTTTAACGACACATCCGACGCTTTCCAGTAATACTAAATTTATGAATTTTTATCCCTTCAATGATATTGAAACAATTTCTCCGCGTCCGCTGCTCTTTATTACCGGTGATCAGGCACATTCCAAAGAGTTTAGCGAAGATGCATATAAACGTGCGGCTGAACCGAAAGAACTGTATTATGTTGCCGGTGCAGGCCACGTAGATCTTTATGACAGGGTAGAGCTTATTCCGTTTGATAAGCTCGAAAGCTTCTTCAAGGCTAATTTAAAATAATTTACTGCAGCAAAAGCTGCAGATCTGATTTTCTGAAAGTTTTGTTTTTGTGGATTCTCGGGATGCTGGGGGTCCACATTTTTGTTAACAGGAGAGGTTATGAAAGAAAAAAATAATTTGCTGATCTTTATTTTGACGATAGGTGTTTTTGGTATCATCAATACAGAAATGGGTGTGCTGGGTATTTTGCCGCTTCTGGCAGAAAAATTTAGTATCAGTATCGCACAGGCCGGTTTGCTGGTCAGTTTGTTTGCTTTGGCAGTGGCTGCAGCCGGTCCGGTGATGCCGCTGCTTTTTGCGGGCATCGACAGGAAGCGGGTGATGCTTCTGGTATTGAGCGTATTTGTTTTGGGTAATCTTATTTCTGTCTTTACTGATAATTTCGCAGTTATGCTGCTGGCAAGAGTTGTGCCGGCGATTTTCCATCCGGTTTATTGTTCGCTTGCTTTTTCTGTTGCGGCTGCTTCAGTCAGCCCGGAAGCAGCTCCCCGGGCTGTTGCTAAGGTCATTGTGGGAGTATCGGCCGGGATGGTACTGGGAGTACCGGTCAGCAGCTTTATTGCCGGCAGTTTTTCGTTAACGGCTGCTATGGCGGG
This sequence comes from Phascolarctobacterium faecium, assembly GCF_003945365.1. Classification (NCBI taxonomy): domain Bacteria; kingdom Bacillati; phylum Bacillota; class Negativicutes; order Acidaminococcales; family Acidaminococcaceae; genus Phascolarctobacterium; species Phascolarctobacterium faecium. The sequence goes on along the minus strand of NZ_AP019004.1, from coordinate 1,999,256 downwards.
TTTTACCGTAGTCAATACAGCGGCGTTGATTGCGACCTGGTTGTATATACCATCGCTGCCTGTGGCAGCAAGGCTTTCGTATGGGCAGCAGCTGCGTGTTTTAAAGAAGCCGGTATTATGGTTTTCTATTGCAGCCGTTGTGTTTATGAATGGAGCTGTCTTTGGAGTTTTTGGATATTTTTCAGGCTATCTGACCAATATCACTGCTTTTTCGTGGAATACGGTAAGCCTGATTTTACTTGTTTATGGTTTGATGAATATCGTCGGGAATTTTATTGCCGGCCGTATGCTTAGTGCAGGCGCGTCTGCCGATAAGCTGGTCATAATATTTCCGGTCACATTGGGGATTGTCTATGCTGCATTCTTCTGGAGCGGTACCTCGGCGCCGGCTATGGCTTTGATCACGCTGCTTTGGGGAGTTTTGGGAGGTATGAATGCGAATATCAACCAGTATTGGATTACTACTGCGGCCCCGGAGGCACCTGATTTTGCCAACGGTCTTTTTTTGACTGCCGCTAATTTGGGGACTGCTTTAGGGTCGGCAGTCTGCGGGATGGTGATTGCACATATGGGAATGCAGTATATGATGTGGGGCGGCATCGTATTTCTTATTTTATGTTTGGCAATGATTATCCCCAGAGTATATAGATCAGATGAGTATGTTTGCCTGGGAGAAAGCAAATAGTTGTGCTGTAAAAATAAAAAGCCGGCATTCTTCGCAGGAAAGTTCAAACTTTTTGTAAATTTATCCATTCAGGGACTAAAATAGCAGCTTTACCACTTGACTTGGAGCGGACTTTAACCTGTATAATAAAGCATAGAAGTTTTCCAGGCTATGAATAATATTTAGTATAAAAACTGAGCTTCGGGAGGAGACTGTTCTTTTGAGTGTAATTCTGTTTATTTCCTTGATCGATTTTGTTTTGAGTTCTTTGGCGTGGGTTTATTACAGTCATGCATTTTCTTTTATGAGGTCGGCGCCGTTTATCGCTTTATATGTGCTGCTGATGCTTAATACTGTTGGCAGCCGTGTTTTGCCTGAAAGTTTGCCATTGCCGCTGTTAAAGCTTTCGGCCTGGCTGAGCGGTTATTGGATCGCGTTTTTGTACTATTCGCTGCTGTTGATGGTTGTGCATGGTATCGTATATGCAGTTTTGCGTATTTTTTCATTCAAGCTGCCGTTTATGCAGTTTGCCGCTGCGGGCGCAATAGTTCTGGCAATTTTTGTTGCCTGGGGCAGCTGGCGTGCGTTTAGCCCTGTTGTACGTACGGAAACCGTTGTTACCGATAAGCTGTCGTCTGATAAGCAGTATAAAATAGTGCTTGTCAGCGATATCCATTTGGGACGCGAGCTTGGCTATGATTACAGTAAGGGCTTAGTAGAGCTGGTCAATGCGCAGAAGCCCGATTTAGTACTGATTGCCGGTGACATTATGGATGAGCGGCTGCAATATATCATCGAGGAGGATTCACTGGCCCCGTTAAAGGAGCTTCAGGCACCATTAGGGGTATATGGAGCTTATGGAAACCATGATTATCTTGATCGGCCTGACGAGCTGAGAGCTTTGCTGGCAGGCAATAATATCAGTATACTGACTGATGAGAGTACAGTGGTTGATGATAAATTGAAAATTACCGGTTTGCATGATTATCGTGTTTCAACAAGTATTGTTCCGTTGCAGGCTCTGAGCGTCGATAACGATAAGTATTATAGTATCCTGATCGATCATCAGCCGCGGCGGATGGATGCTGCCGCTGAGGCCGGTTATGATATGTATCTGGCTGGGCATACCCATACAGGGCAGATGTTCCCGAACAGGCTGGTTACGCAGCGGATGTATAAGCTGGATTATGGTTTGGCCCGATTTGGTGACCTGACTGCTGTTGTCAGCAATGGCTACGGATTTTGGGGACCGCCGGTGCGGACGGAGCTGAAACCGGAAATAGTTGTTATAAATTTACAGGGGAAATAAATAAAAAACCTTCGGCACAGCCGAAGGTTTTTTTGTTTGTTTTTAAAGGATTTCTTCACGTACTAATTGATTGATCATTTTTTGCTTGCCTAAGACCCAAAGCAGGTCGCCTTTTTCAAAAACAAGCGAAACATTAGGATTGGTCATAGTGTAACTGCCGCGTTCCAGGCCGATGACAAGGCAGTGCCAGTCATCACGGATATTGGTGTCCTTGAGCGATTTACCAAGGATAGGCGAGTGCTTGTCGATAGTGATAGCGCACGATAAGAATGCCGACAGGTTTTCTTTATCGTTGTCTTCACGCAGCATAAATTCGCGCATCGTGATAGGTTCTTCCACCAGAGTCATACACAGACGCTGAGTATTGATGGCGGTGTCGAACAGTTTGAATTGAGAATCAGTACCGATCATCAACAAAGTAGAATCCTTTTGCAGAATGTGATGACCGCCGGGCATATCGATGACTTCTTCAGGAGTTGAAACCTGCAGGATGTTGCAGCCATAAAGCTCACGGAATGCAAGCTGGGTCAGCGTTTGACCTATCATAGGTGAGTCTTCGCAGATTTTATAGCGTGCAAGCTGTAATTCTTCATCGAACCAGCCGTAAAGATGTTCTTCGCCAGCTTCAGCAAGGGCTTCACGATGTTTGAGCATATGGCGCTCGTTCAGATTGACAAGAAAACGTGATTCCATACGCAGATATTCGCCCATCAGCCAGTCGGATGAGGAGATGAAATAAGCAGCGCCTGCTGTTGCCAGCGCGGCCAGCAGTGACTGCAGACCAAGTAGTTTGGCAAAAACAAAGTAGAGGAATGCTGCTGCGATCAGGATTTTTAAAAATAACAGCAGTGTTAAAGGGATGTGATTAGAACGTTTCTTAAACCATAAAGTTGAGAAAAGCTCAGGATGGTTGGTTTTATTGACAAGAACTGCCCGCAGGAACGGCGCCATAACGACCAGAGTCAGCAGCGCTGTCAGCAGATTGCTGTAGGGCGCTGACATTTTTCCTGACAGGTAAGGCTGCAGATAATAATAAGAGCCTAAAGCGACAGCTGAGAGCATAGTCGTAAAAATCAAAATGCGGATAAAATACTCACGCAGAAAATCGCGCCAGTCACTGTCTTTACCGTCGTTATCAGGATTTTCTTCCGTATAGCGGTCAAGCCATTCCAGAGTTCTTTGCGGCAATAGTTTTTTAGTGAACTGATAAGCAGGTTCTGCTGCCATAACGAAAAACGGGGTAGTAAAGGTTGTCATTACAGAAACAGCAACAATTATTGGATATAAAAAGTCGCTGATAACTCCGAGGCTCATGCCCAGAGATGCGATGATAAAGGAAAATTCACCGATCTGAGCAAGGCTGAAACCGCAGTGCATAGAAGTATTGAGGTTTTGGCCTGAAAGCAGTACACCGGCGCCGGAAAGCAGCAGCTTGCCGACTAAGGTAACAATAACGAGTACAATGATAGGTACCGCGTATTCCAGCAGTAAAGCAGGGTCAACAAGCATACCTACTGATACAAAGAAGACAGCTCCAAACAGATCTTTGACCGGTTTGACGAGATGTTCTATTTTTTCGGCACTTGGTGCTTCGGCGATAAGAGAACCCATAATAAAAGCGCCTAAGGCTGCCGAGAAGCCCATGTGGGTAGCAAGTACTACCATACCAAGGCAAAGGCCGATAGAAGCAACCAGCAGAGTTTCATCGTTCATCAGGCGCTCAGCCCGTTTAAAGAAGGACGGGACCAGATACATACCAAGAACGAACCATAAGACCAGGAAGAACAGCAGGCGCATGACGCTTTCGATCAGCTCGAGCGTCGAAATGTCGGCGCTGGCAGCGGCTAAAGTTGAAAGCAATACCATCATAATGATGCCGACGATGTCCTCAACTATCAGAATACCAAAAACCATTTCTGTAAAGCGCTGACCTTTGAGCTTGAGGTCTTCAAAGGCTTTGATGATGATGGTAGTTGACGACATGGCCAGCATACCGCCTAAGAACAGGCTGTCCATATGATCCCAGCCCAGCATATGGCCTGTGAAATAGCCAACGATCAGCATCCCGCCTATTTCAACGAAGGTAGCTATAAAAGCTGTGCTGCCTACGCTTTTCAGCTTATAAAAGCTGAATTCGAGACCCAGTGCAAATAAAAGAAAAATAACGCCTATTTCAGACCAGGCGTTGATATTAGCGGTGTCTGATACAGTGGGGAAAAAGTTGAAATGCGGTCCGGTAATAAAACCGGCAATAATATAACCAAGTACTAAAGGTTGATTGAGTTTTTTGAACAGGATCGTCGTAATACCTGCAACTAAGAGGATCATCGCTAAATCAGCGACTATCGGCGGTAAATGAGCCATAGGCAGTCACCTTCTTTCATAAATTTATTATACGGATACCATTTTATTCAAAGCTTTGCGGACAAATTTAACAAAATGTTGTATAATATTAAAGCTGTTATATTACACAGCTCTTTCTATATTATACAATATTTCCGGTGACAAAAAAGTGAATTTTAATACAAAATTTGCATATGGAGGTTTTAATTATGTACAAAAATCTAGTTCTTGTAGATGGTGAAATCATGCCGGCAGAAGAGGCGGCAGTTTCGGTACACGACAGGGGGCACCAGTTTGGCGACGGTGTATTTGAGATAGTGCCTGTTTATAATGGCCGTTGTTTTGCTTTATTACCTCATATGGATAATTTATTCGAATCTGTTATTAAGGTGAAAATACCTGCCGTTTACACGATTGAAGAATTGATTGAATTCCATGAAGCGCTGATAGCTGAAAGTGGTATTGAAAATGGAGAGATCTATACTCAAATTACTCGCGGGACTGCCGATTATGGGCTGGCGTTTCCGGAAATGTCGGTGCCGCAGCTGACAATGACGATCGTGGAAACTGATCGGGAAGTATTGGCGGCAAAACGTGAGAGCGGCGTCAATATTATCACGACTGAGGATAATCGCTGGCAGTTCTGTAACGTTAATACCTTAAACAGGCTGCCTGAAGTTCTGGCACGTCAAAAAGCACGTGAAAGCAACGCTTTTGACACTCTTTTTATTCGTGAGAACGGTAAGATAACTGAAAGCACTGAAAGCAGCTTTATGGTGATCAAAGATGAAATGATCTGGACACATCCTGATAATAACCTGGTTCATAAAAATATTACCCGCAGGCTGATCAAGGAACGTCTGGCACCTGATATTGATATGCAGGTTATCGAAAAAGCTTTTGATATGGAGTTTGTCCTGAAAGCAGAAGAAGCATTTTTATGCGGCCCTCGCTGCGAGATTATGCCGGTTACTAAAATAGACCGCAAATTCATCGGCAGCGGTGTAGGTAAGGTCGTGCCGCAGCTGCAGGCTGCGTTTAAAGCTTTTGTAGAACGTGAATGTCCGGCAAAATAGGAGAATAGAATGAAAAATAATAACTGGGTAAGAGGGGCGATGCTGCTGGCCGTAGGTCTGGTCCTGCAGGCATTGCGTTTAGTGATCCCTATGCCGCCTATGTGGACTGTTTTTGTCGTCGGTACATTGGTGAATATGGTTTTGGTGCTGGCGGCCCGTACCGTTGGTTTATGGCCGTCTGTAATGATCGCGGTGCTGTTGCCGGTAATGGCGTATTTTCAAGGGCAGCTGCCGCTTCCGTTTTTGATACCGGTAGTGGCTGTAGGCAACTTGGTGATGGTATATCTGTGTGCCCGCTTCTGGGGAAAGGGGATCATCATCGCCGCGCCTCTTTTTAAAACATTTATTTTATATTGCAGCAGTTTGTTCGTTTTGTGGCTGGTTGCAGTACCTGAAAAGCTGGCGTTATTCATTTTGTTTATTATGGGCTGGCCGCAGATGATCACAGGCATTTTAGGGCTTGTACTTGCATATAAGCTGCATAAACGTATTTTCCCCGATACAGCCGAATAGAATCAGCTTGTGGCTTGCTGAAGTTAATGTTTTAAAGCAGTTGAAAATCGATTTTAAGAAGCGGCAAAATGCAGCTGGTTGTTTACTAAAAAAGTTTGAAGAAATGCTTGACAATTATATATAGATACGGTATTATTGTTATTGTTCCGTTACGGAACATTGAGTCGCCGAAGTGGCGGAATTGGCAGACGCACTTGACTCAAAATCAAGCGTGGTTACCCCACGTGCCGGTTCGAGTCCGGCCTTCGGCACCAACTAAACCCAAAATTCTCTCTGTGGTTAACTGCAGAGAGATTTTTTTATTTTCTACGATAACTTTATCAATGAACAAATTTACCAAAGCTTTTTGGCTTTCAGTATCTTTTTTCATAAATACATGCGTATTTAAGGCAGCAAAGGTATCAGCAATTTCTTTTTCAGATATATGAGGTACTTCGGTCATAATATTTAATCTGGAAATTTTTTCTTTGACTGCATTCAGATCGGCTTTTATTTTGTTGATCCGGCCGATAACGAATTCATCAGCAGCGCCATCTTCAACTAATGTATAAAGATTATTAAGCTTACGTTCCAGCATAGCTTTATCTCCGGCTAAGGAAGAAGCTGAAGAGGGGATTGCCTGAACATATTTATCATATTCATCAACCAAAAGTTTAGAGATATTTTTCTGCGCTATAGGAGAGAATATCTCTTTTTTTATTACCTCTAAAACCCATTTATCAATATAATCTCTGTTAAGGCGTGCCTGGGGGCAGTGATCAGCTGCGATACGGTCTTTTTTCAGGCAGTCATAGTATGCGTATTCACGCTCTTTATTCATGGTCCTGTGACCGCTCATAGCACTGCCGCAGCAGCCGCAGAAAATTCTTCCGGAAAGAAGATAAACAGCTTTGGCTGCATAAGAGCCGCTGCGTTTCTTATTGGCAGCTCTTTTTTGCTGCACAGCCGCAAAGTCACTTTTGCTGATGAGCGCTGGTATTGCATCTTCAATCCTGATAAAATCATCAGCCGGAGTGGAAACATGCATGTTGCGCGGCTTATTCTCTTTCCTGTTGGTTTTATTAAAGGCCAGTATACTTCTCATTGCCTAAAATGTCGTACAGGCTGTTTTTGCCGAAATTTCTGCCATCACGTGTTTTGAAGCCTTTGGCTGCTAAAGTGTGGGCGATGATACCATAGCCATGACCGGCAAGATACATTTCAAAGATCAGCTTAACAGCTTCAGCTTCCGTAGGTTCTATAACATATTTTTTGTCAACGATCTTATAGCCTAAAGGCGGTCTGCCTCCGTTAAACTGAGCCTTATAAGCGTTCTCATTAAGGCCTTTTTTAGTTTCTTTGGCAAGGTTGCGGCTGTAATAGGCAGCAAAGCCTACCAGCATGCTTTCCATCATCTGGCCTTCAGGAGAAAAATCTATATTCTGCGCTGCGTATTCATGGCCGATGCCTAAAGTGGAGAGTGTATGCTTGAATGTATAATAATTAAACTCGTTGCGGGCGTTACGATCTATCTTGTGGAAGATGATAACATCAAACTGATGGGAGATAGCATCAGCCAGCATCTGATTATAAGCATCACGCGTTAAAACATCGCGAGCACTTTTAGCTTCATCCACATAAACATTGGTAACGACATAGCGTTTTTTTCTGCAGTATTCCTTGCAGGCGCGTACCTGCACTTCAATAGATTCTTCACGCTGCATATCAGAAGAGAAGCGCGCATAGATCACAGCTCTTTTAATTTCGGACATAAAAATACCAGCCTTTCTGATTTTGAGTATAGTTAAGTAAGGCTGGTTTATGCTATAATATTAGCGTAATCAGCCTTGTGCTTGTGGGTTGTTACATTTGCAGTAAGTATTGGCGTACTTGCTGCGCATCCCTCGGTGTTGGTAGCACCGGGGGATTTTTTATTTTTTTACTGAAGATATTTCATCTGTAATATTTATAAGATCTATAAAATCATCTTTGTCTGCCTGCTCAGCTTCAGCAGCTTTTCTTCTGGCATCAAATTTATCGTATTCATTTGTGGCCTTAATTTTAGCTGCTTCATTAGAAATCCTTCCGAGGTCTTTTAAGATAGGAATATCATGGTCAGAAAGAATTTTATCTACACTGTTACGCCAATAATCGAGAGTAAGAGTTTTTCTCATTTTTGCACGTAATTCTGCGCTTTCTAAGAATAAGCTAACTAATCTGTTCAGTGTATCAAGTTCATCATTTGTTAAATAATTTTTAGCGATAACGATATCAGCTTTGCGGACAATACTACCTTTCCATGAAGTAAGTCCCATATTTTGTTTAGTGTAGTCTGCACGATCAGCAATAATCTCTGCTGCAGTATTACCGGTAACAGCATATAGCAGCTTATTTTGAGTCTGCGCAAAAAATACCTGGGTATCAGCATCAGTAGGGATATAGTCTGTTGATAATGCAAACAGATCACGCAGCTTTTGATAAAAGCGTTTTTCACTGGCACGGATATCGCGGATCTGAGCTAATAACTCATCAAAGTAGTCAGGGCGTCCATCAGGATTTTTAAGCCTGTCATTGTCTAAAATAAAACCTTTGATTAAGTATTCTTTAAGTGTAGTATTAGCCCATTGGCGGAACTGTGTTCCACGAGGGGAACGAACACGGAACCCAATAGCAAGTATCATATCAAGGTTATATAATTTTACTGGTTTGTCGGAATTTGCAATGTGCATTATTTGCACATTGCTTTTTTCATCTAATTCGTGTTCGCTTAAAATATTGTTTATATGTTTAGTTATTACTGAACGCTCACGAGCAAATAGCTCAGCTATTTGTGACTGGGTAAGCCAAACAGTACCGTTTTCAGCATAAAGCTTTATATTAGCTTTGCCATCTGTTGTAGTATATAAAATTATTTTTTCCATTATAACTCCTGTTATATAGTTTTATTGCATTTTTATGATATCAATATACTTCTGCAGTTCTGCTTGCTCATAGCCAGCGATCAGTTCAACTAATGCTTGCGGATCTTTGCCGTTAGTATGGTAGCTGTCAAAGCAGTCGTAATACTTACGGCGATCGGTAAATTTAATATCAACCGGCAGCAGACCATGTTTGATAAGTTCAAAGTTTAACAGGATTCTGCCGGTACGGCCATTACCATCAATAAACGGATGGATTGCTTCAAATTCAAGATGGAGCAGGGCAATAGCTTCGATGATATGTTTTTCCTGCTGCCATACAGCATAGTTTTTGAGAAGCTGTTCAATAGCAGGCTGTACAAGGTAAGGCTGCGGGGGAGTATGAGCAGCGCCTAAAATCTGTACCGGCACACGGCGGTATTTACCGCGCGCTTCCGCGTTGTTCATCAGCACCAGCGCATGAATATCCAGGATAGCTTTTTCAGTAAGCGGCTCATTTTTACCTGCTAAGTCGATCATGTAGTAAAAAGCATCCTTAAAGCCGATGATATCAAGGTGATCACGGAGCGGTTTTTCTGCTATGGTGATACCTTCCTGCAGGATAAGGGCAGTTTCGCGCAGGGTGAGGGTGTTGCCCTCGATCGCGTTAGAATTATATGTAGTTTCAATGACGAATTCATCACGCAGCCGTTTCAGTTCAGAAGCGTTTAGAGGACGTAAGCTGCGCAGTTCTTCATGTAGTTGATCAACAGTTTGTAAGATATTCATGGGTATAAACCTTTCTAAAATAAAAAATAAATGCTAATGATTTCCAGGTTATCTTATCTTTTTAAAAACTGTAATATATTCTTTGTTCATTGATTTTACGGGCGCATCGTTTACTTTAGATGTTACAGAAGGTGTTCGTTTATAAGCTATTTTACGATCAGCACTTTTAATAACCTGGTAATTTTGATTCAAAAGATATTCTTGTGTTATACCTGATAAGTCAATTTGTACTCCGTCTACAGTTCTATTACCTAAAGTGATAACGATATATTTAGAAGTTATCCTGGATATTTCTCTCAGAAAATTAAAATAATCACTGAAAAATAATATTATTTTTGTGTGTTTTGCCTCGCTGATTTTGTTTAAATATGGAAGGATAAATTCTTTGTCTTGTTCATCAAGAGTGTTGGTAGTTCGCCAGCCGCCCATACTTTTGCTATCTATCATGCTGAAATTATTTAGTTCCCAGCCTTCAAGGTTTAAATCATTTCCTGGTATTGTGTATAATGCTAACATTGAAAATTGACCATAAGGCACTGTAGTTGCGTTATCGCCGTAGGGTGGGGAAGTAATGGTAATATCAAAAGAGTTACTATTTAAAGCTGGTAATAACTCTAATGTATTGAATTTTGTTAATGTATAATTTTTACTTACTTCTTGAAATTGCTCTGCATTATCTTTGATAGAGGAAATATAGTCCTTAATCAAGTTATTTTTTAAATTGTCTATCATTGTTTGAGTTTTTATATGCAATTTGTATGTAGAACTCCTGGTATTACTATATCTGCGAATAATATCACAGAGCATATACCAAAAAAATAGACGATTCTTTGTATTAGCAATTTTCATAATTGCTGTGCGTATTTTAGCAATGTCTTTTTTTACATCGGGTCTCAACCATTTATCAATATTAGGGAAATCATAAGGAGTTATGTCGGTATTGTTGTTAATTTGGCTTTCTAAAAATTCAATATCACTTAATATGTTATTGTCTACGCCTTGAAGTTTGACTTTAGTAATGAGGTTAGCCAAAGGATTGATATCGCAGCCATGCAAAGATAGCTCTGGATTGATTTTAGCAGCTTCATAAAGAGCCGTACCTGAACCGTGAAACGGGTCGAAAATAGACTTTATCTCTTTATCATTCAAAAGAGCTTCTAATACTTCTTTTTGCATTGGCGCGATCATTACCGCCGGATATAGTACTGTACCATGTATATCATTTTTCTTTTTATATGTACTATAAGCTATATCTTCTAACATGGCATAACTCCTTATAAATTTACTTGATATCTTGATTAAAGATTAATTCGTTTACTATAACAACGAAAAAGGCAGCTTTTTTAGCAATATTCTTTACATCAATCTCATCAATATATGCTGATGATTGGTGTGCGGAAGTGTTTGTTTTCTTTACAGATTTCTCAAAATCTTCTGGTATTAAGACATTTTCTAGTGATTGATATGAAAGTTGAGTTGCATTAGCAATCTTTGACATGCGATTATTATTGCGTACAAATTCAATAACAATTTGTACTTTTGTTTGTATATCTTTAGCACTTTGGAAGTTTAAATTTGTGAATTTTTTTGAACGATTTAAAGCAATTATACTTAATTCAAAAATTGCTCTTAATGAGCATGCTATTACTTCAAAATAATCCTTTAAATTTAATTTATTTATTTGCTCTATAAGGTTGGCGACAGTTACATCATAATTTATCTTATAATTATTTTTTGTGGGAATTGTTATTAGCTTTTTCTTAGATGAGGTAATGATATTAGATGCATATTCTACGAAATTAATATCAATAGCAAGTTTTGCTATACCTGTATGTGGATCATTATATTGGAAAACTACATTTTTTCTGCATTCTTCATCAATGCTCGGCAAAATTTTGATTCTATTATCTATACCATCTACGGAAACGCTTAAATTATCTTTAGAAACTTTTTTCCCGGTACTATCTGTAATGGAACTTACGAAATCAAGTAAATTTATTTGTCCAGATGGAATATTTATATTAGTAGTTTTCTTGGATTGAGAAATTTTTACAGCTTTAAATTGCTGGGGAAGGAATAGACTGCTTTCGGGTATGTTATTAGTAGTTTTATTATTAGATATATTTTGGCTACTTGTATTTGTAATATTAATAGTATTTTGAATGCTACCGTTATTATGTTGGTTTTTACAATCAAATAATTCTACTTGAGATGAAATACTTGGTTTAATATCCTTTAAGTTTTTTGCTGCATTTTTAAAGTATTCTGGATTGTTTGATTTATTTTTGTATTTTGAGCCTTCTTTTTGTATAGTTATATTTATTTCTTTTAAAAAGTTAGCTATATCGTCTGTAAATTTGTTCTGGATAAATTGAGTTCTATCAGAGTTAAAATCCATTTCGCCAGATGAAGTTTTGATATCAATAAAACCTATTATCTGAGGCAACATTTCACCAGATCGTTTTTCACGAGTTATATTAGGATCAAATAAATCATAATTGTTAAAAATATTTTTATTGATAAAAATGAGGGGAGTAAGAGAGCCTCTTAATGTATGGAAATAAGGAGTTATATCTTTTTTATTACCTGATTTAAATTTATAAATGTTTAAATCAAGTTTTATATCTATATTACCTATTTCACATGGAAAATAAATCATATGGAAGCAAAGATCTTGATAAAAATATTTAATGATTTTTTCTGTTGAATTGTAGGTAACATGAAATAGTAAATGTTCAGTATCAATTTTAGCCAGTACGATGTTTTGAGTTTCGTAATAGTTACCGTTTAAATTCAATAATATATTTATTCCATCATCATGAAAGCAATTAACTAATTTAAAACAATTTCCTGGATTAGAAAAATGATCTAATAAAGAGTCTGCATTGTAATCATTCAGAGAAATTTCAATTAATGTACCATGTGATTCTAACTTGGTAGAAGGGAAAAGAGAAATAGAGTGATCAGTAACATTATCATAGGCTTCGAGATCACTTCTTTTGGCAGAAAAAGTTTGACATGAGTCTTCTGGAGTTTTGGTATACCAGGTAGCTTGATTACCGAATTTAAATACTGCAAGGAAGCCTAAACCTTTAGAGCCTAAAGTGTAACGCCCATTTGAACGTAGTTCACCATATTTTTTTATGCTTTTGGCGATATGGAATAAGGCAGCAATAGAATCTTTATTCATGCCGCTGCCATCATCTGCTATAGTGAGTTTTTTATTAAATGTATCTATTGTAATTTCTATATTTTTTGCATCAGCATCATAAGCGTTTTTTATGAGTTCGTTTAAAGCAACATTGTTGGAAGGGATTTTTTCAGATAATTCTTTTATAATGTTACCGCTGACTTTGACATTTATAGATTCATTTTCCATTTTATTACCAGCCTTTATTTTAATAATAAATATCAGGGGTTTCTATTTCTTTTTCATACTGTTCGTACATATAGTTTTTATAGTTTTCTAATAACCATATATATTTTATCAGTAAATTAGGTTGATTTTTGTATTTTCTTATATTTTTGGTAATATTTTTAAATATTGCATCCAGAGTTTTATCATGATCATACCAACCGAAAATTTCATGAAATTCTGGGGTATAAGGAGATTGCCTAAAGAAATCTATACATATGTTACCATCAAAATCCTTTTTTAAATGTGTTCTTCTGAGATCCCGTTTGTAACTGGGAACATCTTCAGCTTCCGGAGATTTCAGATTAACAACATCATCTATAGAGTTAAAAGCTTTTTTATCAAATATTATTCTGGGATATACTGCAACTGATGATTCGAGTTTATAAGCTGTGTTTAAAGCTCTACCGTAGAAAAAGCCTTCGTGATCATATATGTAATCATAGGTAATTGCGCCACGCAAAAAGAAATCTCTTGAGGCAAAATGTAATTGCATTCTATGTAAGACATCTAATAAATACTCTAAAGCTTCCGGGGGAGCAGAAAACATACAGGAATCACTGAAACGATGTGATTTTATTTTTTTATGATCATCCATTTGATCGTAGAAATTATTTAATTGATCTATAAAGCTTTTTATATTAAGCAGATTAAGATGGATTGGATGTTTTTGATCTGGGTTTGTAGTATCAGTTTTGTTTTTAAAACCTAATACATCAATAAAAGCAACGATCTTTTTCTCATACGCCATTTATAATCATTCCCTTACCTTTCAAAATCTATAAATATTATCTGACCTTGTTTTCGGATTCGTCTTGACTTTCAGCTTGTACAAGAAGCTTTGCATCAATAATAATATTTAATTCTCTTTTGCCGTCAGCATTTAGCTGGCGGTATTTTTTTATGAGTTCCTTTTCATCCATTGATAATGATGTATCAGAGGTTTTATCAGATTTACGTTTATCATAAAAATATTCAGCTGATACACCTAAAGCATCAGATATTTTTATTAAAACATCAATATCAACTTTCATGTTATCTCTTTTGATTATGCTATATATCGTACTCGGAGCAACATTAATTTCCCGAGATAGTTCTGAAACTTTTATGTTTTTCTGTTGTAATAACTCTTGTAAAATTGCACCTATTTTCATAAATAAACCTCCTTAAAGCAATGATAAGGCTTTTTGCGTAAATAGTCAACATAAAATTGTGCATTTGCATATTTTTGTATTGACATAACACGCAAATGAATATAATATAATAACAAGAATATGCAAATGCGTAATAAGGTGGTGAGTATATGTTGCAATTGAAAATTGAAATGGCTATTAAAGGTATTACCATTGAAGATATAGCAAATGCATTGAATATTCATCGTAATACTGCTGCACAAAAAGTTAATGGGGTTTCAAAATTTAATATTGAAGAAGCATTTTGCATAAAGGAAAAATTTTTTCCTGATAAGGATTTGAAAGTTCTATTTAGTAAAAATCGTAGGGAAGAAAAGAAAGGAGCGTGAGGGGAGTGATGTTCAGGAAGATAAAATTTTATCTTCTTATGAAAATATTTCTATGGCTAACTGCTCACGATGTTGAAATCACTGTTGACCGTAAAAATAAAGGGGAACATTATCGCGGAATTTGGATAATGTTCCCAAAGTATAAACTTTTAAGTTATTGGCTGCTGTTAACAGCTAAACGGATCGATGGCAGAACGGTATTTACCTTTCAGAGAAAAGTAGGTTAGAGCTTCCTATTGTATAATTTTCATCACATTTTTTTATGTTAAGAGTTATATATACGTTTTCAAATCTATTGTAATCAAAAGCAGAAAAAGTAAGTAAATATTGTTCTTGTATATTGGTTGACTGATTGTTAAAACTATCGAATTTCCAGCTATATTTATTGAATTTTTCTTCTAAAAACGCTTTACACATTATTGAAATATGAGAAAGATAATAATCTAAATCTTCTTGAGTTTTAATAGGATAATATGGCATTGATTTACCTCCAATCTATAAATTTATTATAGTACGGAGAGTTTGTAAAAGAAAGGGGAGTGAGGGGAGTGGAAAAAGAAAAAAGCTCTGCAGAGCAGAGCTTGGAATTGGTGAAAGTATTGCGTGAAATACGTAATCTTATGGAAATAATGCTTTACCTTTTTCCTTTGAGCATGTCTTATAGCAGAACTGGAGATTTCTTTTATAGCACCACTATTTTACTTCTTCTTGTGGGTTATTTGTTTTTTCAGCTAAGGCATCGGAATGAGTAATTAAGTAATACATCCTTATCCATAATGGAATTAGCATTATACTAAAATAAATTTTTAAATTTTCAGGTATTGGTAAATCTTTTACATACTCAATAATGCCGATAAAAAAGGGCGTTGTTTTTACATCAAGTTTATTTAAAGAATAGGATAACACATTTTTACATAAAGAATTTATCTGTTTGTTTTTATATCGCTGTCGTATAGCATGAGCGTTTCTTATGGAAACTTTTCTTTTAAATTTTTTCTTTTTGGTTGTGTTTTTTCTAACAGCAGTATCATATTGTATTGCTTCAGAAACAGCTTTAACTTGTTGTAATATTTTTTCAAAATCTGGTTCAGTAATATTGGCGCAATTAATTACATGCTCATAATAATTATTTGTAGCTAATGCTTCATTAAACTGCTGTCGCCAATCGTTGGCACGAGCTATAGTTTCATAGAGTTGTTGTTGCCAATCATTAGTATGAGCTATGGTTTCAAAGAACTTTTGCTGCCAATCGTTAGAGTGAGCTATGGTTTTATAGAGTTGTTGTTGCCAGTCATTAGAGTGAGCTATGGTTTCATAGAGCTTTTGTTGCCAGTTATTGGTGCGAGCTATGGTTTCGTAGAAATGCTGTTGCCATTTAGCACTGAGAAGAAAGGGTTCATAAAATTGGGAACTGATATTAAGATTGCCATAAATAGTTGAGTCATATTTTTCTAAAATATCAGCAATTGCCGATTTACTTTCTTCTATAGATTTAATAAATTCTTCGCGCATACGTAAAGTATCTTCGATTGTCGCCATTATGTTCTCCTTCTAAAAATAGTCTATTTAATTATTATAACATTTTCTTTTGAAGTTTTATAAAAACCTAAATTGATAAGGGGGATATTATGAATGAATACACTTTGAATGTAGTAAATCCCAAAGCTTTTGAACAGAATAAAACGGCGAAAAAGCAGTTTGCCAAGTGGCTTTTAGAATTTGGCTTAAAAATGGGTACTATCAAAGATCCAGCTAAAGTTTCTGATGATATGTATCTGGAATGTGAGGCGGTGTGACAGCGAGGAACGATGACAGAAAATGAAAATACTGCTAAATGTAAAAAATGTATGCGCTGTGGCAGGCTGATTAGTCATTATCACTTTGTGACTACAAAATATAGGCGAGGTTATGCGTGTGCTGATGATCGTCTATGTTACCAGCCGAATGCAGCAGAGCCTAGAAGAAAAAGATTCAGAGTAAGAAGGCATAAAAAAAGAACATAAGATGCGGCAACATCTCATGTTCAAGTGGTAGATACTGGAGAGTTTCTACCCTCTTATTTTAGCATAGGAGGTTTAAAAATGAAATACTGTTTGATTATTTTGTGTATAGCAGCTGTGTGTCTGGGTTTTCATCAGCAGCAGCCTAAAGAGTTTATTGAGGCCAATGTTGTAGTGAAAAAGGGAGATGTGCTGCAGGACATTGTTTATGATCTGAAGCAAAAATACAATGACAGCCGTGACTGGCGTGAGGTCTGCTTTGAAGTGGGTGAACTGAATAATTTAGGCGAGTTTATCTATCCCGGTCAGGTATTAAAGATCAGACTGGTGGCAGATAAATGAGGTGTCAAAACTGCCGATGGTATAGCAAATATGCCATCGGTTTTTATCCATGCTCTGACTGCATTGGCTCTGATCAGAAGGCTGAGTATGACTTTTACTGCCTGCCGGAACAGCCGGATATGTTTGGTGTTGTAGAGCTTGCACGCTGCAGAAGCTGCGGCCGCAAAGTGCGCATCGAAAAAGGCTGTGGTAAAAACAGCAGCTATAAGTATATCAGATGCAAGTGCGGTTACGGTCTGCAGGCTAAAGTGACAACAGAGGAAATGATCAGGCGCTGGAATAATAAGCCGCCTAAGAAAACAAAGATGTGGCGGGTAAAGCAGTAATTTGCTAAAAATAGGCTGCACTATCTGTATACAAGCAAGCGCAGAACTTAATCAATAAGAAGAAGTATGTGCAGCCTTTAATTTTAAAGGGTGATGAGATGAGTGTAAAAGTTATAGTAAGCTCGGAAGAGCTGAAGAAAACAATGGAATGCATGGCGCTGATCAGCAGCAGTATGTCTGGAAAGAAAAAGGATGAAGATCTGAAACAGCAGTCTAATGCGCTGCACATCAAGGCCGTATCACCGTATAAGGATAAAAACTATATGCTGATGTTTGGCCGTGTTGGTAACAATGAACAGCTTGTTTATCGTATGGAGGGTAAAAGCCTTAATCATGTAGATGATGCTGAAATCTATGTAGACTGTAAAAAGTTTATGGCCCTGTCTAAGACCTTTACCGGAGATGTGGGCATTACTTTTCACGATAATATCAAAATTCTGATAGATGTTGCCGGAAGTAAATATACGCTGAATGGTATGAATACAGAGTTGCCTGCGTTAAAGGTGCCGCCGGAGGGCGGTGATACGCTGACAACTAATTTCCTTTTTGAAGCCGTGCGCTTTTGCAGTGTAGCTATATCAAAAGAAGCGCAGGGTATGCGAGGTGCTATTGAGATCAATGTTGCGGAAAATGGCAGTGCCGTCTGCTATGGAGCGCGCCCTTCCGGTGTTTTGATGCATCCGGAAAGCTTATCAGAAGAAGCACAGAAAAGGCTGGAAAGAAAATTCGACCAGCGTTACAGCGGTGTAGAAAACACAGGTAAGACTATTTTACTGGAAGAAGGTATGAAATATGAGCAAATAGGTGTGCCGCCGGAAGAAGCACAGTTTTTGGAAAGCCGCAAATATTCAGTTACGGAGATTGCCAGAATTTTTGGTGTACCGCCACATATGATCGCTGATTTAGAGCATGCTACCTTCAGCAACATTGAAAGCCAGGACATCAATTTTGCCAAACATTCGATTATGCCTGAATGTGTTAACTGGGAACAGGAGCTGATGAGGAAGCTTATTCGGGATGATGAGCATGATCAGTATGAAATTGAGTTTGTTATGGATGGCTTAGTGCGTGGCGATATAGAAAGCAGGTATAAGGCTTATGCTATTGGTCGCCAATGGGGATTTTTGAATGCTAATGATATTCGTGCCAAAGAAAATATGAACAGTGTTGACGGCGGTGAAACTATCTATGTGCCGCTTAATATGATTGGCTCTGATCTGGCTGCTCCATACTGGGAAGCAAGGATTAAAGCTTATGAGATGCAGGGGAAGGAGGTGAAGAATAATGCCGGAGAAAAATAAACTCTTTTATCGTGAAATGCAGCTGGATGGAGCTGTAGATCAGGAAAGCAGGACAGTTCCTATTAGCTTTTCTTCTGAAAAATCTGTCAAACGCTTTGATTGGCGGCGTGGAGAATACTACAACGAAATCTTAGGTCATGAAGCAGGTAATGTTGATTTAACACGTTTATCTGAAATGGGCGTTGCGTTATTTAACCATGATACTGATCGTGTTATTGGTGCAATAATTGACCCTGTACTTGATGCAGCAGAACACCGATGCAAAGCGAAAATCCGTTTTGATGAGGATGAGTTCTCTGAAATGATTTATCAAAAGGTGCTGCGCGGAACACTGAAAGGGATTTCAGTGGGGTATGGAGTTGGTGCATGGGAAGAAGTTGCTGCCGGACAGAAATCAACCTGCGGACGATTTGAGGGACCATGCAAGATTGCAAGGCAATGGACTCCATATGAGGTATCTTCTGTTAGTGTTCCTGCTGATGCTGATGTAGGTGTGGCACGTGGACTGCCTGATTTAACAGATAATGATCTGCAGGAGTTTCGTAATTATCTTGCCGATAAAAAACGCCGTGAGGCAAATACTGATTTGGATGCATTAAAAAGAGATTTGGAATTATTAGAAATGGAAGGATGATTACTATGGATAAAATTTTGCAAATGAAACAGAAACGTGCTGGAATTATAAAAAAGATGCGTGAATTACTGAATGGTTTAGAAAATGCACAGCGCTCTTTATCTGCTGGTGAGCAGCAGGAATATGATAATTTGCGCAGTGAAGCTGTGAGATTGGCTGATGATATTGTGCGTGAGGAAGAAATGCGCAGTTTGGAAAGTAGCATTCCGGCACAAAACAATCTGATTCGCCAGCGTAAACAGGAAGAAAAACTGGAAGTAGGTATCAGAGCGGCACGCTTTGTGAAAGTTGCATTATTGGCAGCACGCAGTCGTGATGAAAGCTTTGATGAAATTGCTGAGCGTATGTATCCACAAGATGAATATATCAGAGCTGCCATGGTTGAAGGTACACCGGGTGATGGCGGTTATATGATCCCGCAGAATCTGTATAATGAGATCATTCCTTTACTGCGCCAGACTGGTGTTACACGATCTATGGGTATCACAGAACTGCCGCTGCCTAATGGTAATCTGAATCTTGTTAAACAGACAGGCGCAGCTAATTTTAAATGGGTAGGTGAAAATCAGCCTATTGGTAATAGCAAAGTTACTTTAGGCAATATTAAATTAGCTGCTAAAAAGCTTGCCGGTATTATTCCGATCAGTAATGAACTGCTGCTTGATTCCAGTATGGCTGCAGATCGTTTTGTGCGTGATGAGCTGGTTAATGGTATTGCAGAAGCTGAAGATATTACATCTCTGTATGGTGCTGGCAGCGCAAATGCGCCTAAAGGTATCACTGTAGCCTGCGCTACTAACAAGATTGATGTAAACGGAAAGATTAGTGCTGCTGTTATTTATCAAATGGTAGGTAAGATTTTGTCTGCTAAGCTTACTAATCCGAATTTAGGCTGGAGAATTCCCGGCGTGTTGTGGGCTGATCTGTACAGTATGCAGACTGAAAACGGTTCTTATATCTTTAAAGATGAAATGAAAGATGGCAAGCTGTGCGGCTATCCTTTTAAAATCGACAATAATATTACCGTTGGTGATGATGAAAATGGTCTGACACAGATTTTCTTTGGTGATTGGAAACATTTCCTGATCGGCACAGCTGGTGCTTTGCAGATTTCTATTTCTCAGGATGCAAGCTATACTGATGGCAGCAAACAGGTTTCTGCGTTTGAAAATGATTTGACCCTGATGCGTGGTATTTTGCGTGAAGACTTTGGCGTGCGGTATGAAGAAGCCTTTGTTTTTGCTGATGCCATCCATACCAAGGGAGCAGCTACTGCTGCTGCGTTTAAACTTCAAGAAGAAGGTCAAGAAGAAAATCAACAAGAAGTATGAAACTTGAAATTGTACATGGACCGGTAAAAGAACCTGTTGCCTTAGAAGAAATTAAATTATATTTGCGGTTAGATGGTAATACTGAGGACTCTTTAATAGAGTCCTTTATTACTTCTGCCAGACTTTACTGTGAAAACTATCAGAAGCAGGCATATTATACGCAGACATTAAGAGTTATTTATTCGGCAGCTGAGGCTGATTTTAATATGGAGCTGCCGCGGTCGAAATATCTGCAGAAAGTGATCAGTGTAAAAGCTGTTTTGCCAGATGATACGGAAAAAGAAGTATCTTATCACGCAGCTTGTGGAGATGTTTACAGCAGAGTGATTATTCATGATTTACCAGCTGGTGCTGATATTGTCGTGGAATATATTACTGGCAAGGATGATGCGCAGATGGAGGATATTAAGACCGCCATTAAGCTGTTTGTTTCTGCCATGTATAATAATCGTCTTCCTTATGATGAGAATGGTAAAGTGCTTCATGAGGTACCTTTTGGAGTTAAAGCGCTGCTTAACAGGGGGCGTATTTTATGATTAATCCGGGTAAGCTGAATAAGTTGATCACATTACAGGTTAATACAGCCGTTGGTAAAAGGGATGAGCTTGGTGGCAAGCTGCCTGCGACATGGGAAGATTATCTGAAATGTTGGGCTAGTAAAGAAACAGGAACGGTTGCACAAAAGGAGTATTCTGGGCAGCATATGAATTATGTACCTGTTACTTTTACTATAAGGAAGCTGGACACAGATATTGATACTGCTATGAGGATAGTACTGGATGGCGATATTTATAAGATCATCAGTATTATGGAATTGGAAACGGTACCGGCATATTACCGTATAGACACCAATCTTTTAAAAGCTGGTGGCTGATATTGGTAAAAATTCTATGACCATTACTATGGAAATTGAAGGACTGGAAGAGGCGATACGTAGGCTAAAGCTTTATGATACAGCTTCCTCAAAATCACTTAGCAAGGCAATCAGCAAAAGTGGCCGCAATATCCGTGATGATGCTAAAAGTCATGTCCCAATACGTACTGGCACACTGCGCGACAGCCTGTCAGCTCGTTTTAGTGGTAATCGCTTACAATCTGTTGTTAAAGCAGATTACAAAAAAGCACCGCATGCGCACTTGATTGAGTACGGTGTGGAAGCTTCCGTTGTAAAGCCTACAAAGAAACAGGCGCTGAAGTTTACTGATGGAAATGGAATGAAATTTGCGCGTGCCCCTATCAAGTTACCAGCCAGGAAAGCTAGGCCTTTTATGAACCCGGCTTTTCAAAGTGAAAAGCCTAAAATTGAAAATGAGATTAAGAAAATCTTGAAGGAAATGCCATGATCAGAACTGTACCGATAACGGCAGTACAAGCTGCTGTGTATAAAACATTGAATAAGTGTCTTGAAGGATATCCTATTCTGGATGATTCAACGCCGTTTGAAGATGGAAAGCCTCCGGCTTCGGAATTTTGTGTTATAGGACCAATAAGTACCGTGCCGGATGGTGGAAAGACTGATGTTGCGTTATGGAATTGTACTGTTACTATTGATGTCTACAGCGACTATTGCGGTAAGAAAATTATCAATCAGATGCTTGATGAAATAGTGACTGTTTTGACCATGACAGCGGAAAGTGATGCATTGATAATTGAAAATTATAATCTTATCAATCTCAATATTGAATTGGTAGAAGTGCATGCTGAAGATTGGAGTGATAACCGAATTTGGCAGCATGGAACCGTGCGAACAGCTTTGAAAATTGAGCAGAAAATGATTTAGGAGGTAGTATTATGGCTATTAATGAAGCTAATTTGCCTAAATTTACTGATGGCAGCCAAAGTATGGCTGGCAAGAATGTATTGTTATATATGGTATATGGTGACAGTCCGACTGCTGATGGCCCTTGGATGTTAGTAGGCGGTCAGAGAAATTCACCGCTTTCCATGAGTGCGGATGAAATTGATGCATCCGATAAAGCTTCCGGGGGCTGGGGTGAAACGCTGCAGGGTACTAAAACATGGAGCATTGAGCAGGAATGTGTATATAAAGTTAATGATGAAGGCTTTGATGCACTTAAATATGCTTTTTTACATGATATTCCTGTTCGCATTATGCGCCGTGATAAAAACGGTAACGCAGTAAAAGGTTGGGCTAATATTACTGAGTTCAGTGATGATAATCCGCATGATGATGTAACTACTGCGACTGTTACTTTCAGCGGCATCGGCGCCCCAGAATTTACTACCGATGAGCCAGATCCAAGATCTACTACCGGAGCGATCACAGATCTGACTGCCACAGATGGGAGCGGCGGCAAAGCAAATCTGACATTTACTGAAATTACCGGAGCCAATGGTATTGTCCTGCAGACCAGTCAAAACGGTATTGACTTTACTGACAATGATACTGTTTACATCCGTAATGGCATGACTACAGCTGAAGTAAGTGGATTAAGTGGCGTAACTTATTTCCGTCTGCGAGTGAACGGCGGCAGTAAAAATGGATACTCTAATGTAGCAGTTGCTACTGTGACAGCATAAGGAAAGTAAATAAGGGCAGGTATTATCCTGCCCTTTTTTTTTAGGAGGACAATATGAAATTTGATAAAATTGTAAACCTTACTATTGATGGTGAGAATTACAAATTGTTGTATAACATAAAGGCTTTGATGGGCTTGGAAAATGTCATTTCTACAAAAAATGTCAGCAAAATGGTACAAGATTTTCCGTTCAGTTATACTGATACAGTTGCCTGCCTGTTTGTAGGATTACAGGAAAATCATCCTGGAATTACTCAGAAAAAAGTAATGAAATTACTTGAAAAATGGTTGGAAAAAGACAGTCTGGTAAATCTTGATAATCTTATCATGCTTGCTTTGGCAAAGGGTGGTGCAATCGGGTTTACTGATACTCATTGCAGTGAACCTGCTAAAGGAGCAGACAAGGAAACAGAAGAAAAAAAGTAAAAAGTGCTGTTGAGGCAATAGATGAGCTGCTGCCTTTTTGTTATGGAGAATTGCAGCTGAAGCCATGGGAGATCGAGAAGCTGACAATAAGTGAAATCATCTGCATGATC
Source organism: Phascolarctobacterium faecium (assembly GCF_003945365.1). Classification (NCBI taxonomy): domain Bacteria; kingdom Bacillati; phylum Bacillota; class Negativicutes; order Acidaminococcales; family Acidaminococcaceae; genus Phascolarctobacterium; species Phascolarctobacterium faecium. The sequence goes on along the minus strand of NZ_AP019004.1, from coordinate 1,975,739 downwards.
GAGGGATGGCAAAGGCGGTATGATCGTTTAGAGGATCTGTTTATTACATGGTCAGCCTACCCTCATTATCAGGTAGCTAATCCTAAGAAGTGTCCGCCGTTGCAAAGATTTTTTGCGCATCGTAAAAAGCAGGGTGATAAAAAAGCGGAATATGAGGATATCATGAAAGAATTTAATTTGTAGGAGGTGAGAGCGTGGGAACAGTTGCAAGCTTACAGGTTGTTATTGGTGCTAAGATAGACGGACTGCGTAAGGAAATTGATAGTGCGCAGAAGATATTAAAGCAGAAGTTTGGTAGCAAAGGTTTAGGCATCAGCCAGAGTTCTCTGGAAATCTTGGGCGGACTGGGTGTTGCTATTGCTGGTATCGGAGCTGCAGCGGTAAGATCTTCAGCGCAGATGGAGCAGACGCGCAAGGCCTTTACTACATTATTACAAGATGCATCGCTTGCCAAAGACTTTTTGGCAGAACTGGAAAGGTTTGCCGCTAGTACCCCGTTTGAATTGCCGGGACTGTTAGATGCTTCTAAAAGAATGCTGGCTTTTGGCTTTAGCGCGCAACAGGTAATACCGATATTGACTGCTGTTGGCGATAGTGCTGCTGCGCTTGGTATGGGGCAGGAAGGCATAAATTGTTTGACTATGGCCATAGGTCAGATGCAGGCTAAAGGCAAGGTGTCAGCTGAAGAAATGTTACAGCTTGCTGAAGCTGGTGTACCGGCATGGCAGATGCTTGCTGATGCTATGGGTAAAAGTATTCCGGAAGCTATGAAGCTGGCCGAAAAAGGTGCAATCGACAGCGCAACTGGTATTCAGGCCATAGTATCCGGTATGAACAGCAAGTTTGGCGGTATGATGAAAGATCAGGCTACTACGATCAATGGCATGCTCAGTAATATTAAGGATAGCGTCGGCCAGACCATGACTGTTGTTGGTGATGAGATCACAGAAGGATTAGATCTGAAAACTGCCTTAAAGACAGCGCAGGATGATCTTTCGGATTTTGCCGCAAAAGTTAAATCGAGCGGCATCAGTGAGGCTATTCGTGATACTGTGCCTCCAGCAGTTGGTGCTACTATTGCCGGATTTGCTACGGTACTTACAGCAACAGCTATCCCTGCTTTGGCAAAGTTAGGGATAACGGCTGCAGGAACAGCGGCAGCTTTTGTAGGCATTACCGGACCTGTTGCTTTAGCTGCTGCTGGTATCGGTGCATCAGCGTATCTCATCTGGCAGAATTGGGATTGGCTTGTTGTGCAATGGGATTATTTTTGTATCACTATGCAAAATAGTGCTATTGGTGCTGAAGCAGAAGTGAAAAATGCGTTTGCTGGAATGGTAAGTGATGCAGCTGCAGGACTTAATAATCTCATGTCTTTGGTTGGTGCCAGCAGTGATCTTGCTAATCAGGCTAAGGAATGGGCAGATAATGTTCAAAAAGGTGCACAGGCTACTATTGAAGCAGCTAAGGCTAATCAGCAGATTGCTGACAGCAACCTGGTAAAACTTAAATTCCGTTATGAATCAGAAAATGCTCCTACAGATATTGTCAGTGATTTTAAAAGTGCTGATGTAAATAATCTGGGGTTAAAATCCAGTATTCCTGCAGGTGCAGGAGCTGCAGGAACTTCATCCGGTGGCGTAGATAAAATTGCCAGAGAGATTGATCGCATTAATGAGCAGCTTGCTGAAGCTAAGAATAAAACCATAGATCTGCAGAGAGATTATAATAATTTTTCTATGGATATTCAGGTAAGTGGCTTATCTGAATTTGATAAGGTTTATGCAGGCATCGTAAAAGAGCGTGATCAAAGGATTGCTGCTGTACAGGAATGGCAAGATAAATTTGCTAATGCTACAACTGAAGCTCAGCAGCTGTATGAGCGTGCTATGAAAACCGGCGATGCGAATGCCATTGCTTCTGCTGCAGCTATGCTTGAACAGCGTAAGGCTATGGAGGCAGATGCAGCGAGTCAAGCTGCGCAAAACCGTTTAATAATCAATCAGCAAATGAATGACCAGCTGTTATCACAGGAAACCTTGATGCAGGCTTATAAGGCTGAACTGGATGAGTTGCAGAAGCAAGGCGAGCTTGAACGCTATATGGGATATCTTACTGAGGAAAAGGCTGCTTTTATGCAAAATCAGATAGAGCAGCAGTATTACGATTGGCGGCTGGAAGCTGAACAAAGCTATGCATCTTTTGCTTTGGAGGCAGCAAATACCTTAAAAGATGGTTTAGCACAAGGCTTTGCCAATGCCATTGTTTCAGGTCAGAACTTTGGCAAAACGCTGCAGAATCTTGGTAAGGAAATAGTCAAGATGTTCCTGCAATGGCAGGTACAACGAATTGCTGCAGCTGCATTAAGTAAAGCGATGATGAGCAAGGAAACTGCCAGCGTAGCAGCGCAAGGTGCAGCTATGGCAGAAGCTTTGGCTCCGGCTGCGTGGGCGAAATTGGTTGTTGAACCAGGAGCTGCCGGTGTTGCTACAGGCCTTTTGACAGCAGGGTTGAGTGGTGCTGCTGGTATAGGTGCTGCGAGTGGTGCGGTTACCAGTTTAGGTGGTGGAGCAAGTTCCATGAGTTTTGGTTCTGGTGGTCAGGGTATAGACTTCGGGTATAAGGAAGCACCGTTTGCTGCAGGTGGTATTGTTACCGGCCCTGTTCATGCGCTGATCGGTGAGAAGTCTTATCCTGAAGCTGTCATTCCTTTACGCAGCAGTGTACTGGAATCTATTGCCGGATATATGTTTGGTGGCACAGAGGTTGCAGTGGCAGGTAATACTCAGGTAACTGCTTCTATGAATATCTACGGTGATATCAATACTGGCAGTGATGAAGCAGATCTATACGATAATTTTGGCAGTACGATCCTGTCAGCGATAAGGGGGCGCAAATAATGTTCCCAACACGGAATGAAGACTTTAGCGGACAACTGAAAATAGTAAAAGGCAGCAAGGAATATATACTCCCTGCTGCCTGGGCATTAAAGGATATAGGAAGTTATGATTTTAAGGCTAAGCTTGCGGATAATGCTTTTGTACATGGCAGTGAAGTGACTGGGGATAAGAAGGTAAAAGGCCATACGATACAGGTTGAATTCATGCTGGAGGGTGCTACGGAGAAAGATCATGATGATGCTATGAATATGGCTTACAGTTATTTTGCATTAAATGATTACCAGCTTTTCTGCGGTCGCGAGGACAGGTATTATCAGATCGCCGGTGTAAGCAAAATAAAGCAGTCTTACGAGAAAGGCTTTAAGCAACGTATGAGCACTGTTACAGTAAGCCTGCTGTGTTCTAAGCCGTTCAGGTATTCTGCTGTACCTACTGTTATCGAAAAATCCTTTGCTGCAGAGCAGGAAGCTGGAGAAATAGTCATTGATAACAGTTCATCTGTAGAAGTGCCGCTGATCTGGTCTTTTAAACCACCTGCAGGACAAAGTACTCCTGATATTACTATAGTACACAAGGAAAGCGGCCAGAGCTTTACTTTAAAAGATACGCTGTTGACCAATCCTGCGGTAGCTGTAGTCAATGGCGAAAGCGGTACTGTACGTAGAGATACCGGTAACAGTCTGAATACTTTTTCCGGCTTGTTTTTATATGCTTTACCGGGATTGAATACATATAAATACACCGGGGCCGCCTGTGATATATCTATTGAATATACCGGCAGGTGGTTTATATGAGCAAACAAACACTTTATTATAAGAGAACTTATTATAAGAGAACTTATTATAAAAAAAGTAACTTTATCCAGCCGGTTTTATCTTCTAATGGGAGTTTGGGCGGAAGTACATTTGCAGTAGCTGCTAATAGTGAAAGTAGTATTTCAGAAGGCGGTAAAGCTTATCATACTTTTGATAATCAATGGTATTATTGGCGTGCGTGGACTTCTACTGGTTGGCTTGTATTTTACAATCCAGCACCATTAAGAGTATCTAAGATATTGTGGGAATGTTTCTATATGTATCCTACGGCAGGTACTGTAGAGGGTTCTAATGATGGTACTATTTGGACAAAAATTACAGATTGGACAAATACCAGAAGTGATAGGTTTGATATTTTAGTTAATAGTAATGCTGATTATAAATACCACCGTATAAATATCAATAAAATTAATTATGACTATATACATTGCCGCGAAATTGATATTACAGCGGCGATGATAACTGATGGTAGCGCTTCTGATCACGATTATTATGAAGATTTGATTGCTGATGAAAGTGATTATGATTTTTATATTGATGATAGAGTAGATGCCGATGATGATTGGACATATACAACAGAAGTAGAAATAAGTGATGATACTAAAGGAGCCAATTTAATTTACGGCAGAAGGCATTTTGGACGTTTTATTTATGCCGGCTCTACTGCTGTTAAAGAAGGCGGCGGAGTTCTGCCGGAAGATAAAACAAATTATCTGCCGGATGTATTTACTGTTATTGCCTATAAAGATGACGGAACAAAAACTGCGATCTTTGGCGCAGGCAGCGAAAGTAATTCGCTAAAACAGCTTACTTTTGAAATAGTAGAAACAGGCTGCGGCAAGGTTGAATTAACCTTTAATAAACTTCCGGAAAATACAGAGCTTGATTATAAACAGCGTATTGACATCCATTTATTTAATGATGCTCAGCCCTGGTACAGCGGTTATATATTGCAAAGGCCTATAAAAGGAACAACGACTACAGACAGTTTTAAATTTATCGGGCATGGGTATTATAATCTGCTGGAAAAGATTATCGTCAATAGGACATATGAGAATATGGAAGTATCGGCCATAGTTTTTGATATTGCCAGGGATATTGAAAAAAAGATTGGTCTTACTTTAAATTCCGATAAGATCATTAACACCGGATATACGATCACCAAAATAGAACTTGATCACGTAACGGCCAAGGAAGCTTTAAGCCAGCTGTCTGATTTTGCTATCGATTATGTATATGGTATTGACGAATACCGGCAGCTTTATTTTAAGCCGCGCACTGCGGAAATCAATGAGCAGGCAAGGCTTTGGGTAGGACAGCATCTTACCAAGTATGAACCTGCCTGGAATATAGAAGATATAGTAAATCATGCCTATATCAAAGGCGGTAACGTAGATGATGAGGGAGAACAGTGGCTGGCAGAGGTTGAAGACAAAGAAAGTCAGAAACTGTATAAGATACAGGAAGATGTATTGACATTACCCAGTGCTTATTCTGCTGAAGACGCTGAGCGTTGGGGTGAAAGTCAGCTGACAAACCTAGCTAAACCGAAAAAGTCGGCTAAGATAAGTCAGGTGAAACTGGAATATCCCCGGGCAGACGGGACATTTTTTGTAAGAAAATTGTCAACCCAAGGTCAGGCCGCAATCACTACTTTAGATGGTGAACTGTTTACCTACCCAATATCAAAGCTGAAATATACTGTATCTTCTGATAAAGGTATTCAGCTTGATATGGAGCTAGGAGAGATCCCGGATGCTATCGACAGATATTTTGCGAACCTTGATCGTGATGCCAAGCTGGCAGAACTACTGCAGCAGGCAGCGACCAAACAGCTCAAAACAGGAGGTTAGTTATGGATCCATCAAATTTCAGATATAATCCGTATGATGATATTTCTACAGGCGTTATTGCTAAAGAGTTACATATCATACCAAATAAAAGTCCTTATATTATCAGACTTAATGAAGTACCGCAGAAAAGCAGCCCAAGTTCAACAGCTGTTAAAGAAGTAACTTCTGCAGCTTCATCCGGTATAAGCTATGGAAAAACTTTTGCAGAAGTTGCGGCAATACCGGCTGTTGGTGAATTTTGGCTTGATTATAATACCGGTGCTAATAAAGACGATAACTGGAATACCGGACTAATTCAGTTTAATGCTGCGGATGCAGGAAAGATTATTGAAGTTTCTTATACAGCAACCGGTATTTTGGCGGCTGTTAATACCAATCATTGGCCTGATCCTTATACAGATAGAGGAGATGGCAGTGATGGTGATTTTTATCCGGCAGATAGTACGAATATTAGCGGAATAAAAAATTATAAAAATGTGTATATCAAAGAAGGTATTACGGTAAGTATCAATAGATATGCCAAAATAAAATGCCAGGGAGCATTTGTGAATCATGGAATTATTACAGCAGCCAGTACTGGAGGAAAAGGCAGATTAAGATCTGAACGGGAAGGATATTCTGGAGGAAAAACACCGGCCGATAATGTTTTATATTGCAGTGGGAATGGTGGTACTGGCGGTAGAGCAGGATATTCAGCAGTATGGTATAACGGTGGTGCTGGAGGTACCAGTTATTTGGGCGTAAACGGAGATTTTGGCGAAATAGTTTTGGGAGCCGGAGGCGGCGTTGGAGCTGTTGCAAGTAATGGCGGCGATGGCGGTACTGGTGGAGGCTGTATAAGGATAACGGCATCAGAATTTACAAATACAGGAACGATAACAGCTGATGGAGCATCAGGAACAAGTGCAACTTCCGGACCGGACGGAAACGGCGGCGGTGGCCTAATAAAAATTGTTGCCAATACCATAAATAATACCGGAGAAATAACTGCTAATGGTGGTGCAGGAGGATTATCTACGGCTCATAGCGGTCATGGTACAGCTGATGGGACTGCTGGCAGTAACGGAATATGTGAGCTTATAGAGTTAGGAGCAATGTAAAATGGTTTGCGTAGTTAATGAAGAAAATGTGATCATCGGGATGATAAATTTACCTTATCCGATAAGAGATAATGAAAAGATATACCATCCCTGGAATGCTTTAGGAGAGCAGTATACAGATGTAGAACCGGAAGAATTTAAAAATAAACGTGAAGCATCAGTGAAGCAAGAGAAATTAAAGAATTTAGCATTTAATGCGTTGATCAAGATTCTGAACGGCAGCAGCGAGCTTACTACGCTGCAGAGGACCTATCAGCAAGAGCTAAATAACGTACCTGATAACCTTGCCCAGTATATCCCTTCTATGTATCCAGCATGGAATCCCAACGGCATAGAGTACAAAAAAGACCAGAGAGTACAGTATAACGGCATACTGTATAAGGTACTCACAGCTCATACAAGTCAGGAAAGCTGGAAACCAGACGTATCTCCGAGTTTATTTGTTAAGGTTATATCTTCAATAGCTGGTGAAATTCCAGAATGGCAACAGCCTACCACTGAAAACGCCTATATGAAGGGCGATAAAGTACGTTGTGAAGGTAAGATATATGAAAGTCTGATTGATAACAATGTTTGGAAGCCGACTGAATATCCGCAAGGATGGAAAGACATCACGAATGAGATAGGAGCTGCATCATGAATACTATAATTCAGATCAAAGACAGTATTTTAGATTTTCTCATTTTTTTAAAACCTACAGGAGCTGAACAGTATCTTATGAGTATAGGCGCGGTTATTGGGCTTGTGTTTAGTGTATCTATCGGCGGCATGGATAAGATGATTTATGCGCTTATAGCTTTGTGTATTGTTGATTATGTTACTGGCATATTCACTGCATTTAAAACCGGACAATGGGACAGCAGTACAGGTTTTCGCGGTATTTTAAAGAAGTTCGTAATCTTTGCTGTTGTTGCGTTATGTAATTGTATCGATACTGCAATGAACATGCACATCCTGCGGCAGATGGCGATATGTGCTTATGCACTCAATGAAGCTGGCAGCATTATTGAAAATGTAGATCGAGCCGGTTATGGTCACTACATTCCAGATATTATCCGTAATGCATTGGCAAGACTGACAGAACAAGCTGAGGAAGGAAAGATGAAGGTGAAATAATATGAAAGTATTTATTAATCCGGGTCATATGCCAGGCGTAGATCCGGGAGCGGTAAACGAAAAGTACAATATTACTGAAGCTGATACTGCTTTAAAAGCCGGTAAGCTGGTACAGCAATACCTGGAAGCTGCAGGCTGTGAAGTAAAACTCTTACAATCTCATAACTTAAACGGTGAATCACCGGAATATCCCAATATCTGCTATACAGCTAATCACTGGCCGGCAGATATTTTTATTAGCCTGCACTGTAACTCTGTAGCAGATTCTGCTCCTAATGGTACAGAAGTCCTGGTTCATAACAAATGGAGCAGGGCCGGTGAGCTGGCACAGTGCATCCAGCGCCGCATTATTAATACGCTACATACCACAGATAGGAAAGTTAAAGAAAATCCTAATCTGTGCGTATTGGAAAATACAGTTATGCCTGCTGTATTGGTTGAAATGGCGTTCATCAGTAACGATGATGATGCGCAGTTGCTCATGAATAACCTTGATGATTTCGCGCGTGCTATTGCGTGCGGTATCACAGACTTTTGGCAAAGGGGGTGAGAATATGGAAAAGATTAAAGATTATGTAACCAGCAAACAGTTTTGGACCGGTATGGTGATCGGTTTTGCTCTTGGAGCAATGCATCACTATTTCGAACTGTAATTAGCTGAAAAAAGCATCTCCATATTTAGTTTTTGAGCCTGTTTTTATTAGTGGCGTATACAAAATTATGCGCCAGTAAATTCAGATCAGAGCGAAAATATGGAGATTTTATTTATTTTATGTATAAAGTTAGCATTTTATGAGGTAAATATGAATGATAAGAAAAAATCTAATAGTAGCCTTTTGTGGATTGCTTTGCTTGTTGTCCTGCTTTTGGCCTTTATCGGAAACTCATGCAGCAGAGATAAAGCAACATACGATAACAGTGCAGATAGAACAGTGGAATACATTGAAACAACAGCTGCAGGAGCAGCAGATGACATTGCTGATGCTGCAGGAAGAAATAACGCTGCTCAAAACGCCATCGGCCGAGCTGATGCAGAACTTGAAAGCAGCCAGAGAGCAGTTGCAGAAAGCGCAGAGCGAATTGACCGAATCCAATCTCTCATTAACGAATGCATCCGAAGAAATCAGGAAAGTATCAACCTTATGCAGCGAATTGAAGGTTCAGTTGCAGCAGGAGAGAAGTAAAGTTAGGCTAAAGGCACGGCAGAATGCCTTATGGGGATTTTTAGCAGGGTTCCTTATTGGTTGTATACATAATAGTAATAAATAGATAAAGCCTGTCGGTACTATGCGAGTATCGGCAGGCTTTTTGTGTTATAATATTTACAATAATTGTTTTATGGGATTTATTGTTACAATAGGGCTTTGTTTATAAAAAGGCTAATAAACTTGTATTATTTAAAATAGATGATATATACAGAAGTTAAGTTGATTATAAGAGAATTTTATAGATGTAAAAAGTAATATAATAATATTTTTAGGGAATGAAGGACATGGAAGATACTATTAAAGTACAGTATAAAAAGAAATTTAATGAAATGAAAAGAGAAGTTGAATCCAAAGCTAAAGAGAAATATTGTTTAGTATGCAAAAAAAGATGTAGCAGTTTTTGTAATTCTCACACAGTTCCGCAATTTATTTTAAAAAGCATTGAAGAAAAAGGATATGTATGTCAATCTTCTGGTTTAATAATTGGCGATGATAATCCAATTATGGATACAACTAAAGGAATAAAAAATACAGGAATATTTAGGTGTATATGCAATGAATGTGATAAGAAGTATTTTGCTAATTATGAAAATCCTTATAATATTTTAAAAAAACCTATGCAGATGATTTTACAAGAAATTGCATTAAAGAACACACTAAAACAAATCGCGAAAAAAAAGATCGAGAAACAAATCCATGCTTATACGAAAAATCAGTTTGGTATACAAGCTCCGATAGCTGAGTATTGCGAAGTTGACACCAAAGAACATGAAAAAGAGTTAATAAGAATTTTAAAAGGTATTAATAAGAAAAAAGATGTATCATATGATTTAATTTACTGGAATGTTTTAAATTATATGTCTCCGCTTGCATATCAAGGGAAAGTTGTTTTACGAGTAGATTTAGAAGGGCATATAATCAATAATACTTTAAATGAAGATGCAAGATATTTTTTGGAGACTATAAATATTGCAATATTTCCTATATCTGGTAAAACTGTTATCCTAATGTTTATTGATAAAAGTTATTTGAAATATCGTAGTTTTATAAAACAATTTCTGAAATTAGATGAAAAAGAAAAGTTAGAAATAATAAATTATATTATTTTTAGATATGATGAAGAATATTATATTAATAGGTCAGTGTATAATAAAATAAAAGATAATGAAGATCTAAAGCAAGTTTGCTCAAATCTTGATATACTTATTAGAAGGCCAGGAGAAGTGGGTGAATTTACAAAAGATATGTTAAATGAATTGAAAAACCGAAAAAATATACCGAATCTTTTGGATGATAGTTTCGCCATTTAATATAAATTATTTAATGATTGGAAATTTGTCTAAAGAAATTTTATATTTTTAAATTGCTTATGCTATTCTTTTCACTAATTCATCACGGCTGATTTCAAATACTTTTATTATTTTGTCTTTATCAAGATAGGAGCCTTCGGCACCATATTGCAAAAAAGAAACACTCTAGTTTAAACTAGAGTGTTATTTTTTTGCGTGGATATTTTTAATACAAAGCAGACTCAATGTATTTGGAAGATAATTGAATAGCTATCAAGAATAGCTTAGTTTAGAGGCAATGCCAAGGCAAATAAGAAAAGCAATGAAATAGATGATCGCTGCTTTACGCCTTGTTTTGGGTTCAAGTATGCTGAGAGGTAATACCCAGTGTGGTTTTATCAGGCCGATACCCAATAAAACTAAAGATAATACTGTGAATGCGAAAAAGATTGTATCCATGTCATCAGCTCCTTCTTGAAAATAAATGCTGCTGTGGAAAATCTATCGTTATAATAACAAAGATGCAAAAGGCTTCATCGTATAATAAAGAAGCAGAGCGAGTAGTGGCATTGTCTTCTACTATTAGAATATCACGTTCATCTTTGACAGACAAGGGGGATATAATATAAGCTGCTATATTTTTATAAAAAGGATAACTATAAATTTTATAAATGTAAAAAAACGTATCTGTTTCTTGATTTTGTTTATAAAAGTTCTTATAAAAAAGCTGTTTTGGCGGCAAAAAAGAAATTGTTCAAAAGGATAATTTTTGATATAAAAATTTTAAAAAATTAATTTAATAAAAGTGCTTCTTTATAGAATCAGTGGTATATTAAAAATAGCTATAAAGCCTATATTAATGGTATTTTAGCATTTTTTGAAAGGGGCATAAAAATGAAAGAGAAAGACTTGCTTGACTTAGGATATAAAAAATATGAAGGCGAAACTTATGACGTTTATTTTAATAAAGATGTTTGTAAGCATTCCGGTAATTGTGTGAAAGCAAACCATACGGTATTTCAATTAAAGAGGAAACCGTGGGTTCTACCGGTTGCTACCGAGCAGGAGTCAGTTATAACTGCGATTAAAGGCTGTCCTTCGGGAGCTTTGAAATATAAGCTGAAAAATTCTGATGAGATCGAGCCGTGAATATTAGGAGGAAGAACAATGTTTGACTATAGACTGGAAGAAGATGCCAGCAGGTTTGCGGTATTTTATGAAAATGAAGAAATCGGAGAGATTTCCTTCGTAAAAACAGGAGAGCATCTTTTGATTATTGATCATACCTATGTAGATGCTAAATGGAAGGGACATGCAATTGGTAATGCTCTGGTGCAGAAGGTTGTAGATTTTGCTGTCGCTGACAACCGGAAAATCATTCCGCTGTGCCCTTTCGCCAAAAAAGTATTTGACAGAACGCCAGAATATGAAGCAGTGTATTCTAAATAAAAATTTGTTATATCCTATAAAAAAAGCATCAGCAGCTTGATCATCATCTGCCGGTGCTTTTTTGTTTAGTAATCGTGGGACGTGTATTTGATTATGTGCAAATTTTATGTGCTATAATCAGAATAACTTCTAAGAGGTGTTCCGTAAATAATTACAAGGGAGGATTGGAGATGGTCAATAAGACTTTGGAAAAACTGGAAAGGTCTGAACTGATACAGCTGATCGAAATCTATTCTAAAAACTGGCTGGCTATGGATGGCGTTTGGTTTCAGTCAGTAGAACGTAAATTTGGTATGGCAGAGGCCATGGAGCATGACTGTAATATTTGGGAGGCTTTTACAAAAATTGAGGCACAAAAAATCAAAGAGTTTTTAAAGTTGCCATCCAGACCTGGCATAGATGGGCTGAAAAGAGCTTTACAGCTGAGATTATATGCCAATATCAATGAAGATGAGATAATTGTCGATGGGAATACTTTGATTTACAGAACGTTAGACTGCAGAGTGCAGAATGCGAGAAAGCGTAAGGGGATGGAATTTCATCCCTGCAAGGCAGTCGGTGTTATTGAATATACTGGTTTTGCCAAGACCATTGATGACCGGTTTGAGTGCGAAGCGCTTAGCTGTTATCCGGAAATAACTGATGAGACCTGTAATTGTTCGTGGAAATTTATTTTAAAAGATAACTGATGATTTTATATGAAGTTTAAACAGTGGTTTTGTAAATAAACTGCTTCTCTGAGATAGTTTATTGCTCTATCCTTTTAATTTTCTGTTTAGTATAATTAAAGAGGATAAAAGAAATGAAAGAGGGTAGAGAAAATGGATTTGTCCGTTTTACACAAACTTACATATGGTATGTACGCTGTTGGAACTCTTGATGGGATAAGACCTGCCGGCTGTATAGTAAATACGGTGATTCAGGTTACAAGCGATAATCCTGTTATTGCTGTGAGTATGAACAAAAATAATTTTACTTATGAGGCCATAAAAAAGAGCGGGCGTTTCAGTATTTCGATTTTATCTGAAGCGGTTGAACGTAATGTTATTGCAGAGCTTGGATTTGCCTGTGGGCGCAAAATGGATAAATTCTGCGGTAAAAATTTTGCCTGCGGTGTGTTGGATGGTTTACCGATAGTGAAAGAGCACGCCTGCGGCTATATGGTTTGTGATGTTATTGCCATGCATGATGCCGAGACTCACTGCGTGATTATGGCGCGTTTAACTAAGACTTTGGGTGGAACTGATGAACCGCCTATGACTTATGAATATTATCATAATGTTATCAAGGGAAAAGCTCCAAAAAATGCTCCGACTTATCAGGCTGAAGTGCCGAAATCAGAAAAGCAGGCTCAGCTGCGTTATATTTGTGAGGTATGCGGTTATATATATGAAGGTGACATTACCAAAGAAGCGGATGATTATGTCTGTCCTGTCTGTAAGCAGCCGAAAAGCCGTTTTAAAAGGATGTAAGGTCTAAATAAAAAAGCTACGCCTTTTAAGGCGTAGCTTTTTTATAATATTTACAGGCGAAAATCACGTTCGCCGTTTTCGATATCTGTCAAATGCTGTATAACCAGTTCACGTACTTTGGGATTGGGGATATTGGCCAGTTCATTTTGAATGAGCTTTTCGCCAAGCTCTTTAGTATGTGGCTTAGCATAGTCGGTCAAATATTCTTTGAGTGTCATCAGTGCGTTTGGATGACAGCAGTTTTGGATCTGACCGCTTTTGCATAAACTCATAAAACGGTCGCCAGTACGACCCTGACGATAGCAGGCTGTACAGAAACTGGGCAGATAACCGATTTCCATCAGCCAGGCTACTACTTCATCAAGGCTGCGGGTATCGCTGACATCGAATTGTGCTGAGTTTTCAGCTTCCGGTTCAGGTGCGGCATAACCGCCGACACTGGTGCGCGAACCGCCGCTGATTTGTGAGATTCCCAGATGCAGCACACGTTCGCGTGATTTTTGACTTTCGCGGGTAGAAACGATCATACCTGTATAGGGAACAGAAATACGGATGCAGGCTACAAGCTTGGCAAAAATATCATCGTTGATGCTGTTATTAAAGGCGTTGGGATCGATATCGTCAGCAGGGCAGATACGCGGAACGCTGATAGTGTGCGGGCCAACTCCGTGCACTGCTTCCAGATGTTCGGCATGCATTAAAAGACCGGTAAATTCATAACGATAAAGTTCAAGCCCAAAGAGTACGCCAAGTCCCACATCATCGATGCCGCCCTGCATAGCTCTGTCCATGGCTTCCGTATGGTAGGCATAGTTGCTTTTAGGTCCCGTAGGATGTAATCGTTCATAGCTTTCTTTGTGGTAGGTTTCCTGAAAAAGTATATATGTGCCAATACCGGCTTCGTGCAGTTTACGATAATTTTCGACACTGGTTGCGGCAATATTGACATTAACGCGGCGAATGGCGCCGTTTTTGTGTTTGATGCTGTAAATAGTTTTGATGCTTTCCAGAATATAATCCAGTGGATTATTTATCGGGTCTTCACCTGCTTCCAAAGCCAGGCGCTTATGTCCCATATCCTGAAGTGCGATAACTTCGCTGCGGATTTCATCTTGAGTGAGTTTTTTTCGGGTGATGTTTTTGTTTACACTGTGATAAGGACAATAAACGCAGCCGTTAATACAGTAGTTTGAAAGATATAACGGCGCAAACATAACGATGCGGTTGCCGTAAAAATCTTTTTTGATCTGTTCGGCCAAAGCAAAAATTTCCTGATTTTTTTCATCAAGCTCACAGTCTAAAAGCACGGCAGCTTCGCGGTGTGAAAGTCCCTTGCGTTCCTTTGCTTTAGCAATAATACTGTCGATAAGCGACGCATTATTTTTGTTTGCTGAGGCATAGGCAAGGGTTTCCAGGATTTCATCATGAGCAATGAACTCACTGGCTTGCATTGATTTGACATTATACATTTGTCTACCTTCTTTCTTTCGGGGCAGGAATCCTTTCCCGTCAGTGATTTCCCTTATATATAAATATTTAAAAGGGCTGTTCTTGCGGAGCTTTTGCGTATAAAGCCTTGACGCTTACTCCTTTGAGCATACCTATTTTGCCGGAAAGCGTACTGATAACGTCGGCCGGGGCATCAAGAACGATACTGATAATATTAATGCCTTTTTGTTTATATGGCAGTCCCATACGTCCAATAATATATTCGTTATGGGCATGCAGTAAAATATTAAGCTGTTCTACTGCGGCAGTATTTTCAACGATTATTCCCAGCAAGACGACACGTTTCTGCATACAAGCACCTGCTTTCAAGACAAAATAACTGATTTATTAGTATTATATCATAAAATATCTGTAATTATTATTAACGAACAAGAGGTTATAACTAAAAGATAAAAAATAATTGCGAAAATTAACACAAACAGAATAAAAGTGCTATAATATATGAAGTAAGATTAAAGCAATGGTATCAAAAGTTACAAAAAATATTGCTCTAATTATTTTATTACATGGCGTTGATTTTTGAAAGCCAGTGAAGATTTTTATGTCAGGCAATAGCTGCAGGTAAGTAAAGTGCCGCTGCCGCCAATAATACAAGGATAGGGGATGACTATCGGTATAGGAGTTTTGTTATTTACATCGTCAATCTGACCGGCATAATTAGATTTGTTGAATCTTTTTGAATTGTTGTAAATCGTGCTCAAGCTGTTTAGACATATGTTTTCTATAAAATTTCATTAAGTGTTTTTATAATTTTATTTTAGCAAATAAAAAAGGTGACCGTCAATGAGAGCCGAACCCTCTCGTTGACGGTCAAATGATTGGAAAAAGATTAAAGGAAGACTAATGTCCCAAGCAAATGTCTCGTTTGCTTTGACTGAATTATAACAATAAAAAAAGATGAATGTTGTTGCTGAGGCAACACGAATAAATTTAGAAAATAATATCATAATAAAGTAATTAAAGTAAGTTTGAATAAACAAGAAACACAAATTATAATAAAAACAAATCAAGGGCATATTAAATAGGAAGAAACTTATTTGTTTTATTTAGATGATTGAGAGTAAGAGAGAAGGAGGACAGCTATGAAAGCGGCAATGCAGAATCTTTTGAGTTTACCCTTGTTCAAAGGGTTAGCCAGCGATGAATTAGACACTATTCTTGGTAAAGTAAATGCCCTTGTTAAGCATTTTGAAAAATCGGACTATATTTATTTGGCCGGTGATGCGGTTGAGAGTATTGGCATTGTTGTAGCGGGTACTGTACAAATGATCAAGGAAGATATTATGGGAGATAAGTCCATTATCACAACAATGGGGTCTGGTTCCATTTTTGCCGAAAACTTCCTGGGGCATGACAAACAGGACGAGAAAACTAATGTTAGCTACTTTGCTGCCAGTGACAGCGAGGTGCTGATGGTTCCCTTTGGGAAGGTTCTGACCGATCTGAGTAATAATGATCCCTGCCGTAACAAATTGCTGACAAACATGATTTCAATAATGGCCAGCAACAATGCACAGTTGATTGAAAAAACGGAGATCTTGTGTAAAAAAACTCTGCGCGGCAAGATTATGACTTATCTGGAACAGGAAGCTAAACGTAACGGTTCTACTGAATTTGAAATACCTTTTAACAGAACGGATATGGCCAATTATTTGGATGCTGACCGCAGTGCTTTGACTCGTGAACTGGCCAGAATGAAAGATTGCGGATTGATTGATTTTGATAAAAGAAATTTTAAAATTTTAAAGTTTGAATAGCTTTAATGCACTTATATTATAACAAAATATTATTATTTTACTATTTAACTGCTAAAAAGCCGAAACCTTGCATGGTTTCGGCTTTTGCACCGTTTATTACAAATTTTAAAAATATAGTGTTGCCTGGGCAACATCATTTTGCATTTACCATTGCTATAATGTAAATTAATAAAGGGATTGCTAAACTTGTAGTTCCTTTGCGATCTTTATATGTTGTCCGACAATTCGAACAGCATATAGAAAATTTAAAAAGGAGGAATTTATTATGTCCCAAGCAGTAAAATGTTTAATTCTGTTGGCTGTGGTTGCATTGCTTTTTGTTACTGAACTTATCCCTCTCGCAATCACTGCTACTGCCGGCGCAATCGCGTGCGGCCTGTTAGGCTTCATCCCTGCTAAACAAGTCTTTTCCGGTTTGTCTAACTCTACGGTAGTTTTGTTTGCAGGTATGTTCATCGTTGGCGCAGCAATGTTCTATACCGGTTTGGCCCAAAAAATCGGTAATACTGTAGTTCATTTCTGTGGTACTGGCGAAAACAGCCTGATGTTTGGTTTAATGATAGTTGGTACTTTGTTGTCTTCAGTACTTTCCAATACTGGTACAGCAGCTTGCCTGCTTCCGGTTGCTTTGGGTATCTGTGCTGCTGCAAAGATTCCTGCTTCCCGTCAGTTGATGCCTTTGGCGTTCGCTTGCGGTTGGGGCGGTATCATTACGATGGTAGGCACACCGCCTAACATTATTGCTACCGGTGCTTTGACTTCTGCTGGTTTGGAAGGATTTGGTTTCTTTGAATTTGCATGGATCGGTATTCCTGTATCTATCGCAGGTATGCTCTATATGATGTTCATTGGTAAACATTTACTCCCGAAAGTTGAATTGGATGCTGACCAGGAAATCGAACAAGAAGTTGAAGCTACTACTACTTCTTCTTCCAAACAAATCATTTCCGGCGTTATCCTGCTCGTAGTTGTTTTGGTAATGGCTTTGGATATCAAAGGCGTTTCCCTGGAAATGGCAGCTATCATCGGTGCATTGGTTTGCGTACTGACTGGTTGCTTGACTGAAAAACAAGCTTACGCTTCTATCGACTGGGTAACCATCTTCCTGTTCGCAGGTATGATGCCTGTATCCACTGCAATGGATAAAACCGGCGCTGGTAAATTGATCGCTGAATGGACCGTAGGTCTGATGGGCGGTTCTCCGTCTCCGTTGATAGTTACCGCAGTTCTGTTTATCCTGTCTTGCGGTTTGACCCAATTTATGTCCAACACTGCATCCGCAGCTCTGCTGTGCCCGATTGGTGTTGCGATTGCTAAACAACTTGGCGCCGATCCGAAAGCAGTTATCATGGCTATCGCAGTTGCAGCATCCTGTGCATTCGCAACTCCGGTAGGTACTCCTCCGAATACTTTGGTTCTTGGTCCTGGCGGTTATAAATTCATGGACTATGTTAAAGCAGGTACCGGCCTTGTTGTCGTCTGCTTCGTAGTATCCCTGGTTGTAATTCCTGTTATTTGGCCGTTCTTCCCTGGCAAATAAGCTAAGAACTCTCAACATAGGATCCCTATCTGAAAAACCTGTCGATTTTATCGGCAGGTTTTTTGTTTTTGACTCAAATGTAATTTTTCTTGTTATAATATAAATATAGATCGTTAGTAATGGAGTTGTAGAAATGAAAATAAAACCGGAAGAAACAATTCAAATCCAGGGGCCTTATGGCGAAATAAATGGTATACTAACCCCCTGTATCGAAGAAAATACTGCCGCGCCGGTGCTGGTTTTGGCACATGGATTCCGAGGTTCAATGGATGGCGGCGGCAGAGCGGCTGTTTTAGCTGAAATGGCTTCCGAATGCTGTAATGTCATACGTTTTAATTTTAATGGCAGTCAAATCCTTTCCAAGCAGGTTGAAGAATTGGAAGCGGTGCTTGCTTATGTACGAATTAAATTTTCAGCCGGAAAAATATTTTTACTGGGTAGAAGTCTTGGCGGAGCAGCGGCATTAGTTGCCGCTTCACGATCTGCTGATATTACAGGACTGGTATTGTGGGCTGCGCCGAACGATTTACAGGCGACCTTCAGAAATGCCTTGGGTGCTGAAGCCTATAATGCGTTGTCTGCAGGTCAGACTCTGTATTTAAATGATGAACGGGGTGAATTGACCTTAACACCTGATTTTATTACAGATTTTGCCAAATATGATCTGCAGGGGATTTTACGTAACTGGCGTAAGCGTCCTCTGCTGATCCTTCATGGAGAAAAAGATGAAATAGTAGCTGTTGATCAGGCACGTTTGACATTTGCTTTAGCTGGAGTTCCAAAAAAGCTGGTTATCATTAACGGCGGTGACCACAGTTTTACTAATCACGGAAATAAGGCTGCGGCAGAGGTTGTTGGCTGGCTGAAAGACAGGCTGTGATGATTAATTATTGTGGTACTGTATGAAAACTTGGCGATGTATTTTCGAGCCTAGTGAGAATACGTACCCTTGTGGTATAATATTGGTAGCTATAAAACAGGAGGATATGATTTTGAAAAAAATTATTAATATTATGTTTATTGGTTTTCAGCAGTTTTAGCGTAGTAGCCTGCGGCAGTGAAACTAAGAGCGAGCCGGATGCGGTGCCGATGAAGCCGGCAACTGCTGTTTTTGAAACGTCAATGGGTGATTTTGAAGTGAAATTGGCAACAGATCTGGCTCCTAAAACTTGTGAGAATTTTATCAACCTGGCGAAAAAAGGGTTTTATAATGGAGTTACCTTTCATCGTGTTATTGATAATTTTATGATCCAGGGCGGTGATCCTATTGGTACTGGTACAGGCGGACCTGGATATACCATTAAAGATGAATTCAGCAGTAAACTGACACACGAAGGTGCAGGTGTTTTATCGATGGCCAACGCCGGTCCGAATACAGGCGGCAGCCAGTTCTTTATTACTTTGCGTGCCTGTCCGTGGCTTGATGGCAAGCATGCTGTTTTTGGTAAAGTTACCAAGGGTATGAACGTTGTTTATAAAATCGGAAAAGTAAAGACTGATGGCAATGATAAACCGTTGGAGCCGGTAACTATTAAGAATATTGTTATAAAAGAGGGGTAAGGAGAGAAAGGAGCACGAATTTGTCCTTTTTACAGAGCGAACGTATCATTGAAGTACAGGATCAACAGGAAATGGTTGGTATTTTAGGGCGAAATGACGAGCTGCTGCGGGTAATCAAGGAACATTATGAGAGTGTTATTGTTGCGCGCGGCAATGTGATCGTTTTCAGCGGTGAAGACAATGAAGTGGGGCAGATTGAAACCCTGTTCAAAGAGCTGCTTTTTTTGTATCGTCAGGGTATGCCTCTGACTACACATGATGTCAGATACAGTATTGGGATGATTGCAGAGGGTCGTCTGGAAAGTCTGCACCGTATGTATGCCGATACGATAATAGTTACCAACCGTGGCCGTCAGGTAAAAGCGAAAACACTGGGACAATGGGATTATGTAGAAACCATTAAACGCAGTAATGTCACTATTGGGATAGGTCCTGCAGGTACAGGCAAAACTTATCTGGCTGTGGCTTTAGCTGTGAAGGCTTTAAAGAATAAAGAGGTTGAACGGATCGTTCTGACTCGTCCTGCTGTAGAAGCCGGTGAAAAACTTGGCTTTTTGCCAGGTGATATGCAGGATAAGGTCGATCCTTATCTGAGACCGTTGTATGACGCGTTATATGACATGCTGGGCAGCGAGACTTTTCAGAAATATGTTGCCAGAGGGACGATAGAAGTTGCTCCTTTAGCTTATATGCGCGGACGTACTTTGAATGATTCGTTTATTATTCTGGACGAAGCGCAGAATACAACACCGGAGCAAATGAAGATGTTTCTGACCCGTTTTGGTTTTGGGTCGAAAATGGTCATTACTGGTGATATTACACAGATTGATTTACCAAACGGTAAAAACAGCGGGTTGAAACAGGCGGCCTATGTTCTGCAGAAAACTCCGGGGGTAGGTATTATTCGTTTTGGAGAAGCTGACGTCGTTCGTCACGAGATCGTGGCCGCTATTATCAGGGCATATGAGAATTATGACAGCAGACGCCAGAAACAGCGGGAGGCAGACAATGATAATAACGCTGGAAAATGACCAGGATAAATTACAGATCAGTGAAGAGCTGGAGCAGCTGCTGACTGCGGGATTGAATGTAGTAGCCAGGCTGCACAGTCTGTCTGAGATGACAGAAGTTGATATTATTATTGTTGATGATGAAGAAATACATATGCTGAATCGCGATTATCGTAATGTCGACAGGCCTACAGATGTACTTTCTTTTGCACTTGATGAAGAAAGTGAAGAGGAACCGGAGCTTTTAGGTGGGCCTGAAGAACATCTTTTGGGAGATATCATTATCAGCGCTGAAACTGCTTCCAGACAGGCGGAAGAATTTGGACATGGCTTGGAACGTGAAATCGTTTATTTAGCGGTACACGGCCTGCTGCACCTTCTGGGATATGATCATATGACAGATGAGGATAAAGCAGTTATGCGGGCTAAAGAGGAAGAAGCTTTACGGGAAATCAGCCTTTCGGAAGAATTTCTGGTTCATTAAAAGGAGCGGTTATGGAGATGAAGTTATTAGCGGCAGCGCAGGCGGCACGTGATAATGCTTACGCGCCTTATTCTAAATTCAAAGTTGGGGCGGCGGTCGAAACTGTTGACGGAGAAATTTTTACCGGCTGCAATATAGAAAATGCTTCGTATGGGTTGACTTGCTGTGCAGAGCGTAATGCTGTTTTTGCAGCTGTGTGCAGCGGCGTACGCAGGTTTAAAACTTTGTGCGTAGTTGCCGATACAGATGAGCCGGTGGCACCATGCGGCGCTTGCCGTCAGGTGCTGGCAGAGTTTCCTTTTGAAAAAATAATCCTGGCAAATTGCAAGGGACAGACAAAAACAATGTCTGTGGCAGAACTGCTGCCATATGGTTTTGGCTCTGAGTCCCTGAATATAAAAAATAAATGTAAGTGAAAGCAAAGGAGCGATTAGTATAAATAAGCAGGATGGCAAGCATTATTCTGGGTTTGCGGCTATTGTAGGCCGGCCAAATGTAGGCAAATCAACGTTGACGAATGGATTGATCGGGGAGAAAATTGCAATTATGAGTGACCGTCCTCAGACAACGCGTAATAAGATCATGTGTATTATGAATACTGACAATGCTCAGATCATGTTCTTGGATACTCCCGGTATCCATAAGCCGCAGCATAAGCTGGGGCAATATATGGTACGGGCTGCAGAAAGTACGCTGCACGAGGTAGATGTGGTTTTGTTTGTTGTCGATGTTTCGGAAAAGCGCGGTGCCGGAGAGGATTATATTCTGGAGCAGCTGCGCAAGGTCAAAACTCCGGTGATTCTTGTTGCCAATAAAATCGATAAACTGGCAGACAAAGGTAAGCTTTTCGGCATTATTGAAAGCTATACTAAAGATTTTACCTTTGCGGCAGTAGTGCCTGTTTCTGCTTTGCAGGATACTGAATTCCCGGGTTTAGTAAATGAGATCACCAAGTATTTGCCGGAAGGTCCGGCATATTTCCCGGACGATATGATAACCGACCAGCCGGAACGGATAATTGCTGCGGAAATGATTCGTGAAAAGGTACTGCGGTCAACTCGTGATGAGGTGCCACATTCTATTGCTGTGGAGATTGATGAATTCAAGGTACGTGATAATGATGATATTTATATTCGTGCCAATATTTTTGTGGAACGTGAATCCCAAAAAGGTATCGTGATTGGGGCTAAGGGCAGCTTGCTGAAAAAGATCGGCGAGCAGGCCCGGAAGGATATTGAATCACTGCTCGGCAATAAGGTTTTTCTTGATCTGTGGGTTAAAGTAAAACCTGATTGGCGCAATAAGGATAAGGCTTTGAAGCAATTCGGCTATGAAGGCTGATTTATTGACTGAAAATACAGTAGTATGGTATGCTTATGCTAATAACAATTTATGAAGTTTATATAAGTAAGGAGAGATGACCTATCGACGGCGACCCCGCTATGACATGCTTATTTGAGCTGTCTATTGCATTATTGATCACTTTATTGAACGGCTTTTTTGTTATGGCTGAATATTCTTTAGTCAGAATCAGAAAAAGCAGGCTGGATGAATTGATCCGGCAGGGAAAAAGCAGAGCTAACACAGTTTTAAAAATGAGCGAAAAGCTTGATACCTACCTGAGTGCGACTCAGCTTGGTATTACTGCTTCGTCTTTGCTTTTGGGCTGGTTTGGCGGCCCGCTTCTCGCTGAAATGTTCCGCGGTATGTTTGGTGTAAGTGCCGGCACCTGGTATGATCATTCGCTGGTTTTTGCCTGTGCGTTTCTTATCATCGTTTTTCTGCATGTTGTTTTCGGCGAACTGGTGCCTCGCACTATCGCCTTAGGTAAGGTCGAGCAGGTAGCGATGGCGGTCGCTTATCCGTTGGTTTTTTTTCATTACCTTTTATATCCGCTGGTTGTGCTTTTTAATCGAATCTCCCATGCTGTATTGTGCCTTTTAGGCGTTGATCCTGTCCCTGATGAAGATATCTCGCGCAGTGAAGATGAGCTGCGGATGATAGTCAGTGCCAGCGAACGCGGCGGTAAGCTGGATCATATGGAAAGCCGTCTGATTGATAATGTTTTTGATTTCGCCGACCGCGTGGCTCGTGAAGTCATGGTGCCGCGTCAGGATATGATTTGTTTGTATACTGATGATACGCTGCAGGAAAATCTGCAGGCTGTGCGTGAAAGCCGGCATACACGTTATCCTTTATGTATGGAAGACAAAGATCATGTTTTGGGCGTTATTCATGTGCGTGATTTGATGGATCTGGACGATGACGACGATCCGGCTTTTGATCTGCGGACACGAATGCGCAATATTGTCGTTGTTCCCGAAGGAATGTCAACGGCTAAAGTGCTGCAGATGATGCAGCATAAGCGTATCCAGATTGCTGTAGTTGCTGATGAATATGGCGGTACGGCTGGTCTGGTTACAATGGAAGATCTCCTGGAGGAAATTGTCGGTGATATTCAGGATGAGCATGATGGCGAAGAAGCAGAAGATATTTTGCGCTTAGGCGATGACAGCTATGAGTTCGACGGCCTTGTTTTACTGGACGAGATTTCTGAACTTTTAAATATTGAATTTGACGAACCGGAGGAAGATACCATTGGCGGTTTTGTCTTCGGACTTTTAGGGCGTAAGCCTGAAGAAGGTGACAGAGTCGTTACCGGCAGCTGGCGCTTTGAGGTTACTGAAGCAGAAGGTTTTAGAGTAACACGGGTCAAAGCTACCAGGTTACAGGAAGATGGTACTGCGGTACAAGCTGATGAGTAATACTGCATATCAGGACGAAGTAATTATTTTAAAAGTAAAGGATTGGCAGACTGCGGATAAATACGCAGTCTGTTTTTCGCGTGCCCATGGTAAAATACCTTTTTTAGCGTACGGTGCCCGTTATGCGAGGACTACTGGCGGACGGCTGATACAGCCTTTTGCGATGCTCGATATGCAGCTATATTCTGGTAAACGTCTGGACAGTATGAAAAGCTGTGAATTGATTGCTTTGCCGCAGCAAATGGACATCAAACAGATGGCTTATGCTTCGGTGATTGCTGAAGTGACAGAAGCTCTAACGGAAGCACATGAGCCGCAGGAAGATATTTATGAGCTGCTTGTAGGAGCAGTACAAATACTTTCCAGGAATAACCCGCGTCTGGTCGCGTTGTCGGCTATTTGCAAGCTGCTTGTTTTAACAGGATTTGCTCCTGTTTATGACGCCTGTGTCAACTGTACTGAAGCTGTTGAAGGAGATGCTTTTTTTAGTGTCGTTCAGGGCGGCCTTATTTGCGAAGCCTGTCACGGAGGGGAAGAGTTGCCCTTTAGCAGCGGCGCTCAGAAGCTGCTGCAGGAGCTGATTGCGCTGGATTTCAATGATCCACAGCCTTTTACTGTGCGCGGCGGCGATTTGATGCAGCTGGAACAGATACTTTATCGGTTTATTGTTTACCAGATCGACAAGCCTTTGAAAAGTTTAAGCTTTTTAGCGCAGTTAGGATTGTAAAAGCATTGACAAAGGACGTCTGATTTGATATATTTTCTTTTAAGCGATGAAAGGGATAAGTAGTTTTCTGTTTTAGCGAGCCGGGATGGTGTAAGCCGGCAGATGAGAAAACAAAGGCACCCGGGAGCTGCAATTTTATAAACATCGAGGCGGACCGTATGAGCGGTCAAGCAGGGTGGAACCGCGGAGTGATTTATGTCTCCGTCCCTGTAACTTAATTGTTACAGGGACGGAGACTTTTGTTTTTGTCGTTGTAACAAATAAAATAGGAGGCAGAACATGAATTTTCAAACAATTATTTTGAAGCTCCAGAAATTCTGGGCAGACCAAAACTGCATCATGGGCCAGCCCTATGATGTCGAAAAAGGTGCGGGAACTATGAATCCGTCAACTTTTCTGCGCGTTTTAGGACCGGAACCATGGCGTGTGGCTTATGTAGAGCCATCTCGACGTCCGGCTGACGGGCGTTATGGGGATAACCCCAATCGGTTGTTCCAGCATCATCAATATCAGGTAATTATTAAACCGTCTCCGGATAATATTCAGGAGCTTTATCTCCAGAGCCTGGCCGAACTGGGTATCCGTCAGGAAGAACATGATATCCGTTTTGTTGAGGATAACTGGGAATCACCGACTTTAGGTGCTTGGGGACTTGGCTGGGAGGTTTGGCTGGATGGTATGGAAATTACCCAGTTCACCTATTTTCAGCAGGTCGGCAGTATCGACGTGAAACCTGTTACTGTTGAAATCACGTATGGTTTAGAGCGACTGGCTATGTATATCCAGGGTGTGGAAAATGTTTTTGATATTGAATGGGTGGATGGAGTCACTTATGGTGACGTTTTCCATACTAACGAAGTAGAACAGTCTTTTTACAATTTTCAAGTAGCTGATACAGCACTGCTGTTTGATCTGTTTGATAAATATGAAGCTGAGGCAAAACGCGTTATTGAGGCCGGATATATCCGTCCTGCTTATGATTATGTATTGAAATGTTCTCATACTTTTAACCTTTTGGATTCCCGCGGCGCCATCAGCGTCAGCGAAAGAACGGCTTTCATTGGCCGTGTGCGCGCTATGGCACGTTTGTGCGCAGCTGCTTATGTTGAACAAAGGGAAAAACTTGGCTTCCCGTTATTGAAAGGGGAGAATAAATAATGGAAAAATTATTATTTGAAATCGGTACTGAAGAGATCCCCGCAAAATTTATGCCGGGTATTCTTAAACAATTACAAGAGCTTGCTGCAGGTAAAATGCAGGAGCTGCGTATTCCGTTTGAAAATATCAAGGTTTATGGCACGCCTCGCCGGATGACCTTTATTGCTGAAGGTGTAGCAGAAGCTCAGGCAGACAGTACGATTGAGGCTAAAGGGCCGTCTGCAAAAATTGCTTTCGTAAGCGGAGCTCCTTCCAAAGCGGCAATAGGCTTTGCCCGCGGGCAGGGGATAGACGTTAAAGATCTGGAAGTGCGTGGAGAATACGTTTATGCAGTAAAACATTTGGCAGG
Source organism: Phascolarctobacterium faecium (assembly GCF_003945365.1). Classification (NCBI taxonomy): domain Bacteria; kingdom Bacillati; phylum Bacillota; class Negativicutes; order Acidaminococcales; family Acidaminococcaceae; genus Phascolarctobacterium; species Phascolarctobacterium faecium. Next base: position 1,949,678 of record NZ_AP019004.1, on the reverse strand, counting down.
TCAACCTGTTGTCGATTTACTGCCCGGTTTGCTGTTTGATATCCTGGAGTCTTTATCTTTCCCGAAAAATATGCGCTGGGCCGATTATGATTTTCGGTTCGTGCGTCCTATCCGCTGGCTGGTAGCACTGTTCGGTGAAAAAGTAATACCGGTAGAAATTACCGGCGTAAAATCGGGCAGGTATTCGATGGGACATCGTTTTATGCAGCAATCTATGAAAGAGGCTGTGGAAACTAAAGGCCTGCTGAGCGCGGCTATCAATAAGGTTGGCAATGTAGTGCATTCTGCTGTTATGGGAATGCAGGGAGCTGTTGAGATCCCCAACGCTGATGCATATGTACAGGCACTGGCTGACAACTTTGTGATGGTCGATCAGGATGCCCGTCGTGAATTGATTCGTCAGCAGGTGACAGAACTGGCGGCTGCCGAAGGCGGAATTGCTGAAATTGACGAAGACTTACTGGAAGAAGTCAATTATCTTGTTGAATATCCTACTGCATTATGTGGGAAATTTGAAGAAAAATTCCTGTCGTTACCGAAGGAAGCCATTATCACCCCAATGCGTGAACATCAGCGTTATTTTCCGGTAGTGGATGAAGAAGGCAGGCTGCTCAATAAATTTATTACAGTCCGCAATGGCGGTAAAGAGTTTTTAGATGTTGTCGCACACGGTAATGAACGTGTTTTACGCGCTCGTCTCAGTGATGCTGAATTCTTCTTCAATGAAGACCGCAAACTAAAATTGGAAGACCGTCTGGAAAAACTGAAAACAGTTTCATTCCAGGAAGGTCTGGGCAATATGTATGATAAGAGTGAGCGGTTGGCTAAACTGGCTGAAATGGTTAAGTTTGCCATCAATGTTAAAGTTGACGATACTAACCTCAAACGTACAGCTTTGCTGTCTAAAACAGATCTTGTTGCCGGGATGGTGGTTGAATTTACAGAGCTGCAGGGAGTTATGGGGCGTGAATATGCCAAATTAGACGGCGAACCTGCTGAAGTTGCTGAAGGTATTTATGAACACTATCTGCCGCGTTTTGCCGGTGACGAGCTGCCGAAGGGTACTATTGGACGTATTGTCGGCATCAGTGATAAAATAGATAATATCGTTGCTACTTTCAGCCGCGGACTTGCACCGACAGGCTCGCAGGATCCTTATGCATTGCGTCGTCAGGCTTTGGGTATCATCAATATTCTTATCAGCAGTAACTATCATATGCCCCTGATCAAAATTCTGGCAGGTGCGCTGTATCTGCTCAATATCAAACCGGAAGATACCGGTAAATTGATACCGCAGATTTTAGAATTCTTTAAATTACGTTTGAAAAATATGATGATCGAACAGGGAATCCGTTATGACGTTGTCGATGCTGTTTTTGCCGATGAACGCAACGATGATTTAGTAGATATTTACGCGCGCTGCAAGGCTTTGAATGCGTATGTAGTTCTGCCGGAAGCAGAAGCTGTTATTCAGGCTTCTATCCGTGTCTGCAATCTTTGCAAAAAAATTGAGACTGAAGTTGCTATAAGCAGTGCGCTTTTTGCCGACCCGGCAGAGCAGGAACTGCATGATGTTCTGATTCGTCTTAATAAAGAGCTGATCCCGGACATCGTGACTTATAATTATGCCGGTGCATTAAAACTTGCCGATCAGGTAGTTGAGCCTGTAAATAAATTCTTTGACAGTGTTATGGTCATGGATGAAAATGTTGATATTAAAAATAATCGTCTGGCCCTTCTTGAGCAGGCGAAAGAGGTTACAAATGCTGTCGGCGATTTGAGCTGTATCGTTCTTTAATCGCACATTTTACGGCAGTTGTTTTGTCAGGCCCTTGGTTACAAACACCAGAGTACATTTAGTACGCGGCGTGTCTGTCATCAGGGGCTTTCCTTGTATTTGCAGTGAGATTCGTGGGCTTGATTGTATTGTTAAGAAATATACTAAGAAGTACATTGTGCAATCGTTACATATATGGCGCAGTCTATGAGATGGATTTTAGTTATAATCTGCTGATTTTACTTTTTCCCAGGTATCATTTAGTGTATACTAATATATATACTCTGTTTTTCCAGTGACGAAAATATTATTTAAAGAGTAAAGGAGGGCCGTACTGAAAATAAGCACATTTTGTAAAATTTAACACAAAAAGTTAAAAAGCGATGAAAAAAGTCCTTGAATGTGGTGTACAAATATGATATAGTATACACTATATTAAGGGCGCAGCCCAAAAAGTATAATATAAAGGAGTGCTACAATCATGAAAAAAGAAGAACAGTTTCTTCTCTGGTTTGAGCAATTAGAAAGAAAAGACGTTGATATCGTTGGCGGCAAATCCTCTTCCCTCGGTGAAATGACTGCTAAGACAGATGTTCCCGTTCCTTACGGTTTTGCTACTACGGCTTACGCTTATAGATACTTCATTAAAGAAAGCGGTCTTGAAGAAAAGATGCGCTCTATTTTGTCTGAATTGACTGACGTTGAAAACAGCGCTTTACTGCGTGATGTCAGCGCTCGTCTGCGTGATGCCATCATGGCTGAGAAAATGCCTCAGGATCTGCAGGACGCTATTGGCGCTGCTTATGTTGAACTTGGTAAAAGAGTCGGCGAAGAGAATCCCTATGTCGCCGTTCGTTCCAGCGCTACAGCTGAAGATTTACCGGATGCAAGCTTTGCTGGTCAGCAGGATACCTATCTGAACGTACAGGGTGCTGAAACCATTATCGCAAAGGTAAAGGAATGCTACGCTTCCTGCTTTACCGACCGTGCTGTTTATTATCGTGAAAAACAAGGCTTTGATCATATAGAAGTTGCTTTGAGTGCCGTTGTACAAATGATGGTTTTCTCTAAAACTTCCGGTGTTATGTTTACTGTTAACGTTGCTACTGGCGATGACAATAATATCCTGATTGAGGCAGCCTTTGGACTGGGTGAATATGTTGTTCAGGGTACTGTTACTCCTGATAATTATACTATTTCCAAACATGACCACAAAATCATTGACCGCTGCGTAAATGAGCAGGACATCATGCTTGTACGCAAAAAAGGCGGCGACTGTGAAGAAGTGCAGGTCCCTGAAGAACTGCGCAAAGTACAGACTTTGACTGACGAGCAGATTTTGGAACTGGCTGATTATGCTAAAAAGATCGAAAAACATTATGGCTGCTATATGGATATGGAATGGGGCGTTGATGAACGTACCAATAAAATCTGGATTCTGCAGGCCCGTCCGGAAACCGTATGGAGCCGCCGCAATAAAGAAGGAGGAGCAAAAGTGCAGGAAAGCAAATCTATGACTACTACTGATCATAAAGTTATCGTGAAAGGTTTGCCTGCAAGCCCGGGTAAAGTTTCTGGCCGCGTACACGTTATTCTTGATCCTTCCCGCATCGATGAATTTAAAGAAGGAGAGATCCTTGTTACTGAGATGACCGCTCCTGACTGGGTACCGGCAATGAAAAAAGCCAAAGCTATCGTCACTGACAGCGGCGGAATGACCTGTCATGCTTCCATCGTTAGCCGCGAGCTGGGTATTCCCTGTATCGTTGGTACTAAGAGCCGTGGTGAAGCTGCTACTGTTACTATTCCTGACGGTATTGATGTAACTATCGATGCTACTCATGGCGTAGTTTATGAAGGCATTATTGAAGAAGCTAAAAAAGAAAATCAGGCAGGCGCTGCTGTAGCGGTTGCTGAATACTTCCCGCCGACTGGCACTAAAGTTTATATGAATTTGGGCGATCCGGAACTGGCTGAGAAATATTCCAGTCTGCCCTGTGATGGTATCGGTTTGATGCGTGAAGAGTTCATCTGGACTACTTATATCCATGAACATCCTTTGTATCTCATTAAAACCGGACATCCTGAAAAAGTTGTCGATCAGCTGGCAGAAGGTATGCGTCAGGTTTGTCAGGCAATGGCTCCCAGACCGGTTACTCTGCGTTTCAGCGATTTCAAATCCAGTGAATATCGTGATTTGAAAGGCGGCGATGAGTTCGAACCTTATGAACCTTCAGCATTATTGGGCTGGCGCGGTGCTTCACGTTATTATGATCCTAAATACATCGAAGCTTTCAAACTGGAATGCCAGGCTGTAGTGAAAGTTCGTGAAGAGTTTGGTCTGAAAAACCTTAATGTTATGATTCCTTTCTGCCGTAATGTAGAGGAATGTGAAAAAGTGGTTAAGATTATGGCTGAATGTGGCTTGGAGCGCGGTAAGGACTTTAAAGTATGGTTGATGGCTGAAATTCCTTCCAATATCATTCTGGCCGATCAGTTCAATAAGTATGTAGACGGTTATTCTATCGGTTCTAACGATTTGACCATGCTGGTGCTTGGCTGTGACCGTGATAATGATACTGTTTCCCATATCTATGATGAACGTAATCTGGCAGTGCGCCGTGCAGTACGTCACCTTATTGAGGTTGCTCACAGCGAAGGCAAAACTGTTTCTATCTGTGGTCAGGCTCCCAGCGTTTATCCTGAATTCTGTGAATTCCTCATTAAGAGCGGTATCGACAGTATTTCCGTAAATCCTGATACTGTTAAATTTACCAAAAAATTAGTTGCTCAAGTAGAGCAGCGTGTTATGCTCGACGCTTTAACAGGTCGCGGCCGTAAAGAAGTCGAAGAACTTGACTGGAAATAATAATTAAGAAAAACCCCGTTGTCTTTTAAGACAGCGGGGTTTGTTTATTAAAAATAGAATTTAGAGTTTTTTAGCTTTGATGGCGATAAGATTCATATATTTCCCTGCACCGGCATTCATTGAAGCTCTATCGTTGATGGCATGTTCCTCATCACATTCCAGCCAGTCCTGCCAGGCTTCCTCCATACACTTCAGCTCTGAGATGCTTTCGATATTGATCGTTTGAGATTGTGAAAGCAGTTCGTGCCACCACTTACAGCTGTGAAAGGTATCAAGATCTTCAGCACCCCAGGAAATGAGCAGTTCGGACGGCAGATTATTGTGATAATCTTTTTTGAAGCCGGGGAAGGCTAAGGCAATGATACCATTTGGTTTGATATAAGGAGCTAGTTTGGTGTCCATAAATTCAGGTGTATTGCCAAAATAATGATATGAATCGACACTGATCACCGCATCAAAATAATTTTCAGCATAGGGAAGGTCAAGGGCATTGGCATGGATTGGTATGATGCGATCTTCAAGCCCGAGCTTTTTGAAGCGCTCAAAATTTTCTGCAGCTGTTATCCAAAGGTCGGTTGCATAGACTTGTACGCCGAATTCTTTTGCTAAAAAGATTGATGTAAGTCCTTTGCCGCAGCCCAAATCAAGTATTTTCATATCTGACGTGAGTTTTATTCCTTCTGTAAGTTCTTCTAAAATTTTTAAGGCATTAGGGCCCATCATATTTTCAAGCAGAAATTGCTTGTCGTATTGTTCGCTTTTAGGATATTTCATTATAGCACCTGCTTTCTCTGTCTTTGTGTTTATTATATTACAGGTTTTACAAAATTACTTCCTGCATTTTTTTTCTGAAAAGAAAAAGAGAACGTCAGGTAATGACGTTCTCAAGGATCAGATTTTCTTTTTAGCAATGATACTGTATATTGTTTTAGATGACAAAAAGTATTCTTCGGCAAGAACAGTAACAGGAATTCCACTTAGATAACGGCAGAATATTTCCTGATTACGTTCAGCAGTTTGTTGTTTTGTACCTTTGGTCGATCCCCAGGGGCGTTTGTTATTGGTTTTACGAGGGATATAGATATATTCACCGTCTATGTATTCCTGAATAGCTGATAAAAGTGGCGGTGGTAATATTTTTTTACCGTTTTGATAGCACATATTGCTTCCTCCCAGATTTATAATTACCGGGATGGCAGCAAAAGCTGTTTTGTTTTAGCGATTGCCTGTCAAATAGCCTTTGCTACCTGACATGACCGCATCGATATTTCTTAAAGGATTGATAAAGCAATCCTCCTTTCAAATAATAGATTCTGGGTTTATCTTATACGATAGCGGCAGATATTGCAAGAAGCAGATTTGTAGGTTTGCTGTAATGCGTGGGAAGTAAAATTCCTGGAAAATATTTTGATTTTGGTTTGACGTACCACTTAATGGATGGTAAAATATTACCAATAGAATATTACCTTTAAAGCGGTCCTGTGAGACTGTAAGGTAGACTTTTAGGTAACTTGTACTACAAGCCTTCTTTGCCATCTTGCAGGCACAGAAGGCTTTTTTATGTGATTAATAGGAGGTAGGACAATGGCAAAAGCAAACGTATCTCTGGGTGGCAGAGATATCCTTGATCTGGATTCACTTTCCATCGAGGAATATGAAATGATTCTGCAAACTGCGGCAGAAATGAAGAAAATCATGAAACGTGATATCAAAAAGGTGCCGTCACTGCGGGGAAAATCCATTATCAACCTTTTTTATGAACCAAGCACCAGAACAAGAACCTCATTTGAGCTGGCTGGAAAATATCTTGGCGCTGACGTAGTTAATATTACTACTGCCAGCTCCAGCGTTGTAAAAGGTGAATGCCTGCGCGATACTATTCTTACTGTACAATCTATGGCTTGTGACGCAATCGTTATGCGCCATCCGATCGAGGGTGCCGCTGCTTATGCTGCGGAGGTTGCTGATCCTGTTATCATCAACGCCGGTGACGGAGCGCATGCACATCCTTCTCAGGGACTTCTGGATATGTTTACCATTCGTGAACAGGGAAAAGATCTGAAGGGGTTAAAAATGGCGATTTTAGGTGACGTTCTGTATAGCCGCGTTGCCCGTACTAATATCGCTGCCTGGACTAAGATGGGGGCTGATGTACATGTAGCCGGACCAATGACTTTGCTGCCTCACGATATAGAAAGTCTGGGCGTAACCGTACACAAACGTGTTGAAGATGCTATCGAAGGTGCAGATGTTATTGATGTCCTGCGCATTCAGCTGGAACGTCAGAAAAAAGGACTGTTCCCGTCTCCGCGTGAATATGCACGAATCTTTGGCTTGAATGAAAAGCGTCTGGCGCTGGCAAAACCCGATGTTACTGTCCTGCATCCCGGGCCGATGAATCGCGGACTGGAAATTTCCTGGGAGGTCGGCTACTGCGATAACGCCGCTATTCGTGATGAAGTGCAAAATGGTGTAGCAGTACGTATGGCACTCTTATTCTTGACTTTGACGGGGGGTAAGCAAATTGAAAACATTGATTAAAAACGGTCGTGTCATCGATCCCAGCCAAAATATTGATGCCATTATGGATTTATTGGTGGAAGACGGTGTAATCAAAGAAGTTGCGGCGGAGATTAAAGCTGCTGCCGATGAAGTATATGATGCCGATGGGCTTATAGTGGCGCCTGGTTTGGTTGACGTGCATACACATTTGCGTGAACCGGGCCTGGAAGCTAAGGAAGATATCGTAACAGGTACAATGGCTGCGGCAGCCGGCGGTGTTACGACTATCGCCTGCATGCCGAATACCAAACCCGTTATTGATAACTCTATCATTGTTTCCGGTATTAAGGAACGTGCTGCACGTGAAGGCTATGTTAATGTAGAGGTTATCGGTGCTATCAGCAAAGGCGAGGAAGGTAAAGAGCTGGCTGAAATGATCGATATGTCTGAAAAAGGCGCGATGGCGTTCTCGGATGACGGGCACTTTGTCAACAGTCCGCGTCTGTTTACACTTGCCGCCAAATATATAGGTGCTTTTGATAAAGTTTTGATTTCCCATGCTATCGAACCGGAACTGGGACATGAAGGCTACATGCATGAAGGTGCTGTTTCCGCACGTATCGGAGTGCCCGGTATACCTGCAATAGCAGAAGATATTGCTGTTGCCCGCGACTGTCTTATTGCCGAATATACCGGCGCACATGTACATATTGCGCATGTTGCCAGTAAAGGCGCTGTTGATATCATTCGCGGCTTTAAGAAAAAAGGTGTCAATGTGACCTGTGAAGTTACAGTACATCATCTGACTTTAACTGACGAGGCCTGTGCTACTTACAGCAGTGCTACCAGGGTCTCGCCGCCGCTGCGCAGCATGGATCATGTAGAGGCTTTGCGCGCTGCAGTTAAAGATGGCACGGTAGATGCGATCGTCACTGACCACGCTCCGCATGCTCCTGAAGAAAAAGACGTTGAGTTCCGTTATGCTCCCTGCGGATTTACGGGTTTGGAAACATCCGTTGGTGTAGTTTTAACTGATCTTTATCATACAAACATCTTCACAATTAACGAAATTATTGGTAAAATGAGTACAGAACCTGCGAATATTTTTGCACTAAAAGCTGGAAGTTTAAAAGTTGGTTATCCGGCAGATGTAACTATTATCGACCTTAACAAAGAATGGACTGTTGATAATACGAAATTTTATACACGCGGCAAGGTAACTCCTTTCCAAGGAAAACATTGTAAAGGCAAAGCCGTAGCTACGATGGTAGCAGGTAAATTCGTAATGAGAGATGGTGAAGTATGCAAACGGTAGCAAGAAAAGGTAAATTGGTATTAAAAGACGGCAGTGTTTATGAAGGCGAGCTGTATGGTAAACGCAATGCGGTAGGTGAGGTTGTTTTCACTACCGGTATGAGCGGTTATCAGGAAACCTTAACTGATCCGTCGTTTTGCGGGCAGATTGTTGTTATGACTTATCCTTTAGTTGGAAATTATGGTACTAACGATCTTTTTAATCAGGGGCGAAAATCTTTTTTTCAGGGATATGTGATCAGTGAACTGTGTGATCATCCCAGCAACTGGCGCTGCGAAAAAACGCTGGAACAGTTTTTAGATGAACAGGATGTACCTGTACTGACAGGCGTGGATACGCGTGCGATTACCCGTAAACTTCGCAATTATGGTGTACTGCAGGGTGTTATCGTGCCGGCAGAAATGCCGCAGGAGGAAGTGGAAAAGCTGCTGGCTACACCAGAAGTACATGATCAGGTAGCTACAGTAACAACTCCTGAAATTTATACGCTTGGCAACGGCAAATATCATGTTGCGGTCATGGATTTTGGTATCAAACAAAATATTCTTGAATATCTGGCCAGTTTTGACTGCCATTTGACGGTTTTTCCTGCATATACTACAGCAGAGGAGATTTTGGCAGCACGGCCGGACGGTATTTTCTTAGCTAATGGCCCCGGAGATCCGAAGGATTTACAGCCGATCATTGAAGAAGTTAAAAAGCTGATCGGCAAGAAGCCTATTTTCGGCATCTGCTTAGGTCATCAAATTTTAGCTTTGGCTAATGGTGCTGATACCTTTAAAATGAAATTCGGGCATCGTGGCGTCAATCATCCGGTTAAAGACCTTTTGGAAAATAAGGTTCTGATCAGTTCACAAAACCATGGTTATGCTGTTGACGAAAAATCTTTAGCCGGTCTGAATGTGGAAATAACTAATATCTCACTGAATGATGGTACGATTGAAGGTTTGCGTTATCTTGACCATCCTTCTTTTGCAGTTCAGTATCATCCCGAGGCAAGCCCCGGACCAGGCGGCCATGAATATTTATTTAAACGTTTTGTAAAAATGATGGGAGGCCAAAACTGATGCCAAAGCTGCAAAATATCAAAAAAGTTCTTGTTATCGGTTCCGGCCCGATCATTATCGGTCAAGCTGCTGAGTTTGACTATGCCGGTACTCAGGCCTGCCGTTCTCTGAAAGAAGAAGGGCTGGAGGTCGTACTTGTCAACAGTAACCCGGCTACGATTATGACGGACGTGCATATTGCCGACCGTGTTTATATTGAGCCTGTTAATGTTGAATTTTTGGAAAGTGTTATTAAACGCGAGCGTCCTGATTCTTTGCTGGCAACTTTGGGTGGTCAGGTTGGACTGAATCTTGCAATAGATCTGGAGGAAAAAGGTATTCTGCGCGAATATAACGTGCAGCTTTTAGGTACTCAGATTTATAGTATCAAGAGAGCAGAAGATCGTGAGCTTTTCAAAGAAACGATGGAAAAAATCAATCAGCCGATTCCGGAAAGCGCTATCGTTGAAACGATGGCGGCAGCGAAGGAATTTGCCCGTAAAGTCGGGTTTCCTCTGATCGTTCGGCCAGCATATACTTTGGGCGGCACCGGCGGCGGTATCGCTGAAAGTGAAGATGAACTGGATGAAATCGTTAATAAAGGTCTGAAATACAGTCTTATTGGTCAGGCATTGATTGAACGCAGCGTAGCGGGCTGGAAAGAGATTGAATTTGAAGTGCTGCGTGACGCGGCTGATAACTGCATCACTGTCTGCTCAATGGAAAATCTTGATCCTGTAGGCGTACATACCGGCGATTCTATCGTTGCCGCTCCGGCGCAGACTCTGAGCGATCGCGAAGTACAGCTGCTGCGTCAGGCTTCTATTGATATAGTACGTGAATTGGGTGTGCGCGGCGGCTGTAATGTGCAGTTGGCATTGGATCCAAATTCTGAACGTTATTATGTAATCGAAGTAAATCCGCGTGTCAGCCGTTCTTCGGCTTTGGCTTCTAAAGCTACCGGTTACCCGATCGCAAAGGTTTCCAGTAAAATAGCTATCGGTTATAATCTGGACGAGATTCAAAATGCTGTAACGAAAAAGACAACTGCCTGCTTCGAGCCTTCTATTGATTATGTAGTACTGAAATTCCCGCGCTGGCCTTTTGATAAATTTGTTACAGCCGACCGTACATTAGGCACCCAAATGAAGGCTACCGGCGAAGTTATGGCTATCGAACGCACACTGGAAGCAGCAATGCTGAAAGCGATCCGTTCTTTGGAAATCGGTTTGACTCATCTGGAAATGCCGGAATTAAAAGAACTGAGTGATGAAGAAATTCGTGCTCGCATTTCTAAGATCGATGATGAACGTATCTTTGTTGTTGCCGAAGCACTTCGTCGAGGCGTAAGTCTGGAAGAGATCCATGAGATCACGATGATCGACAGATGGTTCCTGCAGAAAATATTGAATATCGTCAAGATGGAAACTGTTTTAAAAACTGAACCGATGACTAAGGAGATAATGCGTAAAGCTAAACGCATGGGCTTTGCCGATGTGGTTATTGGCGAATATATCGGTAAACAGATGATGGAAGTACGTGCTATGCGTAAGGACTGGGGCATTATCCCAACCTATAAAATGGTTGATACCTGTGCTGCCGAGTTTGAAGCTGAAACACCTTATTATTATTCTACCTATGCTGTTGAAGATGAAGTACGCGTCAGTGATAAAAAGAAGGTTGCTGTTTTAGGCAGCGGACCGATCCGTATCGGGCAAGGCGTAGAGTTTGACTATTGCTCTGTACATTCCGTATGGGCACTGAAAGAGCTTGGATATGAAACCATCATTATTAACAATAACCCGGAAACTGTAAGTACGGACTTTGATACTTCTGATCGTCTGTATTTTGAACCTTTGACAGTAGAAGATGTTTTGAATATTCTTGATAAAGAACAGCCTGAAGGCGTTATCGTACAGTTTGGCGGCCAAACGGCAATCAATCTGGCTGGACCGCTTGCAGATGCAGGCGTGAAAATACTTGGCTCCAGTGTTGACAGTATTGACAGAGCCGAAGATAGAGAACGTTTTGAACAGCTTTTGACAAACTGCAATATTCCGCGTCCGAAAGGGCATACTGTTTTTGATACGGCAGGCGCTTTAAAAGCTGCAGCTGATGTCGGATATCCGGTTATGGTTCGTCCGTCTTATGTTTTGGGCGGTCGCGCAATGGAAATAGTTTATAATGATGAAGAACTGAAACATTATATGTCCAGTGCTGTTAAGGCTTCACGCGAACATCCGGTACTGGTCGATCATTATCTGCAGGGTACAGAGGTCGAAGTCGATGCTATCTGCGACGGTAATGAAGTGCTGATTCCCGGTATTATGGAGCATATCGAACGTGCAGGTGTGCATTCCGGCGATTCTATCGCTGTTTATCCGCCGCGTAATCTGTCCGAGTCGGTTATCAAAACTATCATTGATTATACCAACCGTATGGCACTTGGACTGGAAGTAAAAGGCATGATCAACATCCAGTATATCGTACGGAATAATGAGGTTTATGTAATTGAAGTAAATCCGCGTTCTTCCCGTACAGTTCCTTTCCTGAGTAAGGTCACCAACGTGCCGATGATCAATGTAGCAACTAAAGCAGCTATGGGTCATTCGCTGCGTGAGCAGGGGTATAAACCAGGCTTGGGCTTCTTCCCGGACTATTATGCAGTTAAAGCCCCTGTGTTCTCCTTCAACAAAATGAGTAATGTCGATATTACATTAGGGCCTGAGATGAAATCTACAGGCGAAGTAATGTGCGTTGATTATCAGTACTCACGTGCTTTGTATAAAGCATGTATTGCTTCCGGTATCAATGTACCGCATGAAGGCTCGATACTGATCACTGTTGCTGATATGGATAAACCTGAAGCGGCAGAAATTGCGGCCGGTTTTGCCGATCTGGGCTATGAAATCATGGCTACCGGAGGTACAGCGGAATATCTGAAAGAAAAGGGTGTTAAGGTGACCGTAGCGACTAAAGTCAGCGAGGGCAGCCCCAACATTCTTGACGATATCAAAGAAGGCCGGATAAGTATGGTTATCAATACAACTAACCATGGTCGTGATGCTGAGCGTGACGGCTTTAAAATCAGACGTTCCACAGTAGAGCATGCCATTGCCTGCCTGACTTCTATGGACACAGCACGTGAACTGCAGCACGTTATGTCGGCAATGCGCCGCCGCCGTGTGGTCAGCATCGTTGCATTGCAGGATTTAGCCTGGGAGGGATAAGCCCGTGCCAAAAACTATTACGAACGCCACTGTTATTGGTCAGCGTGTTTTAAACGCTACTACAAAATTAATAGAAGTTTATGCTCCCGAGATCGCCAAAACGGCGGTCCCGGGACAATTCGTGAATGTGCAGGTCTGCAAGAATACGGCGCCGTTGCTTCGCCGTCCTTTTGGCGTTGCCGGAGTAAATGCGGATAATGGTACTTTCATTATGATATACCGCATTATTGGCGAGGCTACTCATATTCTGGCAGAAGTGTGCAGTGGAGATAAGCTGAGTATCGTAGGTCCTTTAGGCCATGGCTTCGCTATGGAGGCTGAACGTCCATTGCTGGTTGGTGGTGGTCTGGGACTGGCGCCGCTGCTGTATTTGGCAGAAGGATTCTGTGCGCAGAACAAGCCCATAGAGATTTTGATGGGAGGGCGTTCGGAAGAAGAACTGTTTTGGACAGATTTGTACGAAGATATTTGCCAAAATATCCATATTACGACAGATGACGGCAGTTGTGGTGTGCAGGGGACAGTAATTGCTCTTTTGCCGCAGCTTTTAGACAGCGGTAAATATGACTGCGTCTATGTCTGCGGGCCTGTGCCGATGATGAAAGCTGTAGCTGAAGTTGCTGCCGAAAAAAATATAAAATGTCAGGTTTCTTTGGAAAAGTATATGGCCTGCGGTCTTGGCGCTTGCTTGTCCTGTTCGTGCAGTGGTATAGGCAAGCGGCTTAAGGTTTGTACCGACGGCCCGGTATTTTGGGCCGAGGAGGTGGGCGAATGGTAAAAGCATTGTATGATGGACGGTTGGCGACAAATATTGCCGGCTTGAAAATGAAAACACCGATTACCACAGCTTCCGGTACTTTTGGCTTTGGACTGGAATTTACCGACTTTCTTGATCTTGAAAAAGTAGGGGCTGTTACTGTTAAAGGTACCTCCTTAGAACCGCAGCCGGGGAATAAGGGACAGCGTGCTGTTGAAACTCCGTCAGGGATGCTCAACAGTATCGGACTTGAAAATCCTGGTGTGGATTATTTTTTGGAAACAACGTTGCCGCAACTGCGTCAGTATGACGTACCGGTAATAGTTAATATTTATGCCCATTCCTATGAAGATTACGGCAAGGTTGCCAAAAAACTGGATGTAGAAGGCGTTGACGCTTTAGAAATAAATATTTCCTGCCCAAATGTCAAAGAAGGAGGCCTGGTTTTTGGTACCTGCCCTGACAGTGCAGCTGAAGTAGTTAAAGCGGTAAAAAGCAATACGTCTAAAATGGTGATTACCAAGCTTTCACCCAACGTGACCGATATCGTAGCCATGGCCCAGGCTGTAGAAGCGGCGGGAACTGACGCTATTTCACTGATCAACACCTTGATTGGTATGAAAATAGATATTGACAGGCAAAAGCCGGTTTTAGGCAATGTTATAGGCGGACTTAGCGGTCCGGCTGTACGTCCTGTTGCAGTGCGGATGTGTTATCAGGTTGCTCAGAACGTACATGTGCCTATTATCGGTATGGGCGGCATTATGACAGCAGAAGATGCGATAGAATTTTTTCTGGCAGGTGCCAGCGCAGTTGCTGTAGGAACTGTTAATTTTACCAATCCTTGTATTGCAGAAACTATTTCACATGGTATTTTGGAATATATGGATAAGCATGGCATTAAAAAACTTAAAGATATGATCGGTTTGGCGTTGCCAGAAGGTAAGATCCATCTGAAACGCGCTGTAAAACGTTAAGGGGGTGGCAGGATGAATCATGACGATCGTTTGATCGTAGCTTTGGATTTCCCCACAATGGAACAGGCTAAAGCAGTAGTATTGGAATTAGGAGATAATGTCAGCCATTATAAGGTTGGTATGGAGCTTTATTATGCTGCGGGAAGTGAAATGATACGCTTCCTCAAAGGTCATAATAAGCAGGTGTTTCTTGACTTAAAATTACAGGACATTCCCAATACCGTTGCAGGTGCTTTGGCGGTTCTTACTGGTTTAGGTGCAGATATGATGAATGTACATGCCGTAGGCGGTAAAAAGATGATGCAGGCAGCTGTTAAATCTGTGCGTGAAGCTGCTGCAAAATTGGGACGCCCGGCGCCGAAACTGATTGCTGTTACTATTTTGACCAGTATGGATGATGAGCAGTTTGGTGATCTTAATTATAAGAACACTATTGCAGAGCAGGTTATTGCTTTGGCAAAGCTGGCACAGGAAGCTGGCATGGATGGTGTCGTTGCCTCGCCACAGGAAGCTGCAGGTATTCGAAGTGCCTGTGGTCCCGAGTTTTTGATCGTTACGCCCGGTGTACGTCCGGCTGGTGCGTCTATAGATGACCAAAGCCGTATCGCTACTCCTGCCGGAGCATTTAAAAATGGTTCCAGCCATATCGTAGTAGGGCGTCCTATTACTAAAGCAGAAGATAAAATTGCTGCGGCACAAAGTATCGTAGCAGAAATCAGAGGTGTTTGATATGTTGCAAGAAAAAGAAGTAATGCAGCTTTTAGAAGAAACTGAAGCCGTGCTTCACGGACATTTTTTGTTGACCAGTGGTTTGCACAGCCCTATGTATGTAGAAAAATTCAATGTGCTGCAGCATCCTAAATACACAGAAAAGCTTTGTCAGGAGTTGGCTGAACGTTATGCTGCTGATAATGTAGAATTGGTAGTAGGTCCAATGACAGGCGGTATCCTGCTGGCGCACGAAGTTGGTAAAGCGCTTGATACCCGTGCTATTTTTACCGAACGCGAAAATGGTAAAATGACTTTAAAACGCGGTTTTGAGATTCCCAAAGGAACTCGTGTACTGATCGTTGAAGATATCGTTACAACTGGCGGCAGTGTTATGGAAGTTCTGGATGTTGTTAAAGAACATGGCGGCATTCCGGTCGGTATTGGGCTTTTGGTTGACCGCAGCGGCGGTAAAGTTGATTTTGGTATTCGTACTGAAGCTTTACTGCATCTTGATGTACCAACATTTAAAGAAGAGGACTGCCCACTTTGTAAAGAAGGTAAGCCTTTTACTAAACGTGGTCGTACCGGAAAATAAATTGTACAGTGTTGATAGTATAAAAATAAAGTCCGATCGCTTATAATAAAGTGATCGGACTTTATTTTTATATGATTTTTGTTATAATAGAGAATGCGTGTAAAAGGGGGAAAAAAGATGCATATTGTAATCAGAGATCATATTTTAGAAGGAGATAATCTTGATGAACTTGCCGCCTGCTTGCTAAGATGGATGCCGCCTTTAGTGCCGTGGATGCTTGATCTGCAAAATGAAGTAAAAGAGCAGGCGGATGAATATGGAAGTGAAGGCAAGGCACTGTTAGCTATTGTCAAAGCTAATCCTGATAAATATAAAATAGACTATCAAAGTAAGGACAGTCCTTTTTTATAATTAGTAACCAAGGGAGGTCAGGCATTACAGCTGACTTCCCTTGGTTTTATTTTAGACATATTAAAATAAAAAAGCTGCAGACATCGTCTGCAGCTTACTTTTGCGTGGCAGGGGCAGTAGGAATCGAACCCACAACCAACGGTTTTGGAGACCGCTACTCTACCAGTTGAGCTATACCCCTAAAATGGAGCGGAAAACGAGATTCGAACTCGCGACCCCCTCCTTGGCAAGGAGGTGCTCTACCACTGAGCTATTTCCGCAAATGGCGACCCGGATGGGACTCGAACCCACGACCTCCGCCGTGACAGGGCGGCATTCTAACCAACTGAACCACCGGGCCATTTGTCAGTAGTCCTGACAGATATAAATAATACCATAAAACCATGAATGATGCAAGGATTTTCTGTAATTTTACTAAATTACTTTTCAGCGGCTTTGCAAAATAACCGTTTTAGCGTATAATCATAAGTAATATCAACGATAGTACTGTTTCGTTGAATAACCAAAGTAAATAAGGAGGATGTATCATGCTCAAAACCCCAGATTGGGCTGCAGGAGCCAAATATCTGCGTGAACATGCGCCTGAGCTGATCCCATTGATCGATAGGTTTCCTGTGTGTGAATTGAAACCTGAGCCAAAGGAGAAGTATTTCGGGACATTAGTTACAGGTATTGTTTCACAGCAGTTACCACCTGATGTCAGTCTGCAATTACTGGAAAAACTAGGAAAATTTTTAGGAAATCCACTGCAGCCACAGGCGGTAGTGGAAGTTTCCATTGAAGCCTTGTGCGAACAGGGACTGGTAAAACAGAAAGCCGAATATTTGAAAAGTTTTGCTGAAGCAGCTGTTGCAGGTCAGGTAACTATAGAAAAATTTTCTGAAATGACTGATGCTGAAATAACTAAGCAGCTTGTCCAAATTCGCGGTTTAGGGCAGTGGACTATTGAAATGTTTTTATTGCTTGCCTTGTGCAGGACTGATGTAGTTCCTTCGGCAGATTTTATTTTTAAAAAAGAACTGAAAGAGTTGAAGGGGTTAGATGATATACCCAAACGTGGGCAAATAACTACGCTTACAGAAACATGGCGTCCATGGCGTTCTTTGGGGGTTTGGTATTTGTGGCAGGAAGCAGCATTTAAAGAACAAAATAAAAAAAACATTAAATGAAACAAATGACTCCTGCACCTATGTGTTGGAGTCATTTGTTTTTTGAAAATTAAATATTCATCATCAAAAGCTATGATAGAATATAAATAATAAGAATTGTGAATCCGCTTGTTTAAACAGCAGAAATTTAATTTTATTTTTGTAATTAAGCTAATTTGAATCATGATAATGAAAGTGCTAAATTATAAATTGTAAAATACAGAAAGGACTGATCAAAATGCAAACAAAAAGTATTTTGGCAAAAACAGCAGTAGTCATAAGCCTGTGTGCTTTATGCAGCAGTGTATTTGCGGCTCCAACCAGTAAAGGTCTTACAAAAAGTGAAGAGCTTTATCCTCAGGGCTGGACTGTAGGAGACCAGATAAAGTTTAAAAAAGGTACAACGGCCAGTCTTAATGATAATGGAGCTGTTATCAGCGGTGTACTGGCAAGTGATACCTATTTGCGTCCACAAGGGTGGCAGCGTATTATTAACGATTATTATTTTGTTTCTGCATATACTAACCGCAGCCCGTTTTTCCCGCGTTATTACAGATATTGGAACAATAACAGTACCTACAATATAGCACTTTCCAGTTATGGGCATATCCGTTATAAAGGCGGTACAGCTGTGACCTTCAGCGAACAGGGAACGGTACTTAATGGCACTATAGCTGATGAAACAACTGTTGGCCTTGGTTCAGAAAAATATGGGTTTATAGCCTTTAAAAGCGGCACCATCCTTGATTTTTATAATGATGGTGCAGTAAAAAAGGGGACTTTGGCAGAAGATACTAAACTGCGACCCGTTGGCTGGCAAAATAATGCCGTAGATATGGAGAATGCAGGTTTTGTTGAATTTAAAGGAAAAAGCATAGTCAGCTTTACTCCAGACGGTGAAGTAACAAACTGTACAGTAAAAGAGCCTTTAAAATGGAAAGACAATGGTGTAGAAATTGAATTGCCGGGTGGTTCAATAATCAACTTTACTGAACAGGGTGCGGCAATAGTTAAAGAATAAAAAAGATAAAAATAACAGTAGAATTTAAAATTCTACTGTTATTTTTTTGACTTTTACTGAAAGTTTGTTTAAATAGCTGCCATTATCATTGGTAACCCAATGATTTCTGATTGAAGTCATATAAAGATCGCTGACCGCCTGCAGGTTATTATCCTGTAAATACTGGTAGAGCATAGTGACATGTGGTTTACCGTACGAACAATAAATACCTTCAAAGTAAATTGTTGCATATGATCCTGCAGATTTAAGAAAAAAGTAAGGCGAATCAAAAGGCTGAGAAAATGATTGGTAAAAATACTTGGTATGGGGCCGTTTACCAGCTATAAAAGCAGTCTTATCAAGTATATAACCCGAAACATGATTGTTAAAAGTAACATAATCAGCCAAAGTTGATAAATGCTGAGCCGAGATTTTTGTTCTGATTTTTAAATCAGCATTCTGCGGAACCGGATCGCTTAAAAAAAGATATTCTTCGGCTTCTGCTGTTAAATGAACCGATTCTACAGGTAAAGATTCAGTATTTTCTAAGAAGTTGATTCTGTCATTAAGCTCACTGCGCATTTTTTGAAGATTAAGCAAAAGCTGATCTAATATATTGGCATGTTTGGCAAGTAAGTTTTTGTAATTAGATGTAGATTTATTATTAAGATACTCACCAATTTCCGGTAAAGATATATCTAATTTTCGTAACGCCAAGATGATCTCTAAGGAAAAGAATTGTCGTCGGGCATAATAACGGTAACCGTTATTATCAATAAACTCTGGTTTGATCAGGCCAAGCCTGTCATAAAAAAGCAAGGTTTTGCGATGAATATTACACAAGGAAGCCAGTTCTCCTGTTGTAAATAAATTTTTTTTATTTTTTTCCATAAATTTTCACCAACCTCTTGACTGTCTAATGACTATACATAGTATTATATCACACATAGTAGTAAAATGAATTTAATATTAAGTACTGGTAATCTATAACGAGTAAAAGTTAGTGAGAATCTAACACGGTCCCGCCGCTGTATTAGCAGTGATTAAAACTGCTTGAGTCAGAATTTACCAGCAACTCTATGTCTGCGAGAGACAGTATAGGGAAGATATGACAGTAAATTTTGTCTGTATCCTCCTTATCTGTTTTCAGAGAAGGAGGAGTTTCTATTTTTACGACTATATTTAAAGAAGGGTATCAATGAATTAAAATTTGAAAGGAAGTTGAATTTGATGAAGCAAAGCTTAGGAAAAAATACTCTGATGATCGCATTGATAACTGGCAGTGTCATCTGGGGGGGCACATCAGGGTATGCAGAAGAACCGGAACAGGTTTTCACACTTGATCCAATGATAGTAACAGCACAAGGTTTTGAAACGAAGGATCTAGATACACCGGCTGCGGTAGAAGTATATGATGTTAAACGAATAGAAGAAAGTGGAGCTAATAACGCATTTGACGTGTTACAGAATACCTTAGGAGTTACTGTACAGTCACAGGGATTTAACGGCGCAGCTATGGGTACGATGACGAGTAAAATAATGATTCGTGGAGCCCAGGTAGGAACTTTGGTTTTACTTAATGGAGTTCCTATGAATATGGATGGTAAATATAACCTTGAAGATATTCCCAGTGGCGCAATTGAGAAAATTGAGATCGTAAGAGGTGGTGGTTCTGTATTATATGGAAGTGAAGCAACAGGAGGGGTAATAAATATTATTACCAAAAAAAGGATAAATAACAAAGTTAAATTTTCTGCTGGAAATTTTGGAAAAGAGCGTTATGATATTTCTTTAGGTGCCGATAAATTCAGTGTTGTTGCGGGACTGGAAAATCGTGGAAAAGCTGATGGTATAAGCAGTCTTGCTGACGGTAAAACTACAGGTAGTATTTTTGATTATGGTAAAGGGGAGCGCAAAAGTGTTATGTGGAATTACCAGATAACAGATGGACTGATTTTTACTCATAATTATTCTAAAAATGAACACCGCTATATGCAGAAAGATGCTGTTAGCAAAAAATATACTGAGTTGAGAGATTATTATGATACAGACAATAACTTTTTGGTAAGTTATGATAAAGATGGTTGGAAAGCACATGTGTCGTATGGAACTCAGGAAAAAACTTATGATAAGATTTCACCTTCAGGAAACGGTTGGAAAAATCCTACTCTTAATAGTTGGCGAAAAGGTCATAATACGAATTTGAATATACAGAAAAAATTTGATATTGGGCAAAATTCTTTATTAGTTGGTGCTGGATTCCAAAAAGAAGATATGGATTTACGTGGTACTTCAAATAGTATGAGTTATGATAGGAATAATTATTCTTTATACCTTTCATATGATATGAGCATAGATGAAAAGCAAAATTTGCTTTTTAATATGCGTGAAACTTGGGCAGTAGGTTCCAAGGCAACAGAAACCAAAAAAGATGGTACTAAGGTTACAACTGAAAATGAGGATTTAAGTAAATTTACACCGGAAGTACAATATCTTTACAAAGTTAATGAAAACAGCAGTTTTTATGCCAAAGCAGGAAAATCTTTCAGAATGCCAAATTTAACACAGATATATGGAACTTCTAATATTTTGCCTACAACAGATCTTAAGCCTGAGCAAGGGACTCATTATGAAATCGGTTATAAATTAAATGAAAATAAAAGATCATGGAGAGTTGCATTATATAGTTATGACATAAAAGATTATTTAAAAGCTGCTCGTGACAAAAATGATGACATTTATTATGTTAATCAAGATTTCCGCAATACTGGTATTGAATTGTCATGTACTACTGTCCATGATAAAAATTGGAGCAGTAATATTGGCTTAACATATAGCAAGCCTCAGGCAAGAAATGAAGAAGAATATGGAGATTTAGGCTGGCATGACTGTTATGGACGTTATCAGATCAATGGTACTCTTAATTACAACAAAAATAAATTTAACGGAATGTTATCAGGAAATTTTGTAGGACATAGAATTTCTAATACTGCTACCGAAAGAAATATTAAACCACAGTTTTTTACAGACCTTGATTTATCATACAAACCTGAGGATAATCACAAAATATTTTTCCATTTAAATAATATTTTGGATAGAATTGATATTACAACTAACGGTGATACTAACTATCACAATCTTGGCAGAAACTTTATGCTTGGATATGAATATAGCTTCTAAAACTTAATTTAATCAGGAGAGATAAATGCGCAGTTTTATTTTAGTCATAATTATGATATTAGGAATAACGGGATGTAGTTTTGACAAAACTGTTTCAGTTACTGAAAAAACAGAAGTTAAAACTCAGTATCAGGTGGTTGATGACAAAGGTAATATTTTATATTTTACAGATACGCCTAAGAGAATCTATGCCACAACGCTCAGCCTTGAAGAAATTCTCACTGATTTGGTTCCATTAGAGAGGATTGCAGCCATTTCAGAACCTGCTGCTGATCCTAAAATATCGTTGATTGCAGATAAAGCTGCGCAGATTCCTCTAAAATTACCGCAAAAGGTAAGTGCAGAGCAAATTCTTGCTATTAAACCTGATCTTGTTATAGTGCAGGAAAATTCAAACACTGCATTTATCCAGTCCTTAAAAGATGTTGGACTTAAGGTCTATATTACAAAAATCCCGACTACGCTGGATATGGTACGAAAAAGAATCATAAAATTATCAGAAGCTGTGAATGAAAAGAAACAGGGAAGTATAGTTATTAAAGAACTTGACAAAAAAACAACGTTTGTAAAAGAAGTGACTGATACGATACCAGTCAGTGATAAAAAGATATTGATGGGCTATTCACTGCTGGGTGTTTTTGGAAGTGCAGAAGGCTTGTTCAACGATATTTGCATCAATGCCGGTGTAACTAATGGAGCTGCTTTGGCGTGCCTTGTCCGTGGAGAACACCTGAGTAAGGAAAAAATAGTAGAAGTCGATCCTGACGTTTTGATGTTCTCTGATTATAGTTCAACGCAGGAAGGCGATACAGTGCTTTTCAGGAAAGAAGTTTTATCAGATCCGGCATTGCAAAGTATCAAAGCCATAAAAAATAATAACATAATTATTATTAAAGACCGTTATAGATATGCTGCCTCGCAGTATATCGGTGATGGAATCTTAGATATTGCTCAAAAAACATATCCAGAATATTTTAAGAAGAATAAAAAATAAAAGCGTGACATAAATTTATGTCACGCTTTTATTACCGTTAAATGTTCAAATATCAAGACCGGCAAGATAACTGCCAACTCTGTCCTGTAATTTTTGGATTACCTGCTCGCGCACGATACTGTAAACATCTGGATTAAGAGTTATGGTATTAGTACCGGTAAACAGCTTGAAATCAGACGTTGAAAAATCAATGAATAAAATCTGTTTAAAGTTCTTTTTTGTTTCCAGGTAAAGTGCCGCAAAATTATATTCAATCAAGCCGTTTTTTTGAGTACAGACTCCAAGGCTGATATTACCCATTTTGTCAGAACAGGTATTGAATTTAAACAGAGTAAGCTTAGAATCATTTTCAGGCAAATTTTTTAAAGCGTTAATAGTAGCTTGCGCTAAAAGCAGAGCGTTGTTTTGCAGTAAGCCGTTGATGATTTCCAAGATAGCCTTGTCAGCTGTAAAACTTTCCCCGTGTATTTTATATTGCCAGAAAGCAGTGTTTTGGCTTACCCAGCCTAAATTAAGCAGTACTTCTGAAAATTTACTGTACCAGCCTTTAACGTCATAACGGCCAGCTGCATCTTTAGTATAAGCTTTGTCTGCCGCCAGCTGAGCCAATAAAGTTGAATTCAAAACATCACTCTTTTGCTGTTCGGTTAAATCAGCAGCAAAACTTTGCAGCATTCTGTTGTTTATGCAGGCAGCAGAATCAATGACAGAGTTCGTATCAGAAGACCGTTTTGAATGAAGCTCAGGCAGCTCTAAAGCTTCTATATAATGACGAGAAGCCCTTAGGAATGCTTCTTTAAAAATGGAATCGCTGATAAAATCGGACATAGACAAGCCTCCTCTAATTGAAAATGGAAAACTTAATATAACTACTTATAAAATACAGCTAATCAGATAAAAAGTCAATTAAATAATATAAAGATATAAATAGTAACTATTATTGACTGGTGACTGAGAACCGTTTATAATATACTACATGTGCAAGATAATTCAACATCATAAAATATTTAAGGAAACTGGCGGTGATACAAAGACAGAACAACAAACAAAGCTGGTGCGCAAGTTACTGGTGAAGTTTGCCGATTATGGCTTGACAGATATTGCAGCAGCTAGGTTTATTGCGGCTTGCCGAGATAAAAAAAGGTAGCATTAAAATTTATATAAACAAAAATTAAGGAGTGTTGTAAACGATGAAAAAAGAAATTATGACCTTTATTTTGACGATTGTCATGGCTCTGGGTATTTGCGGCGCAGTATCGGCAGCCGAAGCCGGTAATGTTGTGGGGTATGTAAACGTCCAGCAGGTATTTCAAAGCTATCCCGATATCAAAACGACCATGAGCGCTGTTGACCTGGAACGCCAAAAAGCGCAGCAGGAATTTGAAAGTAAGTCTGCCTCTTTAGATAACAGTGGTAAACAGGCCCTGGGAGAAAAACTTTCACAGCAGATTGCCAAACGTGAACAGGATCTTATGGGACCGATTCAGAAAAAAGTGCAAAAAGCTATTGCCACAGTTGCAAAACGCGCCGGTATCAGCAGTGTAGTTGACAGCAGTGCAATGCTGTATGGCGGTAAAGATTTGACCAGTGATGTGATTGCTGAAGTTGCAAAATAAATAGATATTGATATTATCAGGTGACGCAGGTTTTAATAGAGAAGCTGAGTGTAAAGCCTACACGATTCCGTCTCTGTCGAAGCAATGTTTTGTACGGATCGAAATAGGCGACATCGAAAAAACAATTTATTTTAATTTGGCAATGCCTGCAGCCAGAGTGCATATTAACAGGGAAACATGTGCCGGCATCAACGGCTGGGCTTATTTTATGCAAAGCATATTCAGCCAGATGAAACAGTTTATTTATTTAAAAATGACAGGTAGAATTTTGTATAAAAACTAGCCGCTGGAAGATATGGCTGTAAGCGGGCCGTACAGAAGCAGTTTTGATGAAATACTGATATTAGATTTATACAATTTAGTTTTGTATAAATTAAATTGTATTAGAAAATATTTAAAAAAAATAAAAAAGAATATTGTATACATTCAGAAAAAACAGGTTGACATATGTAAAAGTAAGTTATATGATTTAAACATATCGAGAAAATAGTAATGCTTATCATGTGGTAATCGTAAAATGAGAAGCGGTGCAATTCCGCTGCGCTCCCGGCGCTGTAAGGGGTTTTAGCCCTAAGCCAGCAATCAGCCTGATAGTCTAGCTACTGCGAGCGACAGAGAGTTAGAAAAACTGGTATACGCTTGTTATGCAAGTTTTTCTGCCCCTCTGCTTTTAGCAGAGGGGCAGTTCTTATTTCCTGCAGGTTCAGTCATAGCCTGCAAACTCCACTCAACTCAGACCTTTGAGCGTGGTGCCGCTGGGGTGGCGGCATCCATGCTTGCGGTCACGGTACTGGAGTGATAAATGACATGTTCATTGAAAACAAAAAATGAAAATTTGGAACTGGGTACTTGTGGGATCAATGATCCGTGGTTTTATAGGGAAGTCCGGTGTGAATCCGGCGCTGTCACGCAACTGTATTAGGGAGCTTCAGCATTGCAGTCCTTTCACAAAGGGATGTTGAAGTGATGATCTTGAGTCAGAGTGCTGACTGGTTCTATCTTTTGAACAGCCTGCGTAGACAGACTGGGAGAAAATTTTGCAGAGATATTTAAGTTTGGCGTTTTGCCAGACAAATATTTCTGCGGACGCTATGATTATGCGCTGAAACCAGCAGCGCGGAAATTTTAGTATTTTCGACCAGAAAAGCGGAGCAGGCTGTTTTGTAAAAAAAACAGACGCTGCACTTTCACCGAATGGACTGGTAGAAAATGCGGCGTTATTTTTTACAAAAGTGGGAGGATGGATTTGCATGAGAAATGAAAGAAACAGCTTGCGGCAAGCTGCCATAACAGCGGGCATTTTAGCTGCTTTGGGCGTTTGTACATTAGGGGGGGACCAGCCGAGGGTATGGGCGGCAGAGCCTTCTAACAATACAGCGCAAGCCGAAGCTAAAACAGCAGCTGCGCAGGGTGTCCAAGCTGCAGCAGATGAAACTGAGAATGATGGTATGTCTTTTGATTTGGAGGGCGTAACGGTTGAGGCGAAGCGGCCTGACTGGGAAGCAAAATTGTCGCCTGGCACGGTAACGGTTATTCGTCCCGATGACTACAAAGGCGAGCAGAAAGACCTGCCCGATCTGTTGAAAATGGTTCCCGGCGTACATGTACGTGAGTTGAACGGTAAAGGGCAGTATACAACAGTCAGCGTACGTGGTTCTACTGCGGCGCAGGTCGGTGTTTTTGTCGACGGCGTGCTGTTTAATCTGGGCGGCGACGCGGCGGCAGATATTTCTACTATTCCTGTACATAATGTTGAACGGATCGAGGTCTACCGCGGCTATATACCGGCACGTTTTGGCGGTACCTTTATGGGCGGCGTTATCAACGTCGTCACCAAACGACCTACCAAAGCTAACGTGCAGGCCAGCTTCGGCAAAAGCTCCTTCGGCGGCTATAAAGGTAATTTACAGATCGACGCTCCTCTGGGCGGAGGCGCTTTGATGGTTGGCATCAATCGCGACCAGAGTGAAGGCGATTTTAAATATAAGAATTTTGATAATGACAGAACCTACAAAGAGCGTTTGCAATATTATTATAAAGATTTGGAAAATACCACTGATAGAATAAATAAGCAAATTAGCTACGATGTTGGCTTTGGAATGGAAAAACCTAGCTTGGGTAATGTTACATCAATTGATGAGATGGTAACAAGGTGTGCTCCGGGCGGCGATATTTATGAAGTTTTTTGGCAACAGGATCCTGATGACTATGGTGGAAAAGATGTTATGGAGCATGATTGGGAGTTTTATTATGCCAAATATGCTGATCCTAATTACAAAGAAAATTTATATAAAAGCGATCAATACCAATTAGACAAACTTGAAAGTGCTGAACGCTGGCGTAAGGCTAATGATTATAAAAACACCGATGCCATTATCAAATGGCAGGATGATCACTGGCTGGCCAAAGCTACCTGGAAAAATATCAGACGGCATCTACCGCATCCTATTGATAAAAATTATGCCCCGCTTTGGACTGTGGATCAGGATTGGGCAGTAAATATGCCTTACGGCAAGCCTAATATGTATTATTTTCGTAATCAGGAGTTAACGGCGAAGGAATTGCTTTTAGGCCGACGCGATACTGTCGGTAATTTGGAATGGGGCTGGAGTATCAACTATTTAAAGCAGGATAAAGATTATTATATTGATGATTGGCAGAATTTGGAAAAGGTACTTGAAGCAACAAGCGGTTTAAATACTCTGAAGGCTAACACCTTATGGAGCAAATATGACAGCCGCCGCCTGGGTGCGAAGATAGACGGCAGCTATAAAGCCGGCAACAGGCACTTGATAGAGTTTCTGGTCGATGCCTCTAAAGAAAAAATGGATATTGACGGCTGGAAAATGTTTGACTTTGAACATGCTAACGAAGATACCCGCAGCAGGTGGCGTAATTATTATGAGCAGGAGATCATTAATGCGCAGATCCAGGACACGATCACATTAAATAAAAAAGGCGATTTTTGGCTGACGCCCAGCATTCGTTATAATCGTTCTAAGATTTTAGGGCGTAGCGACCGTTATGACGAAAAGAATGACCCGCAGCATATCAAATGGCTGGGGCAAACGGATGAACAGACGGATGATAAGGTGACCTGGCAGCTGGCACTGAAAAAACAGTTTAATGATCACTTTACGCTGCGGGCGACAGGCGGCACTTACTACCGGCTGCTCAATATGTACGAGATCGCCGGCGACGGTGCCGGTATTCTGCCGATGCCCAATGTAGGCGGGTCTGCCAGTGTCTTTCCTATGCCGGAGGAAGGCAAGCAGTGGGATATCAGTGCCATTTGGGATGGCAAGTGGCTGGGTGCCGATACAGCTAAGTTCCAGATAACTTATTTTGGGCGCGATTCCAAACGACTGCTGCAATTATCTTCCTGGAATAGTTTTTTCTTTGTTTACAATAATGCTGCCAGCGGTAAAGTCAATGGCGTTGAGCTGCAGGCAGATCTGTCGTGGCAGAAATGGGACGTCAATCTACAGGCCACATATACCGATCCTTCCAATGTTTTATACGACCTGAGTGCGATACCTGGGCAGCAAGAGTGGAATAAAGATGGAAAAATTGAAGGCGTTATGACCTATCAGCCAAAATGGGAAGGTACGGCCCGTTTTACCTATCGCCCAGATAAAAATTGGAGCCTGTTTACACAAATGCGTCACGTAGGCAAGGTAACTACAGATGCGATTCCTTTAACTACAGGAGCACTTCCGTGGCAATCGTCTTTGACGACTATGGATGTAGGCGTAAAGTATAAGATAAATAAATCCTTACAGGTGGCAGTGGGGTGTAATGATGTTTTGAATAAGGCTAATGATATGTATTTAAGAACTACTTATAGTGAAATGAGAAATATCTTATATCCGATTCAAGGGCGCACTTATTATGCGACTTTGCAATATACTTACTAAAATACCAGGCAGCAGTATGCCGAGGAGGTGATGCCCATGGGCTAAGGCAGAGTTTTATAAATGGATATAGGTAATATTATTAAAATATTTTAAAATTAAAGGAGCGTGTAAAAAATGAGTGAAAATCTATTTGCCTATACAGCTACAAATTCCGGTTATTCCGAAGGTACTGCAGGTGCTATCAATGGTGAACGTGCTGCGGCTGCCACTGCTTTGTCTGCTGTAAAAAATAAAATGACAGGTTTGAATGGTGATCCGGCTTTCTTTAATTTTTTTGATAGAAACAGCAGCCGTCTGGTGCTACGCCAATATAATTATACTTCTACTTCTGAACCTAATCAGATCATTGACCCGCAAGCTGCGACCTGGTCTTCTTTGGTTACGCCTATAGTTTGGTCTGGTGTTGCCAACCTGCATGGCGTAGCTACCAGCGGTAGATGGCTTTTTGGTACCGGTTATGACCTTTCCAAAATCTCTGTGGTTGATATGGATAACAATTATTCTCAAACTCGTGAATATGCCTTTCCGGCAGATTTCCCTGCTTTTGCCAATCCTTATGCTGACGGCGTTTTCCACGGTGAGGCGTTGACTGTAGTTGGCAGTAAATTGTATGCTTTGTTCTATGTCAATAAAGGCAGTGGTTATGCTACTTATTACGACAGTGTTGTGGCAAGATTTGCTATTAGCGCAAGAGGAACATTAACTTATGATAATGCTTATGTAACAGTCGGTAAAAATTCCTTTACACTTGATTTGTATGATAATAAGCTATATGTCTGCTCGTTGGGCGGAATGCAGAATGCTGGCAGCGGCAATGCCGATACCAATCTGTGCATTGTTGACTTGGCGAACTTCACTCAAGGCGGCGTTACCAAAGTAACACTTTCTAACCCTACTCAAAAAGGCGACTTCCGAGACATTTCTATTCTGGATGCTAATAATGTTTATATTTTCGCAGGTCATTATGACAGCGGCTTTGCTAAACTGGTAGGCAGCGTTTACCACACTACCATTGCTGATATCACTGCTCCGGCTAACTGGACAGAAGTCGTAGCAGTTAATGATCCGGGCTATTTGTGGGGCATCCATGCTGACGGCAGCCGCCTGTGGTTTGTTAAAGGTACTCCGATCGCTGTTTATGACGGAACTCCCACTACTGCAGTAACAGCAAGCAGAACCTTCAGCATTACCGAGATGAGCGATTATACTGGCGGTAACCTCAACTCCGCCTGCTTTATTGCTCCTTCTATTCCTGCCACCCGCGGTCTGAATCTGGCTGTTGCTTCCAAGTCTTTGGCCTCCCATATCCGCTTGGCCAAAGAAGCCCGCGAACTGGCTGAAAAAGCAAAGAAATAATCAAATTTTTATCAATTTAAAATTAGTGTTTCTGACAAGCGTGTCCGCATTGCCTTTCCAAAAGGGAAGGATGTGCGGCTGCTTGTTATATTTGCTTACGGCATAGTATTTGTGCGGTAAGCAAATATATATGAATAAAGTATGAGTGGAGTGAATTTTGGTGTATAAATTTTTGACAGTGATTTTGTTAAGTTGGTTGTGGATTTTGCCAGCTGCTGCCGCCGAACCGCAGGAAGAACAGGCCGTAGACCCATGGGCTTTTGAACTTTCTGTACAGCCTAAAAAGACTGAGGCAGAACTGGAGGCAGAACGTTGGACCCTGCTGATGAGCAGCGAGACCGGCAATTATTTGTTTGAGTATGACAGTATCAAGCCTGTCGAAGACGCAGAGGGAAATAAAAGCAAAAATGAAAGACAGGTTTTGATGCGTACTGTTTTTAAAGATACTAAAGTTTTAGAACAGTTGAATAAAAACTATGCGGCTAAGCTGGAAACAGGTGAACAAGCAGCTTATTGCGATATGCTGCTTGTTTTTGACCTGCGCAAACAGCTTTATAAAACTGTGCAGACTAAGGTTTATACTGGGGAAGGAAGAATTATTGATGAACGCAGCGGCGCGGGTATATGGAAAAAAGTCCCCGGGCAGAGTTTTGCCGATACTTTGTTGAAATTTTTATTGAAAAATGATAAGCATAACTAGAATAAGGAGCGGTGAGAAGCGTATGAAATTTATTGCGGCAGTTATTTTCAGTTTAAGTGTTTTAATAGCAGCGCAGGGCTTCGCTGCCGAGGAAAGCGGCGCGGAGAAATGAGCTGCTATTTCAGTTGATTTGTACGTTTAAAGGGGGCGTGGGCAATGAAGGTTTTTGTTAATCCGGGGCATGACCCGAACGTTGACAGCGGTGCTGTGAACATTGATTATGATGTACGTGAGGCTGATGTTACCAAACAGGCCGGAGCTTTGCTGGAACGCGGTTTAAAAAGAGCGGGGCATGAGGTGATGTTGCTGCAGAGTGATGATCTGGATGCTGTGGTGGCTGCTGCTAACGACTGGCCGGCTGATATTTTTGTTTCACTGCATTGCAATGCTTCGCCGGGCCGCAATGCCCGCGGTACAGAAACTTTATATTACAGCGAGCAGGGCCGACTTTTGGGTGAGGCTGTGCAGAAGAAGATTTTGAGCAAGGTGCCGACGATAGACCGTGGCTGCAAAGAGCGCCAGGGGCTGTATGTGCTGCGCCGGACTGTTATGACGGCTATTTTGGTGGAGCTGGCTTTTATTGATAATAATGATGATCTGGAGCTTTTGGAAAATGATATGCCGGCTTTTGCAGGGGCTATTGCCGCCGGTATCGACGAGTATTTCAGGCAGGCGGAAATATGATGAACGATAAAGAATTTGCAAAGGCCCAAGCTTCGATCATGAATAAAAAGACTAAACTGGTTCAGCTGAAGGATGAGAGGGCCGAAGCTTGTAAAAAAAATCAATGAGATAGAGCAGGAGATTGCTAAAACAGAAAATGAGCTGCTGGAGGAAGAAAATAAGTTTATTCTTTTATGCGGACAGAAGTCGCAGCTTATGCGCGAGCGTGCTTTGCAGGTTGGCGCAGAAATAGAGCAGGCGATCAAGCCGCAGCAGCCGGTTGATAAGCTGACGATTTTGTTTTTAGCGGCTAATCCACAGGATACTCAGAAGCTGGCTTTAGACCAGGAGGTCAGGTCGATAACTGAAGCTATCCGCAAGTCGGAAGGACGTGACGGGATCGAGTTTTTTAGCCGCTGGGCGGTACAATCGCTGGATATTTTGCAGGCGATCAATGAAACTGATCCGGAGATCATTCATTTTTCGGGGCATGGTTCTGAAAAGGGAGAAATCGTTTTGGATGACGGTAGCGGTAATATAGCTATGGTTTCTAAAGAGGCGATGGCTGCTGCTGTAGCTTCAGCGTCTAAAAAGGTGAGGATGATTTTTTTTAACGCCTGTTTTTCGCAGAAGGAAGCTCAGGCTGTTGTCGATAAGGTTGAGGCTGCTATTGGGATGAATACCGAGATCGGTGACGAGGCCGCAATAGTTTTTGCGGCGCAGTTTTATTCCAGTATCGGGTTTGGTAAGAATTTGCAGCAGGCTTTTGATCAGGCTAAGGCGGCATTGCTGTTAAAGGGGATTGCAGAAGAGCATACACCGGTTTTATATGTAAGAAAAGGTTTGCTGGCTCAGGATAATGGTTGAAAGTGAAGCTTTAAAAAAAGCGATAATGTGACGATCATGCAGAAAATAAAAAATATTTTTTCGTGATCAGAGGATATCAAGGTGAAAGTTTACTTGACTACAAAAAGCAAGAAGTTTATAATGGTTATATAAATTATTTAAAAAGCATTACGAATAAGCTAAGCATTTCAGTTCTAATAATTTCATATAGTTAAGAAAACAGGTGTCTAAAAGCGATTGCTTAAAGGACTTAATAGAGAAGCAGGTGTAAGACCTGCGCTGTCCCGCAACTGTAACGGGGAGCAAAGCCGCATTTGTCCATTGGGGAAACCTGAGAAGGCGTGGCCGAGCGATGATCCGAAGCCAGGAGAACTGCCTGTTTTAACATCCGTAATGACTTGCGATGCACAAGGTGGATACATGTGTACTGTTTATTTGATGAAAACAGTACTGTCGCTTTTTTGCTGTGTTTTGCAGCTTGGCGGCTGTGTATCCTGGTGCGTGGTGATGATGTATTTTGACAGGAAACTGACGCATTGGCAGTTTCCTGTTTTGTTTTTGGGATACAAGGCGCAAGTCACTTGAAGGAGGGCGGGCTGTTTTGGCTGCAGCAGCCCAATATGGGTATGAAATTAAAGAAAATTATCAAAGAGATTGAAAACAATGACGAGAGCACTATCACTGTTGATAAAGCGAACTATATTGCTTTATTGCGCGAGGTGAATAGATTAAGGTTTAAGTGCTCGCAAAGAGGGGCGTTGTCTCGTAGTAAAAAAATGAGCAGTAAGGATAACAGTGACGAGCCTGAGGCGGTGCTGGGATGAGGCGTAAAACAAAGCATTTATGCAATTACTGTTTTATGCCGGGTCAGGAGAAAGCGATTTTAAAAACCGGAAAAACTTTGGAACAGTTTGTTGCAGGGTTGGGGCTTGATGGGATCGAGCTTCTGGTTTACAGGAATGTGCCGTATTTTGAGTCGTTTGAGCATTTGGCTGTGGGAGTGCATTTGAATTACTGGCCGATGTGGCTGGCGATGTATCGGAATGATAAGGAAGTATTAAGTCGCTTTTTTACGTCTAAAGATGCGTTGAAGGATTATTATGGTACTACTTATTGTATGGGCTGGCTGCGCAATATAAGGGATAATATCAAGGCGGCGCTGGTCGAAAATCCGGAATATCTGGTATGGCATGTGGCCGAATGTACTTTTGAAGAGGTCTTTACTTTTAAGTTTGAGCACAGCGATATGGATGTCGTGACAGCGGCGGCCGCTGTTTTTAACAGGGTGGCTGACGAGGTTCCCGAAGATGTTCTGGTATTATTTGAAAATTTATGGTGGCCGGGACTGCGGCTGACAGAGCCTGCAGTAGTGCGCGCCTTTTTTGAAAAGATAAAACATAAGAATGTTGGGATCATGCTTGATACAGGGCATTTGATGAATACTAATCCCGAGCTGCAGACTGAAGAGGATGGCATCGAGTATATTTTAAAAACAGTAAAAGCGCTTGGTGAGGACAGAAAGCTGATCAGGGGTCTGCATTTAAACTGTTCTCTTTCCGGAGACTATGTTAAAACTTTTGAACGTGTTTTTGATTCGGAAAGCTCTAATATTGAACGAATGAAGCATGTGATAAAAATAGATCAGCACAGGCCTTTTACAGATAAGGCTGTGCAGAAGCTTTTAAGGTTTATTAAGCCGGATTATGTGGTGCATGAACTTGCTTATAGGGATTTCAGCGATTTTGAAAAAAACATTGAGGTACAGCTTACTGCCTGCGGCAGAAAATTGTCTATCGATGACGAAGGAGATTAACGCGTGATTGCAAAATGTAGGTATGTATTAAAGGCTGCCGTTTTAGTTGTCGGTGCTGCTGCCGTATTGTTTATGGCAGGCTGCGGCAAGTCTTCTGAAATTGAGACTCCGGCTTCCGGACGTGGTGGTTACAGTGTTGTGGATGCAACTAAAACAAGGCTGGATTTTGAGCATAAGCCGCAGCGCATAGTATCATTGGGACTGAGTGCGGATGAGGTGCTGCTGGATATGGTAGAGCCTGATCGGATCGCTGCTTTGACATATCTGGCAGATGATGCCGGAATTTCGCCTGCGGCAGATAAAGCTGTACGGGTAAAGGGGCGCGTGCAAAGCGGCAGTCTGGAGTCTGTTTTGGCTCAGAAACCTGACTTGGTTTTGGTGCCGAACTGGACAGATTTAAATTTTGTTGAGCTTTTGCGCGGTGCTGGTGTAAATGTTTATGTTTATAAAACGCCGACTACTGTTAAAGAGATCAAACAGACTATTTGTGAGCTGTCAAATGTTGTTGATGAACGTGTTGCCGGCGGTAAGATCGTGGCAGGTATGGAGAAGGAGCTTGCTTTTGTAAGGGCAAGAGTAGGCAATATCGCTCCTGAAGAACATATCAGTGTGATGGCGCTTTCTTATATGGGGCCATTTGGGGCTAAGGGTACTACCTTTGCCGATATCTGTAATTATGCCGAGGTGAAGAATGTGGTGGCGGAATATGACTTGCCGCCGAATGCTGCTTTTTCTGAGGAAACGCTGATCAGGCTGAATCCTGATTTGCTTGTTATTCCCAGCTGGAAGTATGATAACGAGCAGGACCCGTCTAAGATGCGGGAGGAGATTTTGCAGAACCGAGCTTATCAAAGTGTTAATGCTGTAAAGAATAAAAGGGTCGTGCAGCTGCGTGACACTTATTTATACAGTACGACACATTATATAGTTTATGCAATCAGGGATCTGGCTGAAGCCGCTTATCCTGAAAAATTCAATTGATTTTGGAGGTATACAGAAATGGGTATTTTTGCCGGAGCTATAGATTATTTTCAAAGAGGAGGGGCTTGTATGTGGCCGCTGCTGTTATGTTCGCTTGCCGCTATCGCTATTGGTGTGGAGCGTTATTTATATTATAAAAAGGCGCTTTCGAGTACTGATTTTGTTATGGAGTTTTGTCGCCTGATGAATGATTTTAATATTGTCGGGGCACGTGAGTTTGCCGGTATGAATAAGGGTGATGCGGCAGAGCTGGCGACAGAGACTTTGGATATCAACGAGGATCTTGGCAAAAGGCTGGAGTCGATTGTTTATTCTAAGGCTGACAGGGCCATTGATGGGATGGAGCAGAATCTTGATTATTTGAGCGTTGTTATTGGCCTAGCGCCGATGCTTGGCCTTTTGGGTACTATTACAGGTATGATCAGTTCGTTCAACGCTTTGAATGAAAGGGCGCAGAATCCGATGGCGGTAACTGCCGGTATTGGCGAGGCTTTGATAACGACTGTTTTTGGTTTGTGTATTGCGATCATGGGTATGTGCATCTATGCGTATTTGTCCAGCAAGGTAAAAACCGCTTCGCTGAATATTTACGAGGTTGCAAATGTTTTGATAGATATCGTTCAGGCCAAAAACGGCGGCAGTAAAAACTGAGGGGCGGTGTAGAAGATGCGCAGACGACCTAGAAAACAGAGCTTACCGCCGCAGCTGATGCTGAGCCCGATGATAGATATGATTTTTCTGCTGCTGGTATTTTTTATCGTCAGTACGATGTATATGAGCGAAATAAAAACAATCCCGATCAGGTTGCCGGTGGCGCAGAATTCAGAGACCGTAAGCAAAAGTAATTTTGCAGTGACGGTAAAAAAAGACGGCGTATTGTATCTGGAAGATAATAAGATCGAGATGAAACAGCTGGTTGCTAACGCAGCTGCTGAAAGTAAACGTGACGCTGCTTTTTCGGTGATTATTCGCGCCGACGGCGAGGCTAATTATAAAACGGTTATCAAGCTGATGGATGAGTTGAAGGGCGCGGGAGTAACACGCTTTGGCTTGGCAACGGATCTGGGTGATGGCAAATGACGGATAGAGGCAGACGCTTAGGCAAGGGTATTGCCATTGCGCTTGCAGTTCATATTGTTGCCGCAGCTCTGCTTGGCATTTTAGGGTATCGTTTTACGCAAAGACCACCGCAGATTTTAGAGGTGACTTTAGGCGGCGGCGGTGGCGGCGGCGGTAAAGGCAGCGCTGCTGCCGAGAAGGGAACTGCTGAGACTGCTGCTTCTGCTGCGGTGCAGCAGCAAAAACAGCAGTCTGCGCCGGTAAGAACAGATGATATAGTTGACAGAAAGCAGAAGCCGCAGACGCAGCAGCAGGAGCAGCCCAGACAACCGCAGTCGAGCAGTACGTCGAGTGAAGCGGCTCAGAGTAATGTTAAAAGCGGTGAACCCGGTGGCGGTGAAGGGACCGGGGCAGGAACAGGTCAGGGCAGCGGTGAAGGCAGCGGCTCGGGTACTGGCAGTGGTTCTGGAAGCGGCAGCGGCAGTGGGGCAGGTCAGGGAAGCGGCAGCGGTGTTCCGGTAACACCGCCGTATTTAGTATCCAGTACGGATCCTCGTTATCCTCCTGCCGCCAGAAATCGGGAGATCGAGGGTACTGTTTATGTAAAAATGCTTGTAAGTTCGGGCGGCAGTGTTGAGAATGCTTTTGTTGCGCGCAGCAGCGGCAATGAGGCTCTGGACGGCGCTGCTGTTGAGGCTGTATATAATTGGAATTTCAGCCCGGCTAAAGATACATATGGCAGTCCTGTACGTTGTTATATTACGATGCCGGTCAATTTTGTACTGCATTAGGATTTGTTGGAGTGGTGAATTTGAAAAGGGTTGGAATTGAAACTGCGATGATGACACGATATGATAATTTTGACAGTACTTTAAACAGCAGAACAATGAATTGTGCCTGCTGCGGTAAAGAATTTTTTGGTAATAAAAGTTTGCATACTTATAAAAGGACGATTAACAAGCTGCGCAGGTATTATTGCAGTTATAGGTGTTTCAGGCAGGCGGAAGCAGAGCTTGACAAGTTGAAGGCAAAAGAAAAAAATATTGATGATGTTTGAATGTTGTCAAAATATTAGGGATGGTGCATGATGAAAAAACAAATTACAACTTTATTTTTGGCTGTGGTATTGACTTTTAGTCTGGCAGCGGTTGGCTTTGCAGAAGAAAAACAGGCTGAAACGCCTGTTGACCCGAATGCGACTAATTTAACGGCAGTATATCCTGTGCTTGAAGAGGCTGTTCCGGCAGTGCCTGTAAAGCCCGAATCGCTTAAGGATGCTAAGGCAGTGACTGAATATATTGCCGCTGTTGATAATTATTTAAAAGCGGTGCAGAAGTATATTGACGGTACTACCAATGATCTCAACAAGATCATCGGCCAGCGGAACAAGGCGATCGCAAGCGCTAATAAAGTAGTTGAGGATTATAACGCTTTTTTTGAGGCGAATAAACAGAAATAAAAGAATATACGGAATAATAACCGTTGATACATTTAATGTATCAACGGTTATTATTCTATTTATAAGTAGTATCTTGTTTAAAAATACTTTTTGACATCAATAATAATACTTATAAGTAGTGCTTAAAAGGCAGGATTTATGCCTTTGTATCAACTGTACACACGAAAAATATTTTGACTGGAAAAATTTACAAATATTGACTGGAAAAATTATGAATGTTAAAATTCAAACTCAATGGGAATAGATATCATAAATAAGAGCTTATTAATAAATAAATATCGATAAATGGTTTGATTTATGATATCAAAGTAAGTGATAAAGGAGCTGTATTTTGGTGAAAAAATTTGAATTGGGACGTTTGATGTGTACAGTGATTTTGGGAACAAGCTTTTTAACAGGATCGGCTTATGCAGAAGAAAATCTGTCGGAATTCGTTTTGGATGGAATAAATGTGACTGCCCTTGGGTATGAAAAAAGTAATTTGGATACGCCTGTTGACACTGTTGTTTATACAGGTGAGCAGTTAAAGGAAACAGGTGCCGGCGATGTGGCGAATGCCTTGAAGTACAAAGGCGGTGTTTATTTTACTAATATGGGGCCACATGATCAGAACTGGATAACCGGCAGCAGCCAAATCAATTTGCGCGGTATTGATGGCGGTACTTTGGTTTTGATCAATGGAGTGCCGGCTTCATTTAACAATGTTAATCATTTGGATATGCTTAACTTGGATGAAGTGGAAAGAGTAGAAATTGTCAAGGGTGGGGGGGCAGTGCTCTACGGCAGCGAGGCATTAGGCGGAGTTGTTAACATTATAACTAAGGATCAGATGAAAAATTCGCTGCGTGTAGCTGCCGGAAATAAAGGACAGCGTGATTATGCTGCCACCATAGGCATGGGTAAAGCAAGCCTGGCTCTCGGCAGAAATGAATTTGGTTCTACCGGCAATATGACGGAGAGTTTAGGTACTAAAAAAATAAATGGTACTGCTGTTCCTTACTATATTGGATTTGGCGACAGTAAAAAAGATCATCTGGCTTTTAACTATAAATTTGATGATCGGTTTAAATTCAGTTATATGTTCAATAAAAAGAAATATACAACTAATTATAATGATGTAAATGAAAATATTTTACAGCATTTTATGTATGATGACCGTGAACATTATGCACAGATAGCATACAATGATGAAAACGGCTGGGATGCTAAAATTTATTATAATCAGAGACGAATCGAAAATCCTGATTATTATGTAGTGAATCCGACGAATGTAGAGTGGGAGAAAAGTGATCATAAACAGTATGGTCTGGATACGAAAAAAGTTTGGCGCAGCGATAAAGCAACAGGGTTGATTGGTATCAGCGCTAAACGTGAAACTTACAAAAACGATAATCAAAAATTTAAAACCTTTGGCGACAGCAGCAGTATATTAAAGGATCCGGCACATTTTGGTACTTATGCGCTTAATAATTATTCTGTTTATGGTTCGTATGATAGAAAACTGAGCCGTGCCACGAATATTATTTTCAGTGCCAGAGAAGATTTAATCAGGTCGGAGGCTGGTGATTATAACGAATTTTTGCCGCAGATACAGGCTATAACCAAATTTGATGAACATAATTCTGTTTATGCCAGCGTTGGAAAATCGTTTAGAATGCCTACTTTTAGAAATCTTTATTATGCCAGCAGTGTAGTTCTTCCTAATCCGGATTTGGAAGCAGAACATGGATGGAATTATGAAATTGGTTATAAGTATAGTGAAAATGGACGCCGGTTAAATCTTACTGCTTTTAGAATAGACATTAAAGATCAAATAGTAGCTGTTAAAAATTTGGTGGATAATCAGTCTTATCAAACTAATGCTGCCAAATATCGCAATACCGGTATTGAACTGCGGTATGAACATGATGTCGATAAACATTTTACTTATAATGTAGGTGCGGTGTTTGCTAAACCTCAGCGTATGTATAAGGAAGGTCAGGATTGGATAGATACTTTGGGCCGTTATCAGATAAACGGCGGTGTAAATTATGTGAATCGTGATTTTAGTGCGGCCTTAAATCTGAGCTATTGGGGCAATCGTTTTAAAAACGGCGTCAGCAGTGAAAAAATTACTGTAACAGAAATATCTTCGCCGCTTTTAGTGTCTAACTTGCATCTTGGTTATAACGTTGCCAAAAACGTGACGGCTACCTTTGATGTCGATAATTTGTTTAATCGTAAGGATATTGCCAATGTTGGCGGAACGAGTAACAATAATTTGTATTATACGATGGGAAGGACTTTCCGCGTAGGGGTGAATTATAATTTTTAGAAGTTTCAAAGGGAAACATAATTATGTTTCCCTTTTGCTTTCCGGCTATGAGTTGTGTTAAAATAAAATACAACTTATGAGTAGGAAGGTGCCGCTATGTTTGTTGGACGCAGTGAAGAATTAGGTCTTTTAGAAAAATTGTATGCAAAAAATTCTTTAAATGTAGTACTTGTGAGCGGTGAATATAAAATCGGTAAAACTGCTTTGCTGCAGGAGTTTTTACAAAAAAAATCTGCTGCTTATTTTGCTGCCCGCAATGCGTTGTCAACTGTAAATTTGGCGGCTTTTTGCCTGGAATTAAAAGAGCAGGGCCTTTGGGGTCCAAAAAATGAATTCCGCAGCTGGGATAGTGTATTAAGCACGTTGTTTTTTAAGGCCACACAGCAGCGGCTGGTTCTGGTAATAGATGATGTACAGTATTTGTTTGATTCTGCACCGGAATTTTTTACGGCATTTGCTAAATATGCTCAAAAATATAAAAAGCAGTTGAGACTATCAGTTATTTTTTCGGGAGCGCCTTTTGCTGAGATGGAGCGGGTATTGCTGAAAAATCAGGAGATGCAGATAAAAAATTACATTAATGCTGTTATAAAATTAGGCGCTATGGATTATTGGGAAGCACAGCCATTTTTGGAAGGCTTTACAGAAGAAGAAAAATTATTTTTATATGGCGCAGCCGGTGGCAATCCCCATTATATGAGTTATTTGGATGCGGAACTGTCTTTTAAGGACAATCTGAAAAAATTGTTTTTTGAACCAGCAGCTCCATTGTATAAGGAACCAATACAGCTCTTAAAACTTTATTTAAGGGAACCCGCTACATATAATACTATCCTTTGTTCTGTTGCCTGCGGGGCAGGGCGGCTGAACGAAATAGCAGCGGCTTCCGATATGGAATGCAACAAGGTTTCAAAATACTTGAATGTACTGCTGACAATGGGAATTTTGCAGCGTGTCAATCCTGCTTTTAGCAGCAGTAACAAAATCAGCTATTATGAAATTGCTAATAATATGTTTGTTTTCTGGTATCAGTTTGTTTTTCCGTATATGAGTTCGATTGCGATCGGACGCGGGCATCAGGTTCTGCGCAATAATATTATGCCGAGAATAGACTTATTTGCTGCCCATATTTTTAAAAAGATCTGTTTGCAGTATTGTTATAAATTAAAAAAACGCAATGATTTTATGTGCGATTTTGAGCAAATAAGCCCGTGGTGGCAAGGCAGCGGCAGTAATAAAATTTCAGTTGATTTTATTGCTGACGATACTGATGTTATTTGTCTGATTGATTGTAATTGGAGCAATAAAAAAGCTGACAGTGACGTACTGAAAAAATTGCTCGCTAAAGGTGAACATTTTACAGGTGTTGATAAACGCTTCCTATGTTTTTCTAAAAAAGGGTTTACAGATGAATGTATGGAAATATCAGCAGGAGATCCGCATCTCAGGCTGATATCCCTAAAATATATGAAATGACTGTTAGTGTAATAGAAAATTTATTGATAGGTGTTTATAAAGATGAGTAAGATAATAGCAATAATGTTTCTGCTGTGTTGTGGAATGATGCTGTTTGGCTGTGCTGATGATAATGGCAGGAGAAAGGCAGAGCAGCAAAAAACTATCGTAGTCACGGATAGCGTTGGCCGTAAGGTAGAGCTTCCGTATCCGCTGGAAAGAGTTGCTGTCTGTAATGTTTATAACGCAGAGTTGATTACTGCTGTTGGTGCCATAGATAAAATCGTCGGCGTTGATAATTATATTTTTAAAGATCAGTCTGGTTTCAAAAACAGATTTAATGAAACGCAGGTATTTGGTATCAGTCAAAATGCGATGAATTATGAAAAACTGGCCGAGTTGTCGCCGCAGGCTGTAATTATTACCGGTGAGGGAACATGGCGGGACGCGCAGGAGATGTTGGACAGGTTTGGAATCAAAGTAATTGTCATAAATTCTTATTATACAGATCAGTTTGCTGATAACTGCAGGCTGATCGGCAGAATTTTTGGCAGGGAAGAACAGGCAGAAGAATTAGTAAATTATTTTAACGATAAACTGGCTTATATACAAAAGCAACTTCAAGGCGTTCCCCGCAGAAGTTTGTATTTTGAATATCGGACTCTTGGAAAAACAGCAGTGCCGGGCGATTATTTTTATAAAATGGTTGAATATTCAGGCGCTGATAATATTTTTGCCGCTGCTAAAGGATCGCAGGTTGATCAGGAAGCGATAATCGAGAAAGATCCTCAGTATATTGTCAAAGTAGCAGATGCCAATGCTTATTCTTCTTATCAGCCGCCGACTATAGAGGAAGAGAAAGCAATCAAAAAGGAGCTTGTTTTACGCAGCGGTTGGGCAGGTATTGATGCTGTACGTAATGATCGGATTTTGCTGCTTTCGCATTATTTGCATGGCGGTGCGTCGAAATTGGTTGGTACGATCTATATTGCAAAATTTTTATATCCGGAATATCTGCCAGAGCTGCATCCTGAAGAAGTTTTTAAAACTTGGCTGGAAAAATATCAGCAGCTTCACTATATCAAGGGGCATGCTTATCCGGAGCTGTATTAGGATGCTTTAAAAATATTATCTTTAAATAATGTCCGGTCGATGTGAGAATTTATACATTGATTGGGCATTTTTGTATTGACACTAAAGTTAAAGAGTGTTAAAATGCAATGGAGTTAGCTATAGCTAACTCCATTGCATTTTATTTTATGAATAAAGTTGTTTATATTGATTTAAATATAGAATGTTTTTGGTTGAAAACAGTGAGCTATTTATTTTTAAGGGAGGCAGTTTATTGATGAGAAAAATTGCGATTTATGGCAAGGGCGGTATTGGCAAGTCTACTACTACTTCAAATTTATCGGCGGCATTGGCGCTTAAAGGTTATAAAGTAATGCAGGTAGGTTGTGACCCTAAGTCTGATTCAACTAAGAATTTGATGAAGGGGATGCGTATTCCTACTGTTTTAGAACAGCTTAAAGAAAAAGGGGAAGCTTTAGAATTAAAAGATATTGTTTTTGAAGGCTTTGGTGGCGTCCTGTGTGTAGAAGCAGGAGGTCCGACACCTGGTATAGGCTGTGCAGGGCGCGGTATTATTTCAGCTTTTGAAAAGCTGGAGGAGTTGAAGGCTTTTGAAATCTATAAGCCGGATATCGTTATCTATGACGTGCTCGGCGACGTTGTTTGCGGTGGTTTTGCAATGCCTATCAGGGGTGGTTATGCCAGAGAAGTGTTTATTGTTTCTTCAGGCGAGATGATGGCGCTTTATGCGGCTAATAATATTGCTCAGGCGATCAAAAACTTTGGACGCAGAGGTTATGCTCGCTTGAAAGGCATTATTTTGAACGCTAAAAATATTGAGAATGAACAGGAACTGGTGGCTAAGGCTGCCGCTGAGATTGAAACCGAGGTCGTAATGTATGTTCCACGTTCGGGAGATATACAAACAGCTGAAAATCAGGGCGGTACGGTTAGCGAATTTGTACAGGCTTCGCCGATGGTCAAGATCTATCAGGAGTTGGCTGATAAAGTTTTAGAAATGAGTGAAGATACTAAGGGGGATGAATAATGAAAAATAAATTGTTGTTGTTGGCAGTAGTCGTTATAGTAGGTGCGCTTTTGTATTATTGCTTTAATACAGGCAATAAAAGTGAAGCTGTGTCGGCTGCTGCCGGTGAAACTTATAAACTTGAGTATACACCTACGCTGCAGGCTTATGGTTTTACTGAACCGGTTATTTTAAAAGCAAAGCCTCAGCGAGTCGTATCTTTAGTGCATACTCCGGTTTTGGCGCTGCATGAGATGGGTATTAAGCAGGTTGCTGTGCCCCAGGCGGCGATGCTGGAATGGCCTGCAGATTTGGTGAAGGATGCAAAGCTGCTGAATGTGTCGATGAATTCTAATTTTGATATCGAATCAGTTATTGCTTTGGAACCGGATCTGGTGATAGTAGGCTATCAGTCTAAGGATACTTATGGGAAAATTCTGGATCGTGAAAAAATACCTGTTTATTATGTTGATGCCGGGCATGTTGTATCTTATGAGTCGATCAAGGAATTGACTGACGTACTGATCAAAGCCTTTGGTCAACATAATGCAGGTGCTGAAGCTATTACGGACAGGTTCAACGAATTGGAAGCCAGAATGGCCGAAAAAAGACAGGAAAATAAAGGGCAAAAAGTTATGGTGCTGCAATCAGCCCCGCCGCGTCATTATATACAGGGTAAAGATGGTACTTTAGGCAGTATGCTGGATATGCTGGGGTACGAAAATGTGTATCAGAACAATAAGATGGTGCTGCTTGATCTGGAGCAGGCTTTATCTTACGAACCTGATTTACTGTTTTGCGTAGGCGGTTCTAAAACTGCTGGCGAACATCAGCAGGTGATGGAGGAAGACTTTGCCAAGAATCCTGAATACTGGAACAATATTAAGGCGATACGCGAACATGAGGTTATTTATCTGCCGATAAAATATGTTGCGACAGCCGGGATCAATGTTATTGATAATATAAATGAATTGATCGATATTATTGATGCGAAGAAGCTGAAACAAAATGGGTAAAGAAGTAAATGTCCTGCGGGTAAGTATGGTTTGCCTGGTTTTAGTGGCAGTATTATTATTGCTGGCTGTTGTTGCGCTGGGAGTTGGTAGTGCCGGGTATTCGCTGCAGCAGATCATACAGGCTCTTTTTTATGATGAAAGCGGACCGGTGAGGGTAGTTGTTTATAATTTGCGGTTACCGCGTCTTATTATGGCAGTCGAAGTAGGGGCCTGCCTTGCTGTTGCAGGTGCTCTTTTGCAGGCTGTCATGCGTAACCCTCTGGCTGATCCTGGGATTATAGGCGTCTCTGCCGGTGCGGCTACTGCGGCAACGACGATTCTACTGTTGTTTCCGACTTTGGTTTCATCAGTGCCGCTTTTTGCTTTTGGCGGTGCGGCTTTGGCCTGTGTACTTATTTATTTGCTGGCCTGGCGCGATGGAATCGATACTGTCAGAATAATTTTGTCCGGTGTTGCGATAAATACAGTTTTGGGAGCATATAACTCCTTTTTGCAATTATTGAATTCTGATAATCTTTCCAGTGTGTTGTCTTTTATGAACGGCAGTCTTTCGGGACGTTCCTGGGATCATGTTTATATCATTACGGTGTATGCTTTTATTGGTCTTGTTTTAGGCGTATGCTGTATAAAAAATGCCAACATTTTGCAGCTGGGTGACGAGATGGCCCAAAGCCTGGGAGTAAATGTAACTTTTGTACGTATCTTTTTATCTGCGGTGGCAGCTTTTTTGGCGGCTGCGACGGTAGCAGAGGCCGGTATGATCGGTTTTGTAGGGCTGGTTGTACCGCATATTGCGAGAATGATGGTTGGCTCCGACTATAAAGCACTGCTGCCGGTGAGTATGCTTTTGGGTGCGGTGATTCTTCTTGCGGCAGATACTTTGGGGAGGACGCTTATACCTGGGATGGAGATACCTGTAGGTATCGTTATGGCAGTTACCGGCGGACCGTTTTTCTTGTATATGTTAAGAAAGAAGGGCAAAGTAAGTGGAAGTTAAGGGTGAAAAATTAGAGATCGGCTACGATGGGCGCATTGTAGTCAGGGA
Organism: Phascolarctobacterium faecium; assembly: GCF_003945365.1. Taxonomy (NCBI): domain Bacteria; kingdom Bacillati; phylum Bacillota; class Negativicutes; order Acidaminococcales; family Acidaminococcaceae; genus Phascolarctobacterium; species Phascolarctobacterium faecium. The sequence goes on along the minus strand of NZ_AP019004.1, from coordinate 1,904,888 downwards.
AATGGATATTACTGTAAAAAAAGGTGAGATCACGACTATCATCGGTCCTAACGGTTCAGGTAAATCTACTCTGCTGAAAGCGCTGACACGATTACTGCGCTGCAGTATGGGCTGCGTCTATCTGAATCAGGAGGATCTGTACGATATCGACAGTAAAAAACTTGCCAAATGTATTGGCGTTTTACCGCAGCGCCATTGCGCGCCTCCTGATTTTAAAGTCAGAGATTTAGTAGGTTATGGGCGCGTACCCTATCAGAAATGGTACGAACAGAATACAGAAGATGATGAAAAGATAATAGAGTGGGCTTTGAAAGCAACAGGTACCTGGGCTCTGCGTGATAAATCTATTCAGGAATGTTCGGGCGGTGAATCGCAGCGGGTATGGATAGCTACCGTATTGGCGCAGCAGCCGGAAATTTTGTTTTTGGATGAGCCGACTACATATTTGGATATTGCGCATCAGCAGGAAACGATGAAACTTGTAAAAAGGCTGAACCATGAGGCTGGGATCGGTGTAGTGATGGTTCTGCACGATTTAAGTCATGCGCTGGAGATCAGTGACCGGATCATAGTTTTGAAAAATGGCTGTAAGTATGGTGAAGGTCGTCCGCAGGATATTATCACACCTAAAATGATGCGTGAGGTTTACGACGTAGATTGTGATGTAGTGCAGATTCCCGGGCGCAAGAAGCCTTTAATTATGTTTAAAGAAATAAGTTGATAAAAGGAGTTTTGTTATGGCGATGGATGGAAAAGAGCTGGTTGAAAAACTTGCTAAATTGAGTCAGGTACAAAGCATTAAAGATATACCACAGCTTACTCATGCTTTGTTCCCGGGGACACACTGTCCTCTGATGGGTGCGGCTATGGCTGTTGGCGGTATCAAGGACAGCCTGATCGTTGTAGTTGGTACGGATGAATGCACTTATTACACTAAAAGTATGACCATACATTCTGAAAAATTTGGAGGCATTGGCGGCCGTTGTGTTTCAGTCGTTTTGGATGACCATGATGTAACATTTGGCAGTGCGGAAAAGGTACAGGAAGCTTTTAAAGAAATAATTGAAGAATATCGGCCCCAATGTGTATTTTTGGTAACTACCTGTGTTATTGAAATCATTGGTGATGACTTTGACGCTATTTCAGAAGGTCTCAGTGAGCTTTATGGTATTCCGGTGCTGCCGGTTCATACTGAGCATTTTAAATGTGAGGACCATTTGCCTGGTCTGGAACGAACGATTACTGTTTGTGCTGAAATGATGAAACCGTGTAATTGCGACAACAGTGTCAATTTGCTGGGGCAGAGAATGGGTGATTTTGCTACGACAGAGCTTTATGCCATGCTGCAGAAAGCCGGCGTAAAAATCGGTTTGCAGCTGCCCTGCGGCTGCTCGGTAGACGATATAAAAAATGCTGCTGCAGCGAAAGTGAATATTGTCGTTAATGATATTGCGCTGCCGCTGGCCCAAAAGATGCAGGAAAAATTTGGTATCCCTTACGTTTACTTCAATAAATTTGTTATTCCCGAAAAAATCTATGAAGCCTATAAAAATCTTTTTGGGTACTTGGAGCTGGAGCTGCCGGAAGAATTGGAAGGGCTTTATCAAAATGCAAGAGAGGAAATCGAAAAAACTAAGGGTGAACTGGAGGGGATTACTTATATTTACGGGAATACGCCGTATGCAGTTTTTGAAATGAACTGTTTCCTCAGCTCCCTGGGTATGGTGCCTCAGGTGATCCAAACCAACAGATATACAGAAGCAGATGAGCCTTATGCAAAAGAAATATTGCAGTATACAGACCCTTATGTTTGCAAAGCGGCTAATATCGCGCCGCTGCAATATGTGTATGATGTATTGTCTCCTTATTTATATTTGGGACATGAATTTGGCAACAGGCTGCGTCAAAAAGGTATTGCCATTGTTCACAGCGACAGGGCGAGTGGCATGCTGGGTTTTGAAGTTACAGGATATTTACTGCAGCAGTTAGTCAAGTCTGTTAGGGAAGCCAAAGAATATAGAAAGGAGCTGGGCTTATGAGTTTATGCAGATATTTGCCTGTTCCGTCAGACAGAATGGGTATCATTTGGAGTTTGCTCAGCGTAAAAGACAGTATCATTCTTGAATATGGCCCGGCCGGGACAACTCATTTTAGTATGGGCTTTTATGGAACTTTAGGAGTAGACTGGCAGCAGAGGCTGTTTACAACACATATGAACGAAGACGATGTGGTCATGGGCGATGTTACCCGTTTGGAAGAAGCTATTGTCGAATTGGATAAAAGCTATGAACCAAAAGTTATTTTTGTCGTGGCATCTTCTATTTCCGCAGTTATTGGTACTGATATAAAAGGCGTTTGCAATTATATGCAGAAAGAAGTTCAGGCTAAGCTGGTTGCATTTGAGCAGGGCGGATTTAGGGGTGATTATAGCATAGGTCTGACTGAAGTTTATAAATTGCTGGTCAATAATCTTCCATGTAAAGAACAGAAAAAGAAAAAGAAAATGTTTAATATCATTGGCGCGTCAATGGGCAGTTATCGTGCCGCATCGGATGTCTGGGAGCTGCAGAACTTGATGCGTGAAGCCTTTGGTTATGAAATGCATACCTGCCTGTGCCACGAAACATCTGTTGATGAAATAGCTGATATCGGCACAGCTGAAATAAATTTGGTAATGCGTCAGGAAGGGTTAGCGGCAGCAGAAGTTCTGAAAAATAAATTTGATATGCCATTTGTTTTCAGTGCTCCTTACGGTTATGCAGCAACTTTGGCATGGTTGGAAGACGTCGGTAAAATTCTGGGACAGGTACCTGACGTTAAAATGTGCGCCAGATTACGTCTTAAAGCACAGAATACAGCGTCTTTAAAGATGTATGCTATGATGATGGGCAGAAAAAAAACACCTCAGGCAGCTGTGATCGGCGAGTATGATATGGTTAAAGGGTTGAGTGCTTTTCTTCGGTCTGTAGGAATCGATGTTAAGTATAAACTTTGCAGCCATTCTTTAAAAAGTATCGTTGAGCCTGAGTTGGATATTCAGTATATATCTGTGGAAAAAGAAAAAATTGATATATTAAAAAAAATGCAGAAGACACTTATTCTGGCAGACGATGTTTCGCACAGGCTTTGTGATAGCAGTAATGTCGTAGTGAGAGTAAGCGCTCCTTTTATTGACGGAGCTCAGATAGCGACACATTTGCCGTTGCTTGGCGAAAAGGGGACAGATTTCTTACTGGAATCTATCGAGGCATATTATCAGACTTTAGCTTAATAATAAAAACTTTAAGTATCCCCTCAAGATGTAATACTTGAGGGGATACTTAAAGATAAAAGGTTAGCGAGAGCTAACTTGATGCATAAGAAAGATCTTTCTGGACAGGCTAAATACCTGGGAGTTATGTCACTGAAAGATTTTATACTATATTTTTATAGTAAAAGGGGGCTGCCGCTGCTGTTATTTTAGTATTCGTTATAAGGAAATTTTAGGGGGAGTTAAAATGAAACGGTTTTTAAAATTTTTATGCATGTGCCTCATTATGAGTATGGCAGAATCAGCACATGCCGCATTGCCAACAGTAAAAGATACGGTGATTATTTCTGCGGCAGATAGAAAAGCGGTTACGCTTGCTGAGATGGCTGAAAACTTTGTTGATTATGATGTAGTTTTTTTCGGTGAATTTCATGATCAGGATGTACTGCATGAACTGGAATATGAAATGCTGCAGCAACTGTATGCCATTCATGGTGACAAGCTGGTTTTGTCACTGGAAATGTTTGAGGCAGATAACCAGTCTGTTTTAAATGAGTATTTAGACGGTAAAATTACGGAGGATGAATTTCTGGCAAAATCGCGTCCCTGGCCGAGATATAAAACAGATTACCGTCAGCTGGTAGAATTTGCAAAAACACATAAGCTGCCAGTCTTAGCCAGCAACATACCACGTTTTTTAGCAGCAAAATTGGCTAAAGAGGGCACTTTAGCTGCAGTAGCAGAGCAGGATAAGCAATATTTACCGGTCAGGACCTATGCGCCTGCAGGAAAGTATAAAGAGAAGTTTGCTGCTTATATGACTAAGGGGCAAACACCGATGCGAATTCCGCAGGAACGGATAGATCAGGTATTTGCCGCACAGTGCATAAAAGATGATAAGATGGCGGAAAGTATTTTTTATTATTGGCAGGATAATCAGGATAAGGTAATTTTTCATATCAACGGCTGCTTTCATTCCGACGGACATTTGGGAACTGTCGAAAAATTGGAAGCATTGAATCCGGCGTTAAAAGTAGGTGTAATTACGCCTAAAGACATGCCGGAATCTAAAAACTATATGGAAACCTATGCTGATGATAAAAAAGACGGCGAATATATTATTTATTTTCCAAGAGTAGAAAAAGAATAATGATCAGAGGAAGGATATTATGATGAAAATAAAAAACAAACAATTTTTCAACAGGAAAATATTGATGACATTAGTTGTTGGCACAAATGTCATTTTGGGGGGCACAGCGGTATATGCTGAAGAACCACAGAAATTTACTTTAGATGAATATGTGGTAACTGCTACCCGTACAGAATTGAGCAGAAAAGAAGTTCCTCAGAGTGTGGAAGTTATAACAAAAGAGGATATCCAGAATATTGGGGCAACCAATGTTATAGATGCCTTACGTACGGCGACTAACATAGAAATACCGGAAGCTGCGGGTGTAGGGCACACTTTGGGAATCAGAGGCAGCGGGAAAAATGATGTTTTGGTTTTGCTTAACGGGCGTCGTATTCCCGGCGAAGGGTATGGCCAGGTTTCTACTAATACCTATGTGCTGTCACGGCTGAATGTGAACAATATAGAACGAATCGAAGTGCTTCGCGGGCCATCAGGTGCATTATATGGATCAGAGGCCTCAGCTGGTGTTATTAATATTATTACGAAAAAATCTGAAAAAAAATCAATGACTGTAGGTGTAGCTACAAATAGCCGTGAAATGAGTAATTATTACCATTTTGACAGCGGCAAAGACGGTAAGTTAAGTGCTGCTTTTGATGCTAACTTTACTAAAGTCCGCTATTTTAAATGGGATGATGCCAATATGAGTAAATATTTTGGACCGACTCAAAATTATAGCTTGGATGTAGATTATGAAATGGACCAAAACAACAGTTTAAATTTATATCTGAACTATGAGAATACCAATCAGCAGTTCAAAAAATTTACCAGTGCCAGCGGTCCTTTTTCTTATTTAGGTATATATAATGTAGATAGGAAAAGTGCCAGCCTTACTTATAACGGACAGAATGATAACAGTAATTATATGCTAAGCGCAACTTACGGTGAATTAAAAAAAGATGTTACCAGTGCTATGAGCGCAAACAGTGTGGGAAGCTCCAAATTTAATTTTTGGAATATTGAAGCACGTGATACGATCAAGCTAGACAATAATAATCGTTTGACTTTCGGCGGCGAGTTCAGAACTGACGGTCGCAAAGACAGCAGTATTGACGAAAGTTCTGATCAATATTCTTTATTTATACATGACGAATTGAAACTGGGTGAGAAACTATTGCTGATTCCGGCTGTTCGCTATGATCACCATGACAGCTTTGGCAGCGAGACTTCTCCGAATATTGGCGCGACATATTCCTTTACAGAGGGCTCAAGGCTTAAGGCTAATTATGGAGAAGGTTACAGAGCACCGTCTATTTCAGAATTATATGGTACTTATTCCAATCCGAATCTGCGTCCTGAAAAATCAAAGGGCTATGAGTTATCATATGAACAGGAATTTGGCGATGATACTGCAATTAAATTAACATATTTCAAAAACAAAAAGACTGATGCCATTGCTATGGATTACAGTTTAGCGCCTAATTATCAATATATGAATATAGAAAAGTCTTCTTCAGAGGGTGTTGAATTTGAAATCAAGCATGACTTGGGAAATGGTTTTACAGTAATCGGTAATTATGATTATCTGGATGCTATGAACGATAAGACTAATACACGTTTGAATTACAGCGCCCGTAATACTTATACAGCAAAATTGATGTGGACAGAGCCTGTAAAACAGGAATGGAATATTACTGCCTGGAATAAGTGGTATTCTGATTATAGGGCAGACAGTGAAGATCACAGTATCAATACGTTTAATTTTGTCGTTAATAAACGCTGGGGCGATAAATATCGTGCTTATGCCGGAATCGATAATCTTTTTGATAAAAAGATTACCAGTATGCGTTATTCGGGAAGGTTGTGGCGTGTTGGTGCGGAAATGACCTTCTAAAAATTGTATGCAGGATTTGAAAAAGCTGCTGCCTTTGGGCAGCAGCTTTCTTTGCTATCAGCAGTGCATTTGTGCTACAATAATAAATTATAGATTAGTAATTGAGCATAAAAGGATAGAGAGGTGTTAGCATGGGACAGCCTAAAATCACAGAGATAGAGGCGCAGCTTGGCGAGTGGGAATTTTTAAAAGAACTGCCGCAGGAAATAGATGGCTTTAAGTTAACAATGGGACAGGGAATAGACGGACAGATCTTAACGATTGCTTCATATAGTAATGAAGCAATGCACAGCAAGCTTGATTTGATTTATACTTCGGAAACCTTTGATTATGTACCTGTAAAAACGATTGGCATGCATACGTTCAGAGATATTCGCTATTTTTGCCGCGACAGGGATAAATTTGCTAAAATGATGCATGAGAAGCTGCCGGAGCTTTTAGCGGACGTGAACAGGGAAAAGAAGCATCAGATGGGAACCTTGATAGAGGAAGCCGGGCTTCTGAACTGGGCGTATACCGGCAAGCTGCCGCAGAAAATAGGTGCTTTTGAATTGTATATAACTCCTGACAATCCCATCGATTATATCAATGGTTCAACGCTTTTTATTGATTACAGTGACTTTGAACATGGTAATCAGCTGGTGTTTTTCTATAATAGCTTCCGCGATGAGTTTTTTGCTGAAACGAAAAAACGGTTTATGACAGGAATAACACATGAATTTGATTGCCGAAATTTAAAAGATCTGGAAAATCTGCTGGATAATAATCTGGAACAGGCATTGCAAAAACTTGGCAAAGCGTAACGAATGTAATAAATTTATTGTCTGAAACTCTTGACATCTTGATGTAAATGCCATATAATATGCCTACATGGTTTGAATGGCCCGGTGGTTCAGTTGGTTAGAATGCCGCCCTGTCACGGCGGAGGTCGTGGGTTCGAGTCCCATCCGGGTCGCCATTTTGCCTCGGTAGCTCAGTTGGTAGAGCAAAGGACTGAAAATCCTTGTGTCCACAGTTCGATTCTGTGCTGAGGCACCATTTATGCGGAAATAGCTCAGTGGTAGAGCACCTCCTTGCCAAGGAGGGGGTCGCGAGTTCGAATCTCGTTTTCCGCTCCAGTTAAGGCGACATAGCCAAGCGGTAAGGCAGAGGTCTGCAAAACCTTTATCCCCAGTTCGATTCTGGGTGTCGCCTCCACTTTTTGCCGGGGTGGCGGAACTGGCAGACGCAAGGGACTTAAAATCCCTCGGGGAGTGATCCCCGTACCGGTTCGATTCCGGTCCTCGGCACCATTATTTTTATGGTGAATGCAAGCAGTACAACTACATAGTCAAGCAAGAGATTGACGGAGCGTCCCGCATCGGACGCTTTTTTTATTATTTAATTTTAGGATTTGAAATGAAAGCGGTGAGAAATATGGTGAATAGTTTTGCAGAATTGAAGGTTTGTGCTGAAACGGTTGAGCTGCTTAAGCAAATGGGTATTAAAAAGCCGATGCCTGTTCAGGAACAGGCTATACCGGCCTTATTTGCAGGCCGTGATGTTATCGCAAGAGCGCAGACAGGTACTGGTAAAACACTGGCATTTTTAGTACCGATGGCAGAACGTCTGGATGCGGCTAAGCCTTTTGTACAGGCGTTGGTGATTACGCCGACTCGTGAACTGGCGCAGCAGATAGCAGTAGAGCTGAAGAAGTTATTGGGCGGAAGTGAAGTAAAGGTGCTTGCGGTTACCGGCGGCCGTGATTTTGAGGCGCAGAAGCATAAGCTGGACGGCAAAAGCCATGTTTTGATCGGTACGCCGGGGCGTCTTTTAGATCATATCCGCAAAGGCAATACTAACCTTGGCGGAGTTAAATATCTGGTTTTGGATGAAGTTGATGAAATGCTTAAGCAGGGCTTTATTGATGAAGCTTCGGAGCTTATCGCAATGACTGATCCGGAACGGCAGACTATGCTGTGCAGTGCTACCTTATCAGAGGAAGTGCAGAAGCTTGGTAAACGTATTACCCGTAATTGTGCTTTGATCGATATTGACCCTAATAAAGCAACGGTTGAAAATATCAAACAGATCTGCATCAAAACTACGGACGAATATCGTAATAAGGCTGTTGCTTCATTAATAGACCGTTACAATCCTTATCTGATGATTGTTTTTTGCTTCAGCAAAGAACGCACAAAAGAATTGGGTGAGTGGCTGGGAACTCAGGGATATAATGTAGATGTGCTGCATGGTGAGATGTCGCAGGCCAAACGCAAAACAGTAATGAAAGCCTTCCGTGAGGCCAAGCTGCAGGTCCTGGTTGCCAGTGATCTGGCTGCACGTGGGCTGGATATCGAAGGCGTGACTCATGTCGTTAATTATGATATACCGCATGACGTAGACTGGTATGTGCATAGAATAGGACGTACTGGGCGTGCCGGTAACGAGGGGATTGCAGTTACCTTATACACTGCTGAAGAAGTAAAATGGCTCAAAAATATTGAAAACAAGCTTGATGTGAAAATGGAACGGCAGAATTTAGACGGCAAAACGATAGCCCGTCGTGAGCATGCGCCAGTACAGAAAAAACGTAAGGCAGAAGCTGCTAAACCGAAACGCGGTAAAAAAGCTGTCGTGGATAAACGTAAAGCACCTAAGACCGGCTCTAACCGCCGTCAAAATAAGAATAAATAAGTGTGAGAAAGTGAGGGGACTGTTATGCAGGCGATAAACAAAGAAAGAGTAGCCGGACTGTTACAGGGGCTGGCGCAATTTGGCAAAACAGAACACGGAATCACAAGATTGGCTTATACGGCAGAAGACAAAGCAGCGCAGGAATGGCTGCTCAAGCAGATACAGGACTTACAGCTGAAGCTGTCTGTAGATGCTGTTGGTAATGTCTTTTTGCGTCGTGAAGGTAAAAATACTGATTTGGCGCCTGTTGCCATGGGTTCCCACATAGATACTGTCGTGCAGGGTGGTGCCTATGATGGTACTGTAGGTGTTGTAGGTGCTTTAGAAGTACTTTATATGCTGCAGGATGAAGAACTGGAGCGGCCGATTGAGGTTATTATTTTCAGGGCAGAGGAATCAAGCCGTTTTGGCTTTGCTACCATCGGCAGTAAACTGATGGCCGGTGTTGGCGACCCTGATAAATTCTCGGGCGCTGCCAAAGAAGGTTCAGTGACTTTTAAAGAAGCACTGACAGAATGGGGCTGTGACCCTGCTGCCTACAAACAGGCACGTAAAGCAGCAGGCTGCTTTAAAAGTTTTTGGGAAATACATATTGAACAGGGTAAGGTACTGGAAGAAACAGGTGAACGCATTGGTATCGTTCATAATATTGCGGCGCCGACGCGGTTTAAAATCATTGTCGAAGGTATAGCTGATCATTCCGGAGCCACTCCCATGGGTTTTCGTAAAGATGCGCTTGTAAGTGCGGCCAGGCTTGTTATAGCCATTGAAGAAGCTGCAACTAATGAAGCGGAAAGCGGCACGGTAGCTACAGTTGGTGTTTTGGATGTAGAGCCATCTTCGATCAATGTAGTTCCTGGCAAGGCTACCTTGTGGGTAGATTTGCGCGGAGTAGATGAAGAAAGTATCAACTGTGCCTTGAGCGATATTCGTGATGCGGTTTCAGAAATTGCTAAAAATGACAGTATTACTATCACTATGGATATGCTGACAGCCGATAATCCTGTCGCTTTGTCGGAAGAGCTGGCAGCAAAGCTGGATGTTATCTGTGCGGCGAAAGGTATCGCTTATCGCCATATGAACAGTGGAGCCGGCCACGATGCTATGCACATGGCTAAACTGGCTCCTGCAAGTATGCTGTTTGTCCCCTGTAAAGGCGGCATCAGCCATAACCCGGCAGAATATGCTGACAACGAAGATATTTGTCTGGCGATCGAGATTTTGGCGGAAGCTGTAAAAGAAGAAGCATCTGCTTAAAAAAGTAAACCAAACGATAAAAACAGGCTGAGAAGAAAAATAACTGTAAAATCTGCTGCAAAGCAGTCCTGCTAAGGCAGGGCTGCTTTGCTTTTTTACTTTGTTCGTAATATAATTATAATGATATAGAATTTTCATTTTTCAATTTGAGGAGACGATAACATGGAAGAAGTGCGTGTGCGTTTTGCACCCAGCCCAACGGGTTATTTACATATCGGTGGAGCAAGAACAGCTTTATTTAACTGGCTTTTTGCTAAAAAACATAATGGTAAGCTGGTGCTGCGTATTGAAGATACTGATACTGAACGGTTGAAAGAAGACAGCGTAAGCCAAATACTTACCAGTTTGAAATGGCTTGGGCTGAACTGGGATGAAGGACCTGAAGTAGGCGGTGAAGTGGGTCCATATTACCAATCAGAGCGTCGTGAGATTTACAGCAAGGTTGCCGAACAGCTGTTGGAAGAAGGTAAGGCGTATTATTGCTTCTGTACTTCGGAAATTTTGGAAGCAGAACGCGAGAAACAACGTGCGGCCAAACAGCCGTTCCGTTATGCCCGCACCTGCCGAGATTTGCCTGTCGAGGAAGCAAAGGCCAGAGCAGCTAAGGGTGAGCCTTATTCCGTACGCATTAAAATACCTACGGAAGGAAACCTGACAGTACATGATCTGATCCACGGCGACGTTACTTTTGATTTAACGCAATTTGATGATTTTGTCATCGTTAAAACTAATGGTATGCCGACCTATAATTTTGCTGTGGTCGTTGATGACCATTTAATGCGCATCAGTCACGTGCTGCGTGCCGAAGAACATTTATCCAATACTCCTAAGCAGGTACTGCTTTATGAGGCCTGTGGTTTTGCTGTTCCTAAATTTGGACATATGCCGATGATACTTGCTCCTGACCGCAGTAAGTTAAGTAAACGTCACGGCGCAACTTCTGTTGAAGAATTCCGTGAACAGGGGTATTTACCGGAAGCAATTGTAAATTATCTGACTCTGCTGGGCTGGGCTCCGGGCAACGAAGAAGAAATTTTCTCGCTGCAGGACACTGTGACTCAGTTTGAATTGGAAAAAATGTCGAAAAAGGCAGCCGTTTATGATACGAAAAAACTTACATGGATGAACGGACAATATTTATCAGCATTGCCGCTGGAAGCAGTTCTGCCTGAGGCAAAAATCTTCTTCATCAAATCCGGCCTGGTAGATGAAGCATGGCTGGAGGCAAATAAAGATTATTTTGCCCGTTTGGTAGACGTAGTGCGCGTACGTGTCAAAACACTGCAGGAAGTTGTTGAAGCCGCAGAATACTTCTTTAAAGAGGTAGAAAGCTATGATGAAAAAGGTGTCGGCAAGCATTTTAAACCGGAAGCAGCCGAGCTCTTAACTGTCTGCATCAATGCGCTTGAAGCGTTAGAGACTTTTGATCTTGCCAGTACGGAAGCCGCTTATAATAAGATTGCCGAAGAGCAGGGATTATCACTGGGAAAAGTTGTGCATCCGACACGCTTGGCTCTGACAGGTCGTACTGTAAGCCCGGGCTTATTTGATGTTATGGTGCTGCTGGGGAAAGAAACTACCTTGAGCAGAATGCGCAAGGCTGTTCAATATATCAAGGCCTTAGCTTAAATCAAAAATATTTATTGAAAGAGGTGCGACGCTGATGAGAATACTGGGGATCTTACTGTGCTGCCTGATACTGGGATTAAGTACTGTAGCTTTTGCCGAGCAACCAACGACTGTTTTCAGCAAAGTTGTTGCGACAAAGAATATGCAGGGCGAGATACCGGAGATTGATGGTCTGAGATATACTAATCTTCAAAAAAGTGTTAACGGCATTTTGAACAGCAAAGTCAAAGACTTGCTGGCGCAGGTTGGCGGCAGCGGTACAGTCAGCTATGAAGTGAAGCTGAACCGTCCCAGCTTAGTCGGTATTTTGCTGAAAGCGACTAACGGCGGCCGTACTGCTTATCAGGCTGTAAATTTAGATATGACTACCGGCAATGAGTTCAGCATTCGCGATTTTGTTGGCGAAGGCAATGCCGTACATGAAATTTTAGGCGCTTATGAAGGCGTGTTATTTGCTGATAACGGTATTTATACGCGTACCAGCAGTGGTGCTGCTTACAGTAATTTTGTTTCTTATAGTAAATTGTTTCCGTTGCTGCGCACAGGCGAAGCAGGCCGTTTGCTGACGGTATATGGATTGACTCGTGCTGTTGAGGATAAGGTCGTAACTGTGAAGGCCGGAGAGCTGCTGGCTTTACAGTTGGAATCCAATCGTACAACGGGTTATTCCTGGTTTGTAGAGGGTAATGGTTATGCTGGTCAGTTTTATGAACTGGGACGTTCTTATGTTTTGCCTGGTAATGCTGCCAACAACCGGACCGGAATGCCTGGATTAGAAATAATTGTTTTCGGTGCCCAGGAGCCGGGCGAATACAAGGTGAATATGGAATATAAGCGTGCCTGGGAAAAAGGCAGCGGCTTTGACAAATTCAGCTTTACTGTTAAAGTATTGTGATAACGGAGGTCTGAGATGGAAAAAACTGCCGTTACCGTGAAAATTTTTAATGATGAATATACTTTAAAGACTGATTTGCCGCGTACTGATGTGGATGCGATTGCGGCAATGGTTGATAAAAAAATGCAGAAACTGGCGACAAGCCAGCATTTGGTCACAACTTCCAAAGTCGCTGTATGGGCGGCGTTGGATCTGGCGGGAGAGTTATATACCTTACGTCGTGAATATGAAGCCTTGCTGAAAGCGGCGAAGGATATTTAGAGAAGAGGTTTTTAGTTAATGAAAAAGCAAACCATCGAACTGCTCGCTCCTGCCGGGAGCTGGGAAGCGTTGGAAGCGGCGGTGAATGCCGGTGCTGATGCTGTATATATGGGCGGCAAAGCTTTTGGCGCACGTCAGTATGCCAGTAATTTTGACCGTGAAGAAATGCAGAAGGCTGTTTACTTTGCTCATATGCACCGTGTGCGACTGTATATCACTGTCAACACGCTGGTCGATGACAGTGAGCTGGGCGAATTGGCTGATTATCTGCTGTTTTTGAGTAATGTGGGCATCGACGGTATTATCGTACAGGATCTGGGTGTGATCCGTCTGGCCCGGCAAATAGTGCCGGACCTGCCTTTGCATGCCAGTACGCAGATGACGGTTACTAATTCCGAGGGTGTTAAGCTTGCTGCTGAAGCCGGTATGGAACGTGTTGTTCTGGCGCGCGAGTTGAGTCTGGAAGAAATAAATACGATCTGTTATGGCACAGATACAGAAATAGAAGTTTTTATTCATGGAGCTTTGTGCGTATGTTATTCAGGTCAATGTTTGATGAGCAGCCTGATCGGCGGCCGCAGCGGCAATCGCGGACGTTGCGCCCAGCCGTGCCGTCTGCCTTATAAGCTGGTCAATGAAGCAGGAGAAGATCTGCTGAGCGGCAAAGACGCAGGGCAATATCTTTTGAGTCCTAAGGACTTGAATACTTTGGATATTTTACCGCAGCTGATCGAAGCCGGTGTAACATCCTATAAAATCGAAGGACGTATGAAGCGTCCTGAATATGTAGCCGTAGTTGTCGATGCTTATCGCAGGGCTATCGACAGTTATCTTGGCGGTGATTATCAGGTGCCGGAAGAAGATTTTGCCAATATTGAACAGATCTTTAATCGTGATTTTACAACTGCTTATCTGCTGGAGCGGCCCGGCAGGGAAATGATGAGCGACCGCCGGCCAAACAATCGCGGTGTTTTGGTGGGGCGTGTTGTTAAGCTTGATAAAGCTGCTAACAAAGCGACACTGAAACTTGATAAAGAATTGCATTTGGATGATGGCTTAGAGTTTTGGGTCAGCGTGGGTGGTCGTGTTGGCACTACTGTGACGTCACTTTTACAGAACGGACAGGAAGTAGCTGTGGCTGCCGCAGGTTCGCAGGTCACTATCGATGTGCCGCATGGCATTAAAATGAATGACCGTGTTTTCAGAACCTTTGATAACCGTCTGATGACATATGCCGCACAGTTCTTTGGTGAGAAGGCCAAACGCCGTATCCCTGTAAGTGCTTTAGTAACAGCAAGAGCAGGCAATCCAATGACGGTGCTGCTGACTGATGACGAGGGCAATACAGGCTATGGTGAAACGCAGTTTATTGTAGAAGCTGCCCGCAAGCATGCTTTAAATGAGGAAACTGTGCGTAAACAGGTAGATAGACTGGGCACGACTGAATATGAGCTGTCAGACTTGGTGCTTGAATGTGATGAAAACGTAATGGTGCCGATGAGCGAGATCAACGAGGCTCGCCGTTTAGCTGTCGAAGCTTTAGATACTGCACGTCTGGAGGCTTTTGCACCGATGCGTGTACAACGTCATAAAGTTCCGCGTGATCTGGTTCCTGCAGAAAAAATCAGCCGCAGTAAACATGCGCTTTTGACTGTGCATGCCGATACTGTTGCTAAAGCACAGGCTGCTTTGGCAGGAGGCGCTGATTATATTATTTTTGGCGGGGATATTTTCAGCAGCAGGCAGCTGCCGAGGCAGTCTTATGCCGAAGTTGCCGGTCTTGCTCAAAATTATGGTAAAAAATGGGCCATAGCGACACCGCGTATTGTTAAAGAAGGACAGCTGCCTTATTTTGCAGAGCTGTTTGCCTATTGGCAGCAGTTGAAGCCCAATGCTGTTTATATCAGCAACAACGGCTTGTGGCAGCTGGCGCAGCAATACAGCGGGCTGTCTTTGTGGGCGGATATGTCTTTGAATATTTATAACGATCAGAATTTGGAATTCTGGCGTGAACAGGGCGCCGTGGGAGCAACCCTGTCAGCCGAGCTGACAATGGCGCAGGTAGAACATTTAGCCGCAGTCAGCCCCGTTCCTGTGGAATGTATGGTGCAGGGTCGGATTGAAATGATGGTTTCGGAATACTGTGTAGGCGGCAGCTTTTTAGGTGATCTGCATCAGGGCGCCTGTAAATTTAACTGCCGGGAGCAGTTGTTTTTGAGCGACCGCAAGGATGCGAAGTTTCCTATAGTTACCGATCAGAACTGCCGAATGCATATTTTAAATGCGCATGACCTGTCGATGCTGACCAATATCAAGCATATGGAAAGTATCGGCGTTGGCCGTCTGCGTTTAGACGCGCGTAATTATACTAATGAAGAAACTGCATCATTAGTAACGCTGTATAAGGAAGTGCTGCGAGGTGACCGCGAAGTTGCGGAAAACCTGCCGCATACGACCAGGGGGCATTATTTCCGCGGCGTATTATAAGGAGTAATTATGGCAAGATTTGCTGTTAAGACATTAGAATTTGATAAAGTAAAAGCGCTGCTGGCCAGCAAAACTGCCACCTCGCTGGGGAAGGCGCAGGCTTTAGCGATACGCACAGAAAGTGAGTTCAGTATCGTTAAGCGCTTGCAGGAGGAAACAGCCGAGGCACTGCGCCTGCTGGATGAAGGGAAAAGATTCCCCTTTGGCGGCGCGCATAATATTGTGGCTGCTGTTAAGCATGCCCAATTAGGGGCTGTGCTGGAAGCTGAAACCTTAATGGAGATCGGCAGTACGGCTGCGGCGATCCGTCAGATCAAGACCTTTTTACAGGAGGAGAGTGAGCTGGCACCGACTTTGGCAGCCTATGCCGAAACTTTGCAGCCGCTGCCGCGTCTGGAAAAACAACTGGAGAATGCTATTTCTGAAAAAGGCGAGATCAAAGACAGTGCTTCGACAAAGCTTGGCGGCTTACGGACTGGCATTCAGATAGCGAAAAACCGTGTGCGTGAACAGCTGGAAAAAGTCCTGCACGATCCTAATAATCAAAAATATTTCCAGGACGCGCTGGTAACTATGCGCGGAGACAGATATGTCATTCCGATCAAACAGGAATATAAACTCAATTTTCCGGGCGTCGTTCACGACCAGTCCGGCAGTGGAGCAACCCTGTTTATTGAGCCGATGGCCGTTGTCAACCTGAATAATGATATCAAAAAATATATGGCCGAAGAAAAAGAGGAAATAGAACGGATTCTGAGGCAGCTGTCCGGCAGCGTCGGGGCAGACGGTGATCTGCTCACTGCCGGCGTCGAGACTCTTACAAATCTTGACGTTATCTGTGCCCGTGCTTATTTGGCGCAGGCTCAGAAAGCCGTAAGGCCAATGCTGCATTTAGGCGGCAAAGTCGAGATCGTGCAGGGACGTCATCCGCTGCTGGATCAAAGTCAAGTAGTGCCCCTGGATATAGAATTGGGCGGAGATTTTAATACGCTTTTGATCACCGGTCCAAATACCGGCGGTAAAACCGTAGCTCTAAAAGCGGTCGGGCTGTTTGCGTTAATGGCGCAGGCCGGCTTGTTTTTACCTGCCCGCAGTGCTAAAATGCCGGTTTTCAGAGCTATTTATGCCGATATTGGTGATGAGCAGAGCATTGAGCAGAGCCTGAGTACTTTTTCCGGACATATGACCAATCTGGTAGAGATTTTAAATGAAGTGCGCAGCGGTGATCTGGTACTGGTGGATGAAATCTGTGCCGGTACTGACCCTAACGAAGGTGCTGCCCTGGCTATGGCGATGTTAGAGCATTTGCATGAACAGGGCGTGCTGACAATGATCACGACACACTACAGCGAATTGAAAACATTTGCTTATGGACATACGGGAATGGAAAATGCCAGCGTGGAATTTGATCCTGTCAGTCTGCGGCCGACCTACAGATTGCTGATGGGTGTTCCGGGCAGCAGCAATGCTTTCAATATCAGCAGAAGGCTGGGACTGTCGGAAGAGATTGTTGAAAATGCCGGTAAACTGCTGGATCAGGAACATGTGCATATGGAAGATGTATTGCACGAGCTGGAAGGCGAACGCCGCCAATATGAATCGCAGAACAAAGAAATACAAATGCTGCGTTTGGAAAGTGAGCGGATTAAGCAGGAGCTGCACAAGCAGAAACAGGAGCTTGACCGCCGCAAGAACGAAATGCTGCGTAAAGCCCGTGAACAGGCTGATGAGATTTACCGCAGCAGCCGTAGGGAATCGGAAGCTATTTTAAAAGAGCTGCGCTCAATGAAGGCTGACTTTGATGCGAAAAAACTGGAAGCTGCTGCAGAAGCCGCGCGCAAACAGTTAAATAAACAGTTCAGTGAAGATGCGCCATTGCCGGAAGGTACGCCGTTGTCAAAAGAAACTGCCAAAGTCGGGCAGACTGTCTTTTTACCTTCACTGCGTCAAAATGGTACGATTGTTGCTGTTAACGGCGGCGATGTGACAGTGCAGGTAGGTATATTAAAAACTAACGTGCCTGCTAAAAATTGCCTGCTGGTAAAAGGTAAGACCAAAGTGAGCGAAGATCTGCGGCCTAAAAAACGCAAGGGGTATGCCCATGATATGCTGGTCACACGTACTGCTTCTACCAGACAGGAACTGGATGTTCGTGGTATGACGATCGAAGAAGCGATACCGACCGTAGATAAAGGCATCGACGATGCACTGCTGGCAGGTTTGCCGGAGCTGCGTATCATTCACGGCAAGGGAACAGGTGCTTTACGTGCCGGACTGACTGCCTATTTATCCGCGCACCGTGCGGTCAAAAGACTGGAGCTGGCTTCGCTGCATGAAGGCGGTGCCGGTGCGACGGTAATTTATCTGTAAAAGGCAGTTTTGTGTAAAAATGTAATACAATCAAGAAAATTTTGTAGAAGATATTGACCGAAAGACTAAATAATGTGATAATAGTTAGTGAAAATATATGCTTTCTGTGCGCTTGGAATGGATTTTTCCGGGTAGCAAGTTAACAAATGGGGGGAAGTAAATGGCTACACTAGTGAAAAAGTTTGGCGGCAGCTCGGTTGCGACACCTGAGAAGATGCATGGTATCGTTGACCGGATTCTGCGCGAACGTCAACCGGACGACAGAATCGTCTTAGTTGTTTCCGCTATGGGCGACCATACTGATGATTTGCTGACTTTAGCTGCTAAAGTCAATCCCGAAATGCCGAAAAGAGAACTGGATATGCTGCTGGCGACAGGCGAGCAGGTCTCCATTGCCCTGATGGCCAGTGCTTTCTGTGCCAAAGGACAGCCCGCAGTATCCTTTACCGGTGCTCAGGCTGGTATCAAAACGAACGATAAGCATTCTAAAGCCAGTATTTTAGACGTACAGGCCTGTCAGGTCAAGCAGGCTCTGGACGAAGGCAAGATAGTTATCGTTGCCGGGTTCCAGGGCATTACTGACTTGGGACAGATCACAACTTTGGGCCGCGGCGGCAGCGATACTACTGCTGTTGCGATTGCGGCAGGTCTGAAAGCTGATATGTGCGATATCTATACTGACGTGGACGGTGTTTATACCGCTGATCCACGTATCGTACCGGGAGCGCAGAAGCTGGACGAGATCACTTTTGTGGAAATGCTGGAACTGGCCCGCCTGGGTGCAGGCGTTATGCAGCCGCGCGCCGTAGAGTATGGTGAGCACAACGGCGTTGCCATCCATGTACGTTCTACCTTTAACGACGTACCCGGAACTATTATTAGGGAGGAATACACAGTGCAAGAGAAAAACTTTGTTATTCGCGGTGTAGCGCACGATACTAATGTCGCAAAAATCGCCGTTCGCGGTGTCAGCGACGAACCGGGCATTGCCTATAAAATCTTCTCGGCTCTGGCTGAAGCCAATATCGATGTCGATATGATCGTTCAAAGCGCAAGCGCTACCGACCATAAAAATGACATCCTGTTTACCGTTACCCAAACCGATATGGTAGAAGCGATGAGCGTTATTGAAAGCCTGAAGGAAACGATGCATTTTGATAAAGCTGACATTGAAGTCAATGTTGCCAAGGTATCTATCGTTGGCGCAGGTATGCTGGGCAGCCCCGGTATTGCCGCAGGTATGTTCGGTGCGCTTGCTAAAGCCAACGTCAATATCGACGTTATCAGTACTTCCGAGATCAGCGTTTCCTGCCTGGTGCCGGAAAAGGACGTTAAAACCGCTGTGAACGCTATCCACGAGCATTTCTTCCCGGAAGGCGCAAAATAAAAAGCAAGCAAAGTTACTTATATAAATTAAGGAGGCCTTTTACCAATGATCACTAGTATTGCAGCTAATCATGCTAAAGGAAAATCTGCCCAGGATAAAATTTTCGGCGCTAATGCCGCTGCCGTTGCCGCAGCAGCTAAATACGGTGCTGACAAAGTAACCAATGCCACTATCGGCGCTATTTTAGACGAAGATGAAAAACTTGTTTGTCTGCCGACTATCGAAAAGGTTTACCGTGGTCTTGCGACAAACGAGCTGATCGCCTACGCTCCTATTTCCGGACTGCCTGATTATCTTGAAAAAGTTATTACTGCTGCTTTCGGCACTTCCAGTCCTGAAGGCTATATCGCCGCTGTTGCTACTGCCGGCGGTACAGGTGTTATCCATCATACTATCTGGAACTATATGGACGCAGGTGAAACCGCGCTGACATCCGACTGGTACTGGGGACCGTATAAGGTTTTGTGTCAGGATATGGGACGTAAGCTGGATACTTATAAAATGCTGGATGAAAATAATAAATACAATCTGCCGGCTTTAAAAGCCAAAGTCAATGAGATTTTGGGCAAACAGAAAAGCCTGCTGCTCATGATCAACACTCCGGCTCATAACCCTACTGGCTACAGCCTCAGTGAAGAAGACTTGCAGGGCGTTATCGACATCATCAAAGAAGCGACTGCAGGTACTGATAAAACTGTAACGCTGCTTTTAGACGTAGCATATATTGATTATGCCGGCGAAAAAGAAGAAGTTCGTAAGATCTTCAAAAAGCTTTCTAATCTGCCTGCTAACATTCTCAGTATTGTGGCATACAGTATGTCTAAAGGCTTTACACTTTATGGCCAGCGCACCGGCGCTATGATCGGCGTTTCTTCTTCTAAGGAAATCATTGAAGAATTTGCCGCCATCAACCAATATACCAGCCGTGCGACCTGGTCCAACATCAACCGTCCGGCAATGAAAACTCTGGCTAATATTTACAGTGACCCGGAACTGCTTGCCGCTACCGAAAAAGAGCGTGACGATTATTATCAAATGATCAAAGCACGTGCCGACCTGTTCACAAAAGAAGCCGAAGAATGCGGCTTGCCGATGCTGCCTTATGTAGCAGGCTTCTTCCTGTCCATTCCGGCAAAAAATCCCGATGCTATCTGTGATAAACTGCACGAAGACAATATTTTTGCTGTTCCTTTGGCTGCAGGTGTACGTATTGCCGTTTGCGCAGTACCGCTTAAAAAGATCGCCGGTATGGCTGCAAAAGTACAGGCTGCAATGCAGGCTGTAGAAAAATAAGCATTGATAACAATCAAAGACCGGAGCTAAAAAAGTTCCGGTCTTTTTTCCCATAAGGAGTATTTATGAAAATTAAATTGACATTACCCAACAATATTATCAGAGAGTATCCTGCAGGAACGACGCTGTTGGAAGTCAGCAGAGACTTTGCTGCTAACTATCAAAGCCCGATCGTGGAAGGTATTTTCAATGGCATTGGTACTGATCTGCAAAAGCCTGTTTTTGAAAATGGTACAGTTGATTTTATAACGCTGGATACGGAGGAGGGGATGCGCGTTTATGTGCGCAGCCTGCTGTTCCTTTTTCTGGTAGCTATCAAAGAGCTGCGGCCGGAAGTAAAAATTGAGGCCCGTAATTCCCTGGGCAGCGCTTTATTTTGCGAAATCACTAACGATATCGTACTCAGCAACTACGATTTAAAGGCCTTGGAAGACTATATGAAAGAGCTGGCAGCCAAGTCTGAACCGATCATTTATAAACATATAAATAAAAAAGAAGCTGAAAAAATTTTATGCGAGCGGAACGAAGCTGACCGCTTGGAGCTGCTGCACGCTATTGATGATGATTTACTGCTGACCTGTTATACCTTGAAGGGCCATATGGAATATTTTTTCGGGCCGATGCTGCCGGATTGCGGTTATTTGAAGCTGTTTGAACTGATAAACTACGAAAACGGCATCGTTATCAATTATCCGGAAACGGGTCAGAACGAACTGGATGTTTTTGTTGACAGCCCCAAACTCAATAAAATGTTCCACGAGATGGA
Source organism: Phascolarctobacterium faecium (assembly GCF_003945365.1). NCBI lineage: Bacteria > Bacillati > Bacillota > Negativicutes > Acidaminococcales > Acidaminococcaceae > Phascolarctobacterium > Phascolarctobacterium faecium. Next base: position 1,883,591 of record NZ_AP019004.1, on the reverse strand, counting down.
AGAATGGTCAACTATGCTGCAATGCAATACTGTTGCCAAGCTGAACCGCATTATAAAAGAGGACCATGCCGGAGTGATCATTCAGGTGGCTGAGGCGCTGCATGAAAAAAAGATCGCCGCCATAGCTGATGAAATCACTGATAAAGGCAAAGACGTACATCTCGTGTTGATTGCCGGTCCTTCTTCCTCAGGGAAAACGACCTTTGCACAAAGATTGAGCATCCAGCTGGTAGTCAATGGTCTCAGACCTGTGCCGATATCGATGGACGATTATTATAAAGAACGTTTGAATACACCGCGCAAAGCGGATGGATCTTATGATTTTGAAAGCGTCGAAGCGATCGATCTGGAATTATTCAATGACCATTTGAAGCGTCTGCTGGCAGGTGAAACAGTTAAAATACCCAAATACAATTTCCGTACCGGACTGCGCGAATACCGTGGCCGTGAGCTGACTTTGAGCGATAACTCTGTGCTGATCGTCGAAGGTATCCACGGCTTGAACGAACGTATTTCTGCCGTTGTTCCGGCCCGTAATAAACTGAAAGTCTATATCAGTGCCCTGACGCCGATGTCGCTGGATGATTACAACCGTATCCAGACTACCGATATGCGTTTGCTGCGCCGGCTGGTGCGTGATTCGCAGTTCCGTTCGCATGACGCGCTGATGACTTTGAAGCTGTGGGACGATGTGCGCCGTGGGGAAGAAAAATATATTTTCCCATTCCAGGAAGAAGCAGATATTATTTTTAATACCACACTGGTGTATGAGTTTGCAGTATTGAAAAAGTATGCCGAGCCTTTGCTGCAGGGCGTACCGGAAACAGAAGCGGTCTATACTAACGCGCAAAGACTGCTTGGACTGCTTAGCCATGTGACACCGCTGGATAAAGAGCTGATTCCCAAAAACTCTATTTTACGTGAATTTGTGGGCGGCAGCGCCTTTAAAGAAGCCCTGTAATTGAATAAAAGCATCACCAACGGCAGCTTTTTAAAAAAGCTGCCGTTTCTATATGTATCCATAGAGATTTGGTAAAATCCTGTTTTTACTTATCCTTGATATTTTGTAATTTATTAATCCGACAAATGGAGTATTTTTGTTGCTTTTTGTTGCCGAAACCATTGATAATACCAGTTAAAGAGGTATATAATTATAAAAAAGCTGCCTTTTATTGAATTAAGTAACAGAAATAAATATGCTTTGCAAATGATTGCTTATACAGGGGATAAAGCGCAGAAACAGCGGGCTTAAAGCAGGTTTGTAACCATTGGGGACTTTGACTTTAAGTTTTGTGGCTACAGGAAGAGACGCTGCTTCCTGACAGGGGGATTTTATATGCAGAAGATGATTTATCATTTAGGGGTCGATATTGGTTCGACTACGATCAAATTTGTGGTCTTAGATGAAAAGGAGCGAATAATTTTTAAAGATTATTTTCGCCATTTGTCAGATCCCAGCACTGCATTTTTACAAGAGATTCAGAAAATTCTCGCTATTATTGACGGCAGGGAATTTTCGTTGATATTGACCGGTTCGGCTGGTTTTGGATTTGCCGAACGTATGGGGGTGCCGCATGTACAAGAGGTTATTGCTTGTCGCGCGGCGCTTCGTTCTTTGCTGCCAGAAGCGGAAACAGCAGTTGAATTAGGCGGTGAGGATGCCAAGATAACCTGGCTGGGCAGTTCGTCGGAACAGCGTATGAACGGTGTCTGTGCCGGCGGCACAGGCGCGTTTATCGACCATATGGCATCGCTTTTGGGTACTGACGCTGCCGGACTTGGCAGTATGGCAGAACGCTGCAAGCGTATTTATCCGATCGCCTCACGCTGTGGTGTTTTTGCTAAAACTGATGTGCAGGCCCTGATCAACGACGGTGCTTCTAAAGAAGATATTGCCGGCTCGGTTTTGCAGGCGGTAGTTCATCAGACGATCGGCAATTTGTCGCAGGGACGTCCAATCAGCGGCAAAGTTGCTTTCCTGGGTGGCCCGCTGCACTTTTTACCGCAGCTGCGCAAGCAGTTTATTGCTACTTTAAAATTGCAGGCTGACGCAGCTTTGATAACTGAAGATGCGGATTGCTTCGTCGCTATCGGTGCTGCTTTGGCAGGTAAGGACGGCGAGATTTTTAACGAAGAAAAGCTGCTGCAGGCCCTGGCAAAAGTGAACGATGCGCCGCTGGACGCAGTGGCAAAACTGCCGCCGCTGTTTGCAGATGAAGCTGATTATGGAAAATTCTGCTGCAGACATGCCCAGCATCAGGTAGAGCGTGAAGCTTTGGCCGCATATAACGGTAAATGTTATCTGGGTATCGATTCCGGTTCGACAACTTTAAAAATGGCATTGCTTTCAGAGGATAACAAACTGCTGTGGTCTTATTACAGCGGTAATAACGGCAATCCGGTACAGATCGCCGCTGCTGCCTTAAAGGATCTGTACGGAAAAATGCCTGCTGGGGCTGTGATCGGCGGAGCGGCTGTTACCGGCTACGGTGAAGAAATGATGAAGGTCGCTTTTGGCGCTGACTTCGGAGAAGTTGAGACCGTAGCACATTTACGGGCGGCACAGTTTTTTGCGCCGCAGGTTTCCTTTTTGATCGATATCGGAGGACAGGATATCAAATGCTTTTTTGTGAAAAATGGTATTCCTGACCGCCTGATGCTGAATGAAGCGTGCAGTGCCGGCTGCGGTTCTTTTATCGAAAACTTTGCGCAGGGGCTGGGGCTTGACGCTGGTGAATTTGCCAAGCTGGCTTTAACAGCTAAAGAACCCGTTGATTTGGGTGTACGCTGTACTGTTTTTATGAATTCTAAAGTAAAACAAGCGCAGAAGGACGGTGCGGCCATTGGCGATATTGCAGCCGGGCTGGCTATTTCCGTTGTTAAAAATGCGCTTTATAAAGTTATTCGTCTGCGTGACGCAGGCGAGCTTGGTGATACCATCGTCGTGCAGGGCGGCACCTTCCACAGCGATGCTATTTTGCGTGCTATGGAACAGCTGACAGGCAAAGAAGTCATCAGACCGGATATTGCAGGGCTGATGGGTGCGTTTGGCGCTGCGCTGCTGGCGCACGACCGCTGTCTGGAAAAATCGACATTGGTAGATGCCACAACACTGTCTGCTTTTGACTACCGCAGTAAAAGCTATCGCTGCGGCGGCTGCGGTAATAATTGTTTGGTAACTGCTCACTACTTCCCGGCAGGAGTGTTTCATACGGGCAACCGTTGCCCGCGCGGTGCGGGGCTGCCAATGACCAATACCAGCGCGCCTAATATGTATGCATATAAATACCACCGGGTTTTTGATTACGAACCGCTGCCGTTAGAAGCCGCTAAGCGCGGTGTCATCGGCATACCGCGGATTTTGAACATGTACGAGGATTATCCCTTCTGGTTCACGCTCTTTACCCGGCTGGGCTATCGGGTCGAGCTGTCGGGCCCGTCGTCAAAGGAATTGTACGAATCGGCCATGGCCTCCATACCTTCCGACTCACTCTGTTATCCGGCCAAGCTGGTGCATGGACATATCCATGATCTGCTGGTAAAAGGGGTCAAAAAGATTTTCTATCCCTGTGTTCCTTACAATGAAAAAGAATGTCAGAAAGCCAATAACTGCTATAACTGCCCGGTCGTAGCAACCTATGCCGAAAGTGTCTACGCCAATATGGAAGAGCTGCGGGCGGCCGATGTTGAGTTTATGCATCCATTCCTGCCGCTGTACCATGATAAACGCCTGGCAGAACGTCTGGCAGAAGTTTTCCGTCAGGAAGGCCTGAAGCATAAGGAACTGGAAGCTGCCGTACAGGCAGCACGTACCGAACAGCTTAGCTACAAGCAGGAAATCAGAGATATGGGGCACAAGCTGCTGCAAAAAGTGCTGGACGGGCATGGGCATGCCGTAGTTTTGGCAGGGCGTCCGTATCACGCAGATCCGGAAATCAACCACGGTTTGCCGGAGATGATCGCCTCCTTTGGTTTAACAGTCATTTCGGAAGATGCGGTTGCCGACCTGCCGGAAAGCCTTAAAGGGCAGTTGCCTGTAGTTGTTGACCAGTGGTCGTGGCATTCCCGGCTTTATCGGGCAGCAGAATTTGTGGCTGTACATAAGGAATTAGAGATGATTCAGCTCAGTTCCTTCGGCTGCGGGCTTGATGCCATCACCTCAGACGTAGTAAAAGAGATTTTAGAGCGTCATCACAGGCTGTATACCTTACTGAAGGTCGACGAGATCAACCATATCAGTTCCGCACGTATCCGTATCCGTTCTTTGCTGGCGGCCATGCGCGAACGTATTGATAAACATCAGGAAACAGACATACCTGCTTATATACCGCCGTCGTTTTCAAAAACAATGCGGAATACACACGTTATCCTGGCGCCGCAGCTTTCACCAGTGCACTTCCAGTTTATGGAAACTGCTCTGCGCCGTGCCGGATACAAGCTGGAGATCGCGCCGCTGCCGGATCGGGAAGCAGTAGCCTTAGGTCTGAAATATGTCAATAATGATATTTGTTATCCGGCAATCCTGGTTATTGGCCAGATGCTGCGGGCGTTGACGTCGGGAAAATATGACCTGAATAAAACCAGTATCGCTCTGTTCCAATCGGGCGGCGCCTGCCGCGCGACCAACTATATCGCTCTGATGCGCCGCGCTTTGCGTGATGCAGGGCTTGGCAGTATACCTGTTTTTTCGCTGTATGGTGAAAAAAGCGATGGGTTTTCGCTGTCGTGGCATTTGCTGAAGGATATGGTCAAAGGCTTGCTGTATGGCGATTTACTGATGCAGCTGCTGCATCGCGTACGTCCTTATGAGCAGGAAAAGGGCGCGGCCGATGCTTTGTATAAACTGATGTCACAGCTTTGCAAGGACAGCCTGGCAGGCTTGACTGGCTTATCATTTGAACAGACGATCAAACGGGTGACTGCTGCCTTTGATGTGCTGCCGCTGCGTGATAATGTGCGCAAGCCCAAGGTAGGCATCGTCGGCGAAATACTGGTCAAATATCATCCGGTTGCCAACAATAACATCGTCAGCTATCTTGAAGCTGAAGGCGCCGAAGTCATACTGCCGAATATGATGGACTTCTTCCTGTATGCGGCTTATGACGAACAGGTCAAACGCCGTCTGCTGGACGGAACGCTGGGCAATGTGATCAAGTCCAAATTATTTATGAAGTTTTTGGATTATTACCGCAAGCCGCTGAATATAGCGCTGCAAAAGAGTAAACGTTTCAGTGCCTATGAACCTTTATCGGCCTTGATCGCTTTGGCAGAAAAACATCTTTCTACCGGCAATATGGCCGGCGAAGGCTGGCTGCTGACTGCCGAGATGGCCAAGCTGCTGCGCAGCGGCATAGATAATATCGTCTGCCTGCAGCCGTTTGCCTGCCTGCCGAATCATGTTACCGGCAAGGGCATGATCCGCGAGCTTCTGCGCACTGATCCTCAGGCGAATATCATTGCGCTTGATTGTGACGCTGATGCCAGCCAGGTCAATCAAATGAACAGGATCAAGCTGATGCTGGAAATAGCAAAAGAAAAGCTGCAGCAGGCAGAAGAAAAAGCCATAAACGCATAAAATACATAAAAAAGCCGTATGTCTTATGACATACGGCTTTTGTGTATTCAGGTCAACGGTGTTTTTTGAAATAGGCTAAAGCAACATCAGGGAACAGGGCATAAGATAAAACATCGTCGACGTCGGCGTTGGGATAGCCGGCAGCAGCCAGTTTAGCCTTCAGGCTTTCCATTTGCGGCGCAATATCGTCAGCAGGGCGATGATCGATCTGCGGTTCGTCACCGATAGCCAGTTTTTTGACTTCAGGATCGATCGGCGCAGGTGTGCGGCCATATTTTCCGCGCACAAGGTCTTTGACTTCATTCGGGATCATCTTGTAACGGCCTAAAGTGACGTTCAAAGCAGCCATAGAGCCTACGATCTGGCTGGTAGGTGTCACCAGCGGCGGATAACCAAGCTCGGCGCGTACACGCGGCATTTCTTCCAGTAATTCTGGATATTTATCGGCAGAACCCATTTCCTTCATCTGATTCAGCAGATTCGACAGCATACCGCCGGGGATCTGGAAGGTGAGTACCTTAGGATCGATGGGAATATTGTCGTTCAGGCCAAAATCTTTAACAAGCTGTGTTTTGACGCCGCGGAAATAATCGGCAGCCTTATGCAGCCTGTTCAGTTCGATACCGGTATCACGGGGCTGCCCCTGCAGGGTAGCGACGATAGCCTCGGTAGAAGGCTGGCCGGTGCTTTGTGCGAACGGAGATAAAGCGGTATCGATCATATCGACGCCGGCTTCGATAGCTTTTAAGTAAGTCATATCGCCCATACCGCTGGTAAAGTGGGTATGGATATCGATCGGCACGGTAAGCTGCGATTTGAGCGTACGTACCAGTTTTTCGGCATTATACGGCGACAGCAGTCCTGCCATATCCTTGATGCAGATCGAATCGGCGCCCATTTGCACCAGCTCCTGGGCAACCTTTAAAAAGTCTTCGTCCTTATGGTAGGGGCTGATAGTATAAACAAAAGCACCCTGTACGTGTGCGCCTGCTTCTTTAGCGGCACGCATCGAGCATTCCATATTGCGGGTGTCGTTTAAAGCGTCAAAAATACGGATAATGGAAACGCCGTTATCGACAGAACGTTTAACGAATTCTTTTACAACATCATCGGCATAATGGCTGTAGCCCAGAATATTCTGACCACGCAGCAGCATCTGGATCGGTGTTTTGGGTAAATGTTTTTTTAAAGTACGCAGGCGTTCCCACGGATCTTCATCTAAAAAGCGCAGGCAGGCGTCAAAAGTAGCGCCGCCCCAGGCCTCTAGGGCATAATAGCCCATATCGTCAAGTTCCTCCAGAACAGGAACCATATCGGTAATACGCATTCTGGTAGCCGCCAGAGACTGATGACCATCGCGCAGAACAGTTTCTACGATTTTAACAGGTGTGGTATTCATAACAAACCTCCTTGTAATAACTAATATCCTTACTGTTATTTTAGCACAGTGCAGTCGAAATTAAAAGATACAAAATACTGCATACACAGGAAAAGTTATTAATTAGAAGGCTTTTTAAATATTTATAATAACAAACATCATAAAATATAATTTGACCTTATAAAAGCACCAAAAAATTTTTTCGTCAGGTATCTGCATTCTGATTTTATGCACGCAAGAACAGTAAAATGCCTTTGAAAGTAACCTTTGCAGCAGCTTTAAAGCTATTGATAAAGACTGTTTCGGGTGTGTTGAATCGAACTGACATATAATATATAATATATTATTATTGCAATGAATATAAATTTGAAAGTCTAGGGATAGAATTATGATGAAAAGGGAATATTTAAACGAAAATGTATATGAAGCGCTGCAGCGTCGCTTAAAGTTCCTGTTTGAGGAATTTGATAATATCTTTGTATCATTTTCCGGCGGTAAAGACAGTGGTCTGCTGCTCAATCTGGTGCTTGATTTTCAAAAGGCACATTATCCGGATAAACGCATCGGCGTTTTTCATCAGGATTTTGAAGCGCAGTACAGCGCTACCACAGAATACGTCGAAAGGACCTTTGCACGGATCGAAAAAGATGTGGAGCCGTATTGGGTCTGCCTGCCGATGGCGACAAGGACGGCGCTCAGCAGCTACGAAATGTACTGGTATCCCTGGGACAACACCAAAGAAGATGCCTGGGTCAGGCCGATGCCTCAGCATAAATATGTGATCAACATCAAAAATAACCCGATGACGACATATCGTTACCGTATGCATCAGGAAGATTTGGCCAAACAGTTTGGCAGGTGGTACCGTATTGCGCACGGCGATAAGAAAACAGTGTGCCTGCTGGGTATTCGCGCTGATGAATCGCTGCAGCGTTACAGCGGTTTTTTGAACCGAAAATACGGTTACAAAGAAACCTGCTGGATCAGCAACCAGTTCAAAAATGTCTGGGTGGCTTCGCCTATATATGACTGGAGTACCAGCGATGTCTGGCACGCCAATTATACGTTTCAATATGATTATAACCGTCTGTACGACCTTTATTATATGGCAGGGCTTAAGCCCGATCAAATGCGTGTTGCTTCGCCCTTCAATGATTATGCTAAAGACAGCCTCAATCTGTATCGGGTCATCGACCCTCAGATCTGGGTCAAGCTTATCGGCCGTGTACGGGGCGCTAATTTCGGTGCTATTTATGGCAAAACGAAAGCTATGGGTTATAAAAATATCACACTGCCGGAAGGGCATACCTGGGAATCATATACCCGCTTTTTATTGGCAACACTGCCGTCAAGGCTCAGGCAGAACTATATCAAAAAATTCAAAACCTCAATTGAATTCTGGCATACAGTGGGCGGCGGGCTGGAAGAAGAAACTATCCGCGAACTGGAGGAACACGGATATAATATCCGGCGCAACGGCGTTTCCAATTACACCGTCATGAAAAACTCCCGCATTGTTTTTATCGGCAAAATACCTGACCATACCGACAACATCAAATCTACCAAAGATATCCCCAGCTGGAAGAGGATGTGCTTCTGCATCCTGAAAAACGACCACCTGTGCCGCTTTATGGGCTTTGGTCTGACGCGTCAGCAGCAGAAACTGGTAGATGTTCTGAAGAAAAAATACAGTAAGGTTTGTGATGAAAAATGAAATTCAGCAGTCCTGTTTACAACATAATTTCTGTACCGATCGAAAAAATCGAGCCTAATACCTATAATCCGAACTCTGTGGCGCCGCCGGAACTGAAGCTGCTGTATGACAGCATCAAGGAAGACGGTTACACTATGCCCATCGTTTGCTATTATGACAACGAAAAAGATCTGTATATAATCGTCGACGGTTTTCACCGTTACCGCATTATGCTGGACTATCAGGATATTTACGAACGGGAAGGCGGCAAGCTGCCGGTATCGGTCATCGATAAGCCCATCGACTGCCGGATGGCGAGTACGATCAGGCATAACCGGGCCAGGGGTTCCCATGATGTCGACCTCATGAGCAACATCATCAGCGAGCTGCATGAGCTGGGACGTTCGGATGCCTGGATCTCCAAGCATCTGGGTATGGACAAAGATGAAATATTGCGGTTGAAACAAATTACCGGGCTGACAGCTCTCTTTAAAGAAGTAGAGTTCGGCAGAGCCTGGAAAGCGATTGAAAATGACTTGCAGGACGAGTGGGAAGAAGTTGAGAAATAAGTAGCAGCATGGTGTTTCAATATTTAACGAAAAACAGACATTCAGAATGAATGTCTGTTTTTTTATGCCTGGATTTATAACGTTGTCTAAAAATATACTTACTATGAAACAGAGCGAGAACGGGCAGCAGGAAGTAAGACGCTCAAAGCGTTCCGTCTAAAATTTTCTGCGCTAACAGCTGACGTTCCGATTCGCAAATATCGACCTTACCTGTTTCGATCGCTTTTTTATAAAAATCGCATTTGTAATTTATTGTTGCAAGTATTTTCTGCATTTGTGCTATTTGTTCTTCTACGATAGCTTTGCGCTCTAAAAATAATTCATAACGCTGTGGTACCGTCGGCATACCTTCGATACACCATTCTATATATTGTTTTATTTCCTTCAAAGGCATACCGGTAGATTTTAAACATTCGATGATATTAAGAAAAATCAAATCGCGATGGGTAAAGATGCGCTGGCCGTTCGGTTTGCGCTGTACGAAGGGAAGCAGTCCTTCATTATCATAATAACGCAGGGTATGGATAGAAACATTCATTATTTTGGATAATTCGCCGATAGTATAATTCATGATTTACCTCCTTAAAAGAGCCGTGCTAAAGCAAACAAGCCAACAGAGTTTTATTTTACAAATAGTTCACAAACAACACCCTTGACCTCGAGCTAGCTCGAGGATTTATGCTGATTATAACAAATGAAAACAAAAAAGTAAATTGCTTTATCAGGTTTAGACAAAAATAAAAAGAGGTGAAGAAATGTTAAAAAGCAAAACTAAAAAAATCATGGCAGCGGCTGCCGGGATGCTGCTGCTGTGCAGTGTCGCCGCTGCGGAAACCGCCGGGCTGCAGACAGTTACGAAAGCCGGCAGTAATGCGACGGTGCAGGCGAACCCTAAAAATTTTACAGGCACAGCCTGGGCCACCAGTCTGTTCAGTGCCCACAGCCCTTCGAAAACTTACGCTGCAGTAGTAAGCTTTACCCCCGGAGCAAGAACTAACTGGCATATCCATTCTACAGGTCAGTCGCTGATCGTCACAGAAGGTTTTGGATATACGCAGGAATGGGGCAGGGAAATAGTTGCCCTGTACCCGGGCGATGTTGTCTGGTGTCCGCCGGGCGTCAAGCATTGGCACGGAGCTTCTTCCAATACATCGATGTCGCATATTGCGGTATCTGAAGTCAGTGACGAAGGCGTTACCTGGCTGGAAACGGTAACTGACAGGCAGTATCCTAAATAAAATGAGGTGAGGAAATGTTAAAAAAAAGTTTATTATTATTGACTTTGGCAGTGTGTATGGCAGGTTTTAACGGCAATAGTGAAGCAGCTGCTGCAAAAGCGCTGACTGCTAAGCAGGCCAGTATCGTTACTGTAGCTGCCTTTACCGCCCAGGGCGACCTGTCTAATCTAAAAACGGCGCTCAACGAGGCTCTGGACAATGGAATGACTGTCAATGAAGTGAAAGAGGTTTTAGTACAAATGTATGCCTATTGCGGTTTTCCGCGCAGTTTGAACGGCATCAATACTTTGATCGCTGTTTTAGATGAACGTAAGGCTGCCGGTATCGTCGATGAAATCGGCCGTGACGCAACACCGGTAGATCCTAAACGTGACCGCTATGCTATTGGTGAAAAAACTCAAACCGAATTGGTAGGCCGCCCCGTGGCAGGCAGAACCTATGATTTTGCTCCGGTGATCGGCGTCTTTCTGAAAGAACATCTATTTGGCGATATTTTTGAACGTGATATTTTGAACCGCCAGGAAAGAGAACTGGCAACAGTCGGCGCGCTGGCAGGCATCGGTAATGTCAATGCCCAGCTGACTTCGCATATGCGCGTCAGTATGAATACTGGCATAAGCGCAGAGCAGCTGCAGGAAACAGTAAGGCTGCTGGATAAAAAAGCGGGCCCTGCAACAGGCAGCAATGCACAGCGGGTTTTGGACAGTTTATTACTGCAAAAATAAAGAAAGAAGGAACAGGTTATTATGAAATTTACTAAAAAATTACTATTATCTGGTTTGGTGTTAGCGCTAGGCATTGGCTTCAGCGGGGCAGCTTCTGCAGAAGAAAGCAATAAATACGGTTTGGTCTATCAGGGCGCGATAACTAAAAACGTGGCCGGACAGGTAAATATTCATCCGGTAAAGTATAAGCTGCACGGCTTAAAAATTGCCGCTAATGTGTACACTCCGGCAGATTACAGCAGCGATAAAAAATATGCCGCGATAGTAGTAGCGCATCCCAATGGCGGGGTAAAAGAACAGGTAGCGGGGCTTTATGCTCAGCGTTTAGCCGAGCTCGGTTACGTTACGATCACTGCCGATGCTGCCTATCAGGGAGCAAGTGGCGGCACGCCCCGTAATATAGATAAACCCTATTTTCGGACAGAGGATATTCATGGTATGGCAGATTTTATCTCCGAATATGCCGGGGTAGATAAAGAGCGACTGGGAGTTTTAGGCATCTGCGGCGGAGGCGGTTATACTTTGAATGCAGCCAAATCAGACAAACGCTTTAAAGCAGTTGCGACCTTAAGTATGTTCAATTCCGGACAGGTAAGAAGGAACGGCTATATGAACAGCCAGCTGGATACAGTTCAGGAACGTCTGCAGCAGGCTTCTGACGCGCGGGCAGAAGAAATCGCCACTGGTAAAATTGCTTATTCAGGCACAGTTGATTTTGACGCGCTGACGGAAGAAAGCATCAATAAAATAACTAATGACCTTTATCGTGAAGGGATGATGTATTATGGCAAAACTCACAGACATCCCAATTCTACCTTTGCTTATACAACCAGCAGTTTAATGAAACTGATGTCGTGGGATGCGACCGATAATATCGAGCTGATTGACCAGCCGCTGCTGATGATGGCCGGCAGTAAAGCAGATTCGCTGTATATGTCGCAGGAAGCCTTCCAGAAAGCAACCGGCACCCAGGAGAAAGAACTGTTTTTAGTAGACGGAGCAACCCATATCCAAACTTATTATCAGCCGCAGTATGTAAATCAGTTTGTTGCCAAATTACAGGATTTTTACGGCGCACATCTGTAACCAGCAGCATTCAGCAGTAAAATAAATTGTATCAGCATGTTGAAGAAAGGAGTTTTTGTATATGCAGGACGTAATACTTTTAACTGGTGCCGGACAAATTGGCCTGGCGATCGCCAGAAGAATGGGTCATGGTAAAAAAATTGTAGTTAGTGATAAAAATATAAACAACGCCCAAACCGTAACTAAAATAATGGCTGAGGCCGGATTTGACGCTGTAGCGGTAGAAGCGGATATTTCCTCGCGCAAATCAATTTTAAATATGATAGCTGCAGCGCAGAAATATGGTGAGATCGCAATGCTTATCAATGCTGCCGGGGTTTCACCCAGTCAGGCCTCTGTCGAAACTATTTTAAAAGTGGATCTATACGGTACAGCAGTTTTGTTGGAAGAAGTAGGAAAAGTGATCAAAGCTGGTGGTACTGGTGTTACGATATCCAGCCAGTCTGGGCACAGAATGGCTGCCTTAGGTGCGGAAACAGACGAACAGCTTGCTGTTACACCGGCAGAAGAACTGCTGCAGCTGGAAGTATTAAAGCCGGCCAATATCAAAGACACACTGCATGCGTATCAAATGGCTAAACGCTGTAATGTAAAACGTGTAATGGCAGAAGCTATCAAATGGGGCGTAAAAGGTGCGCGTATAAACTCTATCTCGCCCGGCATTATCGTAACGCCGTTTGCGCTTGATGAATTTACCGGCCCCAGAGGAGAGTTTTATAAAAATATGTTTGCAAAATGCCCGGCAGGCCGCCCCGGAACGGCGGATGAAGTTGCCAACGTAGCCGAATTGCTGCTGAGCCAGCAGGGAGCATTTATCACCGGTGCAGATTTTTTGATTGATGGCGGCGCAACAGCAGCTTATTTCTATGGACCGTTAAAACCAGATAAGTGAGGTGAGAGAGGTGCTTAAAGCAAAAGCGGCTAAAGTTTTAGCGCTGATGGTATTGACGTTTGCCGCAGCAACATCAGTTCAGGCCTTTGAAAAACCAGTTTTAATAGCCGAGCAGGGCAGTTTTGCCGCCGGCGGCACGGTAGTAAGATCTGACGGAAGTTTTAATTACAGGGTTCCGAGCGATCAGTCCGGCCAGTCGCTGCACGGAGATCACGCATATGTTTTTTATCAAAAGCCGGCTAAAGCTCATAAATATCCGTTAGTTTTTCTGCATGGTGCCGGGCAATCGGCTAAAACCTGGGAAACTACCCCTGATGGCAGAGATGGGTTTCAAAATATTTTTTTAGGCAAAGGCTACAGCACCTATCTTATTGATCAGCCTCGCCGCGGTAGAGCGGGGCAGTCAACGGCGGCAGAAAATATCAGTGCCGCCACCTATGACCAGTTATGGTTCAGCAATTTCAGGTTGGGGAACTGGCCCGAGTTTTTTGAGGGAGTACAGTTTTCAAAAAATCAGGAAGCGTTAAATCAGTTTTTCAGACAAATGACTCCCAATACGGGTGCATTTGATGAAAATATTATCAGTGCTGCTGTAGCTGCAGTATTTGATAAATCTGGACCGGGAATTTTAGTTACCCATTCACAGGGGGGCGGTCCGGGCTGGCTGGCAGCTATAAAAAATCCTGAAATCCGTGCGGTCGTTGCCTATGAACCGGGCAGCGGGTTTATTTTTTCCGCAGGAGAGGTACCTGAACCGCTGGAAACCACAAGTCCTTTCGGAGCTTTAGCGGGAAGGGAAATAGCGTTAGAAGATTTTCAGAAGCTGACTAAAATACCAATAGTCATCTATTATGGTGATAACATTCCTGCTGTGCCTACAGCGGAATGGAACAAGGATAATTGGCGCGTGCGCTTACAGATGGCTCGCTTATTTGCAGATGCTGTCAACCGTCACGGCGGCGACGCTGCCGTGGTTCATTTACCGGAAATAGGAATAAAAGGCAACACGCATTTTCCGTTTTCGGATATGAATAATCAGGAAATAGCAGTGTTACTGGAAAAGTGGCTGCATGAAAAAAAACTGGATATTTAAAGTTAGCTAAAACACGCACAAATAAATTGTGCGTGTTTTATTTTTGCAGTGCCTGCTTTCAAAGCAGGCGTTTTTATTATGGTGATAAACTGTTGCAGGCTTGCACAGGCAGCCGCTGCACGTGAAATTTAGGCAATAGTTTTAGGCAGCTTTTAAAACATGCGGGTAATAATGCCATTATAAAAGCGCAGACGCCGACAGTTTTAAAGCCGCTGGCGTAATGCGCCTGGCAAGACTCGCAGACGTTTTACACAGGCTCAAAGTAAGTGTCTTGCGGGGGGGTACAAACGTGCTATAATGCATATAAATATTATTGAAACAAATATTTTTGATGCTGAACAAATAAAAACGCTCCTGTTTAAATGTTTTGACCCAAAGTGTGCAAGAGACATAGAAGGTGGAGGTGGAAGATGTACGATGAAAAATGCCTGCTGCGTATCGGCAGCAATATCAAGCTGCTGCGTAGTGTTCGTCAGCTTAATCAGCACCAGCTGGCCGAGCGGCTTGGTATCAGCCAGACGCATCTGAGCAATATTGAGCATAATAACGTGCTGGTGAGCTTAAAGCTGCTGGTACGCAGCGCCAATGTTTTAGGATGTTCGCTCGAAGAACTGCTGGATAGGGCTGCGGCGGTCGAGTGGGCTGGAGCACATTGTACAGATGGAGGTGAAGAGGCAGAAAACAAAGGCAAAAGTGAGTGTAAAAGCAGGTGCGGTACTGATGCTGAGGGGCAGGAGCAGTATTCGCTTGAGGAAGTGCGGTTGCTGCTGAAGCTGCTGCAGATACAGCGAAATATTTGCTCTTACAGATAACTGTTTAAGTAAAAATTGACCGGTAACAAGGGAAAGGGATGGAAACAGTGACAAGAAAAAGGTTAGGGAAAGCGGTGCTTTTGAGTTTATTGCTGATGAATGTCTGTAAAGAGGGCGGTGCTACAGAGTATAATTCTGCAATTACAGGCAATGAAACAGATTATGACAGTATTAAAGAGGTCGATATTGTCAGCGGCGAAGTGAAGTATACCTTTACAGGGGAGAACACAGTTGAGAATAAAGGGAGCAACTCTTTTCAACCAATCAAAGTGAGCGGCAAGACCGTGACGGTAGCTGTTGGTGACAAGCTGACGCTGACAGGCAAGGGTACTGGCGTGAGCCCTTTAAATACCGGTAATATTTTGGCGACTGGTTCGACCGGCAGCCTGACTTTTACCGGCGGGACGCTGGATGTGACAGATCTGACAGAATATCCAAAAAGTAACTATACAATTCATGCTAATAGCGGCGCCAGTATCGTGTTTGACAATGCAGTGACTAATATCGGCGAAGGTAATCTTACACAGTCAAGCATGGGTATAATGGTTACTGGTGCGGCAAGTAAAGTTATTTTTACTGAAAATGCCGACAGTTTGAAGATCAATTCGGCTACGGGGATCTATGTCAATGGCGGCAGTTTCAGTTTTGATAATACTGAGGGCAGTGTACTGATCGAAAATAATCCCGAGGATAGAAAGCGGGATACAGGTGGTCCGGGAATCGAGGTAGCTGGCGGCAGTCTGACGCTGAAAGGCAGGGAAACCGTCATCAAAACTACAGATGCTGATGGCACTGTTGGCGGCGCTGCTGTTTCGGTGACAGAGCGTGATAAAGATAATATATTGAATTTTGAGGCGGATAAGACTATTTTAACAGGCGGTGCTTTTGGCATTTATGTTGATGGCAGTCTTGTAAATCCAGCGGACACCATTAAGACGAATATCAATTTCAGCGGTGAGACCCAGATCACAGCCTATAATAATGATGGTTTAGATGATTATGTTGGTTGTGTTGCTGTATGTGCATATTTTCCTGATGCCAAAATAAATTTTGCCAAGCAGGCAGTTTTAACGGCGGAGACTAATAATAACACTAAAAATGTGGCGGCCGGAGCATGTATTCAAAACGGTTCATCCTTGACGGCGCAGCAGGGTTTGCAGGTCAACGTCAAAACCGCAGGTGACTATGGGTATGGACTTTTTGCTTCGGGCAGCGGCAGTCTGATTGATGTAACTGGTCTGACGGCTGTTGATGTAGTCAGCGGCAGCGGAGAAATCAGAGGCGTGCAGGGCTTTAGCGGCGCTGAAGTAAAGATGAACGGAGCTGTAAAGGTTGCTGGTAAAAGTGATGGCGGCGCAGTGACAGGACTTTGGAGCTGGAACGGCGGTAAGGTTGAGGTTGTGGAAGATGCGCAGATCAAAGCTGTTTCTGATACCGGGAACGTTATAGGTATCAACAGCAATAATAATGGCGGGATATCGTCCGATCGTGCTTTGACGCAGATCGGCGGTAATACCGTTATAGAAGTTGCCGGTGCTGGCAGCGCTGCAGGTATCAGCTGCTTCAGTAACGGCGATGTTGAGCTTAAGGGAGCAGCGGCTATAAAAGCGACCAGTACTAAAGGTACGTCTATGGGTATCAGTGCTAATACCGGCGGTAAGGTTACAGTAGATAAAGCTGTTACCGTACATGCGCAAAGCGGCAGCGGGTCGGCGTATGGGGTCTATAGTGCAGGTAGTGCGGAAATCGTTTTTAAAGAAACAGCGCAGATCGTTGCCGAGACTGGTGTAAGTAATGCCAAAGAAACTTATGCTGTCGGTCAAGGCGTAGGTGTTTATACTGCTGGCGGCAAAGTTGACTTTCAAAAAGGACTTATTTTGGATAATAAGGGGCAAAGCTATGCTTTGAGAGCATATAAGAGCGGCGCCAGTATTGCCGTCAACAGCGAAGGCAGCGGCAGTGTTTATCTGACCGGCAACATCCAAGCTCATACCAGTGGGCTGCTGGATCTAAATCTGCTGACTGACGACTCTTATTACGAAGGAGCGGCGGCCATTGTAAGTAACGGACAAATCAATATGAAGCTGCGTAACGGTGCTTTTTGGAAAGTGACAGGCAATAGTGATCTGACCAGGCTCGACTTCGGTGATAATGCTGTTATTGATATGGAGCAGGCAGCGGGTTACCAAAAATTACAAACCGGGACGCTGAATGGTGACAGAGGTACTTTTGTGCTGGGAGCCGATATTAGCACGGGGCAAAGCGATACCGTGTCTATCGGCAGCAGTGATGCAAAAGGCACGTATAATATACTGGTCAGCGAAGTCGGCAGAAGGCAGGGTGACGACTTGCATTTGCTGCTGGTAAATGATGCCAGTGGTGAGCATACTTTTATAGCGAGTGATATTT
This sequence comes from Phascolarctobacterium faecium, assembly GCF_003945365.1. Taxonomy (NCBI): domain Bacteria; kingdom Bacillati; phylum Bacillota; class Negativicutes; order Acidaminococcales; family Acidaminococcaceae; genus Phascolarctobacterium; species Phascolarctobacterium faecium. The sequence continues at coordinate 1,866,121 of NZ_AP019004.1, read as the reverse complement.
ATAGAGGAGGGATCTATGTTTATAAAACAGAGATCTCCAATGAAAATGATGGCGGTATCAAGTGGTATCTTGAGAGTCTGCATAATGAAACGACAGAAGATGCCCGTAGCATCCTGCAAACGGCAGACAGCATGTATTCCAGCTGGGTGTTGAGCAGTGATATGCTGCAGGGCCGGCTGGACGAGCTGAAGGAAACACGGGCAGAACATGGCTTATGGGCTCGTATCAACAACGGCAAACTGCGCGGCGAAGCCTTTAAAAATAATTATCAGACTTATCAGATCGGTTATGACACTGCATTTAAAGACAGAGATGGCGGCAGTATGAATGAGTGGCTCGGTGGTGCTGCGTTTGAATATGCCAAAGGAAATATGAGCTATGGCAACGGCAGCGGCGAACAGCAGACAGCTGCTGTAATGCTGTATGGCAGTAAACACAGCCAGTCTGGCGACAGAGTAGATATCGTGCTCAAGCACGGTCAGATGAAAGGCGATATCGATACCTTTGGTATCGCCGCTGACAGACGCGATTATAAGTCCAGGGCCACGGCTTTGAGCTTGGAATATGGTAAACGATTACAGCGTGAGCAGGGCGTGTATTTAGAACCACAGGCGCAGCTTATGGTCAGTCATATCAATGGAGAGGCCGCTGTTACTGATTATGGAATCAGAGTTGAGTCAGAAGGCATTAACAGCGCCGTAGGTCGTATAGGCATGGAAGTGGGTCAAAAGTATCAGCGCAGCAGTGCTTATATTAAGGCTTCCCTGCTGCATGAATTTGGCGGCAGAGCAGACACAGTGCTGACGTTGGGAGATGAAACCTTGCGCGACTGCAGAGATTACAGCGGCAGCTGGTGGGAACTGAATTTAGGCGGCGAACTGGAGCTGGGCAAAAATAATGACCTTTATTTTGATGTGGCGCGTTCTTTCGGCGGTGCTTTTCAAAAACAGTGGCAGATCAATGCTGGCGTGAGATTTAGTTTTTAAATAAGTAAAAACACAGCTGGTTAGATTTTATCTTGATTTTTAAAATTATAATATTTTTTACTTCCTCGGCAGTGATCACGGCGTGTATCTGGCCTGCAGCCATAAATCGCTTTGGATCACAGGCTTAAGTCGTTTTATGGACCGGCAGGTTTATAAAACGACCTGGGGGAGTTTTTTATGCATTGGGGTAGGGGTGTTTTGAAACCGTGAAATATAATAAATTAAAACAATGATTTAAAAATATAACAGTATTTTACTGATAAAATTATAAAATATTTGTTTTAGTTATAGCGTTGTGTGCTTTTTTTTGTTAAAATAATATATAATTGCTGAAAATATTATTTTAAACGGATTTTAAAAGGAGCGCTTATCTTGATGGAAGAGCAGGGGCAGCCTGGGGAAATGAATACAGTAGCTGAATATAATGTTTTGTTCGACAGTGTGGGGATCAATGTCTGTAAGTTGCTTTTGGATGATGAGTTGACGATTTTATGGGGGAATGACAATTTTTATATAAGTTCTGGTTTTACCAAAGCAGAATATCAGAAGTTGTTTCCCAGTATCAAAGCATATTATGCAGGGCACGGGGAAGAGTTTCATAAAATCAAAAATGCATTTGCCGCTGCTTCAAAAAAAGCTGGACGCAGGGCCAAGGTCGATTGCCGCAGGCCGCTTAAAAATGGTGGCTGTGCCTGGATCAATATCGACGCTGTGATTACGGGCGAGGTAGTGGACGGCAGTGAGGTTGCTTTGGCAGTTTATTCTGATATCAGCGACCTGACACGGCTGAAAGCTGAACGCGACCAGCTGCTGGAAGAGAAGACCCGTTATTTTGAGTGGATGATGGACGAATACGTCGGGAATATTTACATTTCCGATCTGGAAACGTATGAACTGCTGTTTTTGAATAAAACGGCTGCCGCCACTTTACATACTACTAAGGCAGAGGTAACAGGTAAAAAATGCTATGAGGTCATTCAGGGACGGACCAGCCCTTGTCCGTTCTGCAATAACGCGCTGCTGACGGAGGACGATGTTTATGCGTGGGAGTTTGATAATCCCAATTTGAAAAAGACTTTTATGATCAGAAACAGAGTTATTAACTGGCAGGGGCGCAGGTCGCGGATCGAGCTGTCGCATGATATGCTGAGCGCCGAATATAAGCTGGCGAAGAAGGATCAGGAGCGGGAAGCGATCTTAAAAACTATTCCCGGCGGTCTGGTCAGGGTCGACGCCAGGGATTGCGAAACGGTGCTTTGGTATGGCGGCAAATTTTTGGAGATGCTGGGCTATACAGCCGGGCAGTTTATACATGAGCTTCATTCCAAATGTTCCTATGTGCATCCTGACGACAGGGAGCGGGCCGCTTCTTTGATGCGTTCTATTTCCAAAACGGGCGAATATACTGTGGCTGAGTTTAAGTTTGTGACCCGCAGCGGCGAGGTAAGGAATTTGACGGTTACGTTCTGTTATGTGAGCGGTGAGGACAGCTGGGATGGCATTCCGTCTATTTACAGCGTGGGCATCGATATCACTGAGGAGCGCAGGGAGCAGGAGCGGCAGCGCCGTGCTTTAGAGGATGCGTATCAGTCTCTGCATGTGGCAAATCTGGCTAAAAGCAATTTTTTGTCGTCGATGTCGCATGATATCAGGACGCCGATGAATGCGATCATTGGTATGACGGCGATTGCCAGGGCGAACCTGCATGAACCGGAGAAGGTGAACGGCTGTCTGGGGAAGATCAATGTTTCCAGTATGCATTTGCTGCGTTTGATCAACGAGGTGCTGGATATGTCGAAGATCGAAAGCGGCAAGGTAGATCTGGTGCTGGAGGATGTCAGCCTGCCGGACGTTGTGGATAATATCGTCAGTATCTGTCGGCCGATGATGGTGGAGAAACAGCAGGAGTTCAAGGTCAATATCTTTAATGTACGCAATGAGCATGTGATAACTGATGGAGACCGTCTGCAGCAGGTATTTATGAACCTGCTTTCCAATGCGATCAAATATACGCCTGAGGGCGGTAAGATCAGTCTGACGATCAATGAATTAAAATCGGAGCTGCCAACAAAGGGCAATTACGAATTTATTTTTACTGATAACGGGATCGGGGTGCCGGATGAGTATATGCAGCATATTTTTGAACCGTTTGCCCGCGCTAAAGATGAAAGTATCAGTAAGATACAGGGCACGGGACTTGGCCTGGCGATCACTCAGAACATCGTGCAGATGATGAACGGCACGATCGAGGTGCAGAGCCGCCCCGGCGCTGGCAGTATATTTACTGTGTCTGTACCATTGGAGCTGCAGCTGAAAGAGGAGCAGGAGCATGAGGAGCTGAACGGGCTGCCGGTATTGGTAGTGGACGACGAGCTGGCGGTGTGCGAAAGTGCGGCGATGCTGCTGCAGGAGCTTGGAATGCTCGGCAGCTGGGTATTGTCTGGTGCTGAAGCAGTAGAACGGGTAGTGGAAGCGCACGAACGGTGTGATGATTTTTATGCCGTTATTTTGGACTGGAAAATGCCGGATATGGATGGTTTGGAGACTGTCCGCGTTATTCGGAGACGTGTAGGGGCCAAGGTGCCGATCATCATTATTTCAGCATATGATTATTCCAATATCGAAAAAGAATTTATTGATGCAGGGGCCGATGCTTTTATCAGCAAGCCGTTATTTAAGTCTAAGATGCTGCATGTCCTGCAGCTGTTTTGTGATACCTGTAAAGATACTTGTGACGGCGAGGCTGTTCCGGAGCTGCATAAGGAACTGGCAGGGAAAAGGGTGCTGCTGGTTGAGGATAACGAGCTGAACCGTGAGATTGCTGTCGAGCTGCTGGAAATGCAGGGGCTGCAGGTTGAGTCGGCTGAGAATGGCAAGTCGGCAGTGGAGCTGTTTGTGAGATCGGCACCGGGGTATTATGATGTGGTGCTGATGGATATTCAGATGCCGGTCATGGACGGCTACGAGGCTACAGCTGCGATTCGTGCTCTGCCACGTCAGGATGCGGTCAGGATACCTATTCTGGCGTTGACGGCAAACGCATTTGTTACTGATGTCGGCAAGGCGAAAAATGCCGGTATGAACGACCATATCACGAAACCGATCAATTTGGAGGTCTTGTTTGCTACCCTGTATAAATGGCTGGTATAGCGGTGATCAGCAGCCAGGGAGGACCGTTGTAAAGGTTATGGCAGTGAGAAATAAAAAGACCGTTCAGGTTTAACCTGAACGGTCTTTTATTTATTCTGGATCAGTCGTTTAAAAGCTGCGCTTTCAAGCGATGGTATTCGCGCGGGAAGTAAGGTGTGAGCTGTGCTTCGCGGTGGTCGTAGCCATAAGCGCGCCGGGTGATGCTGACAATGGGAGGCGCCTGGATACGTTTGGCAACTGCCAGTGTGTGCATCAGTTTCCACCAGTGTTCCAGATCGGCGATAAAACTGCGTGCGTCCGGGAAGGCTTCGCTGATGATGTCTGCTTCACAGCCAAGATGTTCCGCCAGTGTCCCTTCGCTGTACCAGAGCAGGATCTCGGCAGGCGATGTTTTGCGCCACTGTTCGAGAAAGCTGCGGAACAGTTTATCGTGATAGGGATAGACCAGCGGGTCGCCGCCGGTGCCTACTGTCTGTTCGGAGGAAAGTTCGGCGCTGGGACGGATCGTGAAGATCGCTTCCGGCAGTACCTGACGCTGAAATACTTTGTCGTTCAGGTAGCGTCCCAGTTCGTAAACATGGTGCTTCCACAGGTCGCCGATAGGTGCCAGCGCGCCGCAGATGTCGCCGTAAAAGGTGGCGTAGCCGACGGTGAGCTCGGTTTTATTGGAGTTGCAGGAGAAGGCGCCGCCAAAGGCAGCAGCCAGGCCTGCTACGACGCGGGAGCCGCGGTCGCGTGATTGAATATTTTCGTAAATCAGCGGCGAGATTGTAAGTTGAAAATCTCGGTGCTGATGATAACTGTGGATAGGTGTCTGTGTAAGCTGTTCGCTGGTATGCAGGCAGCTTTCGGTGATAGGGATAACGGTATAGTTGGCCCCCAGTGACTGAGCTGTCTGTTCGGCGATCGTCTGTGTCATGGGCGAGTTGTAGCGGCTGGGCATATTGACCAGCAGAACGTTGTCAGGACCCAGGATGTCGACAAACAGGGCAGCGGTGACGGCGCTGTCGATGCCGCCGGAAAGTCCGATGGTCATTTTGCCGATGCCTGCCTGTTCAAGGAAACGCTGGCAGCCGTAGCGGAGGCTATGATAAACCTCATCGATCTCACTGCGGGGATCAGAGGTGATGCCGCTGGTGTCGATAGCTTTGGCTTTGCTGTCCCAGCCGGCGCAGAGCGTTGCTTCTGCATACATGGGCGCATCGGTGAGCAGCCAGCCGTCAGAGCCGTAAACACAGCTGCAGCCGTCAAAGGTGAAGATGTTTTTGCCGTTGTTCTGGATACCTACATTATTGCAGTAGATGAGCGGGATGCCGGCTTTTTGCGCGGCGCTGCCGAAAAGCCGGTGCCGTTTGCTGTTTTTGTTGATGCTGAAGGGGGAGCAGGAGATGTTGCATAAAAGTTCGGCGCCATGCTGCGCCAGCAGCTGAGGCACATCTAAAAAGTAGTTTTCGGTCCAGCCGTCTTCGCACAGCATCAGGCCCAGTTTGACGGTTTCGCCGTGGGCGGTGACAGTGAGCGGCTGGTGCAGCCCGGCAACCTGTTTGTCCAGTTCCAGAGCCAGCTGCCGTAAGCCGTAAAAATGACGGTTGTCATCAAATTCGCGGTAGTTGGGCAGGGCATTTTTTACGATAAAATCATAGGGCAGGGTGCCGTTAGTCAGCAGCTTGCCGTGCTGCGCGGCAAAGGCGGCGTTGTATTTGCGGGCGCGTCCGTCTTCATTGCGTTTGCTGTTATCGACGGCGATATTGCCGAAGATTACGCACAGCTCGCCGCAGTTTTCCGTAGCGGCGATGATCTTGTCGCCGTAAGCGGCGCAGTCTTCGATGAAGGCTGTTTGCTCCCACAGGTCGCCTAAAAAGTAGCCCGGTACTGCCAGCTCTGGCAGCAGCAGGATGTCGATGCCGTTTTGGCAGGCCATATCCATATGGTGCAGGATCTTTTTAGTGTTGAGGTCCGGTCGCCCGGCAATGATTTCTATTTGCCCGCAGGCTATTTTAAGTGCCACAGTACACCTCTTTTAAAGTTTGCTGAAAGCTTTTTGTATTTGCGTTTAAAAACCTATGATGTTATTATAGCAGAAGGAAGGCGGTTATGCCACTTCCAGAGGAGGCAGGAAGTTATGAAACAGAAAAAAACCAATGCGGCGCGCAGGCTTGATGAACTGAAGATCGCGTACCGCCTGATGGAATATACTGTGGACGAGGAGCATCTGGACGCTGTGCATGTAGCGGCCGAGGTTGGAATGCCAGCAGCCCAGGTTTTTAAAACGCTGGTAGTGCGCGGTGATAAAACAGGAGTTATTTTTGCCTGTATACCGGGTGACGGCGAGCTGGACCTGAAGGCTTTGGCTAAAGCCAGCGGTAATAAGCGGGCCGAGCTGGTGCCTTTAAAAGAGGTACTGCCGCTGACTGGTTATATTCGCGGCGGCTGTTCGCCATTGGGGGCTAAAAAGAATTATCCTGTATATATGGATGCCAGCAGCAACAGCTGGGACGAGATAGCTGTCAGCGCCGGTGTGCGCGGTATGCAGATCGTAGCGGCTCCGGCTGATTTACAGCAGGCAACACGGGCTGTTGTGGCGTCTTTGACTTTCTAAATACATAGAAAATACTTGTTTGGAAAATACAAATGTGGTATGATTTCTCCGTAGTGAATTAATGAAAGTGAGGTTCCTGCAATGTTATTTGTAAGTACCCGCGGCAAAACTGACCTGGTATGCTCGGCGCATGCTATTACCCGTGGTCTGGCTGACGACGGCGGTCTGTTCGTACCGCAGAAATTCCCGGAACTTTCGCTGGGCGAGATTGTGTCCATGCGCAGTATGACTTATAAAGAACGGGCTGTGGCGATTTTATCGCTGTTTTTGACCGATTATACTAAAGAAGAATTATTTGAATGTGCCGATGCTGCTTATTCGCAGACTAAATTCGGCGCTGAACCTGTGCCTTTGCGTAAGGTGAATGAAAGTACGGATGTGCTGGAGTTATGGCATGGCCCGACTTCGGCCTTTAAGGATATGGCGCTGCAGATCCTGCCGCATCTTTTGACGAAAGCGATAGCCAAGACAGGCGAGAGCAATAAAGTGGTTATTTTGGTGGCTACTTCAGGCGATACCGGCAAGGCGGCATTGGAAGGCTTTGCTAATGTAAAGGATACCGAGATCATCGTTTTCTATCCTGAAGACGGCGTAAGCGCGATCCAGAAACGCCAGATGCTGACGCAGGCCGGTGATAACGTACGCGTTATCGGCATCCAGGGCAATTTTGACGATGCTCAGCGCGGCGTCAAAGAGCTTTTCGGCGATACTGCGCTGGAAGAGGAGCTGCAGAGAAAGGGCTATGTGTTCAGCTCGGCCAATTCGATCAACTGGGGGCGTCTGGTACCGCAGATCGTGTATTATTTCAGCGCTTACAGCGATGCTGTGGCCAATGGCCGTATCAAAGCGGGTGAAAAGATCAATTTTGCGGTGCCGACCGGCAATTTCGGTGATATCCTGGCCGGCTATTATGCCAAGCTTATGGGGCTGCCGGTGGCAAAGTTTATCTGCGCTTCCAACAGCAATAATGTTCTGAGCGATTTTATCAATACCGGTATTTATGACAGACGCCGCGAGTTTTATAAAACTGTTTCGCCGTCGATGGATATTCTGGTTTCAAGCAATTTGGAGCGTTTGTTGTACAGCATTACTGAAGACGATGCCGCAAAGGTGTCGGAATGGATGCAGCAGCTGACGGCCAATGGAACTTATAATGTCGGAGAAAAGGTCAACAACAGGATTCTGGAAGAATTCTTTGGAGCCTGGGTCGATGAGCTGGAAACGAAGGAAACCATCGGGCGCGTTTTCAATGATAATGAATATTTGATGGACCCGCATACTGCGGTAGCCTGGCGGGCCTGCGAAAAGTATCGCCTGGTATCCAGCGATGATACATATTGTATCGTGCTTTCTACGGCCAGTCCGTATAAATTCAGTGATGTGGTGCTGGAAGCTGCAGGCAGTGAGGAGGACGCTAAACTGGAGCCGTTTGACGGTTTGCGTAAGCTGCATGCTTTGAGCGGCTTGCCTATACCGGAGCCAATGCTGGCGATGGAGAAAATGCCGATCCTGCATCAGGAAGTGATCGAATCTGCCGATATGAAAAAAGCGGTGGAGACGGCACTGAAACTGTGATGTACACAGCTTTGATAACAGAATTAAGCGCTTACTGCTTCGGCAGTAGGCGTTTTTTATTTAGTAAAGTTTGATATAAAATGTATGATTATTACTTTTTTTATTTAATATTGAAGGAAAAAGCAGGGATTTTGAGGTAAATTCTCGAATAATTACTGTTATAAAAATTTGTAGAGGTTAGGAGCTGAAGAAAATGCCATATTTGTTTTTTACTTTATTTATCAGTGTTATTGTGGCTGTGTTTGCAGTGCAGAATGCTGTTAGCGTGTCGCTTAATTTTGCTGTATGGACGATGCAGATGAATTTAGTGATCGTTATTCTGGGTTCGGCCCTGCTGGGTGCTTTGGCAACCTTGTTTTTTACCCTGATGATGAAGGCGAAGCATTATCTGCAAGATAAAAAGACCCGCGAAGAGATGGCGGCCCTGCAAAAGGACAATGCCAAGCTGCGTGAGGAAGTTGCGATGCTGATGCATACGCAGAAATTACATAAAGAAGCTGCTGCTAAGGCTGAACCGGCAGTAACGGCGGCAGACGAATGAGGAAACGAAAGATTTGGCAGTTGCAGAAGTGTGACAGAGAATATGCTGCAGGCATAGCTGCCGATCTGGGGGTTTCGCCTGTGGTGGTCAGCGTGTTGCTGAACCGGGGCGTCAGGGAAAAAGAAGAGATCAGAGAATTTTTGTTCGGCAGCGAGCAGCCGTTTCATGAGCCTTTGCTGATGAAGGATATGCAGAAGGCCGCCGAGCGTATTTTAGAGGCTGTAAAAAACGGTGAACAGATCACTGTTTATGGTGATTATGACGTTGACGGTATCAGCGCCAGTTCATTGCTGTATTTGTATTTGCAGGGGCTTGGCGCCAAGGTCAACACGTATATCCCCAAAAGAAAAAATGAAGGCTACGGACTGAACAACGAAGCGCTGGCGGCTTTGGCCGAAGCAGGTACGACGCTTTTGGTGACAGTTGACTGCGGTATCAGCGGCGTAGACGAGGTGGCTGCTGCCCCGGCAGGGCTGGAGATCATCATTACCGATCATCACACGCCGCCGGATGTTTTGCCGGCGGCTTACGCGATCGTTAATCCGCATCAGCGCGACTGCAGATATCCGTTTAAGTATCTTTCCGGCGTGGGCGTGGCTTTTAAGCTGTGTCAGGCGCTGCATCAGATGCAGCATTTGACGGAGCCCTTATGGTCGGAACTGACCGAGCTTGTGGCTTTGGGCACGGTAGCCGATATCGTGCCGCTGCGCGGCGAAAACCGCGCGCTGGTGAAGCTGGGGCTGGCGGCGATGGAAAATACCGGGATCGTAGGCTTACAGAAGCTTATTGAACATAGTGGCTGTCCGCAGCAGAATATTTCGGCTGAGAACATCGGCTTTATTCTGGCGCCGCGGCTGAACGCTGTAGGCCGTTTGGAGCACGCTCAGTCGGCAGTAGAGCTTTTGGTTACTGACGATGCTGCTAAAGCAGATATGGTTGCCGAACAGCTGAATGCGGAAAATGCTTTGCGTCAGGAGATCAGCCGCAAGATATTTATTGAGGCTGAAGCGATGCTGGCACAGCAGGAGCGGATCGAAACGGCGATCGTGCTGGCTAAAGAGGGCTGGCATGCCGGCGTGATCGGTATCGTGGCTTCAAGGCTGGTGGATAAATATCATTTGCCGACGATTTTGATCAGTATTGACGGCGAGGCGGCTAAAGGCAGCTGCCGCAGTATCCCGGCCCTGGATCTGTACAGTGCTTTGAACGAGTGCAGCGAATTGCTGCTGCAGTTTGGCGGTCATCATCAGGCGGCTGGTCTGACGCTGCGCGCGGCCAGGGTAGAGTCTTTTAAAAAGCGTTTTCTGGGTGTGGTCAGGGGGCGGTTGGAACCTGCTGATTATCAGCCGCGCCTGAAGATAGAGTGTCTGCTGGATAAAAACGAGGAGGTTTCGCTGCAGCTGGTCAGGGAACTGGCGATGCTGGAACCGCTGGGCTGTGATAACCAGCCGCCGTTGTTTGCCTTTAAGGATGCGGTGGTGCATTATCCCAAGGCTTTCGGACGTGATAATAACCATCTGCGTTTTTATACCGATTACGGCAAGTACAATTATCACAGTATTATGTGGAACGGTGCGGCTGATTTGGCCTGCCTTTATAATAACGCGGTTGTCGATCTGGCGTTTATGCCGAAGCTGAACGTCTGGAAGGATAAGGAAAGCGTGAATCTGCAGGTGGTTGATTTTGACCAGGCGCTGCAGGTTTATGATTATCGTAACTGCAATGTCAGCAAGGAAACCGTACTGAAAAATATTTTACAAACAAGCAAAAAAACAGTAATATATGTAAATAACACCGACTTTGCGCCGGGATCTGTAAGTATGATGCCGGACGTGCAGGTGCTTGCTTATGGCGAGCAGGCCGAGGCGACGGCAGAGAATATTATTTTTTATGATTTCCCGCAGCGGGAGATATTTATAAACGGCGCTTTGCCTGTGCCTGATAGAAGCGGTAAACGGCTGCTGCTTTTATATACCAGGGCTGAGGCTGATAAATTGTGCGCAGAGCTGGAAAAGCTTTATCCGGGACGAAGCCGGCTGGTACACGCTTATAAGGAGCTGGCCTGTACGCTGCGTCAGCAGGCCGTTATCGACAGGGCTGATTTGCTCCGGTCGGCCACCGATATTTCGGAGGAGGCCTTGAAGGTGTTTGAGGAGCTGGATTTTATCCGTGATGAGCATGGTAAGATCAGTTTTGGTAGTTTGCAGAAAAATGATTTGCAGAATTCGCCGACGTTCAGGGGATTGCAGGAAGAGGGACGGGCGGCTTTTGCAAGCTGTCAGAGAAATATACAGATCAGTCCGGAGGAGATCATTGGGCTGTGGCAGGGAAACAGATTCAATAAATAAGGAAGTGCTAAGATGCCTGAAACAGGAAATGTTGTTTGTGTGGAGGATTTTTTTGCGACGATCGAAAGCTATTTGAATAAGGAACAGGTGGAGTTTGTACGTAAGGCTTATGACGTGGCTGCTGAGGCTCATGCCAGCCAGCGCCGCAAGTCGGGCGAGCCTTATATCATTCATCCGCTTGGGGTAGCTACGATCTTATCGCAGCTCCAGCTGGACGAACTGACCTTGGCGGCAGCTTTTTTGCATGATGTGGTGGAAGATACTGATATCAGCCTGGATTCCCTGAAAGAGAGCTTCGGGCAGAAGGTAGCCGATCTGGTGGACGGCGTTACGAAGTTAGGCAAGATCGAGTATATTTCCAAGGAAGAGCAGCAGATCGAAAACTACCGTAAGATGTTTCTGGCGATGGCCAAGGATATCCGCGTAGTTATGATAAAACTGGCCGACAGGCTGCATAATATGCGGACGATGAAATTTATGCCGGTGCATAAGCAGCAGTCTATTTCGCGCGAAACGATGGAGATCTATGCGCCTTTGGCTCACCGTTTGGGTATTTATACCATTAAGTGGGAGCTGGAGGATCTGGCGTTCCGTTATATGGAGCCGGAGATCTATTATGATCTGGTCGAGCAGGTCAAGGTCAAACGCCGCGAGCGTGAGGCAATGGTCCATTCTGCTATGGGTGAGATCAAAGAGCATCTTGATTCGATGAATATTACGTGCGAGATCCAGGGGCGGCCCAAGAATTTTTACAGTATCCATAAAAAGATGCTGCGCGACCATAAGGAACTGAGTGAGATTTATGATCTGCTGGCGATCCGTGTGCTGGTAGACAGCGTTAAGGACTGCTACGGCACTCTGGGCGTTGTGCACAGCATGTGGCGTCCTATACCTGGGCGCTTTAAGGATTATGTTGCTGTACCGAAGTCGAATATGTACCAGTCGCTGCATACTACGGTGCTGTATGGCAACGGGCAGCCGCTGGAGATCCAGATCAGGACTTTTGAGATGCACCGCATTTCTGAATATGGTATCGCGGCCCATTGGCGTTATAAGGAAAGCGGCGGCAGCAAGCCTGCTCCGTCTGCCGGCGGTGATAAAACTTTTGATGCCAAGCTGTCATGGCTGCGTCAGCTGCTGGAATGGCATCAGGATATGAGCGATTCACGTGATTTCGTGAACACGGTAAAGATGGATGTTTTTGCCGATGAGGTGTTTGTATTTACGCCGCGCGGCGACGTTATTGATTTGCCGGTAGGTGCTGTGCCGATCGATTTTGCGTACCGTATCCATACGGATGTCGGCAACCGCTGCGTCGGCGCTAAGGTAAACGGACGTATCGTACCGCTTGATTATAAGCTCAGCAACGGCGATATCGTCGAGGTCATTACCTCGAAGCAGGCAGCAGGCCCCAGCCGTGACTGGCTGAATATCGTCGGTTCTTCTGACAGCCGCAACAAGATCAAATCCTGGTTCAAGAAGGAGCGGCGTGAGGAGAATATCATCAAAGGCCGCGAAATGCTGGAAAAGGAATGCAAACGTCTGGGTTATGACACCAAGATTTTGCTGAAAAGTGATAAACTGAAGGATGTCAGCGCTCAGCTGCGTTTAGAGAACGAAGAAAATTTGATGGCGACTATCGGTTATGGCGGGATCACGCTCAACAGTGTGATGTCTAAGCTGGTAGAGCTGTATAAGAAAGAGCAGAAGCTGACGACAACGAAAGACCTGTCGCAGCTGCTGGCCGAGTTGAAGCCGCGCCGTTCTAAGGCTAAGTCCAGTCATGGCATTTTAGTCAAGGGCGAAGAGGGCATTATGGTCAAACTGGCGCGCTGCTGTAATCCGATTCCGGGCGATCCGGTTATCGGGTATATCACTCGCGGCAGCGGTATTTCGGTGCATCGCAGGGACTGCCCCAATGTAATGAGCAATAATCCTGAGGAGCAGAACCGTTTGATAGAGGTAGCCTGGGATATTGCGACAGATTCTCTGTATAAGGTCAATATCATTATCTCTGCCGGCGACAGGCCCGGTATGATGGCTGATATTATGATGGTGATGAGCGAATCGAAGCTGAATATCAATGCGCTGAATTGCCGTATCGATAAGCATAAGATGGCGAATATCAGTATGGGTATTGATATCAGTAATCTGGAACAGCTGGATAATATTATGAATAAAATAAAACGCATGAAAGGCGTTTACAGTGTGGAAAGAATGATTTCCAACGGACAGGGAGGCTGACGTGAGAGCAGTTGTACAGCGTGTAGACAGCGCTGCTGTCGAGGTAGAAGGCGCCATGGTTGGCAGTGTTGGCAAGGGCCTTTTAGTACTGCTGGGGGTCGAGAAGGAAGATACAGACAGGGATTTGGAGTATTTGCTTGATAAGGTAGCTGGTCTGCGCATTTTTGAGGACGAACAGGAAAAAATGAACCTGTCGGTAGCAGATGTGGGCGGCGGGCTTCTGGTAGTTTCGCAGTTTACTTTGTACGGCGATTGCCGCAAGGGTAAACGGCCGTCATTTGATAAGGCGGCGGGTGCTGAAATGGCCAATGCTTATTATGAAAAATTTGTGGCCGGTGCACGGGCGAAGGGGCTTAGCGTCGGCACCGGGAAGTTTCAGGCGCATATGCTTGTGAGCCTTGTAAATAATGGCCCGGTAACGATTTTATTAGACAGTAAAAAGAATTTTTAGGAGGTTCGACATGAAGGTTTTAAAAATGGAAGTTGGTATGCTTGGTACTAACTGCTATATAGCGGTCAACGAAGCTACCGGTCACGGTGTTGTTGTTGATCCGGGCGGAGACGGCGACAGGATCGTTGCCGCGATCCAAAAAGAAGGTATCACTATTGATGCGATTTTTGTCACACATGGTCACAGCGACCATATCATGGGTCTGGACGAGGTGCGTAAGGCTACCGGAGCCAGAGTTTATATCAGTGAGGAAGATGCGGAGATGCTGACGAAGGCGACCAGCAATCTTTCGGCATATATGGGTATGGACGCAGCTTTTGCGCCTGCTGATAAAATTTTTAAGGATGGGGAAACTGTTACCGAAGCCGGACTTGATTTTAAAGTGCTGGCAACTCCAGGTCATACCCGCGGCGGCGTTTGCCTTGTCTGCGGTGATGTGGTGTTCTGCGGTGATACGGTGTTTGCCGAGTCTATCGGCCGTACTGATCTGCCGGGTGGCTCTTACAAACAGATTTTGAATTCTATCAAAGATAAAATCCTGGTTTTGCCTGACGAAACAAAGCTTTTGCCGGGACATGGACCTGCAACTACAGTGGGATGGGAGAGGCGCAGAAATCCGTTTCTGCAATAAGTAAGCAAAAAAATGATCAAAAGTATCAAGCTGCTGAGAAACAGTACAACTTTTAAATTGGCAGTAGCGGCGGGCGTATCCTTTATTTTATACGAGCTCGCTACGTTTCTGTTCCCTATTCTTTTAGCGATAGGTCTGGCGTTTGCCCTGTACCCGGTGTCGAATATGTTTTCCAAGATCACCGTGGGACAGGGTACTATCCATTTGTCGCGTGTGGTGGCGATCATCCTGGCCTTTATGGCTTTTGGCATGTTTATGTTTTTTGCCGTTACTTTTATTTTGCTGCCTTTGTTCGGGCAGATCAATGATCTGGTGGCGAAGCTGCCTGATTATACGACAAAAGTCGAGTCTACTAATATGGACTGGTTACTGAAGGATCCGTCACAGTATCCACGGCTGCCATACAATTTTGAAACTTTGATCGACGATGCGATGACCTGGGTTATGGGTTTTATGGGAGGTATTCTCCGGAATTTGTTTAAATCGACGATGGACATTATTGCCAATCTGGTTGGTTTGATCGTCGTTCCGTTTTTAGCTTTTTACTTTTTGAAGGACTGGCGTGAGCTGCGTCTGATGATGATCAATTTGTTTACTTATGATACGCAGCCGAAGGTGGCGCATATTTTGGATGAGATCGGCAGAACGCTGAGCGCATATATCCAAGGGCTTGGTAAACTGAGCCTGATCGCGGGTGCGTGTATTACTGTGGGCGTGGCGATACTGGGTATCCAGTTCCCGCTGGTTTTTGGTTTCCTGGCGGTCATGGCCGAGACTGTGCCGGTGGTTGGTCCCTTGATGGGTGCTGTGCCGGCGGTATTTATCGCGTATTCGCAAAATACTTCTTCGGCTTTTTCGGTAGCGCTGTTTTATCTGGTCTTTTATCAGATCGACGGCAATATCCTGATGCCCCGGATCATGGGCAGTAAAATCGACCTGCATCCCGTAGTTTTGATTTTGAGCCTGCTGATCGGTGCCAAGCTGTACGGTATTTTGGGTATGCTCTTTGCCGTGCCGGTGGCTGCTGTATACCGGGTCTTGTATAAAGAATTATGGCATAGTTCTGACGAACCTCGGCCAACAGAAACTGAGCAGTAAAAACAATGATGATTAGTGATTATAGATTAGAGCAGAATTTACCTTATGATTTAACGCGGCCTGTCGCTGAGATGGCCGCGTTCTTTGACATTTTACCGCAGTCTGACAGTACTGATGTGCTTAAAATCGTGCAGGAAGCTGATGGCTGCGTGGCGATTTTGCAGACGGAAGACGGCACCAGAAGAGTAAGCAGGCCATTTACAATTTTACAGGATGTACGGGGCGAATGGGTGCGCTGCGCTAAGCTGGCGGTGCTTGATGTGCTGGGACAGGCTGTGAGGCGCGGTCTGGTGATGCCGTGGGGAATTTTGACAGGCGTACGTCCGGGAAAACTTGCCCATAAGCTTTTAGACAGCGGGTTAAGCTGTGACGAGCTTCCGCAGTATCTGGAGCGTCATTACCTGCTGCCTCACGGACAGGCGCAGCTGCTGACAGAGATTTGCCTGCGGCAAAGACAGCTTTTGCCGGCTGCGGAAAAACAGGTCGGCATTTATATCGGTATTCCTTTTTGCCCTACGCGCTGTTCTTATTGTTCTTTTCCATCGGGAATTGTGCCGCTTGAGGAAGAATTACAGCAAAAGTTTTTAAATTTCATTGAACAAGATATGCTTACTGTGGTACAATTATTAAGTATGTATAGCCTAAATGTTACTGCTGTTTACATTGGCGGCGGTACGCCGACCAGCCTTAGTGAAACGGCGTTTGCACGGCTCATCGCGCTGACGGCGCGGCATTTGCTTTTGCCTGGGGTGCGCGAGTTTACAGTGGAAGCAGGACGGCCTGATTGTTTCAGTGCCGAAAAGCTGAAAGTTATGGAAGCCTGCGGAGTGAACAGGATCAGCGTCAATCCGCAGACTTTGCACGACAAAACTTTAAAAGCAATTGGCCGCAGTCATACGGTGCAGGATTTTTATCGGTCCTATGACCTGGTACGGCACAGCGGCATCAAAACCGTCAATACCGATCTGATCATCGGGTTGCCGGGGGAAACGGCTGATGATGTGCGGGCTTCGCTTGACGGCATCAGGGCTTTGGCTCCTGATAATCTGACAGTGCATACCTTAACGCTCAAAAAAAGCGCCCCGATATTTGGTGCGCAGTTCAGCAGTCTGACGGCTGAGGATGCAGAGGCGCTTGTAGCTTACGGCGGCGAAACTGCTGCAGCAATGGGGATGCTGCCTTATTATTTATACCGCCAGCATTACATGCTGGGTAATCTTGCTAATATAGGCTATGCTGCTTCAGGCAGTGCCAGCCTTTATAATATTCAGATGATGGAAGAGCGTCACGTTGTGCTTGGAATCGGGCCGGCGTCTGCGACTAAAGTGCCGCAGGCAGACGGGCATCATCTTAAAAAGCTCAATATGCCCAAAGATATCGGGACATATACGGGTAATCTGCCGCAGCTGGCGCATAAACGCAGCCTGCTTTTTGCGGATGAGGAGGAATAGATGTGTTGACCACAGCACCGAGAGGCACGAAAGATATCCTGCCGCGCGATGTGGAAGCATGGCGTTATCTGGAACGCACTATGCGTGAGATTTGTGCCCAATATGGTTATCTGGAAATCAGGACGCCTGTTTTTGAGCATACCGAGCTGTTTTTGCGCGGTATCGGTGAAACGACAGACGTTGTTGAAAAAGAAATGTACACTTTTACTGACCGAGGTGAACGCAGTCTGACGCTGCGCCCTGAAAATACGGCTTCTGCCGTCCGGTCGTATGTAGAAAATAAAATGTATGCCGATCCGGCGCCGACAAAGCTGTTTTATATCGGGCCGATGTTCAGGTACGACAGGCCGCAGGCCGGGCGTTACCGGCAGTTCCATCAGTTTGGCGTGGAAGCGCTGGGCGTAGAGGGGCCTAATATCGATGCCGAGATCATTTTACTGGCGGTACAGATTTTGCAGACTTTGGGTTTAAAAGATTTGAAGCTGAAAGTAAATTCTGTCGGCTGCCCGAAATGCAGACCACTGCACAGAGAGAAGCTGCAGGAATATTTCCGGCCGCATCTTGGCGAGATGTGCAAGGATTGTCAGTCGCGTTTCGACCGCAATCCATTACGTTTACTGGACTGCAAAAATCCGCACGATCAGGAGCTGGCTGCTGGTGCGCCAAGCCTGGAGGAATGTCTGTGCGAGGAATGCAAAACACATTTTGAAGGCTTGAAAGAGCTTCTGACCGCTGCCGGAGTCGATTATGTAGTCGACCATAATCTGGTGCGCGGCCTTGATTACTATACTAAGACTGCCTTTGAGATCCAATATGCTCCCCTGGGAGCGCAAAGCGCTGTCTGCGGCGGTGGCCGTTATGACGGCCTGATCGAGGAGATAGGCGGGCCGGCAACACCGGGTATTGGATTTGCGATGGGTATGGAGCGTGTGCTGCTGGCAATCGAAAGCCAGAATCTGCTGCCGCAGTTCGATAACAGTATAGATGTCTTTGTAGTTTGCCCGGGCAGTGCAAACTTTACGCTGGCTTTTAAGGAAGCGATCGCTTTGCGCCGTGAAGGGCTGAAGGTGGAATTTGACTTTTTGGGCCGCAGTATGAAAGCCCAGATGAAGCAGGCTAACAGATTGGCTGCCAAATATGTGTTGATTTTAGGTGAAGACGAGGTAGCGCGCGGTTGTGCCGTATTAAGAAATATGTCGACCAGCGAGCAGACTGAGATCCCTATCCAAGATATTACATCAATTTTAAAAACAGAGGTGCAAAGTCATGAGTGATTCTTTAAAACGCAGTCATAGCTGCGGTTTGCTGACTAAAGAGGCAGCAGGCGAACAAGTAGTTTTATGCGGTTGGGTTGCCAAACGCCGCGATCACGGCGGGTTGATTTTCGTCGATCTGCGCGATCGCAGCGGTATCGTTCAAATTGTCGTTGACCCTGACGATGCAGGCAATAGCTTTACGACTGCTGAAGCTATTCGCAGCGAATACGTTATCAAAGTAGCAGGTAAAGTGCGTCTTCGCGATGCAGCTACCGTTAACCCGAATCTTGCTACCGGCGAGATCGAAGTGGTTGCCGCTGATTTGGAAGTACTCAATGCTGCTAAAACTCCGCCGTTTTACATTCAGGACGATATCGATACGGATGAGAACCTGCGCTTGAAATACCGTTATTTGGATTTGCGCCGTCCGGAAATGCAGAAGAATTTGATTTTGCGTCATAAAGTTACTAAATTGATGCGTGATTATATGGATAAAAACGGTTTCTGTGAAATCGAAACGCCGATGCTGACTAAAAGCACTCCTGAAGGCGCGCGTGACTATCTGGTGCCGAGCCGCGTCAATCCTGGTAAATTCTATGCTTTACCGCAATCACCGCAGATTTTTAAACAGATCTTGATGGTTGCCGGTATGGAGCGTTATTTCCAGATCGCACGCTGCTTCCGCGATGAAGATCTGCGTGCTGACCGTCAGCCGGAATTTACTCAGTTGGATATTGAAATGTCTTTCGTAGACGCTGAGGATATTATGGAAATGATGGAAGGCCTGATGGCGTATGTATTTGAAGGCGCTATGGGTAAAAAGATCCAGCTGCCGATGCAGCGTTTGACCTGGGACGAAGCTATGGACCGTTTTGGCAGCGATAAGCCGGACCTGCGTTTTGGTATGGAACTTGTCAATATGTCTGAAGCAGTTAAAGATTCTGACTTTAAAGTGTTCAATGCTATCGTAGAAGACGGCGGTGTCGTTAAAGCGATCAACGTTAAAGGCTATGCCGCTATCCCGCGTCGTGAGCTGGACGGTCTGGTTGAATTCGTTGGTATTTATGGTGCCAAAGGTCTGGCGTGGATGCAGATTCAGGAAGATGGCAGTGTCAAATCGCCAATCGCTAAATTCTTCAGTGAAGCACATTTGGCAAATATCCTGAAAACTGCAGCGGCTGAACCGGGCGATCTGATTTTGTTCGTTGCTGATAAACCGGCTGTAGTTGCTCAGGCTTTAGGTGCTCTGCGTCTGGAAATGGCTAAACGCCGCGAACTGATCGACGAAGATATGCTGGCATTTGCCTGGGTCGTAGATTTCCCGATGTTTGAATATAACGATGAAGAAAAACGCTATGTGGCAATGCATCATCCGTTTACGGCTCCACGTAACGAAGATCTTGCTATGCTGGCTACCGATCCTGGTAAAGTATATGCCAAAGCTTACGATATGGTACTTAATGGTACAGAAATCGGCGGCGGTTCCATCCGTATCCATCGTCGTGATGTCCAAAACGAAGTTTTCAAGGCTATCGGTCTTACCGAAGAGCAGGCAAAAGAGAAATTCGGCTTTATGATGGATGCTTTTGAATATGGTGCTCCTCCGCACGGCGGTTTGGCCTTTGGTCTTGACCGTTTGATCATGATTATGGCTAAACGTGATTCTATCCGCGACGTTATTGCTTTCCCGAAAACACAGAGTGCAAGCTGTCTGATGACTCAGGCTCCGAACGATGTTGACGAGAAACAGCTGCGTGAATTGCATATTCGTGCAACATTAGTCAAAAAAGACAAATAATAAGAGTCAGACTCTGTAAAAAAGGACTGCTGCGGCAGTCCTTTTTTTATAGTAAACTGATTCTGGTAAAAGTGTTTTACTTAAAGACGAACCGGTTGTGAAAAAAAGAAAAAATATCTCTTTAAAAACAGAGAAAACCGCTTTATACCTTGTGATTTTAAACAAATTTTGGTATAGTATAGATGTAGTAAGAAATGCTCTTACTGCATTAAAAACGCTTTTTACCCTGCGATGTTCGTTACGTGTACCTCTTAGTTTTGAGCCAACACTCTTACCTAGGGAGCCTGACTGAGCTCCGCCTTTTAAAAAACTGCCCCCTTGAGGGGACTTTTGCGACTGGCGGGAAGGCACCCACCTGCACTTGCAGGTTCAAAACATGAGGCTGGACGGCATTGTGGGGCAAAATATTTTTGGGGGTAAAAATGGATCTGTCACGTGTTGCGATGGTTATCGGTAAAAACAAGCTGCCTGTTTTAGGGCAGGCCCGTATTGCAGTCGTTGGGTTAGGCGGCGTGGGTTCATATGTTGCCGAGTCATTATGCCGCAGCGGGGTAGGTCATTTATTATTAATAGATGCCGATAAAGTGGCGGCAAGTAATATCAACCGTCAGTTACCGGCTCTTACCAGTACCTTCGGCAGGTTCAAAACCGAGGTTGTCAGACAAAGATTGCTGGATATCAATCCGGATTGTGAAATAGAAACGGTCAGTAAATTTTATGAACCTGGCGCTTTTGCCGAGTTTTTTTCCGGCAGCTTTACTTTTATCGCCGATGCGATCGATTCAACGCCGTCAAAGGTCGATCTTTTATTAGAATGTGTGCAGCGCGATATTCCTGTCATTTCTTCGATGGGCACAGGCAATAAGCTGGATCCGACGTATCTTGCAGTGGAGGACATCAGCGGTACTTCTGTCTGCCCGCTGGCAAGGTCGGTAAGGAAACAGCTGCGTGCGGCAGGTGTCAAAAAAGGTGTAACTGTAGTTTATTCCAAAGAACCGGTACAGCGTGCTGAAGCAGGCGAGGTTCCGGGAAGCATGGTATTTGTTCCGGCGTCGGCAGGATTGCTGATGGGATCGTATATCGTACGTCAGATTATTGCAGAAAATAGCTAACCGGCCTTTAGAGCCGGTATTTTTATCAGATCCTGGAGGTGGATGATGGATAGTTTGTTTGCACAGCCGCAGAAAAAACCTTTGGCTGATCGGATGCGGCCTACAAGGCTTAGCGATTTTGTCGGGCAGGAAACTGCAGTAGGCGAGCGCAGTCCTCTGCGCCGAATGATCGAAAAGGATCAGTTGCAGTCGGTGTTGTTTTACGGACCGCCGGGTACTGGTAAAACAACTTTGGCACAGGTCATTGCCCATATGACAGGGGATGAATTTGTTGCTATCAATGCCGTTTCATCCGGTGTACCTGAGCTGCGAAAGCTGATTGCTAAGGCGCAGGAGCTGCAGCGCGGCGGGATGGGGCGCACTATCGTGTTCATCGACGAGATCCATCGCTTTAATAAAGCTCAGCAGGACGTATTGCTGCCTTATGTGGAAAACGGTACTATCATTTTGATCGGTGCGACTACTGAAAATCCTTTTTTCGAAATCAATTCACCGCTTTTGTCAAGGATGAAGGTTATTCGTCTGGAACATTTAACGGCAGACGGTATCAAAAAGATTTTAGAGCGTGCGCTGACAGATAAGGAAAAGGGTTATGGATCAGAGGGTATTACTGTAACTGCCGAGGCTTTGGAAGCTTTGGCGGATTTTGCCGGTGGTGATGCGCGGGTGGCTCTTAATTTGCTGGAACAGGCTGAATTTATGCTGCCGGACGGCAGTAAGGAAATTACGATGGATGTATTGCGCAGCGTGGCAGGTAATGCTTTGCAGCGCTATGATAAAAAAGGTGATTATCATTACGATATCGTTTCGGCTTTTATTAAAAGTATGCGCGGCAGTGATGCCGACGCAGCTCTGCACTATTTGGCCCGTATGCTGGAAGGTGGAGAGGACGTAAGGTTTATTGCGCGCCGGATCGTTATCTGTGCGGCTGAAGATGTAGGCAACGCTGATCCGCAGGCCTTGGTAGTAGCAAATGCTGCGGCGCAGGCAGCGCATTTTGTCGGGCTGCCTGAAGCTCAGATACCTTTGGCTCAGGCCGTTTGCTATATAGCTAACGCTCCTAAAAGCAACAGCTGTTATATGGGTATTTTCAATGCTCGTCAGGAAGTCAGGTCAATCAATACCAGAGTTCCGAAGCACTTGCGTGATGCGCATTATCCTGGTGCTAAGCAGTTTGGCCACGGGCTTGGATATAAGTATCCGCACGATTACCCAGGTGGCTGGGTTGAGCAGCAGTATCTGCCGGATGAACTGGTAGGTCATAAATATTATTATCCGAAAGATATTGGTGAAGAAAGCAGACTGCTTAAAAAAAAGAATGAAAAAGATTAATTTGAGCTGCTGATAATAATAAAACCCCCGTACTTTTTAGTACGGGGGTTTTGTATTGGCCGATATCATGGCTGACGTGGAGTGGGGACGTTGCTGACAACAGGTTTTTGGTTGCCGGTATTATTTTCGCTGCCGTCTAAGATTTCCTGAACACGTTTTTTCATGCTAGGCTTCTGCGGTTCAACGTCGCCTACGTTTTCACGGATACGGTCTTTTTTGCTGGGTGGTTTAGGCGGTTCTCCGGGAACGGAGGTGGCGCCTTTTTTATCTTTGTCTTTGTCCTTATCTTTATCCTTGTCTTTATCTTTGTCCTTATCATCATTCTTGATATCTGGTTCAGGCGGTATTACTACGCCTGCCGGGCGGACAAAGTTAGCAACGGGAACGTTTGCAAGAGCGTTAACCATGAATTCATGCCAGATGCTGAGCGGTGCGCCGCTGCCATACATATAATCAAGCGGACGGCCGTTATCATCGCCGATCCATACGGCAGCCGACAGATTGGGGGTGAAGCCTACAAACCAGGCATCCTTATAATCGTCGGTAGTACCGGTTTTACCGGCTGCCGGGCGGCCTATGCCTGCACCGCCTGCAGTACCGTCAACAAAGACGTCGCGCATGATATCGACAGTTTGATAAGCGGCTTTAGCATCAACTACAGTTTTGGTCTCCTGCTTATGTTCAAAAATAACTTTACCGTTACGGTCAACTATTTTGATAATAGCAGTTGGAGCGTTGTATTTGCCGCTGTTACCGATCGTGCCATAGGCAGCTGCCATTTCCAGCGGCGTAGTGCCTTTGCTCAGGCCGCCTAAAGCCATGGAAAGATTGATGTCAGTATAATGTCCGTCTTCAATAAGTGTAGTGATACCAAGGTTTTTTGCCATTTGGAAAACCTTTTCAGGACCGACCTGCTGAGCTACTAGAATGGTAGGGATGTTGTAGGATTTTTTCAAGGCTGTTCTCAGGCTTACTTTGCCATGCCATTGCAGGTCAGAGTTTTTCGGTTTCCAGCCGGGCGCAAATTCATATTCCTTGTCTTCAACTACCGTGGCAGCGGTAAGACCGTTGTCCATAGCGGTAAGGTAAACAAAGGGTTTGAAAGCGGAACCTGGTTGCCGCACTGCAAGCACAGCACGGTTGAATTTATCCTGGCCGCGTCCGCCGATCATGGCTTTGATATAACCGTTAGTAGGGTCTACGGCTACTAAGGCGACTTGCGGCTGTGTAAGCTGATAGTCGTCTTTGTAGTAATCAGGCAGATATTTTAAAGATTCGGCAGCGGCTGCCTGCATATCCAGATCCAGAGTAGTGTAGATTTTCAGTCCGCCTTTATAAAGCGCATCGGCGCCGAATTCTTCTATAATGTGCTGACTGCAGTAATCAATAAAGTAGGACAGGTTATCTTTCTGCTGGTTTTTGTGATTGTTCAGCTGCAGTTTCTCTGCTTTGGCTTTGGCTGCCTGTGCTTCCGTAATGTAACCGTATTTGGCCATTTGGTCTAAAACTACTTCCTGACGTGCTTTACTGTCTTTGGGATTTTCAAAAGGATTATAATAGTTAGGGCTTTTAGGAATAGCTGCCAGAGTAGCGGCTTCTGCCAGATCAATGTCCTGAACATGCTTGCCGAAGTAATAGAGAGAAGCACTTTCGATACCGTAGGTTCCTTGTCCAAAATAGATACGGTTCAGGTACATATCAAGAATCTCATCTTTGGTATAGCGTTCTTCCAATTGTTTAGCAATAAAAGCTTCTTTTATCTTGCGGGTAATGGTACGCTCCTGGGAGAGAAAAGCGTTTTTTGCCAGCTGCTGGGTAATAGTACTGCCGCCCTGCACCTCGCCGCCGCGCAGGTTTGTCCATAAAGCGCGGGCTGTACCACGGAAGTCGATACCGCCGTGTTCATAGAATCTGTTATCTTCGATAGCGATAAAAGCCTGCTGCAGGTGCTTCGGTATTTTATCGAAAGCAACTGGCAGACGGCGTTCTTCCGAAGCCGTGGTCGAGATGACGCGGCCGTTAATATCAAAAAACTGCGAAGCGGCATCGGGAATAAGCGATTCTTCCATATCTTTGGGTGCGAAGAAACCTGCAAGTCCCCAGAATGCTGCGGCGCCTAAAATAGCAAGCGCAACGAAGGCGATGATTATAAATTTAATTATTTTTCCCATACATAAACCTCGGTTCTCTTAATCATTTTCCTTTAAACCAGCTTTATACTAACAAAGCTATTTTTATCTAACGGCTATTATATCATATTTTTATACGAATTTGTGATAAAAAACTTTTATATTAAATGTAATAAAAATGAAAACAGCTTCCGCCGCTTGCAGCAGAAGCTGTTTGATGTTACCAGATATTAAGCAGATGCTGCATTGCCAGGCTGACAACCGCTATGCAGAACCAGCAGATAAGACCGAGCAGGATCGGTTTGCCGCCGGTTTTGATCAGTTTGACTAAATTAGTGTTGAGACCTATAGCTGCCATTGCCATGGCAATCATAAATTTACCGATGGCCGGCAAAAACTGGAAAAAGTCAAAGTGGGAACCAGCAAAGGTGTTGATAATTGACGCACCTAAAAAGTAGATGATGAACATCGGGAAGATAGAGGAGATTTTTACTTCCGATGTTGTAGCTTTACGTTTGGAGGTAAGATAGGCCAGTCCCAGACAAATAGGAATGATGGCTAAGGTGCGGGTCAGTTTGACGATAGTTGCATAATTCAGCGCGGTATCGCTGCCGCTGGCGCTGGCCCAGGTTTGTCCTGCAGCAACTACAGATGAGGTATCGTTGATTGCCGTACCGGCCCACATGCCAAAGCCCATATCGTTAAAGCCGAGTATAGCGCCTAAGGTGGGGAAGAGGAAGGCGGCAATAACGTTAAAAAGGAAGATAACGGAAATCGACTGGGCAATGTCTTCGTCTGACGCTTTGATAACAGGTGCCGCTGCAGCAATTGCCGAGCCGCCGCAGATAGAAGAACCTACGCCTACCAAAGTTGCGATATCGTGATCGATTTTCATTATTCTGCTGACTGCATAAGACACGACCAAGGCAGTGCCGATCGTTGAGATAATTATCAGCAGAGATTGTGACCCTACCCGGAAAATTTCAAAAAGATTCATGCCGAAGCCGAGTAAAATAATCGCGTATTGCAGGATCTTTTTGGAAGTGAAGGTGATGCCGCCCTGGAAAATATCTGAGCGGGGGATACCGGCCATCAGCAGACCCAGGATAATGGCGAAAACTGGGGCACCTATAATAGGGAACAATTTACCTAAATATGCAGCTGGTACTGCAATAGCAAAACATAATGCCAAACCATGTAATTTATTACTTAAAAAATTCATTGTAAAACTCCTTCCCGAGAATGTAGTGTACTGTAATTTTAAAACAACTAGATCTTGTAAGTAAAATGAATAATCTTGATTGTTATAATCAGAAAACGTAATGAGGTCAAAGGTTCTAAAATTTACCGTACACAAAGGAAAGAGATAAATTGCCTTGATTGAATTAAAATGCTGCTGTTATTATACCTTGCTGCCGGAAAGCCTCCATTCCTTATAGAAAAACCAGCAGAAATGCAGTGTGACATAAAAAACAAAGAAGGATGCGACTATACATTCAAAATAATACAAATATTGGAAGAATTCATGCAGAACAACACCGAGCCGTGCGTAGTAATCCAGTGATAAACGCAGGGCAGAGGCAGTGATGACGAATGGGAAGGTGAAGGCTGCATAACTTGGATAGAACGGCAGACGTAAAAGGCGGGGCATCAGGCTGAGGATAAAGAAGAACAGCCCTTGAGCAGCTATCTGCATGACAGTAATCAGCAGGAAGTTTTTATCGGGAACTACTGCAAAGTATCCTGCCAGACTCAGGCTCATAGGTGCCGTGTAGATACAGATCAGTGGCTTGGCAGCTTCAGGTATCGGGTGATGGAGATAGCGGTAGGTGACCAGTGCCAGCAAAAGCATATAGGCGACGAAGCCAGACCAGAAGATATAATATCCTAATGTGAGATATCCGAAAGCGGGGGCGGTAACTGAAGCGACGACTATACCGACATACGCAATGAAGAAGGTTGGAAAAACGTTTTTCAGTTCCAGATTAAGCATAAAATTTTTGGAGAA
Source organism: Phascolarctobacterium faecium (assembly GCF_003945365.1). Lineage (NCBI taxonomy): Bacteria > Bacillati > Bacillota > Negativicutes > Acidaminococcales > Acidaminococcaceae > Phascolarctobacterium > Phascolarctobacterium faecium. The sequence continues at coordinate 1,839,412 of NZ_AP019004.1, read as the reverse complement.
CCAGATGATTAAAATGGCGTGGGCAGCAACTGCCGCCAGCCAGATTGCTTCGCAGAGAAAAGGCGCGAAATCTTTAATATAGACACATAGCTGCATCGTAGTCATAAAAAAAGTGGCAGCAACACTGCCTAAAATAGGATTGCCGGTCATATCGGCGTGGACAAGCTTGGGATAACGCAGTATTTTTATAAGCAGCATTGCCAAAAGGATTGCAGCGAGAATACCGCAGGTATATTTCATCAGCGGAGAATAAGGCTGCAGCAGATTACCAAGTGCCGCTAAACCAAGAGATACTCCGGCCGTAGGAATTGGAATGGATTTTATCATTTTTAGAAAGCCTCCCTTTTAGAAAAGAAAAAGATAAATACTTGATGCCTAAAAACATTGTATAAATATCATAATACAAGTATAATGATTAGTAAAATGAATTGTTTTTATAATTATCATTAAGAAAAATAATGAGGTTACTATGTGGGAAGAACTGAAAACTTTTATTGAAGTTGTAGAACAGCAAAGCTTTACTAAAGCGGCGCAGAAATTAAATATTTCTCAGCCTACGGTGAGTTTGCATATCCGCAGATTAGAAGAGTGTTTCAACGCCGTGTTGATTCGCAGGTCTAAAAAACAAAAACAGCTTAGCGTGACTTATGCGGGCATGATTGTTTATGATGCGGCTAAGCAGATGAAAAGTCTGTGGCAGTTTACAGAAATTACGGTTAAAGAGCTGGGCAGCGAGATAAAAGGACGCTTGGCTATAGGAGCCAGTCTGACGATAGGCGAATATTTTCTGCCGGCATTTCTGGGCAGATTTATGAAACGTTATCCGCAGTTGGAAATAGAAGTGAAGATCGATAATACTGTTCATATTTGCGAACTGCTGCAAAGCAATAAGATAGATGTAGGTTTAGTTGAAGGAGAAACCGGTGATAAGAAATTCCATAAAGAAGAGTTCTATATTGATCGGCTTGTTTTGATAGGGCCGATAGGAAGCCCCAAAAAGATGCAGCGCCGGGATCTGGAAACAGTAACGTGGATAACGCGCGAACAGGGATCGGGCACAAGGGTGCAGTGGGAAGAGTTTTTAGAGAAAAATAGTGTATTGCCGGCTAAGACGATCATTTTCAATACTAATTTTGCCGTAAAGGAAGCGGTTAGAAATGATTTAGGATATGCGCTGCTTTCTGAACATATTGCAAAACAGGCGGCAGCTGCCGGCGAAGTAGAGCTGATTGAAACGCAGGAGGAAGCAGGACGTAAATTCGTGTGTCTGACCTTGGCTTCTGAAACGATGAGCAGGAATGTGCAGACTTTAGTGGATAATTTAAAGCGTGATTTTGTAAAGTGATTTTACAGGCGTCAAAAATAAATTTAAAATAGGGCTTGCTTTTTCTGTAGAAATTTAATAAAATAATAGTGCACCCCTAAACACGGGTGAATTTTTGTAAGTAGCCGTTAAAAAAGATGAAAAAAAGTAGTTGACAACATCGAAAAGATGTAATATACTATACAAGTCGTCAAAAACGGCAGGCAGAACCTTGAAAACTGAACAATAACCAAAAACGAATGTGCGGGCGAGCGTTTCTTGAAAGAGGAGCGTTTGCCAAGTCAAAAAATAATTTCTTAACAACAAATCGAAAGAGCCAATCGGCTTTCTCAATAAAACTTTATTGGAGAGTTTGATCCTGGCTCAGGACGAACGCTGGCGGCGTGCCTAACACATGCAAGTCGAACGGAGAATTTTATTTCGGTAGAATTCTTAGTGGCGAACGGGTGAGTAACGCGTAGGCAACCTGCCCTTTAGACGGGGACAACATTCCGAAAGGAGTGCTAATACCGGATGTGATCATCTTGCCGCATGGCAGGATGAAGAAAGATGGCCTCTACAAGTAAGCTATCGCTAAAGGATGGGCCTGCGTCTGATTAGCTAGTTGGTAGTGTAACGGACTACCAAGGCGATGATCAGTAGCCGGTCTGAGAGGATGAACGGCCACATTGGGACTGAGACACGGCCCAAACTCCTACGGGAGGCAGCAGTGGGGAATCTTCCGCAATGGACGAAAGTCTGACGGAGCAACGCCGCGTGAGTGATGAAGGATTTCGGTCTGTAAAGCTCTGTTGTTTATGACGAACGTGCAGTGTGTGAACAATGCATTGCAATGACGGTAGTAAACGAGGAAGCCACGGCTAACTACGTGCCAGCAGCCGCGGTAATACGTAGGTGGCGAGCGTTGTCCGGAATTATTGGGCGTAAAGAGCATGTAGGCGGCTTAATAAGTCGAGCGTGAAAATGCGGGGCTCAACCCCGTATGGCGCTGGAAACTGTTAGGCTTGAGTGCAGGAGAGGAAAGGGGAATTCCCAGTGTAGCGGTGAAATGCGTAGATATTGGGAGGAACACCAGTGGCGAAGGCGCCTTTCTGGACTGTGTCTGACGCTGAGATGCGAAAGCCAGGGTAGCGAACGGGATTAGATACCCCGGTAGTCCTGGCCGTAAACGATGGGTACTAGGTGTAGGAGGTATCGACCCCTTCTGTGCCGGAGTTAACGCAATAAGTACCCCGCCTGGGGAGTACGGCCGCAAGGTTGAAACTCAAAGGAATTGACGGGGGCCCGCACAAGCGGTGGAGTATGTGGTTTAATTCGACGCAACGCGAAGAACCTTACCAAGGCTTGACATTGATTGAACGCTCTAGAGATAGAGATTTCCCTTCGGGGACAAGAAAACAGGTGGTGCATGGCTGTCGTCAGCTCGTGTCGTGAGATGTTGGGTTAAGTCCCGCAACGAGCGCAACCCCTATCCTATGTTACCAGCAAGTAAAGTTGGGGACTCATGGGAGACTGCCAGGGACAACCTGGAGGAAGGCGGGGATGACGTCAAGTCATCATGCCCCTTATGTCTTGGGCTACACACGTACTACAATGGTCGGAAACAGAGGGAAGCGAAGCCGCGAGGCAGAGCAAACCCCAGAAACCCGATCTCAGTTCGGATCGCAGGCTGCAACCCGCCTGCGTGAAGTCGGAATCGCTAGTAATCGCAGGTCAGCATACTGCGGTGAATACGTTCCCGGGCCTTGTACACACCGCCCGTCACACCACGAAAGTTGGTAACACCCGAAGCCGGTGAGGTAACCTATTAGGAGCCAGCCGTCTAAGGTGGGGCCGATGATTGGGGTGAAGTCGTAACAAGGTAGCCGTATCGGAAGGTGCGGCTGGATCACCTCCTTTCTATGGAGACATGAGATAGTAAGATATCTCGTAGACTTCAAGTCGACGCACATTCGTTGGTTAATGTTTAGTTTTGAAGGCTTAGCCTTCTTTTTTGAACCTTGAAAACCATATAGAAGAGACAAACAGTTTATTACGAAAATGATGAGTGAGTAGTAATAGACACAAACCTCTAATCAAAATGCTATATTTGATGAGAGTTAACGAGAAAAAAGTCTAGGAACGTAAGTTTCTTAGCAGCTGAAAAGTCAAGCTACTAAGGGCATACGGTGGATGCCTAGGCGCCAAGAGCCGAAGAAGGACGCGGTAAGCTGCGAAAAGCCACGGGGAACTGCAAGCAAGTATTGATCCGTGGATATCCGAATGGGGAAACCCGGCCATCGTCATGGATGGTCACCCGCAAGGGAGGGAACCTGGGGAACTGAAACATCTAAGTACCCGGAGGAAGAGAAATCAAACGAGATGCCCACAGTAGCGGCGAGCGAAGAGGGCAGAGCCCAAACCGAGAAGCTCCGGCTTTTCGGGGTTGAGGACCGGCAGAATCGAAGTCAGGCCTAGTCGAATTACCTGGAAAGGTAAGCGAGAGAGGGTAAAAGCCCCGTAGACGAAAGGCAGAGCAGAGAGGCCGAGATCCAGAGTACCACGAAGCACGAGGAATTTTGTGGGAAGCAGGGGGGACCACCCTCCAAGGCTAAAAACTACTTGGCGACCGATAGCGCATAGTACCGTGAGGGAAAGGTGAAAAGAACCCCGGGAGGGGAGTGAAATAGTACCTGAAACCGTATGTCTACAAGCAGTCGAAGCGAAAGCGACGGCGTGCCTATTGAAGAATGAACCAACGAGTTATCTGCACTAGCGAGGTTAAGTGGAAGACACGGAGCCGCAGCGAAAGCGAGTCTTAAGAGGGCGCTAGTTAGTGTAGGTAGACCCGAAACCGCAGTGATCTACCCATGTCCAGGTTGAAGCGCAGGTAAAATTGCGTGGAGGACCGAACCGGTGAGCGTTGAAAAGCTTTCGGATGAGATGTGGGTAGGGGTGAAATTCCAATCGAACGCGGAGATAGCTGGTTCTCCCCGAAATAGCTTTAGGGCTAGCCTGAGGTAGTAAGTATAGGCGGTAGAGCACTGATCGGGCTAGGGGCCGTAAAGGTTACCGAACCCTGTCAAACTCCGAATGGATATACTGTAGAGCCTTGGAGTCAGACTACGAGTGATAAGATCCGTGGTCAAAAGGGAAACAGCCCAGACCACCAGCTAAGGTCCCCAATGTCGTACTAAGTGGAAAAGGATGTGGGGTTTCATAAACAACCAGGATGTTGGCTCAGAAGCAGCCACCATTTAAAGAGTGCGTAATAGCTCACTGGTCGAGAGACCCTGCGCCGAAGATTCCCGGGGCTAAAGTACGAAACCGAAGCTGTGGCTGTATACGTAAAGTATACGGGGTAGGGGAGCGTTCCCATAGGGTAGAAGTCGAACTGGAAGGTTCGGTGGACTTGTGGGAAGTGAGAATGTTGGTATGAGTAGCGAAAAGAAAGGTGAGAATCCTTTCCACCGAAAGCATAAGGATTCCTGAGCAACGATCGTCGTCTCAGGGTAAGTCGGGACCTAATCCGAGGCAGAGAGCGTAGGAGATGGACAACTGGTTGATATTCCAGTACCGGTAGTAATTGTTTGAGCAATGGAGTGACACAGAAGGGCAGGCAAGCATGCGAATGGAAGAGCATGTGTAAGCGTGTAGGGTGGTGCATAGGCAAATCCGTGCACTGAAAGCCTGAGGCGTGATGCGGAGTGAGCAGAGATGCGAGCGAAGTTGTTGACCCCACACTGTCGAGAAAAGCTTCTAGTGAGAGAGCTACCGCCCGTACCGTAAACCGACACAGGTATGCGGGGAGAGAATCCTAAGGTGCGCGGGAGAACCCTCGTTAAGGAACTCGGCAAAATGTACCCGTAACTTCGGGATAAGGGTAGCCACTGTTGTGAAGTCCCATGCGGATGGAGCATAGAGTGGTCGCAGAGAAGAGGCCCAAGCGACTGTTTACCATAAACACAGGTGCCTGCTAAAGCGAAAGCTGACGTATAGGTGCTGACACCTGCCCAGTGCCGGAAGGTTAAGGAAGGATGTTCGGATTAGTCCAAAGCATTCGACTGAAGCCCCGGTGAACGGCGGCCGTAACTATAACGGTCCTAAGGTAGCGAAATTCCTTGTCGGGTAAGTTCCGACCCGCACGAAAGGTGTAACGATTTGGGCACTGTCTCAACGAGGGACCCGGTGAAATTGAAATACCTGTGAAGATGCAGGTTACCCGCGACTGGACAGAAAGACCCCATGGAGCTTTACTGTAACCTGACATTGGGTTTTGATACATTACGTACAGGATAGGTGGGAGGCATGGAAAGCTGGACGCTAGTCTGGCTGGAGCCGACGTTGGGATACCACCCTTGATGTATTGAAATTCTAACCGCGAGAGTAACGAAATCCGGGACAGTGTCAGGCGGGCAGTTTGACTGGGGCGGTCGCCTCCGAAAGAGTAACGGAGGCGCCCAAAGGTTCCCTCAGCGCGGCCGGAAATCGCGCGAAGAGTGTAAAGGCAGAAGGGAGCTTGACTGCGAGTCAAACACGACGAGCAGGTACGAAAGTAGGGCTTAGTGATCCGGTGGTACCGAGTGGAAGGGCCATCGCTCAACGGATAAAAGCTACCCTGGGGATAACAGGCTAATCTCTCCCAAGAGTCCATATCGACGGGGAGGTTTGGCACCTCGATGTCGGCTCATCACATCCTGGGGCTGAAGTCGGTCCCAAGGGTTGGGCTGTTCGCCCATTAAAGTGGTACGTGAGCTGGGTTCAGAACGTCGTGAGACAGTTCGGTCCCTATCCATCGCGGGCGCAAGAGATTTGAAGGGGGCTGCTCCTAGTACGAGAGGACCGGAGTGGACGAACCGCTGGTGTACCAATTATCCCGCCAGGGGTACAGTTGGGTAGCTACGTTCGGAAAGGATAAACGCTGAAAGCATCTAAGCGTGAAACCAGCCTTAAGATGAGATCTCTCATAGAGCAATCTAGTAAGACACCTTAAAGAAGATGAGGTTGATAGGTCGGGAGTGTAAGTACAGCAATGTATTGAGCGGACCGATACTAATATGTCGAGGGCTTGACTTAAGTGACGCCCTGATTGTGACGAGCGCAAGCGAAGTCAGAATTAGAGGTGGCGGAACTTATATCGAAAAAGCGACCTAAGGGGAGCGTTTTCGATGAAAGTGAATCGCCGAAAAGAAGTAAAAACACACAGCAAACTCAAAAGTTTGTACTCTTCTATATAGTTTTGAAGGCTTAAAGAAAACCTTCAAGGATATCGTAAAATTTCTTCCCTGTTCAGTCAGGAATTTTGCGTTAGCCTGCGGCACTATTGTTAGCGTCGCAAAAGCTGCTCCTAAACAATAGGCGCAAGCGTCAATCCGGTGGCGATAGCTAAGGGGATCCACCTGTTCTCATCCCGAACACAGTAGTTAAGCCCTTAAACGTCGAAAGTACTTGGCTGGAAGCGGCCTGGGAGGATAGAAAGCTGCCGGTTAAAAAATAACCATACCATACGGTATGGTTATTTTTTTATGTGATAAATACTGAAATTGAATAAACGGAATATTTATTTTTATGGAGAAACTTTATTGTTTAACCCTTACTTATACTTTAAAAACTTATTGTTATCGATAAGTTCTTAAATGACATATTAATTTAACTATGGTCGTTTGTACATTTTATCAGGATATGTTATCTTAATCTTAGCAAGAGGATCCCTTCGCTGTAGTAAAAGATCTTTGAAAGAAATAAAAATATTAATAAGACCGTTAAGGAGTGATTTATATGTCATTTAAATACAAAAGATTAGATAAAAATGATGCTGCTGTTTTGCTCATTGATCATCAGACCGGATTGTTTAATCTGGTTCGGGATTTTGAACCGATTCAATTTAAGAATAATGTTTTAGCGCTTGCGGACAGTGCTAAATTCTTTAATCTTCCTACTATTCTCACTACTAGTTTTGATAATGGCCCTAATGGTCCATTACTTCCTGAAATTATAGAAATGTTTCCTGAAGCTCCACTTATCAGACGTCCGGGACAGATTAATGCCTGGGACAATGAAGAGTTTGTTGCGGTAGTCAAAAAGACTGGTAAAAAACAATTGATTATAGCGGGTATCGTAACTGATGTCTGTGTGGCCTTTGCAGCTTTATCAGCTGTTGAAGCAGGTTATGAAGTTTTTGTAGTAACAGACGCTTCCGGTACCTTTAATGCAGAAGTACGTGATGCTGCGTGGAGACGTATGGAAGCTGCGGGCGTACAGCTGGTAAACTTCTTTAGCGTCGCCTGTGAGTTACATCGCGATTGGCGTAACGATATGGAAGGGCTGGCTGCTTTACTTGGAAAATACATTCCAGCCTATCAAAATATTATGACAAGCTTTAGTGCAAAATAATAAGCAGATAGTGGAATATAATAAATGAAAGATCCCTGAATTCTATTGCTGAATTCAGGGATTTCTTTGTGTCTAAGACTTTCAGCACTGGTATGTATAGGTAATTTAGGTGTTTTTTTGACAAACTTGTGATATAATTGCTCTAGTTATATGAATGTCGGAAATAAGGGTGAATTTATATGCGTATAGTAATAGTCGGAGCTGGCAAACTGGGGTACAGTATTGCTCAGTTACTGGCCGAAGATCAGTATGATGTGGTAGTCGTTGAAATCGATGAAAAACGTCGCGAGGTAGTAAAAAATTCCTTGGATGTATTGACTATTGGCGGCAATGGATGCAGTCCTAATACTTTGGACGATCCGGATATCAGAGACGCCGATGTGCTGATCGCATCTACGGATAGTGATGAAGTCAATATGGTTACCTGTATGATGGCTAAAAACTATGGCGTCAAGCACACCGTTGCCCGTATCAGAAATACGGAGTATGCTTTGACCGCGAAGGATTTACTTAATCAGGGAATGAATATTGATTTGATCTTAAATCCGGAACGCATTACTGCTACTGAAATAAATCATATTTTAATGACTCCTTCTGCTTTGGATGTAGATGATTTTGCCGAGGGCAAGGTAAGGATGTTTGAGGCGCGGATGAGCGACGCTTCTCCGTATGTAGGAGTACCTCTGAAAGATTTGGAAATTCCCAAGCAGATACTGATTGCTATGCTGTTTCGCCGGCATAAGATGATTATTCCTCATGGCGATGATATGCTGGAGCCTGGTGATAATGTTTATTTTGTTGGACAGCAAAGTGCTATTAAGGAATTTGAGGAAACTTTCGTTAATACTTATGAAAAAATAGAACGGGTTATGATCATAGGTGCTGGACGCACCGGCAGATTTTTGGCTCCTATGCTGGAAGAGCAGGGACTGTTCGTTAAAGTTATTGAGAAGAATAAAGACCGCTGTCAGCTGATTGCGCAAAAGCTGGAAAATGGTATTGTTTTGTGTGGTGATGGCACAGATATTGATTTATTGACGGAAGAAGGCATTGCCGAGGCTGATGTCGTTATCTGCATTACTGAAGATGATAAGCTGAATTTACTGTTGGCACTGATGGCAAAGCACCTGGGTGCAAAAAAAACTATCGTCCGTGTTGCCCGTAACGAATATGTGGAGCTGATGGAGAAGGTCGGTGTCGATATCGTACTTTCGTCACGTTTGCTGAGTTCCGGCGAAGTGCTGCGTTTTGTGCGCAAAGGCGGTATTGTTTCTGTTTCACTGCTGGAAGGTGCAAAAGCAGAAGCGTTGGAAATTATTCTACCTGATGACTGTGAGGTCATAGGTAAAAGTTTGAAGGATATCAAGCTGCCGCGGGCTTGTCTGGTCTGTGCAGTAGTTCACGATAATGAAGCCGTAGTTCCTAATGGTAATACGGTATTATATGCCGGAGATAGAATTATTATTTTCGTCAAGAGTGAATTTGTAAAACGCGTTATGCCGTTTTTTGAAAGTAGAGGATAATCAATGAATATCAGGCTTGTGATGTATCTGCTGGGTAAGCTGAGCATCGCCTGTGCCGTAGCAATGGTCGTGCCGATGATAACGGCCCTGTTGTTAGGGGAATACATGTTCCTGGGCTTTATCTTTTCTTTTATGATCTGTGCATTTATTGGTGGTGCGCTGATAGGTAATGGTGAAAAGAACAAACGTGCTCATCTTAATTTGCGCGAGGCTTTGGCAACAGTGGGCTGCGGCTGGCTGCTGGTCTGTTTTTTAGGGGCTATTCCTTATTATCTGTCTGGACTTGTCAGCCCTGTAGGTGCAATTTTTGAAAGCACTTCAGGATTTACGACTACTGGTGTAACTACTTTATCATCGTTGAGCAACTTTCCTGACAGCCTGCTGGTATGGCGCAGTATGACGCATTGGACTGGCGGTATCGGTGTTATTATGTTATTTATTACGATTATGCCTCAGGTAGGCAGCGGCGCTAATTATTTATTTAACGCTGAAATTCCCGGTCCGGCTGCAGAACGTACACTTCCGAAAATCAAGGAATCGGCTTTCGTTATTTTTACTGTTTATATATTTTTTACTATTATTACAACAGTAGCCTTAAAGGTAGCAGGTATGAGCTGGTTTATGGCAATGAATTTGGCGCTGGCATCTGTAGCTACAGGAGGATTTTCATATCAGTACGAAAGTCTGATGGAATTTGAAACTGTTTATGTCGAAATGATCGTTATTATTGCTATGGTCGCCGCTAGTTTGAATTTTGCTCTTTATTATAAGATATATCAGCACAATTTTAAGGTTTTTTGGATTGATACAGAACGTAAGGCATACTTTTGGATTATTGGTATCGCCACATTTTTGATAACCTGGAATTTGTATTATACCGGTTATTTTGATGCCGCTACCAGTTTCAGACATGCGTTATTTCAAACCGTATCAATAGCCAGTACAACTGGTTTTGCTTCCAGTGACTTTAATTTATGGCCTGATTTCAGCCGTTATGTACTGTTACTTTTAATGTTTGTCGGAGGCTGCTCCGGTTCTACTGCAGGTGGTATGAAAGTTTCCCGCTTTGTGATTTTGCTGAAGGTAACATGGGCAGAATTGCGCAGGACGATCCATCCACGACTGGTTTACAGTATAAAAATGGGTGGACGCAATGTTCCGCCTGTGGTTGTAGGCAATGTTACAAGATTTTTTTATTTGTATATGATAGTTTTTTCGACATTGACACTGCTGATTTCGTTGACTGGACTTTCGATGCTTGATTCTATGGGTATTATTGCTGCCTGTATGAGCAGTGTCGGCCCGGCTTTTGGTATCGTTGGCCCTACGGCTACTTATGCAGATGTATCTACTTTTGGCAGATTAGTAGTTATTGCAGCAATGATTTTAGGGCGTTTAGAGATTTTTACATTACTCATTATTATGAGACCTGATTTCTGGCGTGTAAAACGCAACTGGTAAAGGCAGGTCCTTGGAGGCTGTATTTTTTATGAATTTCAGTCTGATAGCTTTTTTATTGGGCAGGCTCAGCTTGGCGCTGAGTGCTATATTGTTGCTTCCTGTGGGACTGGCGATTTTTTATGAAGACGGTTCTTTTGTGGAATTTGCTATTACTTCTTTTACAGCTTTTTTTGTAGGGTTGGGCTTTGTCCAATATGGAAAGTTTGATGAAAAAGAAAATATATCACTACGTGAAGGTTTTGCGACAGTTGTGTTTTCCTGGATTCTGACTTGTATTATCTGTGCTCTGCCATATGCGTTTTTGCAGATCCTGGACCCTATCTCAGCTGTTTTTGAAAGTATGTCTGGTCTCACTACTACTGGAGCTACAGCTATTACTAATCTGGCAGCCGTACCAAAAACAGTTTTATTTTGGCGCAGTTTTACGCATTGGTTGGGTGGTATTGGTATCATTGTACTGTTTATTGCTTTACTGCCTCAGGTAGCAGGCGGATCTGTACATCTTTTTAATGCAGAGGTAAGCGGCTTTGGGCAGGAACGGCTGCTGCCGCGTATCAGAACAACAGCGGGAGCATTATTTTTTATTTATTGTTTATTTACCGTTATTGGTACTGGCTTTTTGGTTATTTGCGGAATGACTAATTTTGACGCGATCAATCATTCGATGTCGGCAATAGCCACAGGTGGATTTTCTACTTATGATAACAGTGCCATGCATTACAATAGTGTGTCGATTGAAGTAGTATTAGCGATGATCATGTTTTTAGGCGGCGGTAACTTTGCTCTGTATTATGCTGTTACACAGAGAGGGATTAAAACACTGTGGCGTGACAGTGAATTTAAGTCTTATATGATGATCATCGCTGTTTTAACACTTTTGATTACTCTGAATCTGTTTTTCAGCGGTGGGCTGCAGTTTTTTGAAGGTTTGCGCTGCGCATTTTTCCAAGTAGTTTCATTTGCGACTACAACAGGTTATGTGTCTTATGATTATGATACCTGGCCAACTTTTTCTAAGCTGCTGCTGTGTCTGTTGTATCTGGTCGGAGCCTGTGCAGGGTCTACGGCAGGTGGTATTAAAGTAGGACGCTTTGTAGTAATGAGCCGGGCCATTGCGGCAGAATTGCGCAGAGCTATTCACCCGCAGATGCTTTTAACAGTCAATTTTAACGGCAGAGTGATGCCGATTGCAGTAGTCGCAGCAATCAGCAGATTCTTCTTTGTATATATAATGACGATAGCCGTTATGTCGCTTCTGGTGGTTTCAACTGGACTTGGAATCGAAGAATCAATTTTTGCCGTCGCATCCTGCCTGAGCAGTGTTGGCCCTGCTTTTGGAACAGTAGGGGCAACCGGTAATTATGCTGATATTAACTGGTTTGGTAAACTTGTGCTTTGTGTAACGATGCTGCTTGGACGGTTGGAATTATTTACAATGCTGGCATTGCTGCGATCGGAGTTTTGGAGCAGCAATAGAAACTGGTAAAAGGCGGATGTTTTGTAAACATCTGTCTTTTATTTTTACTTAAATAGGAGTATAATAAATTTACTAGTGTAAAAATAGAGGAGGAAAATTGAAGTGAAGAAATATCAACTCCCTTATGGAAATGGATTTCAAGAAGTTACATTACCTGAAGAAAAAGTACTGTATGATATACATGGCAACAAGGCAGATGTACTGGAGGATATCACTGCTGCAACTTTGGCCGCTGTGCGCTGTCCAATTGCCAGCCAGCCGTTGCAAAAAGTTGTCCGGAAAGGTGATAAGGTTGCTGTCATCGTCAGTGATGTTACAAGACTTGTTCGCACAGCTGAGTTTTTGCCTGTAATTATCAGCGAAATTAATGCTGCGGGTGTCCCGGACGAAGATATTACTATTATTGTTGCCACTGGTACTCATCGTGCACATACACATGATGAAGATATCGCTGTTTGCGGTAAAGATATCGTAAAAAGGATCAAAATCCATCAGCATGACAGCAGGAACAACGAAGAGTTGACAGATTTGGGGGTGACCAGCTTTGGCACACCGATCCTGATCGATTCTTATGTGGCTGAAGCAGATAAGGTAATTATTACAGGTGCAGTTTCACTGCACCCGATGGCAGGCTTTGGCGGCGGCCGTAAGGCTGTTATGCCAGGTGTTTCCGGGCATGCTACTATTATGCACAATCATGCTATTGCGCTGGCTCCTAAAGTTGGCGATGGTTGTAATCCTCTTTGCGAGACAGGTCTATTGGAGGGTAATCCTTTACATGAAGATATGGTAGAGGTAACGAAAAAATTAGACCCTGCATTTTTGGTGAATATGGTTTTCACACCTGAAGGCAAGCTGCATGAAGTAGTTGCAGGACACTGGTATAAGGCATGGGAAAAAGGCTGTAAGGATCTTGTTGCTATGGCTGGCGTACCTATTAAGGAGCTGGCCGATGTTGTCTTTGCTTCGGCAGGTGGCAGTCCTAAGGATATGAATTTATACCAGAGCTGCAAAGCTCATATGAATGCTGTTTTTGCTGTAAAAAAGGGCGGTATCATGATACTGACACTGGAATGCCCTGACATTAAAGAACCGGCTATTTTCACAGATTGGTTTTCAAAATCAGATGTGTTGCAGTTTGAAAAAGATGTACGGGCAGATTTTTCTATACCTGCTTTTGTTGCTTTTAAAACACGCTGTATCGTAAATTCATTAACTACATATTTAGTTACCAAACCGGAAAATTTTGAGTTCGTAAGGCAAACCGGTCAAATACCTGTTGCCAGCCTGGAAGAAGCGTGGCTGCTTGCTCAACAGGAACTTGCCAAACAGGGTAAGGATGATTATAAAATTACGATTATGGGACATGCTTCGGCGACAATGCCTGTATTGGAAGCGTAACCGTTTTTGAGGGAGAGCATATATGGCTTTAAAAAGATACGATTTAAACATCGGTAAGCGTATGGAAAGCATTGAATTGCCGGAAGAGCATGTAGTGCAGGTCATTGACGGCGGCAGCGTTTCTAAGATTACCGATATCAAACAGGCTACGCTGGAGGCAGTGCGCAATCCTATCGGGACACAGGCATTAAGCAAACTTGTGCATGAGGGAGATAAGGTAGCGCTTATCGTCAGTGATATTACGCGCACCTGGTCGCGTACTAAAGATTATCTGCCGGCCGTTGTAGAAGAGCTAAATAACAGTGGTATTCCTGATGCAGATATTTTTGTAATTATTGCCACTGGCACACACAGGGACAACGACGATGAAGAGAAAAGTTTAATTTTAGGTGATGCTTTATTTGCAAGGCTACAGGTTTTTGACCATGATGCGTATGGCGCTGAGGCAAACGTTTTTTTAGGAACTACAAGCAGAGGCACGCCGGTGTATATCGATAAGAGAGCTGTGGAAGCAGACAAGGTTATTTTAACAGGTGGTATTACAACGCATCTGTTTGCAGGCTTTGGCGGCGGGCGCAAGAGTGTTATGCCGGGGCTTGCCGGTGTGGAAACTATCAAACATAATCATTTGCTGGCTTTGACGGATGAAGTTGGCGGCGGTGTGAATCAGGAAACCTATCTGACTAAAATAGAAGGAAATCGTGTCAGTGAAGATATGTGTGAGGTCTGCGCTTTCTTAAACCCCTGTTTTTTGGTAAATTCGATTATGGATGCTGAAGGAGATTTTGTCCGTATCGTTGCCGGCCACTGGTATGATGCCTGGTATGCCGGTACTCAGGAAGTGATGAAATTGCAGGGAGTGGAAGCAAAAGCCAAAGCTGATGTCGTTATTGGTTCTTCTGGCGGTTATCCTATGGATATCAACCTGTATCAGGGAATGAAATCTTATGCACCGGCACAAATGGCAATGCAGCCAAATGGTATTTTTATCGCTCTTTTGGATTGTCCTGATATTTATGAACCGCCTTCTTTTTTTGATTGCTTTCGGTTTAATGATGAATTAAGTATGGAAAAAGAACTGCGGGCTGGTTTTACGATACCATTTTATATTGCTTTCTATATGTATTGTATGTCGAAGCAGTTTACTGTTATTATGGTTACCAGGCCAGAAAACTTTGACGCAGTGCGCAGAACAGGTCAGATTCCTGCGGCAACTTTGGCGGAAGCATGGACGCTGGCACAGAAAAAATTAATGGCACAGGGCAAGGCAGAAACTTATACAGTCAACATTATGCCGCACGGAGTAAATACCGTGCCGATGTTCAAATAAAAACAAGTGAGGGAAAAGAAATGGCATTGAAAACATTTAAATTTGGTATCGGTGAGGGTTATCAGGAAATTTCCTTGCCGGAAGAACATATTTTGCAGGTAATTGAAGGGAATGAAGTTCCTAAACTGGATGATGTTCAGGCAGCAACTATTGAAGCACTGCGTAATCCGATCAACAGCAAGCCTTTGCAGGAGGTTGTCAGCAAAGGCGAAAAAGTCGCTGTCATTGTCAGTGATATTACACGCGGCTGGATTCGTACTCCTGAATTTTTAAAATATGTAATAGACGAAATTAATTTAGGCGGTGTGCCTGATGAAGATATTTGCATCGTTATTGCACAAGGTACACATCGTGCTCAAACCAGAGAAGAGGATATTGCAGTCTGCGGTAAGGAAGTTGCAGACCGTATCAAAATATATCAGCACGACTGTCTGGCGGAGGACCTGGTGCATGTAGGTGATACGAGCCGTGGTACACCAGTGTGGATAGATAAACATGTTGCTGATGCAGATAAAGTAATTATTACCGGCGGTATCACTGTACATCTGATGGCAGGTTTTGGCGGTGGACGAAAGAGTATCCTGCCTGGAGTTGCTGGTGATGAAACAATACAGAAAAATCATGCTTTGGCATTGGCTGATGAGGTAGGTGCCGGTATCAGTCAGGAAACAAGGACAACTTTAATCGATCATAATCGGTTGAACGATGATATGTGCGAAGCAGCAGCTTTGGTAAATCCTTGTTTTCTTGTGAATTCTGTAATGGATACGAATGGTGATTTTGCTCGTATTGTTGCCGGTCATTGGTATGATGCCTGGCTGGAAGGAACGAAAGAGGTTATGAAGATCCAGGGAGTTAAGGTTAAGGGACAGGCTGATGTAGTTATTGCTTCTCCAGGAGGATTTCCGAAGGATATCAATCTTTATCAGGGCTCTAAAACCTATGATACGGCAGAAATGGCACTTAAACCTGGCGGGATCGTTATTTCTCTTTTGGAAGCTCGTGAAATCAATGATCCGCCTGAATATATGCAGAGCTTTCATTTCAATGATGTAATTGAGATGGAAAAAGCTGTAAGGAATAAATTTACGATTCCCTTTTTTATTGCATATCGTTTGTTCCTGTTATGTCAAAACAGCACGGTTTATATCGTAACGAGAAAGGAAAACTTTGATACAGTGAAAAAGACTGGTCAGATACCGGTAGAAACTTTAGAAGAAGCCTGGTCACTGGCCCAAAAACAACTGTCTGAACGCGGACTAAAGGATTATACAGTCAATATTATGCAGCATGCTGCAAATACTGTTCCAATGATCGATTAACAACAGATAAAATCCCGCTCTTTTTTAGAGCGGGATTTTATTTTACTAAAAAAGAAACCCCTGCAGATTTTCTGCAGGGGTAGATAACGGCTATATTTACAGTCTGTTAGAACTGTTGAGAACATCACGCATCTTGTGAGCTACCATTTGTTTGATTGCTTCGCGTGCTGGTTTTAAATATTGACGCGGATCGAAATCAGCTGGATTAGTAGCAAGATGTTTGCGAATAGAGGCAGTCATAGCCAAACGCAAATCGGTATCAATATTGATCTTGCAGACACCAAAAGTACCGGCTTTCAAGAGCATATCTTCAGGAACACCTTGTGCACCGTCAAGTTTACCGCCGTATTTATTGCACTCTTCAACAAAGGAGGGGATAACGGTAGAGGCGCCATGCAGAACCAGAGGGAAGCCTGGCAGTAATTTAGTGATTTTTTCCAACCGGGCAAAATCAAGTTCAGGATTACCTTTAAATTTATAGGCACCGTGGCTGGTTCCTATTGCTATTGCTAAAGAGTCAACGCCAGTACGTTCAACAAATTCTACAGCTTGATCGGGATCTGTATATGTAGCGTCCTTTGTGTTTACTTTAACCGCATCTTCGACGCCTGCTAAGCGTCCCAGCTCGGCTTCAACGACAACGCCTTTATTATGAGCATACTCTACAACGCGTTTAGTAAGTTCAATATTTTCTTCAAATGGATGTTTGGAACCATCGATCATAACAGAGGTAAAACCTCCGTCTACGCATGCTTTGCAGATTTCAAAATCTTCACCATGGTCAAGATGCAGGCAAATGGGCAAACCAGTATCTTCGATAGCGGCTTCAACCAGTTTCATCAGATAAATGTGGTTAGCATATTTGCGGGCACCGGCCGAAACCTGTAAAATCAAAGGTGATTTTTCTTCACGTGCAGCTTCGACGATACCTTGAATTATTTCCATGTTGTTGACGTTGAAAGCACCTACAGCATAATGGCCTTCATAAGCTTTTTTGAACATTTCAGCAGATGTTACTAGTGGCATAGGACAGCCTCCTTTTTGTCTTTTGTTGTAATTAATTATAGCATACTCTATACTTTAATAGTATATAATTTTGAAAAGATCGTTGGGTAAGGCGCAGGATATTTCTAAAAAAATACCGGTTGCAGGATGGTTAAAGCCCAGGTAATAAGCATGCAGAGCGTGGCGGCTTTGCGGTCCTGGTGTTCCGTAAAGGTTATCATTATAAAGCGGGCAGCCGATATGTGCCATATGTACGCGTATCTGGTGGGTACGGCCAGTGTGCAGCTGCAGTTCCAGCAAACTGAGATGTTTCCGGCGGCTGATAAGTTTATAATCAGTACGGGCATATTTTCCGTTTGGAGAAACACAGCGCTCAATAATGCTACCTTCCTTTCTGGAAATTGGAGCTTCTATTATGCCACTGTCAGCTGGTAATGTTCCTGTAACGATTCCTAAATATTTTTTTATGACCTCCTGCTGGGAAAGCAGAAACTGGATTCGTGGTTCTTTTGCAAAAATGACAAGACCTGAAGTATTGCGGTCTAAACGTGAGACAGGATGGATATTGTGTAATAATCCCTGTTGTTTATAGTAATGTGCAACATAGTTATACAGAGTACTGCCATCTTCCTTTACTGTCGGATGGACCAGCATTCCGGCTGGTTTATTGACGATCAGCAGATATTCGTCTTCGTAAAAAACAGTATATGAAAAATTAAACTCCATATCAGTGCTGTGACGGCAGTTCATCGACTATTTCTATTTTATCGAGCTGTTGCTTGACCTGTCCGCGGATAAAGCCTAAATATTCTTTATATAATGCTTTTTGTTCGCACTGTTCTTCTTCTGTCAAACCATCACTGCGTTTTTTCCGGGCTAAAATGTTAATGCGGGCAATCATCTCATTAATTTCCATTACTTAAAATACCTCCGTTTCCTCTATGCATTATAGCAAAGTTAGAGGCCCAGAACAAGCGAACTTCCTTGACGCTGGTAGGAATCTATGCTATTATGAAACGGTAATCAATAAGACGTTACGAGTGCCTCTGACGATAACTGACGTTGGGAGGCTTTCTTAATTTTGCAGGGAGAGAGCAATAATGAAAATTTTTAGGGCAGTGCTTGCTGCTGCATTGTGTCTGACTGTTTTTAGCGGTTGTGGTCCAAACGCTGAAAATACTAAACCTGCCAGTGATGATAAAGCATTTTTAACTATTACTGACGATACAGGGCGTACTGTAGTACTGCCTGAAAAACCTGAACGAGTTGTAAGCTTGGCAACTTCATACCTGAATATGATTGATGCTGTAGGCGGTAAGATCGTTGGACGTGCGTCGTCAAAAATAGGAGAAATGCCGGAAACCATGAAAAATGTACCTGAGGTCGGTTTTGTTTATAATATTAATATGGAGAGTCTTATCGGTTTAAAGCCTGATCTGGTTATTGCGAATAAAAATCAACATGAGAAATTTCTTCCGCTTTTGGAGTCTAATAAAATACCTGTTATTGCAATCAATCCAAAAACATATGATGAGGTAAAAGATAAACTTATTTTAATGGGAAAAATCTATGATGTACCAGAAAAAGGTGAAGCTGCTGCTGCGAAACTGGATCAGCAGGTTAAAGCTGTGACGGAAAAGTTACCGAAGGATGGAAAACGTATTGTTATTATGCATGCAACTCCTTCTAATGTGACAGTTGAGCTGGAAAACAGCATTGCCGGCTGCGTTGCCAAAATGCTGGGATTTCAAAATGTTGCTGTAGGGGCAACGCCTATTAAAGGAAAACCGGAGAAGACTCCGTATAGTATGGAAGCTTTAGTAGAAAAGAATCCGGAAATTATTTTTATTACTTTTATGGGCGACAGTGAAGAGATTGAAAACAGGCTGCGTGCTGATGTGAAAAGTAATCCGGCCTGGGCATCTTTAGAAGCAGTACGGAATAACAAAGTATATTTACTGCCTGAAAGATTATTTTTGCTCAATCCTGGTTTGCACTATCCGGATGCTGTAAAATACATGGCTAAAACTGTATATCCAGAGGTTTTTAAGGATGACAAATAATCAGGCGGATACTTTGGAAAGAATTGAAAAATTTGGCATTTCACGTACAGCCTGGCGGCTTATCGTCATGGCTGCTTTTGCCATGCTGGCATTTTTAGGTGCTTTTTTAAGCTTAACAAAAGGTTCGGCCGATATTAGTTTAGCGCAGATCATTAATATTTTATCTAATCCAACATTAGAACCGCAAAGTCAGATTATCTGGAATATCAGGATGCCGCGTACAATAGTTGGTGCGTTAGTGGGTGTAAATCTTGCAATTGCAGGTGCCGTATTGCAGGCGGTAATGCGAAATCCTCTGGCTGATCCGCATATTATTGGTATTTCCAGTGGTGCTGGTTTGGCTGGTGTTACGATTATGATTTTATTTCCTACCCTGGAATACCTGATTACACCGGCTGCATTTATTGGTGCAATGCTTGCGGCGGTCTGTATTTATATTTTGGCCTGGAAAAATGGTATCAAGCCTGTACGGATTATTTTAGCTGGTGTTGCCGTATCTGCGTTTTTAAGCGCTGGTATTTCTGGACTGATGATTTTTTATAGTGACCGTGTACATGGAGCTTTAATGTGGATGGTTGGCGGATTGGCTGCCCGCAGCTGGCCGCATGTCAGTATTATTTTACCTTATGCTATTGCAGGTGTTCTGCTGGCTTTTATCGGTGCCGCTTATCTCAATATTCTGCAGCTTGGTGACGAAATGGCGCGTGGGCTAGGTGTTAATGTTGAGGTTACGCGTATTGCCATGACTGCCGTTGCGGCGTTATTGGCGGCAAGCGCTGTCAGTGTCGTTGGCCTCTTAGGGTTTGTGGGGTTGATTGTTCCGCACGCAGCCAGGCTGATAATAGGGTCAGATTACCGCTATTTGATGCCGGCTTCAGGGCTTTTAGGTATTGCTGTGGTAACGCTTAGTGATACTTTTGCACGTGTGGTTTTTGCACCTGTTGAATTACCGGTAGGTATAATTATGGCGTTTATTGGTGCTCCCTTCTTTTTATTTCTGCTAAGGAGGGAAATCTGATGAGTATTTTGCAGGCAAACGAGATTACGATTCGTATTATTGATAAGACAATCATTCATGGTTTGAGTTTATCAGTACCGGAAGGTAAGGTAACATCCATCATCGGACCTAACGGCTGCGGAAAAAGCACTACATTAAAAGCTTTAGCACGTATATGGCCCTGTTATAAAGGCAATGTAACCTTTAATGGTGAAGATATTAAAAAGTTCAGTCACAGGGAATTTGCTCAAAAACTGGCAATTTTGACTCAGGCTCCGCAGTCTCCGGCAGATTTGGCAGTCAAAGATTTAGTAGAGATGGGCCGCTTTCCACACCGAAACTGGTTTGGCCGCAAAAGTATGGAAGATGATGCACATGTAGAGTGGGCGTTAGGGCAAACTAATATGCTGGGGATGCAGCATCGTCTGCTAAGCACACTTTCTGGAGGGGAAAGACAAAGGGCATGGATTGCGATGGCTTTGGCGCAGCGTCCGCAAGTGCTTTTACTTGATGAACCTACCACTTATTTGGATATTTGTCATCAGCTGGAGGTAATGCAGCTTTTAGAAAAGCTTAATCGTGAATTACAGTTAACGGTAGTTATGGTTATCCATGACATTAATCATGCTGTGCAGTACTCCGATCATATTGCTGTTATAAAAGAAGGCTATCTTGTAACTGAAGGCAAGCCGCAGGAAATAGTTACAGCACAACTTCTGAAAGATGTTTTTAAAGTTGAGGCTGATGAATTTATCTGCAGTAATGGTATGCCGGCATTGCTTCCGGTAGACCTGGTAAAATAAAACTTTATATTGTTGGATCTGGTGCGCTTTCTGCGCATAATAGAGAAATCGGTGTAACTCCGATACGATCCCGTCGCTGTAATGATGAGCGGACCTTAAAAACCACTGGGTTGAAACCTGGGAAGGGAAGGCGAGCAATGAATCAGAGTCAGAAGAACTGCCAGATCTTTGTACGTTCCCCACGAGAGATGGGAAGGCGTCGGTAAAGTATTTGGCATTTGTACCAATATTTTTAAGAACAGCTTTCCCTTAGGGGATAGTCTGTTCTTTTTTATTTTTAACTTTACGGAGGTAATTGATGATGAAAAAAATTGCATTCTATGGTAAAGGTGGTATTGGAAAATCTACTACAGCAGCTAATGTTTCTGCCGCATTCAGTAAAATGGGAAAAAAAGTATATCAGATAGGCTGCGATCCTAAAAATGATTCTACCAGATTGCTATTAGGACAAATTTGTCGTCAGACAGTGCTGGATCTGGTACGCGATGCTGAAGATGATATTCAAGCTGAACAGATTGTGCATACAGGTTTTAACGGAATCAAATGTGTTGAAGCAGGAGGACCGGAACCTGGAGTAGGTTGTGCGGGACGTGGCATCATCGTTGCCTTGGAAAAATTGAAAGAACTGGAGGTTTTAAACGATGAGGATCTAGTGTTATATGATGTTCTGGGCGATGTCGTCTGTGGTGGGTTTGCCGTACCTATTAGAGAAGGCTATGCTACTGATATTTATATAGTTTCTTCTGGTGAACTGATGGCGTTGTATGCAGCAAACAACATTGCTAAAGGCGTTAAAAGATTTGCCGCAAGAGGTGAAGTAAGGCTTGGCGGTATTATTGGCAATAGCCGAAATACTCCCAATGAACATGCGTTATTGATAGAATTTGCCAGAAGACTGAATACTAAATTGATCGCCTTTATTCCCCGCAATGTGATTGTAAACAAAGCTGAAAATAATAGACAGACTGTTATAGAATATGCACCAGACTCTGAGCAGGCACAGGTCTATAGAAACTTAGCCGATGATATATTGAAAAATACAGAACTGTCTATACCTACACCTCTGAAATTTGAGGAACTGGAGGATTTAGTAGCAAGCTATGGCAATCAAGACTAAAAGAATGCTCTCTAAAACAAAAAGCTGTAGCTGTAGTATGCCCGGAGTTTGGCGGGCTGCTGTTTACTGCAGTGGTGCGGCTGTTATTTTTCATAGTCCCAGAGCATGTGCTCATGTTGCGCGCAGTATGGATATCAGCGCACAATATCGAGCTTTGGCTAATGGAGCTGCTGAAAATTTGAAGCCTATACCAGTGGTATCAAGTATGCTGCAGGAAAAACATTCTATTTTTGGTGGTGCAGATCGTTTGCGTGCCTGCATTGAAGATGTAGTAAATACTTATAGGCCGAAGTGCCTGATAATTGCCAATTCTTGTGTGGCCGGAGTTATTGGTGATGATGTCGAAGCAGTAGGAAAGGAAAGCGAAGTTAAATATGGTATTCCTGTTCTTACTGTTCCGTGTTATGGTTTTTTGGATGGAGAATATTATCAAGGATATTTTGCGGTAGCAGAACAACTTGCTGAAAGATTTTTCCATAAACAGACAAAATTGGAGAATACTGCGTTGCTTATTGGTGACAATGGAGGCCCTTGGGGACATTATGCCAAAGAGGTAAAACGTTTACTGGCATATTTTTCGATTAAGGTTATTGGACAGTTTCCGGGATATATTCCTATAAATGAATTACCTCAGATTACAGCTGCGTCTTTTAGTATTATTCTCGGTGGACGCGGACAGACTTATAACGGATTGACTAAAATAGCTAGGCTGTTAGAAATGAATTATGAGGTTCCTTATTTACAGGATGGATATCCTGTAGGATGGGATAATACAGTCGACTGGCTGAGAAATTTGGGAGTTTTTTTGCATCAGGAAGATTTGGCAGAAAAGGCTGTAGTACAGGAAAAGGATAAATTATTTGCTTTTGCCGATAAAGTAAAAAAAATAACTCAGGGAAAGCGTTGTGTCGTTTGTATTGGCAGGATGCTGATGTATTTCCATCCGGCTGGGATTCTGGAAACATTACGCAGATTAGAGATGCAGGTGGAAGCGATTATTTTGTTTGACAATTATAACACGAAAGAAAGAAAATTAATGGTCGAAGCTGTTTCAGCACAATGTCAGGCCCCAATCATTGATCAGACAGCAGGTCAACAACTATTGGAAACAGTTGATTTAGTTCTTACAACTCATGAAATAACTAATAACCAGGATATTAAACAGATATTTTTACCGATGCTCCCACTTGTAGGTACAAGTGGAGAGATTGAATTTATGGACTGTATTTATAAAACCTTATGTCGCCGTGGTGAAAAAGGAGGTATAGTCTATGTCTGAAACAGCCGAGTGGGGCAATGTGTGCAGTCGAGTCGACACCTGTGCTTTAACTGGTGCAGCAGCTTTTTTTACTGGTATTAAAGGTGCGGAGGTGTTGGTTAACGGGCCGCTATGGTGCTATTTTTATGCCCTGCGCCACCTTGAAAAATCTAACAGCAGGTTGGGAGAACGCTTTCATGGCTCGCAGCCGGATAATAATGCGGTCGTTTATGGAACAGAAGAATGTTTAACAGATGCTTTGGATTATATTAGGGAAAATAGGGCACCTTCAATTCTTTTGATTGAAAACAGCTGCAGCGTCAGTTTGATTGGTGATGATATTGAGGGCATTGCCGCTAAAGCAAAGCTGCCTTTTTCTGTAATAGGAATGGACAGCGGCGGTCTACGCGGCGGTTTTGCTGAAGGATACAGCAAAGCCAGCATCAGGCTTTGGCAATATTTGGATTTACCTGATATCAAAATAAAATGTCGTTTAGGCGTTAATTTATTAGGAGCGACTACTGCTTATTTTAACGGCAGAAACGATCTTGAAGAAATTAAAAGGATTTTAGAAACTGCAAATTATAGAGTTATTGCGGTGCCTGGAGCCGGGAGTGAACTTGAGACATTGCAAAAAATTCCTGCTGCTCAGTTGAACATCGTTATCAATGAGGAGTTAGGTCTAGAGACGGCTAAATATCTTGAAGAACGATATGGCACTCCTTATGTTGTAGCAGGGATACCTTATGGATTAAAAGGTACACTGCGTTGGCTGGAAAAAATTGCAGAAGTATTACCCAGTGATTTGGAAAGTGTCCGAGAAGAATGCGTAAAAACTCAGGAAGAATTACTGGCTGCAGTTAATGAAGCCAGATGCACCTGGGGCGAATTATGGTTTGATAAAATTATTGTTGCCGCTCCTGGAACAACTGCTTTTTGTATTGCACAAACATTGCGCGAAGAATGGGCGGATACAGAAAAATTGACTGTTATCTGCCAAAACACTCTTAAAGATTTATGGGAACCTGTGGAAGCAGATGAAATTCTACTGGCAGAAAAAGACAGTAAAAAAATTGAAAAGATCTTGCAGCAGGCTGATAATACGCTTATTCTTGGAAGCAGCAGTGAAAGTTCTGTTTTATTGCGTGAAGGGAAAAATTTTTGGTGTTGTAATATTGCGTATCCCGTACAAGATGAGGTGCTGCTGGCGACAGCTCCGTTTGCAGGTATTCGTGGCGCCGGGCATATGCTGCAGCGGCTGTGGAATTTAAAAATAAAAGCACAGCTGCCCTATTAGGAGTGAAGGTTAATGAAAAAGATACTGTTGGTTTTATTTGCTGTTTTATTGCTTATAACCAGTGGCTGCGGTCAAAATACAGATATTCCTAAAGCAAATTCTGCCGCTGCTTATGTTGTTACAGATGATAAAGGTCGGCATATAAAAATTGCAGGTAAACCGGTACGAATAGTATCTGCAACTTATGGGACTGATGAAATTTTAGCTGAGATCGTAACCCTTGATAGGGTTAAGGCTTTTAGTAAATGGGCTGGTAATCCTGAAATAACATTTATAACTAAGGAGCAGGCAGACCGTGTCGGTAATAAGGTTGGTGAAAATACTGAAGCAATCGTAGCATTAAATCCTGATTTGGTTTTTGTTTCTACGGCTACTCCAGATTCTTTGGTGAAAAATCTGGAAGATATGAAAATTCCTGTATATGTTGCCGGAAGTCCTAAAACAATAGAAGCTATGCGCAAAAAGGTTTTGGGCGTAGCTGCTGCTGCTGGTGAAAAGTCTAAGGGTGAAGCACTTGTAAATACTATGGATAACAAACTGGCTGAACTTGAAAGTAAGCTGAAAGTAATTCCTAAAGATAAGGAAAAGGTTGTAATGGCATTTTCATTTATCGGCGCTATTGGACGCAAAGATAATTTGCTTGATGATATTTTTTCGTATGCTCATGTTCGTAATGGTGCGGCGGAAGCTGGACTTGATCAGGGCAGCAATGCATTATCCAAGGAACGTATCATTGAGATTGATCCTGATGTATTTTTATTACCAACATGGAATTTTGATTCTAATAATGATGTGCAAAAATATGCACAGCAGGTGGCTGCTGATCCTGCCTTTAAGAATATCAAAGCGATAAAAAACAACAGGCTTGAGTTTGTGTCTGACCGTTATCGTTATGTTGCGTCACAGCATGTTACAGATAGTATAGAAGCTGTTGCAAAGGTCGTTTATCCTGAATTGTTTGCCAAGGGGGAATAAGTTTGTTTAATCGAAAATTCGGCAAAAAGTTTATCTTCTTATTATTTATAGGTCTGCTGATTGTAGCGGCGATATCTTTGACCTGCGGGCAGATAAAAATACCGTTGCATAATACTTTATCAGCCATTGGCTATCAGCTAGGTCTGCCTTTTTTTGATAAAAACGATTTTACACAGGAGCAGATGGCGGTTGTTTGGTATATAAGGATGCCCCGTATGGTTGTGGGACTTTTGGTAGGTGCCGCTTTAGGTATATCGGGAGCCGTTATGCAGGGGATTTTCAGTAATCCATTGGCAGATCCTGGTATTATAGGCGTTTCAAGTGGCGCTGCGACAGGGGCGGTGCTTTCGATAGCATTGGGCTGGGCGACGGAAAGTATGTTTGTGATGCCTGCTTTTGCTTTTTGCGGTTCTGTTTGTGCTGTTTCCTTAACAGTATTTTTAGCAATGCGTAATGGGAAAATACCTGTTATGACTTTGCTGCTTGCCGGCGTCGCTGTGGGGATGCTGCTTGGTGCGGTGACATCTGGATTGTTGACATTTATGAATGAACAAAAACTGCAGCAATATCTTTTCTGGATGGTTGGCGGACTTGACTACCGACGCTGGGAGCATGTATATATGGCTATTGGCCCTGTAAGTATTGGTATAGTGATTATGTTGGCTTTATCGCGTCATCTGAATATTCTCGTACTTGGTGAAACAGAGGCTAAGGCGGTTGGAATGCCCGTTTTGCCATTTAGAATGGGTTTGTTGTTTGTGGCGGCAATGACGACAGCTACATCTGTCTGTGTCAGTGGTAATATAGGTTTTGTAGGTCTGGTAGTTCCGCATATGATGCGTATGATAGTGGGGCCTGATCATCGTGTGCTGCTGCCAGCCAGTGCTTTAGCCGGCGCTGCTTTTTTAGTCATTTGTGATTCTTTAGGGCGTATCATTATTCCACCTGCAGAAGTCAGGGTAGGCATTATGACTGCCCTTTTAGGAACGCCTTATTTCCTTTATTTGCTGCGTAGAATGCAGAAACAGGTATTTTAAAGTGAGAAATATGGAGGAAGAAAATGAGCAAAGTAGTATTTTTAAGTAATGTTGACAGACGTTTTGCAATGATGAAGGGTGCTTTGCAGCAGCTGCAGCAGGAAAATTTATTGAGTAATGATTCTGTTTGCGTTAAGCTTTCCGATAATACTGTCTGGAATGACGAATGGCAGAAGCTTTTAGAAGATGCAGATATTCTATTGCTTAAATGGATGGGAGCAGGACTTGACACCCATTTTTTCAAAAAACTGCTGCCATTTATTAAAAAACATCAACTGCGATATTATATTGACGCTGCCGGTACTGAAGAGGAAGAACTGGTAAGCGGAATAGAAAAAAATGATTTAGAAAAATTAAAAGCGTATGCTTTGTACAGCGGTATGAAAAATTATCGTAATTTGTTTTTATATGCTAATGGTATTTTGACCGGTAAAACGGATATCGAACTGCCAGATCCTATGTATTGGAGCGCGATTTATCATCCGAAAGCTAAAACTGTTTATACAGATCTAGCAGCATATAAAAAAGATTTTTGCGATGCTGCAAAACCGACTATTGGTATTTTATTTTATCGTGACGAATGGGTATGGGATGACCTTGTCTATCAAACGGCATTGATTGAAGAAATAGAACGTCAAGGAATGAATGCTGTTTGCGTATTTAGTAACGGTATGCCTGTTTTAGAATTAGGAATGCCAAGCCTGATCAAAATTTTTGAAGATTATTTTTGTGAAAATGGTGTGCCGTCAATAGATGTTTTTATCAATACAATGAAATTTTCGTTGACAGGTGCACGATCAATGACGCTAGATTTTCTGAAGAAATTTAATGTACCTGTTTTACAGGCTTATACTTTATTGACACCCTACGAAAACTGGCGTGATGATTTTGAAGGCATGAATGCTATGGAAGTTTCTATCAGCGTAACGATGCCGGAATTTGACGGCGCGATCCATGGTGTGCCTATAGCCAATAAAAAAATACTGGAAAATGGCGATGTACGTTATCTGCCTATCAACGAGCGCATTGTGCGTATGGTAAATAAAGCACGGAAATGGGCTGTTTTGCGGAGAAAAAAGAATGCTGATAAAAAAGTTGCGATCATTTTTCACAATTACCCACCGCGTAATTCTAATATTGGCAGTGCTGTCGGGTTAGATACTATAGAAAGTATCAGACTTGTCTTGCAGGCGCTGAGAGAACGTGGCTATAAAGTTGATACTATCCCTAAAGACGGGAAAGAATTTATCAATGAATTGACGGCAAATGCTACTAATGATAGAGCTTTGCTTACGGAAAAGCAGCTGGCAGCTGCCAATAAGTTAAGTGGTGCTGATTATAGAAAATTCTTTGAATTGCAGGAGGAGGGCGTAAAAGCACAGCTGGTAAAAGATTGGGGCGAAGCTCCGGGTGAAGTTATGAACTATGATGACGATTTACTTATTCCCGGAACAATGAACGGAAATATATTTGTTACAGTGCAGCCTCCGCGTGGTTTTGGTGAAGATCCAAGCAAAATTTATCACTCTCCTTTCTGCGCTCCCACGCATCATTATTTGGGTTTCTATCACTGGCTGCGCGATATCTGGCAGGCTGATGCGGTAGTGCATGTTGGTACTCATGGATCCCTTGAATGGCTGCCTGGTAAAAATGCCGGACTCAATAATACCTGTTATCCGGATATTTCTTTGGGCGATCTGCCTAATATCTATCCTTATCTTATCACGATTACCGGTGAGGGTATTCAGGCCAAAAGACGTGGTGCTGCCTGTCTGATAGAACATTTGCCGCCGCCTATGACTGATGCCGGTGTTTACGACGAATTAGAAGAGATTGAAAAACTGATGGATGAATATTGTCATTTTGAGACTACTCAGCCGGAAAATTTAGAAAAACTTCAAAGCTTGATTTTAGAAAAAGTAGTGCAGGCAAATTTGCAGGATGAAGTTTTTTTTGATGAAGAAAAGCCTTTTAATGATTACGTCATGGGTCTGCATAACTATATTACTGATTTGAAAAATATGCAGGTTAGGATAGGCTTACATATTTTGGGACAACCGCCTCAGGACGAAAATCTGCGTGAGTATCTAATGCTGTTGACGCGGCTGGAAAATGGTGATATTCCGTCTTTGATGCAGGTATTGGCAAAACATTATGGTTTTGACTATTATGACCTGTTGGAAAACAGCGGCTTAATTTACGAACCTTTAAATATTACTTATGGCGCTTTAATAGATAAATTACGTGCCCGCAGCCGCAATATCATAGCACTTTTGATTGAGCACGGTTTTGATGAAGAAAAACTGTATAATTTAGAAAATCTTGAGTGGGTATGTGATGGAAGCAGCGAATTTAAGTTAGCGCTCAAACAAATCTGCTGCTATATTTGTAATAATATTTATCCCAATCTGATGCTTACTTCACAGGAAAGAGAAAACCTGTTAAGAGGATTGGAAGGGCAATATATCGAACCGGGACCGTCAGGAGCTCCAAGTAGCGGCGGTGCTGATCTTTTACCTACCGGACGAAATTTTTATGGTATTGACCCGAGAAATCTGCCAACTCCTGCTGCATGGGAAATAGGAAAAACTTTGGGTGATCAGGTAATCGAAAGGTATATCAGCGAAGAAGGACGATACCCTGAAAGTGTTGGTATAGTTTTATGGTCAGGTGCCAATATGCGCAGTCACGGTCAGTGCGTAGCAGAATTTTTATATCTTTTGGGCGTCCGGCCGCAATGGCAGCATGGCAGTCAAAGAGTAATCGGTCTTGAAGTCATACCGCTGATGGAATTGAAACGTCCCCGTATTGACGTCACTGCCAGGATCAGTGGCTTGTTTAGAGATACTATGCCCAGTGTAATGAATTTGCTGGACAAAGCTGTTTTACTGGTGGGGGAACTTGAAGAAGATGAAGAGCAAAATTACGTGCGTAAGCATTTACTTGCTGATAGTCTGGAACTAGAAGCGGAGGGTTTAACAAAAGAAGATGCTTGGCGGCAGGCTGCTTTTCGTATTTTTGGAGATGAGCAGGGTGTTTATGGCGCTGGCATAGCAGCGCTTTTAGAGGCCAAAAATTGGGAAAGTATTGATGATATTGCCGAGGTGTATGTTCGTTGGGGCGCGCATGCTTATGGCGGCAAGGTCAAGGGTAAGTTTTTACCGCAGCAGTTCCGTAAAAGAATGGGAAGCTTGGACGTAACAATTAAAAACGAGGATAATCATGAAACTAATATGCTTAGTTCAGATGATTATAACGCGTATCATGGTGGTATGATCGCTGCAGTACGCAGTATCAAAGGTTCTGCCCCGCGTTCGTACTGCGGCGACAGTACTGATAAAAGCAAGGTCGTCATGCACAGTGTACAGGAAGAGGCTAAACGTATTTTCCGCAGTGAAGCTATTAATCCTAAATTTATCGAGGGTATGATGAAGCATGGATATAAAGGTGCTGCCGATATGGCTAACTATATTGCACACAGTTTCCAGTGGGATGCTACAAGCGCTGTGATGGAAGATTGGATGTATGAAAAATATGCCGAAAAATATACATTCGACCCCAAAGTACAGGAATGGTTGCGTGATGTTAATCCATGGGCTTTGCAGCGCATGGCGGAGATTTTACTGGAAGCGGATCAGCGTGGTTTGTGGCAGGCGAAACCTGAAACCAAAGCAGAATTGCAAAAGATCTATTTATCAGTAGAAGGTGAGTTAGAGGAACGCAGTGATGAACACTCCTAAAATCAAGATGCTTGTTCTCAGCTTGACCGGTCAGTGCAATTTTGCCTGTAAGTACTGTTATGCAGCAGAACATGACGGCAGTATGCTTAAAGTTGATGATGCCATTAAAGCTGTGAATTTGGCGGCAGGCAGCGGAGAAAAATTTGTTATTCAGTTCAGCGGTGGTGAGCCGCTGCTGAACTTTGAATGTTTGAAAGCTGTTGTTAAATATGTTCAGGATAATAACCTGCCTGCTGTTTTACAGATACAAACAAATGGATCATTGATGACGGATGAAATAGCACAATATTTATTCAAAAATAAAGTTGCAATTGGTGTCAGTTTAGACGGCAGACCGAATATCAATGATAAGCTGCGTCTGACTAAAGCCGGAGATGGAGCAACAAGTTCAATTTTATATGGTTTAGAAGTTTTAAAGCGTAATAATATAGCAGTTGGTATTACCTGCGTAGTTACAGACGAAAATGTCAGCGAATTGGCCGGTATAGTAGAATTTGCTTATTTTATAGGGAATATACGCAGGATAGGCTTTGACCTGTTGAGAGGGCAGGGAAGAGGAGCTGTCCTCAAACCGCCTTCCGAAACAGCTATGCGTAAGGCAATGGAACAGGTTTACGAAAAAGCACGTCAGCTAGCATATTTAACAGGCTATAAAATTCATTTTGCCCAACAGGAACGAGTTAAAATACTTTGTGCTGATTCTTCCCATGAATTTGGCCACTGTTATGCGATGAATGGAGAAGCAGCTTTTATTGATGCCAAAGGCGATATTTATGCCTGTTCCTCTCTTGTCGGTAATAAAGATTTTTATATTGGTAATGTAAAAAATGGGCTGGACACTATATTGGTAAAGAAAGTCCAGGAGCAAATCAGAACTTCAATGTTTTTTTGTAAGCAGTGTGAAGATTTTAAATTGTGTGGTGGCGGCTGTTTTGCCCGCTGGTATGGCAGTGGAGTTAAAGAAGCATATCTCAGCGAATGTGTATTAAAACAGGTATCTATTAAACAAATAAAAATATAGAAAATGCTTGACCATATGACAGGTATATAGTCTAAAATGATAATGAAAGAAAATAAGAATATTTTAAGAGGTGATTAAAATGACTTGTAAAGAACATCCTAAATATGAATTGCCGAATACTCCGCATGCCAAACATCGTTATGAAAGCGCTATGAAGCATGTAGAGGCTGCTAAAGCTGCTGGCAAATCTTCTGAAGAAATTCATGCTATTTTCAAAAAAGTAATGGAATTTGACATCAAAGATGTTGAAAAATTACCTGCTGATGGACCGCATGCCAAATATAGGAGTGCCGTTATCCATGCTCAAAAAGCAATTGCTGCTGGTAAAAGTAGCGAAGAAGCGCATGAATTATACAGAAAAATCATGGCTGGTGAAGCAACCGGCGGTTGCGGTCATCATTAAAATTTCATAATCTGGTTGTTAGAAGTGCGTTAAGCCGCGATCCCGTCGCTGGGTATTTATTTAATCCCTGGAAACAGCCATTTTCGATCTCTGGATAACCTACGAGCGATAGGATTGAGATTAATGACCGATATGATCGGAATAAAAAACATTAGTGTCTTCCTGCCTGGGCAGGAGGACACTTTTTTTACGGGAGTTGTTAGAATGAAATTATATACAGTGTCTACAGGCGATACAGCTTATCGTTATGAAAAAAGTATCGTAGTGTTTTTTAAGGGTGCGCGTAAAGTACTTAGCACTTCGGTTTTTAATGGCGGTTATCATGAAAATTATAAAGCTGTATTTAACCACGATGGTAAGGTTGGTTCAGGGATGCCATGTGAGATGTTAGCTGATACTTATACCGAACATATGCGGATATTAGCTAAGCGTATAGGCTTAGAGCCAGAGCTTGTAACTGGAATGGGAACTGCTGCTGATATGGAAAATGTGGCTATAGAATCCTTGAATTATAAAGAACTTACTGTTACTGCTATAGTAACAGGCGGGATTGAAACAAATGGAGGACGTGTCGGTGATCCTGCCGATTATTATAAACCTGCGGAAAAACCAGATAAATTGGGTACTATTAACATTATTTTGATACTAGACGCAGATATGCCTCCTGGAACGCTGGCCAGAGCATTGGTTACATGTACTGAAGCAAAGACGGCTGCAATTCAGGAACTGCTGGCTGGCAGTAACTATTCTACAGGACTTGCGACAGGATCAGGGACGGACCAAACAATAATTGTTGCTAATTCGGATTCTGAGCTGTATTTTGAAGGAGCCGGAAAACATTCTAAAATGGGTGAGCTTATTGGAAAAACCGTTACTAAAGCAGTTAAAGCGGCATTATCAAAACAGTCTGGACTCAATCCTAGAACACAGCACAATGTGTTTAGACGCCTAAAACGTTTTCAAGTAACAACGCAAAGTATCTGGCTTTTATTCCAGCAGCAGTTAGCTGTCTTAAAGCCTGATTTCTTAGAAGCGGCAGAAAAGCTTGCACAAAAACCTGTAATGCTGACATATACTTCTTTATATATACATTTGTTGGACCAGTTTTTATGGGGATTACTTGATAAAGATGAGGTCATGAATGCAGCAGAAAAGCTATTGAGTGACATTGCGGGAGAATATGATACAGAAAGTATCGCGCTGAATGAGGTTTCGGTAGAAGCTATGATGAAAGCCTGGAGTGAGTTGTTTGTGAATATTATTGCAGATAATATTCACAGGAACTAAAGATAATGAGAAAGATGGCTTCGAAAACTTTTTTGGCAGTGATGCTGCTTATAGTAGTTTTTTTTATTTCTGGCTGTGGAAGCTCTAATGGTGGCAATGTAAAAAAAGCCGCTTACGAAATAATTGATGATCAGGGGGCCATGATCCAATTAGAGCATAAACCGGAAAGAATACTGACGTTGGCAATGGGAACAGACAGTATTGTGTTAGGGATACTCCCTGAAGAGAAATTGATTGCAATTAATTCTTTGGCTGATGATCCTGTAAGCTCCAATATCGTAGATAAGGCGAATGGAATTACTAGAAAAATAAAAAATCCTTCTGCTGAAGAAATTTTATCTTTAAAGCCGGATGTTGTATTTATTTATAATTGGGGCAAAGCCGAAATGGTTGATAATTTACGGGAACTGGGAATTAAAGTAGTTGTTGTAAAGGGACCTAAAAGTATTGCTGATGTTAAAGAGAATGTGAAATTGATAGCAAAAACTTTAGGCGAGGAAGATAAAGGTAATCTTATGATTGCAAAAATGGATGATAAATTAGCAGAAATCAAAGAAAAGGTGGATAATATTAAGCCTGAACGAAGGAAGAAGCTCGTTTTGATATCATTGATGACATCTTATGGCGGTAAGGGGTGTACTTTTGATGATATTTGTAAGTATGCAGGTGTTATAAATGGCGTTTCTGATGCCGGATTGCATAATGGACAGCTTTTAACAAAAGAGATGTTGGTTGATATTAATCCTGATCTTCTGATTATGCCTGTCTACAATGATCACAAAACTTTTGATATTGAAAAATATAACAAAGAATTTTTAGAGGATCCTGCATTGAAAACATTAAATGCAGTAAAAGAAAAGCGGTTTTTCTATCCGCGGGAGGGTTATATTTATAATTCTTCGCAGGATATAGTATTTGGTGTACAGGAAGTAGCTCGTGCTGCGTATGGCAGTTTATTTGATCAGCCTGAAAACTGTCATATTTCAGTTGTTGCAGAAGTTGAAAAATAAAAGAGACCTTGTATTTTACAAGGTCTCTTGATTTATATATGTTACTTGTAATGAAATTTTATTTATGTATTCATCTGGATCTGATGTTAACCAATGATTTTTTAAGGGCATAACATAAATATTGCTTAATGGCTGCAATTCATTACTATTGAGAAATGAGGCAATTTTTTTTGAAATAGATTTTGAATTTTTGTGATAAGTACCTTTAAAAAATATATTTAAATAGAGTCCTTCTGGTAATATCATATGGTTTTTATTAATATTTTGAGGATGACCAACAGTTGTAAAAAATGCTAGTGAATAACTTTTTTCTCCCATT
Organism: Phascolarctobacterium faecium; assembly: GCF_003945365.1. NCBI lineage: Bacteria > Bacillati > Bacillota > Negativicutes > Acidaminococcales > Acidaminococcaceae > Phascolarctobacterium > Phascolarctobacterium faecium. Next base: position 1,804,870 of record NZ_AP019004.1, on the reverse strand, counting down.
AAAAATTTTTTTTGATCAACGATCCAACCTACAGCTTTTTCTTTAAAATGTTGCTTATTAAAAGCTTTCTGGTTGTGTTTTGCCATTATTTCGAGACGTTTCTTACCAACGGCGACAGAAGACAAATCACTTATAAAAATTATCTGTTCAGATTGATGCTCTAGCGTTATCTGATTTAAAGCTAAGTTTTCAATATTGCTTAAAAGCTTATCAACGAATGCCAGACTATGTTTAATTTTAATATGCTTATTGATTATTTCATCACATTCACAAGATTTTTTATGTATCAATTCGTTAAATTTATCTGAACTTTTATGGTTAAGATAATCTTTTATCTGTGAAATAGGAATATCTAATTTTCTTAAATTTACTATGATTTCTAAAATTAAATATTGTGTTAAAGAATAGTGGCGATAGCCATTTTCCGCTATGAATTCAGGACTTAAAAGCCCTATTCTGTCATAGTAAAGCAGTGTTTGTTTAGGAATATTAAAAAGAGTCGCTAATTCTCCGGCTGTAAAAAAATCTTCTATTGATTTACTCATAAATTACTCCTTTATTTATTGACAATATACTTACTATATAGTTTACCATAGAATTATATAAGATATTATATCATATAAAATTATAGATAAGTAGAATTTAATTTTAATAATTTAATAAAAACAGGTGCGTAAGCTTAATAGAGAAATCGGTATAAGCCGATGCGGTCCCGCCGCTGTAAAGATGAGCCTGCTGCAAATGCCACTGAGATTGATCTTGGTAAGGCGCAGCACGAGCGTTGAATCCTGAGCCAGAAGAACTGCCTGTTTGAATAAAGTGATATTCCTGCGAGCGACAGGAAGGTTACACTTGAGTTTTTACCAAGTGCTTTTATGCCTTTCTCTTTTTGCAGAGAAAGGCATTTTTGTTAGAGGTATTATTTGCGTGGCCATGAAAGACTGGACGCAGATGATTGCTTCTATAAAAATAATAAAAAATTTGGGAGAGGAAGTTGAGCATGTTGAACAAGAGTTTGGGTAAAAGTGTACTGATGACAGCACTCATAACTGGGAGTGTCATCTGGGGGGGCACGGTAGTACACGCGGAGGAACCGCAGCAGTTTTTATTGGATGAGTATGTTGTAACGGCTACAAGAATGGAAAATAAATTAGTTGATACTCCTGCCAATATGTCGGTCATAACATCAGAGGAGTTTGAAAAAAGAAACTATCAAAGCGTAAGTGAAGCTTTAGAAAATGTTCCTGGTGTTATTGTAAAACGCAGTGGATTTTTAGGTGGAGATCAACATATTTATTTAAATGGTGATGATAGAGTATTAATTATGGTTGATGGGCGAAGACTTAACCAGGATAAGGGAACTTCTGGACGTTCTGGTTTTGATATAACTAATTTGCCATCTCCTGATTTTATTGAAAAAATAGAGATTTTGAAAGGTGCAGGATCATCATTATATGGTTCAGATGCAGTAGGTGGTGTTATAAATATTATTACCAAAAGTGCCAATAAGAACTATGCAAAAATAAATATAAATACCGGCTCATGGGGTTCGCAAAATTACAGTGCTTTAGTAAGTGTGAAAAAAGGTAAAACTGGCGTAATCACAACGATAAACAAACAAAAGCAAAATTATGTAAAATACAAAGAAGCTGATTCCGGGGATAATGTTAAGTGGCCTAATTCTTCTAATAATATTATAGGCGCGACAATTAAAGTTGATCAGGAGTTTGACGGTGATAAATTAGCAACGTTATATTTTGAGCACTCATTTAAAGATGGTGGCAAACCTTATTATGCTCCGGGTTTAGGTGGGTGGAATACTATTAAACCAGGAGCATCTGGTACTGATTTGAACAATAATATTTCAGGAAAATTTGAATGGGGACGTGGAGAAAAAAATACTGGGTTTATACAAATATATAGAAATTATTATAGTGGCAATTTTTATGATAATAATAGTGACAGCAATTATTATGAAACTAAAGATGGTGTAGAAATTCAACAAACTTGGGAATTATCAAAAAATAATAAAGTAGTCGTTGGTGCTGATTGGCGAGAATCTGAGGTAAATAATCCTGGTACATATGGCGGTAAAATTGCTAAAATCAACAATAAGGCTATTTATGTACAGGATAGCTGGGATTTTGCCGATTCTTGGCTTTTAAATGCGGGGCTTCGGTATGATAAACATAATTTTTTTGGAAATAAAACTACGGCAAGTGTAGCAGTAAATAAAAAATTTAGTGAAGACAGTCATGCATATCTTTCTTGGGGGCAAATTTTTAATGCGCCACAGGCTAATGATTTATTCTATTATTCGCCATCAATCCCTGGGGTGTCAGGCGCGATGATAGGTAATGCCAAATTAAAACCTGAAACTGGTGAAGTTTGGACTATTGGCTATGATACAAAACTTAACGATAAAATACAATTGGGGATCAATGCATTTTACAGTGAACTTGATGATGCAATAAACTGGGCAGCTTTAGATCCAAATAATTTTTTAAGTGATTGGACAGTTGCTAATGTTGCTAAACAGAAAAAACGTGGTATGGAGTTTAATGTCAAACATAAGTTAACGGATGAGTTTTCAATAAATGGCAGTTATACCTATGTAAAAGTTGAGGAAGATAATAAGGATGGAAATGGATTTAAACGCAATACTAATGTATCACCTAATCAGTATAAAATAGGCATAAGCTTTAATAAAGATAAATGGGATGCAGAATTATATGGACGTGGAGCTAGTGGTGCTGATAAAAGTAAATATGTAGATTCTAAGTATTTGACTTTAGATCTTTCTTTGCAATATAAAGTTCAAAAAGATTATAAAATTTATGCCAAAGCATATAATTTAACTAATGCTTCTTATGCTGAAACGGGTGGTGTTTCTAATGGCAAGTATTCTTTTCCTATGCCAGGACGCTCTTTCCTTATCGGTATGGAATACGCATTTTAAATAATGAAACGCAAATATATGGACTGGAGCATAAGCTTCGGTTCATATATAATTTGAAGGAGTTTTTATGAAAGTAGCATTATGTCATTTAGAACTTAGCAATGGTCCTGAGCAGAAAAATATAGAACTATTGGAAAAAGCAGTTCGAATTGCTGCTGAAAAAGGAGCTAATTGGGTAATTACTCCGGAAACAGCAGTGCAGGGGTATTACTTTTATAAATTAGAGCCAGAAACAAAAGTAGATAAACAACCGTCTTCTAAATTAAGTTTCTTATTATCATTAGTTAAAGACTATGGTTTATTTTTGTTTTTGGGGTGTGGTGAATACGATAGCGAATTGAACTGTAATTTTAATTCTTGTATTGTATTTGAACCAAGTGGAGAAATATGCGGCAGACATAGAAAAATTATTTCTCATGGTATCGGTGCTGAGGCTTGGGCGAGAACTGCAGATGTACTAAAACCTATCGATTGTTTGAATATTAAAGTTGGAGTGCTTGTATGTGCAGATGCATGGTACAGTGAACATGCTAAAAAGATGCAGAAAAAAGGCGCACAGATAATTATTGATATAGCAGCGTGGCCTCCAACGGAAGTTTGTGGCAATCCGTTAGGAGCATGGGAAAAATGTTCCTCTGTTACAGGATTACCAGTGCTGGTTTGCAATCAAACCGGAAAAACTGAATGGATGGATATGACTATTGGGCAAAGCGTCGTTATAGAGCATGGCAAAGTAAAATTTAGTTATAATGGGAAACAGGCAGTTTTATTATTCGAGTGGGATGAAGTTACAGGAATAGTTATATCAAAAAAATTTGAAGTTATTTTTATTTAAAATTTGACTATATACTTGGTATATAGCTTAATATGATATAGTAATTTAATTGTAATGAAATTCTTATGGATATTTCTTACTATTATTGTGCTTTTAGGAGGAGTTATAGTGAAAAGAATGTCAGTATACCCATTTACAGCTATTGTAGGACAGGATGATATGAAAATGTCCTTAATATTAAATGTAATAAACCCGTCATTAGGCGGTGTTTTAATAAAAGGTGAAAAAGGTACTGCCAAGTCAACAGCAGTACGTGCTTTGGCCGAATTACTGCCGGCTATGGAAGCAGTACATGGATGTAAATTTCATTGTGATCCGGCAGATCCCAATCTGTTATGCGAAGATTGTGCATCTAAATATACTGAGGATAATAAATTAGTTGCCGATACCATAAAAATGCGTGTGGTCGAGTTGCCTGTAAGCGCGACTGAAGATCGCGTTGTTGGTACTTTGGATATTGAACATGCGATTAAGCATGGCGAGAAAAAATTTGAGGCAGGTATTTTAGCTCAAGCCAATCGTAATATTTTGTATGTGGATGAAATAAATTTGCTTGATGACCATGTTGTAGATGTATTGTTGGATGCTGCAGCAATGGGAATCAATACAGTTGAGCGTGAAGGCGTTTCATATTCTCATCCGGCTCGTTTTGTTTTGGTTGGTACAATGAATCCTGAAGAGGGTGATATCCGCCCGCAGCTTTTGGATCGTTTTGGCTTGTCAGTAGTTGTTACAGGTGAGCATGATCCCGCGCAGCGTGTTGAGGTAATTAAACGTCGTTTGGCTTATGAGCAGGATGCCGATACTTTTATTGCCGGTTATCAGCATGATCAGGAAGAGCTGGCTGCAAAAATTACACAAGCCAGCAGTTTGTTACCTCAGGTAGATATCAACGAGGAACTTTTGGAAACTGTTGCTAAATTAGCTGTAGAACTTGGTGTTGACGGGCATCGCGCCGATATTACTGTAATTAAAACAGCTTTGACACTGGCGGCTTTTAATGGACGCAAAGAAGTGGAACTGGAAGACGTAAAAAATGCTGCCAAATTAGTATTGCCGCATCGTATGCGTCGTCGTCCTTTTGAAGAAGGACAATTGGATTGGGATAAGGTTGAAAGTATTTTGTCCTCTGGGGCTAAAGGAGCGTTATAAATGCTGACTAATGCTATTTATCCTTTTGTGGCAGTAGTTGGGCAGGAGCAGTTAAAAAAAGCTCTGCAGATCGCTTTAGTAAATCAAAAGGCAGGTGGCCTTTTGATTGGCGGTGAAAAAGGGACTGCTAAATCCACCTTGGTACGCGCTGCTAAAGAGATTATTGGCACACAGAAGATAGTGGATTTGCCGCTTAATGCTACGGAAGATATGCTTTTTGGTAGTATCGATATTGAATATGCTGTTAGTAAAGGCGAACGCAGATTTTTGCCTGGGATATTAAGCAGAGCTACAGGTAATATTTTGTATATTGATGAAGCAAATTTATTGCGGCAGGAATTGCTGACTGCAGTTTTGGATGCTAACGCTTCTGGTATCAATCAGGTTGAGCGTGATGGCATTTCTTTTACTCATTCTGTATCGTATACTGTTATTGGAACAATGAACCCCGAAGAAGGAGTTCTGCCAGGTCATATATTAGATAGGTTTGGTATGTATGTTGATGCCCAAAGTGAGAAAGATGTGGTAATACGTACAGAAATAATTAGACGTTCTCTTGCCTGTGGCTTTGATATACAAAGCTTCAGAAACAGGTATTTTAATGAAACAGAAAAATTAGCGGCAAAGATTGCTTTGGCAAGGAGCATTGTAGAAGAAATTGAAGTATCAGAAGCCATGATGCAGCTGGCGGCACAAATGTGCGCACAGGCTTTTTGTGCCGGTCATAGAGCGGAAATTTATCTTTTGGAAGCCGCTAAAGCTATAGCTGCTTTAGCGGAAAGAAATTATGTTTTACCTAAGGATGTGGAAGAAGCTGCCATGTTTGTGCTGCCGCATCGTATGCGGAAGCCACCAGAACAACAACAGGAAAATCCGGAGCAGCAGGAAGAAGAACAGCCTGATGAGAATGAACAGCAGAATCAAGATGAAAACGAGGATAATGATGAAGACTCAAAGGAGTCACCGTTGGCGCTACCACCGCTTGATGATAATGAAGACGATGGTGATGAGGAAGATAACAGTGACGATGATGAGAATCAGGATGACGATAAAGAAAAAGAAGAGCAGAGTCCTGACAATGACAAAAATCAGTTAGCACCGGAAGAACAGATTGCAGATATTGATAAAAATTTTAAGCTTCCTAAAATGGTTCTGGATTTAGGCAAAGATCGCAATGTCCGGCGTGGCAGTGGCAAACGCAGCACGACTAAAACAGATCTTAAACAAGGGCGTTATGTTAGGGCTGAAATGCCGAAAATAAAAGTGGAAGATTTGGCTTTTGATGCTACAATCAGGGCTGCGGCGCCGTTTCAGCGTCTGCGTGAAGATAACGGTTGCGCCCTGAATATTAAGAGTGAAGATTTACGGCAAAAATTACGCGAAAAACGTATTGGCAATACATTTTTATTTGCAGTTGATGCCAGTGGGTCAATGGGAGCTCGTGAACGGATGCGGGCCGTAAAAGGCGCTATTTTCTATATGCTGCAGGAAGCATATCAGAAACGTGATCGTGTTGGTATGGTTGCTTTTCGCAGGCAAAAGGCTGAATTATTGCTGCCTATAACACGCAGCGTTGATCTTGCACAAAAGTGTTTGGCAGAAATGCCTACTGGCGGCAAAACTCCTTTAGCAGACGGTTTATCAACTGCGTTGGTAACTTTGGGAATGTTGAATAAAAAAGACAGCGAGTTAGAACCGATTCTGATTTTAGTAACTGATGGCAGAGCTAATGCCATAGAAGAAAACAGTGGTGATCCGGTAGAGAGTGCCTTAAAAATGGCTGAAAAAATTCGGAAGGCTAAAATTACCTCCGTTGTTATCGATACTGAAACAGATTTTATTAAACTGGGTGTGGCCAAAGCTGTTGCCAAAGCAATGGGAGCAACTTATTATAGCCTTCGCAGTTTATCTCAGGAACAGATTTTAAGAATAGTACGTAATTTAGATGTTTAAACAGGAGGTAAGAGGTAATATGATGAAAAAGTTAATAATGCTGCTGACAATTTGCATGATGTGCTTATTGGCGGTTTCAGCCAGTGCTGCAGAAAAGAATGATGAAGCACCACCTATCAATTGGGAAATTAGCATGATGCCCAAGCCTACGGCTGAGGAAATAGAAGCAGCACGTTGGTCAATTGTTTTAGAAAACACTATGGGCGTTTATGCATATGACATGGATTCACTGTATTTCCCAGAAGAAAAAAACGGGGTTGTAAACAAAGATTTAGTTAATGTTATTGTGAAAACTGTTTTTACAGACAAAGAATTACTAAAAAAAATGAATAAAACCTATGCAGAAAAACTGGCGAAAAAAGAAAAAGTTCAGTATTGTGAAATGCTGATGCAATTTAATGTGGCAGATAAAACCTATGGTGTAAAACAAATGGACGTTTATGGCAGCAAAGGAACGAAGCTTGAAACTAAAATAAATAACGGAGAACTTATCCCTGTGCCAGAGAAAACGTTTGCAGAGGCGATGCTGGAAATTTGTTTGCAAGCAGTGAATAATACATCCGAAAATTAAAATATAAATCCTATTAATGATATGAAATATCAAAAAAACTAAATATAAAATTAATAAGAAAAATAATTGGTGCATCAACTTGAAATAATACTTAATCTCATATATAATCTAGTATCATAACTAAATACTTATTGTCAGGTGACGTATGTCTTAATAGATAAGTTGGGTGTAATTCCTACACGATCCCGTCGCTGTAAAAGTGAGCGAGTCCAAACTAATGCCACTGGAAATATCTGGGAAGGCTTGGATAAGCTATGAACTTAAGTCAGAAGAACTGCCTGATGATTACTTTACTACTGCGTGAGACAGTTAGGTAATGTGTCGGCTTCTTTTGTTTTTATAATTAAGTCGTTTAATACCTTTTGCCTTAGGTGAGAGGTATTTTTTATTTGTTTATTGCAATTAAAGGCCAAGTACTGTGCGGCCATAAAGAAAGGGTACAGGAAACGTCTTTATTTCAATAATATAAAAAAGTTGTGAAGGGAAGTTGAGTATGTTGAAAAAAGGTACGAGTAAGAGTGCATTGATGGTAGCGCTTGTAACTGGCAATGTCATCTGGGGGGGGCACTGTAGTACATGCTGAAGAACCAAGTCAAGCATTTACGTTAGATCCTATGGTAGTAACAGCGCAGAGAATGGAAACGCGTGATTTAGATACACCAGCTGCTGTAACAGTAATTTCTTCAGAAGAAATTAAAAAGAGCGGTGCAGTAAATGTTGATACTCTTTTAGCCCAACAAATTGGGTTTAATGGAATGTCATATGGTCCTAATGGGCAAGAATATGGTGGCTCAGCTAGTAGAACAAAAATTCGTGGTTTGGATAAAGGCACATTGGTATTAGTAAATGGTGCTCCGATGAATTTGTTAAATTATAATGCGATATCCAATATTCCACTGGACAGCATAGAGAAAATAGAAATTGTTCGTGGCTCTAATGCAACTTTGTATGGGGCCGAAGCTATGGGTGGGGTAATTAATATAATAACAAAAAAAGCTTCTGGTTCTGCAAAAACAACAATATCCGGAACTATTGGTAATTATACAGATAAATGGTCAGTTGGCCATCAAAATGAATATTTTTCAGTTTATTATGATAAAGATTATTATGATGAAGTTAATCCTCAAACCCGTAAATTTCCTTATGGAGAATATGCAAGCTCATCAGGAAGCAAAAAAAATAATTATAATACTTTAGGAAAATCCAGAAAAGAAAGTATTTTTATTACAGGTAATATAGGGAAGAATTTGACGTTAAATTATAACCATTCAAAATCAGATCTTAATAGATTTCAGATAACTCGTTCTAAAGCAGCTGCTGATAAGCTAGGAACATCATATAAATATGACGATAATCGTGACACAGCTAGTTTAGTTTATGATGATACAAGTAACAAATTAAAATCTGTATTTTCTTTTAATAGCCGCTGGTTTACTTCAAATCAAAAAAAGAGTAATGAAAAAGAATTTTCAGTATCTGGTGGATCTTATAAAATGTTCAATATAACATCAGATACTCAGAAGGGTTGGTCTTTTAATGGAGATAAAGATAGCTTAATTGCGGGTATTGCAATTAAACGTGATTTTTATCAAAATTATAAATATACTTTTCAAAAGTCTGATAGAACAAGTTTAGGACTTTATACGTCTTATACTCACCAATTTGCACCTAAATTTAGTGCTACTTTGGGATTGCGTGGGGAAGCCATCAATGATTTTGATACAGACCAAAATGTATTTTTGCCACAATTACAAACATTATATAAATTTAATGAAAATTTGACTTGGTATACAAATATAGGTAAATCATTTATTATGCCTGCAATGAACAGCCAATTCTATACGACAGATAAAGATGCACACAACTTGAAAAAATCACGTGGGTTAAAGCCTCAAGAAGGTTGGACGTATGAAACTGGAATGAAAAAGATAACTAATTCGAGTTCTTTAAAACTTGCCGTGTTTAATATGGATATCAGTAATAAATTTGGATGGGCAAGCGAAGAAGAATTAGGTATAGGTACGAATACTAAGGCTGAAATACAAATTAATAAAGGCGATTTTCGGAATACAGGCATTGAAGTTGAATATACAAAATTAGTTGGCGATAATTGGCGATATAATCTTGGTGTTACCTATTCTAATCCAGAAATAAATGATTCTGGTGAATGGGTACAGGACAATGCAAGACTTCAATTTGTGGCAGGAATTGGATATCAGAAGAATAAGTTTAATGCAGGATTAAACTATCTTTTCTTAGGAGACAGGAATGATAGCTATTATCATGAAGTTACTTCTAGTGGTAATAGATATTATGCTCTTCCAAATAGAAATATAATGAATGCTACATTACAATACAGTGCAGATAAGAATAATTCTGTAGCATTAAATTTCTATAATATTTTAGATAAAAAAGATGTCGTGAACGATTATGAAAATTATGGATTACCATTCAATTGGACACTAACCTACAATTATTCTTTCTAAAACTAAAATTAATAGGCGGCACACTGTGCTGCCTATTATAACTATAAATAAAATATTTTAAAACCACTAATATAAAAAATGTAGATAAAACGATGCAGCAGAAAATCCAGTACTTATTTCTTGAAAATAAATACAGAAATATTGCCCTAATAAGACACAATATGAATTTGATAGTATATATTGAAAAATAAATAGATTTATATTATACTTAATTAAATTAAATATTTCGTAAATCAGGTGACGCTAGTCTTAATAGAGAAGTTGGGTGTAAATCCCATACGATCCCGTCGCTGTAATGGTGAGTGAATTCAAATTTATGCCACTGGAAATATCTGGGAAGGCTTGAATAAACGTTGAACCTAAGTCAGAAGAACTGCCTGATTATTTGTTACTACTGCGTGTGACAGTAAGGTAATGTAGCAGTTTTTCTATTGTAGTTAAGCTGTTTTATGCCTTTTGCTTTCAGCAGGAGGCATTTTTATTTTTATTAGCCGATTGTTAATAAAAGTAAATACTATAAGGCCATTAAAGAATGGGTATAGAAAATGCTTTTATTTCAATAAATACAAAAAATTCTGAAAGGAAGTAGAGTATGTTGGAAAAGAGTATTGGTATAAGTGCTTTGATGATAGCACTGGTAACTGGAAATGTCATCTGGGGGGGTACTGCAGTACATGCTGAGGAACCAAATCAAGTATTTACGTTAGATCCAATGGTAGTAACTGCAACACGGACAGAAAAAAGAGATGTTGATGTACCTGCATCAACTACAATCCTGACTAGTGAAGATTTAAAAGCAACAGGTGCGCAGAATTTGCAGGTTGCTTTGGGGCGTGTGCCTGGATTGGTTTATAAAACGTTTGCACCTGGTGGTGGTGCTATGGGGACAATGGCTAATGAAATAGCCATTAGAGGTGTAAGTAATGGTACTTTGATTATGCTAAATGGATCTCCTATGAATTTGAGAGGAAAATATTTTTTAGATGCTATACCTATTGATAGTATTGAGAAAGTTGAGATAGTAAAAGGTGGGGGATCCGTGCTTTACGGTAGTGAAGCAATGGGCGGTGTTATTAATATTATAACTAAACAAGATTTTAAAAATTCAGTAACTGCCGGAGTTGGTAATTACGGTCAACAAAAATACAATGCTACTGTTAATGCTGATAAATTAAGCGTTGGTTATAACTTGGAAAAATGGGGAAAGGTTGATACAATTTCACGTTCACATGATAAAGGTGACAAACATACAGATATGAACAGTTCTCATAAAAATAATTTATTTTTGAACTATAAAATTAATGATAACTGGAATTTTTTATATAATTATTTTGAAACAAATGTAAAATATGATACATGGTTTGATGATGGATATAAAAGCGTTCCCAAAGGCGGAGCATTGCAACAGAATAGAGAATATGTAACAAAGCAAAATTTAATGCAGATGACATATCAAGATGACAGTGTTAAGGGGAATTTCTATTATAACCAGAATAAATTAATGGCAGATGGATATACTAATTACACAACAAGCGGTGCTTATTCTGGAAAAATGTATGATACAGATGAGAAAAATCGTACATATGGAGCTGATATACAAAAAAAGTGGGAGTTTGGAAATAAAGCCAATTTGATTTTGGGAAGCAGTTATCAAAATGAGTTTTATGATGATTATGGTAAAGATGGCCATAAATCTCCTGATCAAGTAACGTCAAGAAATATTTATGCTGTTTATGGGCAATATGACTACAAATTTGATGAAAAAAATGAATTTATTTTTGGGGCACGTGAAACATGGACTACTGGTGGGTATAAAGACCAGAATTATGATAATTTTAGTATGTCTGGTCAGTATTTGCATAAATTAACAGAAAATGATTCATTGTATGCTAGTGTTGGACAATCATTTATTATGCCTACTTTTTCACAAATGTATGGTGCTAGTGACAGTGCTGTCTCTAATCCCGATTTAAAGCCGCAAAAAGGAACTAATTATGAATTAGGATGGAAGCGGGTTAGTGACAATCATAGTTGGAAAGCAGCTATTTATCATATTGATATCACAGATAATATTACTGCAACCTGGGATAGTAGTAAAACGGAATATAAATATACTAATGAAGATTTTAAAAATACAGGTGTGGAAATAACTTGTGATATTATTGGTAAAGATGGATTTACTTATAATTGGGGCATAAATTATGGTGATCCTAAGGTTAAGGGAACTAAAAAGCCCTATTGGGATAGAAAGTATGGAAGATGGCAATTGAATGGTGGCATTAATTATACAAAAGATAAATGGATAACAAGTTTACAAGGTACTTATTTAGCTCAAAGGGTTGAGACTCCTAGCAGTAAGCAGTCGTTTAGTGAAAAACCTTATTTTCTCACAAGTCTGACAACTACCTATAATGCTGATAAACAAAACTCTATTTCGCTGACACTGGATAATTTGCTTAATAGAGAAGACAATTTAAGTCATAGTGGATCAGAATATTATTCTACTCCTTTCAATTTCTTGCTGAGCTATAATTATAAATTTTAAAATATTATAGGCGGCGTTGAAAGCCGCCTATATAACTTGATTTCAGACATAAGTTTTAATATAACATTTGATTTAGGAAATAGCAGAGATTTACTTTTAATATAAACTTATCTTAAAATAGTTTTATAAAATCAGGAGGCTATTATGACAGAAACTATTATTGAACTGAGAGATTTATCGATTGGCTATGGAAATAAAAAAGTTCTGCAAAATATTAATGCCAAGATAAATAAAGGCGAGATAGTAGGTATTATTGGTTGTAATGGCGCTGGCAAAAGTACACTGCTGAAAACGATCCGCGGTTTGCTGTCAAAGCAAAGCGGTGATATTTTGTATTTTGGTCGTAATCTGGAAAGCTTTGCTGAAAAAGAACTGGCTCGTGAGGTTGCTTACTTGCAGCAAAGTGTAGAAGTTGGGTTTGGCTATACTGGTAAAGATATAGTGCTTGCAGGACGTTATCCTTATATGAAGTGGTGGAAAGGCGAAAGTATCGCCGATGAAGAATTAGCGCTAAAATGTATGGAATATACCGGTACTAGAGAATTAGCAGAGAGGCCAGTAAATGAAGTCTCCGGCGGGCAAAAACAGCGGATTTTGCTGGCTAAGGTTTTGGCGCAGCAAACGCCGATTTTATTTTTAGATGAACCTACAACAGGATTAGATATGGTCTATCAGGAAGAGATTTTTCGCTTTAGTAAATCATTAACTGAAATGGGAAAAACTATCTTAATGGTAGTTCATGAATTGAATTTGGCTGCTAAATACTGCAGTAGAATAATTTTATTGGGAGACGGTACTGTTATTGCTGACGGAAAGCCTGACGATGTATTTACGGAGACTGTTTTGAGTAAAGCTTATCATGCTCCAGTCAGAGTTATTCGTAGCCACAACACAAATGAGATAATTGAAATAAGTACAAAAGAGGACAGCAGCAGATACCAGCGCGATAGAGAATTGCTGGAACTTATTTGCTGCAAGGGATATGTATGATAAAAAGGAATTTTTGTTGGATTGTGATAGCTGTTTTTATGCTTTCGCAGACTGCGTTTGCAGAAGGTATAAATTTAGAAACCGTTTATCCTTATAGTTTGGAACATAAAAATATTTATAAAACTGTGGGGAGTGCAACTAATCCATTCTATATAAATATTGAAAGCTATGATGCACCTGAACCTCAGGATGTCAATGTAGAAATTCTATTGCCGGAAGGTTTGACTTTTAATGAAGACGATGACTGGCAGGGAGTGAAAACAGGTAAAGGGCTGATTATTAAAAGAAGTTGGACTTTACCAGCTAATTATGGACAGAATTTTGATTTACTTTATTTAAGGGCTAATGAAAAACTTACCGAAGGAAAACATGACATTGTTGTTAAAGTTAGCGGCAAGAGTTGGCAAAAGAATAATAATATTACCTTTACTCATGAATTTGGAGAAAAAAACGCAGATGCTATAAACCTACAAGAAAAACAGTTGGACAGTTCCAAATTTAACTGGTATATCCAATCTGTTACTTTGCCTGTAGATAATTTGGGAAATAAAGATGATCGTATCCAAGAGAGAACTATTTATATTAAAGACACTGCCTTAGAATCTTTTCGTAATAGAATGACTGGGGATGGTGCTACTAATTGGGCGGCTGTTTTTAATCATCCGGCAGCACATCTGCTGTTAGAGATGCGTAATCCGCAGCAGGATACAAGAATCTTGAAATTTAGAGCTGAGTTGATAGATAAGTCTACTGGAGAAACAGCTGTTGGATTATGTACTGCCAGTCAGAGTGATAATGAAACTGAGCATGGGTGGTCTGGGAAATCAGGAATAGAAGATGCGTCTACGGCGATGATATCATTAGACGGCAAGAAAAGTCAGGCTTTTATTATACCCTTATATGTAGATTATTTCAGAGTTGTGGAAGGTGAATATAATTTACGTGTGACTGTATTCGGTAATGGGCAGGAAAAAATACAGGAGGTACCCATAACTATTGCTAAAAAACGTAGTATGGGTTTATTTGCTGTAGCTTTTTCATTTGGTTGTTTTATTTTAGTCTGTTTAACAATTGGTCAATTAAAAAAATGTATTTTTGATATTGGCGCTAAAGGCGCTATTACTATTGCGTTGTTTGCGGCTGTGGCTTTTGGCAGCATTGTTGTGCCGACGACTTTATTTGGTGATTTGCTGCATGTGTTTTTAGGGCCTTTTTCCGGATTGCTTACAGGAGTATTGAACGGGGTTTTGTTATACCTTTTAGTTATGTCTTTACTGGTTATTTACAGAAAGCCGGGTATAGTGGCACTCATGTTTTTATTGAAGTGGATGTTAGCAGGACTTATGTTTGGCCGCTTTACTCCTCTTGGTATACTAAGTTATATGGTATATATAGTTGTGTTGGAAAGCATTTTGTATATCAGTGGATTTTATAGAAAACAAGAATTGACCTCGGGATATGTTTTTATAGTTGCTATATTGATTGGTACTGCGGATGCATTTATAACGATGATTAATTTAGAACAAATGATGTTTTTTTACAGATTATATTATGCTGATTGGTATATCGGTCTTTATATGCTTATCAACGGTTTACTCTACAGCAGTATTGGTTCGTGGCTTGGCTATAAGGTTGGAATAAAATTGCAGCAGGTTATGGGAGAATGATATGCTGAGAATAAGTGACGTTTCATACCGATATAAAACACGCAAAATTCCTACATTAAAACATTTGTCTCTGCATGTAACAGAAGGCGAAATGCTGCTTTTGGCCGGTTGCAGCGGTTGCGGCAAGTCTACGCTCATTAAAGCTGTCAGCGGTCTTTTAAATACTGCCGGCGCCGGTGAACTTGATGGGAAAATTTATCTGAATAATAAAGATACAGCGGAGATGACGCCTGAAGATATTGGAATATTGGTTGGTACTGTTTATCAATCGCCGGATGATCAGCTTTTTGCGATGACTGTTTCTGACGAAGTAGGTTTTGCGCTTGAAAATCAGGGGCTTGATGAGAATATAATTTCAGTTGAAGTACAAAAAGTATTAGAGCGAGTTGGACTTGCCGGTTTTGAACAAAATAGTATTCATACTTTATCAGGAGGACAAAGGCAGCGATTGGCTCTGGCTTCAGTACTCATCACGAAACCTAAGCTTTTGGTTTTAGACGAACCGGTAAGTCAGATGAATCCACAGGGTGTTGAGGATTTTTTGCAATTATTAGTATCTTTAAATCGTATAGACGGTATAACTATCATTGTAGTTGAACATCGTGTCAATGAACTTGCAAAATATTTTCCGCGTCTGGCAGTGATGTTTGAAGGTGAAGTTATTTATGATGGTCCAATAGAACTAGCCTGGCAAAAAATTGGTTCTGCAGAGAAATATGGTTTGAGAGAGCCGCAAAAAGTTAAATTGTGCCGGTTTCTGCATTTGTCTAAACTGATAGACGAAACGAGTAAAGTTGTTGATTTGATCAAAAGCGAATGTAAAATAGAAAAAACAGCACTGACCGTAAGATCAAAAAAAGCTTGTAGTGAAGCAATCGTAACTGGCAAGGCCATAAGGTATCGTTATCCTGGTTCTACAAGCGATACGTTGCAAGGTATAGATTTTGAGCTTTATAAAGGTGAAACTGTAGCGCTGATGGGGTTTAACGGTGCAGGAAAAAGCACATTGATCAATTTGTTGGGTGGATTAGCAGAACTGTCGTCAGGCGAACTGGATTTGTTGGGTGGAACGGTTGGAGAACGAGCATATGAAATAGGCTATTTACGTCAGGAACCTGACTTAATGTTGTTGGCTGACAGTGTTTGGGAAGAATTAACATGGAAAAATAAAAAAGTTAGGAAAGAGGTTGTATGGGAGCTTCTTGAAAAACTAAAACTGGAAAATAATACGAATGATTTTCCACTCGCATTAAGTAAAGGGCAGCGTTTAAGGGTAGTTTTGGGAGCCTTGCTGGCAAGAAATCCCAAACTACTGCTTTTGGATGAACCAACAACGGGTCAAGATCAACAAAGTCTTGAAGAAATAAAAAAACTCATAGCATATTTTTCTCAAATGGGCGGCTGCGTTCTTTTTTGTACGCATGATATAGAGTTGGCATCAGAAATTGCAGATAGAGTGATTATTATGGCAAACGGTAAACTTATTGCAAATGGAGCGCCGGAAGTTATTCTATCTGATAGATGGATACTGTCAGCTGGCGGTTTAACTGTTCCGCCATTATTAGAAGTTTCCGAGGCGTTGTTATTACCCAAATGTATTACAGTAGAGGGGGTTGGACGTTATGTCAGTACGGCAGTTATGGGAAGGTTGTGATGCTGCAGTATGGGCACGGAAATTGGATGGAAGAACTAAATTGCTTATTTTGTTTTTAGTTGCGGTACTGGCTATAGTTGTTGATAACCCCAGAACATTGTTTTTACTTTTTACTGCGACGTTATTACTGCATTTGTCAGCTCGTACATCTATTTATAAGTGGCAGGTTTTAGCAATTTTATTATTACTGGGTTTATGGGGGTCTATGTTTAGCCAGGCGCTGTTTTTTGCGCAAACACCAAGGACTCCTTTATTTGTTATAATTGAACCAACTATGCCTGTTTTAGGACAAATAACAGGCGGTTTGTATATTTACCGCGAAGGGGTTATTTACGGAGCTGTACAGGGGTTAAGGTCAGCTATGATGTTGTCCTTAGGGTTATTTGTCTGTTGGACTTCCGATCCACGTCAATTGCTGAAAGCTCTTATCACCTGGAGACTATCTCCGCAGATAGCGTTTATGCTTGTGACGGCGATACGATTTTTGCCAGTGCTGGCTGCTGAAGCAGGGGAGGTTATTATCGCTTTACGTTTACGTTCTGATACAAGAGTTGGCCGCAAAAGTATTATCAGGCATTTACCTTATATTGCCAAACCATTATTGGCACGCTGTCTTAGAAGAGCTCAGACTTTGGCACTTTCTGTTGTCAGCAGAGGGTTCTTTCTGGCTACAGCGCGGAAAGATGAGTTTTGGCACACCAAAGAAAAATTTGTCTGTTGCTTACTGATTATTTTTACTATTGGTATAACTTTTAGTAAAATCGTATATTTACTTTCTGAACAAGGTCTGTATTTTGGTAATTTAAGAATAGTGTATGATTGGACGAAATTATATTTATGAGCAAAATAAAAAGTATTATTGCAATTGTCATTTTAATAATTTCCTGGTGTCTGATGTTTTGGATAACAGGCAACCGAACACCATGGCAAGCTTTTTCTTCTACAGACAAGGGCGATGGAGTAAGTGTTTTTTTAGGTGATATTCCAAGTGAAAATTATGATCGAATGGGTTTTACTAAAGGGTTAATTGAATATATTGTTTCTAAAAATGCATGGTTAGTTGGAACCGATAGAGGTGAATTATTTTTATTTGATAATAGTGGCAAGCAGATATGGAAACGTTCTTTGGGGATTGGCAAACTGGTATCACTGTGTGTATCTCATGATGAAAAAATTACTTTTGTAGGTGAGCAAAGTCCGGCTGGTAACTTATATGCAATCGATCTTGATGGCGGTGATATATTGTGGAAATTTGCTGCTGAAAAGGTTGTTGGCGTTGAACCTGACAAACGTTCTTATCCAAGCATCGTACATATTTGTATTGATAAAGATGATAATGTTTACGCAAATGCTTATCGATTTGTTACAGCGAAAGATGGAGGGCGCGGCTATAATGGTAAAGCTGTTGCTTTTAATAAAAACGGTGAGCAGCTTTGGCAATTCCCAGAGAGTGAAAATATTGATAGTTGGATCAATTGGTGTGATGTTAATGATAATAACGATAAAGTCGTATTATCAACTTCTGCTTATGAAATCAGACCTGATATGAAATACCGTGATACAATGTATTTGATAGATAAAAAAACAGGTCAACTGATTAATTCTATTGAAGTACCGCCTGTTGCTCCGTTCGAGAACACTGTTATGCGTGGCAGCCCTAATTTTTCTGAAGATGGAGAGTTTTTGGCTGCAGCCTGCAGTGACGGACGAGGAATGCTTTTTGATGCTGCTGGAAAAGCTTTATGGCAGCGTGAGTTATCTAAACCTGCTCAAATAGATAATGTTTGGATTAATGCATCTGGTCGAGATGGGTTTGCTGCAGAGGCTGGCGTTATTTTTACAACGATCAATACATTTAATAGAGAAAACTGGCAGTTACCGACTCCGGTTGAACATCCAAGTAATAATAGTATGTTCGTATTTAATTATGATGGAACATTTAAATATAAATATAGAGCCTTGGGGACAATGGAGCAGATAGATTTTTCTAATAATATGGCGGCGTGTGCTGTTGGACGCAATGTTAGAACTCATAATTACGCTGCTCATGGAGCGGTAGTGCTTGATTTAAACGATGGGACAGAATTGAATTTCTTTCATACTGAAGGACCATTACAAGCAGTTGCAATAAGTAGTAATGGAAAAAAGATAGCTGGAATAGAGGCTCCTGCTGTAACTCCTGAAGGTAAGATCATTGGGGCCTATAGACTGCATATCTGGCAGCGTTGAAAACAAAGGGGTATTTCATGATTCATAATTTTTTACATTATTATAAACCGTACAAGAGCATACTTTATGGTGTGGTAATTGGTTCCCTTGTTGCTGCATTACTGGATTTGGTCTTTCCTATGTTGGTGCGGCAAATATTGAATGAAGTCTTACCACAAAAAAACACTGATAGATTATTACATGATACAGGTATACTGTTTATTTTATATTTGGGCAATTACGGTTTGCTCTATCTTGTTAATTACCATGGACATTTGATGAGTGCAAAGATAGAGAATGATATGCGCCGCGATTTGTTTGAGCATTTGCAGCAAATGTCGTTTAAGTATTTTGACAATGCCAAGACGGGGCAACTGTTGTCAAGATTGACCAGTGATATAGCTGAAATAGGAGAATTGTCATTCAGAGGACCCAATGACATCATTGTTTGCTGTATTACTATGATTGGTACAATTGGCATCCTTTTTTGGATGAATGTTTACTTGGGGATTTTGATTGCTGTTTTATTAATTGCTAAAACGCTGCATACTGTGTATGTAAATAAAAAAATGAAAGCAGCTTTTAGAGAGAACAGGATAAAAAGCGGTGAAATAACAGCCAGGGCGGAAGAAAGTTTAGGTGGAATACGGTTAGTAAAAGCGTTTGCTCAAGAGGAATATGAACTGGCGAGATTTATGGAAAAAAGTTTGGATTTTTTGGAAACAAGACGAAAATCTTATAAAATTTTGGCTTATTTTTCTGGCAGCGTAAATTTTTTTACAAATATTACCAACTTACTTATTTTGGCTTGTGGAGGGTTGTTAATAGCCAAGGATAAGCTGTCGTTGAGTGATTTTGTTGCTTTTTTGTTATATGTCAATTTATTTATGAAACCGCTTTTACGTCTAACGGTTTTTACTGAAATGTACCAACGTGGAATGGCTGGATTCCAGAGATTTTATGAAATTATGGAAATGAAACCTGAAATTATCAATCAGAAAGATACGGTTGTTTGTAAAAAAATACGTGGAGAAATAGAATTTGATAATTTAGTATTTGGTTATTCTGATCAGAAAAAGGTAATTAAAGGATTTAATTTAAAAATAGCTCCGGGCCAAACTGTAGCATTTGTTGGAGAAACAGGTGCGGGTAAGACAACGATTGCAAGCCTATTATTAAGATTTTATGATCCGCTTAGCGGCAGGATTTTAGTTGATGGAATCGATATACGTCAGTATAAACAACAGGAACTGCGTCGTAATATAGGAATAGTGCAGCAGGATGTTTTTTTATTTTCAGATTCTGTGACGCATAATATTGCATATGCAAAACCTGAAGCTGAGCAAAGTGAAGTAGAAAACGCTGCCAGGCTGGCCGCGGCTGACAAATTTATTGAGGAGCTCCCCAATAAGTATGCTACTGAAATTGGTGAACGTGGCGTGAAACTATCCGGGGGACAAAAACAGCGTCTTGCTATTGCCAGAGTATTTTTGAAAAATCCGCCTATTGTAATTCTAGACGAAGCGACTTCTTCTTTAGACAATTATACAGAAAAATTAATACAGGAGTCGTTAGACAAGTTGGCGGAGAATAGAACAACTCTTATTATTGCTCATCGAATGTCGACAATAAAAAATGCAGATAAAATAATCGTTTTGAATAATGGTGAAGTTGCAGAAATTGGAACACATTCTACCTTGATGTCAGGGGGTGGTCTGTATTATAATCTATATAATGCTCAGAAACAGACTGATGACAAATAGGTGATTTGATGATTAAAATAGAAAATTTAACTAAACGTTTTGGCGAGCGTATTGCAGTAGCAGGAATAGATTTGGAAATTAAAAGGGGTGAGATATTTGGCCTTTTAGGACCTAATGGAGCTGGGAAGACTACTACAGTCAGGATATTAACCTTACTTTCCAAGAAAAAATCCGGTTCTGTAAAAATATGCGGATACGATATTGAAAAAGACAGCGAGAGAATTAAGGAACTAATTGGCGTTGTACCGCAGCATATGAGTTTGGATCAGGATCTTACGGGAAGGGAAAACTTAGTTTTGCAGGCAAGGCTGCATCATTTGAAGAATAAAGCTGCTATGGAACAGCGAATCAATGAAATTTTAGAATTTGTGGAACTTACAGATAGGGCTGATGACAAATCCAGAAGGTACTCAGGAGGAATGAAGCGGCGCTTGATGATTGGCATGGCACTTTTGCATAAACCTAAAATGTTATTTTTAGATGAACCAACTGTTGGATTAGACCCACAAGTACGGCGTAAGATGTGGGATTTGATCCGTAAAATGAATGAAGCTGGAATGACAGTGCTTTTAACTACTCATTATATAGAAGAAGCAGATCAGTTATGCAGGCGTGTTGCAATTATGAATAGAGGTCGTATTATAGCTGTTGATACACCGCAGAAGCTGAAAGAAAAAGTTGGCAGGGTTGTTGTTGAACATATGGAAGCAGACGGCATGATTAATAATTTTTTTGATAATCGTGAGCAGGCTGCATCTTATGTGGCAGGATTAAACTCTAATGCAACTGTGCGCGAAGCAAATTTAGAAGATGTTTTTATTGAATTAACGGGGAGGCGAGTAAATGATTAGTAATTTTTGCTATGATGTCTATACCGTTTTTTGGCGTGATTGGGTGGTTTTTAAAAAAATATTTTTTAAATTCTTATGTTCGCGCATGATTACGCCTTTTTTGTATATTTTTGCATTTGGGATCGGGTTGGGGAGAAATGTTTCTGTTGATGGTGGGAGTTATTTGAGTTTTCTCATTCCAGGTATGATCGCGCTTAATTCGATGAATATTTCTTTTAATACTATTGCTGCTCCTCTTAATATGTCACGTATTTATCATCATACTCTGGAAACATATTTGATTTCGCCAATTTCAGGAGCTGCATTCGTTTTTGGTAAGGTTTTATCAGGTACAGTGCGTGGACTGATTTCTTCTGTAATTATAGTGCTTATTGCGGAATTATTAGGGGTACATTTATATTTTGGAGGCTGGTTTATTCCAGTGCTGGTCCTTAACTGTTTTGTGTTTGCAGCACTGGCAGTAGTGGCGGCAATGACTATTGACAGCCATGAAGAGATGAGTAGTTTTAGCACGTATGTTTTAGTGCCGATGTCTTTTTTATGTGGGACATTTTTCAAAGCTGACAGTTTTCCTGAAATAATAAAGTGGTCTTTAAGTATTTTACCGTTGACTCCTGCTAGTAGTGCATTAAGAGCAGCGGCAAATAAAATGCCTGTAGAATGGCATTGGCCGGTTATTATGGCGATATATTTTCTCATATTTTTTAGTTATGCCTGTCATTTGCTGAAAATGAAAAAAGAGGAATAGAGTGATGTTTTTTAAATATTTAGTGTTGAATATATTATAGTTTTTATTGCAAATATTAATCTAACGTGATATAATTCCAATCAGTAATAAAACTTAATAAGCGGAAATCTAGGTGTGAATACTTAATAGAAAAATTGGTTGGAAGCCAATACGGTCACGCCGCTGTAATGTCGAGCAAACCTCAATGATTGCCACTGGGAAACTGGGAAGGCGGGGTAAGCAATGAAGCAGAGTCAGAAGAACTGCCTAGATTTTTCTACTGTAATCCAGCGAGTGACAGGAACAGGTAGTATGAAGTAGGTATAACCTTTCTGTTTTGCGGAAAGGTTTTTATTTTTTAATAAAATGTAAAATTTTAATTCGTTTAGTAAGTTAGCATTGGCAAACTCGATCAAATTTGGTATTATTAATAATATAAAAATTTTAGGAGGCATTTTTGATGGAATCAATTAAGGAAGCTGTTGAGTATTTTCATAAAGGCGGACTGGTAATGTGGCCACTGTTATTGTGTTCAATAATAGTTGTTACGATAGCTATAGAGCGGTATTTGTATTATAAAACTGCTGATTCTGGTTCGTTATTTACGCAGGAATTTTGTACTTTAATCAGTAAAGGTGATGTAGTAGGTGCTGAACAATTGGCGTCAGCGTCTGCTGGTGAGTGCGCACGTATTATTCGTGAGACTATGGTTTTGTCTGGCGACTGTACAAGGCACTCTGCCTATATGGAATCTCAAGCTGGGCTTGTTATAGCTAAATTGCGTAACCGCCTGCATTATCTTGGTGTTATCGTTACAATGTCTCCTTTACTTGGATTATTAGGTACTATTATTGGTATGATTGGTTCTTTCAGTATTTTTAATCTGCAGGAAGGACAACCAATGGCAATTACGGGTGGCATTGGTGAAGCCTTAATTGCAACTGCCAGCGGTTTATGTGTGGCCATTTTAGCATTATGTGCACATTCTTATTTTGCGCAGCGTCTGGATACTTCCATAACTAATATGGAACAATGCTTTTCGGCTTTGCTGGAGGCTGAAAGCAGAGGTGACATCTAATGAAACTGCGTGATAGCAGAAGCCTTAAACAACCTGAGCTAATGATAATACCAATGATCGATATTATGTTTTTTCTGCTGGTGTTTTTTATGCTTAGTACGATGTATATGGTTGATTTAAAAACAATTCCTATAAAGTTGCCTAAAGCGGAATTTTCGGCAGTTGACACTCAGACAACCTTTGCCGTTTCTGTAAAAAAGGACGGTAGCATTTGGCTTGGTGATAAACAGACTGACATTGCCAGTTTAACTATGCAGGCAAAAATGGAACAGAAAAACAATCCGCGTTTTTCAATCGTTATTAGGGCAGACAAAGATGCAGATTATGGTAAAGTCATAACTTTGCTGGATAGATTAAAAGGTGCAGGAGTTCAAAGGTTTGGTTTAGCAACGGATGTAGGAGCTGGTGAATGATGGATGACTCTAAAAAGAGGTTCCAAATAGGTTTTATTGGCTCATTAGGATTTCATTTATTTGTATTTCTTGTTTTGGCGTTTGCCGGTCTATTCGCTGCTAATCATGTTGATGATAAGATCGTCGAAATAGCAGTTTTTGGCGGTGGCGGAGGAGGCGGCGGAGGAGGCGGCAGCGGTATGAAGCCAGCCGATGCTACAGAAGCAGATTTGGCAGCAGCGAAAGCGAATGCATTGCAAAATAAACAGCATAGTGCTTCGCAGCCACAACAGCAGATAAAAAAATCCGGCCAAATAAATACTGACGATATAATTGAAAAAACTACTCGTCAGGAGCAAGTGTATCAACAACAGCAGAATAATCAAGTCAATGAAAATGTATCTGAGGAATTACAGACCCAAAGTAAAAATATTGCCGGTGCTGATGTGAAAGAAAATACTGGCAGTGGTGGTGGTTATGGTACTGGCCAAGGCAGTGGATATGGAAGCGGCAGTGGTTCTGGCAGTGGAACTGGAACAGGCGGCGGACATGGTGCTGGAGTGGGTACTGGTATAGGTGACGGAACAGGTTCTGGAATGGGTACTGGAGAGGGTGGCGGCTATGCTGGCGGTGATCCTTCGGCAAACCCTGCTATTCCTCCGCGTTTGTTAAAAAGTCGTCAACCTAGCTATCCAAGCAGCGCCAGAAGTGCCAGTATTGAAGGAACGACGACAGTGCGCATTTTGGTAGGCTACGACGGTGAAGTTGAATCTGTCATTGTCGCAGAATCTTCTGGTAATGCTGCTTTAGATGCTGCTGCTGTTGATGCATGCTATGGCTGGCGTTTTAGCGGTGCTAAAAATGGTGTTGGACAAAAAATACGTTGCTATACATATGTTCCTATTACTTTTAGGCTAAGATCAATTTAAAACTTAATAAGAATCTCCATTGGTTTTTTCTGAATTTTATGCTATAATGATACGGTAATTTGATATTATTAGGTGCCCGTGAGGGCGTAAATGGCAAGATCGGTGTAAATCCGACACGGTCCCGCCACTGTAATAACGCTGAGGCGTTTAAGTCAGGTGCCTGCCTATGTGTGAAAGCTGTATCCACGAGTGATGGAGATGGCAAGAGAGCTGTGTCTTTTAAGGATAAGTATGCGCTTGTATCTTTGTGACTTCTGTCGGAAACGGCAGGAGTCTTTTCTAATTATTAGTAAAAAATACTAGGTGGCAGAATGTCTTTAGCAAGATGTTTGTTCAGGAAGAGGTTGACGC
Source organism: Phascolarctobacterium faecium (assembly GCF_003945365.1). Lineage (NCBI taxonomy): Bacteria > Bacillati > Bacillota > Negativicutes > Acidaminococcales > Acidaminococcaceae > Phascolarctobacterium > Phascolarctobacterium faecium. Next base: position 1,779,759 of record NZ_AP019004.1, on the reverse strand, counting down.
ATGGAAGAATATCAGATTTCTCAAGGGAAACGTTTGCGTTGTGGTTATACAACTGGAAGTTGTGCGACTGCAGCCTCCAAGGCTGCTGCAATGATGCTTCTGACAGGTAAACGTGTTGATTTTGTTCAGATAGATACCCCAAAAGGTATTATACTTAATTTGGAACCAGAAGATGCTGTTATTACTGAAATGAGCGTAACATGCGCTATTCGTAAGGACAGTGGCGATGATCCTGATGATACGAATGGGATATTGATTTATGCTACTGTAGAAAAAACAGCAGAAAAGGGGATAAATTTATTAGGCGGTATTGGCATTGGCTATGTAACTAAACCAGGATTGGCCTGTAATGTTGATGGACCTGCCATTAATCCGACACCTCGGAAAATGATTGTTTACGAACTTGAAAAAGTAATGAAGTCTGCAGGATATGAACAAGGGTTAAAAGTTACTATTTCAGCTCCTGAAGGCGTTGAAATTGCCAAGAAAACTTTCAATCCACGTTTAGGTATTTTAGGTGGCATTTCTATTTTAGGAACCAGTGGAATTGTTGAACCAATGAGTGAAAAAGCTTTGATAGAAACAATGTATGTGGAAATTGATACACAGGCAGCGTCTGGAAATAAAAATTTGCTGGTGTTTTTTGGCAATTATGGAGAAGACTTTACTCGTGATGTACTGGGACTTAATATTGATGATGCCGTGACCTGCAGTAATTTTGTTGGGGAACTTTTAGATTATGCGGTTTATAAGGATTTTGAGACCTTGCTGTTAATAGGCCATTCAGGAAAGCTGGTAAAACTAGGGCAAGGTGTGATGAATACCCATTCAAAATATGCTGATTGCCGCACAGAGTTAATGGCTCTTTTGGCACTGCTTACCGGTGCTAAAGTGGAAGTTGGTAAAGAAATTATCGATTGTCCGACTACAGATGAAGTAGTGAAGATTTTGCAGCGTGAAGGTATTTTTGAAGAAGTAATAAGTGGTGTTACTGAACGTATTGATTTTTACATGCAGCATCGCGTGCATGGTAAAATAAAAACGGCAGCACTGATGTTTTCTAACGTATATGGTATTTTAGGAAAAACAGCAGCTGCTGACGAACTAATTAAATTACATTTAAAGGACAAACAGGAAGGATGAAAAACATGAGAGGTAAATTGTACAGTGTAGGTATCGGACCGGGGGACCCGGAATTATTGACTTTAAAAGCAGTGCGTCTGCTCAAAGAATGTGACGTTGTTGCTTTGCCTAAAGGTGATACCGATGTCATGACTGCTAAAAATATTGTCAATCAGGTAGTTGATCTTGATAAAAAAGAACAGCTTATTATTTATATGCCGATGACAAAAGATATGGCAGTAATGGATAAAGCTCATCAGGAGGGCGCCGATGCTGTAATAAAATTGCTTGATGAAGGCAAAAATGTTGTTTTCATTACTCTTGGTTGTCCTACAGTATATGCAACCTGCATTTATGTGCATAAGCTTGTTTTAAAAGCTGGCTATGATGCCGAATTGGTTGCAGGTGTAACTTCTATTTGTGCTGTCGCGGCAAAGCTGAATGTGTCTTTATGTGAAAGGGCAGAACCGCTTATTGTGCTGCCTGGCAGTTATAAAGAAGCATCTAAATTTCTTGATGGACCTGGTAATAAGGTATTAATGAAATCTGCCAGTGAAATTGCCAGAGTACGTGACGAATTAAAAGAACGCGGGTTGATTAAGAATGCAGCCATGGTTGAACGCTGTGGTTTATCGGGAGAAAAAGTGTACCGTGATCTTAATGAGATTGATCCTAACAGCAGCTATTTTTCTGTAATCTTGGTTAAAGAAAAGGAGTTTGACAAATAATGATTTATTTTATTGGTGCAGGGCCTGGTGCCGCTGATTTAATTACTGTTAAAGGTAAAGAACTTTTGGAAAAGGCTGATCTTATTATTTATGCCGGTTCATTGGTTAATCCGGAGCTTTTGAACTATGCAAAACCGGAATGCATTATTATGGACAGTGCTAAAATGACTTTGGAAGAGGTCATTGCAGCTATGGTTCCGGCAGCACAGGCCGGTAAATTGGTTGTGCGTTTGCATACTGGTGACCCAAGTGTTTATGGTGCTCATCGTGAACAGATAGATCTTTTGCGCAGTTATAATCTTGATTTTGAAATTGTTCCGGGTGTAAGTTCTTTCTGTGCGGCTGCTGCCTGTTTAGATGCAGAGTATACTTTGCCTAATGTTAGTCAATCTGTTATTATTACCCGTATGGAAGGACGTACACCGGTACCTAATAAGCAAAAAATCGCTGATTATGCAGCTCATAAAGCAACAATGGTTATTTTTCTTTCCAGCGGTATGTTAGAAAAATTGCAGAAGGAATTGATTGCAGGCGGCTACACTGCTGATACTCCGGCTGCTATTGTTTATAAAGCCTCATGGCCTGATGAGAAAGTATGCCGTTGCACAGTAGGAACTTTGGCAGAAACTGCGAAAGAACATAATATTACTAAAACAGCTTTGATTACAGTAGGAAACTTTTTAGGCAATATTTATGACCGCAGCGAACTCTATAATCCTACTTTTGCACATGGATATCGTGCTGCTGATCCCAGCAAATTGGATTTAAAGCCAGAGGTAAAATAAAATGAAGGCTGTAGTATACTCCTTTACCAGACGTGGAGCAATGCTAAGTATAAATATTGGTGAAGCACTGCAAAAGTTTGATTTTGAAGTGCGATGTTTAACTATGCAAAAATTTGCTGAAGAAAAAATATTTTTGGAAGCGATGGATGATCATAATAAAGCTTGTGAGTATGCGTTTAAGGAGTGCCAGCTGATTGTATTTGTTGGAGCGGTAGGAATTGCAGTGAGGACGATAGCTCCATATATAAAGAATAAATTAGTTGATCCTGCTGTATTGTCTGTAGACGAAGGCGGAAACTTCGTTATACCATTATTATCAGGTCATATTGGCGGTGCTAATGGATTTGCAAAAGTCTTAGCGAAAGTAATAAAAGCTACTCCCGTAGTTACTACAGCTACAGATGTGAATAAGCTTTTTGCTGTAGACGAGTGGGCGGCACGCAATAATATGATTATTAACAGTATGAAAGCAGCGAAAGATTTTGCCGCTGCGTTAGTAGATGGACAGGTAGTTGGACTTTTTACCGATTATCCAATTATTAGTGCCTTACCACGCCAGATTGTTCTTAAAGACAAAGGGGTTACAGGTTTGGCTATTACGAAAAATAGAAATGTGAAGCCTTTTGATTTAACGGTTCAGCTTTGGCCTAGAAATATTTATTTGGGAATCGGCTGTCGTCGCGGAACAACGTTGGAAAGTATAGAAACTTTAGTTTTACCGAAACTGAAAGAACTTGGTATAGACTTACGTACTATCGTTGGTGTGGCATCTGTTGATTTAAAAAAAGATGAGGCTGGCCTGTTGAATTTCGCAGCTAAATATAATTGGGAAATTAGTTTTTTTACCGCTGAAGAATTACAAAATGCAGCAGGTGAATTCAGTAGTTCTGATTTTGTGAAATCAGTTGTAGGCGTAAGTAATGTTTGCGAGCGTTCAGCAGTATTGGCGGCCAATAACGGCAGTATAATTTCATCAAAATGCAGTTTGAATGGAGTAACCTTAGCTGTTGCTGAAGCCGATATTGTACTTGACTTTGAAAAATTATCTTGAATGTATGTTTGAAGGAGAATTAATATGACGCAAAAAGTTTATGTTGTCGGTCTTGGACCAGGTGGTATCGAACAAATGACCCAAAGAGCTAAAGCTGCTTTGGAAAGTTGTGATGTTATTGCAGGTTATCATGTATATATCGATCTTATTAAAAATGATTTTACAGGCAAGGAATTTTTGAGTACTGGTATGCGTAAAGAGGTAGATCGTTGCAAGCTTGCTATAGAAGAAGCGTTAAAAGGCAAAACCGTAGCGATGATTTCCAGTGGTGATGCCGGGGTTTATGGCATGGCAGGGATTATGTATCAAGTAGCAGCAGAACATCCAGAATTGGAAATTGAAGTTGTTCCTGGTATTACAGCTGCTTGTTCAGGCGCTGCTGTTTTAGGAGCTCCGCTTATCAGTGATTTTTGCCTGATTTCTTTAAGCGATCTGCTTACACCATGGGAAAAAATTGAAAAGCGCTTAGATTGTGCTTCACAGGCAGATTTCTGTATTTGTTTATACAATCCATCCAGTTTTAAACGTCATGATTATCTACAGAAAGCTTGTGATATCATGCTGAAAAATCAACGTCCTGATGTTCCGGCAGGCATTGTACGCAACATTGGGCGTGATGGTGAAAATTATGAAATCACTACTTTACAGGAATTACGTGATAAAGAAGTAGATATGTTTTCTACTGTTATCATCGGCAATTCGCAAACAGAAGTTATTAATGGTAAATTAGTAACTCCTAGAGGTTATAAACTGTAATGAAACCGGTAGTTTGGCTGATTGGCGGAACCAGTGAAAGTCGTAATCTGATTAAGTTTATGGCTGAACTTGATATAATCCTTTATGTTTCTGTGGCAACTGATTATGGTGCAAGTCTGATTGAAGCACAAACTAATCTTCATGTAATGGTAGAGCGTATGGATTTGGCTGCAATGCGGAATTTTATTACAGTAAATAAACCGGATTGTGTGATTGATGCAACTCATCCATATGCTACGATAGTTACGTCAACAGTACAAAAGGCCTGTAAAGAAACTGGCTGTGAATATTTAAGATTGGTAAGACCTGCTGCTGAAGAACATAAAAACTGTATTATAGTCCAAGATTTTAATGAAGCTGTTGAGTTATTGAGCCATACGGAAGGTAATATCTTTCTGACTACAGGCAGTAAAACATTGCAGGAGTTTACTTCTGTTCCTGATTATAAAGAGCGTATTGCGCTAAGAGTTTTGCCTATGCTGGATTCTTTAAGTAAAGCGTTAGAGCTTGGTTATAAGCCAGCTAATATCATTTGTATGCAGGGGCCTTTTTCTGAATGGCTTAATATAGAGATGATGAAAAGGTATAACAGCAGATATTTAGTTACAAAAGATTCCGGTAGCGTTGGCGGTTTTGAGGAGAAGGCGCAGGCGGCTGCAAAAGCAGGTGCTAAATTAATAGTCATTGCCCGCAATGGCGAAGAGCTTGGAACTGGTTATAGTGAGATAGTAAAATTACTTAAAGACCGATATGGTAGTTGTGAGTAAAAAATATAAAAGGAGATTTAATATGTTACGTGTAAATATCGTCGGCATTGGGCCAGGTAATCCAGAGCTTTTAACAAATCAGGCTCGCCAGGCTATTGAAGAAAGTAATATTTTGATAGGCGATAAAAGGATGCTTGCTGCTTTTGGAGCAGGGAAGCGTCTTTTTGACACCATAAAATCATCAGAAATTACTGAAATATGTCAAAAAGCTGATGCTGAAAAAGATGTTGTAGCAGTGTTAGTCTCTGGTGATGTAGGCTTTTTCAGTTTAGCCAAGACGATTACTGGTAAGCTTGCTGATTGTGAATGCCGCAGATATTGTGGCATCAGCAGTTTGGTCTATTTTTCTCAACAATTAAATATAGCTTGGGATGATGCTAAAATTGTCAGTATGCATGGCAGAAATCAAAATCTAATTGCTGCAGTAGCGCAAAACAGTAAAGTATTTTCACTTACCGGAGGCGAGCATTCTCCTAATCAACTATGCCTGAAACTTTGTGATCATGGTATGGCAGATGTAAAGGTATATGTTGGTGAAAACCTTTCTTATCCAGAAGAAAAAATCACTTATGGTACGGCGTCGGAAATCAGTAAATTGGAGTTTCCTTCTTTGTCTGTGATGATGATTTTGAATGAACATGCTAATGACTTTAAATACACTGTCCATGGTTTAAATGATGATCTTTTTATTCGCAGTAAAGTTCCAATGACGAAACAAGAGGTGAGGTCTGTTTCAATTTCCAAATTAATGCCAAAAGTAACGGATAATATTTACGATATTGGTGCGGGAACAGGTTCTTGTTCGATAGAATTGGCATTGCAGGCTCAAGCTGGACGTGTATGGGCATTTGAACGCAACCCTTTGGCATTGGAATTACTTGAGAAAAACAAAGCGTTATTTGCTGTTAATAATTTGGATATTGTTGCCGGAGAAGCTTCGGAACAAATTGTTGATATGCCTGCTCCTGACTGCGTATTTATTGGCGGCAGCGGTGGTAATTTATGCAAAATGCTTGATATTATTTATACAAAGAATTCTGACTGCCGGGTTGTTATCAATGCAATTACACTAGAAACACTAATAGAAGTTGTTGAATATTATAAAACCCGTTCTGAGTATGATTTAGAGATTGTTAATGTTTTTGCCGCTCGTGGTAAAAAACTAGGGGCATATAATTTGATGATGGCCCAAAACCCTGTTTATATAATGACTGCGTTGAAAAAGGGTGAGTAAAATGTCTGAAATGTTTTTGCCTCGTTTCATGATTGCTGCCCCAAATAGTGGCAGTGGAAAAACTACTGTAGTATGTGCCTTGCTGAAAGCTTTGCTTGATCAGGAGTACAAAGTAGCCGCCTTTAAATCTGGTCCCGACTATATAGATCCAATGTTTCATTCGCGCGTAATTGGTGCTAAGTCACGTAATTTGGATTTATTTATGTTAGGCAGGGAAACAACAAAGTATTTGCTGGCAAAAAATGCTTGTGATTGTGATATAGCCGTACTTGAAGGCGCTATGGGATTTTATGATGGTATGGGTAAAACAGAGCAGTGCAGTGCTTATGATTTAGCTCGTGTAACTAAAACGCCGGTTATTTTAGTCATCAATGGGAAAGGTGCAGCTTTGTCTTTGGCAGCTTTAATAAAAGGTTTTAAAGAATTCAGACCTGACGCGAATGTACGAGGCGCAATACTTAATAATGTCACTGCTATGAGCTATAAGTTTTATAAAGAAGTAATTGAGTTGGAAACAGGTGTTAAATTAGTCGGTTATTTGCCTCATATGGATGATTGCAATTTTGAAAGCAGACATTTGGGATTGGTAACCGCAGAAGAAATTGGTGATTTGCAGGAAATTATCAGCAGATTAGCAGAACAGGCAGCTAAGACTATTGATTTTGATGAATTGCTGGGTATTGCAAACAGTGCTGAGGATCTTGTTTATGAAGAACAGCCTGTTGCAAGTGTAGCTAAAGTAAAAATAGCAATAGCACAGGATAAAGCTTTTTGTTTTTATTATCAGGACGCTCTAGATTTATTGCAGGAGTTTGGTGCCGAACTAATAACGTTTAGTCCTCTTGTTGATAAAGAATTGCCAGAATGTGATGGAATAATTTTAGGAGGAGGTTATCCTGAGCTTTATGCAAAAGAGCTGGCAGAGAATATATCAATGCGTACAAGCATTAAAACTGCTCTAAAAATAGGTAAGCCTTGTTTTGCTGAATGCGGTGGATTCATGTATCTTTTGGAGCGTTTTCAAGCAGCTTCGGGAGAGATTTATGAGTGGACAGGTGCAATAAGCGGAGAAACCTTTATGACGGCAAAGCTTAACCGCTTTGGATATATAACATTGACTGCTGAAAGTGATAATGTTTTTTGCAAAATCGGTGAGAAAATAAATGGACATGAGTTTCATTATTCCGACAGTAATAATAATGGGCATGATTTTTTAGCCTTGAAAGCTTCAGGAATTTCTGAATGGAGTTGTAGTCATGCTAATAAAGTTCTGTATGCTGGCTATCCACACATTCACTTATGGGGAAATATAAATTTTGCACGAAATTTTATTCGTGCCTGTGATGAATTTGCAAAAAAACGGGATTGATCTACTGATGGTTTTAGCTGTTAGTATTTATTTAAGGGGAATTGGATTATGATGCTTTTATTTGCCATTATAGCGGGCTTTATTTTAGACCTGCTGATTGGCGACCCGCGTTGGCTGCCTCATCCGATTTGTTTAATTGGAAATTTGATAAGCTTTTTAGAAAAGCTGCTACGCAGTATTTTTGGAAAAAGCTTGCGTGGCTTATTGGTAGGAGGCGCTGTATTAGTAATATTAGTGCTTGCTTTTTCGTTTTGTGTTCCATTTTTAGTATTAGCTTTGGCAGAAAAAATCAATCCGTGGTTGGCTTTTGCTGTAGAGAGTTTTATGTGTTATCAAATTTTTGCAACGCGTTGTTTACGTGAAGAAAGTATGAAAGTTTATACTGCGTTAAAAAATAATGATTTAACAGATGCTAGAATGAAACTTTCGTGGATAGTTGGACGGGATACTAAAGAACTTACAAAATCAGAAGTGGCTAAAGGGGCAGTTGAAACTGTTGCTGAAAATACTGCAGATGGAATTATTGCTCCAATGCTGTATATGTTTATCGGCGGAGCTCCGCTTGCGTTTCTTTATAAAGGAATAAATACCATGGATTCCATGGTTGGCTATAAAAATGACAAATATTTATATTTTGGGCGTTGTGCGGCAAAATTAGATGATTTTGCTAATTATATTCCAGCACGTGTTGCTGGAATATGTATGATAGTTGCAGCTTATCTTTTAAGTTTGGATGCAAAAAAAGCCTGGAAGATTTTTAAACGTGACCGTTACAATCATTTAAGTCCTAATTCTGCAATGACGGAATCAGTAACTGCTGGCGCCCTTCATATTCAGTTAGGCGGCGGACATTTTTATTTTGGAAAATGGGTGCCTAAAGATACTATTGGTGATGATATCAGACAAGTTGAACCGGAAGATATCGTCCAGACTAATAATTTGATGTATATGACAGCTGTTTTAAGTATTTTAGTTTTTGCATTAATTTATTTACTGGAGCTTTTTATTAAAAGCTAAAGGGTGGAAAATATGTATAAATCTGTACATGGTGGAGATATTTACAGTGAGCAAAATAACAGCTTAGGGAAAAATATTGTTGATTATTCAGCAAACGTTAATCCATTAGGTTTACCTGTATCTGTAAAAGAGGCTATTAAGAATTCAATCAAAAACTGCGTTAATTATCCAGATCCTTTATGCAGGGAACTAATAGAGAAATTAGCTAAATATTTGAATATAAAAAAAGAATATCTTTTCATAAGCAATGGTGCTGCTGATGTTTTATTTAAACTTGCCTTAACAGTCAAGCCTGGCCGTGCTGTATTATTGGCTCCAACTTTTGCTGATTATGAAAAAGCTTTGCGGACAGTTGATTGTAAATTTACTTATTACGAATTGCAGGAAGAAAAAAACTTTATTGCAGGATATGATCTGCTGAAAAAAATCAATAGCAGAGTAGACTTGGTCGTAATATGCAATCCTAATAATCCGACTGGGAAATTAATAGATGAAGATTTATTGCTGGAGGTATTGGAAAAATGCTGCCGTACAGGTACAAAGCTGCTATTAGACGAATGCTTTATGGATTTTGTGGATGGCGATAAAGCATATTCGCTATGTTCGAAACTAGATAAATATCACAATCTTATTATATTGAAAGCATTTACAAAAACATATGCGATGCCAGGCTTACGTTTAGGTTATTGCATGACGTCTGATGTGTCGTTGATAAAAGGACTGCATGAAAATGGTCAGGACTGGAATGTTTCTATTCCGGCACAAGCAGCTGGTATTGCGGCTTTAGATGAAGAAAATTACTTACTGGCCAGCAAAGAGTTGATTCGTGTTGAACGGCAGTATCTTACTGCACAATTGGAAGGCTTAGGAGCAAAAACATTTGGTTCTGAGGCCAATTATGTATTTTTTAAATTGGAGAAACCTGAAAATTTGGCAGAACTTTTACGTAAGCATGGCTTTTTGATTAGAGAGTGTAATAATTACCATAATTTGGGGCCAACGTATTATCGGATTGCAGTAAAAACACGATATACAAATCGGGCTTTAATTAAAGCGATAAAGGAAGTTAGACGTAATGCGCTCATTATTGGTAATTATTGATGGCTTAGGTGATGATCATATTCCTGCTTTGAATGGATTGACACCTTTCCAATATGCTGAACATAAAAATATCGATACTCTTATTAAGCTGGGAACATACAGTGAAGTAAGCATTTGTGAGAATGATTTCATTCCTGAAAGTTTGAGTTGTATTTTGCGCTTGCTTGGTGTACAGCAGCGGGATTTCCCAACAAATAGAGCGTATTTGGAATTGTTGGCGCATGGTAGGGATATTTCGGAATATGAGATGGTATTACGCTGTAACCTGGTTTCAATAGACAAAGATAATACGCTGGTATCTTTTAATGGTCAGGGACTTTCGGCAGAAAGCATGGCAGAAGCAGCTAAAGCATGCGATGAGTTTTGGCAGGGCATAGAATTTATGCATTTGTCTATGTATCGTAATCTGTTGATTTTAGATAAAGACAGAAGGATTTTGGACAATTGTGTTATTTCTCCGCCTCACGAGAGTATGGGAAAGAATGTTGACCTGCTTTTAGGAGAATTAAAACAGCAGTCTTTGCTGTTAAAGCATTTTATTGAATGTACAGCGAAAAGGCTGGAACGTTTTAATCATGATGACATTCGTTATATGCTTTATCCCTGGGGGCCTTCAGAACGTAAAACGTTGCCTGGATTTCAAGCTTTGCATGGGTTGAAAGGTGCAGCAATTTGCGAAGCAGAAATTGTCAGAGGCATTGCAAAAGGATTGCATTTGACGGCTCCTAAAATCGCTGGAGTGACAGCGGATATAGATACTGATATTGCTGCCAAGGCAACAGCGACCTTAAATATGTTGAAAGAACATGATTTTGTCTTAACGCATTTTAACGGTGCAGATGAAGCAGCACACAGATATGATTATCAGAGCAAAGCTGAGTTTATAAGTGCTATTGACGAAGAGTTTTTAGAGAAAATTATAAATAATATACAGGAACCTTTACGCATTGTTATTTGTGGTGATCATGTAACAAGTTCTATTAATGGCAAACATAATAAAAATGCAGTTCCTGTAGTTGCTGCACAAATCAATACTGCTGCTATACCAGTAAAAATAAATAATTATCAGGATATCCTGACATTTTTAATGAGAGCGAGTGATATGCGTGGCTAAAGCTATAATGGTACAAGGAACAATGTCTAATGCCGGTAAAAGTTTGGTGACAGCTGGTTTATGCCGTGTTTTTAATCAAGATGGTTATAAAGTAGCACCTTTTAAATCTCAAAATATGGCATTGAACTCATTTATTACTCGCAATGGTGCAGAAATGGGAAGAGCGCAGGTTGTGCAGGCAGAAGCGGCCAACATTGAACCAAGTGCCTTGATGAACCCTATTTTGCTGAAACCAACCAGTGATTCAGGCTCACAGGTTATTGTTAATGGTGAAGCTATTGGAACTATGACAGCTGCAGAATATTTCAAATTTAAAACAAATTTGATCCCTGATATTATGAAAGCATATGGTCAATTATCCGAAAGTAGTGATGTGATTGTTATCGAAGGTGCTGGGAGCCCAGCCGAAATCAATTTAAAATCACAGGATATAGTTAATATGGGTATGGCAAAGATGGCAAAAGCACCGGTGCTTTTAGTTGCCGATATAGACAGAGGCGGTGTTTTTGCTTCTATTTACGGAACTTTAATGTTGCTTGAGGAAGATGAAAGAGCGATGGTTAAAGGTATCATTGTCAATAAATTTCGCGGTGATGTCGATATACTGCGTCCTGGTTTGAAAATGATAGAAGAGAAAACGGGGGTGCCTGTTGTTGGTGTATTGCCGATGCTGCATGTAGATATTGAAGATGAGGATAGTTTATCAGAACGGTTAACTACACATACAGAAGTACAGGCAGTAGATATTGCTGTTATCCGTATTCCAAGAATGTCTAATTATACTGATTTCAATGTTTTTGAACTTATACCAGGTGTATCGCTGCGTTATGTGCAATCAGTTTCAGAGTTGAAAAATCCGGATATGATTGTTATTCCGGGAACAAAAAATACTATTGGTGATTTAAAATGGATGCGTCAAAATGGATTGGAAGCAGAGATAATGAAACGCGCTCATGCTGGTACAGTGGTTTTTGGTATTTGCGGCGGTTATCAAATGTTGGGGAAGAATCTTTCGGATCCATATGGAGTAGAAGAAGGCGGAGATACTGCAGGATTAGGTCTTTTGGATGTTGAAACCATTTTTGCTGAGAAAAAACGCACTATTCAGGTAGATGGATATTTTGGCAAAGTAAAAGGTATTTTCAGCGCGTTAACCGGCCTCTCTTTTTATGGTTATGAAATACATTCCGGCATAACTAATTTTGATGATGGTAAATCGTTGACATTGATGAAACCTATTCACGAAGCAGGTGAAATAAGTCCAGAAGGATCTCAGAATGTTAGTGATACTATGAACGTATATGGTACATATGTGCATGGAGTATTTGATGGTGAAGGTATTGCTAAATCTGTGGTGGAAGCTTTACTTGCTAAAAAGGGTATGAAGCCAGACGATATTAAAACTATTAATTTTAATGATTATAAAAAGCAGCAGTATGATATTTTGGCAAATAGTATACGTGAAAATATTGATATGAAAAAAATTTATGAGATTTTGGAAGCCGGTGTGTAAGATGGAGCATGGGTTAATTCATATCTATTGCGGGGACGGGAAAGGTAAAACTACTGCTTGTCTAGGATTAAGTATACGTTGTGCGGGGCATGGCAATAAAGTATTATTCGTACAATTTTTAAAAAGCCGTCTTACCGGAGAATTGAAATCTTTAGAATTGCTTTCAAATATTGAAGTCTTAAGGGGTAAAGAAACTAAAAAATTTACTTTTCAGATGACTGCGGATGAGAAACAGGAAGTCCTGCGGGAGCATATGCGGTTATTTGCTAGAATTAAGACTAAACTGGAACAGGAAGAAGTACGATTATTGGTTCTTGATGAAGTTATAGGTGCTTGTAATACAGGTGTTTTTGATGAAGGACAATTAATTGATTTTCTGAAAAATAAGCCGCAGAGTTTAGAGGTTGTTTTATCTGGACGGAACCCGTCTTCAGCTTTACTCGATTTAGCAGATTATGTGTCTGAGGTTTGTAAGCGTAAGCATCCTTTTGATAAGGGTATACCGGCAAGAGTAGGAATTGAAAAATAAATTGAAGAAAGGTGGTAGAAAATATGGAATTACAAAATGTGTTACCGGCTGATATTGAAAAACGCAGTATGGAGATTATTGCTGAAGAATTGGGGGAGATCCAGCTTGATCCAGAGAAAGTTAGTATTGTAAAAAGGGTTATTCATACCTCTGCTGACTTTGATTATGCACGTACGCTGCATTTTTCGAATGGTGTAGTAGAGAAAGCTTTAGAAGCACTGAAAAAGGGCGCTACTATAGTTACTGATACTAATATGGCTTGCGTGGGTATAAATAAACCTGGTTTAAATAAGCTTGGCGGCAAAGCAGTTTGCTTTATGGCAGATGCTGATGTGGCAGAAAGAGCGAAAGAAGCTGGTTCTACACGTGCTGCTGCTTGTATGGAAAAAGCTTGTGAAGTAGAAGGGCCTGTAATTATTGCTGTTGGTAACGCTCCTACGGCTTTAGTACGCTTAGATGAACTTGTAAAAGAGGGCAGGATTAAGCCTGAGCTTGTTATTGGTGTTCCCGTTGGGTTTGTCAATGTTGTGGAATCTAAAGAAATCATTATGAAAACTGGTATTCCTTATATAGTTGCTCGTGGCCGTAAGGGTGGCAGTAATGTAGCTGCAGCTATTTGTAACGCGCTTATTTACAAGCTGACGCGTTAAATAAAAACATTGACAATAATATCGTAGAGTAATATAATATTCTTCGTTGAAAGACTTATTCCCCGATAGCTCAATCGGTAGAGCACTCGGCTGTTAACCGAGTTGTTGTAGGTTCGAGTCCTACTCGGGGAGCCAGTAAATTGAGCCTGCTAAAAAAGCAGGCTTTTTATTTTGTTATCTAAATGTTTGTGATAATAGTTTTGTTGGATAACAGTACTTAGAATATCGCTGGAGATAGATAGCTTTTTTATGATATAATAAAGCTATAATATAGCAAAGGAGAATGATTCATGGCATTTGAGTTAATGAATACTCAAGAAATTCATGAGTTTGGATTACAGGTATTGCTGCAGTATCTTACTGAAAAAGGTTTTGAAATAGAATTCGTTCAACCTAATAAAAGTGAGATTCCACATGTAGTTGCTAAGCAAGGTGAGCAGTTGATTTTTATTTTGGTGGCTACTGATGTTTATCCCAATAAAGGTACTATTGCCGATTCTGATAAGCAGGCATTATTGGAACATGCTCAAACTTTTGCAGCACAGTCTGCTTGTGCTTATTTGGGAATCGCCAATGCTGACGGTGTTGTTAATAAAGATAAAGAATTATGTGCCAAAGCTTTTAAAAATGCACAATTTTATACTGACTTCAGCGGATTGGAATTCATTCATTTCGAAGATTGAGGTGCTAGAAGATGGACTTACTGAAAGTTGATTATGATAAATGTATAAAATGTGGTATTTGTGTAGAGGCGTGTCCATCATGTATTTTATCAATGGGAGAGCTTGGACCTGAATGCAATTTTGATAGAGGTTGCATGAGCTGCGGCCATTGTGTTGCTATTTGCCCAACGGCTGCTATGGATAATAAATATGTGCCGCTAGAAGAACAATTACCACTGCCGATGCCTGTTTTAGATGCTGAAACTGCATATAATTTTTTGCGTATGCGTCGATCAGTTCGTATGTTTAAACCGCAGCCACCAACTGAGTCAGATGTACGTAAACTGCTTGAAGTATGCCGCTATGCGCCAACAGCAGGTAATTCACAGGGAATGTATTATATAGTAATCAGTGATAAGGAAAAAATCAGAGCTATTGCTGAGGCTACAGCACAGTGGATGGAACAGGAAATTGCAGAAGGAAGTTCTAACAGCAGATATTTTACTACTGTATTGAGAGCTTATCGCGAGCGTGGTCAGGATATTATTGCCCGCAACGCACCGATGGTGATTTTTGCATTGGCCCGTAGATTAAATACAACTGGTGTTAGCAATGCAGAACAGTCTTGGGCTTATGCGGAGCTTTATGCACCGACTATCGGTATGGGAACGACTATTGCCGGATTTATCCAAACCTGTGGTATAGCCGGATATAAACCATTGCTTGACTTGGTAGAAGTGCCGGCTAAGCAAAAAATAGTAGGCGCTTTAATGGTTGGTTATCCGAAATATAAATTCCAAAGGTTAGTAGAACGACAGCATTTAAAAGTAGAATTTAAATAAAATACGAATAATGTAAAAAGAGCAGTAACCTTTAAGGTTACTGCTCTTTTTGTTTTCTATACTTGGCTTTAAATTTAAGATGTTTTGATGAATAGGACACATAAACGGTGGATTTTTTATAATAAAAGTGATAAGATAATATATATTTGACTGTAAAATAAAATAATAAAATATTTTAAAATAGAAAGTTTTTGATTTTCTATAAAATACAAATTTAAAGATGGTTATGAATAGAGGAAATTCAGTGAGATACTACAGTTCTTTGCTGCGAAAGATAATTTTGATCATAGGCGACATAATTTGTTTGTATCTGGCTACCAGCATCGCTATGGTACTGGAACTTGGTAATAAACAAACGGATAAGATAGCTTTCCATCTGGAATTTCTGCCGATCCTGGTCATCATTATGTTCTTTATGTTCAACGTCTATGGCTTGTTCAGTCTGATCCGCAAAAAGCTGGTAGATATTTTTCTTAATCTATTGGTAGCGGTGACCAATATTTACATCATAGCGATGGCCATGACCTTCTTTTTTCGTCAGTTTGATTATTCACGTGTTGTGCTTGTTTATTCAGCGGTATTTTCGTTTGTGTTGCTGGCAATCTGGCAATATATCTGTCACCAGTGGGAATGGAAGTATTTTCCCAAACAGACGGCTGTATTATTTGCAGCTGGTGAAGAAGCAGCACGCATCCAGAATAAATTATTGAAAACTTATGGAATGGAGCAGTCATTGCAGTCTGTTTGTGACAGCTGTCAACAGACCAACTGGAAGCAGCTTATCGACGCTAACTACTATGTTTTTATTGGCGCGGAACTGCCGATAGCAGACAAAGAAAAAATACTGCGTTATGCACGCAGCACGAAGAAACAAATATTTTTTGTACCGACACTGTATGAACTGGCATGCAAGAATACAGGCTTTTTATTGGTTGATGATATACCGATGCAGCGTGTAACACGTATGCTGCTGACAGCAGAACAGAGAGTACTGAAACGGATTTTAGATATTGCCGTAGCGGTAACTGCTTTGATTATACTATCGCCAGTCATGCTGATAACAGCAGTTATGATAAAGCTGGACAGTAAAGGACCGGTGCTTTATTCACAGGAGCGCGTGGGGCTATACGGTAAGACATTTTTTGTACATAAATTCCGCAGCATGAAGCAGGATGCGGAAGCCAAATGCGGGCCGGTACTGGCTGCGGAAGGGGACCCCAGGATCACAAAATTCGGCAGATTTATGAGGGCTACCAGACTTGATGAGTTGCCGCAGCTGTTCAATGTGCTGAAAGGCGAAATGAGCATCGTCGGACCCAGACCGGAACGGCCGTTCTTCGTCAAGCAGTTTATTGCCCAAAAACCTGAATATGATTACCGGCATAATGTAAAACCTGGCATTACAGGACTGGCACAAATAGCAGGCAAATATAACACCAGTGCCTATGACAAGCTGATATACGACTTGCTTTATATACAGGACGTCAGCGTCAAAACAGACCTGATGATCATGCTGCAGACATTCAAAGTTCTGCTGACAAAAAGCAGTACCGAAGGAGTACAGGGAAAATGATTGATGATTTAGTTTCCATAATAATGTCTGCCTATAACGTAGAAAAATATATTGCAGAAGCTATCGAAAGTGTATTAAAGCAGACATATACAAATTGGGAACTGATTATCGTTAATGATTGTTCAATAGATGCTACAGAACAACTTGCAAAAAAGTATCAAGAGCAGGATGAACGGATCAAACTCCATTCTTTACCTGAAAATAAGGGTGTTGCTAACGCTAGAAATATAGCACTACAAAATGCTGTTGGCAGATATATAGCTTTTTTAGACAGTGATGATATTTGGTTACCAGAAAAATTGGAAAAACAGTTGGATTTCATGAAAATAAATAACTATGTATTTACTTATCATCAATATCGTCATTTTGCAAGTAAAGATAAGGTTGGGAAAATTGTAAAGATACCATCTCAACTTGATTATATGGATGCGCTAAAAGGTAATTCCATAGGATGTTTGACAGTATGTATTGATAAAAGTAAAATAAAACCTTTTTTGATGCCACAGCAAAGACATGAGGATTATATAACATGGTTGAACATATTAAAGGAAAATAAAATTGTTGCTTATGGATTACAAGATGATTTAGCCAGATATCGTATAGGAACTAAAGAATCTGTATCTGCAAATAAGTTTAAAAGTGCCATATGGACATGGAAAGTATATAGAAATAGTCAAAAGTTATCTATTCTGCAAAGTATTTATTACATATTTCTTTATTTTCAACAAGGATTGCAAAAACATATTTTTCGTTAAAATATACAAAAGGAAAGATTAAATTGAAAATTTTGATTGATAGTAAACATGGTTTAGGTGATTGTGTCCAAATTATACCAATGTTACAGATAATTAGAGATAACTATCCGGATTGTTATCTAGCAGTAATCGTACGAAATAAAGCCAGCAGGGAACTGTTACAGGCTGCTTCTGTAACAATTGATGAATATTATTACTTGGATATGCAAACAATTACAATAAAAAAACTTTTAGCACTGATAGTTAGCCTTCGTCATCAAGTTTTTGATTATTTTATTATATCTCCTATCAGTACTAAATGGAAAGCAATAATATTTGCATTGTTAACTGGTGCTAAAAGATGTATCGGTGAACAATATCAAAAAATGGACAAGTATCAGATCGACAATACTGTTCATATGGTAGAACGAAATTTAAATTTATTACGCTGCATATGTAAAATTCCTGATCAAAAAATAAATCCCGAATTAAAAGTTGATAAAAATAGTTTTACTTCGATAATAAAACAGGATGGCATAAAAATCATAGGAATTTGTATAGGCGGTGGAACTGCTGTTGTGATTAACCATGAAAGAATTTATCCTAGAAAGTGGTCAATAGAAAAAATAAAATTGGTTATAAAAAATGTTTTAGATTATGGATATAAAGTAGTTTTATTTGGCGGACAGGATGAAATAAAAGAATTAGAACATTTGAGTAATATACTGGGACATCAGAATTTATATGATTTTGTTGGAAAAACTGATATTAAAGAATCAATAATATTGGCGGCTCAATGTGATTTACTTATTGGAGTTGACACAGGTATGCAGCATATTGCTGATGCTGTAAAAACAAAAACAGTATCTTTATTTGGGCCTACAAATCCTCTAACACATGGCGCATATTCTGATAAAGCCGTTTTTATTGAAGCTGACTGTAAATGTGAATATAAATATTGTTATGGAACGAATATGTATTGGCAATGTAAAGATAGAAAATGCTTAAATGATATATCAGCAGAACATGTAATAAATAAAATGTTACAGGAGAAAGTATGGAAATGAAGGTGTTATTTTTAACTAATATACCAGTACCATATAGAATTGACTTTTTCAATGAATTTGGTAAATTTGTTGATCTGACTGTAGTTTTTGACAGAAGAAATGCAGATGATAGGGAGGATTCTTGGTTAAAAGAACAATGCATTAATTTTAAAGGATATTTTTTAGATTCTTATAAGGTTGGAATGGATAATGGAATTTCGTTGAGAATATTTACTTGGCTTAATAAAAGATGGGACTATATAATTGTTGGAACACATACAAGTTATAATTCATTATTAGCAATGATGTATATGAAGTTAAGGGGTATAAAATATATTTTAAATTGTGATGGTGGAATATTCTATAAAAATGAAAGTAGCGTAAAAAAACTTTTAAAGAAGTTTTTTGTGTCGTCAGCAGAGTATTATCTTAGTACAGGAAAACATACGAATAATTGGCTTAAATATTATGGTGGGAAAAAAAATAGAATTTATAATTATCAGTTAGCAAGTTTTTATAGTGATTATATATCTGAAGAATTGGATGTTATAAAAAAAGATAAATTGTTTATCAAAAGAGAATTGTCTGTTTATGAGCAGCAAATTATTTTGTCAGTAGGTAGATTTATACAGGAAAAGGGATTTGATGTTTTGATTGAAGCTGCAAAGTTTTTTGATAAAAAGAATGTTGGAATTTATATTATTGGAGGAGATTTTCCTCTGGAATATTGGTATGAGATAATCGAAACTAATGATATTAAAAACATTCATTTTATACCTTTTCAATGTACTAAAAATTTAAAAAAATGGTTCGTTATAGCAGATATATTTGTATTACCAACGAGAAATGATTCTTGGGGGTTAGTAGTAAACGAGGCTATGGCACATGGACTTCCTGTCATAACTACAGATAGATGTAATGCAGGATTAGAACTTATAGAAAACTATAAAAATGGGTTTATTGTTCCGGTGGACGATAATAATAAATTATCAGAGAAGATAAATTTATTGTTAGAAAATGAGATGCTTCGCAAGCAACAAGGATTAAATAATTTGAAAAAAATTAAAAACTATACAATTGAAAAAATGGCTGAGCGGCATTTTGAAATATTAAATATTATTCAAAATAGGTGAATGTTGTGAAAAATGTTTTAATAATATCTGCAACAGATACTATTGGTGGCGCAGAGATTGTTTTATATGATTTTCTAAAAGAAAATAGATTTCATAATTTTTATATATTAACAAGTAATAATAAAATGATAGAAAAAGGTTACAAAGATGTCCTTGGAGACAAGGTTTTCTGTAGCAAAGTTCTTTCAGGTTATAATTTTAAGGGGAATCCGATACTGACATTTTATAGATTAATATTTGCGTTGCTTGAAATAAAAAAAATAGTTAAAGAATTTAGTATTGATATATTATATGGTAATAATACTAAAGATTTTGTTATTCTAGTTTTTTATAAAATATTCATTGATCCTAAGATTAAAACTGTTGCCCATATTCATGATATGTTAACCGAAAAAATCCATAGAGTTTTTTTACATAATTTTGCTTCCAAAATAGATTTGTTTATAACACCATCAAAAGCTTGTGCTGAAAAATTGATTGGCGCAGATGTTGATAAAAACAAAATAAAATGTATTTATAATGGTATTCAATATTCGACTAAATATATTAGAAATTATTATGATAAAAAACATATAATTAATATATTTTTTATTGGTAGTATCTGTAGATTAAAAAGACCAGACATATTCATTGATGTTTTAAATATTTTAAATGAGTTATCGAGCATAACCTTTAATGGATATATTATCGGCCCGGTTTTAGAAAAATCTTGTTTTGAAGAAACAGAAAAAAAAATAAAATGTGCAAAAAATAAGGGAATTATAAAATATCTTGGATCTATTCCACATAAAAAATTATTAAGCGATATATATCCTAATATAGATATATTGTTTTTATCTAGTGATAAAGATACATTACCAACAGTGATTTTAGAAGCGATGTCATTTGGTAAGGTAGTAGTTGCACGTAATGTTGATGGAGTTCCTGAAATGATCAGTGATGGAATAGACGGAATTATATTTAAATATACTGCTACACCGAATGAAATAGCAGAGAAAATTCTTTTTTATATTGCTGATAATGATTTTTTAAATGATATTTCTTATGCAGCCTACTTAAAAATAAGAGAAAAGTTTAGCAATAACATAAAAAAAGAAAAAATAAATTGGCTGATAGAAAATAATTGTTTTTAGTATAAAGGAGAATATGAGTGTTTCGTAATAGTTTGATAAGTGTAATAGTACCTGTTTATAATGTTGAAAAATATTTGCCGCAATGTCTTAATTCTATTATTAATCAAACATATGAAAATTTAGAAATCATTTTGATTAATGATGGTAGTACAGATAATAGCGGTAATATTTGTGATGAATATGCAAAAAGAAATTCTCGTATTAAGGCTATTCACAAAGAAAATGGTGGGGCAAGTTCTGCTAGGAACATAGGCCTAGATATATGTAAGGGTGATTATATAGGGTTTGTTGATAGTGACGATTGGATTGAATTAGATATGTATGAAAGTTTGTATAAATATATGCGGGAGAAAGATGTTGATATTACATGTGTTGGATTTTCTTATGCTTATATTAATAAAAATTTATACCATAATAGTCCAGAAAATTTTTTGTATAGTAAAAATCCAAAGTTTATGTATGAAATTTTTTCAAATCAATATTATGGGGAAATGATGTGTAATAAGCTTTTTAAAAAATTTATTTTTGATGGGATAAGATTTCCTGAAAATAAAATGACTGAAGATGCATTTATATTTTTTGATATTTTAGAAAAAGTTAATGGTGTTTATATCAGTGCCGAGAGAAAATATTTTTATAGGATGAGAGATAATAGTGTTACTCATTCTGAATTTAATCCTAAATTATTGGATTGTCTGGACTTGAATGAATATTTTTTAAAACTAGCATATACAAAGTATCAATTGTTAATTCCTAAAATAATAATCAAATGTCTGCGAGTTGATTATTTTGTGTTAAGTAAGTTAGTTATAAGTAAACAGTTAAGTGAAAATTATAGAACGGCAATTTATTTACAAAAGAAAATGCGAAAAAATATAAATAGCATTATTAAAACTAGTGAACTAAACATAATAGAAAAGATTGGTTTTCTTAGTTTAATTATTAATTTCAATTTGTTTCGCTACCTATTAAAATCAAAAAATTTTATGAAATTGCTAATTGGCAAAAAAATGATATCATACCCCTAACTAAATAAATGAGGTAAAGAAATGAACAACTTGATAAGAGAAAAAATTTTTAGGATTTTATATAAATTAAAATTAGGTAAAATATTTGATGAAGATTTATTGTGGTATAGAAGAGGAAAATATAAATTAGGAATATCGCTATTGAATGCACTGAATAGTGATTCAAAATACTCATATATTGGCTATCAATATAATAAAGCAGAAGAGTTACAATGGATTCTAAAATTTTTAGAGAAAAATGTTCCTCAATATAAAAGATTTGATATTCGGATATATACAGTATTTATAAGTGATGTTAGAGCAGTAAAAAAAGATTGCAAGTATTATTTAGGTAAAAAAATTTTTTTGCCTAGTGAGAATCTGGAAATGTATATCAAGCATAAGAATTTATCAATAAATGATTATGGATGGTTAAGTATGATTAATTGGAGGATTAAATCATATTCTGATTATCTATTAAGAGATGTAGATTTGTCGTTAGGCTTTACAAAAATAAATAATGAAAAATATTTACGTTTTCCTGCTTGGATATATTATAAAAATTTTTTCCCCGCAGATGCTACCTATGCTACCATAAAAAAAATTGTGGAAAATGTTAATAGCTCAAGATCATTAAGAAAAAGAGAATGTATTTGTATTAATAATCATGATGCATTTGGATTAAGAACAAAAATAGCAGATGATTTAAATGGTATGTTTGATATAACATATGCAGGAAGGTGGAGAAACAATACTTCAGAGCTTTGGGACAAATATGGAAATGATAAATTAAAATATATGAATTTATTTAAGTTTAATATTTGCCCTGAAAATATGGACTCACCATACTATTGTACAGAAAAGATTTTTGATAGTTTTAGGGCTGGCTGTATACCAATTTATGCTGGGGCCTTAAATAATCCAGAACCGGATGTCATAAATAAAGATGCTGTTATTTTTTGGAATTTAGATGGAGATAATACAGATAATATCAAACTGATAAAAAAATTAAACACGGATGATAATTTTTATGACAAGTTTATGCAACAAGAAAAGCTCCTGCCTTCTGCTGCTGAATATGTGTATGACAGATTTATAAAATTAGAAAACAAATTCAAAGAAATTTTAGATGATTAATATTGTTTTCTTATTTCATTATTTACATACATTACATAAGAAAATACAAAGGTGATTAAAAAATATAAATGCGAACTTTAAATATTTTACGTAACAGCGCATATTCATTAATTTCATTTGCTTGTGTAGCATTATTAGGTATTTTTGTACGCAAATTTTTTACACAATATTTGCCTGTTGAATTGTTAGGCATAGAAGGCTTATTTAGTAATATTATCGCTATGCTATCGTTAGCGGAGCTTGGTGTTAGCGCAATTATCAGTTACAATCTATATCGAGAAATAGCTAAGGATAATAAAAAAGAAATCAACATATTAATGAGTTTGTATCGTTATGTTTATACAATAATTGGCAGTTTTATTGTTTGTATAGGTGTAGTTTTGTTTTTCTTCTTGCCGATAATTGTAAAAAATGCAAGTGTTTCTTGGCATTATGTACAGTTAGTATATGTAATACAAATTGCCACAGTTTTAAGTACTTATTTTTTAGCATATAAAAGAACATTGTTTGCAGCGAATCAAAAAGATTATATTTGTATAAAAATAGATATGGGATGTAAGATTCTCAATGGTTGTGTGCAAATTGCAGCTATTGTGTGTTTTAAAAACTATCTTTTATATGCGTTTTCCGCATTATTCTTTAATATTTTAGCCAATATTATAATCACTTGGAAAGCTAAAAAAACTTATCCATATCTTGAATCTGTAAAGGTAAGTCTGACGGATTTTCGTGAACGCAACTTTTTTATGGAAACTAAAAACTTTATGATCCATAAAATATCATATCTTTTCTATGGTGGGTTAGATATGGTCATAGTTACGAGTTTTTTAGGTTTGAAGGAAGCTGGTCTGTTATCTAATTATGTTTTGGTCCATATGGGGATATATGCGGTTTTGTATAAATGCTTTCAAGGCATTATTCCTAGTCTGGGTAATTTGGTGTATTCGGAAGATAAGGATAGAAGTATTTCCGTATATAATATGCTGGATTTAGCATATTATTTTTTTGGTAGCTATGTTTGTTGTGTATATACTATTGTTTTTCAACCATTCATAGGTTTATTTTTTGGAAAGCAGTTTCTTCTGCCTGATGAGTACATCGTTTTATTAGGAATAAGTGTATTTTTAGGGATGCAGTTTGAAAATGCTTGTAATTACAGGTCTACTCATGGAAATTTTGAAAATGATCGTTTATATATGCTTTTGTCAGCAATAAGTAAACTGATTGTGGCCGTTGTTTTTGCAAAATATTGGGGGATACAGGGTATTGTTTTAGGTACTATTGTAGGATTGGGTTTTATAATATATGGACGTATTCAGTTTGTATTCAGGATTATTTTGCAAATAAGCATGCGGAAATATTTAAGAAAACATTTGCTGTTCAGTTTATTAACAGGTATAGAAATAGTAGGGATAAAATATTTATTTGCATGGTTGGATTTTGAAATTACCTATGCAAATTTGCTTGTAGAATGTGTGTTGATTGGAATCATTATGATTGTTATACAATCTGTATTATTTTATAAAACAAAAGAATTCCAAGAACTATTGAGATATGCAAGTGAAATAGTGAATATTTTGAAGTCGAAATTAAAACATAGCTAGGAGTGTATTAGCGTGAAAACAGCACTTATAACAGGTATTACAGGCCAGGATGGATCGTATTTAGCAGAGTTTTTATTAGAAAAGGGCTATGAAGTACATGGTATTGTACGACGTGCATCGATTACCAATACTTCCCGTATAGATCATTTGCTAGCTGAAAAACAGATAACGCTCCATGATGGCGATCTTACAGATTCTTCCAGTCTTATAAGAATTATCAATTTAGTAAAGCCGGATGAAATATATAATTTGGCAGCGCAAAGCCATGTGCAGGTATCTTTTGATGTGCCGGAATATTCTGGTGATGTGGATGCTTTAGGGGTGCTACGTATCTTGGAAGCGGTACGTATTTTAGGAATGACTGAAACCTGTCGTATTTACCAGGCGTCTACCAGCGAATTGTACGGCAAAGTAGAAGAAGTGCCGCAGCGTGAAACAACGCCGTTCCATCCATATAGTCCTTACGCCGTAGCAAAGCAGTATGGTTTTTGGATCACAAAAGAGTATCGAGAAGCGTATGGGATGTTTGCGGTCAATGGTATTCTTTTTAACCATGAGTCGGAGCGTCGTGGCGAGAACTTTGTCACACGCAAAATAACTTTAGCTGTCAGCCGTATAGCCTGTGGCTTACAGGATCACTTGGAATTGGGTAATATGGATTCCCTGCGTGACTGGGGTTATGCTAAGGACTATGTAGAATGTATGTGGCTGATGCTGCAGCATGATACTCCGGAAGATTTTGTTATTGCTACCGGTGAGCAGCATACGGTAAGGGATTTCACGGAAAAAGCTTTTAAAGAAGTAGGTATTAATATTCGTTGGGAAGGCGAAGGAATCAACGAAAAAGGATATGATATTGCAAGCGGAAAAATGCTGGTTTGTGTTAACGAGCAGTGGTTCAGGCCTACGGATGTAGATAACCTGTGGGGCGATCCGACAAAAGCGCAAACAATTTTAGGTTGGAATCCGCAAAAAACTTCTTATGAAGAGTTAATAAAAATTATGGTCAAGCATGATTTGGAATTAGTGAAGCATAAAACGAAAGCTATATAAACTTAAATAATCTCTTTACATGGAGGATTGTGATAATGATAGTTAGAGACGCCTATTTTTCAGAAATATATGAATTGACTAAATTGGGAGAAGATATTGTTATTGTATCTGCTGATTTAGGAGCTCCAAGTTTAGATTTGTTTCGCAGAGATTTTCCACAGCGATTTATTAGTGTCGGTATTGCTGAACAGAATTTATTATCTGTAGCAGCAGGCATTGCTCTTGCTGGGAAAAAGGTAATTGCATTTGGATTAAATCCTTTCCCTGTGACAAGAGCGTTTGATCAGATGAGAAATTTATTGAATAATCTTCAAATACCCATAACTGTGGCTGCATTGAATTCAGGGAGTTGCAGTGCAGAATGTGGTTATACACATATGCCTATTGAGGATTTTGCTATGGTAAGGACTTTGCCTCATGTTTGCATGGTAAATCCTTCTGATGAAATTATTGCCAAAGAAGCAGCTAAAAAATTGTTAGGCAAAAAACCAGTGTTTTTGCGTTTTGACAAAAATATTAGTGGATATAGATATGACGAAGAGATAATTAATTTTTCACGTGGATTTGTAACAATAGGTTTAGAGTCAGAATTATCTATTATTACCAGTGGAAATATCAGAGCTTCTGTAGAAAATATATTACCTAAATTAAAGATGTTGGGTATAGATGTAAAGTTAATAGATGCTTATGCATTTCCATTTGATAAAAAGGAATTTATTGATGAAATTAAAAATAGCAGATATATTTTAACTATTGAAGATAACGTATTATCAGGTGGGTTAGGGTCTTTAGTTTTAGAGATATTATCAGACAATCATCTAAATATACCAATAAAAAGATTAGGTTTGTCATTTGGGAATAATTTGTCAGAATGTTTTATCAATCGTGATTTATGGTATGAGAAATTGGGTTTTAATGAAAAGCAACTATGTGAAACGATAAGAAAAAGTTATTTGGAGTTGAATAAATATGATAACAACAAAAAGAAAATATGAAGATTTATATGAATTTTCCTATAAAATGAGGAAACGGTTTTTAGAAATTTTTACAACAGTAGGTTTTGGTCATGTAACATCAGCTTTTTCCATGACGGAAATAGTTGTCGCATTATATAAGGAAATTTTACGCTATAACACAGCACGACCAGATTGGGCAGAGCGTGATCGGTTTGTACTAAGTAAGGGACATGGAGCGGGCATGTTATTTCCTATCTTTGAAGAAATAGGATTTTTCACAAAAGAAGAAATAAATGACATGGTTCGTATTGGCGGCAATTTTCATGAATTAAAAAAGTATTTCTATCCTGGGTTTGAATTTTATGGTGGTTCCTTAGGTCAGGGTCTTGGGATAGCAGCTGGATTGGCTACAGGAGCACGTTTAAATAGGGAAAATTGGCAAACATACTGCATATTAGGAGATGCAGAATGTTATGAGGGGTCTGTTTGGGAAGCAATATTATATGCAGGACATAATCGTCTGAACAATTTAGTAGCTATTGTTGATCGTAATGTTTTAGGATGTTCAGAGTTTACAGAAGATATGATTTCGTTAGAACCTTTTTCTGCAAAATGGCGAAGCTGTAACTGGAATGTAAAAAGTGTAGATGGACATTGCTATGAGGAATTGATATCGGTATTACAGGAGAGTCGATTGCATAGAACAGATAAACCGTTATGTATTATTGCGAACACCATAAAAGGTAAGGGGTTAGAGTATTTATATAATAAACCGTTAATGCATGGGTATATGCCGAAAGAAAAGGATGATATTGAGTTAGCGTTTAGAGAATTAAAAAGCTACTAAAAGGAAGGGATTGTTTTTGTGAAAGTTATTTACGAAGATATGGAATATCTTGCTGAAAAGCATTTAACATGTTTTTCGCAACTAGAAAATAAAAGAATTTTAATTACTGGATCAACTGGTATGATAATGTCGTATATGTCTGAATTTTTAGTTAGGTTAAATAAAAAGTATAAATTAAATATGATCATATATTTACAGGGGCGTAATAAAGAGAAACTATATAAAAAACACAGAGCGATATGTCTGGAGGAAAATGTATTTCTAGTTGATTTTGATATTTTGAATAAAATTCCAGATGATATCAGTTTTGATTATATTGTACATGGTGCTAGTCCTGCTGCTACAAAATATTTTTTGGAACAGCCAGTAGATACTATTTTGCCTAATGTTAACGGATTGATGAATATGTTGAATTACGCCAAGAATGTAAATTCGGGGGGGACAAAAGTAGTATTTTGTAGCTCTAATGTTATTTATGGCAAAGTTAATAGTGCTGCTATAACAGAAAATGATTATGGTATTATAGATATTTTAGGCGAACGTAGTTGTTATGTTGAATCTAAAAGAATGGGGGAACAATTATGCGTTGCTTATCATAGGCAATACGGGATTTTTGCTAATATAGTAAGGGTTCCGTATACTTATGGTCCAACATATGATTTAGAAATTGATCAGCGTGCTATTCCGCGTTTTATGCAGTGTTTGCTTGATAATAAAGATGTAGAGATGTTCCAAGATAATACAGTTATACAATATACGTATGTAGGAGATGTTATTTGTGGTATATTATATGCTTTGTTATATGGAAAACCTGGTAGCCAAGGTGCGTATAATATATGCTCAGAGAATAATATAAACATGTATGAATTTGTTGATTTGATGAGAAAAAACTGCCTTAACACTTCTAAAATAATCATAAAAGAAGAAAATTATTTTATAAAGAATAAGGAACTGAATTTCACAACGATTGATAATGAAAAGTTAAAAAAACTTGGATGGAAGGAAGAGTATGATTACTCATTCGGCATTAAGCAAATGATGAATGGCATTAGTGAAAGGTATAACAATGAATACTAAAGATAAGATTTATGTTGCTGGCCATACTGGAATGGTTGGTTCAGCTATTGTGCGGGAATTAAGAAAGCAGGGTTATACCAATATTATAACCAGAACTCATAAAGAATTAGATTTATGTAGGCAAAGTGAGGTGGAAGCTTTTTTTGCCAATGAAAAACCAGAATATGTATTTATTGCTGCAGCTAAGGTAGGCGGAATAAGAGAGAATATAGAGTGTCCCGCTGATTTACTTTATATAAATTTAATAATTAATGCTAATATTATGAAGGCTGCCCATACTACTGGTGTGAAAAAATTAATAGTTTTAGGTAGTTCGTGTATATATCCTGTTGATATTGGGCAGCCGATGACTGAAAAGGATTTTCTAAGTGGAAAGCCGGAACCTACTAACGAGGGATATGCTATTGGTAAGATTGCAGCCATTGAGTTATGCAAAATGTATAAACGACAATATAAGGATCCTTTTATTAGTTGTATGCCGACTAATATTTATGGTGAAAATGATAATTTTGATTTGAATGCTTCTCATGTGATTCCTGCAATGATTAGAAAATTCCATGAGGCGAAAGCAAATAAATTAGAAGAAATTATTCTCTGGGGAACGGGGACACCATTGAGAGAGTTTTTGTATGTTGATGATTTAGCAGCAGCATGTGTATTTCTAATGAATAATTATGAAGATGAAGAACATATTAATATAGGCACTGGCGAGGAAATATCTATTATGGATTTAGCTCATGTGATAAAGGATATAGTTGGGTATACTGGCACTTTATATTTTGACAATACTAAACCAGATGGAAGCTTGCGAAAACTATTAGATTCAAAGAAAATTCATGAATTAGGCTGGAAACATAAAACAAATTTGCTGGAAGGAATTACAGCGTCTTATAAATGGTTTTTAGAAAAGTATTAGGGTGAAAATGAAAGGTAAGTGGTTACAGTGAATAAAATAGGTGTTGGTTATGCGTTAATAACTGATTTAGAAAAAAAATATGTGAATATGGCATTGGATTCTGGGCGACTCTCGCCGGGACCATTTGTTCAGAAATTTGAGAAAAAATTTGCTGAAATGCACAAACAGAAATATGGTATTGCCTGTAATAGTGGAACGTCATCTTTACATGTTGCGTTAGAAGCACTGAAAGAAAAATATTCATGGGATCAAAATAGTGAAGTTTTAGTCCCAGCTATTACTTTTATAGCAACTTCTAATGCGGTTATGCATGCAGGAATGAAGCCTGTTTTTGTAGACGTAGACAGCAGAACTTATAATATTGACACTAAATTGATTGAAGAAAAAATTACTGAAAATACGGTCGCTATTATGCCAGTGCATACATTTGGGCAACCCTGTGAAATGGATTCTATTGTGAAAATAGCAACTAAATATGGATTGAAAATAGTTGAAGACTGTGCTGAGGCGCATTTTGCGGTTTACAAAGGACGGCCTGTAGCAAGTTTTAGTAATATAGCAGGATCCAGCACTTATGTTGCACATACTATTACAACTGGTATAGGTGGTGTTATTACAACTGATGATACGAATTTGGCAGAAATTGCACGTTCGCTTATAGCGCACGGTAGAGCATGTACCTGTGAAAATTGTATTGCGTATAATTCCAAGCAAGTATGCAAGTTAAGAATGCAGACTGAGATGGATAGACGTTTTATGATGATCAGACTTGGTTATAGCTATAGAATAGGAGAGTTAGAAGGCGCACTGGGTGTTGCCCAGTTGGAGAATAAGGATTTTATTATTAATACTCGAAAGGCCAACGCAAAAATTTTGACTGATGGTCTTAAAGATGTAGAGCAATATTTACAATTGCCATATTATCCGGAATATGTGGAACATTCTTTTATGATGTATCCATTAGTTATAAAGGATGACAAAGCATTTACAAGGAATGAAATAGTAAAATATCTGGAACAGAATAATATTGAGACAAGGCCTATGTTGCCATTACTGAATCAGCCGATTTATAAAGAAATTTTTGGAGACATAGAAAAAGATTATCCTGTTGCTCAGTGGATCAATAATAATGGCTTTTATGTTGGTTGTCATCACGGATTAAGTAAAGAAGAATTAAATATGATTATTAAAACGATTCATGCTTTCTTAGAAAATAGAATTAAGGACAAATAATATTATGAATATCGTTCTACTATCCGGTGGCAGCGGCAAAAGGCTGTGGCCGCTTTCCAATGATATACGTTCCAAACAATTTATAAAAATATTTAAGGGTGTAGACGGAGATTATGAGTCCATGCTGCAGCGTGTATACAGGCAGATACGTACAGTTGACGCTGTTGCGCCCATAACTGTTGCAACGTCTAAAACTCAGGTTTCAGCTATTTGTAATCAATTGGGCGACAATGTCAGCATTTCTGTTGAACCGTGTCGTAGAGACACTTTCCCGGCGATAGTTTTGGCTATCTGCTATCTGCATGATGTTTTAAAGATCAGTGCCGAAGAAACTATTGTTATTTGCCCGGTCGATCCTTATGTTGAAAACGAATATTTTGCTGCTTTAGAGGAATTAAGCAAGTTGGCAGAACAAGAAGAAACAGGGCTTGTTTTACTTGGTATCACGCCTACTTATCCCAGTGAAAAATATGGTTATATCCTTCCTGAAACAGATGCAGATGTCAGCAAAGTAAATACTTTTAAGGAAAAACCTGATGCACAGGCAGCGGCAGAATATATAAGCCAGGGCGCATTATGGAACGGCGGTGTTTTTGCCTGTAAACTGAAATATGTTTTAGAGAAAGCACATGCGCTGCTGGATTTTACTGATTATTATGATTTGTATGCCAAATATGAGACTCTGGCTAAAATCAGCTTTGACTATGCGGTAGTAGAACAGGAAAAAAATATCAAAGTCAAACGCTTTGGCGGAGCCTGGAAAGACCTTGGCACATGGAACACGTTGACAGAAGCGATGGAAGAACAGGCAATCGGGCAGGCGATAATGAACGACCAATGCCAGAATCTGCATGTTGTAAACGAGCTTGATGTGCCGGTTCTTTGCATGGGTCTCAAAGATATGGTAGTAGCTGCCAGTCCTGATGGTATTCTGGTAGCCGAAAAAGAGCAGTCCAGTTACATCAAGCCTTTTGTAGACGCCATAGATCAACAGGTGATGTTTGCTGAAAAATCCTGGGGCAGTTTCCGTGTTTTAGACGTAGGCGAAAACAGTCTGACAATCAAAGTGACCCTAAAAGCAGGCAACAAAATGAATTACCATAGTCACGAACGCCGGGACGAAGTCTGGACGATTATCTCCGGCAATGGTCGCACCATTGTTGATGGAATGGAGGAGCAGGTAACAGCAGGTGATGTGATAACAATGCAGGCCGGCTGCAGACATACGATCATTGCAGATAGCGAACTTGAAGTAATGGAAGTGCAGCTGGGCAGGGAGATAAGTGTCCATGACAAGCAAAAATTTGAATTGGAA
The DNA here is from genome assembly GCF_003945365.1 of Phascolarctobacterium faecium. NCBI lineage: Bacteria > Bacillati > Bacillota > Negativicutes > Acidaminococcales > Acidaminococcaceae > Phascolarctobacterium > Phascolarctobacterium faecium. Next base: position 1,747,755 of record NZ_AP019004.1, on the reverse strand, counting down.
GAATAGAAAAACAGTTTATAAGCCCCGGCCATTTTTATTGCAGCCTGCCTGCAAAGAAGCGCTTTGGGGCGGGCAGAAGTTGAAAGAACATTTCGGTAAACAGGCTGATTTGGATAACATTGCTGAAAGCTGGGAGTGCTCTACGCATCCGGAAGGACCGAGTACCGTAACTACAGGTGAGCATAAGGGCATGCTGCTGACGGAAGTTTTGCAAAAATACCCGGAGTATCTTGGGACTCATCCTCGCAGTAAAGGCGAACTGCCGATACTGGTAAAATTTATTGACGCCAGGCAAAAACTGTCTGTGCAGGTGCACCCGGATGATGAATATGCCAAACTTTATGAGCGTGGACAATTGGGCAAAACAGAAATGTGGTATGTGCTGGAAGCAGATAAAGACGCTGAACTTATTTACGGTTTTTACAGTGATATGGACAGTGTTGCTGTAAGGCAAAGTTTGGCAAATGGAACTATTGAGAAATATTTACAGAAAGTAAAAGTGCAGCAGGATGACGTATTTTATATTCCGGCAGGGACCGTGCACGGTATAGGCGCAGGTAATCTGATCGCCGAAGTGCAGGAAAGCTCTAATCTTACCTACAGGCTATATGATTATGACCGCACAGATAAGCAGGGACAAAAGCGTGAGCTGCATTTGGAAAAAGCATTGGCAGTTGCCGATCTAAAAGGGCAGCAGCCGCCGCGGCAGCCGCTGCGTGTACTGCGCTATACACCAGGCTGTGCGACAGAATTTTTGTGCCGCTGTAAATACTTCCAAGTTGAAAGATTGCTGCTTAATACGGAAGATAAAAAGAAATTGGCAGAATTATATACGGGGAGCAATTCTTTTCAGGCGTTGCTGTGTATAGATGGTGCAGGTCAGTTAGTTATGAGTGACGGTGAAAAGCTAACATATACCAAAGGAAGCTGCATTTTTATTCCGGCCAATGCAGGAAATTTGCAGTTATGTGGAAAAACTCAATTTTTAAAGATATCTTGCTGATTAATTTAGACTTATTCAAACCGTAATATTATTCAGACACCGCACTTTTCCAGTGCGGTGTTTTGCTATATAATAGAGCGGTAGTAAATATAAAAAATAGAGAGGTACTTATGCGTTTATTAGTTACCGGCGGGGCCGGGTTTATTGGCAGTAATTATATAAATTGGCATTTAGGAAAGTATCCGGCAGATGAAATTGTTTGCCTGGATAAGCTGACCTATGCTGCTAATATGGCGGCGCTGGCAGATGTCGTTAAATTAAATAATTTCACTTTCATCCAGGGCGATATTTGTGATGAGCAATTTGTAGAAATGTGTTTTGCGCAGTATAAGTTCGACGCAGTGATAAATTTTGCGGCAGAGAGCCATGTCGATACTTCTATTATTTCTCCAGCTATTTTTACTAAAACTAATGTCGAAGGTACAGGTGTGTTGTTAGATGCCTGTGTTAAATTTGCAGTAGAAAGATTCCATCAGATATCGACAGATGAAGTATATGGGGATAAACCGCTTGATTATGACTGGCGTGGGTTTACAGAAGAGTCTCCATTACAGCCTTCCAGTCCTTATGCTGCTTCAAAGGCAGCAGCTGATTTATTGTGCTTGGCGTATGCCAGGACATATGGTTTATATGTAACTATCAGCCGCAGTAGTAATAATTACGGCAAGTGGCAACACACCGAAAAACTTTTGCCTAAAATCATATCTTTAGCAGAGCATGGTCAAAAGGTACCTGTTTATGGTTCTGGACTAAATAAACGTGACTGGTTATATGTGCTGGATCATTGTGTTGCTGTTGATAAAATCATCAGACATGGAAAAGCAGGTCATATTTATAATGTTGCGGCCGGTACTGAGATGTCTAATCTGACCTTTATAAAATTAGTACTGAAAATTTTAGCCAAAGATGAAAATGCAATTGAATTTACAGAAGATAGAGCAGGGCATGATTTAAGATATCCTATGGATTGTGAAAAAATAAAAAATGAATTGGACTGGACTCCGCAATATGCTTTTAAAGAAGCGTTGGATGAAACTGTGGCCTGGTATAGAAGTAGAATGAAGTAGAATGTTGTAAAGCAGAGCATATGCTCTGCTTTTTTGTTAAAATTTTAATAGTTAAAATTTGCCACTGCTAACCTAAAAAGGTATAATAATATAATATAGATAATTTTGAGAGGCTGCCCATATGCAGTTTCAATTTTAATATGAGGTGTATTCAGTGACTGCAAAAACTTATGCAATTTTAAATTATGGCTGCCAGATGAACGAAAGTGACGCTGAGCATTATGCTGGGCAGTTGCAAGAGCTTGGCTATAAAGCCGCTGAGGATTTTCATGCTGCAGATGTTGTGGTAGTAAATACCTGTTGTGTGCGTGAGAGTGCGGAAAAGCGTATTTTAGGGAAAATTGGTGAATTGAAAGGGGTCAAAGCTAATCATCCGGGGCAGATAGTTTGTGTTGCCGGGTGTATGGCACAAAAAGATGGTGAGAAGCTTATAAAAAAACATCCGCAAATCGATTTGCTGATCGGCACGGCTCATGTCAACGGGTTTAAAGAAATACTTTCTGAGTATTTGTCTGAAAAGGGCGAACGTGTTTATAACAGTTTGGAAGTAAAAGAAAGCGAATTTGAGGGTGAGCGTATTCGTCAAAGCGGTTTTTCAGCCTGGATTCCTATTATGTATGGCTGCAATAATTTTTGTACGTATTGCATTGTTCCTTATGTACGTGGGCGTGAACGCAGCCGCAGTATAGAAAATATTGTAGACGAGGTTAGGCAGGCTGTTGCTAAGGGGTATAAAGAATTTACGCTGTTAGGGCAAAATGTAAATTCTTATGGGAAAGATTTTGGTGTGAAAGACCAGTTTGCTAAATTACTGCGCCGTGTAAATGAAATCCCTGGAGTGGAACGGATTCGCTATATGACGAGTCATCCGCGTGATATGCACGAAGATGTTATCAAAGCAGTTGCCGAATGTGAGCATATTTGCGAAAACTTTCATATCCCGTTTCAATCTGGCAGCAATAAAATTTTGAAAGCAATGAACCGCGGTTATACACGAGAAAAATATTTAGAGCTTGTAGCCATGATCAGACGTTATGTGCCTGAAGCTGCTATTACAACGGATATCATTGTCGGTTTTCCGGGTGAAACAGAAGCTGATTTTAATGATACGTTGAATTTAGTAAAAGAAGTTGGTTTTGATGCTGCGTTCACCTTTATTTATTCCAAGCGTTCTGGAACACCGGCTGCGGCGATGGAAGAACAGGTTCCGTTAGAGATAAAAAAAGCTAGGCTGAATTTATTGATGGAAGCCCAGAATATTTCAAGCTTGCAGCGTAATGAAGCCCTGGTTGGCAAAACACTGGAAGTTTTAGCTGAAGGGCCAAGCAATAATAATAATAAAGTATGGAGCGGAAGAACGCGTACAAATAAGCTGGTTTTATGGCCAGTCGAAGGTCGTGATTTTGAGCTGGGGGATAAAGTGCAGGTGCAAATTGAAACTGCGCAGACCTGGCTTTTGAAAGGGAAGGCGGTAGAATGACAACTGCTTATACGCCGATGGTGCAGCAGTACCTTGAAGTAAAGCGTCAGCATGAGGATGAATTGCTGTTTTTCCGTTTAGGCGATTTTTATGAAATGTTTTTTGAGGATGCGCTGACTGCCTCCAGAGAATTAAATATTACTTTGACTGGGCGTGCCGGCGGTATGGAAGAAAAGATACCGATGTGTGGTGTGCCTTATCATTCTGTAGATAATTATATTGCAAAACTGATCAAAAAAGGTTACCGCATCGCAATTTGTGAGCAGGTGGAAGACCCTAAAGCGGCTAAAGGGATAGTTGAACGCAAGGTTGTTAAGATCATTACACCGGGCACTGTCTTGAGTGAACAGCTTTTAGATGATAAGCACAACAGATATTTAGTCTTCCTGCAGGAGGATGGCAGTGAATTATGTCTTGCTGCTGCCGATATTTCTACCGGTGAATGCCAATGGTTCAGTGCTGCTGGTGAAGAGCGTTTAATGGCGATACAGGAACAATTGTTTCGCATTCAACCGGCAGAGTTAGTTGCGTATAGCGGTATTGTAAACTGGGAAAATTTAGCAGCTTGGATCAAAAGTAAAGTTCCAGAGTGTGCTGTTTCTGTATATCAGGAAGAAGAAGGTGCACCGCAGTATTTTGCGCAGCATTTTGGCAGTGATGATGTTGCCGATACTTTAGTACATGATACAGTAGAACATTTACTTCGTTATCTGCATGTGACCGTTAAAGCTGATTTGTCGCATATTAACAGCTTATCGCGCATAGCTAAAGAGCAGTTTATGAATTTGGATGCAACAGCTGTTAGAAATTTAGAACTTATAAAGAATATGCGTGATAGTTCTAAACGAGGTACATTATTAGATGTGCTTGATTTTACCTCTACTTCCATGGGTGCCCGTAAACTCAGGAATTGGATAGAATGTCCTTTGCTTGATTTATCACAGATAAGGTCAAGGCAGGAAGCGGTAGGAGAATTGCTGACAAATGTACAGATGCGCGGTAATCTGCAGGATAAATTAAAAGCAATTTTTGATTTGGAACGAATAGTTTCACGTATCGAAGTTGGCAGTGCTAATGCACGTGATCTGGTTTCATTGCGTTCTTCGCTGGCGGTGCTTCCAGAAATAAAAAGCTTACTAAGATATTGTAACAGTAAACTTTTACAGCAGTTATGCGAAGATGTACATTTGCATCAGGAGCTGTTTACTACTTTGCTGGTAGCAATTGTTGATGAGCCGCCCTTTTCCGTACGTGAGGGGGGCATGATCCGCAGCGGCTTTGATTTAGAGTTAGATGAACTGCATTCAATTGCCAGTGATAACAAAACATGGATGCAGAATTTTGAACTTAAGATTAAAGAAGAAACTGGTATCAAAACCTTAAAGGTTGGTTATAATAAAGTTTTTGGTTATTATATCGAGGTATCTAAAGGTCAAAGTGCAAATGTACCGGATTATTTTGTACGTAAGCAAACACTTGTAAATGCTGAACGGTATATTGTCCCGGAATTAAAAGATTTTGAGAATAAAATTTTAAGCGCTAAAGAAAAAATCGAACAGCTTGAATATTATATTTTTACACAGCTGCGCGAAAAAATAAGGTCTCAGATTATTCAAATGCAGGAAACTGCTCGTGCTTTGGCCAATATTGATGTTTTAGTATCGTTGGCGGAAGTAGCATTTAAATACAACTATGTGTGTCCGGAATTGAATAATCGCAGTGAAATAAAGATTTATGACGGTCGTCATCCTGTTGTAGAGCGTTTATTAGAACGTGAGATTTTCGTTCCTAATAATACAACCCTCAATAATAATGATGAACGTATGATTATTATTACAGGACCGAATATGGCAGGTAAATCGACCTATATGCGCCAAGTTGCTCTGCTGGTCTTGATGACACAGATGGGCAGCTTTATTCCCGCACGTCAGGCAACTATTTGCCCGGTAGATAAGATTTTTACCCGTGTAGGTGCCAGTGACGATTTGGCGACTGGTCAAAGTACATTCATGGTAGAAATGAATGAAGTTGCACAGATTCTCAGATACGCAACTAAAGACAGTTTGATTATTTTGGATGAGGTTGGACGTGGTACAAGTACTTTTGACGGTATGAGTATTGCACGTGCTGTCATGGAGTTTATTCATGAGAAAATAAAAGCAAAAACATTATTTGCTACACATTATCATCAGTTGATCGCGTTGGAAGACGTGATGAACGGAGTAAAAAACTATTCTGTGGCAGTTAAAGAACGTGGTAATGATATTGTCTTTTTGCGCAGAATCGTGCCTGGCGGTACTGACCGCAGTTATGGCGTACATGTGGCAAGGCTGGCAGGACTGCCTAAAAAGGTCATTGACAGGGCCCAGGATATTCTGGAAGAATATGATAATTGTGAAACTGCCTGCAGCGTTCAGATAACACCCAGGGCAGAAAAAGAAACAGCACCTATGGGATCATTGTTTGCCAGCAGTCTGCAGCAGCAGATTTTAAAAATGGATGTTATGGCGATGACGCCAATCGAAGCCTTGAATGCTTTGTATAAATTGCAGGATGAAGCAAAAAGGGAAGGCGGTGAATTATGAACGAACAAAAAGTGCAATTATTAGATCAAAATACAGCGAATCAGATCGCTGCCGGTGAAGTTGTTGAAAAACCTGCTTCTGTAGTAAAGGAGCTTGTAGAAAACTCTTTGGATGCAGGTGCAGATAACATCGAGGTCACTATTTTTGGCGGTGGTACAGAATATATTCGTGTTGTCGATAATGGCAGCGGTATGTCGGAAGAAAATGCAAAATTAGCAGTTTTAAGGCACGCTACAAGCAAAATCAGAGTTGCTGAAGACCTGCTGCATTTGAACACTTTAGGATTTCGCGGTGAAGCGTTGCCGAGTATTGCTTCTGTTAGTAACTTCCAGCTGCTGACACGTCCTGTTACTGAGGAGTTTGCTACTTCAATAAAAATTGAAGGCGGCGATCAGGCAGAATGTATTGCTACTGGCGGGCACACGGGCACGACGATCATTGTTGAAAATTTATTTTTTAATGTTCCGGCCAGGCGTAAATTTTTACGTACTGTACAGACTGAAAGCCGTTATATCAGTGAATTGATCACAAAACTGGCTTTATCGCGTCCAGATGTGCGTTTTAAGCTTGTCAGCAATGATAAAGAGGTTTTGAGTACGCCTGGAAACGGCGATTTGGTTGATACTGTTAAGGCACTATATGGTAAAAACGTTAGTGAGGAGCTTTTAACAGTTGATTTTGCCGACAGCGAAGTTAAGGTAAGAGGTTTTATTGGTAAACCTACTCTACTAAAAGGTACACGTCAATGGCAGACCTTGCTGGTAAACGGACGTATCATTACTAACAGAATGATTGCTAAAGCGATTGACCATGCCTATCAGTCTCAGATTCCGAAAAGCGGTTTCCCTTTTGCTGTTTTGAATATTACCGTTGATACTGAAAGTATTGATGTTAACGTACATCCTCAGAAGAGCGAAATTAAGTTCAGCGATGACAGTACTGTTTATAAAGCGATGTATAAAGCTTTGACTGATGCACTGACAAGGCCTATGAGCGCTAAACCTCAGGGCCTGGCATTATTGGATGATTCTGAACTGCAGGTATTCAAGTCTGCTGAAGCAGTTGTGGCAGCAACAGAACCATCGATAGTTGTTGAAACACCAGCCGTTGAAACTAAAGTGCCTGAGACAGAGTTGCCGGCTTTAAAAACAACTGAGACAAATATCAGTACAGCAAAGGCTGAGGTTTACTCGGCTTACAAGCCACAACAGCAAAGCGTTTGGAAAGAACCTGAATACACATACAGGCCTCCAAAAACGGAGCCTGTTTATACGATCAGTGAAACTCGTGATGTTTTTGACAAGCAGGATAACATTGCTTCTAATATTATCGACTTCACTGATACCGATAGTGGTGTTGATACGATTTGGCCATTGGGACAGATTGACAGAACTTTTATTGTTGCCCAATCTGATGATTCTTTGTTTTTGGTTGACCAGCATGCCGCGCATGAGCGCATTTTATACGATAAGCTTGTTGCGTCCCATAATGATATTCCGGCCCAGCAGATGTTGATTCCTTTATATATCGATGTTACTGCTCAGGATGTAAATTTGATAGAGGAACATCGGGAAGAATTTCTGCGCTTGGGTGTCGATATTGAGGCTGCAGGCGAATCTATGCTGCGCGTTTCAAGCTTGCCTTCAGATATTAAGGCTGATGATGCCGAGGACTTTGTGCGTGAAATTACTCAAATGCTGAGTGAATTAAGAACGATTAATCCCAGTGATTTGCGTCAGAATATTTTACATATGACTGCTTGCAAAGCAGCAATTAAAGCCGGTGAGGTGCTGAATATGCGGCAAATGCGACAGCTGATTATTGATCTTTGCAATACAGAGCATCCTTTTACTTGTCCTCACGGCAGACCGTGTATGGTTGAAATAAATTCTGCCGAGTTATACAAGATGTTTAAGCGAACTTAAACATGCAGAAAACGTTTAAATTTGCAGTAACAGTTGGACGCAGTGAAAATGTTGCCTTAGAAAAACTTGCGCAAACATGGGCAGCAAAATTTGGTGTAAAATATGTGGAACGTGGCAGTAGTGGGTCTTTGGGGTTTTTACTAGATCAAGAACGGGTAGAAGCACTTTTAGTAGCAACAAATAAAGGCCCGCAGGTATATACTGCTTCTGGAACTTTCTTTTTTCATCCAAGTATGGCCGTTTTGCGTGTACAGCGTTTAAAAAAGCACGAGTCCGATCACTTTAGTGCTGCATTGGCTCTTAAACCGGGAATGAGAGTGCTGGATTGTACGATGGGGCTGGCAAGTGATGCTGTTGTTGCCAGTTTTATTACAGGCCGGACAGGAACTGTTTGTGCTGTTGAGGCTTCGCCGTTGTTACATTTTGTAGTCAGCGAAGGTCTGCAGAATTATCAGGCTGAAGATGTCGATTTAAACAACGCCATGCGCAGAATAGAAACGGTATATGCGGAAGCAGATGAGTATTTGTACACTTTGCCAGCCGACAGCTTTGATGTTGTTTATTTTGACCCAATGTTTCGAATACCGATAAATGCTTCTTCAAATATGGAGCCATTGAGGCCTATTTCCTGTGAGAAACCGTTAACAGAAGCGACTGTTAAGGCGGCACTTAGAGTAGCTCCTTGTGTAGTGGTTAAAGAACGCGGACAAAAATTATTGGAAGCTTTAGGGTGTACGGAAATTCTGGGCGGCCGTTATAGCCGTGTAAAATATGGTATCCGAAGGAGGTAACGGCATGAAACCGAGAGTTGCAGTCATTTTAGGTCCTACTGCAACAGGCAAAAGCCATTGCGGGATAGCCTTAGCCAAACGTCTGAATGGCGAGATAATTTCCGGTGATTCCATGCTTGTATATCAAAGAATGGATATTGGTACAGCTAAACCTTCTGCTGAAGAACTGGCGGCAGTACCGCACCATTTAATCGATATTTTGCCGCCGGATGCTGCTTTCAGCGTTGTTGATTTTAAAGAAAAAGCGGAAAAAATAATTGCTGATATCAATAGTCGCGGTAAATTACCTGTAATTGTTGGCGGTACTGGTCTTTATATCAAGGCCCTGCTTGAAAATTATGAATTTAATACTGTTGAAGGATGCAGTGAACTACGCAGTGAATTGGAAGCATTTGCTGAAGAACACGGCAACAGCGCCTTGTATGAAAAACTGCAGGCACTTGACCTGGAGGCCGCTTCAAGATTACATACAAATGATCGCAGAAGAATTATCAGAGCTATTGAAGCAGCACAGAGTGGTGAAAAAATAGCTCATAGGAAGTCGGAGGAATGGCCTTATGAAACTGTTGTTTTTGGTCTGCGAATGGAACGAGAAAGTTTATATGCGCGGATCAATGCCAGAGTTGATAAAATGATGGCAGAGGGTCTGGTAGAGGAAACTAAATCTTTACTCGACAGTGGGCTATCATTGGATGCTCAGTCGATGCGCAGCATTGGTTACAGACAAATAGTCTGGTATCTACAAGGCCAGATGGATAAATTGGCAGCAGTTGAGAAATTGAAACAGGCGACACGTAATTTCGCTAAACGCCAATTTACCTGGTATCGTCAGATGCCGTATATTAAATGGTTTGATTTGGAAAAAGAGCCTGTGTATGAAAAGATTATTGACGAGATGCAGCAAACGCTTGTGGAAAAGTTTAAACTGCGGTAAAATTATAACAATAGATAGAAATTATTTTGGAGGGGAAAGTTATGAATAATAGTGGACCAAAGCCGGCAATGAATTTACAGGACAGTTTTTTAAATCATGTGCGTAAGGAAAACCTTGGCGTCATTATTTACCTGATTAATGGTTTCCAAATCAGAGGTCTGGTAAGAGGTTTTGATAACTTTACTGTTATTATTGAAAATGAAGGCAAACAACAGCTTGTTTATAAGCACGCTATATCGACTATTTCGCCGGCTGCTAATATTACAATTATGCAGCCAGAGAAGCGCGAACAATAATGTTTTGAAAAACAGCGCTTGAGCGTTGTTTTTCTTTTTTGAGGATGAAATATGAACGATAAATTAAATTTGTTTTTTGAATATCTGACAGTTGAATTAGGTTTAGCGTCAAATACAAGATTAGCTTATGAGCGTGATTTGCGTTTGTTTAAAGAAGCTTTAGGATTAAAGGATAATGACGCCTTGGCAACTGTATCGCGTGAGCAGGTTATTCGCTATATGACAGGTTTGAAAAATAAAGGTTTAGCCGCAGCAACGATTGCCAGAAAACTTGCTGCTATAAAATCTTTTTATCGTTTTATGACAGCAGAAGGGTATTTGGAGATTGATCCTGCGGAAGTTGTAGAAGCTGGAACAAAAGGTATCAAGCTGCCAAAAGTTTTAAATCAGGAAGAGGTTTTGAAGCTTTTGGAACAGCCTGATTTGAGAACGGATGAAGGCTATCGTGACAGAACAATGCTGGAAGTGCTTTATGCAACGGGAATGCGTGTTTCTGAATTATTGGGTTTGCCTGTCAGCGGCGTTAATCTGCAAATGAAGTATATCATCGCTTTCGGTAAAGGATCTAAAGAGCGGTTAATACCCATTGGCGGCATAGCAGTTGAATATTTGGATAAATATCTGAATGTGGTAAGGCCCAAACTGCTTCATACTAAAAATCCTAATGTAAAGAATTTATTTTTAAGTATGAGCGGAAATGAAATGACAAGGCAGAGGTTTTGGCAAATCATTCGCGGTTATGGGCATCAGGCAGGATTAAATAAGGAGCTTACACCACATATGCTGAGGCATTCCTTTGCAACACATTTACTTGACAATGGTGCTGATCTGCGGTCTGTCCAGGAGCTTTTAGGGCATTCGGATATTTCTACGACACAGATATATACGCATTTGACAAATAAACGCCTGCGCGATATTTATGAAAAAGCGCATCCGCGGGCATAGAGGAGGCTACTATGGCAAGAAGGACTAATAGAAAAAAGAGGTCAGGAGGAGGTTTTGTACTGACTTTGATTTTAGTATTATTAGCTATAGCTGTTGCTGGAGGCATTTATTATGCGGCGAGCAGAGACGGAGAAAAAGATGTGCTTGATAAAGGCTTGACTGGTTCTTCTTCGGTTGATTTGCGGGAAGAGTCCAAAGAAGCGCATAGGGCAGTCGATGATATTTTATTATCGAAGGATAACTGGCAGTTAACTGATAATGGCCGTGAAGATCAGCACGAACGTATGAAAGAAACAGGTGGAGAAGTTGTCTGGAATAAGCGGCAGCTGGCTATTGGAGTTCCGCCAAGTACTGGATTAGAAGGTGCGGCAGCCTGGCTTGGCGAAAAGATTTCCAGTACGAAAATGATTGTTCTCAATCAGCGTGAGGCTACTTATAATGGCTGGGAAGCTGTACGTATGGAAATTGCTATTTCAGCTAAAGCAGGAACTGGTAAAATGAATTTTATCACCGATACGGTTTACTTTTATCATAACTTAAATCTGACTAAAGAAGATAAAGATATCAAAGAAGACGAAAGTACGAAGAAAGATGACAAAAAAACTGCTCAGAAATATCATGGAAAATTGGCTGTCATTATTGACGATTGTGGTTACGATCTGGCACCGGTGAGAAAGCTGGTCAATTTGAATGCGCCTTTCAGTTACGCTATTCTTCCCTATAAAGATTTCAGCAGTGACGCTTTGCATGTTATAAAAGGCGGCGGTCAGACTGCGATGCTGCATTTGCCTATGGAACCTATGGACAGAACAGCTATGTCTGAGGGTAAGATTACAATCTTGACTGATATGACTGCTGAACAGGTGCAGCAATTAACTCGGAAAGCGGTAGATAGTTTACCAGGTATCGAAGGTGTCAATAATCATCAGGGTTCTAAAGCAACAAGTAATGAAGCAACGATGAAAGCTGTATTGAAAGTTTTAAAACAACAAGGCTTGTTTTTTGTAGACAGCAGTACATACTCCAAATCTATAGGTGATCAGGTCGCACGCAGTATGGGTGTTCCTACTGCCCGTAACAATATATTTTTGGACAACAGTTCCGACGAAGATGACATTATTGCTAAAATATGGCAGGCTGTAGAAATGGCGGACAGAAATGGAAGCGCTATTGCCATTTGTCATGCCAGACCGCATACTGCCGCAGCGTGGAGCAAAGTTATCGACGAGGTAAATGCATCTGGTATTCAATTAGTTCCTGTAAGTAGTTTATTGAAGTAGTCGGAGGATTATACATATGTATGTTGAAGAAACGATCAGTAAATATGAAAAATATATTAACCCTGCTCAGGCGAAATTATTTCGGTTTATGGGATTGGCAAGCGTTGAAAGATATGCAGAGGGGTGGACTATAACTGACAGCGAGGGCAAACAATTCATTGATTGTCTTGGCGGCTACGGAATGTTTGCGTTAGGACATCGCAATCCTGATGTCGTAGCTGCTGTAGAAGCAGAACTGCATAAAATGCCAATGAGCGGTAAAGTGCTTTTTAACAGACCTATGGCAGACCTGGCTGAAAAACTGGCTTTAATTACTCCCGGTGCTTTGCAATACAGTTTTTTCGTTAACAGCGGTACAGAAGCTGTTGAGGGATGCCTGAAGGTTGCGCGACTGGCTACAAAAAGGAAAAAGTTTATTGCGGCAAGGAATGCGTTTCACGGAAAAACTTTTGGTTCGTTGACAGCTACTGGCAGAGATTTGTTTAGAGATCCGTTTAAACCGCTGCTGGATAATTTTACACATGTAGAATATGGGGATATAGATGATCTTGCTGAAACTATTAATGAAGAAACAGCTGCCGTTATTTTAGAGCCGATTCAAGGGGAAGGCGGCATTATCGTTCCGCCGGCAGGTTATTTTAAAGCAGTAAGAGAGTTATGTGACCAATACGGTACTTTACTGATTGCGGACGAAGTACAGACTGGTATTGGCAGAACCGGGACCTGGTTTGGGGTTGAACATGAGCAGATAACTCCGGATATCATGGCTACGGCTAAAGCGTTAGGTGGAGGGGTGATGCCGATCGGAGCTATAACCGCTACGGCTGATGCCTGGGCTGGATTAATAGAAGCACCTTTTTTACACACTTCAACTTTTGGTGGTAATCAATTAGCGTGTGCTGCTGCCAATGCTGCGCTGAATTACATTGAAAAAAATGATGTGCTGGATCGCAGTGCTGCGGCGGGGGCATACTTTAAAAAAGGGTTGGAATCAATTCAAAAAGATTATCCTTCGGTCATCGCAGAGGTCCGCGGCCGCGGAATGATGATCGGAATTGAGCTTACAAAAGAAGGCGCCGGTGGAATGCTGATGTCGCTGATGATCGATAAACGAGTTATTATTGCTTATACTCTAAATAATCCTAAAGTTATTCGTATTGAACCGCCTCTGATCATGCCTACAGATGTTATTGATCAGGTTTTGACTATCTTTAGAGAAGCTGTCAGCAGTACGGCTGAAGTGATTGAAGATTTATAAAAGGAGCAGAATTATGCCTTGCGTAGAAACAAAGATTGTGATCAACGGCGATAGTAAGCCTATTTTTGAAATCATAAAAAATATGGAAGCTTACCCCTCTTTTATGCATGATCTGGTGAGTGTAGAAATTTTAGAACGCGGAGAAAATACTACTGTTTCACATTGGGTATCTAATGTTGATGGTCGTAAAATCGTCTGGACTGAACGCGATACCTTTTATCCGGAAGAAATGCGTATCACTTATTGTCAGACCGAGGGTGATTTGAAAAAAATGGAAGGGGAATGGAGACTTGTACCTGTGAGTGAAGGGACAGAAGTTTCCCTGCTGGTAGATTTTGAATTTGGTATTCCGATGATTGCCGGGCTGTTAAATCCTATTTTAAAGAAAAAAGTTCGTGAAAACAGTGAAAATATGTTGACAGCTGTTAAAGCGCAAATTGAAAAATAGTGCAGTAATTGGTATAATATGCTATAAGACTTACGCAGGTCTTATAGATAATGTTCGATAGTTTTTTATTTTGAGGAGGAACAAAAAAGTATGAGAACAGCTTTTTTAATGACGGCTCTTACTGTGTTATTGGTACTGGTTGGAGATTATTTCGGCGGTGCCCGCGGTATGATGATGATGCTTATCATCTCCCTCGCCATGAATCTATTTTCGTACTGGAACAGCGATAAACTGGTTTTGGCACAGTATAATGCCAAACAGGTTGATGAAAAAAGTGCGCCTGCTTTGTATAAAATGGTGCAGCGTTTGGCGGAAAGAGGCAATTTGCCGATGCCTAAAGTATATATTATTGACAGCCCTGTGCCGAATGCATTTGCAACCGGCCGTAACCCTGAACATGCTGCGGTTGCAGTAACTACCGCTTTGGCCAATGCCTTAGATAAAGATGAGATTGAAGGCGTTTTGGCACATGAATTGAGTCATGTCAAACATGGTGATATTTTAATCGGTACAATAGCTGCATCTATGGCAGGTATTATCACGACGCTATCTCACTGGGGGATGTTCTTTGGTGGTGGCGACAGAGACCGCAATAGCAGCAGCAGTGCTATTGTTGGTTTGGCTATGATGATACTGGCGCCTTTGGCTGCAGGTATTATTCAGATGGCTGTTTCGCGTTCGAGGGAATATATGGCTGATAAATCCGGTGGTGAGTTAAGCGGTAATCCGGATGCTTTGGCTGACGCTTTGCTGAAAATAGAATCATATGCAAAAAACAGAACGATGCCGGGAGCTACTGAAAATACTGCTCATATGTTTATCATTTGCCCCTTTAGCGCAAAAGATATGCAGCAGTTATTCAGTACACATCCCAGTACCGCAGACCGTGTGGCACGGTTACGCGCGCAGGCCAAAGCTATGCGCAGCAGTGGAGGTGCGAAATAATTGGATAAAAAATTAACTTGGTTAAAACAGCTTTCTGAAACCTGCGGTGTTTCAGGATTTGAAACACCAATTAAAAATTTGCTTCAAAAGCGGCTGCAGGGCAAAGCCAAAGTATCTTATGATAAATTAGGCAGCGCTGTTTTTACTAATGAAGGTCAAGGCAAGGACTTGCCAAAAATTATGCTTGCCAGCCATATGGATGAAATTGGTTTTATGGTTAAGCATATAACAAAAGAAGGTTTTTTAAAATTTACTTGTTTAGGTGGCTGGTGGGAGCAGGTTATGCTGAGCCAGCGCGTTACTGTACACGGCAGCAAGGGTGATCTTGTTGGCGTTATCGGCAGTAAACCTCCACATATACTGACACCGGAAGAACGAACAAAAGTGGTTGCCAAGCGCGATATGTATATTGATATTGGAGCTGCCGACGAAGACATGGCTCGCAATTTAGGAGTTTTCGAAGGCTGCCCAGTGACGCCATATGCTGAATTTGCAGTTATGGGCGATGGTAAAACTCTGCTTGGTAAAGCCTGGGATAATCGCATCGGCTGTGCAGTCATGGCAGACGTTATGGAAAATATCGGCACAAAGCATCCTAATACTGTATATGGTGTAGCAACAGTACAGGAAGAGGTCGGGTTACGTGGTGCTCAAACAAGCGTTAATCTGCTGAGCCCTGACGTTGCTTTCGTTATTGATACATGTGTGGCTGGTGGTACGCCAGGTGTAAGTGATGATGTAGCTCCTGCGAAATTGGGAAAGGGGATTGCTATAACAATTTTTGATGCTGGTATGATTCCCAATACAGCATTGCGTGATTTTGCAAAAGAAGTTGCTGAAGAATTGAAGCTGCCAACACAGATCAGTATTTCAGAGGGCGGTGCTACTGATGGCGGTCGTATACATTTACACGATGCCGGTGTTTTGACATTAACATTCAGTATCCCTACCCGTTATATACATAGTCATCAATCCATTATTCATATGGATGATTATCAAGGTGCTGTTCAGCTGATCACAGCAATGATCGAGAAACTGGATAAGAAAAAGTATCAGCAGCTTTTAAAAGGCTAAAATCGTTTTGCGATTTAGTATAAATTAAAATAGTCTAGATAGGAGAGATTCCAATGCAACAAACACTCGTACTCGTAAAACCCGATGGTGTCAAAAAAAATCTGATTGGTGAAATCATCGCTCGTTTTGAACGCCGCGGCTTGAAAGTTTCGGCTTTAAAATTAGTAAAAATCACTGAAGAACAAGCTAAATATCATTATGCTGAACATGAAGGCAAACCTTTCTTTGGTGAATTGGTTGAATTTATTACTTCCGGCCCTGTTGCAGCAATGGTTATTTCCGGTGAGAATGCAATTAAAGCGGTTCGTGGCCAGATGGGTGCTACTAATCCGTTAGATTCTGTTCCTGGTTCTATCCGCGGCGATTACGCGCTGACTATCGGCGAAAATATCGTTCATGGCAGCGACAGTGAAGAATCCGCTGCACGCGAAATCAAAAATTTCTTTAAAGCTGAAGAAATTTATTAATTTAAAATTTTCCGGAAGGATGGTGACAAAATGAAAGCAGCAGTATATACCAGAACTGGTGACAAAGGCACTACCGGACTTTATACAGGCGAACGTGTACCAAAACAAAGCATGAGAGTTGAAGCTTACGGTACAGTTGATGAGATCAGTTCGGCGCTTGGCCTGGCAAGAGCTACAGTCAGACGCGAAGATGTCAGGGAAACGATTTACAAAGTTCAGCAGCTTCTGATGTCACTGATGGCTGATATAGCAAGCTTGAATTTGCCTGAGCCTTATATCAAAGAAGAGCATGTGAAAATGTTTGAAGAAACTATCGATAAATTCGATAATATGCTCCAGCCTTTGAGTCATTTTATCATCCCCGGAGGCACCCCTGGATCAGCTGCTTTGGACATCGCGCGTACAACTACTCGTCGTGCCGAGCGCTGTCTGCTCCGCTTATCTGAAACAGAAGAAGTCAATCAGCAGGTTCTTATCTGTTTGAACAGACTTTCTGATTTATGTTTCATTTTATCAAGAGTTGAAGTAGAAGTAGAAGCTTAAAACAAAATGACCATAGGTTCGGTAAGAACTGTATGGTCATTTTCTTTTGGGTTAAATTACTTTAAAAATGTTTTGAAGTAGTTAAAAATGTAGTATTTTTTATACGAAAGATATATACTTACTATAATTATATTGAAAGATAATGGGAGATTACTATGAATTTTTACCTGTTGTCGATAATTGCTTTTGGTGTGTTTGTAGCAATTCTCTACCTTAAGTCTTCTGAACATCAAAGAATGTTGTATTCGCAGAAATATGTACGTGATAAAGTAAGCGGTACACTGGGATTTGATAAGTTTAAAGAAAAAGCGGATGAAATGCTGCAGCGCAAAAAAGAGCTTTTGGCGCTAATACATTTAGATATTGACCCTTACCATGATATCGTTGATATTTATGGGCGTGAGACAGCAGATAATGTTTTACGCATTTTGGGAACAGAGCTTAACCGACGTGTTGTGAAGGGATATCTTACAACAAGACAGGCCGGAGATAAGTTCTTTTGCCTTGTTCCTTTTACAGATGAAGAAACGCATAATAATTGGTTTGACGGATTATCTGATATGGTAGAAAGCGAAGTCAAGCGTATTTGCAATGTCAGCATCAAACTGCGCGGAGATCTTTATGTATGTCGAGTCGAAGACTCGCTGGAAGATGCAATGGTAAAAACTGTTGCTCAGCTCAACAAAAAAGTTTTTCACAAATGCTGCCGCAGTTTCTTTATAATCAATGATTTTGAATTCACAACTGGTTATAATTCTCTTTTTGAAGAAGTTTGCAGTGCTCTTAATAATAAAGAGTTCACTGTTTATTTTCAGCCGCAATACAATATCTATACTAATGAGATTGTTGGTGCGGAAGCTTTACTGCGCTGGGAGCATCCTACGCGCGGGATAATTCTTCCGGAAGTTTTGATTCCTATCCTTGAAGATAATAACCAGTTATCTAAATTTGAAAATTTTGTTTTTGAAGAAGTCTGCCATTTCTTAGCATTACGCCTTGCCTTGGGGTTACAGGTTTTTCCAATCTCCTGTAATTTTTCATTTGAACATTTTAAAGATGAAAATTTTATTGATTCTTTAAAAGAAGCTGCCGATAAGCATAATGTTCCGCACAAGCTTTTGGTAGTTGAGCTTGCTGAAAGATTATTGGCTGATGATGTGAATTTTGCTGGGATGCAGGTTGACGAGCTGAAAAATCAGGGATTTAAGATTGCTGTTGATAATTTTGGCGCCGGGTATTTGTCTCTGCGTATTTTAAGTGATATCAGCGTTGATATTTTAAAAATAGATAAAAGAATGCTTGCCGCCTGTGATAATGATAAAGATATCAAAATCATCAAAGGGATGGCAGCTATTGCAAAAGAATTGGATATCACGATGATTTGTGAAGGTGTTGAAACTGAGGCACAGGTTGCGATAATGAAAAGTGTTTCCTGCAATATAGCTCAGGGATTCTATTATTGCCAGCCGTTGAGAAGGCCGCAGTTTGAAAATCTGCTTAATTTAAGTAAGATTGAAATAGTTAATGCTGAACGTCGCAGCATCAACGGTTACGGACGTACTGTAAAATTACCATCATACAGAGATTTGGGCGATTTATTCCCGCAGATGTATGATTTTGCAATTGAATTGAATCTAAAAGATGGACGCTATTCAAGAATGGCTTTTAATCCTACAGGGAATGTTTTTATTCCGTATACAGGTGATTATAAAAATGATTACAAGCATATCGTTCAGGAATTGCTTTATCCTGAAGATATTGAAAAATTTACGGCTCAGCTTGATTTTGACGTTTTATCTGCAAATTACAATAATACTCCTGATTATTCTGGCTGCGAATGTCGTTTCGTCGGAGCGGATGGTGTAGCTCAATGGTATGAAATCAGGGTGTATTACTGGTTTGGACGCAGCCGTGTATTGATTACCGTAAGGAATGTTAATGACGCCCATGATTATTTAGATGAAGAATATGAAAAAATGCTTTGCAGGTCAGCAGGACTTTGCAAAAGAATGTAGAATATATAGTATTGGAAAAAATCAACAGGTGTGCCGATTGCGGTCGGCGCTTAATAGGGAAGACCGGTGTAAATCCGGCGCAGTCCCGCTACTGTAAAGGGAAGTTCACTGCAATATGCCACTGGGAAACTGGGAAGGCGCAGCTGAATGTTGAACCTGAGCCAGGAGACCTGCCTGTTACGGGTATCTTACACCTACGGGAGATAGGTGGATACTTGCATAGGTTGTTTATTTATGCCCTCTCTCGAGAGGGTATTTTTATTTTGAAGGGAGGCTTAAGGATGTGTAAAGAAATGATTTTAGTAACTGGCGGTGCACGAAGCGGCAAAAGTGAATTCGCAGAGCGTTTTGTTTTGCATTATGGATCTAAATGCGCTTATATAGCTACGGCTGAAATCTTTGACGACGAGATGGCTGAACGTGTTCGGCTACATCAGGAACGTCGTTCTCCCCAAAGATGGAATAATTATGAAGCACCTTATGCTGCCGAACAGGTGATGGTTGAGGCAGGTAAGGAAGCGGATGCAATTTTGTTTGACTGTCTTACTTTGTATATGAGTAATTTGATGTATGGCAAGGTTGCAATTGCAGGAACTTTTGAAGAAAAGGTAACATTTGTCAAAGGTGAAATTGTAAAATTACTGGAAGCCGCCAGAAAAACAGAAAAACTGGTAGTATTTGTTACTAATGAAGTTGGCGGTGGTATCGTACCGGATAATGTTATGGCACGTGAGTACAGAGATCTTGCCGGATGGATAAACCAGCAGGTTGCCGATGTATGTGACAGGGTCTTTTATTGTGTCGCCGGTCAAGCTGTTGATCTAAAGAAAATGGCATTTAGTTTTGATGATGAAGGAGCAGAGCAATGGAAAAAATAATGATTCCACCGTTGGATAGCAACGCTGCGGAAGTAATAAAAAATAACTGGGCTAAAATGGATAAGCCGCTGCATAGTTTAGGTAAGCTGGAGGAAATGGTTGAAAAATATGCTGCCATGACTGGGACGGCATTGCCTGATAAAATCAAAAGTGCAATGCTGTTAATGTGCGGCGATCATGGAATTGCCAAATATGGCGTAAGCGCATATCCGCAGGAAGTAACTATGCAGATGATAAACGGTTACATGAGGGAAACTGCCGGCGCTAACGTTATGGCACGTCATGCCGGTGCCGATGTTTTTGTGATCGATGCAGGTACGGCTTTTGACTTGAGTGCAATGCCTAAAGTTCATCAGGAGAAGGTTGCCTGGGGTACAGAAGATTTTACACAGGGACCGGCCATGACAGTGGAGCAGGCCGAAAAAGCATTGAAAGTTGGTATGAAGGTAGCAGATGAATGTATTGATAAAGGTTATAACTTATTAGTAACAGCAGAAATGGGAATCGGGAATACTACATCGACCGCAGCAATCGTTTCTGCATTTCTGGGGTTGCCGCCCGAGCTTACAGTAGGAAGGGGAACTGGTATCAACGATGAACGGATGGCGATAAAAAGAAAGGTCGTCGCTGATGGTCTGGCTAAAAATCAACCACGTTTGGGCGATGCCATGGACATCCTCTGTAAGGTTGGCGGTTATGACCATGCCGGGTTGGCGGGGATGATTTTAGCTGGCGCCAGACGCCGTATTCCTACAATGGTAGACGGTGTAAATGCGACTGCCGCTGCTTTGCTTGCATACGGACTTGAACCAGCCTGTGCTGATTATATGCTTTGTTCACATCTTTCTGCTGAAATATCACATGCAAAGATGCTGGAGGTTTTGCGACTTACGCCGATAGTTGACGCGGGTATGCGTCTTGGCGAAGGTACAGGAGCGTCTTTGGCGATTGTTATTTTACAGATGGCGATCAATACCTATAAAGAACTGTATAAGCGTGGTGGCATGCATGCGTGATTTTATCACTTGCCTGGAATTTTTGACGCGAGTGCGTTTTTCAAAACGGACAGATTGGCGTGACGAAGATTTTTCGCGCAGTGTGCCGTATTTTCCCCTGGTAGGTTTGGTTATCGGATTCCTTTTGGCGGCCATAAACTATAGCCTGTTTTATATCGAAACGCCGCTTTTTTTACGGGTAACGCTTTTGCTGCTGGCCGAGATCATTATTACCGGCGGGTTGATGTACGATGGTTTTATGGATACTGCTGACGGCGTTTTTTCTGCCCGCAGCCGCGAGAGAATGCTGGAAATAATGAAAGACAGCCATGTTGGTTCTAATGCTGTATTGGCAATAATTATTTTGCTGCTGCTCAAAATAGCTGCCTATCTTGAACTTAGCGGTGAAACACTGACCTGGGTTTTACTGACGATGTCCGTTGCGACACGAACTTTTATGGTAGTTTTTATTGTCAATTTTCCCTATGCGCGTAAAGAAGGAATAGGGCATATGTTTACCAAGTATGCCAAACCATTTTATACGTATATTGCTTTTGCAGTATGCGCAGGTATTATTGCGGCCTGTGGTTTACAATATCTGGCGGTGGCAGGAATATGTTTTACTGTCACTTTGATAATAGCGCAATATTTAAAAACACAGTTAGGCGGACTTACCGGTGATACATATGGTGCACTGACTGAATGCGGCAATGTGATTTACTTACTGACAGCAGTATTCTTACTAAGATAAGGAAGGTTTAAAGATGGATATAAATAATATTATTGAACAAATAAAACCAATCGATCGTCAAAAAGTAGAGGAAGCACAAAACAGATTTGACAATCTTATCAAACCGGTCGGTTCACTTGCAAAACTGGAAGCTATGGTTTCGCGTTACGCCGGTATTATCGGCAGTGCTGATAAAAAATCTGTTCAATATCCTAAAAAAGCTTTGTTTTTGTGGAGTGCTGACACAGATTCTGTTGCTAAAGCGATGCAGGAGGAGCTGCCTGTTGTTTTGCTGGCACGAGAAGCTAAAGCAGAGGTTTACCCATTGCTGGTCACATCTTGTAATCTTGAGGAAGCGCTTGAAGAAGGCGCTATTCTGACAAAAGAATATATTGTCAGTGATAAACTGCAAATGCTGGCCTTGGGAAGTCTGGAAAAATATACTCTTACAGAACAAACAGAAGCATTTTTACAGCTGGAAGGAATTGAATTTCTGCAAAAGCTTAACGATCCGGTAATAACCGCTATGACTGGTGCTGTTTTACAGGCTGCTGCCTGCAAGGTACCTGTAATGCTGGATGGTATCGCTACATGCCTGGCTGCTGTCGGAGCCTGCAAATTAGCTCCGGTAGTTCTTGAATATTGTATGGCAGGGCATGTGTCGGCAGAACCGGGTATGGAAAAATTATTGAATCGGCTGGAGCTATCGGCACCGCTAAAGTTGGATATTAACAGTGGGGCGGGAGAAGGCGCAGTTTTAGCTTTTACCTTGTTTGATGCAGGCATTAAGGCGTATAATGAAATGGAAACATTTGCTGAAGCAGGAGTACATGCTGAAGTGGAAGAATTTGCGCATTCAGTACAGGTAAAAGGTAAATAATAAGGAGGCAATATGGGCAAGATATATCTTATAAGGCACGGAGAAACAGAAGCTAATAAAACATTTCAATTTCAAGGGCACATAGATAATCCTCTTAACAGCAAGGGTCTGTGTCAGGCTGCAGCATTGGGACAGCATTATGAAAATATTGTATTGGACGAAATTTATTCAAGCTCCATGCAGCGAGCCAGACAGACTGCAGCACCTTTGGCTGAAGCTCATGGACTTACTGTTCAGCCTTTAGATGAACTGAAGGAAGTTTGTTTTGGCGAATGGGAAGGTTTGAGCTATGATGAGATCAAAGCAAAATGGAGTGATCAGTTAGAGCTGTTTTTTAAACAGCCGGCACAGTGCAGAATGCCAGGCGGGGAATCATTCGACGATGTTGCATTGCGGGTTCGTTCTGTCTGTGAAGACCTTTTTAAAAATAACAGCGATAAAAATATAGCAATTGTTTCTCATGGCGGCGTTATAAGAGTACAGCTTTGCCTTTTACTGGGGCTTGATATCAATAAACTGTGGATGTTTGGCGTACATAATGCCAGCACAACCTGTATTGGTAAATGGCAGGACCGCTTTACAATTGAGTATGTAAATGATACACATTATTTAAATGATAATGTAAACTCCGACGGAATAAAATATCCTAAATAATTATAAATTTTAAAATGTACATTTCTTGTTGACTTTTATCTTTTTTTTAGATATACTGCTTATAGTATATCTCAGTGGTCCGGGTAGGGTTCCGAACTTCTTCCATGCTACATACGCAACATGAGGAAGCAGTGGTAACATCTATAAGTCCTTATGGGGTATGTTTAATGTAAGGAGTGATTAACCAATGAAAGAAGACAAAACCTTAGTATGCCGTGAATGCGGCACCGAATTCGTATTCTCTGCTTCCGAGCAGGAATTCTACGAAGAAAAAGGCTTCACAAATGAACCCGGCCGTTGCCCTGGTTGCCGTCAAGCTCGCAAACAACGTATGGGCATCAACAACGAGCGCCCGGCTCGCGAAATGTTCCATGCTACTTGCGCAGAATGCGGTCAAGACACCGAAGTACCGTTCCGTCCTTCCATGGATCGTCCGGTATACTGCCGCGAATGCTTCAATGCTCGCAAAGGCTAATAATTAATGAAGTTAAAAAACCAATTGCTTAGGCAATTGGTTTTTTCTTTAGTAAATAGACAGTTTTATGGTATAATATCAGAATAGGAAAGTTGTGTATCTTAAGGAGGTCCTTTTTATTTTAGAACTAAAAAAAATAACATTGGCTGACAGGCCTTTGTTCGAAAGTTATTTATCACGTCCTGACCAACGGGGTTCTGAATGTGCGTTTACAAATTTATTTGTATGGCAGGACTGTTATGGCATTTACTGGACAGTAGTACATGACTTTCTGGTGATCAAGGTGAAACGCAACGAAGTGGATTTCTTTTTGCAGCCTTTTGGCGGTAAAGATGAAGATCTGCCTAAATTGTTTGCAGAAATTAAAGAATATCATGAAGGCAAGCCTTTTGAGATCCATGGTATTTATGACGATGGCAAAGAGCGGCTGGCAAAAGCTTTTCCAGAGATGGAATTTATTGAAGATCGTGATAATTGGGATTATGTTTATTTGCGTGAAAAACTGGCTAGTTTGTCTGGGCGTAAATATCATGGTAAAAAAAATCATTACAATGCGTTTAAAAAAGAATATCCCGATTATGTTTACGAACCGATCGGACCAGAGAATTACGAAGAGTGCAAGGCTTTTGGTGATGAATGGTGCGAAAAACGTGTTGGCGAAGACGAGAGCCTGCGCTGTGAGCAATGTGCTATCCATGAAGCGATCGATAATTTTGAAGCACTTGGTTTGCGCGGCGGCGCTATCCGTGTCAACGGAAAAATTGAAGCATTCAGCTTCGGTAAAAAAATCAATGACGATACTGCCGTTCTGCATGTAGAAAAAGCAAATCCTGATATCCGCGGTATTTATGCGGCAATCAATAAAGAATTTGCCGAACATGCATGGGGGGATGTATTTTATTTAAACAGAGAAGAAGATATGGGGCATGAAGGGCTGCGTACTGCTAAGGAATCATATCATCCTGAATTTATGATCAAAAAATATTCGTCTGTTTTTAAATAGGTGTAAATATGGATTTTCGTATTATTAATGACGAAACTTTACCTAAAATAATGGAATTATGGGATTATTGCTTTGAAAAAAACGATACTCCTTTTTTTAAGTGGTATTTTAATGAATACTGCTTAAAAGAAAATATGGTGCTTGGCGGCTTTGATGAAAAATCCGGCAAATTGATGAATATGCTGCATTTGAACCCTTATACTATCAATTTGCGTGGAAGGTATTTGAAATTGCCTTATATTGTCGGCGTTGCAACAGCGCCGGAATACAGGGGCAGACATTTATTTGCTCCGCTTCTGGAAACTGCTTTTTCGGTTTTACGGACTCAGGGTCAGGCATTTGTTTTATTAATGCCGATCAGTGCCGGTATTTACCGTCCATATCAGTTTGATTACTGTTATTACAGGCATCGTTACGAGATGCCTTTGGCCGCATTGCCCAAAGGCAATAAAGTTTCTGATATGACATTGCACCGAACCGGACTGGAGAAGGCCGAAGTTTTCCAAAAGGTCTATGATACCGTGACTGCAGCTTATCACGGCGTAGTAAAACGTGATTTAAAAAACTGGCTGCATTTACTGGCAGTTCATCAGGGTGAACAGATTAAAGCGGTGCTTGTTAAACGCGGCGAAAAAGTTGCTGGCTATATGTTTTACAGCATTGATGATAAAACATTTGCTGTGCAGGAACTTATGGCAGAAGAAACAGCGGCGCGTGATTCTCTGCTGCAGTTTGCCAGACAGCATGTTACTGAAGCTGAAAATTTCAGCTGGCTGGCAGAAGTCTGGGATAAAACGTACCTGCATTTACAGGATCAGAAGTATGCTGGCAGTTTGCAGCCGTTTATGATGGCACGCTGCATTAATGTGCGTCAGGCACTTTTACAGCTGACTGACATAGCTGCAGATGTACAGGGAACATTGTCTTTGCTGATAAATGATAAAACCCTGCCTCTTAATAACGGGTTATTGAAACTGGAAATAAATGCCAGTCAGATCAATATTAAGAGTACAGTGGATATGCAGGATATTGAAATGGATGTAGCAGCCTTTACACAGTTATATTTTGGTCAGTTTTCCGTACAGGAACTAGCTGCTGAAAACAGGCTGAAGATACATAATCAGGAAGCGGCTTCATTGTTAGACAGGCTGTTTCCCAAGTGTCATAATTATATTAACGAGTATTTTTAACCGCATCTTATTTTGGAGGCTGAGTTTATGAGTACAATCAGACGTATTTTTGTGGAAAAGAAAGATGCTTTTGCTGTTGAAGCACATGGATTATTATCCGATCTGCGCAATAACTTAGGCATGAAAAATCTGACAGGCATCAGAATCTTAAATCGTTATGACGTGATGGGCGTCAGTGATGAAGAATTTGCTGCTGCAAGAAAAATAGTGTTGTCGGAACCTCCGGTAGATACTGTTACTGACGAAATTTTTGAAGTGCCTGCAGGCTGCTGTGCTTTTGCCGTGGAATATCTTCCCGGACAATATGACCAAAGGGAGGATTTTGCCGAACAGGCTATTCAGCTGATTACGCAAAAAGAACGTCCGATGGTAGCTTCTGCTAAAATTTATATTTTAGAAGGAAATTTGACTGAAGCAGAACTCGCTAAAATCAAAAGCTACTGTATCAATCCTGTTGAAGCCAGGGAAGCAGAGTGGGAGAAACCTGCCACTTTGATCGCGACCTGTGAAGAACCTGCCAGGATTAAGTCGGTTGCCGGTTTTTTGACCAAGAACAGCGATGAAATGGAAGTGCTGCGCCAGGAAATGGGTCTGGCAATGAGCTTGGAAGATATGATGTGGTGTCAGAAATATTTTAATGAAGAACACCGTGAACCTACTATTACCGAAATAAAAGTACTTGATACTTATTGGTCCGATCACTGCCGTCATACGACTTTTATGACGCAGATAGAAGATGTTGAAATTGAAGCCGGCGAGTATAATAAACCTATTCAAGCGGCTTTCGATAAGTATATGGCTACCCGTGACGCTGTTTACGGAGAGGATACCGAGCGCCCGGTAACATTGATGGATATCGCTGTTATCGGTATGAAAAAACTGCGTTCGGAAGGTAAACTTGACGATTTGGACGTTTCTGAAGAGATCAATGCCTGCTCGATTGTTGTTCCGGTAGAAATAGACGGTAAAACAGAAGAATGGCTAGTTATGTTTAAAAATGAAACGCATAATCATCCTACGGAAATTGAGCCATTTGGCGGCGCAGCTACCTGTTTGGGAGGTGCGATCCGCGATCCGCTTTCAGGACGTTCCTATGTTTATCAGGCTATGCGCGTTACCGGTTCTGCTGATCCGCGCGTACCGATCGAAGCAACTCTGCCAGGTAAATTACCTCAAAGAAAAATAACTGTCGGTGCTGCTGCCGGGTACAGTTCTTATGGTAATCAGATAGGTCTGGCAACCGGTCATGTACAGGAATATTATCATGATAAGTTTGTTGCTAAACGAATGGAAATCGGCGCTGTTATTGGCGCTGCTCCGCGTGATACTGTACGTCGTGAACGTCCGTCTGCAGGCGATCTGATCGTATTACTGGGCGGCCGTACCGGACGTGATGGCTGTGGCGGCGCAACCGGTTCGTCTAAAGAACATACTGTAGATTCGCTGCTTTCCTGTGGTGCTGAGGTCCAGAAAGGTAATCCTCCTACAGAACGTAAAATCCAGCGTTTGTTCCGCAACCCTGCTGTTACGGCGATGATTAAGCGCTGTAATGACTTCGGTGCAGGCGGCGTTTCCGTTGCTATTGGTGAACTGACTGACGGTCTGGTCGTAAATCTTGATAAAGTTCCTAAAAAATATGAAGGGCTTGACGGTACGGAACTGGCGATTTCTGAATCGCAGGAACGTATGGCCGTCGTAATTGAAGCTAAAGATCTTGATGATTTTATTAAACATGCTGATAAAGAAAACCTGGAAGCCACAGTTGTAGCTGAGGTTTCTGATAACCCACGTCTGGTTATGTACTGGCGCGGAGAAAAAATCGTTGATTTGGCACGGGCATTCCTCGATACCAATGGTGTAGCGCAGCATACTAATATCACAGTTAAAGCTGCGGAAGGCGAAAATGCTTTTGATAAAGTACCTGAATGTGTTAATAAAGCTGCTTCTCTGGAACAAGCCTGGCTGGGAAATTTAAACCGTTTAAATGTCTGCAGTCAGAAAGGACTTTCCGAACGTTTTGACAGCACTATTGGCCGCGGCACGGTATTGATGCCATTTGGCGGAAAAACACAATTTACGCCGAGCGAAGGTATGGTTTGCCGATTACCGGTGCTCAATGGCACGACTACTGCCGCTTCGGTCATGGCCTGCGGCTATCATCCTGATGTTGCGTGCTGGAGCCCGTTCCACGGCGCAATGTATGCAGTAGTTGAGTCTGTTGTGCGTGCAGTATGCCTGGGTGCTGACCCTGATAAACTGCGTCTGACTTTGCAGGAATATTTCCCCAAGCTTAATAATACTGAAGTTTGGGGACAGCCGTTCAGCGCTCTTTTAGGTGCTTTTACAGCTTTAGACGCGCTTGATTTGCCGGCTATTGGCGGTAAAGACAGTATGTCTGGTACTTTTATGGATAAAACAGTGCCGCCGACACTTGTTTCTTTTGCTGTTGATGTTATCGATGGAGAAAAAGCTGTTTCTGCAGAATTTAAAGCAGCTGGTCATAAAGTGGTATTCCTGTCCTGTCCGCGCGATAATGCTGAAGTTTTGGATTTTGCAGTGTTGCGTAAAAATATGCGTGCTGTACATAAAGCGGTTCTGGCAGGTAAGGTGCTTGCCGCTGCTGCTGTAAAAGAAGGCGGTATTGCCGCTGCAGTTACTACTATGTGCCTTGGCAATCAGCTGGGTTTTGAATTCATTAAACCGTTCCAGGATACTGAGCGTTTATTTACGCTGCAGCCTGGTGGTATGGTGCTGGAACTGGCAGACGGAACCAGTATCGAAGAATTGTTTGACGGTCTGGACTGTATGCTTCTGGGTCATCTGACAGCAGAACAGTTTATCTCCATCAACGATAGCGCTATCAGGCTTGACGCGGCTCAGGAAGCATATCTGGAACCGCTGCAGGAAATTTTCCCCTATAAAATCGAAGAAAAAGCTCAAGGTGAATTAAATCAGCCGTTATATAGAGCGGATTTGCCGCTGACAGCTCCTGTGACCTTAGCAAAACCGCGGGTCTTTATTCCGGTATTCCCGGGACAAAACTGCGAATATGACAGTGCCAGAGCTTTTGAAGAAGCCGGTGCGGTTGCAGACGTATTTATCATTCGCAATCTTACTGCCCAGGCTATTGATGAGTCAGTAGAAAAGATGGTCAGCATGATCAAAAATTCTCAGATCGTTATGCTGCCGGGCGGGTTCAGTGCCGGTGACGAGCCGGACGGCAGCGGTAAGTTTATCGCTACCATGTTCCGTAATCCCAGGATCAAAGAAGCGGTAACTGAATTTCTGAATGAACGTGACGGTTTAATGCTTGGCATATGCAATGGTTTCCAGGCACTGGTAAAATTAGGTTTGCTGCCTTATGGCGAAATCAGAGATCTGGAAACAGAATCTCCGACACTGACCTTTAATAATATTGGCCGTCATGTATCGCAGATCGTCGACACCCGTATCGTTTCCAATAAATCTCCATGGCTGAGTGAAGTAGAACCCGGTGATATCCATGCGGTAGCAGTATCTCATGGTGAAGGCCGTTTCTATGCGCCTGAATCTGTTATCAAAGAGCTGTTCAAAAACGGACAGGTCGCAACGCAGTATGTAGACCCACAGGGAGTTCCTACTATGGAAATGCCCTATAACCCCAATGGTTCGCTGTATGCAATCGAAGGCATTACCAGTCCCGACGACGGACGCGTTTTCGGTAAAATGTGCCACAGTGAACGCTTTGTAGATGGTCTGTATCGCAATATTACTGGCAATAAAGATCAGAAAATCTTTGTTTCCGGTGTCAACTACTTTAAATAATAAAATGAAAACGCGCACCTGCAATGCAGATGCGCGTTTTAGTTTGTGGACTTACAGTTTAAAAAGCATATCTATCGGGCGGTCTTTAACAGGCTCGATTTTAGCTTTTTTTTCAGGGTGGTCGATCAGATCCAGTTCTTCAGTACGTATTTTACCGCATTTATTTTCAAAATCGTCGATGATCCACTTCAAAATCTGTTCAATCTCTTTGTTGACAGAACGGCCGTTGTGATCAGCAATTACTTTTAATTTTTTCATAATCAGGGGATGAATACGCAGAGTAAAACGAGTTTGGTCCATAATTGCTCCTCCTAAAAAAAATATGACATCAAAGAAACATCAATCTAACGTCGCTAAGTTTATTATAAAGAAAATATTTTATTTTGACAAGTTGTCACAAAGATTTTTTAGTTGGTGTGGACGATTTGTGATAAAATAATGACAAATGTTAAATATTCGGAGGCAAAAATGAAATTAGACGTAAATAAACAATACAGCGGCTTTGTGATCAGGCAGGCTGCTTATATCGACGAGATTCAGTCAGAAGCATATGTGATGGAGCACACTTACAGCGGTGCCAGACTTTTATATTTAGGTAACAATGATGATAATAAGGTTTTTTCGATCAGCTTCAGGACGCCACCGTATGATGATACAGGTGTGGCGCATATTTTAGAGCATTCAGTGTTGTGCGGTTCGCGCAAGTATCGCTTAAAAGAGCCATTTGTAGAACTGGTTAAAGGTTCAATGAATACTTTTCTGAACGCAATGACTTATCCTGATAAGACTATGTATCCGGTTGCCAGCCGCAACGCCAAAGATTTTCAAAATCTGATGGATGTTTATCTGGACGCTGTTTTTTATCCGCTGATTTATGAAAATCCCTATACCCTGCGCCAAGAGGGCTGGCATTATAATATTGAGGAACCGACGGACGCTTTGAGCTATAACGGGGTCGTCTATAATGAAATGAAGGGCGTATTTTCTTCTGCTGATGCTTTGCTTGACTATGAGGCAATGAAGGCATTGTTCCCCGACACGCCGTACAGCTTTGAATCCGGCGGCCATCCGGATGCTATCCCAGAATTGACTCAGGAAGCTTTCGAGCATTTCCATACCACTTATTACAGCCCTGAAAATTCATTTATTTATCTGTATGGCGATATGGATATCGAAACAACACTGCAGTATCTGAACGACGAATATTTGAGCGGCTTTAAACGCACCAGCGCAGTGAACTCGGAAATACCTCTGCAGAATGCTTTTGCCAGAACGCAGGAAGTTCTTGGCACTTATCCGGTTGGAGCTGACGAAGCTACCGAAGATAAAACTTATCACGAACTGCATATAGTTACTGGTGATGCACGTGATGTTAAAACCTCGATGGCATTAAGAGTATTGGAAAGTGTTCTGCTGGAAGGCAATTCGGCGCCGCTGCGTCTGGCGTTGCTGCAATCCGGTGTTGCCAAAGACATTAGCGGCTCTTATGCCGGAAGCTACCGCCAGCCGATCTTTTCGATTAAAGCCGCCGGTTCCAAACCGGAACAGCGCGATAAATTTATCAGTATTATTTATCACACGCTGCAGCAGCTGACGATCAACGGCATCGATAAAGAGCTGTTAGAGGCACATCTCAATTATTTGGAATTTAAGCTGCGGGAAGCTGATTTCGGCGCTTATCCCAAAGGCTTGATTTATGGTATCAGCGTGATGGATTCCTGGCTGTATGACGGAGATCCTTTAGCAGGTCTGCGCTATACTGAGGCTTTACAGCAGCTGCGCGAAGGTATCAAAACACGTTATTATGAGCAGCTGATTGAAAATTATCTGCTGGATAATACCCATAAGGTTATAGTGACTCTGGATCCTGAGCAGGGGAAAGAGGAACGGGAGCAGGAAGTACTGGCAGAAAAAATGGCTGCGCTCAAAGCGTCGATGGATACTGAAACTATCGCCCAAAATATCGAACTGTGCAGCGAACTGCACAAACGCCAGGCTGCAGCTGATACTGCCGAGGCGCTGGAAACGATCCCGCTGTTGGAACGCAGCGATATCAGACGTGAAGTAGAAGTTACAGAAACTGTTTTGAAACAGCTGGGAACAAACGATATCTTATATGTACCGGCTTTTACCAATAAAATAGCTTATCTGAACTGGTATTTTGATTTGACAGGTATTGATAAAGATCTGTTGCCTTACTGTTATCTGCTCAGTGATGTGCTTGGAAAATTTAATACCGACAAGTATACCTATCAGGAGCTGGCCACGGCCTCTAACAAATATACCGGCGGTGTTTCTTTCCAGATGCATGCTTACTCAGCTGCCGACGACGCTAACGATTATACGATCAAGTTCACCGTTCAGGCTAAAGCGCTGACAGCTAATCTGGATAAATTGTTCGACATTCTGCAGGCAGTTGCGCTTGGCAGTAAAATAGACGACGCCAAACGGCTGCAGGAAATTTTAGACGAAGTAAAAACAGATTGGGACAGCAGCTTCTTCTCTCGGGGGCAGACTGTAGCCTGTACCCGTCTGGCTTCATATTTTTCAACGGCAGCCCGAGTCAATGAACAGGATCAATTCAGCTATTACGAATTTTTAAAAGAGCTGTCAGCCGACTTTGCTGGCAGGGCAGAGGATACCTTAGCAAAATTAAGGCAGCTGTTGGGTATTTTCTTTGAAAGCAGCAAATATCTTCTGGCTTATTCCTGTGAAGAAAGCGAACGGATGCTGGTTTTAGAGCAGGCTCTGAATTTTGCAGCTTTACTGCCGCAGTCAGCTGTTGCCGGTAAAACACCGCAGTTTTTAGAGGCGCCGGGAGAAAATGAAGGGATCATGACACCCGGCAAGGTACAATATGTTGCTGCCGGCGGTGATTTTCACAAATTTGGCTATCAGTTCCACGGCGCAATGAAGGTACTGGAAATTATCCTGCGTTACGAATATCTGTGGACTAAAATCAGGGTACAGGGCGGCGCTTACGGTGCGACGGCGCGTTTTGACCGTAACGGGACCATGTTTTTTGCTTCCTACCGTGATCCGAAGCTGAAAGAATCGCTGCAGGCATATTATGATATGCCGTCCTGGCTCGAAAAACTGGAGCTCTCGGAACGTGAGCTGACAAAATACATCATCGGCACGATCAGCGGTCTGGATACGCCTCTGACCAACTCCATGCGTTTGGAGCAGGCTGGAGTTTATCATCTAAAACAGGTAGATACGGCAATGCGGCAGCAAATGCGCAGTGAGATCATAGACCTGACGAATGCCGACCTGCAGAAGCTGGCGCCGCTGATCAGGGATACACTAAGCGAGAAGTATTTGTGTGTTGTGGGCAGCAGCCAAAGTATCGAAGCTAATAAAAATATTTTTACTAAAACTCAGCATATTTAAAGCTGGTTCAAAAGTGAAGTCGAACATAGAGCTGCGGCGCTTTGTTCGACTTTTATTTATTTCTATGCTATATTTGTAGTAGAAATCGAGTGAGAAATGGGGCGTTACGATGACTGAAGTTAGCTTGGGCAAAACAGGGATCACTGTCAATAAAAACGGTTTTGGCGCACTGCCGATCCAGAGGATACCGCAGGACGACGCAGTAAAATTGGTGCGCAGGGCGTTTGAACGAGGTATAAATTTTTTTGATACGGCCCGTAGTTATACGGACAGTGAAGCAAAGCTTGGCGTCGCGCTAAAGGGTATCCGCGAGCAGGTATTTATTGCGACTAAAACACCGTCTGTTACAGCAGCAGGATTCTGGAATGACCTGGAAACCAGTCTGCGCCTGCTGCAAACTGATTATATAGATATTTATCAATTTCATAATCCTGCCTTTTGCCCTAAACCGGGTGACGGCAGCGGCTTGTATGAAGCGATGCAGCAGGCCAGGGAACAGGGGAAGATCCGTTTCATCGGCATTACTAACCATCGTTTGGCAGTAGCCGGCGAGGCCATAGAATCTGACTTGTATGCAACGCTGCAGTTTCCTTTCAGTTATCTGACGACTGAGAAGGAACTGGAGCTTGTCCGTGCATGTGCTGCTCACGGCATGGGCTTTATTGCCATGAAGGCACTGGCGGGAGGGCTGATAAATAATTCTGCAGCCGCTTATGCTTATTTGGCGCAATTTGATCATGTACTGCCTATTTGGGGTGTGCAGCGTGAAAATGAACTGGATGAATTTTTGAACTATATCGACTGCCCACCGCTTCTGACAGCAGAGCTGCAGACAGTAATCAATAAAGACCGGCAGGAGCTGATCGGCAGTTTCTGCCGTGGCTGCGGCTATTGTATGCCTTGTCCGGTAGGAATAGAGATCAATTCCTGTGCCAGAATGTCGCTGATGATCAGGAGAGCACCGCAGGCAGCGCAGCTTACTGACAAGGCCCAGGCTATGATGAAAAAGATCGAAGACTGCCTGCACTGCGGTAAATGTAAGGCAAAATGCCCTTATGGCCTGGATACTCCCAGACTGCTGGAAGAAAACTATCAGGATTATCGAGAAATATTAGCGGGAAAGATGATCTGAAGCAAACTGCTTAAAAGCGCAGGCTTAGTGCCTGTGCTTTTTTATATAGTTTTGTCTACAGAAAAAGCAGGGAGTTACAGTAAAGATTTTTTAAGAAAATTTAAAAAAGTAAAAGGAGAAACGCAATTTATGGCGAATACAATCAGGTAACCTAAATTGTGAAAACTTAGAGGAGGCAGAAGAATGCATACTTACAGTATGGAGCTTGGCGGCAGAACGCTTACCATGGAAATCGGTAAGATCGCTAAGCAGGCAAATGGAGCCGTATTGGTTCGTTATGGTGATACCGCAGTAGTTGTTGCGGTAACTGGTACAAAAACACCCAGGGAAGGAGTAGACTTCTTTCCGTTGACTGTAGATTTTGAAGAAAAAATGTACGCTGTCGGTAAAATCCCCGGCGGCTTTATCAAACGTGAAGGTCGTCCCGGCGAGCAGGCCATTTTGACCAGCCGTCTGATCGACCGTCCGATCCGTCCGATGTTCCCTGACGGGTATCATAATGATGTGCAGATAGTAGCTACTGCTGTATCTGTTGACCCTGATAATGCTCCGGATATGCCGGCAATGATCGGCGCTTCCTGCGCTTTATCTATTTCCGATATCCCCTTCGAAGGCCCGATCGCAGGTGTACGCGTTGGTCTTGTCGATGGTGAATTTGTTATCAATCCTACTGTGGAACAGGCTAAGGTCAGCCTGCTGAACCTGGCTGTTGCCGGTACTAAAGACGCTATTTTGATGGTTGAGGCCGGTGCGAAAGAAGTTTCTGAAGAAACAATGCTTGACGCTATCTGGTTTGCCCACGGCGTTATTAAAGAGCTGGTAGCCTTCCAGGAAAAAATCATGGCTGAAGTCGGTAAACCTAAAATGGAAGTTCCTGTTTATGAACCTCCTGCTGAAATCGCTGCCGAGATCGAAGCCTATGGCGCAGATAAACTGAAAGAAGCTTTGATGGATGCTAATAAATTAGAGCGTGAAGAAAACGTTGCTAAGGTAAAAGCTGAAATCGCAGAAGTTTTCATTGAAAAATATCCTGATAATGCAAAAGACGTAGCTTACATCACGCAAAAGCTGGTGAAAAAGATCGTTCGCCGTACTATTTCCGTTGATAAGATCCGTCCTGACGGACGTCAGCTGGATGAAGTACGTCCTGTTACCTGCGAAGTAGGCCTGCTTGCACGTCCGCATGGCAGTGCGCTCTTTACCCGCGGCCAAACTCAGATCCTCAACGTTCTGGCACTCGCTCCGCTGCGTGAAGCACAGATCCTTGACGGTTTGGGAGTAGAAGATACTAAACGTTATATCCATCATTATAATTTCCCTCCGTACAGCGTTGGTGAAACCAAACCCATGCGCAGTCCCGGACGTCGTGAGATCGGTCACGGCGCTTTGGCAGAACGTGCTTTACTGCCGGTCATTCCTTCCGAAGACGAATTCCCGTATGCTATCCGTCTGGTTTCCGAAACTCTGGAATCTAACGGTTCTTCCTCTATGGGCAGCGTCTGCGCCAGCACCCTGTCTTTGATGGATGCAGGCGTACCTATCAAAGCACCTGTAGCAGGCGTAGCCATGGGTCTGGTCAAGGACGGCGAATATTTCACTATCCTCACCGATATCCAGGGTCTGGAAGATGCCTTGGGCGATATGGACTTTAAAGTTGCCGGTACTGATAAAGGTATCACTGCAATCCAGATGGATATCAAAATCGACGGTATCAATAAAGATATCTTCACCCAGGCTTTGGCACAGGCTAAACGCGGCCGCGATCATATCATGGGTATCATGATGGAATGCATTTCCGAACCGCGCAAAGAGCTGTCTCAATATGCTCCGAAAATCACTACGATCAGCGTAGATCCTGAAAAAATCAGCAAAGTAATCGGCCCCGGCGGCAAAATGATCAAAAAAATCGTTGAAGAAACCGGTGCTAAAATCGATATCGACGATAGCGGTAAGGTTTTCATCGCTGCAGTAAACAGCGAGTCTGCTGCTAAAGCTATTGATATGATCCACGGTATCGTTGCTGATGCTGAAGTTGGCAAGGTTTATACCGGTAAAGTTACCCGCCTTATGAATTTCGGCGCTTTTGTCGAGATCCTGCCGGGTAAAGAGGGTCTGGTCCATATTTCCCAACTTTCTACCGAACGTGTAGGCAAGGTTGAAGATGTGGTTTCTGTTGGCGATGAAATCGTTGTCAAAGTAACCGAG
Source organism: Phascolarctobacterium faecium (assembly GCF_003945365.1). Classification (NCBI taxonomy): domain Bacteria; kingdom Bacillati; phylum Bacillota; class Negativicutes; order Acidaminococcales; family Acidaminococcaceae; genus Phascolarctobacterium; species Phascolarctobacterium faecium. Next base: position 1,711,360 of record NZ_AP019004.1, on the reverse strand, counting down.
ATCGACCAAAAAGGTCGCATCAACCTTTCCCGCAAAGCTGTTTTGGCTAACGGTTTGGAAAAATAAGCAAGAAATTTAAGATCCCGCTGATTCCTTCGGCGGGATTTTTTATAAGCGAGGTGTACTATGAAAGTAAGAGGCTTTGAAAAAATCACTAAATATGCTGCGGTCGAGTTTTCGATGCCGGAGCGTAAAACACAGAAATCTGCAGGCTATGATATCTGTCTGCCGGAAGATATAGAACTGCTGCCAGGAAAATTGCAGCTGGTACCGACTGGTATCAAGGCCTATATGCAGGATGACGAATATTTAGGCGTGCATATCCGTTCCAGCATCGCCGTAAAAAAGCATATTTCTCTTGTTAATAATCAGGGCATCATTGATGCCGACTATTATAATAATGCAGATAACGAGGGCCATATCATGCTGGCGTTGCTTAATATGGGGACTGAACCTGTAGCGCTTGCCAAAAATGAGCGTGTGGCCCAAGGCATCTTTTATAAATATCTTGTAGCAGACGGAGATGCCGATATTGACAAAGCTGTTCGCGGCGGCGGTTTTGGCAGTACCAAGTCCTAATGATTTGATCGCTGTATAATATCTTTAAAAACATAAAAAAACACAGGCTAGCAAGCCTGTGTTTTTTGTTTTCTAAAATCCCCTTTATATATTAAGAGCAGAGAATTATGCTATATCAACAAAAAATTTAAAATAATTATTTCCGCTTGCTTCGGCTGGCGGTTTTTTTATGCCTTAAAAAACGCGCAGATGCCGACAGTTTTAAAGCCTTTGGCGTAATGCGCCGGGCAAGACTAGCAGACGGGTTATACAGGCTCAAAGTAAGTGTCTTGCGGGGGGGGTACACAAGTGCTATAATAACTATAACTATTACTTTTGACAAAGTTTTTGATGTAAAACAAAATAAGAAACGTTTTAGTTTAGAAATTTCAAACTAAAACACTAATGTTTTTGATGGCTGAGGTGAAGTATGTACGATGAAAGCTGGCTGCCGCGTATCGGCAGTAATATCCGCCTGCTGCGCGGTGCCTGTCAGTTCAACCAGCAGCAGTTTGCCGAACGTATCGGCATCAGTCAGACCCATCTGAGTAATATCGAGCATAACAATGTGCAGGTCAGCCTAAAGCTGCTGGTACGCAGCGCCAATGTTTTGGGCTGCACGCTGGAAACACTTCTGGACAGAAAAGCGGCGGCTGAATGGGCACAGGCACATGATGCCGAGGCTGACGAACAGGCGGCGGGTGCAAAAAGTGAGCGTGTTACTGAAACTGCCGCCGCAGAAACTGACGAACAGGATCAGTACTCGCTGGAGGAAGTGCGCCTGCTGCTGAAACTGCTGCAGCTGAGTAAGGGCCGCTGAAGGCATTTTTACAGTTTGGATAAAAACTCTCAATACCCAGCTCCGCAGTAATAACTGCGAGGATATAAACAAGTTTTTCTAAGGGGCGTCGCGGCAGAACAAAAGCAGCAAAGACCGAAAAAGACTGAACTGGGAAAGAAAGGAGGCGCAAAGTGGCAGAACAAATACATATCGGTTTTGGGATCGACAAAAACTTCGGCAGATTCGCCGGGATCATCATCACCTCGCTGGTGCATAACAATATCGCTAACGAACTTATCATACATATCGTCTATGACGAATTATTGCCGGAGGATATGGACAGATTAAAAAAGACGGAACAGTTATACCGTAACCTGACACTGCACTTTTACCAGATCACCAGCACTGAGGGGATGACCTTTATCGTACCGCCGGGGCATATCACGCAGGCGATGTATTATCGCTATCTGTTTGCCGAAATGCTGCCAAAATCAGTTAAACGGCTTATCTATCTGGATGCCGACATCATCTGCAAAGACGACATCCTGCCGTTGTGGCATACCGATCTGCAGGGCAGAGTTTTAGGAGCTGTACGTGACTGGGGTGAAGCCAAAAGCTGCGGACGTATCGGTTTGAAGAATGGCCGCTATTTTAATTCCGGCGTGCTGTTGATGGATCTTGTAAAGTGGCGGCAGCAAAAGCTGACGCAGAAGCTGTTCCGATGGCTGGAACAGGTAGGCAACACCAAAATACTCTGGGGCGACCAGGACGCACTCAACGGCGTTATCGATGGCTGGTTTACCGAACTGCCGAAAATTTATAACGGTATCGTCATCAACAACACGACACTGAACGAGGAACTGGATGTAGTGCTGGTGCATTATATCGATTATATCAAGCCGTGGCATATCTATTATATGGACAGTGGCGCCAAAGAATTGTACTGGGAGTACGTTAAAAAATCACTGTGGAGCGATCTGCGGCCTGTTGACGGCAAAAGTGTTCAGACGGTGATGATGACAGCGCGGCTGCTGTATAAGCAGGGTAAATATGCCGAATCGGCGTCGTATTACGAAGCCTTATTAAAATATTTTTTGAAAGACAAATATGAATGATGAATTTGGGAAGGAAGTATGCAAATGTCTCGTAAAGCAGGTTTAGCCAAGAAAATAGCCCATACCCTGATGGCGATGTCGATCGTCTATTCCAGCGGCATCAATATAGTCGTCAACGAGGTGTATGCCGCAGAAAAAATAAAAGAAATTACTACCGGCGGTACTTTTACGGAAAGCGGAACTGCCGGCAATGATTATGATGACGGTGGAGGTGGAGGCATTACTGATGGTGAAGATCTAAGTTATACCGGAGTGATCAACACGAGCGATCTTTCCGGTCAGCTCATCTCAATTAAAGCGACTGGCGGCAAGGGTGGTGAGGATAATGCCGACTACCCAACAGTAAAGCAGGGGGCTAAAGGCGGCGACGCTATCGCTAAAGTAACGATAGACGGAACTCTGAGCAGCGTCACAACAGGAGATATAGCAGTAAGTGCTTACGCAGGAGCGAATGGCAGCGCTTACCAGGGAACGTCCGGCGTTAGCGGTGCGGCAGCGGCTTACGGGCTCGAGCTTAAGCATGATCTTACTATTACAGCGGCTGATATCACTGTAAAAGCTGGAATGACTTATCATACTCCGGGAATAGGTGGTAGAACGGATATAGCTGGAGACAAACATAGCGAAGCGATGGCAGTAGGCCTTAAGGTGGACAGCGGTACTGTTGATTTTACTGCCGGTAAGATCAAGGTTATCGCTGATAGTGAAGTTTATAATTTAAATGTTGATGTAATCGCGACAGAAAGAACTAAATTGTCTGATGGCGGTGATGCAGCAGCTTATGGTATCCAGGTCAATGGCGGCGAGGTAAGCGCAAAGCTGACCGGAGATATAGTGTTTGATAAGGTTCTCGGTGCAGATGGCAGCGGCACAAGGACAGAGGTCAGTACTGGTAAAGGTGTTGACGTAGGCAACGGTGGCAATGCCTATGCTTACGGCGTTGATGTAAACGGCGGGATAGCTCATTTAGACTTGCAAAACATAACCATCGATAACGTAACATACAGTGGTAACTATATAAATGGCGGCGTCGGTGGTATAGGTGCTGGTACCGGTAATTCAGCGGCTGCAGCCGGCAAGACCGGCAATACCGGAAAGATCACTGCATTTGGCGTCAATGCCGAAGGTGGACGGACCGACGGTAACATAAAAACAATAAAAATTGAACTTACGAATAAGAATGGTAATGACAGCAGCGATGTTGTAAACAGGATCAGTGGCAACGGCGGTGCCGGCGGAGCTGTTTATGCAGCCGGTATCAGCAGTACAGGCGGAGCAGTACAGCTGAATGTTGCGGAGGCAATTGACATTAAAGCTACTGCCGGTAACGGTGGCAAGTTAAACTGGCTAGAACTGGAAAGTGAAGGTTTACTGACAGCGACAGGAGCGGTGCAGTCTGCTGCAGGCAAAGGCGGCGAGGCATTGGCCGCCGGCATTGATAACCGGGGCGGCAGCAGTAATGTTACAGCTAAAGATATCAAGATCACGGCCATTGGTGGCAGTGGCGGCACTAGTGCTTATAGACTAGAAAACGTATCAGAGGCTGATGCGGCAATATTAGCTGCCGAAAGGGTAAGCGGCGAAGGCGGCGAGGCGACAGCTATCGGCTTACAAAATACGGACGGCAGCCTGACGGCAGATGTACAGAAGCTGGAAATAACTGCTACCGGTGGTGCTGGCGGCGCGGGATTGAGCACCTATAGTACGATCAGCGGCGCTGGCGCAGACAGTGGAGCTGCGGCCGCTTACGGTATCAATGTTTTAGGCGGATTAGCAGAAAATTTGACAGTGGCTGAAATTACAGTGCAGGCTACCGGTGGTACCAGCCAAAAACCTCGCAGTGGTTTTGTAAATGCTACCGGGGCTGGAGTAACCGGCGGCAAGGGCGGGGCTGCTGCTGCCTATGGCGTCAGTAACAGCGGCGGCAGTGCCGGCGTAACAGTGGCTAAAATTACGATCAGTGCTAACGGCGGCACTGGCGGCGCAGGCGGTGACGGCGGTGATGGCGGCAGTGCCAATGCTTACGGTGTTTTTGGCAGTGGCAGCAGCCGTACTGTGATCGTTGCAGATAAGATTAGTGCAGAAGCTGTTGCTGGTGCTGGCGGTGCAGGAGCTACTAGTTCTAATGATGGTTATGATAGTGGTGTCGCTACATCAGGCAGTGACGGAGCCGCTGGAAAAGAAGCGAAAGCTTATGGTGTGTATGCCAATCAGGGGGCGGTAATCGATTTGAGTGCGAAAAGCGGCGACACTATCAAGAGCGGTGCTAAAGCTGCCGCTGGTAGTGTGACTAACGAAGCCTACGCAGTTTATGCCGATAAAGGTACAGTTCTATTTGGCAGTAATGCCGAGCTGAATACCAGTGACGGAGCTTCAACACCGGATAATAATGTACTGACATCTTTGAACAATGCTACCCTTGGCTTCAGCGGTACCAGTTCCGACAGGAAGGTTACCGGCGGCACCCTGCAGCTGTCAGGCAGTAATGCATTTAGGGTAACGACAGACCTGGCAAATAACAAATCGGACAGATTTAATTTTGCTAAGCTGGCATCTGGCAGCAGTATGGAAGAACAATACATTACTGTTGGTTATGACAAAGCTTTTGACGGCAGCAGTGCTGATAGTATCAGCGGCAGTAATGTTGTAGTTTTGAGTGTTGCTGACCTGAACGGTCAGACACTGGGTAATTTCGTTGGGAAGGAAAGTATAATGGATGACCCGCTTTCTCGTTTTTCGGCAACACCGACTGTAGTAGTTGATGATACAGAGGTTCGGATAAGTAAAATCGATTTGAACAAAGATATTGGACCGTCTGATACGATGATTATCAGTAATGACGCGAGTTTGGCATTGCGCAATGTTTGGCGGATCGAAGGCAACAACGTTATGAAACGTATGGGTGAGCTGCGCAGTGGTACCGAAGCGGGAAAAGGCGGCGTCTGGGCCCGCTACTATCGCGGTGAGCTGAGTGCTGACAGTAATTATGACAGTAGTTTCAGTCAGGATTACACAGGCTTTCAGGGCGGTATAGACAAAGTGCAGGACTACAAAGGCGGTAAGCTTTATACAGGTATCGCCGTCAACCGCATCGACAGCAACGCCGGCTATACGGCAGGCAGCGGTGATCTGAGCAGCACAGGAGTGGGCCTGTATGGCAGCTGGCTGGGCAGCAAGGGACATTATCTGGATGTTATCGCCCGCGGCAGCAAGCTGACTAATGACTTTAAACTGGTCGATTTAAGCGGCAATGCCGCCAAAGCCGATTATGATACATGGGCTTACGGTATCAGCGCCGAATACGGCTACAGACAGGACCTGAACGCAGGCTGGTTCGTAGAACCGCAGGCCGAACTTAGCCTGGGCCATATTAGTAGAGTTGATTATACAACGTCTAATGGTGTCAGCATCCGGCAGGATGGAGTTAACAGCGCTATTGTACGCTTAGGCTTCTTGGGTGGTAAAGAGTTTAGCATTGGCGGGCGCCCGAGCAATGCCTATGTCAAAGCATCACTGCTGCACGACTTCGGCGGCAACGGCGGTTCAACAGGATATTATGGCATTAAAAGTTTGGCTATGCAGACAGGCGACCTGACTGGGAGCTGGTATGAAATCGGGTTGGGCGCAAATTTGGGCATTGCCAAAAACAGCAATTTGTATTTTGATGCGCTGAAAACTTTAAATAGTACGGTTCGTACCGACTGGCAGTTTAACGCCGGGTTGAGATTCACGTTCTAGCAGATTTACAAAATAAAAAGGCTATATAAAACTTTAACAGCATACAGAAAAACAATGGCGGTATGGATATTATTTCTGTATCGTCGTTGTTTTTCTGACTATATCTCGTTGCAGTGAAGAAAAACAAAAAACTCTGCCTATGAGGGCAGAGTTTTGCGGACGATTGAGTTTTATTGCTTATTACACCAGCTTTTTGAAGTAGCTGTTGACGAACATCAGATAAAAGACTATCGAAATCGCCATTGTTGCCAGTTCTGCGAAAGGTACAGAGAGCCAGATGCCGTTGATGCCTATCAGTGAAGGCAGGGTAAATAAGGCTGCCAGTACGAATATCAGCGAACGCAGCAGCGAGATGATGCCTGCGATCAGTCCGTTACCTATAGCGGTATAGAAGCCAGCGATAAAGATATTGAAGCCCAGGAAGATAAAGCAGTAGGAGAACATCCTGAAACCGTGTACTGCTAAATCAATGACCTGCTGGTTATCGCCGATGTACCAGGAGATGATGTTGGCGCCGTAAAAACGGGCTAAGGTGAAGACCGCCAGGGAGCCAAAAAGAATGGCTTTTTTACAGTGATCGATGATCTCGCCCAGGCGTTTTTTGTTTTGCGCGCCGTAGGCATAGCTGATAACCGGCTGTGCGCCTGTTGCTATACCAAGATAGATGCTGATGAGGAAGTAGAAGATGTTGATGTTGACGGCCATAGCCGCAACGCCATCCTCGCCGGCAAATTTGATAATGGCGATATTAAAGAAAATCGTTACGATACCCGAGGAAAGCTCGGTGAGCATTTCGCCGGCGCCGTTGAAGCTGGACTTGATAAAGTACCATTTGTTCCAGTGGAATTTGGTAAATTTCAGGTTTGTTTCGTAGAGTTTAAAATAAACCAGACCCATCAGCGTGGAGATGGCAATCGAGGTGATCGTAGAGATCGAGGCGCCGAAAACACCCCAGCCTAAAACAACGATCGTATAATAGTCTAAGACGATGTTGAGGATAAAGCCTGTTAAGGACATTACCAGAGAATAGGCAGGTCTGCCGTCCAGACGGATATAATATTCGAGGAACAGCTTGACCGCCAGGATCGGCGTACCTAAAATCATATATTTAAGGTAAGTTTTACAATCTTCAAACAGCAGCGCTGTAGAACCCAGAGAATAAATAATACGGTCCATATTAAAGTAAGCGACGATTGCAAAAATTGCCGTAAATCCCGTCAGGAACCAGAACATTGAGGTGAAGTAGGTATTGGCTAAGCTGCGTTTGCCTTCGCCCAGCTTAATGCCGACCAGGGCACAGGAGCCGCAGGTAAACATGACGGCCAGACCCCAGATAAGGTTTGAGTAAGGCAAGACGATATTGATAGCGGCCATGGCGTTAGTTGATACGTATTGTGCCAGGAACCAGCTGTCGATCGCTGAATAGAACGATACCAGGACCATTGTAACTACGGACGGGAAAATATATAAGATGAAGTCCGAGAAACTTTGTTTTACATTTATTTTGCTGTACATTTGGGACACCCTTTCCGAAACTTGCGCAAGTTCCTGTATCTATATCCTACCTTAGCGGTAATATTAAAGCAAATGAGGAATATTGAGGAGATTGAAGGAGATTGGAGGAGCTTTGAGGAGTTTGGGAAAAAATTTGTTTCCCGGATTTTAAATCGTGATAGAGGCCTTAAATCGCCTTTAGTTACAAAAAAAGTAAAAAATGTTATATTTTAAAGAAATTTAACGTTTTTGTTTGACAAGTGTATAGCGCAGAGATATAATAAATCCAATAGAATATTATTAGATAGAGGAGCGGAAAGCAAGAGTACTTCGCGGAGAGGGATCGCTGAAACGAAGGAAAGGGTAACCGCCGAAGTATAACGGCAGCCATGCGGTTATGCTGGGCCGTCGGTAAAAAACCGCCGGACTGTCGCCTTACAGGCGGAGGGCTATCTCAACTATGCAGATTATATTTGTATGTAACAATGCTGTTGACCGTTGAGTATTGCTCTCAACGGTTTTTGATTTTTATAAGGAGTGTGAAATTAATGATTAAGGTTTTAGTTAATGGCGCTTTGGGACGTATGGGCAGCGAGGTCGTGAAAACTGTTCTTGAACAGGAGGATATGGAGCTTGTTGCCGCAGTCGATGCTTTCGGCGCCGATAAAATGATTCAGGTTAAAAACGGTAATCAGATGGCAGTAGCTACTGATCTTAAAGCCAAACTGATGGTAGTAAAGCCTGATGTAGTTGTTGATTTTACCCGTCCTGATGTAGTAATGGCATCACTGCGCACAGTGCTGTCGGCAGGAGTTCGTGCGGTTGTTGGTACAACAGGCTTCAGCGAGGCTGATCTGGCAGAGCTGGATGAGTTGGCTAAAGCTAATAATACAGGTATTCTGATCGCTCCTAATTTTGCTTTGGGGGCAATATTGATGATCAAGCTGGCCTGCGAGGCAGCAAAATATTTTCCTAATGTTGAGATCATTGAACGTCACCATGATAAAAAGCTTGACGCTCCTTCAGGGACTGCGGTTATTACAGCCCAGCAAATCGCCGAGGTGCGTCAGGAAATGCACCAGGGACATCCGGAAGAAAAAGAGTTGCTGGCAGGTGCCCGCGGCGCTGATTATAAAGGTATGAAGATCCACAGCGTGCGTTTACCCGGATATGTTGCTTCTCAGGAGGTCATTTTCGGAAGTCAGGGCGAAACTCTCCGCATCAGCAACGAACCGGTCAACCGTGAATGTTATATGCCCGGTGTGATGCTTGGCTGCCGCAAGATGATGGATAAAGTTGGTTTGACTTATGGCTTGGATAAGCTGTTATAATAAAATTTATGGAGGGGAAGCAGATGAAAAAATATAATGTGGCTATTTTAGGCGCTACCGGAGCGGTAGGAGCCGAGTTTTTGAAACTTATCGAGGAAAGAAACTTTCCGTTTTCCGAATTACGCCTGCTGGCTTCTAAACGCAGCGCCGGTAAAGAAATAGCTTTTATGGGTAAAACCTACACTGTTGAAGAAGCTACTTTCGATTCCTTTAAAGGTATAGATATCGCTTTGTTTGCAGGCGGTTCCATTTCTAAAGATTTCGCTCCGCATGCGGTGAAAGCCGGCGCGGTGGTCATTGATAATTCCAGTGCTTTTCGTATGGACCCTGAGGTACCGTTGGTAGTGCCGGAGGTCAATCCGCAGGCTATTTTGAAGCATAAAGGTATTATCGCCAACCCAAACTGTTCTACTATTATTATGGTTATGGCTTTAAAACCTATTTATGACCTGGCAAAAATAAAGCGTGTCATCGTGTCTACTTATCAGGCTGTTTCCGGTGCCGGCAAAGAAGGTATCGACGAGCTTGACGCTCAGGTGCGGGATCATAGTGAGGGCAGGGAAATGACTGCGAATATCCTTCCTTCCGCCAGCGCTGAGAAGCATTATCCTATTGCTTTTAATCTGATTCCTCAAATAGATGTTTTCTGCGATAATCTTTATACTAAGGAAGAAATGAAGATGGTCAATGAAACGAAAAAAATTATGGAGGATTATGAAATGCGGATCACTGCTACTACGATCCGCGTACCTGTTTACCGCAGTCATTCCGAGTCTGTAAATATCGAGCTGGAAAAAGAAGTCGATCTGGGGGCTATGCGCGAAGCGCTGGCAAAATTCCCGGGCGTTACTGTTCAGGATGATCCTTCTAAGCAGGAATATCCGATGCCGTTATATACTTCCGAAAAAGACGATGTTTATGTAGGACGTCTGCGCAGGGACGAATCATGTGAGAAGTCTTATAATATGTGGGTCGTCGGCGATCAGATCCGTAAAGGCGCTGCGCTGAATACTTTACAGATCGCCGAAACGATGATCAAAAACGGCTGGATCTAAGATAGGAGAGCGACACAGTTCATGAAAATTTTAGTGCAAAAGTTCGGCGGTACTTCCGTTGCTTCACAGGAAGCGCGCATCGCTGTTAAGGATAAGGTGCAGAAAGCCGTACGCAGCGGTTTTGCTCCGGTTGTAGTTGTTTCTGCGATGGGACGCAAAGGAGAACCTTACGCTACCGATACCCTGATCAAGGTACTGAAGGAAACGAATCTTTCAGTCAACGTGCGCGAACTGGATATGATGATGTGCTGCGGCGAGATCATGGCAGCCTGCGTTATGGCAGCGACGCTGCAGAAATTCGGGATCAATGCTATGGCGCTTACGGGCGGTCAGGCCGGGATTATTACGGATTCTCAGTTTGGTGCGGCACGGATCAAAAATATCAATGTCAGCAATTTGCATCATTTATTGGAATCAGGCGTTATTCCTATTGTCTGCGGGTTTCAGGGCATGACGGAAAATAACGGCAAGTTTACTACTTTGGGCCGCGGCGGCAGTGATACTACGGCTGCTGCAATAGGCACCGCTTTGCATGCTGAATGTGTCGAGATTTATACTGATGTCGAAGGCATTATGACAGCGGATCCGCGTTTGGTAAAAGAGGCTTCGATATTGAAGCAGATCTCCTACGGCGAAGTTTGTCAAATGGCGCATCAGGGCGCAAAGGTTATCCATCCGCGCGCAGTAGAGATCGCAATGAAGAAAAATATACCGCTGATCGTAAAATCTACGTTCAGCGATGCTCCCGGCACACTCATTACAAATGATTGTGCAGAAACGGAAGAGGATACTTCTATCAATGAGCGCAGGCTGGCCAGCGGTGTAACTCATCTGACCGATCTGGCTCAGTTCCGGGTTGCGCTCAATCCTGAGGATATCGCCAGCGGCCGCAAGCTGTTTGAGGATCTGGCTGATGCCGGTATCAGCGTCGGCTGTTTGAATTTATCCGAGAGCAATGCTATGTTTGCGGTTTTTGCCGATGATGTGGAACATACAAATAAAGTTTTAAATGGTACAGATTTTGAATATACTTTAACCGAGGATTGTGCCAAGGTTTCGGTTGTCGGTTCGGCGATGCGCGGCGTACCCGGTGTTATGGCTAATTTTGTTGCAGCGCTTACCGGCTGCAAAATAAGCATCCTGCAGACTGTGGATTCTGATACGACTATCTCCGCGATAATCAAACAGGAACATCTGATCGATGCTGTGAAGGCGCTTCATAAAGCGTTTAAATTATAAGCGAGGTGTAAGTAATGAAAAATCCTTATTTTGGCAGACTTTTGACCGCTATGGTCACTCCTTTTAATGCTGATGGCAGCGTCAATTATGAAAAGGCGGCTGATCTGGCTGAATGGCTTATCAATAATGGCTCTGACGGCTTGGTCGTAGCAGGCTCTACCGGCGAGGCTGCTACTATGAGTGCGGAGGAAAAACTGGAATTGTTCCGCGTAGTTGTTAATCGTATCAATAAACGCGTGCCTGTTATTGCTGGTACAGGTTCTAATAACACTGCTGATTCTGTCAAAATGACGAAAATGGCCGAGGCAATGGGTGTCGATGGCGCTTTGATAGTTGGTCCGTATTACAACAAGCCGACACAGGAAGGGTTTTACCAGCATTTTGCAGCTGTAGCGCAAAGTACAGGATTGCCTATCATTGTTTATAATGTTCCGGGACGTACAGCTTCCAATATCTCTCCGGCAATAGTAGCACGTCTGGCTGCTGATTTTGAGAATATTGTTGCGATCAAAGAAGCCGCAGGCAATGTTGCTCAGGTTGCCGAGCTTTATTCGGTTCTGCCGGAAGAGTTTACGATCTACAGCGGTGACGACGGACTGATTCTTCCGTTTATGTCTGTCGGCGCGACCGGGCTTATTTCTGTGCTCAGCAATATTGGCGGCGGTATCTTGCAGGACGTTATGCAGGCTTATGAAGACGGCCGCGTACGCGAAGCTGCAAAATTGAATGCCAGAATGGTGCCGTTGGCAAACGCTATGTTTATCGAAACCAATCCTATCCCGGTAAAAGCTGCGGTAACGCTCGTTACTGGCATTGATGCAGGTCAGCCGCGTCTGCCGCTGACCCCGATGGAACCGGCAAATAAAGCAAAAATGGTCGCCGTTCTCCAAGAATACGGCCTTGTAAAATAATGGCGAAATTAGTAGTGATAATTCAGTGTGACATCGTGCAGAAAAAATGCGTTGGTTATGCCTGCATGAAATCGTTTTATGAGCGCAGCGGCAGATTTACCGGTTATGATGCCGATACCAAATATATGACGATTACCTGCGGCGGCTGCTGTGGTGCTGGTGTAGCCGGAAAAATCGAAGATTTGAACCGTAAACTTAAACGCTGGGGTGATGATCGCAGGGATGTTGTGGTACATTTAGCATCGTGCGTCGTATCAGACAATTATCACCGTCCGCCTTGTCCACATAGAGACTACATCAAGACAATCGTAGAACGTAAAGGTTACCCTGTTATTTTTGGTTCGTATATTTCCAAAACTGCAGAGAAAAAACGTCAGGACGGCATTTACGAAGCTTTTTAATGCTTGCTGCTACCGTAGTTTTATTATAAAACTACGGTAGTTTTTCTGTGTTTGGGGCAGGATTTTTACCCTCGGTACAGAATTTAATAATTATCGAATTAAATAAGACGCTTAAAGCTGTCAGATTCAGCAAACAGGCTGAGGCCGCGGAGAATGCCGGCAAATATACCGGTCTTGTCGGCAATAATATTTGTGAAGATTGGTTTAGGAGGTAGTTTTTTGTGATTAAAAAAATTTTATTTTTGTGTATGATGCTGATGATATTGCTGATGCCTAAAGGACCTGTGGAGGCAGCAGGTATTACTGCTTATGAAAAATTTATCAGCCCGGCCTACTGGACGGAACATAATGCCGACGGTGATAAAGTAGTGCTAAATGCGGCGGGCGTAGAGGCTTTCAATAAAAAGATCATTGCCGCATCGCCGACAGTTTATGATATGGCCGCTTATCCTAAAACCCTGAGCGGTAAAACGGTAGCAACTTATGTCAATACGCATACAGATTTGAGTGATGAACTGTACCGGGAAGGTAAGCTCGTCAGTGATAATTATAAAAATATTCTGCGTTCGCAAACTAATGCGGCGGCAATACCGGCTGAGGTCACTGTGCGTTATGGCGTTACTGTAAGGCGTGCTAATCTGCGTAATCTGCCGACAGGTGAAGGTTTGTTTTTTTATGCCAGTGACCGTAATTTTGATGCTTTGCAGGAAACCGCTTTGGATCCGGGCGAGGCTGTCGCTATTTTGCATACCAGTACTAACGGTTATTTTTATTATGTGCAAGCGTATAATTACCGTGGCTGGCTGTCTAAATTTGATGTTGCCGAAACTGACCGCAGTACCTGGTTGCGTTATGCGGAGCCTAAGAATTTTCTGACCGTAGTTGCTAAGGATTACACATTAAAGGCGGACGGAGCTCAGGTTTTATTTCAGCAGGGCGCTCGTTTGCAGCTGGCTGATAAAAAAGCATCTGCTTATACGGTGAAGGTTCCTGTCAGGACTAAAGAGGGCAAGCTGCAGGAAGAGAAGGTAGTTTTGGCTGCCAATGCTTCGCTGCACGAAGGTTATCTGCCTTATACGACTAATAATATTATCCGCAGCGCTTTTAAATTTTACGATTCTGTATACGGTTGGGGCGGACTGCAGCAAAGCGTCGATTGTTCCAGTTTTATCAGTAATGCTTACCGTACAGTAGGTATTTTTCTGCCGCGCAATGCTGACGAGCAGGAAACAAGCGCTGGTATTCATAAAAAAATGGGCAATATGAGCAGTGCTCAGCGTGCCAATGTCATAAAAGGTTTAACTCCTGGTTCTACACTGCATATGGACGGACACGTGATGTTGTATCTCGGTTCCTCCAACGAGATTCCCTATGCTATTCATTCTCTGGGCAGCCATTATACGGGCGGTACGCGTCATAGTGTAATGAAGGTCGTTGTCAGTGATTTGAATCTGCAGAAATCAAATGGCAACACCTATTTGGATGAGTTGACTACCTGTGTAACTTTCAGATAAAAATAAAAAAGTATAAAGGAGCAGTATTATGGATTTAGATCAGGAAACAGCAAAAGAGTTAGTAAAATCAGTGATAGATGGTTTTGAAGAAGAAAGTATAGTTAATGCGGAGTCTGTTACCTTGTTTTTGTGCAGGGAATGTCTGCCGTACTTAACAAAAATGAATATTCCAGCTAATATAGTGCAGGCTGTCAATGGGCTGGCTGAAAAAAATGAAGATTTGACAGCAGCAGGAAGCTTGACTGATCTTGTTATAGCGCAGGATGGAAGGTTGCAGAGAGTTATTGTTGCCGGCTTTGGCAAAGGTGATGAATGCAAGCCGAACAATCTACGTAAAGCTGCAGGCAGTGCTGCCAGGGCTCTAATTGCTGCCAAAATAAAGCAGACTGCTGTTGTGGCACCGATTCTTTCTAATCCGGCAAGGGTCCATTACTTAGCTGCTTTGGCAGAGGGGCTGGTTTTGGGAGGGTATCAATTTACGGAATGTAAGGGTAAACCTGAAGCTAAACCGGAACTTGATTTTTCTATTATTTCCGGTATTCCTGATGCTGAACGGGTGCTTGCAGAAGCTGAGGTTGTGGCAGATGCGGTTTGTTATACACGCGATCTGGTCAACCGGCCCGGCAATTTAGTGACTCCAAGCGTTATGGCTGAAGAAGCAGAAGCATTGGCTCTGGAATATGATATGGAATTTGAAATTTTAGACGTAACAATGATGGAAGCGATGGGCATGCATGCTTTACTGGCTGTAGGGCAGGGCTCTATCCATCCTCCGTGTCTGGTTACAATCAAATATAATGGAGCAGGTGCTGCGCCTTATACTGCTTATGTCGGTAAGGGTATTACTTTTGACAGCGGAGGTATTTCGATCAAGCCCAGTGACAATATGGGTGAGATGAAAGACGATATGGCTGGTGCTGGTGCAGTTTTAGGCGCGTTAAGGGCTATTGCCGCACTGAAAATACCCTGCAATGTGATGGGGATCATTGCCTGTGCTGAAAATATGCCTTCCGGCAGCGCTCAGCGTCCCGGAGATGTTGTAAAAGCAGCTAACGGTAAAACGATCGAGGTTATTTCAACAGATGCCGAAGGACGTATGGTCTTGGCGGATTCGGTCTGGTACGCCTGCAAGCAGGGCGCAGCCAAGGTAGTTGATATAGCAACGCTGACTGGCGGCGTTATTGTTGCTTTGGGGACAGAAACAGCTGGTGTTGTCGGCAACGATGATGTTTTGATCAGACAGATTATCGAAGCTGGTAAAAAAGCAGGCGAAAGCTACTGGCAGCTGCCTGCGCTGCCGGAATGCAAGGAAGCGTTGAAAAGTGATGTTGCCGACCTGCTCAACAGTGCCGGACGTGAAGCCAGCTGTATCAGCGGCGGATTGTTTATCGGTGAATTTGTCGAAGCAGGGATACCCTGGGCCCATATTGATATCGGCGGTACTTCTACCGCTGCTAAAACTGCGGGTTTTAAAGTTAAGGGTGGTACCGGATTTGGCGTCAGCACTTTGATTAAGCTGGCGCAGGAAATGTAAAATGTTAGTAGATCTGCATACTCATAGCACAAGTTCAGATGGAACTTATACTCCGGCAAAGCTGGTAGAAGCGGCAGCTGCTGCTAAAATAGGCGTACTGGCTTTGACTGATCATGATTCTGTAAATGGCATTGTTCAGGCAGAAGCCGCTGCTGTAAATATAAAAAACGCTCCCCGCATCATCAGAGGCGTAGAGCTTGGTACTCAGGCCGGTGAAGCCAGCGTACATATTTTAGGATATCATATTGATATCAGTAATGAGCGTTTGCTGACGAAAATGCATGAAATGCGCCATGCGCGCGAACTCAGGCTGCAGAAGATTCTTAAGAAAATAGCTGCTCTGGGCTATTATGTCGAGGTGGCCGAATGTGATCCTGACAACAGAGCAGTCGGACGTCCCCATGTGGCTAAAGCTTTAGTTGCCAAAGGGTATTTTGCTACGGTGCAGGAAGCCTTTGACGTGCTTTTAAAGAGAGGCAGGCCCGGTTATGAACCGCAGCCTAAATTATCGCCGGAGGAGGCCGTAGAGCTGCTGCACCAGGCAGGAGGCCTGGCGGTGCTCGCGCATCCAAGTGAGTTGGAGGATAAGCCGCTGGTGAACTGTTTGATGAAGAATGTAAAATTTGACGGTATCGAAGTCTATCATCCTTCCGCAGATATAAATGAGCAGAAATACTGGCTGGAGCTGGCGCAGAATTTTGATTTGCTGGTTTCTGGCGGTTCAGATTTTCACGGAGTGAGCGGGCGTTTTCCTGAGCAATTAGGAATTTTTGAAGTTTTATATACAAATGTCAAAAATGTGATAGAATATAAACAATAAATTTAAGTCGGATTTGCGGAGGCCTTTATGAAAGTAGTAGCTTTTGTAGGTCCCAGCGGTACTGGTAAAAGTCATCGAGCAATAGGTATTGCCCATAAAAATAATTGTGATGCTATTATTGATGACGGATTACTTATCAAAGGAACCAAAATATTAGCCGGAACTTCTGCTAAAAATGAAACGAATAGAATACAGGCGGTCAAGCGCGCTATTTTTACTGAAGAAGATCATGCAGAAGCAGTGCGTCAGGCTTTGGCAGGTAATGACGTCCGGCGGCTTCTGATTTTGGCAACTTCCGACAATATGATAGAGAAAATAGTTAAGCGTTTGGAGTTACCTGAGCCTGAAAAGACCGTTTATATTCAGCAGATTGCGTCCAAGCAGGAGATCAAAAAGGCGAAACAGGCCCGGCTGCGCGACGGCAAGCATATTGTTCCGGTACCGACTGTCGAGTTGAAGCCGCATTTTACAGGTTATTTTGCTGATTTACCATATAATTTATTTTCCAAGCAAAGGAAGAAAAGCGGGGAAGACCGTTCGATCGTCAGACCGGCGTTCAGCTATTATGGCAAGCTGTTGATTTCCGATTACGCTATTTATGACATTATCAATCTCATCGCCGAAAAAATGATGGGCATTGATAAAGTAACAGGCATCAAAGTGCGCAGGCGTGCCGAAACGAAAGGCATCAGCATTTATGTCGATGTCGTATTGTATTACGGCGTTAAGATTTTTGAAGTAACAAAATTGTTCCAACACAAAATAAAAGAAAAAGTAGAATATATGACGGCAATGCAGGTCAAAACAATCAATGTTTCCGTCCGCAGCTTGTCGGTAAAAAAACAGGAGGATTTTTATGTTAAACGAACAAAGTAATGAAAGAGTACTTTTTTCGGGGTATGCAAAATTACCGGTAGGAATTACAGCTGCGGAAATGTATAAGGTAATAGGCGTGATTGTGGTTGTAGATATGAAGAGCGGACTTATCGTAAAGGCAGACTGCACACTGGCGACTGAACTGGCACGGCAATATATTGCGCAGTGCCTTATTGGTTACAATCTTTCCAATGGGCACGAAGAGCTGCAGAATATTTTAGAACGTCAATATCAGGGCAGTGCTAAAAAAGCCGTTGCAACGGCTATGCGGATAATTTATGACAAATACCGCAGCTTTAAAAACGGGGAAAGCGCCGAAGGCAGTGACAAATTTATCTGAAGATAATAAAATAACAAAAATGTATAAAAAAATCCCTTCAACAAAAATGTTGAAGGGATTTTTTCACATAACAGGATTAGTAAGTGCATCTGCCTGTTCAAAAATGAAAGCAGGTGAAGGATAATAGAATTGGCAATGCTGGAAACTGATTGCTTCTGTTGAAAAACGTTTTAGTAAAGCATAACTGGCACGTTCTTCAAAATCGATCAGATTATCCTTGTTGATATCGGCGTCATCGACAATGACCAAAAGATAAGCCGGAACGCTGGGCGCGTCTTCCGGGACCAGGCTGCGGTCAAGCGGGACACCTGGAACGATACGAAGATGGCCGATTACCTGCTGATTTTCGTCAAGCAGCTGGGCACGGAAAGTATCGTTGTAAAGCGTACGTGAAAGTTTGAGAGTATAAGCTCCGGAACTCATAAAACACACATCCTTTTCTCTTATTGGCAAGGGAATTTATTGCCCTCTGAATATTTGATAACGATATATATGATACCATATTCTTTTAATTTTAGCAAAGCGGCAAAAATTTAAGAAAAACAGATAAAGTATATTGTATACAATATAGAGCTTCTTCTAACTTGCAGGATTTTATAGAAATTTATCGAATTAAACTAAGTAAGTAAAGTGGCATAGTCATTTGAAAAATGAGCTTTTATTTTTCATGATACAACTGTGTACACTCAAAAATGAGGAGGGGATCCTATGAAAAAACTTTTAGCTTTTCTGATGGCGATCATGGTCTTTGCTACTATGGCAGCCGGCTGCGGCGGTGGTTCTGACAAAAAGGACGAGAAAAAACCGGCTGCGCAAAAATTCATTAATATTGCTACTGGCGGTACAGCTGGTACATATTTCCCATTGGGAGGCGCTATCGCTGACATTTTGAATAAAAATGTTCCCGGCGCTAATGCTTCAGCTCAATCCACCGGTGCATCTGTAGCAAATATCAACTTGTTGCAGCAGGATAAAGTCGATATCGCTTTTGTACAAAATGACATCGCTTATTATGCTGTTAACGGTTCAGAAATGTTCAAAGATAAAAAAGTCCCCAGTATCCAGGGCTTGGCGACTTTGTATCCCGAAACGATACAAATCGTGACTTTGGATAAAAGCGGTATTAAATCTCTTAATGATGTTAAAGGCAAACGCGTTGCAGTAGGTGCCGCAGGTTCCGGTACTGAAGCTAATGCCCGCCAGATACTCGAAGCTTATGGTATCACTTATGATGATATTAAAGTTCAATACCTCTCTTTCGCAGAAGCTTCCAATGCATTAAAAGACGGCAATGTTGACGTTGCATTCGTAACTGCAGGCCATCCGACCGCAGCTATTCAGGATATCGCGACTCAAAACCATGTAGTTTTACTGCCGGTTGACAGCGATAAAGCTGACGCTTTGATTGCAAAATATCCTTTCTATACCAAACTTACTATTGCAGCCAAAACTTACCCGAATCAAGAAGCCGACGTTCAGGCAATCGCAGTTCGTGCTATGTTGGCAGTAACTGATAAAATGGATGCTGATACCGGCTATGCTATCACCAAAGCTATTTTCAGCAATCTCGATCGTTTGAAAGCAGCTCATTCTGTAGCTAATGCAGTTTCTAAAGCAACCGCATTGGACGGTATGTCTGTTCCTGTTAATCCGGGCGCAGAAAAATACTTGAAAGAAAAATAAGAGTTAAATATTTTATATGATGAACCTGAGAGACCGGTTGCCGGGAACTTCCGGTAATCGGTCTTTTTCTAAAAAAATGATTCTGATATCAGTTACTGTATTAGTTGGTTTGGGAATATTGTTTTGGTATGCCAACCAATTAGTAGTTTCTATTAATCCCGAAGATGGATTGCCAAAACAATGTTTTACTGCAAAAAGAGGAGAAGAATGGAATATTGCATTTACCCATTCGGTCCAGCTGACAACGGTGGAAGAATTTTTTAGAGTTGACGGTGCAGATGATATGGTTATGACACATACTCGGTATCAATCACTGGGAGTAGGACTGCCATATTCACCTGCAGAAGGAATTTTGACTAATACTCCTGACGGTAAGTTTATCTTAAAAATGTATCGGCCTTATAAGACTGTAAAATTAAGAACTGCCGTACAAGCAAAGCCTCGTATTATACATAAAAATAAAGTCTATGATCTTTGCGATCTATATGGACAAGGAACCTTGGTTGAAATCAAGGCAGAAAAACGTTATCAATATTGGTTAAATTAAATTTTGCAAAAGGGGAGGAGAGGGCAGAATGAGTGAACAAGATAAAACAACTATGTCAGCAGAAGAAGTCCTGCAAAAATTTGACAAAGAGTCTGACAAACGTAATTTAACGGGAATGTGGGACAAATTAATTTCTTTTATCTGTATTGCCTTCGCCGTTTTTCAATTGTATACCGCAACTTTCGGTGTACTTGATGCACACTTACAGAGAGCAATCCATTTGGCATTTGGATTTTCTTTGATTTATCTGCTGTATCCTGGCAGGAAAAACTGGTCCAGATCTGTAATGCATCCGCTTGATGTTATTTTCGCTGTTCTAAGTGTTGCCAGTGCACTTTATATCGTAATTTTTTACGATGAACTTGTTTTAAGAGCCGGTATGAATACTGAATTTGATTTCAGTATTGCTTTTATCGGTACATTGCTTCTGTTTGAAGCAGCTCGCCGTGTTGTCGGCTGGCCGATGCTTACAGTTGCACTGTTTTTTATGTTTTATGCTTTTGCCGGCCCGTATATGCCGGGGATTCTGGCACATCGCGGAGTTGGTGTGCAGGAGATGTTCGATCATCTTTTCTTTACCACAGAAGGTATTTTTGGTACTCCACTTGGCGTATCTTCAACATTTATTTATCTCTTTATCTTATTTGGTTCCTATTTGGAAGCTACGGGTTTGGGCAAGTTGTTTATCGACCTGGCTAACGCTGTTGCCGGCTGGGCCGCAGGCGGACCTGCCAAGGTTGCCGTATTATCATCTGGGTTGATGGGCACAGTATCAGGCAGCTCTGTTGCTAACGTAGCCGGTACAGGCGCCTTTACGATTCCGATGATGAAGAAATTAGGTTATCGTCCTGCTTTTGCAGGCGCGGTAGAAGCTGCTGCTTCTACTGGCGGACAGCTGATGCCTCCTGTTATGGGTGCGGCTGCATTCTTGATGGCTGAATTTGTCGGCGTCCCTTATATCGAAGTTGTTAAAGCTGCCGTCATTCCGGCGCTGTTATATTACATTGGTGTTTGGATAGGCGTACATTATGAAGCTAAAAAGTTTGGGCTTAAAGGGACGCCGCGTGATCAATTACCTAAGTTTGGTAAACTGTTTATGGAAAAAGGCCATTTGATTTTACCGCTGGCGATCATCGTTTACTTGTTGGTATCCGGTTATACGCCGATGCGTGCTGCTTTGTGGGCGATTGGTCTTACTCTGATCTGTTCCTGCCTCAGAAAATCTACACGTATCAGCTTTGGTGATGTAGTCAAAGGCTTGATCGAAGGCTCTAAAGGTGTTCTCGGTGTTTTGATTGCCTGTGCTACAGCCGGAGTCATTATCGGTGTTGTAACCAAAACAGGCGTTGGCCTTAAATTGGCTACGGCACTGCTGGATCTTGCAGGTGGACACTTATTGCCGGCAATGTTCTTTACAATGATCACGTCTTTGATCCTTGGTATGGGCGTTCCGACTACTGCTAACTATGTTATTACATCTACAATTGCTGCTCCTGCTTTGGTGCAGATGGATGTTCCTGTTTTGGCAGCGCATATGTTTGCCTTCTACTTTGGTATCGTTGCGGACGTAACTCCTCCGGTTGCTTTGGCTGCTTATGCTGGTGCCGGTATCTCCGGTGCCGATCCAATGAAGACAGGCTTTGCAGCAGCAAAATTGGCAATAGCGGCTTTTATCGTTCCGTATATTTTTGTTCTGGCACCTGAACTGCTTATGATTGATGCAACTCCATTTACGATCACTTTTGCCTGTGCAACGGCGATTATAGGCATGTGGGGCGTATCTGTCGCCATGATTGGGTTCTGTCAGTCCAAGCTCAGCTTTTTGCAAAGACTGCTGTTCTTTGTTGGCGGCTTAAATATGATTATTCCTGGCGCTGTTACTGATGCTGTTGGCGTAGCAATTCTTGCAGTTGCTTTCTTCTGGCAGCGCATGAATAAAAATAAAGGTCCTATCGAAAACCATGGTGAGGATCTGTAAGAGCTTCAAACAAGCATACCTTTTAAGGTATGCTTGTTTTTTTATGTTCAGTTCACTGAATCTTTACAATAAAAATTTATTGATAATTGATTAAACATTTGTTTTTCTGCATTATTTAATGTATAATATACCGTAGAGTAGGTGTGCGGTTAATAGATTTTATTACTAGAGGTCTAAATACTTGTACGGAAATAAATTAAAAAAATTTTGGAGGTGTATTTTTTTTGAGTAAAATACAAAGTAAATTAAATATTATTCCCTTGGGCGGATTGGGGGAGATCGGTAAGAACATGACGGTATTCCGTTATGGCGACGATATAATTCTCGTTGATGCCGGCTTGATGTTCCCTGAAGATGATATGCTGGGAATCGATCTTGTTATTCCTGATATTACTTATTTAGTGGAGAACAAAGACAAGGTTAAAGCTATCTTCCTGACTCATGGGCACGAAGATCATATAGGTGCTTTGCCGTATGTTATGAAACAGATCGGCGCTCCTGTTTACGGAACTGCTTTGACTTTAGGTATTCTTCAGGGAAGATTGAAAGAAAACGGGGTCAGCTCTGAAGCATGCAAAATTATCAAACCTGGAGATAAAATTCACGCAGGAAATTTCAAAGTGGAATTTATACGTGTCAACCATAGTATTCCAGATGCAGTTGCATTGGCGATCCATACTCCTATTGGTATTATCATTCATACCGGTGATTTCAAATTTGACCAGACTCCTGTAGATGGACAGGTAACTGAATTTAATAAATTCGCAGAGTTCGGTGATCAGGGTGTACTGGCTTTAATGGCTGACAGTACCAATGCCGAACGCCCCGGTTATACGCAAAGTGAAAAAATAGTCGGGCAGACTTTTGATGATGAATTCCGTTATGCCAAAAACCGTATTATTGTCGCTACCTTCTCGTCAAACGTACATCGTATCCAGCAGGTAGTTGACAGCGCTGTTCGTTATAAACGTAAAGTAGCAGTTATCGGGCGCAGCATGGTAAATGTAGTAAATATTTCCATGGAATTAGGGTATTTAAAAATACCTGAAGGCGTACTGATCGACATTGATGAGAGCAACAACTATACTCCTGATAAGATAGTTATCATTACTACCGGCAGCCAGGGAGAGCCTATGTCTGCTTTAACAAGAATGGCTATGTCCGATCATAAAAAAGTTGATATTGTTCCCGGAGACACTGTTATTATTTCCGCAACACCTATTCCAGGCAATGAAAAGCTGGTTTCCAGAACAATAGACCACTTGTATAAACTTGGTGCCGATGTTATTTATGAAAAAAGCAATGGTGTACACGTTTCAGGTCATGCCAGTCAGGAAGAAATCAAAATGATGCACAATCTGGTGCGTCCTAAATTTTTCATTCCTGTGCATGGCGAATACAGGCATTTGATCAAGCATGCACAGCTTGCAGGCAGTCTGGGTATGCCGCGCGAGAATATCGTCGTAGGCGAAAACGGTTCGATCATTGAATTGACACGCAATAGTATTGGTATCAATGGCCGCGTTCCTTCCGGAAAAGTACTTGTAGACGGACTCGGCGTAGGTGATGTTGGCAATATCGTTCTGCGTGACCGCAGACAGCTGTCCCAGGATGGTATCATGATAGTTGTCGTTACTATCGATAAGGATACCTGCACTGTAGTTTCCGGTCCGGATATAGTTTCTCGCGGCTTTGTTTATGTGCGTGAAGCAGAGGGCTTGATGGAAACTGCTAAAGAGAAAGTTCAGCAGGCTCTTGATAAATGCGAACAGAGCAATGTTTCTGAATGGTCTGTTATAAAATCTGCTGTCCGCGATTCACTTGGCAGATTTTTATACGAAAAAACACGCAGAAGACCGATGATTTTGCCTATTATAATGGAGATCTAATGTTGTAAATGAGGTGCCTAATTTGAGAAGAACCAAAGCAGAACGTACGGAACAACAGAATAACAGTCGTTTGGAAATAAGCGGCGTTCTTTTGCTTGCGTTAGGATGTTTTGCAGCAGCAGCTTATTTTGGGCTTCCTACAGGAACAATAGGTGCTTTTATAGATAAAGTTGTGAACTATACTTTAGGTAAAGGGGCATTTTTGTTTCCGCTCGCATGCATAGTTCTTGGTATTAGATTTTCTTTTTCCCACAAGGGAATTGGTTTTTCAAAAAAAGGATTAGCCCTAACATTATTGATGCTGTGCCTTTTAGGCACAGCTCATCATGTTTTTGTACCTGTAGGGGAAGAGCTGGTTCCTGAACAGCTTAAAGAAGGTGGCGGTCTATTGGGCGGAGCTTTTCTTTTAGCATTAAGACGTCTGTCAGGAACAGCTGGAGCATTGATAATTTTGATTGCAGGTATCATCTGCAGCGTTTTATTAACGGGGAAATTGTCTTTAAAGGCTTCGGCAGAAACAGCTGGTAGAAAAGCTAAAAATATTGTAACTTATCAAAATTCAGATAATGAAACTACTGCTGAAACTTCTGATTTTAAGAATATGGAAGTTTTGAACACTGTTAATCCTTACAACAGTGATGATTTTGCAGGCTTTACTTCAGGAATCAAAAAAGAAAGCCAGTTTAAACAGATCATTCGAAAAGCTGTTGGCAAAAATGAAAGTAAAGCTGAAGATGAAGAAGCGTTTTTTGATGATGAACAGCCATTTATCGAAGAATTTCCTGTTGCTGAGAAAAATGAGCCTCATATTATTACAAGGCCGATTATAGATTTTAATAAACCAAAGGAAACAGCAGTACAAATGCCAGAGCATGATTTTCTTAATCCTTACAAAAATCAGAATCCTGGCGATATAAAGATCATTGATACTGCTGATAAAAATATTTCTGCTGCCAGCCCGGCTCCTAAAAAGGCTGTCAGTGAAAAAGTAAAAACAGAAACTCTGCCGGCAGCAGAAGCAAGTACATACTTGTTTCCACCTTTGGAGTTACTTAATCCTCCGTATGTTTCCAAAGATAAGCATACCGAAGAGGATATCAGAGAACAATGTGCTATTTTAGAACAGACACTTGAAGATTTCCGCGTTCGCGCCAGCGTCGTCGCTGTTACCCGCGGTCCTTCCGTCACCAGATTTGAACTGGAACCTGCTCCTGGCGTTAAAGTAAGTTCAGTAGTAAACTTAGCAGACGATATAGCGCTCAAACTTGCCGCCTCAGGTGTTCGCATCGAGGCGCCGATACCAGGCAAAGCTGCCATCGGCATTGAAGTCCCGAACCGAAAAAATGATCCGGTATTTTTCAGGGAGGTAGTCGACTGCGATTTAGTTCGTAAAACAGAGTCAAAACTTTGTGTAGGTCTTGGCAAGGATATCAGTGGTAATATTATTACGGTAGACCTTTCTAAAATGCCTCATATGCTTGTTGCCGGTTCTACCGGTTCCGGTAAATCTGTATGTATCAATACGATCATTGCCGGTATTTTATACAAAGCCCGTCCTGAAGAAGTCAAAATGATTTTAGTTGACCCTAAGGTTGTTGAACTTTCTAATTATAATGGTATTCCGCATTTACTGACTCCTGTTGTTACTGATTCCAAAAAAGCTGCTTCAGCTTTACATTGGGCTGTTGCCGAGATGGAACGCCGTTACAAGGCTTTTGCTGATAATCATGTGCGGGAAATCAATAGCTATAATGCACAGGCCGCGGAAAAAATGCCCTTTATCGTAATTATTATTGACGAATTAGCAGATTTGATGATGGTGGCTAAAGTAGATGTAGAAGATGCTATTCTGCGTTTGGCTCAAAAAGCCCGCGCAGCTGGTATCCATCTTATTTTGGCAACTCAGCGTCCGTCTGTTGATGTTATTACAGGAATTGTAAAAGCAAACATTCCTTCACGTATTGCTTTTGCTGTTTCTTCACAGACCGATTCCCGTACTATTTTGGATATGGGCGGTGCTGAAAAGCTATTGGGCAAAGGCGATATGCTTTTTTATCCTATCGGTACAAATAAGCCTGTACGTGTACAAGGTGCTTTTGTGAGTGATGGAGAATTAAATAAGATTGTTGATTTTATCAAGAAGCAATCCATACCAGTCGAATATTCAGAAGAAGTTACTCAGCAGGTGTTAGAAAGTGATACTAAAGGTTCTAACGCAGCATCTGAAAATGGCAACGATCTGATGAGTGACGAACTTTTTGAAGATGCAGTCCGTTTAGTCATGGATACTGGTCAGGCATCTTCTTCAATGCTGCAGCGTAAATTTAGAATTGGTTATACGCGTGCTGCACGCTTAGTTGATTGTATGGAAGAACTTGGTATCGTAGGTCAGTCTGTTGGCAGCAAACCCCGCGAATTAATTATGTCGCGTCATGAAATAGAAGAACGTTTTTTTACAGCGCAATAAATATGATAGAGGAGGGTAAGCTTATGGATAATATAGGAGAAATTCTAAAAAATACCAGACTTGATAAAGGCCTTTCTTTAGATCAGGTAGAAGAAGCTACCAGTATCCGAAAAATCTATCTAGCGGCTATTGAAACAGGTGACTACGCTAAAATTCCAGGTGATGTTTTTACTAAAGGAATAATACGCACCTATGGTAATTATCTGGGGCTCAACGGTCCAGAATTAGTTACGCTTTACAAAGCTGCTTGTGCAGGTGTTGATCCAGAAGAAATAAAACCTGCTGAAATCCGTACAACTTCTAAAATAAGTGTTGCTCCTCATCTAAAACCGCAAAAAAATTCTTCGAATATTTTTACTTATCTGCTGTCATTTTTGTTGTTAGTTATAATTGCTGCTGCCGGTTATATTTTCTTATTCAGCAGCAGTGATCAGCCGGAAAATATTGTGACACCAAAACAATCAGCTTTAAGTGATGATACTGCCAAAAGCAATGAAATACCTGAGCAGGAAAAAGCAAAAATAGAAGCAGATGCAAAAAAAGCCAAAGAACGCGCTGAACAAGCGGCTGCTGCTAAAGCACAGAAAACGCCTGCTGACAATAAGCAAGTACAGCAGAAGCAGCAAGCTGTTCCTGATAAAAACAATCTAAATCTCTATATGTTTTGTAATGACAGATGCTGGGTAGAAGTTACTGTAGATGGAGAAAAAGTTTTTGAAGGAACTTTAGTAAGCAATCAGGAAAAAAACTTCTCTGCTGATAAAAAAATTATTGTAAAATATGGCAACATCAAGGCAATGCAGATTGCTGTTAACGGAAAGCCTGCTCCAGCTGAAAAAGTTGATGGAGTTGTCATTAAAGAATATAAGAAATAATATCGGAGGCCATAAATCCTAATGAAAGAATTTTTGCCGATTTCCCAGGAAGATATCAATGCCCGTGGTTGGGAACAAATAGATTTTTTGTTTATCAGCGGCGATGCCTATGTTGATCATCCTTCTTTTGGACCGGCTGTTATTTGTCGTGTATTAGAAGCGCAGGGTTATAAAGTCGCACTGTTGTGTCAGCCAGATTGGCGCAAGCTGAAAAATTTTGAGGTGCTGGGCAAGCCTCGTCTGGCAGTGCTTATTTCAGGTGGAAATCTTGATTCGATGCTTTGCCACTATACTGCGGCTAAAAAACCAAGAAAAAAAGATGCATATACACCTGGTGGCGAGATGGGGAAGCGCCCTGATCATGCTACTGTAGTTTACGCGCAGCAAATAAAACGCTTATGGCCGGAAATGCCGGTTATTATCGGAGGCATTGAAGCCAGTTTGCGCAGATTTGCGCATTTTGATTATTGGGAAAATAAAATTTTGCCTTCCATCTTAGTCGAAAGTAATGCCGACCTTTTGATATATGGTATGGGTGAAAAGCAGATCGTTGAAATTGCTGACTATTTAGCTGGCGGAGCTATTATCGAAGATATCCATTATGTGCGGGGTACAGCTTATTTAGCAGATGATTTGCAAGCGTTAGATGAATTTATTGAATTACCTTCATTAGAAGATATATTAAAAGATAGGGAAGCGTTTGCTAAAGCTTATAACCTACAAAGTAAAGAACTTGATCCATTTTCCGGGAAGATTGTTGTCCAAAAGAACGGCAAAAAATTCGTTGTTCAAAATCAAGTGCCATTTCCTTTGTCACAGGAAGAAATGGATGCTATTTATGATTTGGATTATATGCGTACTTATCATCCGTCTTACGAAAAATACGGAGGAGTGCCTGCAATAGAAGAGGTACAGTTTAGTGTGATCAGTTGCCGTGGCTGTTTTGGCAGTTGTTCTTTCTGTGCTATTCATTCTCATCAGGGAAGAATAATCCAGACACGCAGTCATGAATCTATCATTCGTGAAGCAAAAAAAATCACTGAATTGCCAAATTTTAAGGGGTATATACATGATGTTGGCGGTCCGACTGCCAATTTCAGACATCCTTCCTGTGCCAAGCAATTAAAAGTAGGAGTTTGTCGCGACAGGCAGTGTCTATTTCCAAAACCATGTCCTAATCTTGATACTGACCACAGCGATTATATAGCACTGCTTCAAAAAGTTCGTGCGCTTTCTGGAATAAAGAAAGTATTCGTTCGTTCCGGTATCCGTTACGATTATTTGCTGGCAGACAAAAATGATCGTTTCTTAGATGAATTATGTCGTTACCATGTCAGCGGGCAATTAAAAGTTGCTCCAGAGCATGTAGCAGAACATGCCTTAGCTAATATGGGCAAGCCTGGTAAATCTGTTTATCTAAAATTTATGCGTGCTTTTAATAAGAAAAATCAAGAAATAGGCCTCAAACAGTTTTTAGTACCTTACTTTATCTCCAGTCATCCCGGCTGTACTCTGCGTGATGCAGTTGAGTTAAGTGAATTTTTGAGGGATATCGGACATCAGCCTGAACAGGTGCAGGATTTTATTCCAACTCCAGGAAGCGCATCGACAGCAATGTATTATTCCGGTATCAATCCTGAAACTGGCAAAAAGGTTTTTGTTGCCCGTAATCCTCATGATAAAGCGATGCAGCGTGCTCTGATGCAATATAAAAATCCTAAAAACCGTCAGTTGGTTAAAGAAGCTTTACAGCAGACTAATCGTGGTGACCTTATTGGTGATGATGCGAAATGTTTACTGAAAATATCTTCTTCCCATAATCCAAAAGCACGACACAGCAAAATTGCATTTAACCCTAAAATTAACAAACGGCGGTAAAACAGGAGGTTAAAGATGCCTCAAAAAAAAATACTGTTAATCATTGCTCTGATGTTTGCATGTATAGCCTGGTTTATTTTTGATTCTGACAAAAATGAAACAAGTATAGCGGTGCATGGAAAAACTGAATTATTATTATATTCTAATTTAGATAACAGTTTTCTACAGGCTTTAATCAGCGAGTATAATAATGACTCTGATCGGAATGCTGTGATAAAACTATTACTGCCGGAAGAAAGAGAACAGGGAAAATTACCTGATTTGTATCTCTTAGAGCATAATGAGCTGCAGCTTCTAAGTAAACAGCAGCGTTTATATGCCATTTTAAGTGAGGCTGGAGATTTATTACCGTCTGTTTTTAAAGATGAACAAAGTCAATGGTTCGGTGTCTTTTATGACCCTGTAGTTTTTTTGGTTAATCAAAGTTATGCCAGAAAATACGGTCAGGAAAATATTTTGAGTTGGCAGGATATCATTAAGCTTCAAAATGTGCGTGTGGCTATGGAAAATCTTTCCGATTCGGCAAATACGCGTAACTTTTTAGCTGCTTTTGCAAGTGTTCGAGGCGAGGAAAAAAGCCTGGCATATTTCAGAGGTCTTAACAGACAAATTCCTCAATATTCCCGCTTTCCTTTCACACCAATTCGCCTGACCACTGTTGGTGATGCAGACTTGGCTATTACTCGGCGCAGCTACGTATTCAAATATTTGGAAAATGATTTTCCTGCATATATCGTCTTTCCCAGTGAAGGGACTCCTGTAAGCTTATATGGGGTAGCCGTTGATGCTGCTTCTAAAAAATATGAGGATGCACAAATGTTCAGAGACTGGCTTTTAATGTCATCGGCACCGCAGAAAGTTGCGTTGGAGCAAAATACAGGTTATATGTTTTTACTATCCAATGGTTTAAATGGCAATCATATTGAGCAGCCTGAAAAATTATGGCTTAATACTGCTTATAATACTCTGGTACAACAGGAGATTTTAACAAATAAATGGCTGCAGTCGGCTAGATTTGCAGTAAAATAGATGGAGGAACAAACGTGAAAATAGGCTTAGTAAGTCTCGGCTGTCCTAAGAATCTCGTTGATTCTGAAACAATGTTGGGATTGATTCATGAACAGCAGATAACAATTACTAACGATCCTGCAGAAGCAGATTTGATTATTATAAATACCTGTGGTTTTATAGAATCTGCCAAAGAAGAATCTATTAATACTATTTTACAAATGGGGGAGTATAAAACAACAGGGACCTGTAAATATTTGATTATTACCGGCTGCTTAGGGCAGCGTTATGCAGAAGAACTTTTAGAAAATATTCCTGAAGCAGATGCCGTTATAGGTACTGAATGCTATGAAGATATTGCTTATGTTATCCAAAGGGTCACTCAGGGAGAGCGGTTCATTATGCTGGAGTCTCTGAAAAAAGCAGAACTGGCGCCGCCAATCCCGGCACCGCGTATTTTAACAACTCCTGATTATATGGCATATTTAAAAATTGCCGAAGGCTGTGATAATTGCTGCTCTTACTGTATCATCCCCAAATTACGTGGACCTTATGTCAGCAAACCGTTTGAACAAGTGCTTGGCGAAGCCAAAGCATTAGTTGATAAGGGTGTTAAAGAGCTGATAGTTGTTGCACAGGATACCACCAGATACGGTGAAGATCTTTACGGTAAACTGCGCCTGCCGGAGCTCTTGTCTGAACTTAATAAACTGGAAGGCCTTAAATGGATCCGGGTCATGTATTGTTATCCAAATAATTTTACTGACGATTTGATTGAAGCTTTTGCCAGCTTGGATAAGGTTTGCAAATATGTGGATCTTCCGCTTCAGCATGCCAGCGATAGATTGCTAAGCAGCATGAATCGCTATGATACTAAATCAGAAGTTGAGGCATTGCTAAACAAATTACGGCAGCGTATACCATGTATTACTATCAGAACTACGTTTATTGTCGGTTTTCCTGGAGAAACAGAAGCTGATTTCCAAGAATTAAAAGCTTTTGTTGAAGCACAGCGTTTCGACAATGCCGGTGTGTTCTCTTATTCCCAAGAAGAGGGAACTGTAGCAGCTGATTTGCCAGAACAGATAGATACGCAAATCAAGGAAGAACGTTTTCATGAATTAATGTCTTTGCAGGCACAAATATCAGAAGATATGCATCATAATATGGAAGATATGATTTTAGAAGTACTTGTTGAAGGTTGCGATGAGGAAAACCCTGATCTTGTTTTTGGTCGTTCATATAAAGAAGCTCCTAATATTGATGGCAGTATTTTTGTCGAAAACGCAGGAAGTGTTCAAGCAGGTGAGTTTATTAAAGTAAAAATTTTACAGGGTTTCACCTACGAAATGGTAGGAGAGAGAATTTAATTTGCCAGCAAGGGGGCAAAACAAATGATCGTTGAAGTTGTAAATACAGGTACTGAGCTGCTGTTGGGAGAAATACTTAATACTAATTTTCAGTACTTATCACGACAATTAAATAAACTAGGCTATGATGTGCTTTATCAGACGACTGTTGGCGATAATGAGACCAGGCTTAGAAGCGTTTTAGAAATTGCTTTAGAAAGAGCGGATATCGTTATTACTACAGGTGGTCTTGGCCCTACAAGAGGCGATATCACTAAAGAAGTTATTGCTGATATGCTGGGACTGGAAATGTATCTGGATTTAGATACATGGGATAGGATTAATAGTTTTTTTGTTAAAAAAGGTCTTTGTATGTCATCTAATAATGATAAACAGGCAATGGTTCCTTTAGGTGCAGAAATTTTAATCAACGAAGTTGGAACTGCGCCGGGTTTGGTATTAGAACATAATGGCAAGCTAATTGTTTTGCTGCCTGGACCTCCGTCAGAATTAAATTACGTATGTGAACAGCGCTTTTTACCGTTACTTATGCAGCGTTATGCTCAACAAGGTATAATCTATTCGCGTATTTTAAAAATGCGTGGCATTGGAGAATCATCTGTTGCAGCGCAGCTTGATGATATTATCACTTCACAAAGTAATCCTACCATTGCCATTTATGCTCGTCGCGGTGAAATTATTGTTCGTATTACAGCTAAAGCGTCCGATGTTGAAGAAGCCAAAGCCTTGATTTCCGGCACAGAAGCACAAATCTATGAACGGTTAAGTAAATTTATTTATGGCGTTGATGATGCTTCTTTAGCAGAATATCTTGGTCAGGAACTATTAAAAAGCGGTAGTACGATTGCCTTTGCGGAATCCTGCACAGGAGGTTTAGCCAGCAGCATGATCACTGATATTCCTGGCAGCAGTGAATATCTTTTGGGCAGTGTTGTGACTTACAGCAATATGGCCAAACAAAAACTGGTCAACGTATCTGCGGAAAATTTAGAAAAATACGGCGCTGTCAGCGAACAGGTTGCCTGTGAGATGGCGTCCGGAGTGAGAGATCTTTTTGGAACAACTTATGGTGTAGGTATCACTGGTATTGCAGGTCCTGGTGGTGCCACAGAAGAAAAACCTGTAGGCTTAGTTTATATGGCTGTAGCTGATGGCAATGACGTACATTGTGTGAAACATCTTTTCGGCGGAACCAGAACTGAAAATAAACTGCGTAGTGCGTTAACGGCTATTTCTATGGTGATAGATAAAATAAAAGCAAGAAGAAATGAGGAAATTTAAACAATGACAACTAATGTACAAGAAATGTTCGGCAGCTTACTGCTGGATAAAAAAATCGTAGCATCTTTAACAGCTATGGGTTTTGAAGAACCGTCTCCGATCCAGGAGCAAACTATTCCTTTAGTACTAGAGGGTAGCGATGTTATAGGTCAGGCACAAACTGGTACTGGTAAAACAGCCGCCTTTGGTATTCCGGTCGTACAAAGTATTACCGATCATCGCCATATTCAAGCTCTGATTATGACTCCAACCCGTGAACTGGCAATCCAGGTTGCAGAAGAGATTGGTAAAATTGGACGTACTTCTAAAATTAAAGCATTACCTGTTTATGGCGGACAGCCTATCGACCGTCAGATCAGAGCTTTACGCAGCGGCGTGCAAATAGTTATTGGTACTCCAGGCCGTTTGATTGATCATATAAACCGTAAAACTATCAAACTTGATCATATTAAATTTTTAGTCCTGGATGAAGCTGATGAAATGTTGGATATGGGCTTTGTAGACGATATGGAAGAAATTATGAAAAATCTTCCTGCAGAACGTCAAACCTTGTTGTTTTCAGCAACTATGCCAAGACCGATCCTAAGCCTCACAAAAAAATATATGAAGGCTCCTAAAAATGTTACGATCAGCAAAGAGGAACTCACAGTTCCGCTTATCGATCAATATTATTTTGAAACTAAGGATAAGATCGAAGGTTTATGTCGTTTGCTTGATGCAGAAATAGATGGTAAGCTGATTATTTTCTGCCGCACTAAAAAAGGTGTTGATGATCTGGCTATTGCATTGGGAAGCCGCGGTTATATGGCTGAAGGTTTACATGGCGATTTAAGCCAAACTCAACGTGATCGTGTTATGAAGAAATTCCGTGACGGAACAGCTGATATTCTTATCGCTACGGACGTCGCTGCCCGCGGCATAGATATTGATAATATTACTCATGTTATCAATTTTGATATTCCTCAGGATCCGGAAAGCTATGTTCATCGTATTGGACGTACCGGCCGTGCAGGTAATACTGGTGTTGCTATGACCTTTATTACACCGCGTGAATTCCGTCAGTTGAAACTTATCGAACGCACTACTAAAACCAAAATAACACGTCGTCAATTGCCGACTACAGCCAATGTTATTGAGCGTCAGCGTGAAATGATCGTTTCCAAAATGCAGAGTGTGCTGGATCAGTCTAACTATCATGATTATATGCCTATTGCAGCAAGCTTATTAAAAGAATATGATGCTGAAGATGTGGTTGCTGCTGCGTTAAAACTGATGCAGGAAGGTAATAAAGCTTTAGAAGCTTCGCCTGAAGATATTCTGGCGAAAGATTTAAGTAATACTGGTGGTCGTCCTGGCATGGTTCGTCTTTTCATGAATATTGGACGCAGCCAAAAAGTTACTGT
The DNA here is from genome assembly GCF_003945365.1 of Phascolarctobacterium faecium. NCBI lineage: Bacteria > Bacillati > Bacillota > Negativicutes > Acidaminococcales > Acidaminococcaceae > Phascolarctobacterium > Phascolarctobacterium faecium. Next base: position 1,677,274 of record NZ_AP019004.1, on the reverse strand, counting down.
TCAGGATATAGTTCGAACTATTGCTATTGAAGCTGATATTCCTGCCAAAGAAGTAGGTTTGATCAATATTTATGACAAGTTTACCTTTGTAGAAGTCCCAGAAGATATGGCCGAAAAAGTTTTGGGTGTAATGCACAAAAACACGATTAAAGGCTATAAAATAAATGTCGAGCCGGCACGCGTTCGTCAGTAATTGTAAGAAAAGGAAGAGCAGATATGGTAAAATACCATGTCTGCTCTTTAAGGTGTAAATCATGCGTGAAATTTTAGGTAACAAAAAAGGAATACGGGATTCTGTTTTGAATGAATTAATTGCTTTGTACGATGTACAAGTGCCTTTAGGGCAGCTCATTTCTGCGGAATTAGCTTTAAAATTAGCTGATATTACAGAATTTATAAACAGAGAAATCTCTCTTTATATTTCTAGAAGCGGGCAAATAACTAATATTGTAATCGGTGGTAATGACAGTGTAGAACTGCCAGCAGTAGAAGGTCGCAGAGGTATTGGCAGATTAAGTGGAATCCGTTGTGTCCACACTCATCCAAATGGTAATCCAGTGTTGAGTGGAGTTGATTTTTCAGCGTTAAAAAATAATAAATTCGATGCCATGGTTACAATAGGTGTTACCGCACCTGATTACACGCAGTCCATAATTTCTTTTGGCATGATAGTTGGGCTTGACAAAGAAGAACAGTTTATCTGCGATGAATATGGACCTTTTTCTCTGGAAGAAGCAGAAGCTATTAATTTTCTTAATGTAATCAATACAATAGAGCGGATTTTAGACAAGCAAACAAGTAGTTCCAGTTTAGCAGTAGCAGCAGAGAAAACCATTTTAGTTGGTATGGACTGGGGACAGATAAAAGGCGGTTGGACTGCTGAAGATTCGCTTGAAGAGTTAAAGCAGCTTGCGGATACAGCAGGTGCTGTAGTAGTGAACCGTTTTATTCAACGTCGTGCTAAACCGGATCCGGCATTTTTTATAGGAAAAGGAAAAGTACAGGAGCTGGCCTTGTATGCACAACAGGAAAATATTGATCTGTGCATTTTTGATGATGAACTGACACCGGCGCAGCAAAGAAATATAGAACAGGTAATGGGTGTTCGTATTCTTGATAGAACAGCTTTAATTTTGGATATTTTTGCCCAGCGGGCTCGTACTAATGAAGGAAAATTACAAGTAGAATTAGCACAGCTGCAATATAATCTACCGCGAATTATGGGTAAAGGACTTATTTTATCACGTTTAGGCGGCGGTATTGGTACCCGCGGTCCTGGCGAAACAAAATTAGAAGTTGATAGACGGCGTATTCGCGATCGTATAGCTTTTATCAAAGACTCCATAGAAAAAGTTCGCGCTGTCCGGACTTTACATAGGATTAAGCGCGCCAAAAACCAAGTTCCTTCAATAAGTCTTGTTGGTTATACTAATGCAGGTAAATCTACATTACTAAATTTATTAACACAGTCTGATATTTATGCGAAAGATCAATTGTTTGCAACTCTTGATCCTACTACACGTCAGTTAATATTACCAGACAAGCACGAAGCAATACTTACTGATACTGTTGGTTTTATACAACGTTTGCCTCATCAATTAGTTGCAGCATTCAGATCTACTTTAGAAGAAGTTGCTGAGGCAGATTTATTGCTGCATGTCATTGACGTGAGCCATGAATTATATCAGGAACAAAGTGATACTGTTTATAAGGTTTTAGAACAAATAGGTGCACAAAATAAAACAATACTCACTGTTTACAATAAAATAGATAAACTTCCCTCTGAAAATGCTTTGGCACAGCGTTTAGCACAGCAAGAAAATAGTGTTTGTATATCGGCTAAGAGTGGTATTGGTATCGAAGAACTCCTTGCTCTGATTTCAGAAAATCTGAAATTAAAATCTATAGAAGTCACTCTGCTTATTCCATATACAGAATCTGAAAAAGCTGCTAAACTACATACTATAGGTACTGTTTTAGAACAAGAATATAAAGAAAACGGTACTTTTATGAAGGTACGTCTGGCATCAGAACAGTTAGAGGATTTCGAAAAATTTATAATATGAGGACTATACGTAAATGACTGATTTTAAAAAAATAGAAGAGGAAGCATTATTAGAAGTATTACATGCTGCTGAAAGCTATGAAGAAGCAGCTTTGTATAATACAGAAAAGGTTATGCAAGCTTTTAGAAAGCATATGGTATCAGATTTTTATTTAAAACCAACTACTGGATATGCCTATTCCGATGTTGGCAGAGAAAAATTAGATGAAATATATGCTGATATTTTTAAAACGGAAGCGGCATTGGTACGATCTCAGTTTGTTTCAGGGACTCATGCATTAGCCGTTGCGTTACTCGGAGTTTTGAAAGCAGGCGATGAAGTAATCGCTGCTACAGGAGCTCCATATGACACAATGCAGACTATCATAGGCGTACCTGTAAAAACCCCTGGCTCTCTTACTGACTTAGGCGTAGTCTATAAAGAAATTCCCATGATTGGTTCACAAATTGATCTTGAAAAAATCACAGCTGCAATTACGGATAAAACAAAAATGATACATATTCAACGTTCATGCGGTTACAGTAGTGTGCGTAAAACGTTAAGAATTGAAGAAATAGGAACGATCTGTAAAGCAGCAAAAGCAATAAAGCCTGATATTATTTGTTTTGTTGACAACTGTTATGGTGAATTTATTGAAAAACAAGAACCAACAGAAGTTGGAGCTGATCTAATGGCCGGTTCTCTTATCAAAAACCTTGGAGGCGGTCTTGCACCTACTGGCGGTTATATTGTTGGCCGAAAGGATTTAGTAGAACTTGCGTCATATAGATTAACCGCTCCAGGATTAGGCGGAGAAATGGGGGCTACACTTGGAGATACGGCCAGAGAATTATACCAGGGCTTATTCTTAGCTCCGCATATAGTTTTGCAAGCTGTTAAAACAGCAATTTTTGCTTCTGCAGTATTTTCACGCCTGGGTTATCAGGTTACTCCTTCTGCAAATGATAGACGCAGTGATATAATTCAGACTATTCGTTTGGAAACTAAAGAGCGTTTATGTAATTTTTGTATAGCCATACAAAAAAATTCACCAGTTGATGCACATGTTGTTCCAGTTCCTGCAATAATTCCCGGCTATCAAGATGAAATAATTATGGCAGCGGGGACTTTTGTACAAGGCGCATCAATAGAATTAAGTGCTGATGGCCCTTGCCGTGAACCTTATAATGTATATTTTCAAGGAGGACTTACTTTTGAGCACGGGCGTATTGCAATTATGTCAGCTGCAAAAATGGTAGGGGAGAAATAAAAACTCAAATTTTATATCAATAGAAAAGCAGATAAGAGGATTTTTATTGTTCCTCTTATCTGTTTTTTAATTATCTCAGAAAATAAAGACAGCTATATGACATCATATAGCTGTCTTTATGATATTCATTTGGTGTATTATAGACATTAGAGCATTCTGAATACTGCTATTACCTTACCAAGAACCTGAATATTATCAGTACCTGTTATGGGAGTATAGGCATCATTTTCTGGTTGTAGACGAATTGAACGTAATTCACGAAAATAACGCTTAACTGTTGTTTCTTCACCATCAATAAGAGCAACAACTATATCTCCGTTATTAGCAAAATTTTGCTTTCTGGCAACAATGTAATCATGATCAAGTATACCAGCTTTGATCATACTATCTCCAGAAACAGATAACATAAAAACATCTTCTTGACAGCCAAGCAAATCTAGTGGAATGGGATAGGTCTCCTCAACATTTTCAACTGCCAGAATAGGTTGCCCTGCAGTGACTTTGCCAACCAAAGGAACAGGAACGACCGTTTTCTGCCGCCAGCTGCTGTCTTGGGTCAATTCTATAGCGCGTGGTTTGGCTGGATCTCTTTGCAAAAAACCATATTCTTCTAATTTATGCAGATGAGTGTGTACGCTGGCACTTGAAGATAAACCCACTGCCTTACCAATTTCACGTACTGCAGGAGGATATCCCTTAGCATAAACGTGCTCACGAATGAAATCTAAAATAGCTCTTTGCCGATCGGAAAGCATTTCCTCTGTAATAACTCCATCAAAATCGCTGAAACGTGCTCTTCTTGCCATAAAACCAGCCTCCAATTCCAATCATCATATACTCAAAAAATTTCTAAAGATAGTAAGTTCATTTATTTCTATTCTAATTGTTTCTATTATATCAGGAACAGGTAAGAATGTCAAAACATCTGTTTGCAATTGTTCGTTTAATGAAATTATTCTTCAACAACTATCTACAACGAAATTTACCAATTTTCACTTTACGTCCGATAATATATATTATGTAAAGCAGCTACATAAAGATTATAAACCGCAACACGGCCATCGGCAAGTATTAACGATATTTTTGATACAGTTAAACTCTATAACGTAAATATTTAACATAAATCCACATATATGCGTAAATTTCTCTTTTAAGCTGTTTTAATCGATTGTATTATAACTTTCACTTGCCTTAAAAACGATTTATGACGATGTATTTTTAGATAAAAACACCTGGATAATATTTTAAGACTTATTATCCAGGTGTTAGAAAGTATTTTTTAATATTTTTCTTTTAACAAAGAACTTTTGAATAAATTATAGCTGTCGTATTCTTTTTGGATCAAATTTGATTTCATCGTTTTATCTTGTGTAAAATAACATAACAGATTAATTCGATTATCTGCATCAAAGTAAACTTTCTTTTGCCCATGTATAGATAAATCTGTTAAATCGGTTTCTTGAAAAATGTCATAACCAGGTCGGTTGATTTTAGATAAAGTTTGTGGCAAATGTAAATCTACATCATAAGTAAATTGAAGCAGGCAGTTTTCTTTATTGATATCAATATCATGTGTAAAATTTTTAATCTGAACAAACTTTTCTAGTTTTGCTTTTTCACGTGGATTCAAAAACGGTTTGTTCATAAATTCTTCGAACATAAATTTAGTAAAAACAGGATTTTCTAAAAACTGCTTTGGGCCTTGGTCATGAGGACGAGCTGGCTTATATTCTGCCGAAATACCTATAACACCTTCGGAATAAGCTTTTAAAATTTTGCTAAAATCAAAGTCATCAATATTATTAGATTCCACATTCATACCTATTTTGGTAGTTTCAATATTAAATAATTTAGAATCTATATACTCCTTCCCCATCTTTTCCAAGCTGCTGACAGGTAATGCAGCGAAGAAACTGACAGGCATATTTTCCACTTTTTGATTGCTTTGAATGTACAGCCAGTTATGTGGGACTTTGAACTCATTGTTAAAAATACCATCTTTAATAATAAGTTCAGAATTAGATAATTGTGGTTTAAAGAAATTCAGTTTTTTTGTAAACGCTTTAGAGAATTTCTTATATGCACGTTTATCAACTTTATTGTCTGTAAACTTTTGAATAAATTTATCAGCTTTATTTTCTGCAACCACTGTTTCACTTTGTTCTATTGCAGGAAACTCAACATATCCACTGCTTATGTTATATAATTGATTATTTTGTGACAAAATATAAATTTTAGAAATTAAATTGTACTGAGCTGTCATCTGTTTACCATCAGCACTGAATTTAACATAAGGATTATATTTTTGTATATTCTGCTGTTCTTTCCGAGTATAAGCAATTGGCAATTTTATTTCATAATTCAACAGCATATCATTGTTGATTTCTAATGCTGGTATTTTGTTAATCTTTGTTATTTTATAGTTTTTATTACCAGGTAAAGATTGTGGATTATCCTGCATAAGTTTCTGCATATATACTTGTAACTCATTTTGCGGTACAGTAAGATAAGCATAAGCAGGATCAGCTAAGATATCTTTTCCAGCTTTAATATCTTCAGCTATCTTCTTTAAATCACTTTCAAATTTATTGGTAGCAAAAGCTGTTTTCGTATATTTTTCAATAGATTGCTGACTTATAGCTGCTATACCATGCATGCCAGACTTATTGCTGCCTGCCGCAAACAGATCTTTACTGACAATAATAGTGTTATCATCTGGAATATCGACACTGAAACCAGCTTCTTCACTGCGATAGTCGAAAGCATAGCAGCTGGAAAGACTAACCAAGATACCGAATGTGATGATTCCTGAACAGATTGTTTTTCTCATATTTATGTCTCCTTTGCATTCATACTGCTAAGTAAAGGGGCATCAAAATCACTGTAAATCAAGCATCTTAATATTCTCTATGAGTTCTTTAGAAGCTGGTTGTTCTGTATTTCTAAGAGTGGATGTATAAACTACAAGACCACCTTTTTTCTTTGTAAAGAAAATTCTGCCGGTATTGTCGAAATCTTTTTTATCTTTTAAATTAAATGATAGATCGAAATTTATATATCCTATTTTAGGAGTAATATTGACATCAAAATCAAACTTACTGTTTTTATAGTAGCGGCTGCTTTCAATATAGTTTTTTAGCTCTGAAAACAACAACTGCATCTCTGCTTTAGTAGCTTCTGGATTTTCTAAATAAGCAGCTGTCTCAAATTCTTTTGTTTCACAGGAAACTGACCATACGCTTTCTGTTAGTAAATCCATCCATGACGCTATATTTTCTTCGGAAACATTATCAGCTATTTTCTCTTTATCTAAGTCATTCGCTTCCAAATTTTGAGTTTTTTCCTTAATTTTTTCCAAGGTTTCCAACGGTAAGGCAAAAGTCAAACAAGCTTTCGGATTATCAGAAAAGTAACTTTGAACATAATACCAATTTTCAGGAAGATCAAATCTAAATTTTCCTATTTTATCAGTGTAAATTAATGTATTAGTATTTGCAGAAGGTTTTGTTATTAACACACCTTTTCGATACTCGTTACGTACTGATTCAGCTGATACTTCAGACTCTTTTTGGCTGTTTAAGACTTTGGTACTGATTACGTATAATCTGTTATTTGCAGAAAGCAAATCGATTGAACATAAATATGAATTTTTATCCTTAATTTCGTTTTCCATATTTTCAGTAAACTGCATATTTAAACTTTTTCTGCCATGGATTTTTTGAGTTTGAATATTAAAAGCAACATCATTGGGCAGCTGTTTAATAAAAGGTTTATCTGAAGGCCAGTAGAGAACAGGATCCAATAATTTAAGACTGGCTTTTTGAGGATCAATACCAGAACGTTCCAATAATTCAATTGCCGTATAATCATCATTAAAAGCATCTGTAGTGAAATTTTCTTCTAATAAATCTGATGCCTGTTTTTGATTCAGGCTATAAACGTAAATAAAATTACCATTAGGCTGCATTCCACCATAAAAATTTTTACTTACAATGTTTATTTCCTGTTGTGGTATGTTTATTTTAAAGCCAGCTTCAGGATTACGATATTCTTTTGCATAACCGATATTTAGTAATGACAATTGAATTAACAGGGATAGAAATATCAAGAATTTTATCACTTTACCACCTCGTTAATTATTTTGTAATAATTTCAACCATCATACCACTGTCTAAATTGCATGCATTAGCTTCGTCAGTATCAATATGTACTTCATCAGCATTCCCTTCACCGGCACGCACTAAAACATTATTCATAATTAAAGCACGTTCTCCATTTGTTTGGATAGAAACGATATCGCCATCTTTTAAACCATATGTTTCTGCTGTTTCAGGATATAAATGGATATGCCGTGCAGCTATAATAACACCTTCTGTAATTTCTACTTCACCTTTAGGTCCTACTAATTTTCCTCCAGCAGATTCTTTAATATCTCCAGAATTTCGAATTGGAGGATTCAGACCTACTTTTCTGGCATCAGTAAAAGATAGCTCCAGTTGTGTATATTTACGCAAAGGACCGATGATCCTTAATTTCATCTCACCTTTAGCAGTTACTAAAGTAATCTGCTCTTCCGAAGAATACTGTCCCGGTTGTCCAATATATTTTTTTGGGTGTAATTCAGACCCTTCACCAAATAAAATGTTCATATGCTCGCGGCATAAATGAGCATGACGTGCAGAAACTCCTAATACTAACGGAAATTGCATTTTATTCACCTCGAAGAAAATTTTTTAATATAAAACTTATCTTACTTATTTTAACATATCATAGAAGTTTTTACCATTCTGAAGTTAAGTAAAATAAAAACAAATATGAATAGAAAATTAAAAATATCCGGCAAATTTTTGCCGGATATTTTATACGGTTATTATTATCAGAGAAAGAAATTTTTAATTAATGTTTTGACAAATATTCATCAATTGCCAGAGCTGCTTTTTTACCGGCTCCCATAGCAGAAATTACTGTTGCCGCACCAGTAACTATATCGCCACCGGCAAAAACACCAGGAATAGATGTAGCACCTTCTTCATTAGCAACAATATTGCCGCGTTTATTAGTTTCCAGTTCAGGTGTTGTTTGTTTGAGTAAAGGATTAGGCCCTTGGCCTATCGCCATAACTACCATATCAACATCAAGAACATATTCTGAACCTTTGATTTCTACAGGAGAGCGCCGTCCTGATGCATCAGGTTCACCAAGTTCCATTTTTATACATTCCATACCATTAACCCAGCCCTTATCATTTCCGAGAATACGGGTAGGATTATTGAGCAGTCTCAGTTCAATGCCTTCCTCTTTAGCATGGCCTATCTCTTCTTTGCGAGCCGGCATTTCGTCTTCGCTACGGCGATAAACTATATATACCTGTTCAGCGCCAAGACGTTTTGCTGTACGCGCGGCATCCATAGCAACGTTTCCAGCACCGACAACGGCAACATTTTTACCTACATATACAGGAGTTGCAACATTAGGAAATTGGTATGCACGCATTAAATTAACTCTAGTAAGAAATTCATTTGCAGAATAGACTCCATTTAAATTTTCGCCATCTATATGCATGAAATGTGGCAATCCAGCACCTGTACCTACATAAACGGCACTGAATCCTTCTTCATCCATTAATTCTTTGATGGTGAAGGTTCTGCCAATGACGGCATTAGGGATTATTTTTACCCCCAAATCTTTTAAGGCGTCAATTTCGTGTTTTACAATTTCTTTCGGCAAGCGAAATTGTGGAATACCATACATTAAAACTCCACCTGGAGCATGAAGAGCCTCATACATAGTAACATCATAGCCCATTTTCGCAAGATCTCCTGCAGCTGTTAAACCTGAAGGACCACTGCCAACAATTGCTATCTTTTTATCTTTTGATGAATCTATATCAGTTTTGGTGATATCAATTCCCTGCTCACGAGCATAATCTGCAACAAAGCGTTCGAGACGTCCGATAGCAACGGATTCTCCTTTGATACCTAAAACGCATTTACTTTCACACTGATTTTCCTGAGGACAAACGCGTCCGCAAACAGCTGGTAAACTATTTTTACGTTTCAGGATAGTTATAGCTTCATTTAATTTACTTTGAGCAATAGCTTGAATAAAAGCTGGTATTTCTACATTAACCGGACAACCTTCAACGCAGCGCGGTTTAGGACAATTTAAGCAACGCTGTGCTTCATCGATAGCAGTTGCCATATCATAACCAAGCGCTACCTCTTCAAAATTTTTATTTCTTATATCAGCCGGTTGTTCCGGCATAGGATTTCTCATTCCTCCACGCATTTGCAATGACCTCCGCAGCTATATTCAAGCATTTCCTGACCTTTATACATTTGCTGACGCTGAACAAGATTAGCAAAATCTACTAAATGTGCGTCAAATTCCGGGCCGTCAACACATGCAAATTTATTTTCATCCCCTACCCTGACACGACACCCACCGCACATTCCGGTTCCGTCAACCATAATAGTATTTAAACTTGCAGTAGTCGGAGTTCCATAGGGTCGGGTAGTTTCTGCAACATTCTTCATCATAATAACAGGTCCAATAGCCAAGACTAAATCAATTTTTTCACCGGCTTCAAGCATTGCTTTCAGAGGATCTGTAACAAAGCCTTTCTGACCAGCACTTCCATCATCAGTAGTAATAATCAATTCATCACTGACAGCTTCCATTTTTTCTTTAAAAATAATCAGATCTTTATTGCGGGCACCGATAATAGAAATGACTTTATTACCCAATTTATGATAAGCACGAGCAATGGGATAAACCGGTGCAACGCCGATACCGCCACCAACGCAAACAACAGTACCGAATTTACCCATATGTGAAGGCATTCCTAATGGGCCAAGAACATCTAAAATTTCATCACCAACAATAAAAGTTTCACAAAGATGTGTTGTAGTATTGCCTACTGTTTGCACAATCAAAGTTATTGTCCCTTTTTCACGATCAAAATCAGCTATAGTCAAAGGGATACGTTCGCTGTTTTCATCTGTACGAATCATAACAAATTGACCGGGTTGGCATTTATGAGCTATCATTGGCGCTTCAATAATAAATTCATAAACAGCAGGTGCTAAATTGTTTTTTACAAGTATTTTTGCCACTCTCGTCACTCCTAAAGTTTTTTTGCTTTATCTAGTTAAGCGATGGCCTCGCATATTGGCCTCCGCATAAATTTTTTCTACATCCATTTCCAACAGTTCGCCATTTTTCATTAAAACTTTACCGTTGACAATAACTGTATCAGCATCAGTTGCGCTTGCAGCATAAACCAGTAAAGAAACACGATCATGGCGTGGATACCAATAAGGCTTCTGCATATCGTAAAGAACAATATCAGCTTTCTGACCTACCTCAATTTCTCCTACATCAGTAAATCCCAAAGCCGAAGCACCTTGTTTAGTTGCCAATTTTAAAGCTTCCTGGGCGGGAATAAGCAATGGATCACCGCTTATTCCTTTATGAAGCATAGCTGCCAGACGGCACTCTTCTAAAAGATCCAAATTATTATTGCTGGAAGTTCCATCAGTACCTAAACCGACTATAATACCACGTTTAAGCATTGCCGGCACTGGAGCAATACCGCTGGCCAGCTTTAGATTGCTCTGCGGATTATGTGCTACACGGACTTTTTTATCAGCCATTATATCCAAGTCTGCTTCACTTACATGCACGCAATGTGCAGCTAAAGTTCCGCAATCAAACATATCTAAACTATTCATTAGTTTTATAGGTGTCATATTGTGCTCTTTTACACAATCACTTACTTCTCCTGCCGTTTCACATAAATGCATATGAATTTCCGCATTCAATTCACCGGCTTTAGCTACAACTTTCTTTAAATATGAGACAGGACAAGTATAGGGAGCATGAGGACCAAACATTACTCTAATACGGCCATCAGCTTTTCCATGCCAGTTTTTAAAAAGCATTTCATTATCCTGCAGTTTTTCATCAGCATCTGGTGTAAGTCCAACCAGACCACGGCTTAAAGAAGCACGAATACCAGTTTCATTCACTGCCTGGGCAACTTTATCCATTGCAAAATACATATCTGCAAAACATGTAGTTCCTGTTTTAAGCATTTCTGCGATTGAAAGCATTGTGCCCCAATAGATATCTTCATCATTTAATCCCGCTTCTGCAGGCCAGATTTTATTTTGCAGCCAGTCCATCAATACCATATCGTCTGCGTAACTGCGCAATAAAGTCATAGCAGCATGTGTATGAGTGTTTACCAGACCAGGCACTGCAATCTTATCAGAAGCATTGATTATTTCGGCATTTTCAAAACCTGTCGGCATTTCTTTACTGATAACACTGATAGTGTCATTATCAATGCCTAAAAAATATTTTTCGTTATCGGGAGCAGAAATTATTTCTACATTTTTTATTAGTAATTTACTCAAGTACTTCATCTCCCTTTTCTATTTGGCGTTTAGAATAATGCTGCTTGTAGAAATCATGCATTATAGCAATGTCTGATTCCGGTAATAATTTAGCACCGCCCATAGTTTCACAAATACAATAAATATGTGCTGCTTTCTCAACTATTTCAGCAGCCATTAAAGCAGTTTCTAAAGAATTTCCCCAGCATACAACTCCATGGTTAGCTAGTAATGCAGCTTTTTTATTTTGTAAAGCTATTAAGGCATTTTCAGCTAATACTTTTGTTCCCGGTAACGCATATTCGGCAACGTCCACACTACCGCCTATTATTTGCACCAGATCTTCAATTAACGCCGGTATCGATCTATGCAGCGCAGCGCAGGCACTGGCATAAACACTATGTGTATGAACTATGGCTTGTGCTGCAGGTATAGCATTATAGATTGCCAGATGCAGAGGTGTTTCTGATGAAGGAATCAAAGCTCCCTTTATTTTATTACCTTGCATATCCACAACAACAATATCTTCAGTATTTAAGCTGTCATAACTACGTCCAGATGGTGTTATTGCACAACGTGAAGTATCTATTTTTATACTTAGGTTTCCCCAAGATCCTGCAATCATTTTTTGCTCGACCATTTTTATGCCTGCAGTAACTATTTGTCTACGAGCCGCATCAATAATGAGATCATCCTGCAAGATTAACACTTCCTTTAGGCCTGGTGCAGATATGTTTCCTGTTCCTGCGTTAACTTATCAATACCTACACCCATAGCTTGTAATTTAAGCGCAGCAATTTCTGTATTCAACTCTTCTGGTAAAACATAAAGTTTATTTTCAAGTTCATTTTTATGTTCCAACAGATATTTCATTGCTAAAAACTGCATCGCAAAAGAAAGATCCATTACTTCTACAGGGTGTCCATCGCCGCAGGCCAGATTTACAAGACGGCCTTCTCCCAATAAATTTATTTTGCGGCCATTTGACATCGTAAAAGTTCTGATATTTTTTCTAACCTCATACGACGGTTCTACAGTTAATTCTTCAAGATGTTTGATGTTTATTTCAACATCGAAATGACCAGCATTGCTAAGAATGGCTCCATCTTTCATAACAGCAAAATGTTCTTTTGTGATAACATCTTTACAGCCGGTAACGGTAACAAAGAAATCGCCATATTTAGCAGCTTCCTGCATAGGCATTACTCTGAACCCATCAAAAACAGCTTCTATCCCTTTAATAGGGTCTATTTCAGTAACTATAACATTAGCTCCTAATCCTTTAGCACGCATTGCTACACCTTTGCCGCACCAGCCATAACCAGCAACGACTACTGTTTTTCCTGCAACAGAAAGGTTTGTAGTGCGCATAATACCATCCCAAGAAGATTGGCCAGTGCCATAACGATTATCGAAAAGATATTTGCAATAAGCATCATTAACTGCAATCATGGGGAAAGCCAACTTACCGTTATTGGATAAAGCCTTTAAACGATGCACGCCAGTAGTAGTTTCTTCGCTGCCGCCAATAAGTTTGGCAACCAAATTTTTGCGTTCACCGTGCAGCATATTGACAAGATCCCCGCCATCATCAATGATAAGATCAGGCTCAACATCTAATGCTTTGCTGAGATACATATCGTATTCTTTATCAGTACAGTTATGGGTTGCAAAAACAGTAACACCGCTATCAGCTAACGCTGCAGCTACATCATCCTGAGTAGACAGCGGATTGCTGCCGGTTACCACTACATTAGCGCCAGCATTTTTGAGTACTTGGGCCAAATATGCAGTTTTCGCTTCTAAATGAATGGTAACTACCATATTCAAACCATTAAAAATTTGATTTTTACTATATTTTTCATTAAGAATATTGAGCAAAGGCATATGCTCCTTTACCCAAGAGATTTTTTGCTTTCCGGATGGTGCTAAAGCTATATCACGAATCATACTTTCCATAGTTAATATTAGTCCTCCTCTTGCAGTATTTTCTGCAATTTTTTTATATTTTCTATATATGGCGCAGATATAACACCATATTCTGTAATAATGCCGGTAATCAGTTCTCCCGGAGTGACGTCAAAAGCAGGATTAAAAACATTCACCTGCTGTGGTGCTGTTACCACACTATGAAGCAATCGTACTTCGTCAGCAGAACGTTCTTCAATAGGGATCTGTTTGCCAGTTTCTAAAGTAAAATCAAAAGTACTGATCGGTGCAGCAATATAAAATGGTATCTGATGATATTTTGCAGCCAATGCCACTCCATAAGTACCGATTTTATTTGCCGTATCACCATTGGCAGCAATTCTATCTGCGCCGACTATAACAGAGTCTATATGTTGAGTTTGCATAACCCAGGCTGCCATATTGTCGGTAATCAAAGTAACAGGAATATTATCTTCTATTAATTCCCAGGCTGTTAAACGCGCCCCCTGTAATAACGGTCGTGTCTCATCTGCGTATACCATCTCCAGCCGTCCATCTAAAAAAGCTTGTCTGACAACCCCCAAGGCAGTTCCCCATCCACAGGTAGCTAAAGCTCCTGCATTACAATGCGTGAGTATTCTGGCTTGCTGCGGCAATAATGCGGCCCCATAGATACCAATCCTTCTATTGACTTCAATATCCTCCTGATAAATTTTACAGGCTAAATTTCCCAATGAAGTTTCAATAGCTTTTAAAGATTGCTGTGCATTTATCATAGCAACAGCATGTTTATATATTTTTTCAACTGCCCAACCAAGATTAACTGCTGTCGGGCGAGTAGAAAGCAAAAAGTTTTTTATTTTTTTGAACTCTATTAAAAGAGTTTCCTGGCTGAAATCAGCATATCTTGATGTAAGCTCCTGCCATCCTAATACCATTCCAAAGGCCGCAGCCGCACCAATAGCAGGTGCTCCTCGTACTTCCAAACGTTTTATTGCTTCTCCTACTCTACGGTAATCTTTACAAAGAATAGTTATAATTTCTGATGGCAGCTTCGTCTGATCTAATAAAAGCAGGCTCTGTCCCTGCCATTCCATAGTTTTAACCATTTTTACAGGCTCCTTATAAAGTAAAACCACCAAATTCAGTCATACACTGCGGGCATCCACACTCCATACTATCAGCTTCATTAGCAGCAATAAAGGCGCTGATAAGCTGTTCCATATTTTTAATACTTTTATCCATAGCTTCAACTACTTCACTGTGAGAAAGAGGTGTCGGAGAAATTCCGGCAGCCATATTAGTAACTATGGAACAATTTGTATAACACATTTCTGCTTCTCTGGCCAGCAAGGATTCCGGCATATTAGTCATACCAACGAGGTCACCGCCCAACATTGCAAACATTTTTATTTCAGCAGCAGTTTCAAAGCGAGGTCCCTCAGTACATACATAGCAGCCTTTTTTATGAAAAATAATATCTGTTTTATATAAACAATTAATTACTTTGTCTCGTAATCTTGGACAGTAAGGATTGGTAAAATCAACATGAGCGACACCACGTTCTGGATTGTCGTAAAAAGTATTGATACGGCTTTTCGTAAAATCTAAAACCTGATCACATACAACGAAATGTCCGGGTTCCATATCAGGATTTAAAGATCCAACTGCAGTAGTCGCAAAAATTTCTTCTGTACCGAGACTTTTCAGTGCCCAGATATTTGCACGATAGTTTACTTTATGCGGAGCTGTTTTATGTCCCACACCATGACGGGTAATGAAAATTACCTGATTGCCGCACATTGTTCCAATATTACATAAAGCTGCTCCATAAGGAGTTTGAATCACCTTTTCCTCAAAACATTGTAACGTTTCCGGACTATAGATTCCTGTTCCACCTATGATTGCTATTTTACGCATATTGTCCTCCTTAGTGTTTATTATTCAAATCATCAATAATCTTTATCAAATCTGGCATTTCTTTCAGAATATACGTTGGATTACCTTCATCAAGCATTTCCTGCCAGTCAAAGCTGGTATAACTAACAGCTGCCGTACCATAACAGCCTGCCGCCTGTCCACTTTGTAAATCAAAAGGACTGTCGCCGATACAAAGGCATTCTTCAGCTTTCAGTTTAAGAGCGCTCAAGGCTTTCTCCATTGGTTCTGGATGTGGTTTATGATGTTGGCATATATCACATCCAATAACCGCTTCTATATAGGTTTCCAACCCCATACACTGCAAACCGCGTTTGGCCATTGGTACCTTTTTGGAAGTAACAACAGCCATTTTTATTCCACGCTGCTGCAAAACAGACAATGTTTCTTTAACCCCTGGAAACGGTTTAATAAGCTCATCGTGATATTTTAGATTGAACTCTCTATAAACTGCACATAATGTTTCTACCTGATTTTTATCTACATAATTTTCCATAGCACTGCGTAACGGCAGCCCAAAATATTTCACCAACTCTGCACGTGGCATCTTTTTATTCAAGCAAACTGCAAAGCTGTGTTCAAATGCTTGGATTATCAAATCGATAGTATCGATCAATGTTCCATCTAAATCAAATAAAATACCGCGTATCTTCACAAACTTCTCCTTATATATTTTATATCTTATCATCTTATAATAACATAAAAGCCTTATAAAATAAAGAATTCAAGCATTTTATAAAGAAAAAGACCACTCTTTAGAAGAGCGGTCAAAAGTTATTGTTTTTTAGGAAATACGACTTGTTTCGGGCCAAGTTCAGCATTTTCCGGAATTAAAACTTCGTTAAAGCTTATTCCGCGAGTATGAGCAGTGTGGCTCCATTCATGATCATGCCTGTGAATATACCCCAGTACAGTAATAGGTATCCAGCTGTAAATAAAGAGCGGATACAATAAAAGGTACATCCATGATTTAAAAGAAGCATGAATTTTAAAAAGTACAATCATAGGAAAAATATACTGACCTATACCTATCAGCGTCCAAACTTCTAACGGTAGAATAGCATATAAGACATTTGTATAGAAAGGATAAAATTGATAGATATAACTGCAAATGACAAAAAAAGTAGAAATAAGTAAGAAATACGGTTGGAATAAATTGATTATTCCATCAAGAACAACGATATTTCTTTCCTTAATGCCTTTTACAAACAATTTACCGATATAACGGTTTGCTACATCAAAATGCCCTTGAGCCCAACGTTTACGTTGATTCCAGGATTGCATAAAAGTAAGAGGCTTTTCATCATAGACGATGGCATCATGTGCCCAAGTAGTAGGTATACCTTCCAACAAAGCTTTCATTGTAAATTCCATATCTTCTGTAAGGCATGTAGCACCCCAGCCATGTCTGCGCAATATATCTGTAGAAATACACATACCAGTGCCGCCAAGACAGCTAGATAAACCGATATTATATTTAGCTAAATGCCATACATGGTTTACGACCCAGAAAGAAATAGAAAATACTCCTGAAATCCAGGTATCATTAGGATTTTTAGAGTCCAAATATCCCTGAATTAATCGTTCGCCTTTACATAAACGGCTGTTCATTTCTCTTAAAAAGTCAGGATGAACTAAATTATCTGCATCAAAGACACAAACAGCATCATATTGACGTTCCATTTCAAAAAGCCTTTGGAACATCCAATCCATTGCAAATCCTTTGCCTTTTTCATTATCATTAAAGCGTTCATAAACGATTGCTCCTGCTTGACGGGCAATTTGCGCTGTATTGTCTTTACAGTTATCTGCAACTACAAAAATATCATATAAATGATCAGAATAATTGAGCAGATGCAGATTCTCGACCAATTGACCGATAACTTGCTCTTCATTGTGTGCACAAACGATCATAGCAAAAGTTTTTTGCTCATCATAAATTTTTTCTTCTGGTCTGCGGCCAAAAAGGCCAAAGAAAGAAAGCGTAAAATAATAGATCGTGAAGAATACAATTAAAAGCTGCAACGGAATCATGATCAAGTCAAAATAGGTACTCATCAAAAATCTCCTTGCTTTCTAAAAATATTTACTGCTTGTTTAGCATTTTTGCATAAACACAGTTAATAATCCCAGCTAACGAATAGGTAAACATGGCCGCAAAAGGCCATGCTGAAAGGTTTACATAAAGTAAATATATGCCAACAGCAGCAGCAACAATTACCGGAGGTAAAAACATTGGATTTCCTTTACCTTTAAAATCCGGAAATTTTACATTACTATACATAATACAACCAATTACAAAAGTTAGAATTGCAACAAAATAAGTGGAAAAGGAATAATCAGAAAGAACATACGTTGCTAAAACACAGGCTCCCGCAGGAATCGGCATGCCTTGAAAATATCCCTTTACCTCACCAACATTTACATTAAATCTTGCTAAACGCATAGCACCACAAATTGTAAAAATGGAAGCAATGAGTTTTCCAAGTAAACCTAAATCTGTCATACCATATTGATAAATAAGAATAGCAGGAGCGACACCAAAAGAACCTAAATCACATAAAGAATCCAGTTCTTTACCAAATTCCCCGCCTCCTACTCCTAAAAAGCGAGCAGCTCTTCCATCCATAGAATCTGCAATAACAGCCAATATTATAAATATAGCTGCTCTGGAAAAATTGCCTTCAAATGTATCAAAAATAGATAACACGCCAAATGTTAAACTTAATGCACTAATGCTGTTAGGTATGATACGACGATAATTCATCTTTTAATGAACCCTCCCGATCAGAGAAACTCCTCCAACTACTGAATCACCTTTTTTTACAAGAATTTCAACATTTTTTGGTAAAACGAGTTCAGTACTTGATCCAAATTTAATCATACCATAACATTCGCCTTGTTTCAAATTATGACCTAAAGTCACCCACGATACAATACGACGCGCCAGTAATCCTGCAACCTGAATAACCAAAACTCTCATCTTATCGTTTTGAACTCCAATAGCATGACGTTCATTTTCAAAAGAGGCAGATTTTTTATATGCCGGCACAAACTGCCCACATGTATAACGCTGGTATTTTATTTCACCATTAACAGGGCTGCGATTGACATGCACATTAAAAACGGAAAGGAAAATAGTAACCTTTATAGCATCTTCATTTAAATATTCTTCATCATAAAAGTCTTCTATTGCCATTACTGTTCCATCTGCAGGAGAATAAATAATAGAGTCATCTGATTGTGTAGGACGATTGGGATTACGGAAAAAATAAATAAAAAATAGCATTAACACTGCAGGAACTACGGCCCATATTAAACTACCCCAATAACCTACAGCAAAAGTAATAATAGCAAAAGCAAATATGAACGGATGACCGTCTTTGACTATATTCATAGAGAGTCCCTCTCTTTCGGCAAGTTTAAGAAAAGAAAAAGAAAACAATAATGTGATGAACCTTTAGTTCATCACATTATTATAATACAGCCATATCTTTTTGTCCATTTTTATTTCATTTGGAACAAATTACTTTAATAACAAATTTAGGTAAAGCAAGCATTCTTGTAAAACGGCTCGGTTGTTTGTAGAGCCTAAAAAGCCATTCCAAAGAATATTTTTGCATCCATAACGGTGCACGTTCCATTTTTCCGGCCAACACATCAAAACTACCGCCTATTCCCATAGTAATATAAGGTTTTAGCTCTTGAAGATGTGTCTGAAGCCATTTTTCCTGTTTAGGGGCTCCCAACGCAATAAATAAAATCTGTGCGCCGCTATTATTAATGGCATCTATTATAGACTTGTTATCACTGTCTTTAAAATAACCATCCCTGCATCCAACTACAGTTACACCAGGATATAAACTTTCTGCTTTTTTCTTTGCAGCTTCAGCTATACCAGGCGACGCGCCAAAGAAAAAAACTCTATAACCTTTCTCAGCAGCCAGATTAAGTAAACGATTAAATAAGTCAAACCCTGCAACTCTCTCCGGCACAGCATATCCTAACTGTCTGCCTGCCCAAACGGTACCGGCGCCATCAGGCAGGACTAAATCGGCAACATTAGTTAAGATATTTTTATATTCTGCATCGTCTTGACACATCATAATAATTTCTGCGTTAGCAGTAACTACAAATGAGTGCTTTTGTTCTTGTATCTTATCATCAAGATATTGAACAGCCGCATCCATACTATATGGGTGCACAGGTACATCCAAAACCTGAATAGCAGTAATTTTTTCCATCAGCAACAACCTTTATTGAATATATAGATCAATAATATTTGCATTTTTATCAATGCATTTGTATTTGTAAACAGGACGACCTACACTGCCTCGATGAAGATCAAGGCTCAATAGTTTCAAGGATTTAAGAAATTCCAAATATTTACGGATTGAAACACGTGAAATACCAACTTTAGCCGAAATTTCTTCTGTAGTAAACATTCCGTCGATTTTAATAATTTCAGACCAAACAGTATTTAAAGTATTCTTGTCCAAACCTTTCGGTAAAGTAACTTCTACATCTGTATCCTGATGAATGATAGTTTTGTCAAGTTCATCCTGTTTAAGGATGGACTGTTCTTCAACCAAGTTATAGCGGCTCTTATAATTATTTAACGCCAGATTAAATCTTTCAAATTCAAAAGGTTTTATAATGTAGTCAAATGCTCCTAACCGCAGTGCTGCTTTAATCTTATCTTTATCATTGGCAGCGGATACAATAATGACATCGACATCATATTCCTGTTCTCTGATTTTTGCCAGCAGCTGCAGACCATCCATTCCTGGCATAAAAATATCAAGAATGACAAGATTGTACTCTTTAGTCTGCATAATTTTCAAAGCTTCATCACTGTTGCGAACGATATCACATAGTTGAAAACCTTTGATTTTGGTCAAATAATGTTCGTGAAGCTTCCCTACCATCGGGTCGTCTTCTACTACTAAAACTTTGATCATGATGTTTTCACCGTCCTTACGATTGGTAATCTTATGGTAAACGTGGTACCTTCGCCTACGGTTGATTCAACCTCGATAGTACCTTTTAAATGGGTAACTGTCTGTTTTATTAAAAAAAGTCCGATACCGCGTCTGGGCCCCTTACTAGAATAACCTTTTTCAAAGATAGTTTCAAGTTTATTTTCAGGAATACCAGGTCCGGAGTCTTCAACCATGACCATTATTTCATTATCAAAGGTTAAAATACTCAGATTTACAATTCTTTCACTGGGATGATCACGCAGAACATCAAAAGCATTTTCAATCAAGTTGCCAATAATAAGAATCAGCTCCTGTACTGTAGGACGAATAAATTCGGTTGTAAGTTCGCTTTCATCTGTTAAAGAAAACTCGATATCTAATTCTCTTGCCCTGCTGATTTTCCCTAAAATAAAACCTGCTAATGTAATATCTTTTAATCTGGTGACTACATAAGCAGCTTCAGCCTGCCGGTTATTGGCAATTTCCATCGTAAACTGTTTTAACTCGTCATAAGCTTTCATATCAATCAAACCCATGATAACATGCATTTTATTCATAAATTCATGTGTCTGAGCTCTTAGTGCATCAGCATAATTACGTACACCAGTCAACTGATTAGCCAATTCTTCTAATTCCGTTTTTTTACGAAATGTTATAATGGCACCACCGATATGTCCATTGTCAAATAACGGAACAAGAGTTGCGATAAATAGAACAGAACCTACCTGTACCGGCATATCCAATGTTGCTCTTCCCTCTTTTAAAACAGTATCCAGCGTTAATCCGTTCATAACTGTTTCAAGCGGTTTGCCTAGAAGTGTGTGTGGATTAGGTATTCCTGCCTGAGCAAACAAAAACTCTGATTCAGTATTAATCAAAGTTATTTCAGCATCTTTATTGATTGCAACAACACCCTCTTTTACAGAATTAAGCAATGCATTGCGTTCTTGTAACAATGTGGCAATATCTTCAGGCTCTAATCCAAATAAAGTAGCTTTTACATGACGTGCTAAAAAAACAGCACCGCCTATACCTACAAACAAACCAAATAAACTTGCCAGAAAAATCAGCAGAACTGATTCTACTGTCAAATCCTGAATCATTTTAGGTGATACTCCAGCTACAATATAGCCAACAACAGTATTACGGTCATCGCGAATGACCCCTACTGCCTTTTCATTAAAAACTGAAGTATCATACCAGTTTAGATTAGTACTCAGTCCCTGTTCAGCCACTATCTGACGTGCTTCATCTTCAAATCCGTCTATCGAAGTAGGATTGTGAAATACCCGTATATTTTTATTGCGGTCTAAAATAATAATACTGGCTTTACATGACTTGGCCGCCATGTTAACGACATTATTCAGAGTTTCATTGGTATTATTGATATCAGTTTCATATGTCAGCGAACGGATTACAGCTGGCGAATGAGAGAGTAAAGTAGTAATACTGACAGCATTTACACTTATACGTTCATCAACGACACCGGAAACTCTATGAGCTATAAGCAAGCTGGCAGGCAATAATGATGCAACTATAACAAACGTTATCAGAAGAACTATTTTTTGTGATAAGGTGAATTTATTTGTTCCGTTTTTATATGTCATACTTTTCACCTCACCAAAAATTCTTTTGCCACTGTTTATAGCATAAACTACTTTTTAAAGTTTTTACAATTAACTTTACTTAAATTATTACATAATTTATATTTTAATATCTAAATTTTAGCAACATCTGAAGGAACTGTCAAAAATTGAATGCCAGGATTTCGTTCTAAAATCCAGTTCAATGACCATTCGTTATTAACAAGAATAACAGGTCTGTCTTTTTGGTCATATACAAGCATACCGCTATCCAGTCCTTTAATATTATCAATAAGCTTTTTATCTTCCGCATAAACCCAACGGGCAACGGTATAAGCAAGCTGATTCATCAAAAGCTGGGCACTGTATTCATTGATAAGCCGATATTCCAATACTTCCAGCTGAAGAACACCAACAACACCAACAATAAAGCTTTCGATGCCGATATCCTTTTGTTCAAAGACCTGAATAGCGCCTTCCTGTGCCAATTGAGTAATTCCTTTGACAAATTGTTTCCGTTTCAGCGAATCCTTTGGCTGCACTCTGGCAAAAATTTCCGGCGGAAAAACAGGGAAATCCTCAAATTGGACTTTCATTTTTTCATCGCTTAAGGAATCACCGATTCCAAAGATACCCGGATCAAAAACGCCTATAATATCACCGGGATAAGCTTTTTCTACGATAGTTCTTTCCTGAGCCAAAAACTGCTGTGGCTGTGAAAGTTTAACCACTTTTCCTCCCTGTTTGTGATAAACAGACATCCCTTTTTCAAAGACGCCGGAACAAATACGCATAAAAGCGATTCTGTCACGATGAGCTGGGTTCATATTAGCCTGAATTTTAAAAACAAATGCAGAAAATTCTTCTGTAGAAGGATCTAAAATTTCACCATTCTGCAAAATTCTTGGCTGTGGCTGTGGAGAAAGCTCTAAAAATTTCTCTAAAAAGCTGCGAACACCAAAATTAGTCATAGCACTGCCAAAAAACAGCGGTGTCAGTTCGCCATTATTTACACGCGTCATATCAAATTCATCGCCTGCCAGATCAAGAAGTTCAATATCATTGCACAAATTATCATATAACTCTTGCCCTAATGCCTCAATAATCTGAGGGTCATCAAGAGAACCGGTAGTAGATTTTAAAATTTTAGAACCATGGCTATTATCATCCTCAAAAAGTTCAATTTGCTTTTTGATACGGTCATAAACGCCCTTATAATTACCATCAATGCCAATAGGCCAATTAATTGGGTAAGCATGAATACCAAGAACCTGTTCTAGCTCTGCCATCAAATCAAACGGATTTCTTCCATAACGGTCCAATTTATTAACGAAGGTAAAAATTGGCAGTTTTCTGCGATGGCAAACCCAAAACAGCTTTTTAGTCTGCGGTTCAACACCTTTAGCAGCATCAATAAGCATTACAGCACTGTCTGCGGCCATCAGGGTTCTATAAGTATCTTCCGAGAAGTCCTGATGTCCAGGAGTATCAAGAATATTTACGCGGTGCCCAGCATAATCAAACTGCAAAACAGAAGATGTTACGGAAATACCACGCTGTTTTTCAATTTCCATCCAGTCCGAGACTGCATGTTTATTACTTTTTCGCGCTTTTACTGATCCTGCTAGATGAATAGCCCCTCCATATAGCAACAATTTTTCAGTTAAGGTTGTTTTACCAGCATCAGGATGAGAAATAATGGCAAAAGTGCGCCTTTTCTCAATTTTCTCCAACAATTCCTGCATATTATCCCCCTAATTATTCTTTATTCTGCATCTCATATAAACGATATGCATCTATTATTTGTTTCAAAACATATTCAGGTACCGGTGTTTCTGTTTCTATTTGCCCTTTCATATTGAACCGGAAGGCAATATCGTTAAACTTTTCGCCGCCATAGGTTTCGCAGCTAAAAGTTGTACGCATAAACTCATCTTTAAAAGTACAATCTTTCAAGGAATTCTTTTTGCGTTCGGAATCCCATTCAGTATAAATGCTGAATAATCTCCGCTGTGCTTCTTCTGGGATTTCTTCACTTGTAACAACAGTTTCTTCTAACGGAGTACAGTCAAGATTTTTATATATTGTGCCATCTTCCAAAGTAATACTCACTGTCATCACATAATCTTTTTCAGAAAAAACTGCTGTTTTAATGCGCCATTTGTCTTTCCATCTTTTTATACAATCAGAGCAGATAAAATGCACATCTCTAATACTGTTACTCATAAAATTGTCACGATAATATAATTCTTCAGCAGGAACGAATTTATTATCACAATTACTGCAAACCAAAGGCAGCGTACGAATCATAGGTGTGAACCTCCTTACCCACAGACAAAAAAATAAGCCTTTACGGGGGTTACCCGTAAAGGCTGGCGATCCGAAATGGTCGGAGCGGCGGGATTCGAACCCACGACCTCTTCCACCCCAAGGAAGCGCTCTACCAAGCTGAGCCACGCCCCGAATCACAATGAGTATTATACCCATCCTGCATATAAAAGTCAAGCAATATTTTAATTTCAGCTATGTTCCTTTTCCCGGGCGCCATTAAAATCTAACTTAAGAATATGAGCAGTACTGCGCTGACCATATTTTTCAAAAGCGTCGGTCATTGCTGCAGCAATTATATCACAGTCTTTTTCTGGATCAACATAGGCCATCAAAGTAGATCCAGCTCCACTAATAATAGCTCCATAAGCACCGTTCGCTTTGGCTGCCTCAAAAACAGCCTCTGTACCTGTAATCAAGGGAATTCTATAAGGCTGATGCAGACGATCTTCTAAGGCAGCATTAAGATATTGATAATTGCCGCTCATCAACGCTCCAACATAAAGTGCAGTACGACTGGCGTTGAAAACAGCATCCTGATGAGGAATGTGCTGTGGTATTGCCTGACGTGCCTTATGCGTGGAAAGAGGCTGGTCAGGTACAACGGCTATAAAACGAAGCTCTTTTTGCGGCAGAAAACGCAGTGAATGTGCCCCTGATCTATCCATATAACTGATTGTAATACCGCCTAAAAGTGCCGGGGCCACATTATCAGGATGTCCTTCGATTTCCGTAGCATAATTTAAAAGCCGCTCTTTAGTTAAAGTTGATCCAGTAAGCAGATTAGCAGCTACAAGTCCGGCAACTATGGCAGTAGAACTGCTGCCCAAACCTCGTGATAATGGGATTCGGTTCTGCATCGTTACTTTAAGGCCAATTCTAGTACCTCTAACTTCATTCCAAACCTTCAAAAATGACAGAAATGCTAAATTTCTGCCACCGGCCCGCAATCGATCTTCGCCTTCGCCAATAACCTCTAAAGCAAACACAGGAGTATCTAAAATTTCAAAAGTAAAATCGTTATACAAGTTGCAGGCTAAACCCAGGGAATCATATCCCGGTCCGCAATTAGCTGATGTAGCAGGAACAATAACAGTTATTTTATTTTTCATATCAAAATTACTCCAGGTCGTGATCTTCAACACGAATAAC
Source organism: Phascolarctobacterium faecium (assembly GCF_003945365.1). NCBI lineage: Bacteria > Bacillati > Bacillota > Negativicutes > Acidaminococcales > Acidaminococcaceae > Phascolarctobacterium > Phascolarctobacterium faecium. The sequence continues at coordinate 1,651,648 of NZ_AP019004.1, read as the reverse complement.
ACTGCAAACCTTTTCAACGATCGGCAGAGCTTTCAATGTTTGTACCGCCATTTGTAAATTTAATTCAGAGACATCATAAGTAATAACGACTAATTCCGCAACACCCTTGACTTTACTCTTTTGTACAACATTTTTTAAGCTTACATTCTGCGCTCCAAAAGCAGCAGCAATAGCAGCTAAAACACCGGGCTTATCCTGTACATGTAACCGTATATAACAGGGAGACATCATATTCTCCAAACTGCAGAGATGTTTTTCATCAAAGCAGGTACAATTAATACGTCCGTTCGATTTATGAATAATATTACGTGCAACATCAATTATATCGCCGCATACCGCACTTGCTGTAGGCATTTTACCAGCTCCACGGCCCATGAACATCGCATCTCCGATAGCATCACCTGTAACAAAAATGGCATTGAATACATCATTTACACCAGCTAAAGGATGAGATACCGGCAGCATCGTCGGACGCACACAAACGCTAATACCATGTTCAGCATTATTTTTAGCAATAGCTAAAAGCTTAATTGCATAACCGAGCTCTTTACCATGTTCAATATCGCATAGATCCAGCCCGTCAATACCTTCTACTAAAACGTCACTTAAATCAATACGCGTATTAAATGCTATTGACGCAAGAATAACAAGTTTTCTGGCTGCATCCAAGCCACCAACATCTGCGGTAGGATCAGATTCTGCATACCCCTTTTCCTGCGCTTCACGCAGAACATCAGCATAATCCATATTTTCCTGCGACATTTTTGTCAGCATATAATTGGTAGTGCCATTAACAATACCCATTACAGAAGTAACTTTATTAGCGGCTAAACAGGATTTTAAGGGTCTGATAATAGGAATACCGCCGCCTACACTTGCTTCAAACATAAAATCCACTTTATTTTCTTCTGCTAATGGAAATAATTCCTTACCGTATTTTGCTAAAACATCTTTATTAGCCGTTACAACATTCTTTTTATGTTCTAAAGCAGCGGCAATGTATTCCTTCGCCGGATGCTCACGGCCTATAAGCTCAACTACGATATCAATTTCAGGATCTTCAACAATATCTTCGATTTTGTCTGTTAACTGATATTTTTCTGATAATTCTTTAGCTTTTTTCATATCACGGACTAAAATTTTAGATACATGGATTGGAACACCGACTTTTTTTTCTATCTCAGCAGTATTTTCTTCTAAAACAGTCAATACACCGCTGCCCACTGTTCCTGCACCTAAAAGCCCGACTTTAATGCACTCTTTCACAATATCCCCTCCAAGGTTAAAAGCGCATCAACGGATATAACTTAAACTTGGCCTAAAACTTCCAAACGTTTCACTCCGTCGATCATACGCAATTTATCTAATAAGGCTTCCAAATCAATTGTAAGGTCTTTTGTTTCAATAGAAATAGTGGTATTTGCAACCCCCTGCAAAGGGATACCCTGGTTAATAGTCATAATGCTGCCGGAATCACTGGCAACAGTGTTTAAAACTCTGGAAAGGACACCAGCTTTATGTTCAAGTAACAAGGATAAGGTAATAATTTTCTCTTTGCTGGCTTCATAAAATGGGAATACATAATCTTTATATTTGTAATAAGCACTGCGGCTTAAGCCCATTCTTTCAACAGCTTCATTAATAGTTTTGATTTCACCGCGTTTTAAAATTTCTTTTACTTTAATAGTTTTTTTGATTGCTTCCGGTAAAATTTCTTCACGCACTAAGTAAAAAGTAGATTTGTCAGACATTGATATCGTCCTCCCTTTTATTAAATGTCCATATGGTTTTTACATGTGTTTTATTATATCATTGTTTCGTGGTAAAAGCCATATGTTTTAAGATTTTCTTATAAAAATAGAAAAACAGCCGTTTTTAGTACATAAATACGGCTGTAATCAATATTATTATTTTTTTTGTAGATCTTTTGCATTACCTTGTTTTATTTTACTTTCTGTACCATTCAAAAGTCTTTTAATATTTTCTGCATGACGTATAACAACAAATCCTCCTGCTACGACAGCAAAAATTACTAACGGCTGAGAGTAACCAAAATAATAAGCAAAAATCGGTGTACAAATGGCAGCTACAACAGACCCCAGCGAAACATAGCGCGTAAGTAAAACCAAAATCAACCAGACTCCAAAGCTGGCAATGCAAACTTTAGGCATAAAATAAAGAATCAGTCCCAAACCGGTAGCAACACCGCGTCCACCCTTAAATCCTAAAAAGATAGAATAATTATGTCCGAGCAAAGCTCCGATACCGGCAGCAACCATTCCTCCCATTGCGTTATTGGTAAAATAAGCCACTAACGCTACAGCAAGAATCCCCTTCATCATATCGCATAAGAGTACAAAAAAAGCTGTTTTCCCACCTACAGTACGAAAAACGTTAGTTGTTCCTATATTTTTACTGCCATATTCTCTGATATCAATACCATGAGCAGCTTTTACTAACCATAACCCGCATGGTATCGAACCAAATACGTGACCTACAATGAAGCAAACAAGCCATACTAAGCCTTCTGCCATTTCTCCCCCACCTTATTCTTCTTCGTTTTTACCGCGAATGATCATTTGCAGCGGTGTTCCTTCAAAACCAAAAGCTTCGCGTAATTTATTTTCTAAATAACGTTGATATGAAAAATGCATGATTTCCGGCTCATTAACAAAAATAACAAATGTCGGCGGTTTGATTTTAACCTGTGTGGCATACAATATTTTTAATCGCTGACCTTTTTCGGTAGGCGGCGGATTGATTGCAATAGCGTCTTCAACAACCTGGTTAAGCACGCTGGTAGAAATACGCATAGCATTCTGCTCCGCTACATAATGAATAACCTCCGGCAGTCTGTGTATACGCTGTTTAGTCATTGCTGAAACAAAGACTACAGGAGCATACTGCATAAATACCAATTCCCTGCGCAGATTTTCTGTATAACGTAAGGTAGACGTATTATCTTTATCGTACAAATCCCATTTATTTACTACTAAAACAATCCCTTTACCAGCCTCATGTGCATATCCGGCAATTTTTTTGTCCTGTTCCGTAACACCGTCGATAGCATCTATAACCATTAAAACGACATCTGAGCGGTCTACAGCCCTTAATGAACGAATTATACTGTATTTCTCAATAGGCTCGTCTATACGTGCTTTACGGCGCATACCTGCCGTATCAATAAAAAGGAATTTCTGACCTTCTCGAATTACGGGAGTATCAATAGCATCGCGTGTGGTTCCAGCAACGTCACTTACGATAGAACGTTCTTCGCCTACTAAAGTATTAAAAATTGAAGATTTGCCAACGTTAGGACGACCAATCAAAGCCACTTTGATTTCATCCTCATTGCCGTCTTCACCATAAGCTGAGGTTTCAGGAAATTTTTCCACAACTGCATCCAGTAAATCACCCAGTCCAAGATGATTTGCAGCTGAAACTGGAATCGGTTCACCTATACCAAGATTATAAAACTCAAAAATTTCCATTTCCTGTTTCGGAGAATCAGCTTTATTGATAGCAAGAACTATTGGTTTCTTCGATTGACGCAGCATTTTAGCTACTTCTGCGTCTTCATGAGTAATACCAGCACGCGCATCACAAACAAACAAAATGACATCTGCTTCAGCAATTGCTATCTGTGCCTGCTGACGAATAGAAACAGCTATTTTATCAGTATTCATAATTTCGATACCGCCGGTATCTACCATCATGAATTCATTATCAAGCCATTCAGTATCCGCATACAATCGGTCACGAGTTACACCAGGAGTATCTTCAACTATTGAAATCCTGCTGTTAGCAAAAATATTAAATAATGTCGACTTACCTACATTTGGCCGACCTACGATAGCGACTATTGGTTTTCCCATAACATTCTCATCCTCACTCTCTAATGGTCGATTCCGTCACGGGAACTGATGCCTTTATGGAAATAGTGTTTTATTTCCTGCATATCCGTAACCAAATCGGCTATAGAGATCAGTTCTTCAGGAGCACCACGTCCTGTTGTAATGATCTCTGTCTTACCTTTATATTTTTTCAAAAAATCAATAACTTCCTCTAATGGCAGCATTCCAGTTGCCAAAACAATATTCAGTTCATCTAAAATCAATAAATCTGCTGTATCTTCAAGAATAATTTTTTTTGCTTCTTCCCAGCCTTCACGAACCATTTTAAGGTCAATAGGATCTGGATTATGAAAATTTACGAAAGCATCGCGTCCAACCTGCCTCAGTAAAAAATGTGGAAGGTATTGTGCTGCCATAGCTTCACCATAATCAGGATCATCTTTGAGAAATGACAGCATGACCGTTCTGGCACCCCTGCCTGCTGCACGCAAAGCCACACCCAATGCCGCAGTAGTTTTTCCTTTCCCTGATCCTGTATAAACCTGCAGTAAACCATAACCTTTCATAATCGGCCTCCTACCTGCTAAGCAGCATAACCAACTCGCGTGCATTAACGGCGCGCTCTACTTTGCCGTCAAAAGCTTTTTTAAAGTCATCAAAGGACATATCATCTAAGAACAAATTATCCTGATTCAAAACAACAGCAGGCAAAATAATTCTCTTCATGCCTTGGGCAGCCTTTAAAATATCTTTACCAACTAATAATCCGGTAACATTGATAGTTTCACCGAAAAATTCGTTATTTACCGGGATAAAACTGTGTTTTGAACCAGTTTTATTATTAAAATTATCCAGCAGTGGCTGCAAAATTTTATAAGCACTGGTACCAACCGGTATCACTGCATCAACACTATGATTGCAAACATCAGTTTTGGCAGCGATCTGCTGCCATTCGTCAATAAAACTACGACTCAGACCAATGCCATTTTCGATTTGTGGAAATCCATCATACCATGATGCATCAGGGAGTTGTTTTTCTGCTAATAAATAAAACTCATCTCCCAGATAAACGAAGGATTTTCCAAATTTTTCGCGGCATTCCTGCTGCCATACAGTAACTTTATCAACTATAGCGGCAGCTTCAGGTTTAGAAAATAAGCGCATCGGTGTCAAATGTTCTCTATGCTTTGTAATACCAACCGGAACTACAGCCATTGTTTCCACCATAGGCGCTAAGGCTTCCAAATCACGATAGGTTTGTTCCAACACTTCTCCATCATTATAACCAGGACAGCAAACAATTTGTGTATGGATGGAAATTCCAGCTTCCACCAGTCTATTGATTTTTGACATCAATTCACCTGCAAAACGGTTATTCATCATTTGGCAGCGTACTTCTGGTCTTGTTGCATGTACGGAAATATAGAGCGGTGACATATGCGTCTTTATGATCTGTTCAAAATCTTCTTCCTTCATATTTGTAAGAGTAATAAAGTTACCATATAAGAAAGATAAACGATAATCGTCATCACGTACATATAATGATTCTCTCATACCAGGAATCATCTGATCTACAAAGCAGAATACACAATTGTTATAACAAGTAGTAACCCCGTCAAAAACAGCCGCTTCAAATTCCAGTCCTAATTCTTCATCAGTATATTTTTCAATAACTATCTGGCGCTGTCGGCATTCCGAATCTTCAATCGTCAATACAATCTGTTCGTCTGCAACTAAATAGCTTAATTCTATAATATCGTGTACTGACACACCATTAACAGCACACAGTTTTTCACCGGCTTTGATTCCGGCATTTTCAGCTAAACTGTTACGGCGTACGGCACTAATGATTCCCTGCATAGTTTTCCTTTCTAAAAGCACAGTTTGGTATCTTAATATTATACATTATAATTTCAAATTTGACAAAACACACAAAAATCCCGTTCTTATTTGAAGAACGGGATAAACATACTATCTTTTTCTGGCGGCACTTATTTTTGAAATATCATAATTACGGCCAAGTAAAAATTCACGTAATTCACCTGTAAAATATATTGGGGCGTTACGCAAAGCTTTCAGATCACTGGAACCTGTAAGCAGCATTACCATTTTTAAATCATTGATGATATCTGTTAATGCCCTTTGAGCTTCTTCAATGTCTTTTTCTATAATGTAACGCAGAATATTCCCTGACATCCCCACAACATCAGCACTTAAAGCAAACGCTTTCGCAGCCGTCAGTCCATCCCTTATTCCTCCACTGGCTATAATAATATCATTGCGGCCGCAAACAGAAAAAGCCTCAGTAAGAGTTTTAGCGGTGTTTATACCCCACTCAGCTAAAACAGACTTTTGTGAAGTAAACCGTTTTGCTTCTATTGCAGGGAAATTCGTGCCTCCCGCTCCACCGATATCAAACCAGGTAAAGCCAAAAACAAGCATCTGTTTGATTTGTTCTGCTGCCATACCGCAACCGGTTTCCTTGACAATAACAGGGACTTCGCTATGTTCTAAAATGCGACGCATATTATCCAAAAGACCTTTAAAATTTCTGTCTCCTTCCGGCATCACAAGCTCCTGGGCAGGATTTAAATGAACCTGCAAAGCATCAGCATCAAGCATTTTAACAGCTTCAGCTGCTTCGTCCGGTGTTGCCAGAGCGCTGACGTTAGCAAAAACGACTCCATTAGGATAAACTTCGCGTACTACTTTAAAACTCTGATAGCTGCTTTTACTTTTTACAGCTCCATATTGTGAACCGACCGCTATAGCTGCTCCAACTGACTTTGCTGTTTGCGCAAGCTTGCGGTTGATATCGATAACATTATCCGTACCGCCAGTTATCGCATTTATCAAAAAGGGAACGCTGAGCTTAATACCGCCCAGCGTCGTTGTAATATCAATATCAGCAGGAGCAAGCTCAGGCAAGCAATTATGCAGAAAATGCATATCGGTAAAACCGTTAGGAAGCGGTCCATCTCCAAGTTCCAATGCATATCTGATATGATCCAATTTTCTTTGCTCTCGCGACATATCTACCATCCGTTTAATTAATTGTTCAAACCTTCCAGCTGTTCTTTTAAATCAAGAGTCAGCTCCGGTTTGTCATTGATAAAAGAGCTGTATTCTGCTTTTTCTGCTTCTTTAACAGCTTTAACGATACTTAAGCCGATCTTCTTATGTTTCAAATCAACTTTGATAACTTTTACTTTTACATTTTGACCGATTTCCAAAATGTCTTCCGGTTTTTCAACACGGGTTTCAGCAATTTCAGAAACATGGACCAATCCTTCAACTTTATCGGCAAGTTTTACGATAGCGCCAAACGGCAGGAACCTCTCTACAGTACCTTCTACAACCATACCTTCTTTAAAAGCAGCTGCTTCAGTCAGCCACGGGTCTTCCTGAGTAGCTTTTATACTGAGAGCTACGCGTCTGTTTTCACGGTCAATTTTTTTCACAAGTATAGTTACTTCATCATCAACTTTAGCAGCATCTTCTGCTTTTACATTACGATCCCAAGATAACTCGGTATTATGAACTAAACCGACCAACCCCTGTCCAACTTCAACAAACAAGCCAAAATCAGCAATTCTTACAACTTTGCCTGTAACTGTCTGTCCTTCTTCAACAGAAGCATAAGCGGCTTCTTCTGCGGCAGTACGAGCTTCTTTAGCAGCTTGGATCCTGGCTTCTTTGGCATCACGCCAAGCCTGGGCTTTTGCTTCTTTTTCACTTCTAAGCAAATCACGACGTGAAACAACTAAACGTTTTTTTGCCGTATCAACTTCAATAACTTCCGCTTCCAATTCTTTACCAATATAATCAGAAAAATCTTCTACGCGGCGTAATTCCACATGAGAAGCAGGCATAAAACCTTCAACGCCTTCGACTGCAACAGCTAAGCCGACAATATTTTTCATTTTGTTTTTAATAATCCGCAGAACTTTTACAGTAGCACGGCGTTTTTCACCTTCTGCCAAATCTGCTACATAATTCCATGCAGCATCCTGTTCAGCTTTGATTTTCGAAAGACGGATAAAATCGTCTTTCGAAGTACCGGGAATAACTTTGGCCTCCACTTCATCACCAATTTTAATAGTTTGAGCCAAAATTTCCGGAGCTTCATTAGACCATTGTGAAAAAGCAATAGCGCCTTCTTTCATATAGCCGAAGTCAACATATACCTCATCTTTGCCTATTTGGATGACTGTAGCTTTAACAATCTTACCAGGGTAGACATGTGCGTCCTCCAGGCTTTGTTCCAGCATACTTTCAAAAGATTCCATGTTTTCCATTACACGTATAGCCTCCTTAATTATACGGTCCGGCGTTGATGCGCCTGCCGTTATTCCTATATTTTGACAGTTTTTAAACATCTCCTCGTTTAATTCCGAGGCTGTTTCGATATGGTAAGCACGCTTACAGTGTTCTGCAACAAGCTCATACAAGTGTCTTGTGTTGGCACTGTTTCTGCCGCCTATTACAACAAAGGCGTCTACTTCATCAGCTAACTTCAGAGCAGCCTTTTGTCGTTGAGACGTTGCCAGGCAAATAGTTTTTTCTATTTTATATTCACCGGAACGTTCCTTCTGAAGTGCTGCCAGAATTTCTTCAAACTTTGCCAATTCAAAGGTAGTTTGAATCAAAACGCCATATTTATCTGCTAAAGGTACATTACCTATATCTTTTATACATTCTATAACTATAGCATGTTTTCCTGCCCATTGTACAATACTTTTTACTTCAGGATGATTTTTTTCACCAATAATTACAGGTAAATAACCAGCCTCAGCCAAAGCTTGTCCTTTTTTCTGTGCAGCTTTAACATTTGGACAGGTTGCATCAAGAATAGTCAGATTTTTTGCATGAGCAGCTTCGTAAACGTCAGGGCCAACTCCATGCGAGCGAAAAACGACAGTTTCTCCAGCTTGAAATTCGTCCAGGCTTTCACGGCAAGGCACTCCTTTGGTATTTAAATCTTCGATAAGCTGCGGATTATGTATCAAAGGGCCTAATGTTCCAGATGCTTCATTTGCTTCAGCCAATTTATATGCCATATCTACAGCACGTTTGACGCCGTAACAAAAACCGCAATATTCAGCAATTCTGATTTTCATACTATCACTCCGCTTCTTGTAAGCGTTTTATTTCCAGCATCAAAGCTTCTGTAAGTTCATGCAGCAGTTCTTTGCTGATCGGTACATCCTGAGGGAAAAAAATAGGTTTTCCAAATTTGACGTTTACTTGCGGCCATAATTTCCCCTGCCGTTTGATATCGGTACCTTTTACGCATGTTGGAACAATGACTGCTTTAGCTTTTCCTGCCATCATCAAAGCACCTGGCTCAGCCTTACCTAACGCCCCTGTTTTACTGCGAGTCCCTTCAGGGAAAATAGCTAACACACCACCATCCAGCATCAAGTCAATACCATGTTTTATTGCTGTTCTATCGGCCCCACCACGTTTTACAGGAAATGCGCCCAAAAGTTTATAAATATCACCCAAAACAGGTACAAACAACTCCTGTTTTGCCATAAAGTGCACTTTTCTTGTAGATGCTACACCGATTACAGGCGGATCCAGCAAACTTAAATGATTGCTGGCAATTACCAAAGGACCTGTCGCTGGAATATTTTCTGCACCTTTTACTTCCAGCCGCAAAAATATTTTGAATAAAATTCTTAAAATAATCTTTAAGACTGAATAAAACATAGCTTAATGCTCCTGCACCAAAGTTAAAATTTGAGAAGCAACTTCCTGAATAGACATATTAGAACTATCCAAAAAAATCGCATCTTCTGCACAACAAAGCGGCGCAATTTTACGTTCACAGTCCTGCTTATCACGAGCCTCAATATCAGACTGCAGCTGCTTCAGATCAACCTGCATTCCTTTGGCAAGCATTTCTTTGTATCGCCGCGATGCCCGCTCCTCAGCAGAAGCCGTCAAAAAAATCTTTAAATCAGCATGCGGAAATACCACTGTTCCGATGTCACGCCCGTCCATCACTACTCCACCGGCTTCTCCCATGCGGCGCTGCTGAGCTACCATAGCTTCGCGTACAGCTCCTACAGCAGATACTTTAGAAACAATTTCTGTTACTTCCGGAGTTCTGATTTCATCTGTTACTTCCAGTCCATCAACAAAAACACGGTTCAATTTTGCTTCCTGTTTAAAAGTAATAGTCATTTCAGCAGCAAGTTTACTTACTAATTCAGGTGAAAAATCCTGCTTACTTTGTAAAAACTTCCAAGCTACAGAACGATACATTGCACCTGTATCAATATAAATATAGTCCAATTCTTCAGCCGCCAGTTTAGCAATGGTACTTTTTCCTGCTCCTGCCGGACCGTCGATGGCAACTACTAATTTCTTCTCCATCATTTACCACCCTGCCTATTTATTGATATGCAGCCGCTGTCCCTGCAGCATATCCTGTTGAAAATGCCGCCTGTAAATTATAGCCGCCAGTATAACCGTCTATATCAATGACTTCTCCTGCAAAATACAATCCTTGCCACAACTTGGAACGCAATGTTTTAGGCTCTATTTCTTTTATGGATACGCCCCCAGCTGTTACAATAGCCTCTGCTAAAGGCCTCGTTCCCGTAATCGAAACTGATAACCCTTTTAACACTTCTACTAAACGCTTACGTTCTTCTTTTGATATCTGATTGACAGGCTTTTCTTCATCAAGATAAGCCTGATCTAAAACTACGGGGATCAGACGCTGCGGTAGAAGGTCTTTCATCCCATTCAGCAGCTGCTTCCGGCTGTATTGCTCAAAATCACGCTGAACTCTTGCTTCAAGCTTTTCAAAAGTCAAAGCAGGTTTTAAATCTATCAGCAAATCGATATTAGTTTTATTAGCTTTTAAAAGTGCTGCAACTGTTTTACTGAGTGATAAAATAATTGGACCTGATACACCAAAATGCGTAAATAACATTTCTCCAAATTCCGAAGCAGCCTTACTTCCTGAAGAATAAACAGTAGCCTGTACATTACGCAGGGATAACCCCTGCAAATCAGGAATATAAGGTGAATCACTAGTTAGTGGTACCAGCGAAGGTTTAAGTGGTATTATCGCATGTCCCAATTTTTCGGCAAGTTTAAATCCACTCCCGTCAGATCCGGTTCCTGGATAAGACGCCCCGCCTGCTGCAACAATAACTGCATCTGCTTTAAATACTTTACCGCTTTTAGTTTTGACGCCGATAACTTTTTCAGTATCAGTTAAAACTTCAGTCACACAAATATCAGTAACCAATTCTACACCTAAATCATGCAGAATTTTTAACAATGTATCTACTACATCTTTGGCCTGATCACTTACGGGGAAAACCCGACCACCACGTTCAACCTTAGTTTCCAAACCATTATCATTTAAAAGTTTTACAACATCTTCATTAGTAAACTGACGTAGAGCACTGTTTAAAAAGCGTCCGTTTCCAGGAATATTTTTGATTATTTCCTGCAAGTCACAATCGTTGGTGATATTACAACGACCTTTACCTGTAATTAAAAGTTTCTTTCCAGGTTTAAACATCTTTTCCAAAACTGTTACTTGTGCCCCATGTTCAGCAGCAGCTGCTGCTGCCAATAAACCCGCTGCACCTCCGCCTACGACGATAACTTTATTCATTGATCGCAGCCGCCTTGATTAAAGCATTAATTTCGTCTTCATTCAAAATTCTATAACCGCCGCGTTTTAATCCCTGCAGTGTCAGATTACCTAACTTTATACGTTTTAATTGTCTTACAGGAAACCCAATAAAATCACACATTCTGCGCACTTGACGGTTACGGCCTTCATGAATAACGATATCAAAAGTTGTATTACTTTTTTCGTTATCATACCCAATCAGAGTAACAATAGCAGGCGCTGTCATTCCATCCTCTAATTTTACACCGATCCTCAGCAGATCAAGCTTGTCCTGCGGAACCAGTCCCGGAACAGTCACTCTATATGTTTTATTTACTTCATGTTTTGGATGAGTGAGTTTTTGGGCCAGATCGCCATCATTAGTCAGAAGCAGCAGACCTTCTGTATTATAGTCCAACCGGCCTACCGGAAAAACCCGTTCCGGCAAATCTTTGGCAAAATCAGCAACAGTTCTGCGCCCCTGCGGATCCGTCATAGTAGTAACAACTCCGCGAGGTTTATAAAATAAATAATAGGCTTTCTTCTCACGTTTAATCGGTTTACCATCAACTAAAATAAAAGCTTTTTCTCCTACTTTAGTTCCTAATTCTTTAACAATCTTACCATTTACCTTTACACGCCCGGCTAAAATATATTTTTCAGCTTCGCGTCTGGAGGCTACCCCAGCAGAAGCTAAAACTTTCTGCAAACGTTCTTCCATAGATTATAAATCCTCTGTTTCTTCTGTTTTATTAAGCTCTTCATTAAATTCAGCCATTAGTGACATTTGTTCCGGTTCGTTTTCATGCTCTGACAAAATATCAGGAAACTCCGGTAAGTCTTTTAAAGAATTCAGACCAAAAGTAATCAAAAATTTATCTGTAGTTCCATACAAAATAGGATGACCAATAGAATCCTTACGTCCGGTCTCACTAATCAATCCATATTCTAAAAGCGTATTAACGACACCGTCGACCTTAACACCGCGAATAGCTTCCATTTCACTTCTGGTAACAGGCTGTTTAAAAGCAATAATAGCCAATGTTTCCATAGCGGCATTAGATAATTTCATTTCCTGAGAACGCGCCAGCTGTTTTATCAATTCATAATGCTGTTCTTTTGTACATAATTGATAACCTTCTGCCACTTTTCTTAAATACAGGCCGCGCTTTTCATCTTCATAATCCCGCTCTAAAAGCGATAAAAGTTCCCATACCTGAGGTTTATCAAGCTGCATTATTTCAGCTAGCTTGGCAACAGATAACGGTTCACCGGCAGCAAACAACAAAGCTTCTAAAGAACCCCTTAAGTAATCGTGAAACATTTATCGTTCCCCCTGTCGCAGGAATATATAGATTGGAGCAAAAGCCACTGTCTGGTTGATAGTTACAACACCAAGCTTTAAAAGTTCCAAAACAGCTAAAAAAGACGCGACTTTCTCACTGCGGGAACCAGTACGTGAAAATACTTTGGCAAATTCTACACCGTTGAGATGTTGAGAAAGCATATGAACAATCTCATTCATTTTATCCTGTACATTAAATTCCTGGCGCTCAATATAAGCCGTATTCTCAGTTTTCACTGAAAGCAGGGTCAGCATAGCACTAATCAACTCTTCTGCCTCATATTGTTTCAAGCTGCGTTCAACAAAACCAGACAAAAGCGGCAGTCGGTAACGGCAACGTTCTGCCTGAAGCTTTAGTTCAGCTAGATTTGAGGCACAGACCTTAATACGTCTGTATTCTACCAGCATTTCCACCAGCAGTTGACGAGGGTCAGTTTCATCTTCCTCGCCTTCAGCAGTTTGTTTTGGCAAAAGCATACGCGATTTGATTTGCAGCAGCGTGGCAGCCATCAGCAAAAATTCACTGGCAATCTCAATATCAAACTCCGTCATTGCCTGTAAATATTCAATATATTGCTCAGTCACTGCCACAATAGGAATATCATAAATATCAATTTTTTCTTTTTCTATTAAATGTATCAACAGATCCAGTGGACCTTCAAAATCCTGAACCTTGATTGACAGGTTAGCCATATATTACAGCACATTCATGGCGGTCTTAACTTCAGCCATAGTTTTTTCAGCTTCCTTGCGGGCACGCTGTGCTCCATAATCAAGTACTTCTTTAATATATTCAGGTTTCTTTGATAATTCTTCCCGTTTAGTATGGATATCTGCCAGCAACGCATTCATCTTTTCTGCCAAACGTTTTTTACATTCTACACAGCCAATCTCGCCGGCACGGCATCTTGCCCCAATCTCTTCATATTCCTCAGGATTGAATACCTTATGAAAAGCGTAGACAATACAAACTTCCGGATGTCCCGGGTCAGTCTTTTTTATACGCTGCGGGTCAGTAGTCATCATACGTATACGTTCCCACATTTCTTCCGGTCCAGCGCCGAAAGGAATGGTATTGCCATAGGATTTTGACATTTTACGGCCGTCAATACCCGGTAAAACCTTAGCTTTGGAAAATACTGCCTGTGGCTCGGGGAACACTTCTCTATTATAAAGATAGTTAAAACGGCGTACTATTTCCCGGGTCAGCTCCAAATGAGCAGACTGGTCTTCACCTACAGGAACACAGGTTGCTTTATAAAGCATGATATCCGCTGCCATAAGCACAGGATATCCCAAAAAACCATAGGTATTATTATCCTTGCCCTGAGCAGACCAATTCTGCAGTTTATCCTTATAGGTTGGCACACGTTCCAGCCACGACAACGGAGTGCTCATACCTAAAAGCAGCGCTAATTCAGCGTGCTCTTTAACATGAGATTGTACAAAAATGACATTTTTTTCAGGGTCAAGACCAGCACTGAGCCAGTCAATCGCCATTTCCATAACATTTTCCTGTAATTTTGAAGTATCGCTATAAGACGAAGTCAGCGCATGCAGATCAACAATGGAGAAAAAACATTCATATTCGTGCTGCAAACGAACCCAATTCTCCAGCGCTCCCATATAATTACCCAAGTGAAAACGTCCAGATGGCTGCATTCCACTGAAAATTCTACCTTTAGTCATCAACATCAAGTCCCTTCATTAATCATAATTCAACAAGCCGTTTTAATTAAAATACTATCCCCAAAATACTGTTTACCAAAGACATATACGTGCTTGCCAAAGGCCTTATGATCATACCAACGATACCGGTAAAGACCAAAGCCAGCAAGATATAAAAGCCATATTGGCCAACCATATTTTCATACTGATAAGCAGTCCGCGGCGGCAGCAGTTCTCCTAAAATCTTTGAACCGTCCAGAGGCGGGATTGGGATAAGATTAAAAAAAGCAAACCAAACATTATAAAGCTGTGTCCAAAGTAAAAACGAATAAACGCCTTTGGTCATAACACCAAATTTGGTCATTAAAGCAACAATCAATGCTGCAAGAAAGCATAAAAACAAATTTGCCGCAGGGCCTGCAAAAGAAACTTTTAAAATACCTTCGCGGCGATTTCTGAAATTATTGGGATTGATACCTACAGGCTTAGCCCAGCCGAAACCGGCCACAATAAGCATCAAGGCACCAATAGGGTCAAGATGTGCTAAAGGATTAAAAGTTAAACGTCCCATGAACCGCGGTGTAGGATCGCCCATGGCTTCCGCAGTCTGCGCGTGTGCATACTCGTGGATAGTGATAGCTATCAAAAGCGCCGGAATCCTATATAACATTGATGAAAAATCAAAATCTAACATACAAACCTCCATAATCGTCAATAGTAATATTATACAGTATTTTACGTGAAAAGAAAACGGAACCGCTGACAGCGATTCCGTCTTTTTTGTGAATTCTTATTTACCTGTAAATTTAGGAGTACGTTTTTCTTTAAAGGCAGTTATTCCTTCTGCACTATCGTCCGTGCCCATACATAAAGGCTGGGCAACTGCTTCCATTTCCAGCACTTCGTCTAAAGTCATCGCAGTATTATTCAGATATTTTTTGATGAGCCCTATCGCTAAAGGTGCTGAAGCTGCAAGTCGTTCAGCCATTTGCATAACCGCGTCCTCAAGCTCTGCTGCAGGAAAGATATGATTTACCAACGCCATTTTTTCAGCAGTTGCTGCATCAATCAAATCAGCTGTAAACATCAGCTCTTTAGCTTTATGAACGCCGACAGCTTTCGGCAGGAAATATAAACCACCACAATCAGGTATCAACCCTACTTTCGCAAAGCTTTGAGCAAATTTAGCTGTATCTACTGCATAAATAAGGTCACAGGCCAGCATCAGATTAACACCGGCACCAGCGGTAACACCATTGACCATGGCAATAATTGGCTTCTCGATTGTAGTAATACGTTTTGCAACTTGCCCTACTTTGGTAATGAAAGCCTTTTTTACAGCAGTATCTGCAAGAGTCTCCAAAAACGGCAGATCTCCGCCGGCACAAAAAGCTTTTCCATTACCTGTCAGCACAGCACATTTTATTGCCGGGTCTTTTTCTACCTTTGTCAGAGCTTCATGCAACCCGTCAATCAATGCTTCATTCATTGAATTCAAGCTATGCGGTCTGTTCATAGTAATTATAGCAACCTGACCTTTAAGTGAAAATAAAACTGCATCTTCCATACTCGAAAAACCTCCTCTAAATTTTATTACAGGCTGTAGTTAGGAGCTTCTTTCGTAATGATGACATCATGCGGATGGCTTTCTTTCAAACCGGCGCCAGTCATACGAATAAATTGAGTTTTTGTAATCATTTCTTCGATATCCTTAGCACCGCAGTAGCCCATACCTGCACGCAAACCACCAACCAACTGGAAGATTGTTTCTGCAGCCAGGCCTTTGAAAGGTACGCGTCCTTCAATTCCTTCTGGTACCAATTTATCGGCGTTCTCCTGGAAATAACGGTCTTTAGAACCGCGTTCCATAGCACCTAAAGAGCCCATCCCACGATATACTTTATAAGAACGGCCTTGATAAATAATAGTTTCGCCAGGGGACTCTTCAGTTCCTGCTAACAAACCGCCAATCATAACAACATTGGCACCTGCGGCGATAGCTTTAGCAATATCACCGGAATATTTGATACCGCCATCGGCAATAATAGGAATACCATATTGACGTGCAACTAATGCGCAATCATTGATAGCAGTAATCTGCGGGACGCCGATACCGGCTACAACACGGGTCGTACAAATAGATCCTGGCCCGATGCCAACTTTAACGGCATCAACGCCACATTTGATTAATGCTTCAGTTGCAGCGCCTGTTGCTACATTTCCGGCAATAATATTCAATTCCGGGAAAGCTTCGCGCAATTGACGCACTGAATTCAGGACTCCGTGCGAATGTCCATGAGCAGTATCAATAACTATAACATCTACCTTAGCATTAACTAAAGCGGAAGCTCGTTCCATCATATCAGCACCAACGCCTACAGCAGCGGCTACACGCAGACGCCCATCACTGTCTTTGCAGGCATTAGGATACATTTTAGCTTTTTCAATATCACTGATTGTGATCAGCCCTTTAAGATAACCTTCGCTATCGACCAACGGCAATTTCTCAATACGGTGTTCGCGCAGTAATTTTTTAGCTTCTTCAAGACTCGTACCAACAGGAGCAGTTACCAAACCTTCACCAATCATACATTCTTTAATCTGTTTATTAAGATTAGTTTCAAAACGCAGGTCACGATTAGTAATAATTCCCTGCAGCTTACCATCAGGATCACAAATAGGAACACCGGAAATATGATAATGCTCCATCATTTTTACGGCATCTGCAAGAATATTATCAGGAGCCAGAAATAAAGGATCAACGATAATACCATGCTCGCTGCGCTTTACTTTGGCAACCTCTCCTGCCTGTTCTTCAATCGTTAAATTTTTGTGGATAACACCTAAACCGCCTTCACGGGCAATGGCAATCGCCATTTTTGATTCTGTAACAGTATCCATACCAGAACTGATCAGAGGAATATTCAATTTAATGTTTTTAGTCAAATAAGTGGAAACATCTACATCACGCGGCAAAACATCAGATTCTGCCGGAACCAAAAGCACATCATCAAAAGTTAAACCTTCTTTTGCAAATTTGTCTGTACGCATTATAAAACTCCCTTCTTCTTTGAAATATTTTTACTATACTAGCACAGTGATTACACAAAATCAAGTAGTTTCTGTAATTTTTTTTACAATATCTTGTTTAGGAACCTTAAAAGATACTAAAAATGACCGATTTACTGCAACATTACAGCAATCCGGTCATTTTTTATTTAAGAATTATTTTTACGCAGTTCTTCCAGCAGGAACTCATTTTTAATCCGTATATATGTTCCCTTCATCCCAAGCGATTTCGTTTCGATTAAACCGGCACTTTCGAATTTACGCAGAGCATTAACGATTACAGAACGTGTAATCCCGACACGATCAGCAATTTTAGAAGCTACAAGCAAGCCTTCCATGCCTTTCAGTTCGCCGAGAATATTGACAATAGCTTCCAGTTCGGAATAAGAAAGCGTTGAAAAAGCAATCTGAACCATTGCTTTCTTACGCACTTCTTCTTCTACTTTAGCTGCGCGCTCGTGCAGAATCTCAACGCCGATAACAGTCGCAGCATATTCTGCCAGCAGCAGGTCTTCATCGTCGAAGGGTTTATCATATTTAGCTACGATCAAAGTACCAATACGTTCGCCGTTACCGTAAATAGGCACGATAGTAGTTTTTTTCTGATCAAAAAAGCATTTTGTACCTTTAACAAAGGAACATTCCTGATTTTTATGTTCAATATTTGAAACTGTTTCTTTCGCGTCCATAATAAAATCCAGATATTTTTGCGGGAAGTTTTTGACATCCAAAACCTGTTCGCGCATGATATCACATTCGAAATCATCCTGAAGAGCGCTGCCTTTAACGCCGCCCTTACGCCCAACGATATAAATGTTAGCGCCAATAACATCACGCAGCAGACGTGCGATAGCGTTATATTCTACTTTTTCCCCTCTTTGCAGCAATTTGTTGATTTTTCTTGTTTTCTCCAAAAGTTCCATGATGATTCCTCCCTCAAATTTTAAGCACGCGGATGATTTTTCTGATATACAGAAGTAATACGTTCAGTCGTAATGTGAGTATAAATCTGCGTTGTGGACAGATTAGCATGTCCAAGCAATTCCTGAACAGCTCTTAAATCAGCACCATGATCTAAAAGATGTGTGGCAAAAGTATGCCTGATCGTGTGAGGACTGACTTTTTTCTGCATAGCCAGTTGGGTTATATATTTATCTAAGATCCTACGGACACTGCGATCCGTCAGCGGACCTCCCCTGCTATTAACAAAAACCTTGTCATGCGCCTCTGTTTTATTCTTTTCCATCAAAGCTCCGCGTGTAACTTGCAAATACTGCCGTACAGCCTGGCAGCAGGTATGCCCTATCGGTACGATACGTTCTTTATTGCCTTTGCCCAGCAGCAAAACATATTGGCTGCCAAGATCTATATTAGTCACCATAAGTCCCACCAATTCGGAAACACGGCAACCTGTGGCATAGAGTAATTCTAATATCGCCTGATCTCTTAATCCCAGCGTATCTTTATCCGGTAAGGTTAATATCTCATTGATTTCCAGTTCTTCCAAAAATACAGGTAATCTTTTTTCCAGCTTTGGCGTTCTTACCTTAATAAAAGGATTTTGCTCCACATAATTTTCTCGCATTAAAAACTTATAAAAAGAACGCAGCGAAGAAATCCGCCTGGCAATCGTCGTACGCGCATACTTTTCTTTATTGAGCAGCGCTAAATAGGCACGAATATCCAAAACTCCGATCTTCTGCCATTGAAAATCTTTCCCCAGCCGTTCTGCTAAAAAATTACTGAATAAACTTATATCAGCGGCATAATTTTTAACAGTCAGCGGCGACGTGTTTTTTTCAACCTGCAGATACCTGAGAAACTTATCAACCATAGGATATTGCGATATTGACTCTGCCATAATAAATCCCTTCTTCTTATGTAGACTTATAGTATCACAAACCAGGAAGCTATTTCAATAACCAAGTACTAAATTTTTTGAATTTTTTATTGAATACACAAAAATGTGTAAAAATCTGAATATAAACAAAAATAGCGGCCAATTTAATGTGCCGCTACTCTTAATATTTTAATTTTTTATGCCTAAAGTCTGCCAGATGCCTTCGTGCTGAACTGATTTTGCATCAAAGTGCAGCCAATTAAAAGTCAACTGCAAAATAGTACTGATGCCAAACGCAGCTATTATAGTACCTAAACCAACCTTCGCTCCCAGCAGCCAGCCAGCCAGCAAAACACTGCCTTCTATAAGGCCTCTGATCATACCAATCGGAACTTTCGGCAGCCGACGTTTTAACCCGATCATCAAAGAATCGCGCGGACCAGAGCCAAGTCCGGCACTGATATAAAAATAAGTGCCCAGACTGATGGAAAACTGCCCTAAAAACATTACGATGATTCCCAGCCAATAATTTTCTATTAAAGGTACAGCATGATAGTACTGAAGAACATCAACACCAAAACCGATCAATACAGCATTAAGAATCGTACCTAATCCAAACCGCTCACCCATAGCAACTGTCACTACTAAAATCAAAAGCCCACTCAAAACATTGATCGTCCCATAGGTCAATCCTGTAACATAGGAAACACCGATACCAAAGGCTTCCCATGGCGCCAAGCCGATATTAGCCTGGATGCCAAGGGTCAAACCAATGGAATACAGTGCCAGACCAAAGTGCAGCCGCAGCAGTTTAAAAAACAAGTTATGTTTGTCTTTCCAGTTCATCACAGCTTACTTGATTATTTGCAGTACATCCTGCAAAGCATTCAATGAGCGCTCTGCAATCAGAGCGTTTTTCTCTTTTTTATTACGTATCTTTTTACCTAAAGACGGCAGCAGTCCAAAATTAACATTCATCGGCTGAAAATCCCTGATTTCAGGATTGCTTATATAATGTGCCAATGCACCGTGAGCTGTTTCTTTAGGGAAGGTAATATCGGGAAGCTCTAAATAAGCCCGAGCGGTATGAATACCAGCCATCAAACCAGAAGCAGCCGATTCCACATAGCCTTCTACACCTGTCATTTGCCCGGCAAAGTAAAATCTCGGCATCGCTTTAAAATTAAACTTATCATTCAATAATTTAGGCGAATTGATATAAGAGTTTTTGTGCATTACACCATACCGGACAAATTCTGCATTTTCCAGCCCCGGAATCATACCAAAAACACGTTTTTGCTCAGGCCATTTTAAATGAGTCTGAAATCCGACCAGATTATACAGCGAAGCAGCAGCATTATCCTGACGCAGCTGGACCACGGCGTAGGCCTGTTTACCAGTTCTCTGATCTACCAGTCCAACAGGCTTTAGTGGACCGAAGCGCATGGTATCTTCACCGCGGCGAGCCATTTCTTCAATAGGCATACAGGCTTCAAAAAAAACTTCTTTTTCAAATTCTTTGACCGGAGCCAGCTCTGCTGTTCGTAAAGCTTCCCAAAACGCCAGATATTCTTCTTTGGTTTCAAACGGGCAATTCAAATAATCTGCATCACCTTTATCATAACGTGAGGCACGATATACTTTTTCATAATTCAAGGACTCTGCGGTCACAATAGGCGCAGCGGCATCAAAAAAATGAAAATAATCTGCTTCTACCAGCTTTTTGATATTTTCAGCCAATACTGCTGACGTCAAAGGCCCGCTGGCAACTACAACATAACCTTCCAACTGCTGCAAATCTGTTACTTCTTCATAAACCACAGTAATTAAAGGGTGATTTTTAATAATTTCCGTAATTCCCTGAGCAAAACCTTCCCTGTCGACAGCTAAGGCTCCGCCGGCTGGAATCTGATGTTTATCAGCCTGCTGCATGATCAGAGAATCAAGGCGGCGCATCTCTTCTTTAAGAAGACCGACAGCATTTTCCAAATTATTGGCACGCAGAGAATTGCTGCAAACAAGTTCCGCAAAGTCTGCAGTTTTATGCGCTTCGTCAGACTTTACCGGACGCATTTCATGCAAAATTACAGGAATGCCATATCTAATTATTTGATATGCTGCTTCACAGCCGGCTAAACCTGCGCCGATAACATGAATCGGTTTATTTGCTTTTAGCACTTTTGCGTCCTGCCTTTCCTTTTTTTATATGCAAGCCATTTTCACAGGTTTCATTAGAACAGTACAGTTTCTTATTGCCGTTCTTTTCAATTCGTTCCAGCATCACTTTACCGCATTTCGGACATTTTTCTTCTGTTGGCCTGTCCCATGATGTAAATTTACATTCCGGATAATTGGCACAGCCATAAAAAATACGGCGCGTTTTTGTCTTGCGCTCGATAACTTCACCGCCGCATTCAGGGCACTTAACACCGATCTTATGCAGAATCGGCTTCGTGTTGCGGCATTCCGGAAAACCGGGACATGCCAGGAACTTACCAAAACGCCCCTGCTTTATTACCATCATACGTCCGCATTTTTCGCATTTCACATCACTGACTTCTACAGGAGCTTCTACTGCCTCAATTTCTTTGTCGGCTTTTTCCATCAATTTTGAAAACGGCACATAGAATTTTTCCAGTATTTTAGTCTTATCAGCTTTATGCTCAGCAATCTCATCAAGCTCTGTTTCTAATTCAGCAGAAAAAGGAATATCAATAATATCTTTGAAATAATTAGTCAGCATATCGACGATCATGAGCCCCAGCTCGGTAATCATCAGTTTTTTGCCTTCCTTAGCAATATAACCGCGGTCCAGAATAGTCTGGATAGTAGGCGAATAAGTACTCGGCCGTCCAATACCTTTGTCTTCCAGCTCTTTTACCAGGGTCGCCTCAGTAAAGTGCGCCGGGGGTTCGGTGAAGTGCTGTTCAGCCGGTAAAAGTTTATATAATTCTACAGGCGTTTTAGCCTCCAGATAAGGAACGGTTTTATCCTTATCCTCGAGCAGGTCTTTTTTATCGCTTAGCTTTAAAAAGCCTTCAAACTTCAAAACAGAGCCCGTTGCACGCAATTGGTAATCGCCGGCGCCGATCAGCAAAGTAGTAACATCAAAAACAGCCGATGCCATCTGACTTGCAACAGCACGGTTCCAAATCAAAGAATAGAGCTTAAGCTGATCTTTATTCAGATGTTTTGCCATTTCCAGCGGTGTACGATGTACACTTGTGGGGCGGATCGCCTCATGTGCGTCCTGGGCATTTTTTTTACTTGAATAGCTGTTTGCATGTGAAGGCCTGAATTCTTTGCCAAACTCACTTTCAATATAACTGCGGATATCAGCAGCAGCAACATCAGCAATACGTACTGAGTCGGTTCTCATATAAGTAATCAAACCGACAGAACCTTCTTTGCCCACAGCAACACCTTCGTACAGCTGTTGAGCTACCATCATCGTCTTTTTGGTAGTAAAATTCAGACGTTTAACAGCCTCCTGCTGCAGGCTGCTGGTAGTAAACGGAGGCAGCGGATTACGTTTACGCTCTTTTTTTGTTGCTTCTTCAATGATATAAGCAGCTTTAGCCAAAGCTTTTTCTACAATAGCCGCTTCCTCAGCAGTATGTATTTCCAGTTTTTTGCCCAGATGTTTGATAACCTCTGCTTCAAAAATAGGAGCTTTAGCTTTTTCACGCAGTTTAGCATTCAAAGTCCAATATTCTTTAGGAATGAAATCAGCGATTTCTTTTTCACGGTCAGCAATGATTTTTACTGCTACCGATTGTACACGTCCGGCACTCAAGCCTTTTCTTATTTTACGCCATAACAAAGGACTAAGCTGATAGCCTACGATACGATCAATAATACGACGTGCCTGTTGAGCATCAACTTTATCCAAATCAATCGGGCGCGGATTCTTCAAAGCATCTTTTATGGCACCAGAAGTGATTTCATGAAACTCAATCCGACAGTTTGCTTCCGGATCAACACCAAGGATATGCGCTAAATGCCAGCCAATAGCTTCGCCTTCGCGATCAGGGTCAGTTGCCAGATAAATTTTATCAGCTTTTTTGGCCAAAGTTTTCAATTCTTTAATCAATTCGCCTTTACCGCGAATATTAATATATTTAGGCTCAAAATCATGTTCGATATCAACGCCAAACAAACTTTTTGGCAAATCGCGCAAATGTCCCATTGAAGCGCGGACAGTATAATTGCGCCCTAAAAATTTTTCAATAGTTTTTGACTTAGTAGGTGATTCCACGATTACTAAATTTTTCGTCATAATAATAAGTCCTCCTAAATTCGGTAATACCTGCGCCCATCTGCCAGGCCAAGTTTACCTTGCATTTGCAGATCCAGCAGTTCCCCGCTGATCTCTGCCAGAGAGCGACCGCTTAATTCTACCAGTTCCTCTAACGTAACCGGTTCCTGTGTCATTATATCCATCAATTGTTTAGCCAGTTCTGAAACGGCCTCTGCTCCTTCACTGGCAAACAACGATAAATTCTCTATTTTCTGCTTACTGCCGAAGTTCAATTCCAGATCATTCAAAATATCTTCCGGCCTATCTACAAGCTGTGCTCCAGATTTTATCAGACTATGGCAGCCAATACTGTTAGGCAGATAAATACTTCCTGGAATACAATATACCTCATGCCCTTCATCTGCGGCAAATTCAGCCGTTATCATAGCACCGCTCTTTTTAGCCGCCTCAACTACCAGTATACCTTTCGTCATTCCGTTGATGATTCTGTTGCGCGACGGGAAGTTAGCAGCAAGAGGTTCTGTTCCAGGTGCAAATTCTGTTACCAGCGCCCCATTTGAACATATCTGCTCGAAAAGCGCTGTATTTTCACGCGGATAAACAACATCTATACCGCAGCCAAGTACGGCAATCGTACTTCCCCCAGCCTGTAAAGCACCTTTGTGAGCAGCACTATCAATACCCTTAGCTCCACCGCTTACAATAACCAGCCCCGCTGAAGCAAGATCAGCAGCAAAGTCACCCGCCGCCTTTAACCCATAAGTAGAAGCTCGACGTGAACCGACGATACCGATACTGCAATCAAGCCTGGGCAAATTACCCTTGATATATAAAACCTTCGGCGGTAATGCGATATGCCTTAATGAGACCGGATAGTCCGCATCACTGCTTATCATCAGCCGCACCTGCTGCCGCTCGCAAAAATTCTGCAGCTGTTCAGGTAACGCAAGATTTCTAAATTTTAGGAACTTATCAATGGCCGCCTCTTTATAAACGCGGGCAGCCAAAAGCTCTTGTCTATCAGCAAGATACGCACTACGCGCACTGCCAAACACCGCAACTAAAGCTTCAAGCTTACTGTTGCCCAATCCGACAGCAGCGCTTAAAGCACCCCAATAATAACGCTCCACAGCAATGCCTCCGATAAATTGCAGGCATCCACACGAAAACCGGGTGTCGCAAAATATTATTTTTCCCAAATCCATTTCATTATAGAGTTGATTTAGTCAACGGTCAAGCTTTTACTTATTTTTCAAGTTTTTTTAAAATATAATTGCTTATTTCTTCTGCAGCTCCAGGTTTACCATATTTCAAGCTGCGCTGCTGCCTCTGAAGCAAGCGTACTTGGGAGTCGACATCCGCATATCGGCAGACCATCGTTTTTACTTCCTGAGGCGAACCGGCTACCTGTGCACCGCAATACTGCTCTAAATAAACAGCATTACCGGTTTCCTGACCAGGCAGCGGCTTATAAATAATATAATTGCAGCCCGCAATCAATGTTTCAGCCGCTGTTAAACCACCGGCTTTAGTTACGACAATATCAGCAGCCAGCAATAACTCCGGTACATCATCCGTAAATCCATAAACAGTCAGTGGTATTTCTTTAAAAATTTCCAGGCGGTGCTGCAAAATTTCATTATGTCCTGCGACCGCAATTATTTTCAAACGCTGTGGCAAATAACCGTGGAAAGCTTTAACTATGCTCTCCATCGGTAACAAGCCTTCGCCGCCGCCCATCAACAGACATACTATATCCTGCTCAGACCAATTAAATTTACGACGCAGCTCCTGACGATCATATGCTTGGTAAAATTGCCGCCGAACCGGTATTCCCGTCGGTAAAACCTCAGCATCAGTCCCATCAAACTGTGCACGCAGATTTTCTGATGCTGCAAAATACACATCAACGCCTTCGCAAAGCCACCATTTATGTACAGTATAATCAGTAACCACCGCTCCCAACAGCAAATCCGGCTTGAATTTTTTCTTATAGATAGCCATGATACCTGCCGGTGTAGCATGTGTGGCAATTACAGCATCGGGGTTGGTCCTGACGATAAAATCCTGTGCCAAACTTGCTAAGGTACCATTAATAAAGTTACGCAGCCATAGCGACCCGCTCTTACGGTTTCCCCATTTATAAGCCAGCTCATACAGCCAGGGACAATATGAGAGTACCCATAAATAAAAACGTAAAAAAGCATTGCCGATACTGCCCGGAAAAAAGTCAAAAATACTTCCGTGCACTACCTGCACATTGTCTGCCAGTGCAAAAGACTGTTCCAGAGCCTGAGCGGCCAGCTTATGCCCTGAACCTATCGGAGCCGACAATAATAATATTGTATATTTTTTTTCACAAGATGCCATTTATAAACTCCATTTAAGAAAAATTTATCAAAAAACTTGAACCTGTAGCGCTATTATTGTATCATAAAATGTAATTAGCACAATATCAAGAGCTAATTTATTCTATATAATGATGGAGGTTATCATGAAAAATCGTTTACCAGTTGAACATTTTCATTTTCCGGTAGAAAAAATCAAAGCCGGTTATTACACCGACGCTTATTTTCTGCGTACCGAGGAGATACTGAATGGCGATAATCACCATCCTAGAGTAATGATGCAGCTTTTTACCCGTGAACCGGTAGTTGTTTGCGGCATCGATGAAACTATCGCCCTGATCAAAACCTGCGCACATAATCCTGAAAATATTACGATCTATGCTTTACATGACGGAGATGAGGTTGCCCCCTGGGAAACACTAATGACGATCGAAGGTGATCTGGCAGACTTTGCCCATCTGGAAACTATCTATCTTGGTTTTCTGGCGCGGCAAAGCCGTATAGCTACTAATGTACGCCGTGTTGTCAAAGCAGCAAACGGCAAACCGGTCCTCTTTTTCCCTGCCCGGTATGATACCTATCAAACCCAGGAATCTGACGGCTATGCTGCTATGATTGGCGGTATCAAAGGTTTCTCTACTGATGCCAACGCCTTAGCCAGCAATGGCAAAGGTCTGGGAACTATTCCCCACGCCCTGATCGCAGCATACAACGGCGACACGCTGGCAGCAACCAGCGCCTTTGATAAATATGTAGCGCCTGATATCGCGCGTATTGCCCTGGTCGACTTTGATAATGACTGTGTTGGTACGACTTTACAGGTAGCACGCAAACTTGGCCGCAAATTAGCAGGAGTCCGCTTGGATACCTCCGGCACTATGGTAGATAAAAGCCTGCTCAGCCAAATGGGTATGTTCAAACCGACAGGCGTCTGCAAGGAACTAGTACATAATGTACGCACAGCACTTGATGCAGAAGGTTTCGATTATGTAAAAATTATCGTTTCCGGCGGATTTGACGCCGAACGTATCAAAGAGTTTGAAGCATTAAAGGTTCCTGTAGATACTTATGCAGTAGGATCCAGCCTTTTTGACGGTAATATCAACTTTACAGCGGATATCGTTATGGTAGACGGCAAAGAATGCGCTAAAGCAGGACGAGTACATCTTCCCAACCCACGGCTGGAACTTGTTAAGTAATTTTGAAAAAAGTAAAAGCACTGTGAGATTCTCACAGTGCTTTTTTATCAAACAAGATTATTTTTTCCAGATACCAAGCGGAGCTCCTACAGGCCAGAACTGACGACCATAGAAATTATTAAGGAACCCGGCTCCGGCGCCATATAAGGAAATAAGCGCTACTGCCATTTCAGCATAAGCAGCCATGGTGTGCGGGAAATGACCGCCGATACCAAGTCCGTCTAAAGCTAAACCTAAAAGTAAGATATCAATGAAAACCATATCTACGAATAAGAACAGACTTGCAGAGGACGCAGCAATGGTACCAATGCAGGCAAATATAAAATAGGCCAAAAATGCAAAACCAATAGCTTTAGGATCCACACCGGCAGCAAGACCAGGACCAAAGGTTCCTGCTTTAATCATCCAGCTCATACCTACTGCAGACCAGAAAAAGCCGAAAGCACTGAAAATTGTTGCGCCAAAAATATTGCGATGGCAATAGTCAAAATAACCAGCCAACAGCTGGGCGAAGGATCCGCAGAAAAGAGCCCACGGCAAAACCCAGGATACTCCTTCAACGATACCTAATTTTTGTGCAGAAGCCACCATTGTTACGACGGCCAGACCAAATAGTCCCAAGGGTGTAGGGTCGGCTACTGCGATTTGAACATGCTGCGTTGAATCATTATTAGTACTCATTCATACGCCTCCTTTATTTTGGTTTGGTTGTGAATTATTCCACACGCATATATAATATACTTTAAAACTAACAACATCGTCAATAACTGTTACATAAATTTAACACTTTTGTATACAAGTGTGATATTGTATATTTTTCAGAAAACTTATCTGTACTATAATCGCACTATTTTAGTATATAATTTATATAAAAGGAAGTGATTTTATGAGTTTAAATGCTACCCCATCTTCTGAACGCGTTCACATCGGTATCTTCGGTAAACGTAACGCTGGCAAATCAAGCCTTATCAACGCGATCACCGGGCAAAATTTAGCAATCGTTTCTGAAGCCAAAGGTACAACCACAGATCCTGTTTATAAAGCTATGGAACTGCTGCCGATGGGACCGGTAATGATCATTGATACTCCTGGTATCGACGATGAAGGCGTTTTGGGTAACCTGCGTATTCAAAAAGCATATCAGGTACTCAACAAAACCGATATCGCGCTTGTAATTATTGACGCTGCAGTTGGCCCTTCTGCTGAAGATCTGCGTTTGATAAAACGAATCAATGCCAAAAAAATCCCCCTGCTCATAGTTATCAACAAATGTGAAACCATAAATGAAGATAAAAAAACTGCTTATCAAGCTCTGCTGTCAAACGGGAAACTTTTATTTGTCAGTGCTGAACAGAAGCTCAATATTTTTGAGCTTAAAGAAGCAATCGCCCAAACCGTACCTGCAGATGAAAATAAAGCACAGATAGTTGCTGATCTGCTGTCGCCTTCGGACTTCGTTGTCTTAGTAGTGCCCATCGATTCTGCCGCCCCTAAAGGAAGACTGATCCTGCCGCAGCAGCAAACGATCCGCGATATTTTGGAAGCAGATGCTGCCGCTATTGTAGTTAAAGAAAACGAACTGACCAACACACTGCAAAATTTAGGTAAACGACCCAAACTGGTTATCACCGACAGTCAGGTCTTTAAAAAAGTTGCTGCTGAAACGCCGGCAGATATTCTTCTGACCTCTTTTTCGATCCTGTTTGCACGCTATAAAGGTAATCTGCAGACTTCCGTTCAAGGCGTTACCGCACTTGAAAGCCTTGAGGACGGAGATAAAATCCTCATAGGCGAAGGTTGCACACATCACCGCCAATGCGATGATATCGGCACCGTTAAGCTGCCACGCTGGATCAAAGAATATACCGGTAAAAATCCAGAATTTATTTTTACCAGCGGCACGGAATTTCCCCTAGACTTATCGCCGTATAAAATGATTATCCACTGCGGCGCCTGTATGCTGAACGAACGTGAAATGCAGTACCGCATCAAATGTGCCGCAGACCAAAACATACCTTTCACCAATTACGGTATCACTATCGCCTATATCAACGGTATTTTAAAACGCACCGTTGAACCCTTCCCACAGATTTATAAATTACTGGATAAATAATAAAAAGCTGAAACCAAAAGGTTTCAGCTTTTTATTTAAACTTTAGCGTACTTCTTCAAACATTTCCGCACCTACACCGCAGGTAGGACAGATATAATCTTCGGGCAGGCTTGCACCTTCATAAATATAGCCGCAAACCTTGCAGCGAAATTGTTTTAAACCTGCTGCAGACTGAATTTCTGTCGGAGCGATATAAACTCCTCCCAAATCAGAACTTCTGTCAAAATACACCGTATGCAGCATCTGTTCTGCCAACTCACTTAAGGGTTCACCGTAAAATTCTTCGTATAATTTAATGATTTCAGGATTTTCGTGGCTTAACCGCAGCTGCATCGAATCGTCACGTTTATAAAGGCCTTCGATACGCTTGGCACGCAGCGCATCACCTTTATATTCCCTGTCTTTAGGCTGACCGCCCCCACCGATGCATCCGCCCGGACAAGTCATTACTTCGACAAAATGATAGCTTTTTTCGCCGCTTTTGATTTTTTCGATCAATTTACGGACATTAGCAGTACCATAGACGATAGCAACCTTTACTTTCAAGCCGTCAATGTCTACGGAAGCTTCTTTGATACCTTCCAAACCGCGTACGGGCTTCAAATCATATAGTGCTGCCGGAGCAGTTTTTTTCGTTACAAAAGTGTAAGCACTGCGTACTGCAGCTTCCATAACGCCACCGGTATTACCGAAAATCACGCCGGCACCTGACCCCAGTCCCATAAAGTCATCATATGCCTGATCTTCCAATGCTGCGAAATCAATATTTTCATCTTTGGCCAGCATAGCCAGTTCACGCGTAGTAATAACATAATCCATATCACGCATACCGTTCATACCTAAATGCCTTGCAGCAGCATTCATCTCATCACGGCGGATTTCATATTTTTTAGCTGTACAGGGAGTAACAGCCACATTAACTATTTTTTGGGGATCAAGTCCCATTCTTTTTGCAAAATAAGTTTTGATTGTCGGCCCCTGCATTCCTATCGGGCTTTTAGCACTGGAAATATGCGGAAGCATTTCCGGATAATAGGTTTCAGCAAATTTGACCCAGGCCGGACAGCAACTGGTAAACTGTGGCAGCGTTTTTTCGCCTTTTGTGATACGTTCCACCAACTCACTGGCTTCTTCCATGATCGTAAGGTCAGCAGCAAAATTAGTATCCAACACATAATCTGCCCCCAGTTTTTTCAGCAGCGCTACCATTTTTCCTTCAACAAAGCTACCGTCTGCCATAGCAAATTCTTCACCTAAAGCAATGCGCACAGAAGGAGAAGTGCTGAAAATAACGATCTTTTCAGGATCGCGCATTGCTGCTGCTACTTCATAAGCCTCAACCTTTTCAGTAATACTGTCTGCCGGGCACACATTAGCGCACTGCCCGCAGTTTATACAGATAGGCACATCTCCGGTCGCCTTGAGATCGTAGGTACCGCAGACACCGATATAATCGGTGCAGACTGCTTTACAGGAACCGCATTTGATGCATTTGAATTCCAACCTTTGTACAGCAGGATTATCCGGTTCAATAGCAACACGGATATCTGTAAATTGATGTTTACTCATATAAAAGACCCTCCTCTTTTATCACTGCCTTTATTATAACTGCTCTCAATTATTCTTGCAATAGATACTAAAAGAAAATTATTATCCTAATTGCAGATAAAAAATAACTGCCGTAACGCAGTTATTTTATCTGTCCATATAAATTTATTCAAAAGTATAAAACTCATCGCCACTGCCGCATTAAATATGAGTAAATAAAGCACACTGCTACTTTTTATAACGTTTATAAGCAAAAAACACGATGCCCGTAACAATAACCAATACTGTCAAACGCATACTGTTTTGCTTAAAATTTACAATATCATGCCCAATAACAACTTCTAATGCCGTCGAAGGAAATTTACCGATCAGGTTGGCAATAATATAATCTCTGACGCTGATTTTGCTCAAAGCCCCGATGGCAGTTAAAATTCCCGAAGGAAAATAAGGCAGCGCTCTGGCAAATGCCATCCACTGCAAACCGTTCTTACCGCTGGCTTCGTCGATATTTTTCAGGCTGTTACTTGTAGCAATGATCTTTTCAGCAGTACCTCTGAATAAATAACGCATCAGCAGAAAGCTGATCACAACACCGACAGTTTCCGCCAGCCAGGAAATCAGTATTCCCAGTGGCAGACCGAAAATCAAACCATTAGCCGTCGAAAGAAAAATTGAAGGAAAAATACTGGCCGCATTGATGAACACATCCAGTAAAAAACTGATCACAATTGCCCAGGGCCCAAAAGACCGCAGATATTCAGCCAAAGCATTGACGTTACCGCTGATAGCCAGTTTAAGAGTTTTATCAAAAAAATCCTGAGCAAAAAAATGTATACAGCATCCCAGCAGCACCAAAAAAGCCACCGCAATGATTTTAGTTATGACATCAGGGTCACGATACCATTTAGTTTTATTCTCCATTAAAACTCCTTTAATATTACGAATAAAAAATACGCTGGAACCGTTCGTCAAATTGACTGCTAAGAGCATCTTCGATCTCTCGCAGCATCTGCGGGTTCTTGAACGCTTTTTTCGCTAATTCACGTGCTTCTATCAAAACGCCTATATCTTGCAGTATATCAGCAATATATAAATCAGGCAAGCCGTGCTGACGCAAACCGAATAATTGCCCGGCACCGCGCAGCTCCAGATCTTTTTCTGCCAGAAAGAACCCGTTATCACTGTCGCGCAATACCTGCAGTCGTTCCAGTGTTTCCTTATTGTCATTATCCGTAAGCAGCACACAGTACGACTGATCCTTGCCGCGCCCTACCCTGCCGCGCAGCTGATGCATCTGGGCCAACCCGAATCTGTCAGCATTTTCGATGATCATCAGCGTTGCATTGGGAACATTGACACCAACTTCAATAACTGTCGTCGTAATCAGCACTTTGATTTCTCCTGCGGCAAAGAGGCTCATAATGTCTTCTTTTTCCTGGTTTTTCAAACGTCCGTGCAGCAGAGCGCAGGGAATATTTTTTAAATACGTTGCCTGCAGTTCCGTATAAACTTCTGTTGCCGAGCGCGCTTCTACACCTTCAGATTCATCGATCAGAGCACAGACAACATAAGCCTGATGTCCGGCCTGTACCTGACGCACCAGTCCAGCATATACGGCATTACGCTTCTCACCGGTGTAGCACAAAGTCTCAATCGGTTTACGTCCAACAGGTTTTCCCTGCATCATGGAAGTATCAAGATCACCATAAATAGTTAAAGCTAAGGTTCGCGGGATCGGAGTAGCAGTCATAACTAAAATATCTGGGGCAAACTGTGATTTATTGGATAATTTCGCCCTCTGATCTACACCAAAACGATGCTGTTCATCAGTAACCACCAGCGCTAATCTGGCAAAAACAACATCGTCCTGGATCAGGGCATGCGTGCCAACCAGTACATCAATCTCTCCCAGCTCCAGATTTTCTAAAATTTCCCGACGTTTAGCTTTTTTGACACTGCTTGTCAAAAGCTCGACTCTTAACCCCTGTTTGCCCAAATATTCTGTCAGGGTTTCAAAATGCTGCTGTGCCAAAATTTCTGTCGGCACCATAATACAGCCCTGATATCCGTTTTCAGCCGTTTTAGCGAGCGCCAGAGCCGAAACAACAGTCTTGCCAGATCCTACATCACCCTGCAGCAACCTGTGCATCGGCTTGTTATCCTGCATATCAAGTGATATTTCCTGCCAGGCCTTCTGCTGCGCTTCAGTAAGTTCAAACGGCAGTGAGTTTTTCACCGCTGTAACAAGCTTGCCGTCCACGCCGTGCTTGATGCCCTGCCTCACCTCTTTAATGCGGTCGCGATAATAGAGCAGCCCGCATTGCAGTAGAAACAGTTCTTCAAAAATAAATCTTTTTTTAGCTTCTGCCAGTTTAGCAAAACTGCCAGGAAAATGAATATTCTTCAATGCAGTATAACGATCCGGCAGCTGCCTTTCTGTTATAATACTTGCCGGCAATGTTTCCGGCAAATATTGTTCTGCCTTTGCCAGTGCCTGTTTGACTGCTGTACGTACCGCTACCTGTGTCAAAGAACCTGTCAGACTATAAACAGGTAAAATTCCTAAAGCATTGATACTTTCATTACGGTCGGCAATTTGAATAAACGCTTCGGAAACAAATTTTGCCGTTGTACCGCGGCGTACTTTACCAATAACAATCAGACGCATACCTGATTTGTATTTACGGGCCTGATACCGCTGCGCTGCAAACAGAAAAATATCGGCGTAACTGCCATCGTCCTGAACTGTGATCACAGTATAGCGTTTCCCTCTGCCTGAATATTTATCTGCAACTCGAAACACTTCCCCTGTAAAAAGCTGTTTTTCGTTATCAGTAGTCAGCTCTCCGATACGTTTCACTTTAGAATAATCAAGATAACTGTCCATTCTCGGGAACCGGTTGAGTAGATCACCGACCGTTTCTATATTCAATTTCTGAAATTCTAAAGCTTTTTTTATCCCTATACCTTTTAAACTGGTAACAGGCTCACGCCACCACATAAAATCACTGCCAATCTATAAAATTTACTTGCTTTTACCTACAGTCTATGGTATGATACTTTTGTTAAATTTGTAACTAATGCTCGTAATACGTTAAGGAGGTGGGACTCATGGCATCCATTTGCGAAGTCTGCGGCAAAGGTACTCTCGCTGGCAATAACGTCAGCCATTCCAATAGACATACTAAACGTGCTTGGAAACCGAACATTCAACAAGTAAGGGCTATTGTTAACGAATCTGTAAAACGCGTTAATGTTTGCACTCGTTGCTTGCGTTCCGGTAAAGTTACCCGCGCTATCTAATTTATGATTATTAAAAATAAACCAAATACCTAACGGTATTTGGTTTATTTTTATTTTACCGGTACACCGCATTCCGGACAAAATTTTACAAGCGAACTGATTTTGGCCTTACAGCTGGGACAAAGGATAAAGGCCCGGTATTCACGCAGCTTGTTTTCAAATAAGTCGTAAAAAAGATTGACTTCTTTATCCTGTGGCTTCCAGTTATAAACCTGAATCCTCTTACCATGAACATCAGCAAAAACCTGAGTAGTTTCTTCGTCCATCGCCTGTGCCGAAAAACGCATAACCTTTTTATCATTATGGCATTCAAGAATGCCATTTTCATCATCACGGGAATCAACCGTCACACCCATTTCATTGACTGTAAGCAATAACAGATTCCAAGCGCTTTTATTGTTTATTTCGTAAATACGGTTATCAAAACAACCGCCGGCACCATCAATTCTCATTAGCTGACCTCCAGAAAATTTTAGATAATAAATTAATACTCATATTATAACATAAAATAAACGCCAATCGCAGTGCTTTAAACGAATAAATCGTAACAATTATGTAAAAAATCCCCAAACCTGACGGCTTGGGGATTTATTTTCAACCTTATTATTTTGCGTAGTCAACAGCGCGTGTTTCACGAATGATGACGACTTTGATCTGACCGGGATATTCCATCTCGGCTTCAATCTTTTTAGCAATATCGCGCGCTAACAAAATAGATGTAGCATCATCGATCTGGTCAGGTTTTACCATTATGCGAATTTCGCGTCCTGCTTGGACAGCAAAGCATTTTTCAACGCCTTCAAAAGATTCAGAAATCTCTTCCAATCGAGTTAACCGTTTCAAATAGCTTTCCAATGTTTCGCGTCTCGCGCCAGGTCTTGCGGCAGAAACAGCATCAGCTGCAGCTACCAGAACTGCTTCAACACTCTTAGGCTCTACATCGCCATGATGGGCCATGATAGCATTGAGTACCAATTCAGATTCACGATATTTCTTAGCAATTTCCATGCCGATCTCAACGTGGGAACCTTCCATCTCGTGATCGATAGCTTTACCAATATCATGCAGTAAACCAGCACGTTTGGCTAAAACTACGTCAACGCCCAATTCTGAGGCCATCAAGCCTGCTAGATGAGCAACCTCAACAGAATGATTCAGGACATTTTGACCATAGCTGGTACGATATTTCAAGCGGCCCAGTAATTTTATCAGTTCAGGATGCAAACCATGCACACCTACCGCAAAAGTAGCCTGCTCGCCTGCTTCTTTGATCTTTTGTTCGACCTCTTTTTGTGCTTTTTCAACCATTTCCTCGATACGGGACGGATGGATACGACCGTCGTTGATCAGTTTTTCCAGAGCAACGCGGGCAACCTCACGGCGTACGGGGTCAAAACCGGAAATAATTACCGCCTCCGGCGTATCGTCAATGATCAGGTCAATACCGGTCAAAGTTTCCAGTGTCCGGATATTTCTGCCCTCACGGCCAATGATACGGCCTTTCATTTCATCATTAGGCAGGGCTACTACAGAAACAGTAGTTTCTGCTACGTGGTCGGCCGCACAACGCTGAATCGCCAGAGAAATGATCTCTCTGGCCTTCTTGTCTGCTTCCTCTTTCGCCTGCTGCTCCAAATCTTTAATGAGCATTGCGGTTTCGTGTTTCACTTCTTCTTCAACAGATTGAAGAAGTTCTTTTTTAGCATCTTCGGTAGATAAACCGGACAAACGTTCCAGTTCACCCAATTGTTTTTGATATAATGCATCGACTTTAGCCTGACTGTCACTGAGGAAAGTCTCTCTAACAGCTAAGTGTTCCTCTTTTTTCTCAAAAGACTCTATCTTACGGTCAAGATTTTCTTCTTTTTGCAAAAGACGTCTTTCCTGACGTTGGATATCACTGCGACGCTCTTTATTTTCTCGTTCCATCTCACTGCGCATGCGGTGGATTTCTTCTTTAGCTTCTACTAACGCTTCTTTGCGTTTAGCTTCACCGGTCTGTTCCGCCTCCTGAATGATACGAATAGCGGTTTCTTCAGCAGTAGCAATTTTGTTTTCAGCAACATTTTTACGTACTAAATAACCGATCGCACCACCAACGGCACCAGCACCGATAGTAATACCGATAAGTTCTAAAATGATTTTCACCTCCTTATTAATTTTTAAAAAAAATGAGGCAACAAACTATTGTCGCCTCGTGGATAACATTCATTCATTAATTATTAACACGATTGGATACTATAATTTTAAATGGATTTTATATAAAAGTCAAGTTAGCAGTCATCCATTAATATCACAGAACCATGTATATTATTAATGCTTTTTTGAATATATTTACTTGCAAAGCCACGCGCATACAGGTACCTGCCAATAGCGGCCCGGCCTTCCTGCGTAGCAGGATCATATTTTTTAGGATTACGTTTTAAACAAGACTGCAGAGCCTTCTCCGCCCGTTCCTGTTCCTCAGCTTCAGAAAACTGCGCTAAAATATCGTTTATATAACGTTCGGCCACATTTTTTTTCTGCAGCTCCAGCCGCAGGTGACATCTGCCATAGTATTTTTTAGAAAGCCAGGCTTCAAAAACCCTCTGTCCATAACGTTTTTCATCTAAGAAACCATATTCCAGCAGTTTTTGGATAGTACTCTTGATGATGCCAGCATCTGCACCTTTACGTTTCAGCTTCAGTTCCATATCCTTACGGCTGTAATCACGATAGCTCAGAATATCTAAAGCATAATCATACGCTTCCTGCTCAGTCGCTAAGTTCTTGGACGACCGGTTCAGCATCGCTTACACCGCTTTCTGCGCTTACTAATTTGGCAATAGTATGCTCGCGGATCTTGGCTTCGATCTCAGTAGCCATTTCCGGATTTTCTTTGAGAAAATCTTTGACCTTTTCTTTGCCCTGTCCCAAACGAACCTCGCCGTAGGAATACCATGCACCGCTTTTATTGATGATGTCAAACTCTGCACCCAGATCTACGATGCAGCCTTCATGGGAAATGCCTTCACCGTACATAATATCAAATTCTGCCTGTTTGAAAGGCGGAGCGATTTTATTTTTAACGATTTTCACGCGGGTACGGTTGCCTATCATATCGTTGCCGTTTTTCAGAGTTTCAATCCGTCGTACATCCATGCGGACAGTGGAATAAAATTTCAACGCTCTGCCGCCGGTAGTTGTTTCTGGATTTCCGAACATAACTCCGACTTTTTCGCGGATCTGATTGATGAAAACAGTAGCACATTTAGACTTGGAAATGATACCGGTCAGCTTACGCAGAGCCTGACTCATCAACCTGGCCTGCAGGCCAACGTGAGAATCACCCATCTCGCCTTCGATCTCTGCACGCGGTACCAAAGCCGCTACGGAGTCGATAACGATGATATCGATAGCGCCGCTGCGTACTAAAGCATCAGCGATCTCCAATGCCTGCTCGCCGTTATCAGGCTGCGAAATCAGCAGATTGTCGACATCGACGCCCAGCTTACGTGCGTATTCAGGGTCCAAAGCATGCTCAGCGTCGATAAACGCCGCATAACCACCGATTTTCTGTGTTTCAGCGATCATATGCAGGGCAACTGTAGTTTTACCGGAAGATTCCGGGCCATAGATCTCGATGACCCTGCCGCGTGGAATGCCGCCTACTCCCAAAGCTATATCTAAAGACAAAGCGCCTGTAGGAATAACCTCTATGTTCATTTTAGCGCTGGCTTCGCCCAATTTCATGATCGAACCTTTACCGAAATCTTTTTCGATTTGGCGCATTGCATTTTCCAACGCTTTTGTTTTTTCAGCGTTCAGTTTTTCCGTACTCATTTGATCAAGCCTCCTGTTTCGTTGCTGTCAATTACTATCTACAAATAGTATACAAACAACTGTTCGAGGTGTCAAGATTTATTTATTTTTTCAGCAACCGGGCAATTTCTTCCCCGCTGAATTTATAGGTTTCGTTGCAGAACTGGCAATGCACCTCTGTTTCCTCATCCTGACTCATGGCCGAGATATCTTCCTGCCCTAAAGTCGCCAATGCTCCCAATATCTTTTCTCTACTGCAGCGGCATTTATAACTAAGCTCTATGCTCTCCTGAATTGTTACATCTAGACCGCGGGCAATAGTTTCGATCATCTTTTCTGGAGTATAACCCAGCTCCAGCAGCTGCGTAACATAAGGAGTTAAACTGATGTTTTCCTCCAGCTGTGCCAGCGTTTCCTCTGCGCAGCCTGGCATTGCCTGAATAAAGTACCCGCCTGAAGCTATGACCTGCCCCTCTTTATTGACCAATACGCCTAACGCCACAGAAGACGGTGTCTGTTCAGACGTGTATAGATAATTAGTAAGGTCACTGGCGATCTCGCCGTCAACCAGTTCGGCATAGCCGGTAAAAGGTTCAGCGTTCTGCAGATAACGGGTCACAATAATATTGCCGGCTCCAATAGCGCCGCCAACATCCAGCTTGCCGTTTTTCAGCGGCAAAAATACATCCGGATCACCTACATAACCACGCACATGCGTGCCTTCTGCATCGGCAACGACTTCGCCGATCGGCCCGTCACCCTTTAAACGCAGGGCAATGCGTTCATTATCTTTCATAGTAGCTGCTAAAAGCAGGGCTCCGTTCATCGCCCTGCCCAAAGCGGCACTAGCCAAATGGGAAGTATGATGCCTGATAGCAGCCTCCTGTACCAGATTAGTAGTACACAGCGCATAAATTCGTACACCTTCAGCCGTGCCTTTAGTCAAAATATCTTTCATTATATATACCTCTTAGAATCTACGATTAACGTACGTTTAAAAATCAGATGTTTTTCAACAGATTGACCATTTCGATAGCAGTCATTGCAGCATCAACACCTTTGTTGCCAGCTTTAGTACCGGCACGTTCAACAGCCTGCTCAATATTTTCGGTAGTCAGAACGCCGAAAGCTACCGGAACACCTGTTTCCAGACCAACATGCGCCACGCCTTTAGAAGTTTCGGCACAAACATAGTCAAAATGAGGAGTAGAACCGCGGATAACCGCACCCAAACAGATAACAGCATCATATTTGCCACTCACTGCAAGCTTCTGCGCTGCCAAAGGGATCTCGAATGCTCCTGGGACCCAAACTGCAGTAATATCTTCATTGTCCATCCCATGACGTTCCAGGCAGTCGATAGCACCGCTCAAAAGCTTGCTGGTGATAAATTCATTAAAACGGGCTACAACAATAGCCACTTTCATACCTTGTGCTGTTAATTGACCTTCTAAAGTTTTCATATTCATTGCCTCCATTTTAAGTTAATTTGATTTTTATATCAGCTGCAGCAGTTGCAGTGTTTATGCTCATGACCTTCGTGCAGCTCATGCCCCATTTTTTCCTCTTTGACTTCCAGATAGAACTCGTTAAAAGGGTTAGCGTCGATAACGATAGGCACTCTTTCGCTTACGGTGATGCCATAGCCGGAAAGCCCCACACGTTTGGCAGGATTATTAGTGATCAGACGAATGCTGGTCAAGCCTAGGTCGGAAAGGATCTGAGCTCCGATACCATAATCACGCAGATCCGGAGCAAAGCCCAGCTTAACATTGGCTTCAACGGTATCATAACCCTGATCCTGCAGCGCATAAGCCCTGATTTTATTCGCCAGACCGATACCACGTCCTTCCTGACGCATATACAGTACTACACCGCACCCTTCTTTTTCTATCATTCGCAGCGCTGTTGCCAGCTGATCGCCGCAATCACAGCGCAGGGAACCGAAAGCGTCGCCGGTCAGACATTCTGAATGTACGCGTACCAAGACATCTTTTTTACCGGACACCTCACCTTTAACGATGGCAACATGGCAAAGATCATCCAGATCATTTTCGTAAGCTACAGCGCGGAAATTGCCGTATTTACTCGGCAGCGCGGCTTCAGCCGCACGATGCACCATTTTTTCGTGCGCCTTGCGGTAAGCGACCAAAGCAGCAACGGTAATAAAAACCAACCCGTGTTCTTTAGCAAATTCTTTCAATTCAGGAGTACGAGCCATATTGCCGTCTTCGCTCATGATCTCGCAGCAGATACCGACTGGCTTCAATCCAGCCAGCTTACACAGATCTACAGTCGCCTCGGTGTGCCCTGTGCGGCGCAGTACGCCGCCTTCACGTGCACGCAGCGGAAAAACATGTCCCGGACGACGGAAATCATCAGGCTGCGCGTTATCATCAGCACATTTTTTCATCGTATATGCGCGTTCGTGCGCCGAAATACCCGTAGTAGTATCGACGTGATCGATAGATACGGAGAACGCAGTTTCGTGATTATCAGTATTTTTAGCTACCATCGCGCCAAATTGCAACTTATCCATGATCTCCGGAGCTGCCGGCATACAGATCAGACCGCGTGCGTATTTTGCCATAAAGTTTACTGCCTCAGGCGTACACAGCTCGGCAGCCATAATCAGATCACCTTCGTTTTCCCTATCCTCGTCATCAGTTACCAAAACCATTTTACCGGCTTTGATAGCTGCTATCGCTTCTTCAACTGTATTAAATTTGAACTCTTCCATTTTCATAGCCTCCTTATTTACATAAAACCGTTTTCGAATAAAGTAGCTTTACTCAAAACGCTGGTTTCATCCTTTTTCTCTGCCTTATTGCCAAACTTCAGCATCTGTTCAACATATTTACCGATAATGTCTGTCTCCAGATTGACCTCGTCGCCAACGGTCTTAAAGCCTAAAGTAGTTTCCTTCGAGGTATGCGGGATCAGCGATACTGAAAAAGTATCCTCGGTGACATCCGTTACCGTCAGACTGATACCATCGATAGCAATAGAACCCTTATGCAGGATGTAACGCATCAACTCCGGCGGCGTTTTTACCGTTA
Organism: Phascolarctobacterium faecium; assembly: GCF_003945365.1. NCBI lineage: Bacteria > Bacillati > Bacillota > Negativicutes > Acidaminococcales > Acidaminococcaceae > Phascolarctobacterium > Phascolarctobacterium faecium. The sequence continues at coordinate 1,610,595 of NZ_AP019004.1, read as the reverse complement.
CCACATTAGCTATGCCGTCCTGCCGGCATTTCGCGATCACACCGATCCCCTCCACATGACCGCTGACGATATGTCCGTCCAGGCCATCCATCAACCGCAGCGTCCTTTCCAGATTGACCCGGTCGCCGCTGCGCAGATCACGCAGATTGCTCAAACGCATGGTTTCCGGCATCACGTCAGCCGTAAACTCACCGCTGCCCAAAACAACTACTGTCAGGCAAACGCCGTTCACTGCAACGCTGTCGCCTATTTTTAAATTATCCAGCACTTTTCTAGCGGCTACAGTCAGATGATAACTGTTCTGCACTCTCTTCAACCCGCGCACAGTGCCAAGCTCTGCAACTAATCCAGTAAACATATCAGCATTTATTCCTTTCCACTCTGCCAGTCAGCAAAATATCTGCTCCTAAAGGCAGTGTTTCTGTCTCCTTCAAAACATAACAATCCTCCATCAGCGCAAAGCCTTTGCCGCCGACCGGAGTCAACGCCTCTTTGCCGCCGATCAGTTTCGGTGCGATAAACGCATAAATACGATCCACCAAGCCGGCTTCTAAAAAGTCACCGTGCACTGTACTGCCTCCTTCAACCAAAATACTGGTCAGATTACGCCCAGCCAGCTCCTGCAGCAGCAACGCTACAGGCAGCTTGCCATTGACCGCAGGCAGCTGAAGCACTTCTACCTTCGGCAGCGCCTGCAGCGCTTCTGCTTTGGACTGCTTGGCGCCCGGTAAACAAGTGCCTGTGACCAGCAAGGTTTCAGCCTCGCCGTCAAAAATCTTCGCAGTCATGGGTATTTCACAGTTACTGTCCAACACTATCCGCAGCGGGTTTCGCCCCTCTACCAACCTGGTAGTAAGCTCCGGATCATCTGCCAGCACCGTATTCTTACCGACCAGGATACAATCGTGAGCCTTGCGCAAATAGTGCCCATAAGCTCTGGCGTCCTCGCCGGTGATCCATTTCGAATCGCCGGTCCTTGTAGCTATCTTACCGTCTAAAGTCATTGCATATTTCATCGAAACAAAGGGTCTGCCGGTTACGATCCAGTGGAAAAACTTCTCGTTAAGCAGACGTGCCTCTTCTGCGCACACGCCCACAGTAACCTCGATCCCCGCATCGCGTAAACGCTTAAAACCGTTGCCGGCAACCTTGGGGTTCGGGTCTTCGACCGCCGCAACCACACGTTTCAGTCCGGCAGCAATAATCGCCTCGCAACAGGGTCCGGTACGTCCAAAATGCGAACAGGGCTCCAGTGTTACATATATCGTTCCGCCACGGGCCAGCTTTTTTGCTTCCTTCAACGCATTGATCTCGGCATGAGGCTGCCCTGCCTTATGATGATAGCCTTCGCCTACAACTTCTCCATCAGCACTGACGATAACTGCACCTACCATAGGATTGGGGCTGGTATCACCTTCAGCCAGACAGGCTAAAGCCAGCGCCTGCCGCATATATAATTCATCGTCCATTAAGTCACCTTCTTCAAGTAAGCTTACGATATGCCCTGAAATTAGAAAAACCACAGGCAAAACCTTTTGGGGTTTTGTCTATGGCTCAGTAAACAAACTCATAGCCGCCTTTTCTCATCCAGACTATACTGTCGGTACCGGAATCACACCGGATCATGCTCACAAAGAAGCTCGCGGACTATAACCGCCGGTAGGGAATCACACCCTGCCCCAAAGGCTACCGTATTTAATTACTTTCTAAAATATAGCACAAAATATTCAAAGCGTCAATTTCTTAAAAGCGAACTTCCTGTGAACAAACAGTATGCCTTCTGGCACCAACTATTTTTTTGGAAGCAGGCGGACTTGCTCTTCCCGCCCGCTTCCAAAGATGGAGGAATGAGTGTAAACTCGTCTTATTGTCAGGCAGCAGCCCAAAGGCAAATCTGCCGTAACAGCTCTTGAAAATTAGCTTCTAGCATCGCTATCGCCTCAGCCGACGCATCATCGATATGCAGGCCTACGGTCACTGTAACAGTATGTCCAAGCATCCTGGCCAGTTCTAAGGCGGCTTTGCGTGCCAGCAGGTCTTCCTTATGCCCTGTCAGGCACAGTACCGATGCCGAAGAAGAAACTATATTTTTATCTTTTAAGCTGGGGCGCGGTACGCCTACGGCGACAGCACCGATATGCTGCTTTTCACCGCCGCCGATAACGACCGTCAGATCATCACCACAGCGTACTGCCACAGCTTCCAGCAAATATTCCTGCGCTCCCAAGGAAAAAGACTTTGCCTGCATTTTAGTCCTCCCCTTTCCAGGCCACAAAATGCTTATAATCAATACCAAACTGCATCAGGACCTTACCGATGATATGCTGCATTTGCTTTTCCACCGAATTTGACCCATTGTAAAAAGTCAGCATCGGCGGCACAACGACGCAGCCGTAATCAGCAGCTTCCTTGATATTACGCAGATGCAGCCTGCTCAAAGGCATTTCGCGCGGTACGATAACTACCTTCCTGCCCTCCTTTAGACAAACGTCAGCGGAACGCAGCAGCAGATTATCTGTATAGCCGGCTGCTATCCCGGCGACTGTTTTCATACTGCAGGGTATTACGATCATTCCATCAGTTTTAAACGAGCCGCTGGAAATACTGGCAGCCATATTTTTATTGCTGTGCACAACATCGGCCAGAGTGCATACATCCTGTACGGTAAGATCCGTTTCGCACTCAAAATTTTTAACTGCACCTTCAGTTACAACTAAGTGAACTTCACAATCCGGGAGTAATTTTAAAGCTTTCAACATCTCATAGCCCAAAATGACCCCGCTGGCTCCGGAAATACCAACGATCAGACGCATCTCCAGCCCTCCTTCAGCAGATTATTTATCAAACAAGCCTAACATCGACCAGTACGGAACTTCAATCAGTACAGTCATAACATAGATAACGATAATGAACGGAATACCCAAACGGATCGTTTCCTTCTGTGAATACATACCGTTATCTTCACCCAAACCGACCAGCATGTTCAAATGCTGGAAAGGCAGCACATAGTGAGAAGCAACTGCCGAATAAGCGAGCAGCGCCGGAACAAGCGGCGTAATACCCATCTGGCTGGTAAAGGTGATCATAGCTGGGATAATGATACCCATAACTGCGATAACGCTGCCCAAAAGCATATGTATAATAATTGAAATAGTTGCGATAAACGCTGCCAGGATATATGGATCAGACGGAACTGTACCAGGCAATACTGTCTGGGCTATCCATGCATTCATACCGGTAGCGCCGCCAACACGTCCGATAGCAACAGCAGCAGTCAAAAAAATCAGTACATGCAGAGGAACACCGCTCCAGCTTGCCGGCGTCAGAATTTCGCCAACCAAAGGCAGGCTCATTGCCATTGCGATAAACAAGGTTACCCAACCGATATCGACGCCATGCAGAGTATCAGTCATCCAAAGAATGATCGCTAAAGTTACCCAAAAGGCAGTCCGAAGCTCTTTCCCACTCATTGGACCCATAGCTGCTAATTTAGCACGCATTTCCTCTTTGTTGACCTGTACTTCCTGAGTTGGCTTAAATAGGAACAAAATCATAAAGCAGGTAATAATACTTACGATAATACTGGGTGGTCCCATCAATTTAAACCAGCCAAGCCAACCTAGAGAAACACCGGATGATTGTACTGCCAGCGGACTGATAGTAGCATCGCCAGTCAAAAAGATCAGGGAAACCGGAACAGAAGCGGCAAAAACAGTAAAGCCTATTTTAACTGCATCCACACGAGGAATATTCGCACTTTTAATAACGACCGCCATAACTGACATAATCAGGAAAGCACGCGGCCAGGGATGCGGAATCAAAAGACTGAGGATAAAAGTCAGAATAAAAATCGCCACGATAATACTCTTAAATGAAGTTACATAAGAAATGATAAATTTATAAGCGATACGTTCGCCAAGTCCAGATTCTTTAACTGCACCGGCAATCAAATAAGCGCCTACAATCAAAAACATCATTGGACCAGTCCAGGTCGAAAAAATGAGAGCAGGTTTTTCAACCCCAAAAACTGCGAGGAGTAATAGATAAAGACCGGAAGTATAACCCGGCTGAGTGATTTGAAAGCCCCAGAAAATTACGGTCATAAAAGAAAGCGCCATACATATCTGACCATTTCTTGCAAGTCCTGGGATATCGGCCGTGCCGATCAACAGTGCTACGATAATGCCTAAAATAAACCCTATTCTCGCTTTATTCATTCCCACAAATAAAACCTCCTATCTCTTACAACTTTTGAACATCCACAACCAATAAAATATCTATTTTAATAATTAAGTTTATGTGCAGCAAATTTAATTATTGTAATTTATTAAGTTATGGAGTATCCTTATGCTAATGAGCAAGAGCTTTTTGACAGCTCCTAAAAATCTTTTTCCCCTCCTTCCCTTTCGTCTCCAGCAATTCTCTTTCTTGCTTTTCATCATAGAACCAGCCCGTCTAAAAGGCAATTCAGTTAAATAAACACGTCATTCTTGTTAGGAATTTCCAAAGGTGAAAGCTTGTATTCCATTCTCGAATATGTGTATATAGCAAAATCGAATATAATTTAAATGAAGAAGGTAAAGATTTTAAAACAAATCTCATTTTTTTACTATTTGCTATCGTGTTTTAATTTGCACAGAAGGGCGGATTGAATTTATGAATCTTAATCAATTGAAATACTTTCTGGCCATTGTCAAAACAGGTAGCTTTTCAAATGCTGCCGATGATATGTATATCTCCCAATCGTCAATGTCCAAACAGATAAAAGCCCTGGAAACAGAACTGGGTGTCGATCTCTTCAAACGCGAACATTCCAAGGTCTATCTGACTGAAATAGGTGCGGAATTTGCCAAATATGCTGAAATGACCATCAAACAACACAACGATATGCTGCTTTATTTAGATGAATTTGCTACCAAGAAGTCCAATACTATTCGTTTTGGGTCAATACCTGTAGTATCCTCCTATGGTATCAGCGCTCAGATAGCCCAATTTACAACCAACTATAAACCCGATGTTAACGTCGTTATCGATATGCACGAGACCAACCAGCAGGAAGTTATGAAAGAGCTGTTTGACGGAGCCATCGACATTGCGCTGATACGTACTGATTATCTTGATGAAGTAGATGTCTTTGACTGTATTCCATATAAGAAAGATATTTTTGTTCTGGTCTGCAATCAAAATCATCCTTTAAGTACAAAAGAAGCTGTTTCCCTGAATGACCTGATAAAATACCCACTTTCACTTTTAGATACCTCATCGGTCATTTATACGATCGTTATGAAAGCATTTGAACGCCACGGCATCGAGAAAAAAACAAAATGTCTGACAACAAGGCACAAGATCCTTATGGAGATCCTGCAGACGGCGCCAAATATTTCGCTACTGCCGCTCAGTCTCGTTGACCTGACACTTTTCCCTCATCTCTGTACCGTTCCTCTAGTTGAAGAACTCACAAGCGATGTGGCGCTGATAAAACTCAAAAAACGCCGCCTCAATAAAATTACCAAGGATTTTTGGATCTATTGGCAAAAATATTTTCAAATGCAATAAATAAAAAACCACTGCTCAGCAGTGGTTTTTTATTACTGATATTCCTGATATTTACCGCAAAGGAACTTCCAAAATTTTTCTGTCGTCGCATTCAAAGTTTTTTCCTTACGTTTAACGATGTAAACATTACTGTAGATCGGCATCGCCAGAGGGACATATTTCAGCCCTTCAATGCTGTGTCCTTCCTCCAGCATCCGTTTTGTAAAAAAAGTAATACCAACATTATTGGCCACCATCGAAAACACATTCCTATGCCGTGTCATCGTTGCCGCCACATTACATTCCTTGTTCACTTTACGCAGCTTTTCCATTAAAATCCGGTAAATTTCCGATTTAGGAGAAATCAGAATGATTTTTTCATCCCGCAGCATCGAAAAATCAAATTCCTGTAGCTGTGCCAGCTCACTTTCCTGCGAACAAATCAGGCCGATCTCGTCTGTCATAAACAGCCGATGCTCATATTCGGGCAGCTGGTCAAAACCGTCGCGCACAAAAGCAAAATCCACCTTATCGTTTTTTAAAAGCATCAGTACGTCTTTCTGTTCTTCTTCCAGAATATTATAATTAACGACCTGCCTGCGATTTTTATTGACTTTCTGAAACTCAGAAAGCAGCGTTGATATCTTATAGGAACTGACGATTGGAATCGAAGCGAATTTCACTTCTTCGATCGGCGTATCTTCAAAAGCCATCAGCTCCTGGTGCATTTCGTTTTTTGTCTCCAGCAGCTGCAGCGCATAATCATAAAAACACTGGCCTGCTTCCGTCAGAGTAATCTTATTACCAGTCCTGTTAAACAACACTACCCCAAGCTCGGTTTCCAAAGCTTTGATCTGCTTGGACAGCGAAGACTGAGAAATGTATTCTTCCAGTGCTGCCGACCAAAAACTGCCATGCTTGACAATAGCGACAAAATATCTCAACTGATTAAAATTCATTTCTCTCACCTGCTTTCACTCTGCCCAGCCTGAAGCTGCTTATCTACTACGATTATACGGTAAAAGCAGGCTTTTTCGTATTCCAATAGAGCATAACGTCTTGCCTTTATAGAATTAAAAGTTTATTAATGCAAACTATTGGTTATATCTTTCCAATATGTCAAAACAGCTTTGCTATTTAGAATAGCCTTCAAACTCCCACTCGTATTATGATGTTCCTAAGAGGAAATGCTGCTTGAACACCGGTGTCAGTTGGTGCAGCTCTGAAACCGGTCAGCTGAAAACTGTTAGATATTGCAAAAAACAGTCTCCGCAAAAATGATTCTACTTTCTTGCAGGCAGCAGCTTCCCATTCACAGTACAGTATATTTAAGGAGGCTTTATTATGACTACTAAAATCAATGATTTACGTTCCGCACTCGACTATCTGCGTACCATCCCCGGACAGTTGGTGGAAACCAACGTCGAGGCCGATCCACGTGCCGAGATCTCCGGTATTTACCGCTATGTTGGTGCCAAAGGCACCGTTAAACGCCCGACTCGCTTAGGACCTGCCATGATCTTCAATAATGTTAAAGGCCATCCCGGCGCTAAAGTCGCTATCGGCGTACTTTCAAGCCGTGCCCGTGTCGGACACCTGCTGGGATGTGACCCCGAAAAGCTGGGCTTTCTTTTAAAAGACTCCGTATCCACCCCGATCGCTCCGGTAGTTGTAAGTGCTGACCAGGCACCCTGTCAGGAAGTAGTGCATCTGGCAACCGAAGAGGGCTTTGATATCCGCAAGCTGATCCCCGCCCCTACCAATACTGAAGAAGACGCCGGTCCATATGTAACCATGGGGCTTTGCTACGGCACCGATCCTGAAACCGGCGATACCGATATTACTATCCACCGCCTCTGCCTGCAGGGCAAAGACGAAATATCCATGTATTTCGTTCCAGGCCGTCACTTAGACGTATTCCGTCAAAAATACGAAAAAGCCGGCAAACCGATGCCGATCTCCATCAGTATCGGCGTTGACCCGGCCATCGAGATCGCCGCCTGCTTCGAACCACCTACAACTCCACTCGGCTTCAATGAATTGAGCATAGCCGGCAGTATACGGGGCGAAGGCGTGCAAATGGTACAGTGCAAAACTATCAACGAAAAGGCTATCGCCCGTGCAGAATATGTTATCGAAGGCGAACTGCTGCCTGATGTCCGCGTCCGCGAAGACCAAAACAGCAATACCGGTAAAGCAATGCCGGAATTTCCGGGCTATACCGGCGCTATGAAACCAGCAATCCCGCTGATCAAAGTCAAAGCTGTTACCCACCGCCGCGACCCTATCATGCAATCCTGCATCGGTCCTTCCGAAGAACACGTCAATATGGCAGGTATACCGACTGAAGCATCTATCCTCGGCATGACGGAAAAAGCACTGCCAGGCAATGTCAAAAACGTGTATGCCCACTGCTCCGGCGGCGGCAAATATATGGCCGTTATCCAATTCGTCAAAAAAGCTCCGCCTGATGAAGGCCGTCAAAGACAGGCTGCTCTGCTAGCCTTCTCTGCTTTCTCGGAACTGAAACACGTTATCCTGGTCGACGACGATGTTGATCTGTTTGATACCGACGACGTACTGTGGGCTTTGAATACCCGTTTCCAGGGCGATGTCGACGTTATCACTATCCCAGGCGTTCGCTGCCATCCGCTCGATCCTTCCCAATCCCCCGAATTTTCGCCTTCGATCCGCGATGTAGGTATATCCTGCAAAACTATTTTTGACTGCACCGTACCTTTCGGGCTTAAAGAGCACTTCCAGCGCAGCAAATTTAAAGAAGTCGATCCAGCCAAATGGGTTCCTGAATTATTCAAAAAATAATAGTAAAAGAAAAATACCTGAAGCATTTATGCTTCAGGTATTTTTCTTTTGTATACCTAATGCCAGTAGCTTCACTGCCTGCCACTGTTTGTGTCTCTCCGGACTTACTTCCCTGTCCCAAAATTCATACTTCAACTGGAAGAAATACTCCTCATAAAAACAGCTGACAGCCGATTGCCGCGAATAGTCTATTTTTAACGCTGCTAAAACGTCCAACAAACCGGCGCCAAAATATGGCAGCAACTCTTTTACTTTCCGTTTATACGTCCTAGTCTCCTCCTGAAAACGAGCATAACACAAAGCAAACAGCGCCAGCTCCAGCAGCTCCTTAAAAGTAATATCGTCGCCGCTTACGGCAGCCGTCAGTACTGTTTCATAAATCAAACTCCGTACCGCTGCACTGGCGTGAAAAAACAAAAGAAATTCGTTCAGCGCTGTGCCGGCCTGCGGCGGTACATATCCCTCAGCAAGTTCACCACCACGCACATATGGTGCTAAAGCTGTGAAATTGCCGCTGCTCACAAAAGTCTGCCCCATTTCCAGCAAAATTTCCTCCGGCGTCAACTGTAACCCATTCAGCAATCCACACGCCTCACCGTCCTGCAGATGTCGATAGATTTTCAACCCCTGCCGCTCCTCGCAGCCTGTAACCAGGCCATGCGGGCACTTCAACAAACCTTCCATATCAGTATGTCACCCCCTTTTCGATAATCCTGCGGGCAAGAAACCTGTGCAGATTTATGATTGTCGTATGCTCATAGCCATATTTATCCTCTTCGTCAAAAGTTATCTTCACCATCTCAATCTGATTCCTGCGGCAATAATCGTTCAACTCCCTTTCGGCCTGCTCACGGTCGTTGATCTCTCCATCCGATAATAGAAACAACAATCTCCGCTTCCCCTTCAGCACCTGTTCCTGCAGCAACCGCACCGCCGGCAGCAGATTAGTCCCCCCTCCAGACAACGGTACGATCGAAGTCTGCTCGGCTTTATCAATAAAACTTTTACGTACTTTGGCCCCGCCCTCAAAATCTATTACCAGTGTTCTGATACCGTCAAAATTATTAACTGCCGCCAAAATCTCGATCAGCGCTTCTGCATATTCACGTTCAAATCGGTACATACTGCCCGAAACATCGCGTATGATCATAATATCTACCGATACCTTACGCCGCAAGTAATACTGATAAACCCTGCTTTCCTCCGCTGTTTTAGAGGCCAGATACGCTTCCTGCTGCTTTTTCAGGTTAACGTCGCCGTCATAAGCACCAATGATCTTCATCGACGTAAAGCTCTGCTTAAAAATATATTCCAGCTCGCCGATCTCGCGCCTGTATTTCCGTACTGTATCCAAAAAGAACTGTGAAGTGTCGCCCGACCTGCTTACCATACGCCCTACGCCTGCCAGCTTACCTGTCTGTGATGCGGCATTCTGCATTTTTGCTTTCAGTTCACGGATATGCTCTTTCCGTACAATCTCGCATAATTCTTCTTCGCTGAGCACCTTCAGCATCGACATAGAACCGGCAGTTCCTGCCGCAGCAGCTTTCTGCTCCCACACAGGTGTGATTTCTGACGTCATCCGCAATCCCTGCAGCCATTCTGTCAGCAAATCCGTCACCACGATCAAATTCTGCAGCTCCGTCCGTACCGCAGTCAAGGCCAGAGGTACCATAAAATCATAAAAACTACTGTCCCCCTGCGGCTCGATGATACCGTACTTCAAAAACACCTGTAAAGCTTCCAGCTGACCACGCTGAGGCAAATACTTCACAAGCTGCTCCAACTCCACATCCTGTGTCGTCATATTCAGTAGTGTCAGCAGCTTGCCAAACTCAGGCAGCTCACGCGCCAGCTTATACTCACAGAACGTCCTAAACAGACTTCTATAGATGCATCGGTATAAAATATCCTTCTTAAGTCGCTCCAAGTGCCTGTACCCCTCCGCCCCCGTAAACAACGCCGTCTTTTCATACCGCAAAACACTCAGTTCACTTACAACAAACGCATCAGTAAAACTTTCTGACGACAGTAGCCCATGCAAAGCTGAATGCTGCCATGCCTCCAGCAACCATTCGCAGTTGACAGCCAGCACATACCCGTCCTCACGACTTCCAGTACAGCAGCACAGCTGTCCGCACTCTGTGCCAACAGAGCCTTGATATGCAGCCGCATCAGCATAATATTCTATTTTAAAAGCCAGTTCCGGGCATAATACCGCAAAATTTTCCATAACAGCCACCTTAAATAATTGAAGACTCAAGCTTCTCCTTCACCATCTGCAAATCATAAAAACCCAGGTCTACATCTAGATAATACATAAAGCTCTGCAAAATGATCTCTTTAAAAGTTACGATTCCGATCGCGCTCAAGGCCTGCTCCAGCTCCATGATCCGCCTGTCTGTCAAATCAGTAACGCTTGCCGCCTCACAGCCCAACACCCTTTTTGCCAGATACCTCTTGATGCTTTCAACATTCCGATTATCATAAAAATAAGAATCTATCATCGTCTGCCGCCACTCTGGGCGCCGCAAAAGCTCCAAATTGCACAGAACTACGGCAATAGCCGCATTGCGTACCGACAGTGGATAAGTATTGCTGCGTACCTCGCGCATCAACTCAATAATATAACGCTTTAGGCTTACCGGTACAACATCGTTGGCACGGCACTCCTCCGCTACTATCTGTTCAACTATCAAAAACTCATCTTCCGCCGTCGGATAATCGAAATAAAATGAAACCAGACGCTGAGCAAAGCTCTGCGGCAGCTTAACGTTGCCGGAATATCTGCTGTCATTCGAGCAGAACACGATCCGAAAATCCTCGTGTGCATAAATCATCTTATCGCCGATCGCCGTTACCGAAGTCCGGTCCAGTATACTGTTGAACATCAGCAAAATCTCCTGTACCGAATGTGTCGCCTCATCGACGATGATAATGCCGCCACGCTCCATACAATCTGCCACAACTCCGTTCTTAACTGCCAGACTGCCGTTTTCCAGCCTCAGTCCCAAAATCAGGCTTGTTTTCGTCTGTTCTGGACTCAGCTGCACATAATAGGCTGGCACATTTTTAGCCAGCGCATACTGCCTGGCCAGGTTCATCGCGATAATACTTTTGCCGCTGCCCGAAGGTCCCACGATATAAAGCGGCCACCTGGTATGCTCAAGCACCGCGTAGCAGCGTTCCAAAAGCTGCGTCCCATCCTCGCCTACTATTTTTGGTATCTGCTGCAGATCAAGCTGTGTTTTCAGCTCTGCCATAATTTTTCACCCCGCAATTATATAAAAAAAGCGGGGGAGCTAACTCCCCCGCCAATCAAGGACTTGTCCAAGCCCCAAGCAGCCATTTATTTCTTTAAAGGTGGAACCGGCGGAATTTGCTGTAAATTAGGAATATCTTCCGGTTTTAGTTTAAATACATCATGTACATGGATTTCTTCGGTAGAACGCCAGGAATAACTGCAGGTATCGCAGACATAAACTTCCCAAACATCGCCAACCGGGGATTTAGTCATAACTCTTACTGTATCAGCATCACAACGCGGACATTTCATAAAAATCTGCCTCCTTTATACCTCAAATTATCATTGATTTTTTTGTGCAGCCATAAAGTCTCTGAAAATAGCTTCCCATTTCGGGGTAGCCGGAGACGGTTTCAACAATTCAACAGAACGCGGATTCGGTTCCGGAGCGACCGGAGTAGTCGCATCGATGATCAGCTTGTCATGCATACCTGCCGGTACCGAAGACGGATCAAGCGGCATACCGGCACAATTCGGGATGATCGCAACATCCTTACTGGGTTTGACGCGGGTAGTAAGCGCCCACATAACCTGCTCCAGATTAAACGGATCGACAAACTCGTCGACAACGATAATGACCTTGGAATAAGGCATACCATGCGGAGTAGACAGCAGACGGAAAGCAACACCCTTACCGAAGCCGCCGTAACGGACCTTCGTAGAAATGATAACGCCGATACCATGAGTATACATAGCATTGACTGCCTGCACTTCAGGCATAGTAGCTTTCAGCTGTTTGTACAGAGGAACACTGGTATTAAGAGCCATCAGGTAATCGATCTCAGTCCAGGGCATACCAAGATACAAGTTTTCAAATATCGGATTGGTACGATGTGTGATATGAGTTATCTTGATCTCGCACTGATTCCTGGCGCCGGAATAAGAGCCAGGGAACTCGCCGAACGGGCCTTCGCAGGTACGAACGCGCGGCATAATGTAGCCTTCCAGAATAACTTCAGCATGAGCAGGAACATACAAATGCTCAGCAGTATCAGCTTTAGTAATTTCAGTAGGAACACCATCCTGCAAGGCGCCGACGAATTCATATTCATTCTGGTCGTAATTAACAGGAGTGCTTGCCATAAAGCTTACAAGCGGAGTATTGCCCAGAGCGATAGCTACTGGTAAAGGCTCGTTGACTTCTTCTGCCTTAGCAAGCTGGATGGCGATATCATGAAAAGGCAAAGCCTGGATGCCGATACGGTCGATATCTTTGACCTGGATACGGTAAATACCGACATTCTGCTTATCCAGATTATCAGGTTCAGCCGGATCGCCGGTAACAACGGCTGCTTTAGACAGGAAGAAACCACCGTCCTGATCATTGATTCTGTAAAGAGGCAAAACATCAAATAAATTGATATTTTCGCTGATGGTATTTTCCTTACACATTGCTTTTTCACGTGGAAGAATTACTGGCGGTACCGGGAATTTGTCCCAGCGGCGGTTCAATTCATGGAATTGTTCCTTTACAGGAGTGTCTTTAGGCATTCCCATCATCAAAGCATGATTAGCCCAGGAACCGTGAACGTTGGTTACAACAGAATATTTATAACCTTTCACCTTCTCAAACAAAACAGCCGGTTTTTTATCCATATTAGCGCAGGCACGTCCGGCAGCGCCAATATCAGGTTCCGGATCGACCTCATCTTTAACGCGGATCAGCTGCCCCTCTTCTTCTAATGTTTTTAAAAACTCTCTCAAATCTTTGTAAACTTTTGCCATGTTTTTGACCTCCTTTGTCATCGTTTCACTTGGTAAGGTTTACCCCTTGTCTATATACTAGAACTGACTGCTCCTAATAGCAATTCAGTTAGTTCGCAAGGATATGCGTTTTCGGAATTTCCAAAAAACCATCGCTGTCATTCAGTTTAGGAATAGGCAACAAGCAGCTGTTCATGCCGCTTTTTACCCGTGCCAGCCCTGCAAGCCAATGTAGACAGCAGGCACGTTCACATCTTTATTTTGAATGATATAACCCAGCTCCAACATACCGCTGCTGCCTTTGATACTGAGTGCCGGCGTGCTCAGACCTTTGACCGTTGTTTTTGCTTCGCCTCCAAATTCGTATTCATACGCCAAGCCTGCAATAAGTACATGGGTATGGCTCACTGTAAGGTTTGTCGTCCTTAAAATATGTTATAGGCAACAGCTAATACCCTTAAAGTAAGGTTTCTAACCTGCTTTAGGGGTATTTTATTTTACAGAAACAGTTTTTCCTGCTTTAAAGGAAGAAAAACTTTACTAAAAACAAAAACACTGCAAAATTTGCAGTGTTTTTGTTCTTAGCTTTTTAATTATGCTTTTAAACTGGCAATCGCCGCTTTGGTATCAGCAGCGCCATAAACATACGAACCTGCAACCAGTACAGTCGCACCTGCTTCACGTACCAGTTTGGAGGTTTTATCGTTGATGCCGCCGTCTACCTGTATTTCTATGTTTAGTCCTGCATCGTTGATCATCTTCCGCAGCCGGGCGATTTTTGGTACTGTGGTTTCAATGAAGCTTTGACCGCCAAAACCGGGGTTGACGCTCATCAAAAGCACCATATCCACATCCGGTAGAATCTCTTCCACCAGGCATAGTGGCGAAGCCGGATTCATAGCCACGCCGGCCTGCATACCTTTGTTTTTGATGTATTGCACACAGCGGTGCAGATGTTTGGTAGCTTCGGCGTGTACTACTACCATATCCGCGCCGGCATCGGCAAAATCGTCGATATATTGCTCGGGATTGTTGACCATCAGGTGACAGTCAAAAAAGAGATCAGTGACCTTACGGATATTTTTAACGACCGGCGCGCCAAAGGTCAGGTTCGGTACAAAGGCACCGTCCATCACGTCGATATGCACCCAGTCGGCTCCGGCAGTTTCGATTTTTTTGATTTCGTCTGCCAGATAAGCAAAATCGGCAGATAAGATTGAAGGCGCTACTTTGATCATTTTCTTCCGTCCTTTTCCTTTTTGGATTTTATTTCTTCTAAAATAGTCAGGTACGATTCGTAACGCGACTGCGCTATCTCTCCGGCTGCCAGCGCATCTTTGACGCCGCATATCGGTTCGTGCGTATGTGTGCAGGGCGTAAATTTACATCCATCTTCAAAGCCTGCAAATTCGCGGAAACATGCAGCCAGTTTTTTATCGTCCAGTTCTTCTAAATTCAAATTGCCAAAACCGGGAGTGTCTGCCAGATAACCGCCGGCAAAAGGCAGCAGGTGTGCAAAGCGCGTGGTGTGTTTGCCCCGCCCTATTTTTTCGCTGACACTGCCTGTCACCAGCTGCATACCGGGTTCGATAGCGTTGAGAGTCGATGACTTGCCCACGCCGGAAGGTCCGGCAAATACAGTTATTTTACCGTACAGCCGATCTTTCAGCTTGCCAACATTGATTCCCTGCTGCGCAGAGATCGCATAGACCTCGTAGCCCGCCCGTTTATAAACAGCTTCGATCTCGGCCACCAGCCCCGCCGGTGCCAAGTCGATTTTATTAAGGCAGATAACGGCCGGGATACCAGCCTGCTCTGCCAGTACCAGCAGCTTATCGGCCAGCAGGTAGCTGAAATCGGGGTTGATACAGGCAAATGCGACGATGATCAGATCGACGTTGGCGATAGTCGGCCGCAGCATAAAATTGCGCCGCGGCAGAATCCTGGTAATCATACTTTCGCCGTTATGATTGGTTTCAAATTCAACTATGTCGCCAGTGCAGAGTGAAAACCTGATCTGCTTAAGCTTGCCTTTGACCTTGCAGGTGACAAGCTCGTCGGTACCGCTGTCGACATAGTAATAACCGTTATAGGTTTTGATGATTCTTCCCTGGCCGATACTCACAGATTTTTCTCCTCGACCATTTTATTGTTACAGAAGAACTGCACTTTGCCGCTGCCGGTAACTTCCACTTTTTGGCGTATACGTACGCCGGCTTTCTGCGCGCCCTGATAAACAGTTCGCTGTCCGTTGGCATCGATCAGGATGATCTGCACATCCTGGGTACCGCTGCCCTGGGGCACGACGAATTCGGCATATTTATTGACGCTTTGCGGATGACTGCCGGATGATACCTGCAATACAACTTTACCGTCGGCGGCAAACTTAGAGCCTGCAGGCGGTTCCATACCTACTATGCTGCCCTCACTGCTGCCGCTTTCAACATAACGTACGGTAATATCCATGATACCTAACTCGGTCAGGGCTTTTTTAGCATCATTCAAGCTGCTGCCCATTACGTCCGGCATCGACAGGTCTTTGGGATCGCGGCATACAACCAGATCTACCTTCGATCCCTTCGGTGTCTTGTTTTTAGCCTTTGGGGCCTGTTCCAAAACAGAATCGGCCGGTTTGCCTGCCACAAATTTATAAGTTACAACACCAGTTTCGTAACCCAGGTCACTTAAAAACTTTTTGGCATTGTCCAGCTTTCTTCCAATCAAATCAGGCATTTCCAGCATTTCCAGGCCTTTGCTTACTACCAAAGTGATCTCGCTGCCTTCCTTACGCTTACTGATGCCTTCCGGTTCTTGTTTGATAACGTAGCCCGGAGTCACCTTCTCGTCATATTCTTCGTCCAGTTTTACAGTAAAGCCCGATTTTTCCAGGGTTTTCTGCGCTTCCACTACCGATTTACCAACTACGTTAGGCACATCAACTGTTTTGCGGCTGAACACGTTACCGACCATTAAAAAGACAGCGGATAAGATAGCGACCAGTGCAAACAGCTTGATGTATTTGTTCCGGCGTTCCCGCCTGTTGATAGCGGCAGCTTCCTGCACTATCTCGTCAGTACTTTTGTTGAAGGCCGGCTTCATGATAATGGTTTCTTCAGGAGCGCCTTCCTCATTATCATTGGCCCAGTCGTAAATTTTTCCGGTAGGCTCGGCCAGCTCGTTTTTCGAGATCGCCGTAATACCCAGCATTTCGGCATAATCTTCTTCAACGCTTTCCTGCAGCATTTTAGTTTTGATATTATAAAGGTCTTGCCACATTTCTTCGGCGGTCGCATAGCGGTCGGCCGGGTCTTTGGCAAGCGCTTTGTCAATTACTTCCTGCAGCGAATCAGGCAGGTCTGGATCATAGCTTTTCAGCGGCGGCGGCGTTTTTTCGAGGTGCATCATCGCCACAGCAACGGCAGTTTTGCCGTCAAAAGGCACGTGTCCCGTCAGCATTTCATACAAAACGATGCCCAGTGAATAGATGTCGGACTGAGCCGTTACGGGACAGCCTCCAGCCTGTTCTGGCGACAGATAATGCACCGAACCTATCACAGACGATGTATAGACCATCGTCTGACTGGTGACCATACGCGCGATACCGAAATCGGCGATTTTAGGTGTCATGCTTTTATTGATAAGGACATTATGCGGTTTGATGTCGCAGTGAATAATATTGCGGTTATGGGCATGCTGCAAAGCGGCAGCCAGCTCACAGGCAATATGCACGGCCCAGAAAGGTTTGAGCGGGCCCTGCTCCTCTAAAATACTTTTCAATGTTCTACCATCTACGTATTCCATAACGATAAAATACAAACTGTTTTCTTCGCAAACGTCAAAAATATTGACAATTGAAGGGTGGATCAGCCTTGCGGCGGACTGAGCCTCGCGGCGGAACTGTTCGAGCAGGCTTTTATCGTTATTGAACTGAGCGCGCAGTATTTTTACGGCGACTTCCCGGTCCAGCAGCATATCCTGTGCCAGGTAAACCTCCGCCATACCACCGACGCCGACAGGACGCAGGATCTTATAACGGTTATGTAAAATTTTTCCTACCATATCTGTCATGATCTGTTATCCTCCTCGGTCGGGGTCAAGTCTATCAGGATCAGCGAAATATTATCTCTGCCACCGTTGTCTAAGGCAGCTTCCAGCAGCACTTCAGCAGCTTCGGCCGTCTGATGTGCCTGCAGAATCTCGCTGATCTGTCTGTCATCCACCATATCACTTAAACCGTCACTGCATAAAAGCAGCTTGGTATCTGCTGTCAGCTCCAGAGTAAAGCAATCTACTTCCAGCTCGTCTTCAGCTCCAACAGCGCGCAGAATGATATTTTTCTGTGGATGCTTAAAAGCCTCCTGTTCAGTGATTTCGCCGTTGGCCAATAACTCTGCGACGTAAGAATGATCGCGGGTGACCTGCTGTAAAGTGCCGGCACTCCATGTATAAAGTCTGCTGTCACCTACGTTGACCGCATAAGCTTTACCGTCTGCCGCCAGATATACTGCCACGAGCGTCGTGCCCATATCATGATACTGTACTTCACTTTGAGCCATCTGCCTGATATGCTTATTAGCCTGCTGCACTGTTTCACGCATGGCGGTGCATAACTCGGTGCCAGTAAGCTCCTTAAATTTTTCCGCTTCCTGCTGCAAAACCTGTAAGGCTTCCCTGCTGGCGGTTTCTCCGGCTGCATAGCCGCCCATACCGTCAGCCAGCGCAAAAAGCTCAGATCCTGTTGTCAACAAAGCGTCTTCGTTGACAGTTCTTACCATGCCCACATGGGTTTTACTGATAACGAACATTGACGAACCTCCTAACTTTATAGCTTATGTCTGTTTTTGTCACTGATAACGCCGCTGCTTTCAGTCCTGCTGCTCTTGGGCAAACCTGGCGCGCAGCTGTCCACAGGCGGCATCGATGTCTTTGCCCATTTCCCTGCGGACGGTGGCATTGATTTTATGTTTCTGCAGTACCTTTAAAAATGCTTCAACCACTTTTTTTGATGGGCGTTCAAAGCCTTTTTCTGGCACTGGATTGGCCGGAATCAAATTGACGCTGGCATGTTTGAACCGCAAATGATTAGCCAGCAGCTCGGCTGCTACAGGGCTGTCATTTTTGCCGGCAATCAGAATATATTCATAAGTCACCTGCCTGCCGGTATAACCGACATAAGCTTCGGCAGCCTGGATGACGTCCTGAAAAGGAAAACCTTTGTTGACCGGCATCAGCTCGGTTCTGAGCTCAGGCTCGGCTGCGTGCAGCGAAATTGCCAGATTGATCGGCAGTCCCAGCTGCGTCAGCTTTTCGATACCTGGGATAATACCGCAGGTAGAAATCGTCATGTTCCGGTAACTCATATACAGCGTATTTTCCCGATGCAGGAACTGCAGTGCGCCGATAACGGCGTCAAAATTAAGCATCGGTTCGCCGCTGCCCATAACGACAATACGACTGACCTGCTTACCTTCTCCGACCAGCATACTGTTAAAAATATAAACCTGTGCTAAAATTTCAGCGGCGGTCAGATTACGAATGCAGCCGCTGAGGCCGCTGGCACAGAAAGCACACCCCATATCGCAGCCGACCTGGCTGGATACGCAGACGCTGTAACCATAATCATGGCGCATCAGTACGGTCTCGACCGAATTGCCGTCCGGAAATTCGAGCAGCACCTTGCGGGTCAGATCGTCCTGCGATACCTGCTCGCGCAGGATTTTAAGCTGCTGCGGCAGGAGCGTAAAGTTTGCTTCTAAGATAGCGATATCCGCTTTGGAAAGATTGCGCATCTGATCAAAAGCAGTTACGGATTTTTGGTATAACCATTGATAAACCTGAGCCGCGCGGAATTTCTTCAATCCGGCAGCCACCAAAAGTTCCTGTAATTCAATTAAAGATAAGCCAAAAAGCTCTTTTTTCACAGCCTACTCCTTACGCACCAAAGCGCAGATATAGAAACCATCGGTACCATCGTGCTGCGGCAGCAGCTGCAATTCGTCCACTGTTTCACCTGTCAGCGGGTGCTGAAAACCGGCATACTGCCAGTTGGGATTATTTTCTAAAAATTCAGCGGGAATGTAATGATTTTCGGCCTGCTCTAAAGTGCAGGTACTATAGACCAGCCTGCCGCCAGGTTTGACATAACGGGCAGCATTGCGCAGAATATCGCGCTGCAGCGGCGGGAAAGTTTTCAGATCAAGCTTATTTTTCTTCCAGCGTGCTTCGGCACGACGGCGCAGTACGCCCAGCCCCGAACATGGAGCGTCTACCAGCACGCAGTCTGCCATTGACGCCCACTCAGGCTTAAACTCTGCCGCATCCTGCAGCGACGGCTCAATGATTGTAATGCCCAGCCGCCTGCTGTTTTCTTCGATCAGCTTGATTTTATGCTCGTGGATATCAGTAGCGTAGATAACGCCTTTGTTTTGCATCAGCTGCGCTAAATGGGTCGTTTTACCGCCCGGCGCACTGCAAACGTCGATAACTGTCTGCCCGGGCTGAGGTGCTAAAACCGGCGCTACCAGCATCGAGCTTTCGTCCTGCACATAAAACATATCGTTGTATTTACTGAACAAAACACTGAGCGCCGGGATCTTGGTACAGACGATACCATCTTCGCACCATTTGGAAGGTTCGGCCTCAAAGCCATCCTCCTGCAGACTCGCCAGAAGTGTTTTGCGGTCAATCACCAAAGTGTTTACACGCAGTGTCAGAGGCGGTGGCTCGTTATCAAAGCGGCACAAAGCCTGCGCCCCTTCAAAACCGAATTGTTTGAGCCAACGTTTTACCAGCCAGTCCGGATGAAATTCTTTAAGTGCTAAATACTGCCTGGGATCTTTTCCTGCATCCGGATAAACGATACTTTCCTTACTGCGCACCGCTCCGCGCAGCACGCCGTTCACAAATTTTACGATGCCTTCATGCCCGAACTTCTTCGCCAAATTAACGGACTCGTTACAAGCAGCAGAGGCCGGTATGCGTTCCAAAAAATAAATTTGGAAAACACCCAGCCGTAATATATTTAAAATCATCGGTTCGATTTTGCCAAGAGGACGTGATACCAGCTGCTGCAGCAGCCAGTCTATAGTGCCTTTGGCCTTCACCGTGCCGTAAACCAGCTCGGTAACGAACCTTCTGTCCTGTTCGCTATGATTTTGTTTGCTTAGCGCCTTGCCGAGCGCTATATTGGCGTAAGCCCCATCTTTGAAAACGCTGTTGATCACCTGAGCCGCTGTTAAGCGGGCATTTGGCAGCATGTTCACAGCAGCGGCTTGTTCTTTAATGTTCGCCATGCTTTTCCTCAACTTCTAAAAAGTCTAATACTGCGGCCTCCACACGTTTGATATCGACGCGGGTATTGAAGCAGGGCCCGAAGGGACGTTCATTGAGCACGCCGACTACCGGCAGCGGGAACACGTCCTGGATACCGCTGGTCAGATCACGTTCACAGGCCACAGCCACAATAGCTTTCGGTCTGATCTGTTTGACCATTTGCCGGGCCAAAGTTCCGCCTGTGGCTACTGCCATGTGGATACCGTATTTATGGGCCAGCCCCAGCATATCGCCAACGCTGCAGCCACCGCATTGACGGCAGTTTTCGATATTACGGGTGATCTTATGTACGCAGGTATCCAGCTGGATACAGTGCGGGGTCAGGATCATAATGCGGTCGGCAGGAACTTTGACGCGATGCTGCTTGACCAAATGATTACTGACTTCGATAAAAGACTGCTCTATCTTACTGCGCGGGATATCAAAAATTCTGCCTAAAACAACGGCGAAGGGGAATAAGATATTCACAGCCTTCCAGGCCCAGAAGTAAAAGATCTTCATGATGGGCACACCTAAGATAGCCAGTACGATACCGGCAACACCGGCCAGCAATGCTAAAGCAATAGCGATACCGATGCCGCCGAACACCACAGGCAGCTTGGCGTTGATTTGTTCCAAACCAGGCAGAGCTACGCGCCAGGCCATATAAATGACCATCGCGCCAATAACGGCGCTGGCCAGAGTCAGTGAAACAAAGACCCTCTTTTTAGGCTTAAAAACATTTTCAAGTTCAATCATTACTTACCCCTCGATATTACCTAATACAGTGCCGGGCTCTACACCGCGGCCATTGCAGAAAACTTTGGCTTCCATACGTTTTTTCGATTCCGGCTGCACTTCCAGCACTTCCAAGGCACCGCTGCCGCAGGCAACTATAAAACCTTTTTTCGTTACAGCCGTAACTGTCCCTGCTGGTGCCGTCTGCCCCTCTGCCGGAACTGTTTTCCATATTTTCAGGTTTTTGCCGTCCGGCAATCTGGTAAATGCGCCGGGAGCCGGATTAAATCCCCGCACCAAATCGTGTATTTTAGCGGCCGGATTATTCCAGTCGATTTTTTCCATTGCCCGGTCCAGCAGCTTGGCATAGGTTGCTTCAGTCTCATTTTGTTTTTCAGGCTTTGCCGCACCTGAGGCAAGCTCGTCTAACGTTCGCACCAGAAGCTCAGCCCCTTTGACCTTCAATTCGTCATGCAGCTCTCCCATCGTCATTTCACTGCCTATAGGAACGATAACTTTACTGAGAATATCGCCAGTATCCATGCCGATATCCATCTGCATGATCGTTACGCCGGATTCTTTTTCGCCCTGCAAAATCGCATAATGGATCGGTGCCGCACCGCGATATTTCGGCAGCAGCGAAGCGTGTACATTGACGCATCCTAAAGGCGGCAATGCCAAAAGCTCCTGATTGAGCAGCTGCCCAAAAGCGGCAACGACGATGATCTCTGGCCGCAACTCACGCAGCTGGGCAATAACCTCAGGTGTTTTGACCTTCGCCGGCTGATACACAGGTAAACCCTGCGATAAAGCGTATTCTTTAACAGGCGTCATCAGCATTTTCTGCCCGCGCCCTTTAGGACGGTCGGGCTGCGTAACAACGGCAGCGATTTCGTGCTTACCTGATTCCACCAAAGCCTGTAAAGTTCCTACGGCAAAATCTGGTGTACCCATAAATACAATTCTCATTTTGATCTCCTTTAGCTTGCCGCCTATTCTATGCCGACAGGCACTGTTTCTTTAGGTGTCAATACGGTAGCTTTATCAATAAACAGGATACCGTCCAAATGATCCAGCTCGTGCTGTACAGCGATCGCCAGAATGCCGTCGCTGGCAAGCTTCATACGTTTGCCTTTACGGTCAAAAAACTCACATTCAATATATTCGGCGCGTTCTACTTCGCCTTCAAAATTAGGCACCGACAGACAGCCTTCGCCGCCGACAACGGAACCTTCCCTTTTGGTGATAACCGGATTGATAAGCTCGATCAGGCCTTCGCCAACGTCGATAACTACTATTCGTCTGGAAACACCTACCTGAGGCGCTGCCAGGCCTACGCCGTCTGCCGCGTACATGGTTTCCGCCATATCGTTCAGCAAACGGACTGTTTTTTTATCTATACGTTCTACTTCTTTTGCCTTTAACCGCAGCACTGGGTTACCGGCAACAATGATATCTAATTTAGCCACGGTCGGACCTCCTTAATTTTTCGTACCTTATATTATACCATAAAATTCAAACTGCAGGCAATTTCTAAACTACGCTGACAGGGTCGACGTCAAAAAAGACATTTCGGCATTCTTTAAATTCAGAATTCCACAAAGCACGCTTGACCGGCTCCATCTGCGGACATTTTACAAGAATGTTCATGCGGTACAGGTCACGTACCTTGGCAACGATAGCAGGGAACGGCCCCAATACCAACAGTTCCTGTTCAGGATGTTCCAGCTGCAGCGTCTGCAGAAAATTAACGATCCGCTGGGCCAGACTGCTGCCGCGCACTTCTTCCTTATCCAATACCGTAATTTTCAAAATTTCGGTATAAGGCGGATATCCAAGCTCCTGCCTGATTTCCAGTTCGCTGGCGGCAAAAGTGTCGTAATCCTGCGTCGCCGCCAGCTTGATAACTGGATTATCCGGGTCATAAGTCTGCAGGACCACATGGCCGGCCCTGTCACCGCGCCCGGCTCTGCCTGCAGCCTGTGTCAGCAGAGCAAAGGTTCGTTCCGAAGCTCTGAAATCGGGCAGATTCAGCGTCGAATCTGCCGAAAGGATACCCACCAGTGTTACGTTAGGTATATCATGTCCTTTTGCTACCATCTGCGTACCTAAAAGCACATTATATTCACCGCTGCTGAAAGATTTAAGAATATCCTCATGCGCGAATTTTTTGACAGTCGAATCCTGATCCATCCGCAAAATCCTGATTTCCGGCAGTTCGGCAATTTCTGCTTCTGCTTTCTGGGTGCCAGTACCAAAAAATCTGATTCTGCGACTATGACAGTTAGGACATTCGTCCGGGATCGGGGCGGTATTCCCGCAGTAATGGCAGCGCATTGCTTCACCGGCACTATGATAAACCAGCGCAACAGCACAATGCGGGCATACAATACTTTCACCGCAGTCACGACACATCACAAAGGTTGAAAAACCACGCCTGTTCAGCAGTACTATAGCCTGCTCTCCCTGTACCGCCGTCTGCAGCAATGCATCGTTCAGCGCCGCCGAGAGCACAGATTTATTCCCCCGCTGCAATTCCAGCCTCATATCGGCAATTTCAACATGCGGCAGCATACTGCCGTTGGCACGCTGCAGCAAACGCAGATGTGTATATGTTCCCTGGCGCGCTTTATAAAAACTTTCCAAATCAGGTGTCGCACTTCCCAAAACTACCGGAATACCGCTCAGCTGCGCCCTTTTCAGGGCTACTGTCCGCGCATGATAATTGGGCCGCTCGTCCTGCTTGTAACTGCTCTCATGTTCTTCATCAATAATTATCAGGCCCAGATCGCTGAAGGGAGCAAAAACAGCTGAGCGTACACCGATCAGCAGCTTGGCACTGTTAGTACGCATTTTATACCACACATCGGCACGTTCATTCTGTGACAGTTTGCTGTGGGCAACCGCAACTTCATCGCCGAACCAGGCCTGAAAACGTTTAACGATCTGTGCCGTCAATGCTATCTCTGGTACCAGCAGCAGAACCTGCTTGCCTGCTTCCATTGCCTGAGCTGCCGCCCGCAGATAAACCTCTGTCTTACCGCTGCCGGTTATGCCCTGCAACAAAAAAGTTTCCTGATGCGGCTCTGTAATAGCACTGCCGATAGCCTCAACAGCCTGACGCTGCTCGTCTGTCAAATGCAGACTTTCCTTCAGCTCCGTCCTGTTGGCATAGCTGTTGCGCAAAACACGTTGCTCACTACGTTCGCTCCAGCCTTTCTCACATAAGATACGCAGTGTCGCAGCACTCACCTGCACTGACGCCAGTTCCTCCCCGCTTAGAGGGCGTTCGGCTTCTGCCAGCACTTCCAAGGCATGCATCTGTGCACGCAGACGTTTATTATATGCTACCAGAGCCTCACGTCCTGCCTTAGTCACAACAAAGCAGATACGGGTCTTGATTTTCAGTTTATTTTCGTAATCATAAGCGATCAGCTTACCTTCATCGTTATAAACAGCCTGCCGCTTGATGCTGGTTTTACCTGGAATAAACAGCCGCATCGCCTCAGCCGGCGAACACAGATAATATTCGGACAGCCAATTTGCCGTTGCCAGCATTTCCGCATCAAACCAGGGGCGCGTATCCAGTGTCGCCAAAATTTCTTTACATTCGTATTCTGCCGGAGCAGCCGCGGCCAACGATGTCACAAACCCCTCTACTGTCTGATACCCAAATGGCACCACAACACGCCAGCCCACATCAACGTGGTCCAGCTGCGGCGGTACGGCATAGGTAAATTGTTTGAACAAGTTTTTTACAGGCAGGTTGATTGCCACATTTATATATTTCATGTAATGCTCCATTACTGTAAACTTTAACTTATTATACTTCTACTATTTAAATGAAAATTCCTTTATTTTTCCTACGGACAACAGTTTTTATACTAAGATAAAGAAAGTCACAGCTCCTGCAGAAGCTGTGACTTTACCAACATTTTAAATTACAAGCCTGCCTGTTCTTTCAAGGAAGCGGCTTTATCCGTACGCTCCCACGGCAGATCAATATCAGTACGTCCCATATGGCCGTAAGCAGCCGTTTGTTTATAGATCGGACGGCGCAGGTCCAAAGCTTTGATGATCGCAGCCGGACTCAGCGAGAAGTTTTTGCGCACCAGGTCAGCGATCTTATCATCGTCGATCTTACCGGTACCAAAGGTATCTACCAAAACAGATACAGGCTGTGCCACGCCGATAGCATAAGCCAGCTGAATCTCACATTTACCAGCCAGTCCGGCGGCAACGATATTTTTAGCAACGTAACGTGCGGCGTAAGCAGCGCTGCGGTCTACCTTTGTGGGGTCTTTACCCGAGAAAGCTCCGCCGCCATGACGTGCCATACCGCCGTAGGTATCGACAATGATCTTACGTCCGGTCAGACCGGAGTCACCCTGCGGGCCGCCGATAACAAAACGGCCGGTAGGATTGATATAGTATTTGGTATCAGCGTCCAGCATTTCTGCAGGTACGATCGGTTTAATAACATGCTCCATAATATCAGCGCGGATCTGCTCCATCGGAATTTCAGGCGCATGCTGAGAAGAAACTACTATAGCGTCGATACGTACGGGCTTACCGTCGTCGTATTCAACTGTAACCTGAGTTTTGCCATCAGGACGCAGATACGGTAAGGTACCGTTTTTACGAACTTCCGACAACCGACGGGCCAGCTTATGAGCCAGACAGATAGGCAGCGGCATATATTCTTCGGTTTCGTTAGTAGCGTAACCAAACATCATACCCTGGTCGCCGGCGCCTACCTCAGTTTCCTCTGCTTTGCCTTCTTTAGCTTCCAGTGCTTTATCAACACCTAAAGCGATATCGGCAGACTGCTCGTCGATAGAGATCAGCACGCCGCAGGTATTACCGTCAAAACCATATTTAGCACGGTCATAGCCAATATTGACTACAGTTTCACGGGCGATTTTCGGAATATCCACATAACAGTTTGTGGAAATCTCACCGACAACATGAATCTGACCGGTTGCCACCAAAGTTTCACACGCAACACGTCCCATCGGGTCCTGTTCTAAGATAGCGTCTAAAACCGCATCAGAAATCTGATCGGCGATCTTATCCGGATGTCCTTCTGTTACAGACTCAGAAGTAAATAATTTTCTCATAATTAGCCTCCTTTAGATAAAGTACACATCATCAATCTGCCTGCTTACTAAAAAAGCGCTCTCATAATGAGAGCGCTGCGTATTATTGTTCAGCATTCTCATCTCACGAATTATCGCAGGACTTAGCACCGTTTTGCAAGACTTTCACCTTACAATGGTTGCTGCGGTTTCACAGGGCCATTCCCTCCACCAGCTCTTGATGAGTAATATTCAATTACAATGCTTATTATAGCGGAACAACTTTCAAATTGCAACAGATTTTACAAAAATCTTTCATTTTTACATCCCGAGGCCTACAAAAGCTTATTTCTACGCCTTTTGAACGAGTTATACTATTTACGATTTGCGCAAACGCAGAACAGTATTCAAAAGCTCTTCTGCAACTTCTGCTTTGGTCATTTGCTCCAGCTCGCGCACTTCGCCGTCCGGAAACAGGAATTTAACGATATTGGTATCAGAGTTAAATCCTGCCCCCTGCAAAGTGACATCGTTAGCAACGATCATATCCAAATTCTTTTTGCAGATTTTTTCTTTTGCATTAGCAATCAGATTTTGAGTTTCGGCAGCAAATCCTACCAAAAACTGTTTTTCTTTACGTTCGCCCAGAGCTTTTAGAATATCAGGGTTTTTATCCATTACGACAGTTAAAGCGTCGTCAGTTTTCTTTTTGATTTTCTGTTCGGCAACATCATGGGGTCTGTAATCAGCCACAGCAGCAGCTTTGATCACTATATCCATGTCGTTGTAAGCTGCCAGACAGGCGTCCATCATCTGCTGCGTAGTTTCAACCTGCACCGTTTTGACATTAGCAGGCGGATTCAGCACCGACGGCCCCGAAACCAGCGTCACCTCGGCACCGCGGTCAGCAGCGGCCTGCGCGATAGCATAACCCATCTTACCGCTGGAGCGGTTGCCGACATACCGTACCGGGTCGATCGGCTCGCGGGTACCGGCAGCAGTTACCAAAACACGCAGATTTTTCATATCGCCACAACTTCTGGCAAAGAAAGCTTTGACAAATTCCACGATCTCACAAGGCTCAGGCAGACGTCCCGCACCAGAAGTACCACAGGCCAAAAAGCCTGTCGCCGGGGCCATCACAGTTACGCCATGCTCTTTCAGGCAGGTAATATTTTCCTGCGTCAAAGCATTTTCATACATACCTGTATTCATCGCCGGACAGACGATGATCGGTGCCTGAGCGGCCAGTAAAGTTGTAGAAAGCAGATCGTCGGCAAGACCGTGCGCCATTTTCGCAATGATATTGGCAGTAGCCGGAGCTACTACAAAAACATCAGCCCAGTTTGCCAGAGCGATATGCTCAACATTAAATTCCTGGTTACTGTTCCACATAGAAGTCGCAACAGCGTTGCCGCTGATTTCCTTAAATGTCAGCGGCGTAACAAACTGCCGGGCATGCTCTGTCATAACGACACGCACCTCGGCCCCCTGCTTGCGCAGACGGCTTACCAGATCGACAGCTTTATAAACGGCGATACCGCCAGTAACGCCTAAAACGATTTTCTTTCCTTTTAGCAACAAGGCACTAAGCCCCCTTATCTCAGCGTACTTTACGCTCGTAAGTAATAACATCGTCAGCGATCTCGCGTAAAGCGGTGCTTACTTCTTTCTGAGGCATATTCTGATTGCCTACCGTCAGTTCACGGGCACGTTTGGCAGCTAAAATCACCAGGGTGTATTTACTGTCAACTTTCTCTGCTAAATAATCGATAGAAGGGTCAACCATACTCATATTTCTCTCTCCTTATGTGCCGCATGGCAAATTTCATTGATAATAAAATAAGTTCTGGCAGCACGGTAACGTTCTGCTTCCATGATCGTCAAAACTTTGCTGGTAGCTTTCTGCGCCACATCATTGACGACTATATAATCATATTCGTTGGCATAAGCCAGTTCACCTGTTGCCGAAGCTAAACGGCGTTTAATAACGTCTTCGCTGTCCGTGCCGCGTTTATAAATGCGCGAGCATAATTCATCAAGTGACGGTGGTACGATAAACACAAATACTCCATCAGGAAAGCGTTTTTTAATCTGCATCGCGCCCTGGATATCAATCTCCAAAATAACATCCTTACCCTGATTCAGCAGTTCCATAACATAAGAACGGGGCGTACCGTAATAATTTCCATAAACCTCGGCATATTCCAGCAGTTCTCCCTCTGCGATCATCTGCTTTACTTCTTCCACAGATTTAAAAAAGTAATTCACGCCGTCAACTTCGCCGTTACGCGCCTGTCTGGTAGTAACTGAAACGGAATAAGCCAAGTCGGGAAGCTTTTCCCTAAGCATCTGACAAATCGTTCCCTTGCCGGCTCCTGAAGGCCCGGACAAAACTAATAATAACCCCTGCGGCTTCACGATTAGCCCACCTTCCGTTTTATTTATTCTTCGTCTTCGTCGTCAGTCTGCACTAAACGGTTGGCGACTGTTTCCGGCTGCACAGCCGATAAAATAATATGACCGCTGTCAGTCACGATAACCGCTCTGGTTCTGCGGCCATAAGTGGCATCAATCAGCATACCTCTGTCGCGCGCTTCCTGAATAATCCTTTTGATAGGAGCAGATTCAGGACTGATGATAGAAATGATCCTGTTGGCAGCTACAATATTGCCAAAGCCAATATTGATCAATTTGATATCCATACTTTCACCCTTTCCCCATTACTCGATATTCTGGATCTGTTCCCTGATTTTTTCTATCTCAGCTTTGATCTCCACAACAACTTGCGCCAAAGTATAATCGTTGGCTTTGGAAGCAATGGTATTTGCCTCGCGGTTGAATTCCTGGATAAGAAAATCGAGCTTGCGACCGACAGGCTGATCTGCATCAATGATCAGCCTGAATTGTTTAATATGGCTTTTCAGTCTGACGATCTCCTCAGTAATACTGGTACGGTCAGCAAAAATAGCGACTTCCTGCAGCAATCGTTCCGGTTCAATGACCTGGTTATGTTTCGCAAGCAGTTCGTTGATCCTGTCGCTAAGGCGGGTCTGGTATTCTTCAACTACCTGCGGCGAACGTTCTTCGATTACTGCCAGTTTTTCGGCAATCAGATCGGCACGTTTAATGAAATCACCATAGATATTACTGCCCTCAGTCTCACGCATAGAGACAAGATTACTGATAGCCTGGCGCAAAGCCTGTTCCAGCTTCGGCCAAACACTCTCAACGTCAAAAAAACCTTCTTGTGCATTGATCACATCCGGGCAGCGTGACAAATATAAAATTTCCGACTGCTCGTTAAGCTTATAGTCTTCACAGCCGATAGCGGAACCAACATCACGCAAAGCGTTATGATACGCCAATACCAAAGCTTTATCTACTTTAATCGAAACGTTTTCTGTATTGGTATAAGAAGCATTGATAAAAACATCGATGCGTCCACGATTAACAGATTTTAAAATAGTCTTACGGATTCTGTCTTCTACCGGATTCAAAAAACGCGGTAAGCGAATAGCTACCTCGTTATAACGGTGATTGACCGTTTTCATTTCAATC
This sequence comes from Phascolarctobacterium faecium, assembly GCF_003945365.1. Lineage (NCBI taxonomy): Bacteria > Bacillati > Bacillota > Negativicutes > Acidaminococcales > Acidaminococcaceae > Phascolarctobacterium > Phascolarctobacterium faecium. The sequence continues at coordinate 1,580,541 of NZ_AP019004.1, read as the reverse complement.
GTTACTGAAAACTGCTCATCTTCATATTCACCCCGGCCGAAGCCAGTCATACTTTTCAGCAAGCTAAAACCTCCTAAATTTTATGATGATTCATTTTATTTTAATAACGCAGGATCCACGACAAATTCTCGTCCGCCGCAATAAGCGTCCTTAATGACCAGTAAATAAGGTTTGTCAACATTAAATTCTGCCTGATCAAAATAAAAATTATACTGCAGCTGGCAGATCTTCTGCTTTACTTCCACAGACTCAGATTTGACATCCGATTTCGTTTTCTGCTCCAGATCGATGTCCGCAGGCTTGATTTTATTTTCCTTCAAGGCATCCAGCTGTTTTTGCAGTGCTGCTGCTTTTTCCTCGATCGTTTCCATCCGGTCCAGCTTTTTCTGTACCTCCACATCAACGATAGGCTTATTGACCGCCTTGTCAAGATATCTGCCGTCTAAATAGTCGCTGTGGTATGGTGTGACAAAATTCCCATTTTGCACAAGCTGCACTTCCAAATCTTTTTCATTCAGGATTATCGGTGCGTTAATCACCGCACGTATAACTAGCACGCCATCGTAACGCGCTACCAGTTCTTTAGCATTCTCCACACTGACACCGGCAACCTCCTGCGTTTTTCCTGCGGTATCCAGAGCCGTCAGCAGATAAGGAGTATAAACTATGATCCTTTCCTCATCACGATAAGGATTGGTTTCAAAACTTTCAGCAATTACCCACGGCTGCAGCATAACCGCGTCATTTTTTTCACCCTGATAGCTTTTACCATAGGCAATAGCCGCTTCTAAATTCTGATCAGTAGCTGGAAGCGCCGCTTCTGCCTGCAGGCAAAAGGCAACCAGGCACAGCACCAAAAGCAGATTTTTCATAATCGTATCCCCTTCCGATTATTTGCTAATCGCGAAATCTGTTGTATACTTATTCTTGAACTATTATTATATCTTATTCTGCTTTTACGTGCAAATCAAAATCACTAAAAAACGAAGTAAAAAGGAGCAAATCAATGAATTTAGAAGGTTTGACCTTGCATATTTTAACAAATAAACTAAAAGAAGAGCTTTTAGGCGGCAAGATCTACAAGGTTTTTATGCCCTCATACGAGTCGCTGCTGCTGCTTGTAAAACGCGAACGCGATACTGCGGCATTGCTTGCTGATTTCAGCTGCGGTTCACCGATGCTGTACCTGCCGGATAATTTACCCGAACGTCCCGAAAGTCCTCCGGCTTTTTGTATGCTGCTGCGCAAGCATCTGGAAGAAGGCCGTATAACCAGAATCGAGCAAAGCGGTCTGGATCGTATCATTACCATAGATATTGATACAATCGGTACCGCTAGACAAATAGTTACTAAACAATTGATTTTTGAACTGACCGGCAAAAACAGCAATATCATTTTTGCCGAAAACGGTCTGATTTTCGACAGCTTGAAGCATGTTAATAAAGCAATGAGTTCTTTCCGGCAGATCATGCCTAATCTGCCTTATCTTACGCCGCCTCAGCAGACCGGACTTTCTATTTTAACAGCTCCAGCTAATGCAATCATTGAGGCAATGCACGAATTTAAAACTAAAAACAGCTTAGCTGCTTTGATCGCTGCCACTACAGGCATTGGCAAAATAACCGCATCCGAGCTTTTAGCTGCGGCTGGTATAGATAGCAACACAACTGCTTTGACTGCAGAGGAAGAACAACGTCTCGCCAATGCAATCTATTCATTACAGCAATCAGCTAATCAGCAAACATCAGCGCCGGTATATGCTGTCATCAGCCGCACTAATCAGGTCAAGACTATTCTGCCTTTTGCCCCCACGATTTTGGAATCAGGCTGTAATACTAAACAACTGCCAGATATCAACAGTGCGCTTAATTATGCAGTCACCCTGACGCCAATTCAACTACCTGAACAGGAAACACTGCAAAAATTAGTCATCGGCGAAAGTCAGCGTCTGGAAAAGAAGCTGCCGGTTTTGGAAAAAGATCTGCTTACCGCTGATAAAGCTGAAGCACAGCGGATGATCGCCGATACCATCATGGCTAATATTTATCAGATCAGCAAGGGACAAAGTTCCTGCCAACTGCTTAATATTTATGACAACGAGCCGCTTGAAATCCAATTATCCCCCTTACTTTCACCTACTGAAAACGCACAGGCTTATTATAAACGGTACAATAAATATAAACGTGCACAAAGCGAAGTCCAAAACCAAATTGAAACGACCAGGGAGATGCTCAATTACCTGGCTTCCATTGACGCTTCACTGACTACGGCAACCACCAAGAACGAAATTGCTGAAATAAAACAGGAGCTTATCACCGCAGGACTGCTGCAGAATCAGGGCAAAAAACATAAAGGTCAGGAACCAAAATCGGAGCCGCTGCTCATAAAGATTTCCAAAGAAACGACCTTATATATCGGTAAAAATAATAAACAAAACGACTACGTGACTTTTACATTAGCACGCGGTAAGGATCTGTGGTTCCATACTAAAAACATTCCCGGATCACATGTCATCTTAAAAACAACGCTGCCCCAGGCAACGGCAAGTGATATTGCAGCAGCAGTTCTACTGGCCGCTTATTTCAGCAAAAGCCGCAGCGGCAGCAAGGTACCTGTAGACTGTACCGAGCGGCGTTTTGTCAAGAAACCCAATGGCGCTAAACCTGGGTTTGTGATCTATACCGATCAAACAACCTACTATGCTACGCCTGATGAAGCAGAGGCTCAAAAACTTTTAAGCAAATAATAAAAACACCTGGTTTACCGACCAGGTGTTTTTATTATACCAAGATTATTTTTACAATATCTTTAAAGCCAGCAGCCCTAAATATTCCTTTAACGCCATTGCAGAAAGCTCCAGCGCAAACCCCTGCGGCATAAAGCTAAAAATACTTAGCTGCATTTTTCCGCTCAGCTGATAATCACAGGGAAAAGGCACTATGTCCAAACTTTTATCAGCAAAATTCAGTACACTGCGCGGCATATGAAAAGCCGAGGTCACCAATACGATTTCCTGCCACTGCTGTTCACGGCACAACGCAGCAACATTAACAGCATTTTCAGTTGTATTTCTTGCTTCGGTATCAGTAAAAACCTGTTGTGGCGGTACACTAAGCTCTAGCAGCACTTTTTCTGCCACTGCGACTTCTGTACCACTGTCGGCAAAAACCTGCCCACCGCTGATAATGATCGGGATATCTAATCGTTTCTGCAAACGCACCCCGGTGATCAATCTATTCATAGAGACCGCCGACAAGGCCTCTCTACCACTGATATCAGGCACATCCCTGACAGCTCCGCCACCAAGAACAACTACAGCATCAGTTTTACCGATTATTTTTTCCAACGCCGGAGGAACATACTGCTTTTCCAGTCCCTGCATAAGCATTCCGGCAACAGGCAGAATCGAAAACAGATATAAAGTGACCGTTACTGCTGTTAAAGGATAACGAAGTCTGCTACGTTTCTTAAAACAATAACCGCACAGTAAAAACAGCATTACAATAATACCGCCTGGCGGCAGCAGCCAGCCCGCAATAAACTTATGTACATACAGCATATTACTTACATTCCTTCACCAGCATCTCATACATCTGTCTGAAAATCTCCGGCTGTAAATTGATCTTATTTAAAATCGTATAACGCTTACGGACTTCTTTGGCAAACATCCAGGCTTTGATAAATTCTTCTTCAGTAATATTCAAAGTTTTTGGGCTAACGGAAATATCGTAAGCTTCCAGAAAATCCAGCAGAATATGATGGTCACGTCCCTGAAGACGGCAGGCTACGACACTGCCAAGAGCTACCAAAATACCATGTGGGATATTATGCTCAAACAACTCATCCATAGCGTGACAGAATAAATGTTCCGACCCGCTGCAAGGACGTGAATTACCAGCTATCTGCATCGCCAGCCCGCTCAAGACCAGTGACTGGGCCAGCATTTGAATCCCGGGAACTGTCGTCAGTGATTTAGCTTCAGAATATAAAAGCGAAGTAAACGCCGTTTCAGAAAGCATATAGGCAAAATCGTTAGGACGATCGCTGTTTTCTTCACAACCCAGCTTCCAATCATACAGTGCCGTATAATTACTGATCGTATCACCGACACCGGCTTTCATCAAAAGCCTCGGCGCGTCAAAAACAATATCAGTATCGATCAATAATCCGTCAGGAATTTTAGAAGTAAAAGAATGTTTGCGGCCGTTTTCTGCAAACAATACGGAAACAGGAGAGGCAACGCCGTCATTGCTAAGTGTAGTCGGTATCGCTATATAAGCTACGTTGGCAACAAAAGCAGCATACTTGGCCGTATCCAGTGCTGTACCGCCGCCCAAACCAATGATCAGGCTGATATTGTTCATTGCTACCTTTTTAGCAACATCAACAGCAAAATCAAAGGAACTCTCCTGAACGGTAATGATTTCAAAATCCAGTAACTGTTTCAATAGAACAACGACTTTTTTCTCTAAAGTCTGTAAAAGTCCGTCTGTCGTTAAAATCAAAGTTTTGGTATGAATAAGTTTAGGCATATATAAACTTAGATTTTTATTGAGGTCCTGAACTGCGTTTTCTTTGACCTGCATAAACAACGGCAAGGAATAATTACTCATCATTTAACCTCCCGGCGTAGTTTTATTAGCATATTATCTATTCCCTATTATATAGCAAAATCATTGTTACTAACAGCATTATTACTAAAACAAAACAATATTTTACAAAACTCTGTCACCTTAACAGGAAAATAAAAAAGCCTGCCGAAAAGGCAGGCTCTGATACTCAAAATTATTTACGGATACCAAGTTTAGCAATGATAGCGCGATAACGTTCGATATCTTTAGCCATCAGATAGTTCAGCAGACCACGACGTTGACCAACCATTTTCAGCAGGCCGCGACGGGAATGATGATCTTTCTTGTGTTCTTTCAGATGCTCGGTCAAATATTTGATGCGTTCGCTCAAAACAGCGATTTGTACTTCCGGAGATCCGGTGTCGCCTTCATGACGTGCATTTTCAAGAATGAGTTGTTGTTTTCTTTCAGCTGTTAACATTGTAATTCCTCCATTTTTTTATAATCCCCAAAGCATAGAGGTCGTTGGAGAAGCGAGCATCCAAGCCTTGGTTAAAGTACTTATGTAGTATACCACACTTGACTTTTAAAGACAACTATTTTTTGTAACATTGGAAATAGTTTTTAATATTTTCGCGGTCTTCAGTAATACGTGCTTTCAGCTCATCGATACTGGCAAACTTTTCTTCACCACGTATATATTTATAAAAGTAAACAGTGATCTCCCTGCCATACAGATCGCCTTTAAAATCAAACAGATTTACCTCCAGACGTGCATGCTCCACATCGCCAAAAGTAGGGTTATTGCCGATATTGGCCATACCAAAATACAGCTTATCGCCTACCTTGACCTTGACCGCATAACCACCAGTTGCCGGCACAGCAGTTTCACTGCGCTGCAGTTCGATATTCGCAGTTGGAAAACCAATTGTCCTGCCGCGCTGCGCCCCATGCGTAACTATACCGGTGAGCGCATAAGCACACCCCAGCATCTGATTAGCATGCTCCACATGCCCTGCCTGAATCAGACTTCTGATGCCAGTACTGCTGATAACGTTTTTACCGCATTTGACCAGTTGCCTGATAATCACGGTAAAGTGATCGTGCAATCCGGTACGCTGCAAAGTATCTGTTTTACCGCTGCCTAAAAAACCATAGCTGAAATTTTCACCTACTACTAAGCATCGATAATTAAATACAGCCAGTTTTTTCAAAAACTCATCCGGCGATAATCCGGCTAAATCATGATCAAAAGGTACGTTCACCAAAATATCAACGCCTAATTTTTCCAGGTATTTTATTTTTTGCTGCTGCGTAATAATTCGCACTGGCACTAAATCAGGCTTGATCAGGGATAAGGGATGATTGCTGAATGTAAAAACAATCAGCTTCAAACCATGCTTTTGGGCATAATCACGTGCTGTTTTTATAATATCCTGATGACCTAAATGCAGCCCATCAAAAGTTCCCAAAGCAATAACACTGGGACTATATTCAGTTTTCACAGCTTCTAATGAAGTAATGATTTCCATATCTGCCTCAATCTAAATCATTTCCGCATCTGCTTGAAATTGTTTCAATATTTTTTCAGCTTTAACGAGCTCGGACTCTGCACTGCCAATGCCAAGAAAATCACCTGTAATCGTTTTCAAGCGGTATGTACCGTTTGAAATGCCTCGCACAGTGGTCTTTACCCCCTGAGTAATCCGCAGCGCCTGCTTATCTGTCAAAACCAGTTCCTGTAAATCCTGCACTGCTGCTTCGGCAGGAAGCAGATAAGCATACGGTGCAGCGGCAATTTCTTCTAGAGTTTTGGCCTCTGACAGGTAAAAATCTCCTACCTGTTTGCGTAATAAAAAGCTCATTGTGCCGCACATACCAAGTTCTGCCGCAATATCTTCCAGCAAAGTCCTTACATAAGTTCCTTTTGAACATACAATATCAAGTGTTAAAGAAGTACCAGTTTTATGAAGCAGCTCTAAAGCATCAATAGTAATGCTCCGTGCTTCCCGTTCAACTTCAATCCCCTGCCGTGCCAGCTGATAAAGCTTCTGACCATCTTTTTTTATAGCAGAGTACATGGGCGGAATCTGTTTTTGTTCACCGATAAATTTTTGCAGAGTTTCTTGAATTTCGGTTTCAGTAACAACACGAACCTCTGAACTGGCAATGATCGTACCACTGTCGTCTCCTGTGTCTGTCTTGATACCGAATTTCAGTTCAGCCCGGTAATTTTTACGGCCTTCGACTGCATATTCCAACAGCCTTGTTGCCGTACCGATAAAAACAGGCAGTACTCCCGCGGCATCAGGATCAAGTGTGCCGCCGTGTCCGATTTTCTTAGTTTGCAAAGTCCTGCGCAGAAAGCCGACCACATCGTGAGACGTCATTCCACAGGGCTTGAGTACATTCAAAATGCCTGATGTCATACTAATTTTTCCTTTAAAGCTTTCAAAAGCTGCTGCTGCGCTTCAGGTAAAGAGGCTTCGATAGTACAGCCTGCCGCGCGCAGATGACCGCCGCCGCCGAAGGTAATAGCGATTTCAGAAACATCAAGGTTACGAGACCGCATACTGACACGGGTAACAGCTTTTTCCACGGCTTTAAACATAATAGCAACTTCGACGCCTTCAATATACCTTGGATAAGAAATGAAGGTATCTGTATCAACATCTTTGTCATACATTTCGTTATTAATAGAAATATATGCAATTTTACCATCAGCATCAAAGGTCAATGTTTCCAAAACCTTTGTCAGCATCTCGATATTAGAGCGCGGCTTAATCTCCATACTGTCAGAAATTTCATTGGGTTTTACCCCTATTTCCAATAAAGCTGCTGCTATCCGCATCGTTTTCGGCATCGTATTAGAATATTTGAAAGAACCGCAGTCCGTATACAGCGCCGTATAGATACACGTTGCCATCTCCAGATCCACTTCAACTCCTAATGTATCAATCAACTCATACATAATTTCACCAGTAGCAGCCGCAGCTGTATCAAGATACAAATAATCGGCATATTCGGTATTAGAAATATGATGGTCGATATTGAGTGTTTTAGGAGCATTGACACACTGTGACACGTTACCGGCTCTATCTAAAGAACTGGCGTCGATCACGACTAACAGATCCGCAGCTATCCGCTCATCATTTTGAAAACGGACAAAGCTTTCGATACCGGGTAAAAATTTATAGACCTTTGAGATTTCATCATCAACAGTCACAATGACATCTTTCCCAAGCTTCTGCAAAGCTTTCATCAAACTCAAAGCAGAGCCCAGCGTATCACCGTCTGGGCTCACATGAGAACATAATACTATTTTATTGGCAGCCTGCAGTAAAGCGGCTGTTTCCTGCAGGGAACAATGCTTACTCATGCGAGGGACCTTCCTCTTCTTTGATTTTCTTCAGCAATCCCTCGATATGTGCACTATACTCCATCGAAGTATCTTTTACTAAAATCAAATTAGGAGCAAAGCGGAGGCGAATCCGCTTTGCTATTTCCGTACGCATAAAGCCAAGTGCTTTATTCAATCCCTGCCAGGCGGCTTCATGATCCTTTTCCGGACCATAAAGGCTGACATATACTTTAGCAATGCTCATATCGTCAGTAAGCTCAACACCGGTAATGGTAACAAACTGGATCCGTGGATCTTTGATATCCATCAGCAGCATTTTACTAAGCTCCTGTTTGATTGCTTCCTGTACTTTTTCTACTCTTAATCTAGCCATAGTTCACCTATTCGACGGCGACTTCTTCCATAGTGAAGACTTCGAACACGTCGCCTTCTTTCAAATCGCGGAATTTTTCCAAAGTAACACCGCATTCATAGCCTGCAGCGACTTCCTTCACATCGTCTTTGAAACGTCGTAAAGTGTCGATTTCGTCTTCGTTGATGACGATACCGTCTCTAACTACGCGCACTTTAGAAGTATTGGTGATCTTACCTTCCAGCACATAGCAGCCAGCAATCAGCATTTTCGAAATAGTGATCATCTGACGAACCTCTACACGGCCCTGGATAGTCTCCTGGAATTTCGGTGCCAGCATACCTTTAATAGCAGCTTCAACGTCATTCAAAGCGTCATAAATAACGCGGTAAGTACGAACATCTACCTTCTCTGCTTCCGCTGCTTTACGGGCGTTAGCATCAGGACGAACATTAAAGCCGATAATGAGGGCATTGGCGGCCGAGGCCAGCATAACATCGGACTCGGTAATAGCACCTACACCAGCATGTACAACAACGACTTTAACTTCGTCATTTTTTATATTCTGCAAAGAAGAACGCAAAGCTTCGATAGTACCTTGAACGTCGGCTTTAACGACGATATTCAGGTCTTTAATCTCGCCCTCTTGAATACGTTGGAACAAATCATCCAGCGAAACTTTGGAATTCTGCTGAATTTCTTCAATACGTTTTTTCGCAACACGCTTTTCAGCAACACTGCGGGCAATCTTTTCATCAGTAGAATCAAGAATATCACCGGCCAGCGGCACATCGTTCAAGCCTAAAACCTCTACAGGCGTAGAAGGCAGTGCTTTTTTGACTTTTTCACCACGGTCATTGACCATTGCACGCACCTTGCCATAAGCAGTACCGGCAATAATAGTATCACCGATCTGCAAAGTGCCGCGCTGAACTAAAACAGTAGCGACAGGACCGCGGCCTTTATCAAGCTGCGCTTCAATAATCGTACCATGAGCAGGCAGACTTGGATTAGCTTTCAGATCCTGCATTTCTGCAACCAGCAGAATCATTTCCAACAGTTCGGAAATACCTGTTTTCTGATGTGCGGAAACCGGAACCATGATAGTATCGCCGCCCCAGTCTTCCGGGATCAGCTCATGCTCAGCAAGCTGCTGTTTTACATGATCCGGATTAGCTCCGGGACGATCCATTTTATTAATGGCAACGATAATAGGTACCTTTGCTGCTTTTGCATGGTTAATAGCTTCGAGCGTCTGCGGCATAACACCGTCATCTGCAGCAACTACCAAAATAGCAACATCTGTTACCTGTGCTCCACGCGCACGCATAGCTGTAAAAGCTTCGTGACCGGGAGTATCAAGGAAAACAATCTTTTTGCCCTGATAATTAACCTGATAAGCACCGATATGCTGCGTAATACCGCCAGCTTCTCTTGCTGTAACATTAGCCTTGCGAATAGCGTCAAGCAGAGAAGTTTTACCATGGTCAACGTGACCCATAACAGTTATTACCGGCGGTCTCGGCAAACGTTTAGCCGGATCATCTTCCACTTCCGGAATTTCAGTCGGATCCTCTTCAGGCGGTAACGCGGCAACTTCGACATCAAATTCACTGCCGACCAACAATGCCGTATCAAAGTCGATATCCTGATTGATAGTAACAATCACGCCCAACATGAACAAAGATTTGATAACTTCGCTGACTTCACGTTTCAGCAGGTTGGCAAAATCTTTGACATTGATAGTTTCGCCGATCTCTACATAAGTAGGTTTCTGAACCTCTACTACAGGCTGCTGCACGCGCGGAACATTATTATTGCCGCCCTGGCGTTTATTACTGCGTCCCATATGATTATTACTGCGGTTAGGACGGCTGTCTTTAGTTGCATAAGAACCTTTGATCTGCGGTTTATCTTTACGGGCATTTTTATTAAAAGGTTTATTATTGGCACCAGCAGGACGAGCAGTATTGGCCTGCGGACGCTGTGCACCGGTACCGCCTTGCTGCGGACGTGCATTATTATTGTTATTCATATTTCCCTGTTGCGGGCGCGCATTACCCTGCTGCTGCGGGCGCGCTGCGTTAGCATTATGCTGACCAGGCTGCTGCCCACGCGGGCCTATATAAATGCCCCCCTGAGGACGCTGCTGCGGTCTGTTTCCCTGCTGCGGGCGTTGTCCCTGTTGATTATTGGGACGATTTTGCGTATTAACGCCCTGGTTAGGACGGTTTTGATTAAACCTCTGACCTTGATTTTGGGTATTAGGACGTTGCCCCTGCTGTTGCTGTGGGCGCTGACCTTGTTGGTTGTTAGGACGATTCTGCTGGCTGATGCCCTGATTAGGACGGTTTTGACCTGCGTTCTGCCCCTGCTGATGATTAACGGCAGCAGGACGCGGACCCTGATTAATAGGACGTTGCCCCTGATTGTTGGGACGCTGACCCTGTTGTTGCTGCGGACGCTGTGTATTCGCAGCGGAATTCGGTTGAGTTTGCACCTGCTTCGGAGCAGCTTCAGCCTGCTTAACCGGCTCTTTTTTCACTATATGTTGCGGTGCAGGAGCAGCCTTCTTCTCCTGTACAGGCTTCCTGGCCGAGTTTTTCACTACCAAATCTCTAACCGTATCGTCTACAGTGCTTAACGTACTTTTTACCTGAATGTTATTTTTAGCTAAAATATCGATTACTTCCTGGTTTGTTTTACCAAGTTCTTTTGCTATCTCATATACTCTATGCTTACCCATTCATCCACCTCCAAGCGTATTTATGTCATATATTTTTATTTATCATATTCGCAAAGCTGTTATCCAAAACAACTACTGCGGTTCTTTTAGCCTTGCCAATCGCCCAGCCCAGTTCATCTCTGGTCAGGCATTCAACCACGGGTGTATCAGACATCTCTGCCATAAAATACATATCTTTTTTAGAATTTTCAGCAGCATCTGCGGCCACAAGCAATAGCTTAGCTTTACCGTTTTTCAGAGCAGATCTTACAGCATAGTCGCCTGATGCCAGTTTACCTGCTTTCTGTGCCAATCCTAAGGCAAAAGTCACACCATTATTCGCCATCAGGCAAATCCTCCAGCAATTTGGCATAAACTTCTTCGCTGACCGGCTTTTCCAAGGCCCGTTCCAAACGTTTTTCCTTCACTGCTTTGGTGATACATTCTTTAGATTGGCAAACATAAGCTCCACGACCTGCCTTTTTCCCAGTCAAATCAAGGCTTATCTCACCTTCCGGAGAACGTACTATTCTCAGCAGAGCTTTTTTCTCTTTCATTTCATTACAGCCCACACATTTACGTTGAGGGATCTTTTTAATCTTCGTCTGCTTCATAGGCTACACCAACTTCTTGTGCTCCCTGTTCTGCTTCTTCGGCAGCCTGAGATTCACTTTTGATATCTATCTTCCAGCCTGTCAGCTTCGCTGCCAGACGTGCGTTTTGTCCTTCCTTACCAATTGCCAGAGACAACTGATAGTCAGGCACTATAACGCGGCAGATTTTTTCTTCTTCCAGAACTTCAGTACTGACAACCTTAGCTGGCGATAAGGCATTAGCCACATATTGGTCAGGCTCGGAACTGTATTTGACGATATCGATTTTTTCACCGCGCAGCTCATTAACAATAGTCTGAACACGCATACCTTTATGTCCAACACAGGCGCCGACCGGATCAATATTCTCATCCTTAGTATAAACGGATATCTTAGAACGCATACCAGGTTCACGAGCTACTGACTTGATCTCGACCAATCCGTCGTGAATTTCAGGAACTTCCAGCTCGAACAGTCTTTTCAGCAATCCCGGATGTGTTCGGGAAACCATGATCTGTGGGCCTTTGCTGGTCTTTTTTACTTCCACGATATAGGTTTTCATCCTATCATGATATTGATAAATTTCTCCGGGGATCTGCTCGTTAGGAGTCAAAATAGCCTCGGCCTTACCTAAATCAATATAAACATTTTTATTTTCCATACGTTGAATGATACCGGTTACGATATCATTCTCTCTGCTGGAAAATTTCTCGAAAACCATGCCGCGTTCTGCTTCACGGATACGCTGTACAACAACCTGTTTGGCATTTTGTGCTGCAATACGACCAAAGTTACGTGGAGTCACCTCAGTTTCTACAATATCATCGACTTCATAGCGAGGATCTATTTTACGGGCTTCCTCCAGAGAAATCTCATTAGGATCGTCGCCTACCTCTGCCACAATATGACGCTGTGCATATATGTGAAGTTCACCTGTTACTTTGTTCATATCAACACGGACATTCTGGTTAGAACCAAAATTCTTTTTATAAGCTGTTACAAGAGCTTCTTCGACCGCCTGGAACAGGAGTTCCGGATCAATCCCCTTCTCTTTTCCCAATTCCCCTATTGCCAGAATAAAATCTGCGTTCACGTTTCTTAATCCTCCTATACTTTATAATCTTTAAAAATCAATATGCGGTCTGATCATTGCGATAAGTTTTCGGTCAATGCTGACCGGATTTTTGGCTTCTTTTCCCTTGATAATCGTTTTTATTTCTATTGTCTCATCGCTGTGACTTATTAAAATTCCAACCAGGTCTTTTAAGCCTTCCCACGGAGCAAAAAAGGAAATATCAACTTTACTTCCATAAGCTGCTGTAAAATCTTTATCTTTTTTCAACGGGCGGTCAATGCCGGGTGATGAAACTTCCATGTAATATTTCTCTTTAATCGGGTCTTTTTCATCTAAAACTGTAGTCAGTTTTTCACTTACTAATTGGCAATCGTCGATTTCAACTCCACCCGGTTTATCAATGTAGATACGCAGATACCAATCTTTTTCACGCACATATTCTACATCTACCAAAGTCAGATCGGTACCATCTAAGAGCGGCGTTACCAAATCAGCAATCAAAGCTTCCAGAGCTTCCTTCTGCACAATACTCACCTCCGGTCTGTAATTTATCTTAAATAAGCGGAAAGAGCGGGCATAGCACCCACTCTCTCAAAAGAAGTCATAAATTTTCTGCTTATATTATACCACCCTGTAAGATTAATTACAAGTTTTTTGTTAACTTCCCTACAATATATATGGCAAAATTCAAACTTTTATCAAGCCCAGTCACAAATTTCAGTTTTTCAGAAAAACAAATTCCTTTGCGGTGGACTGCTCCTTCTGATATTTATATCCTAACCGGTCAAATTTTTTTGTGTCTTCAATGTGTAAAATATTATGCTCGGCACACCAGCGCACCATTTCACCACGGGCCATCTTCGCTTCAGTAGCTTTAACCTTTACTTTACCGTCCTGCCAAATGCCAAAAATACAGCTGACATATTCCACTTCCGGCGTCAAATATTTTTCTATAACTTTACTGTATTCTTTTGATGCCAGGTTAAGAATGCTTTTATCGTTTTGCGTCAGCTCAAAATAAAGCCTGCTTCCCCAAAAGTCATACAGATTTTTACACCCGGCAGCCGGCAACTTTGCCTGCATCTCCAAACGATAAGGAACAACACCGTCCATTGCTTTTAAAATACCATAAAACCCTGATAAAATATTTAAATGTTCTGCCACATAATCAAGCTGTGCATTTTCAAAAACACGCGGTGCCATATATTGATACTGGATACCGTCATAAGCCAATACTGCCGGGGTAAGATTAGCACGCAGACGCATAGTCTGTAAACGTTTATAGTTTAATGCCGCAATCTCATCGTTACATTGCCACAACTTTTTTAGATCATCATACTGCATCTTTCTCAGCTCTGCCAGTAAAATTTCTGTATCTTTTAAAAAGCGCGGTTCTGCCGCAGAAACAAGGTCATCATTATCAATACGCATTTTTTTTGCTGGGGAAATAATTATCTGCATCGTATCCTCCTGCAAGTATTTATCAAAAAGCGCGTTCCTTATACAAGAACGCGCTTTTGATTCTTAACCTTTCAAATAGGCTAAAATTTCTTCAGCATTAGTATCAGGATTAGCATTGGGATATGCTTTTTCGATCATACCTTTTTCATCAACGATATAAGTCGTTCTCACTACTCCCATTGATACCTTGCCATACAATTTCTTTTCCTGCCATACATCATAAGCTTCGATGGCCTGACGTTCAGGATCAGCTAAAAGAATAAAAGGCAGCTCCTGTTTCGCGGCAAAATTAGCATGAGATTTTACGCTGTCTTTACTGATGCCGATAACCTCAATGCCCATTTTTTTATACTCACCGTAATTATTGCGAAAAGAACAGGCCTGACGTGTACACCCCGGTGTAGAATCCTTAGGATAAAAATAGACAACTACTTTTTTCCCTAAAAAATCCTTCAGGCTCACAATATTACCATCTTTGTCCTGCAACGAAAATTCCGGTGCTTTTACTCCTGCTTCTAACATACTAATCGCCTCCTAATGTCAGAATAAATCTATCTGATCTGTTTCAGGCAAATCCCCTAAGGCTCCGTGTTCTGCCAATTTTTCAACTACAGCTTTACCAACCTTGGCTCTTACCCGCAGATCTTCCTGGGAAATAAAAGGATGACCGATTTCTCTGGCTTCGCTGATACTTTGAGCGGCAGTAACACCAATTCCTCCCAAAGCAGCAAGCGGCGGCCTCAATCCCTTTTCAGTGACGGTAAAACGCGTCGGATGGGATTTATACAAATCGATACGTTCCATTTCAAAACCACGAGCCAGCATTTCAATCACCAACTCCAGATACGTCACCGTATCTTTATCTCTGTTACTTGCTTTATAGCCCTGTGCATAAACATCTTTAATATAACGTTTCATATAATCAACGCCTTTGACAACATGATCCATATCAAAGTCCGGTGCACGCACAGTAAAGTATGCCGCATAGAATTCACGTGGATAATGCACTTTACAGTATGCTATACGATAAGCCATCATAACATATGCCACTGCATGCGCCTTCGGAAAAAGATACTGGACCTTATTACAGGATTCAATATACCATTCCGGCACCTTTGCGGCACGCATCGCTTCAAGCATGGGTGCTTCCAGACCGCCTTTAGCTGCCTTGCCTTTACGAACATATTCCATAATTTTAAAGGACATACTGGGATCTACGCCTTTCGCGATCAGATTAGTCATAATATCATCACGCGTCGAAATCGTTTCCTCACTGGGTTTACCCTCGCGAATCAGATCCTGCGCATTGTTCAGCCATACATCAGTACCATGCGAATAGCCTGATACCCTTACAACCTGACTGAAATTTTTAGGCTGAACATCCTGAATCATCTGCCGTACAAACTGTGTACCACATTCAGGAATACCATAAGTGCCAACGGCACTGCCGATCTGCTCAGGTGTTACGCCGAAAGCCTCAGTCGAACGGAAGATAGACATAGTTTTTTCATCGCCGACGGGTATCTGCTGCGGTGGAATATTTGTCAATTCCTCCAGCATTTTGATAACCGTCGGATCGTCGTGACCAAGTATATCAAGCTTAACCAGACGGTCGTTGATCGAGTGATAATCAAAGTGAGTAGTTACTGTTTCCGAATCTTTTTCATCGGCCGGTCTGTTCATCGGCGAAATATAATGAATATCCATATTGCGCGGTACAACCATGATACCGCCTGGATGCTGGCCAGTAGTTCGTTTAATACCGGCAAAGCCTTCTACAAGACCTGCAACATGTGCCGAATGCACATGCAGATTTTTTGCCTCATAATATTTTTTGACATAACCAAAAGCCGTTTTGATAGCAATCGTTGAAATCGTACCGGCGCGACAAACATTATCGCGTCCGAAAAGTTCTTCTGTATATTTATGTGCTGTCGGCTGATAATCTCCGGAAAAGTTCAAATCAATATCAGGTACTTTATCACCATGGAAACCCATAAACACTGCAAACGGAATATCGTGCCCATCACGGATCATCTCTGTACCGCACTCAGGACATGCTTTAGCAGGCAAGTCAAAACCTGACGCAACTTCTTCTTTCATGAAGAACTCGCTGTGTTTACATTGTGGACAGCGGTAATGCGGTTTCAGCGGATTGACCTCTGTAATATCGATCATAGTCGCTACAAAAGAAGAACCGACAGAACCACGGGACCCAACCAGATAACCATCGTCCAAAGATTTTCTTACGAGCTTATGTGCAATATAATACAGAACTGAGAACCCATGATTGATAATGGAATCGAGCTCCATTTTCAGTCTGTCGCTGACTACCTGAGGCAGATTTTCACCATACCATTCGTGCGCACGCTGATAAGACATTTCCTTGATAGCTTTTTCTGCCCCAGGTATAAATGGTGAATACAGCTGATCACGATCAGGAACAGGTTTGATTTTTTCTACCATCTCCGCAATCTTATTCGGATTGGTTACACACAACTCATAAGCAATTTCTTTACCAAAATACTCAAATTCCTTGAGCATTTCTTCTGTTGTCCTGAAATAAAGAGGTGCTTGCTGATCAGCATCAGAATAATTTTGCCCAGCCTGCAGGATAGCCCGCAGCTGCGCGTCCTCCGGATGCAAAAAATGCACGTCACAGGTAGCGACAGTCAACTTACCCAGCTTTTTACCAAGTTCATAAATTTTCCTATTATGCTCTTGCAGCTGTTTGACTGTGCAGCGCTCCTGTCTGACTAAAAACATATTATTTCCGGTTGGCTGAATTTCCAGATAATCATAAAAAGAAGCTATTTTCTCTAATTCTTCATCGGGACGACCTGCCAAAATAGCCCTGTACAGTTCACCAGCTTCACAGGCAGAACCCAGGATCAAACCCTCGCGATATTCTTCGATAACCTCACGCGGCAGCATCGGCCGTTTATGCAGATAACGCAAATGACTGATTGTTACCAGTTTATACAGATTACGCAGACCTGTTTCGTTCTTTGCTAAAATGATAATGTGGTTATTTTTGACCTTCTTGATACGGCTTTTCTTGATCGTATCCGTCGGCTCCAGATCGATATCATGGCCGTCGTCGTTCATCAAATAACCTTCCATACCGAAAATCAGCTTGATATCCGCTTTTTCAGCTACATCAAAGCAGAACGGAAAAGCCTGTACAACGCCATGATCTGTGATGGCAAGAGCTTTATGCCCCCATTTTATCGCTGTCTCCACCAAATCTTCCATTGGTGTTACGCCATCCATCTTACTCATTTTTGTATGACAATGCAGCTCGACACGTTTAACTTCAGCGTTATCCATACGTTCTTTTTTAGGAACAGCTATAATACCCTGAGGACTGATGACCATTTCATCAAACAAAAATCTGTCAGGAGCAACATTACCCATAATACGCAGCTGCATCCCCGGTTTGATCTTCTTTTTAAACTGCAGACATTCTTCCAGATTTTCAAAACGCATTCTAACATAAAGTCCACTCGTTTCATCACTCAAATTAAAAGTGAGCATCACATTGCCGGTACGCAGGACTCGCTCAATAAAAGCAGTCAGCTTACCGTCCTTATCAATGCTTTTTACAAAAGCACCTTCTACTACGACTCGATTTTCTTCTTCGATAACGTCGATCATCGGCCTGGGCTTACCTTTAAATGCTTTACCAAAAATAAGGCCGTCTGCTTTTTTATTCCCTCCATAGAGAAGGTTATAAGCCTTTTCATAAGCATCGTCTTTACGCTCTGCCTCACACGAAGGTACTGCTTCAAATGCGGCAGCTTCTCCTATTTCAACTGCTTCAGGTTCTTCCGGCGGCAAAGGAATTTCTTCACGCTCCGGCTCTACCTGCACAGACTTATTTTCTGTTTCAAGCTTATTTTCTGTTTTAACCGATTCAGCCACAACGGAAGTTTCCAGCAGATTTGTCTGCTGCAGCTCCACTTTTTTTAAATTAAAAGCAGCGGTAAGCTTATTTGCCACCGCTGCAAGTAAAGTTTCTGTCACGGGAGCAACTGCTTTATACTCTATCTGCCACACGGCAGCCTCGATATCCATAAAGATTTTCTCCGGCTGGATTAAACGAGCACGCAATAATTCTGCTTCCGTTAAGGACTGCTCGGCTAAAAAAGCAAAAAATTTATTTTTATCAGGAACAATACAATATTTCGCCTTCATGCTTGCGTCCTTTCTTACCAATCAACCAACGTTCTCTAAAGTAATGATGCCTTCAATACTTTGTAAACCGCGAATAATATCAATATCATCTCTATCTTTACTTATTTTGAGATACAGCTCTAAAACTACCTCATTTTTTCTGGAGTTGTTTTTTACGTTTAAAGTGCGTACCTTCACGCCATTTTCAGTCAAATACGCAGTAATATTCGTTATAATACCGGGTTCATTTTCGGCAACAATCCGAATAAAGCGGCGGGCATTTCTACTGCTGCCGGCAAAACGTTTTTCCCAGCTGTGAAAAGTTACCAAAGTAACCATCATTACCGCCGTAGAACCAATACTTAAAACATACATCCCAGCACCGGCAGCCAACCCAATGGCCGAAATCATCCACAAGCTGGCAGCTGTTGTTAAACCACGTACGGTAACTCCCTCATGCATTATCGTACCGGCACCAAGAAAACCAATACCGCTAACTACCTGTGCAGCAATACGGGAAGAATCACGATTGCGCGGGAATTCTTCCCCATGCATAGGGTAATCATCATAACCGTACATAGAAACCAGCATAAATAACGCCGCACCGGCACAAACTAAAATATGTGTTCTAAAGCCAGCCGGTCTATCGCCGCTGCCGCGTTCGATGCCGACTATTCCGCCTAAAAAAGCGGCCAATAATAGACGAATAAGCATCTCCCAATCATGAGAACTCATTATCGGCACCTCCTTACTGTCAGTTTAATCTTTTATTTTGAAAAAGCAAGTTCTGCGATAATATTTTTGATATCTTGTACGTAATCGCCATCTAAAGGCAAATATCTGATCTCGCCTGTTTTACGAATTTTAACTTCCAGCTTACCTTCAGTCAATGTTTTCGGCCCAACTACAACGCGCAGCGGATAGCCGATCAGATCAGCATCTTTAAATTTAACACCGGGGCGTTCTTTGCGATCATCGATAACTGTTTCCAGACCTACTTTTTTCAACTGCATATAAATTTCTTCAGCTTTCGCTGCAGATGCTTCATCTTTTGTATTAACAGGCACAACCAGCACATGATAGGGTGCTATTTCGATTGGCCAGATGATACCATTGTCATCATAATTCTGCTCAATAGCAGCCGCCATCGTTCTGCTGACACCGACACCATAGCACCCCATTACCATAGGCTGCTCTTTACCGTTTTCATCAAGATAGGTAGCTTTTAAAGCAGAGCTGTATTTAGTAAACAGCTTAAAGACCTGCCCTACCTCGATGCCGCGGGCTTTGCTCACTTCGCCGCCGCAATGCGGGCACGGATCCCCTTCCTGAATAAGACGGATATCTGCTACATATGTTGGTGTAAAATCACGGCCCGGGTTAACATTGATGAAATGGTACCCTTCTTTATTAGCGCCGCAGCAAACATTATGCATTTTCATAACAGTAGCGTCAACAACTACTATGACTTTTTTATTATCGATGCCAACAGGGCCCATATAACCGCCGACAGTACCAGCAGCAGCTAATTGTTCCTCTGTCGCCATTTCCAGGTCAATAACGCCGCAGGTATTGATAACTTTGATTTCATTGACTTCGTGATCGCCACGTACAAAACAAAGAATCAAACCTTTTTCACTGTTATAAGCAACAGCTTTAACAGAATGGTCAACAGGAAGTTTTAAATAAGCGCACACATCAGCAATAGTTTTACAGTCTGGTGTTACTACCTCTTCTTTAGTCAGCATTGCTTCTTCTTGAGCTTCCAAAGGAAATAGCTCTGCTTTTTCAACATTGGCCGCATAATCGCAGCTGGTGCAGAAAACAATCTCTGCTTCACCACTGTCGGCAATTACCATAAATTCATGGGAACCACTGCCGCCGATAGCCCCGGAATCAGCTTCAACAGGGCGGAAGTTCAGGCCGCAGCGCGTAAAGATATTGGTGTAAGCATCGTACATATCCTGATAAGATTTATCAAGACCAGCTTCGTCACGATCAAAGGAATACGCATCTTTCATAATGAATTCACGGCCGCGCATCAAACCGAAACGCGGGCGACGTTCATCACGATATTTATTTTGGATTTGGTAAACACTAAGCGGCAGCTGGCGATAAGAACGAACATCACCGCGGATCAAAGTCGTTACCATTTCTTCATGTGTAGGCCCAAGGCAGAAACAGCGATTATGACGATCCTGCAACCTGAACATTTCCGCACCATATACATCCCAACGTCCGCTTTCCTGCCAAATCTCAGCCGGCTGTACAATAGGCATCAAAAGCTCCTGTGAACCTTTGGCATCCATTTCCTCACGTACTATTCTTTCTATTTTTTTCAATACACGCCAGGCAAGCGGCAGATAAGTATAAATACCACCGGCAGCTTTACGCATAAATCCGGCACGCAGCATTAATTGGTGACTAACAACCTCCGCCTCTGCAGGTACCTCACGCAAAGTAGGAGCATACAGTTTGGAAACTCGCATTATTTCATCTTCCTCTCAACCAAAATTTTCTTAATTTCATCAAACAGCTCGTCAACTATTTTATCTTCGCTGACTTTTTTTATGATCTCGCCTTTGCGGAACAGCAGGCCCTCGCCAATACCGCCGGCAATGCCTATATCGGCCTCCCTGGCTTCACCAGGTCCATTAACTACGCAGCCCATAACTGCAACCGTAATTGGTTCTGCTATTTCGTCTAAACGGCGTTCGACCTCTAAAGCAAGCTTTTCCAGATTGATTCTGGTCCTGCCGCAGGTTGGACAGGAAATCAAAGTCGGCCCATATTCTCTAAGCCCCAAAGCTTTCAAAATATTATAAGCAACCTTTACTTCATTAACCGGATCCCCGGTAAGCGAAACACGAATCGTATCGCCAATACCTTCCGCCAATAACGTACCTATACCAACTGCCGATTTTATAATCCCGGAATTAACGGTACCAGCTTCAGTAATCCCCACATGCAGCGGATAATCACATTGAGCAGCTAAAAGCCTGTAAGCCGCAATCGTTAATGGTACGTCATGTGCTTTCAAAGAAATTTTGATATTGCGATAATCAAGTTCTTCTAAAATATGAATATGACGCCAAGCAGCTTCTACTAATGCTTCTGCTGTCGGATGCCCATATTTTTCCAATAAATCCTTCGGCAGTGAACCGGCATTAACACCGATACGAATAGGTATATTTTTTATTCTGGCCGCTGCAACTACCGCTTCTACCTTTTCACGTCCGCCAATATTACCAGGATTTAACCGAAGTCCGTTGACACCGGCATCTATAGCCGCCAAAGCAAGCTTGTAATCAAAATGAATATCAGCTATTACAGGAATCGGGCTCTGCGCAACTATTTCCCGTAAGGCCTGCGCTGCAGGCATATCAGGTACAGCACAACGAATGACATCGCAGCCAACTGCCGCCAGTTCCTTAATTTGTTTCAAAGTCGCTGCAGCATCGTCGGTCCTCGTATTAGTCATCGACTGTACTGAAACAGGAGCATCACCGCCAATAAATACAGATCCCAACTGTAATTGTCTGGTTATTCTGCGCTTCATAAAGACACCTCTTTATTTTATCGGCTGATGTCGTTAAACACCGCCAAAACAGTAATACTTAGAATGATCGCTACGCCAACCATTTGAATAGCATTGGTCGCACGCGCTCCTAAAGGCTTGCCACGTACTGCTTCCAAAACTAACAGAACAAAATGCCCGCCATCCAAAGCCGGCAATGGCAATAAATTGATAACGCCTAAATTAATACTGAGAAAAGCAATAAAGTTCAGTAGCGGAAGCATGCCCTGATTTGCCATCTCCCCTGCCATTTTAGCTACGCCGATAGGACCTGAAACATCTGCCGGCGCCGCCCCGGTAATTATTTTCTGCAGACCGTCAATCATCGCAAATATAATATACTTAGTATAGCCAGCGCCCATGGTAGCCGCTTCAACAACGCCTGGCTGATATTGTTCATATGTAGGAGAAATACCTATCAAGGGCCTGCCGTACTGCGCATCATAGGCTGGCGTCATTTGATAATTTTTTACTGCGCCCTGATGCTCTGCCGTAACAGTAATCTCCTTATCAGGATACTTCTGCAAGGTAACTACCAAATCATTCCATGTGGCAATCTTTTCACCATTAATGGCAAGGATACGATCGCCTACCTGCAAGCCTGCCTGCGCGGCCGCCTTTTCTTCCATAATCGTGCCCAAAATAGGCTGATCGACTGGCTTTTGAATACCATTGATCATAAAAATACTGAAAAACAAAATTATCGGCAGCAGAAAGTTCATTAACGAACCTGCTAAAATAACCAACATTCTGGCAGGAATAGATTTTGA
The DNA here is from genome assembly GCF_003945365.1 of Phascolarctobacterium faecium. Classification (NCBI taxonomy): domain Bacteria; kingdom Bacillati; phylum Bacillota; class Negativicutes; order Acidaminococcales; family Acidaminococcaceae; genus Phascolarctobacterium; species Phascolarctobacterium faecium. The sequence continues at coordinate 1,557,880 of NZ_AP019004.1, read as the reverse complement.
CTTAAAAGAATCATCGCTGTCAGGCTCTTCCGGATCCATACCGGCTATTTTATTATACCCGCCTAAAGGAATAATTCTTAAACTATATAGGGTCTCACCAACTTTTTTCTGAAAAATGTTGGGTCCGAAACCAATGGCAAACTCGTCCACGCGCATGCCTGTCATTTTTGCCGTAATAAAGTGGCCGAATTCATGTACGGTGATCAAAACACCAAAAACAAAAATAGCCGCTAAAATAGTTGTCATGTCCGAGTTCCCCCTCTCATTACAAGTTTTTTAAAATTTCTCTGGTCAGCCTGCGAGTTTCAGCATCTGTCTGCTCTATATCCTCAATAACAGGCTGCAATATATTCTGATGTCTGACAATAATCTTTTCTATAGTCATCGGAATATCAAGGTATTTAATCTTATTGTCCAAAAATGCGTAAACAGATTCTTCATTAGCAGCATTAAATGCACAAGGTAAGGTACCTCCTGCTTTACCACATTCGACAGCAAGTTTCAGTGCCGGAAATGCTTCCAAATCAGGAGCTTCAAACGTCAATTGACCTGCTTTTACTAAATCCAGCTGTCCGAAAGCATTATCAAATCGCTCTGGATATGAAAAAGCGTACTGTATCGGCAAACGCATATCGGGCAGTCCCAACTGAGCCAAAACAGAACCATCCTGATATTCAACCAAAGAATGAATTACGCTCTGCGGATGTACAACTACATCGATTTTTTCATAAGGCATGTCAAAAAGCCAATGCGCCTCAATAACTTCCAACCCTTTATTAGCCAAAGTAGAAGAATCAACAGTTATTTTTCTGCCCATACTCCAATTTGGATGCTTCAAACACTGTTCTAAAGTCACATTTTCAAGCTCAGCTTTACTTTTACCACGAAAAGGACCGCCAGAAGCAGTTATCAGCAACCGCTTAACTTCCTGATGCTTACCACCTGCCAAAGCTTGAAAAATGGCACTGTGTTCACTGTCGACCGGCAATAAAGTAACATTGTGCTCTGCTACCGCACTCATAACAATACTTCCTGCAGCAACCAGCGTTTCTTTATTAGCCAAAGCGATGTCTTTACCATGCTCAATCGCAGCCAGAGTAGGTCTCAGACCGGCATAACCGACCATTGAAGCTAAAACTGTGTCAACTTCGCTGAACGTAGCCACTTCCAAAAGACCCGCTTCTCCTGCAAGGATTTTCGTCTTGCCGGTATAACGTTTTTTCAACCGCTCTGCAGCGGCCTCATCAGAAAGCGCCGCAATATCAGGCTGAAAAATATTAATCTGTTCTTCCAATAAAACGTCACTTGTATGTGCCGCCAACGCTCTGATTTTTATCTTATCAGGATTAGCTGCAGCAACCTCTAATGTCTGTTTACCAATGGACCCGGTACTGCCAAGCACGGAAACATTTTTCATTTTGAAGCCTCCGAATAATATAATCAGTGTGTTTTAGTCAACAAAACCGAAAACACTAAAACATAATAGCCAAGCGGTATGGCAAACAACAAGCTGTCACAACGATCTAAAACTCCACCATGGCCTGGAAAAATCTTACCAGAGTCTTTAACGCCAAAGGAACGTTTCAAAATCGACTCTACCAAATCTCCCAGCGGCGCAAAAACAGCTACGCATAAACCTAATGCAGCTGCCTGTACTATCTCCATATCTAACACCTTTACTCCCAAATAAACCATTACAGCCAGACAGCCGATAAATCCGGCTGCAGCTCCTTCTACAGATTTATTAGGACTGACATTTGGACACAACTTGCGTTTACCGATCGCACAGCCGACAAAATAAGCAAAAGTATCACTGGCCCATGTTCCAAGCATAATCAGCCAGAAAAAACATTCGCCGCCTTCGAAAACAAATGAACCAATAACCACCGGTTCAAATGGTAACTGCCTTAAAAGACCAAAGTGAAAAAACAGAATGCCGATATATAAAACCGCCATAACCGACAAACCAACATTCTCAACCAAATGACCTTTACAGTGCTTATGCAGGCCTTCCAGTAAAATAGCAATAATAGTTACGACCAGAAAAAGCGGCAGTGAATATAATGTATAAATAGAATCATCCAAATACATCAAACTTCCTACCAGCACCAAGGTCATAATACCGGACGAAAAATAAAAAACATTATAGCCTTTATTTTTGGCCATATTATAAAATTCCAGCCAGCCGATAGCTGCCAGTACAAATATTGCAGCATTAAAAAGCATACCGCCGCTATGAAGCAGCCATACTACTATCGGAACGCCTACCAAACCTGTCAAAATACGAGTCAACATATCTTTTACACCTGCTTAATTTATTTTGTCACTAACCCGCCAAAGCGTCGTTCGCGTCCCTGATATTCTTTGATTGCCTGCAAGAACATTTCAGGGGTAAAAGCAGGCCAATATGCATCTGTAGTCCAAATTTCCGCATATGCGATTTGCCACAGCATAAAATTACTGATACGATTATCTCCTCCTGGTCTGATCAAAAGATCAGGCGCAGGCAAGCCAGCCGTATAAAGATAATTTTCAAAAGTTTCTGCCTGTATATCTTCTACTTTCAGCAAGCCTTTTTCGGTATCTGCCGCAATACGCTGTATTGCCTGTAAAATTTCGGCCTGCCCACCGTAGTTTATTGCCAAGTTTAAAATAATACCGGTATTGTTTTTAGTTGCTTCCACAGCGTGGTCCATTTTCTGTTTTACAACTTCCGGCAAACCTTCACGTGAGCCCATAAAACGAACCTGAACATTATTTCGATTAAATTCTTCAATCTCACTGGTCAGATAACGGCTTAAAAGCTCCATAATAAAACTGACCTCAGTAACAGGCCGTTTCCAATTTTCTGTTGAAAAAGCATACGCGCTGATAACTTTAACACCAATTTTATCAGCAATTTTAACAATAGTTTTTAAAGTTTCAGCTCCGGCCTGATGCCCAAATGTTCGCACTTTTCCCTGCGCTTTAGCCCAACGGCCATTACCGTCCATAATAATTGCTATATGCTGCGGCACATTAGCCAAATTAATACCATCGATATCGATATTTACGTCAGGGTTTGTATTCTTCTTGATTTTGAACAAGCTGTTAAACACAAGCACACCAACCCTTCCCTGGAATAAATAAAACTGACAGACCCCCTCTAAGAGGGGGCCTTGCAGTCCTAAAAACTTAAAATCAAGGTTGTTTAATAGCACCTACAGGGCAAACACCAGCGCAAGCGCCGCATTCAACACATTCATCACCGATTTCATATTTACCGTCAGCTTCTTTAATAGCACCTACGGGGCAGGTAGAAGCGCAGGAACCGCAACCGATACATTCGTCTTTATTGATTACTAATGCCATTCTCCAGCACCTCCTTTCTATATTTTTTTACTGTTACAAGAGCTACTTTATTGTCAGACAGCAAACTCTGCCTAACCACATATTCAACAGCTATCTTCTCCGCCACAACTTCGTTTTGCCGGCGCGGCGGCTGCGTAGCAGCAACCGTATATCCGATCTCGGCAGCTTCCAGTCTGGCAATAGCTTCTGCCAAAGGCAGTGCCAACACATCAGGTATCAGCATCAGATCTCCATAACTTCCTTTTCTTTATTAGCCATGATATTATCGATTTCCTTGATAATTTTATCAGTCATTTTCTGAATATCATCAGTACCCTTTTTAGCTTCATCTTCAGTGATTTCTTTAGCCTTCTCTGCTTTCTTAACAGCATCGTTCGCGTCACGGCGCAGATTACGCACAATCACACGTGCATCTTCAGATTTTTTATGAACAGTTTTTACAATCTCTTTACGGCGTTCTTCTGTCAGCTGCGGCAGATTCAACCGAATTACAGCACCATCACTGTTAGGGTTTAATCCCAAATCAGATTTCATAATAGCTCTTTCAATATCCTTCAGAAGATTCTTCTCCCAAGGCTGGATAATGATCATTCTCGGTTCAGGTACAGTAACGCTTGCTACCTGGTTAACAGGTGTCGGTGTGCCGTAATAATCTACCATAACCTTTTCCAGCAGAGCCGGAGTAGCACGTCCTGCACGAACAGAAGCAAGATCTACGCGCAGTACGTCAGTAGTTTTGTGCATTTTACTTTCTGCTAATTCAATGATTTCTTTTACTGTTGCCATGATTATTTTCCTCCCACCAGGGTACCGATCTCTTCGCCTAAGGCAGCACGCAAAATGTTACCCGGTTTATCAATATTAAATACTACGATAGGAATTTTATTATCCATGCAAAGACTGATTGCCGTAGAATCCATTACACTCAATTTTCTTTGAATAACTTCGATATAATCAAGTTTTTCAAACATTACCGCATCTTTATTTTTAGCCGGATCGCAATCATAAACACCGTCAACACCCTTTTTAGCCATCAAAATCGCATCGGCTTCTACCTCGGCCGCCCTTAAAGCAGCAGTGGTATCTGTTGAAAAGTAAGGATTACCAGTACCAGCGGCAAAAATAACTACACGCTCTTTTTCCATATGACGTATGGCACGTCTGCGAATATACGTTTCTGCAATCTGACGCATTTCGATCGCTGTTTGCACACGTGTTGGGACTCCCAAAGTCTCCAAAGCATCCTGCAGCGCCAGAGAATTGATAACTGTGGCAAGCATTCCCATATAATCTGCAGTAGCGCGGTCCATACCTTTCGAACTTCCCGATAAACCACGCCAGATGTTGCCACCGCCGTTGACAATAGCGACTTCTAAACCACATTCCGTAACATCTTTGATTTGTGAAGCTATGGACTCAACCGTTTCCGGGTCAATACCGAACCCTTTATCACCAGCTAAAGCTTCACCGCTCAATTTTAAAATGACACGCTTATACTTCGATTTCTCCGCCACTTCCACGACCTCCTATTTTCTGCAACTCTATATCCTATTTCATATTCTACATTTTACCAATATTTCCTCTTTTTTACCTTGAGTTTTTTGTGAACTACAGCCATTCGGGCAAAAAATAAGAGAACACCGAAGTGTTCTCTTATGCGGTTTCTCATTATTTTACGAAAGACATAACTTCTTCTGCAAAGTTTTCTTCTTTTTTCTCAATGCCTTCGCCCAGTTGATAACGGGTGAAACGGCGAATAGAAATATTCTCACCGATTTTAGCAATTGATTCGGTAATCAAATCAGAAATAGTTTTGTCGGGATCTTTAACGAAAGGTTGTTCCATCAAGCATACTTCTTTATAGTATTTCTCGATACGTCCTGCAACCATTTTTTCAATGATTTTTTCAGGTTTGCCTTCGTTGCGCGCCTGTTCAGCCAAAACAGCTTGTTCATGCTCAAGTTCAGCAGTAGGAACTTCTTCGCGTTTGAGGTAAGACGGATTCGTTGCAGCAATATGCATAGCAATGTCTTTTACCAATTCTTTGAAAGCATCAGTTTTAGCAACAAAGTCAGTTTCGCAGTTAACTTCTACCAAAACGCCGATACGTCCGCCGCCATGGATATAAGCTTCAACTAAACCTTCAGCCGCTACACGGCCCGCTTTTTTAGCAGCAGCAGCCAAACCTTTTTCACGCAGGAAGTCGATTGCTTTTTCAAGATCGCCATCGGTTGCGCTCAAAGCTTTTTTGCAGTCCATCATACCTGCGCCAGTACGTTCACGCAGTTCTTTTACTAATGCAGCAGTAATTTCAGCCATTTATTCGTCCTCCAGTATTTGATTATTATTCAGCGTCTTCAGCTGCAACTTCTTCAGCTTCAGCAGCTTCTTCCATTTGCATACCTTGACGACCTTCCAAAACAGCGTCAGCCATTTTTGCAGTTAAAAGTTTTACTGCACGAATAGCGTCGTCGTTAGCGGGAATCACATGATCGATAACGTCAGGATCGCAGTTAGTGTCAACAGTAGCAACAATAGGAATATTCAGTTTGCGTGCTTCAAGCACAGCAATATTTTCTTTGCGGGGATCAACAATGAAGAGAGCACCCGGCAATTTTTTCATATCTTTGATACCGCCAAGATATTTAGTAAGTTTTTCCATCTCAAGACGAAGACCGATAACTTCTTTTTTCGGCAGTACATCAAAAGTTCCGTCAGCTTCCATAGCTTCCAGCTTACGTAAACGGTTGATACGGGTTTGGATAGTTTTGAAGTTAGTCAGCATACCACCCAACCAACGTTCGTTTACATAGAACATGTTGCAGCGTAACGCTTCTTCGCGCATAGCTTCTTGAGCTTGTTTTTTAGTACCAACGAACAAAATATTTTCGCCGCGGGCAGCAACATCGCGCAGGAAGTTGTAACATTCTTCAACTTTTTTAACGGTTTTCTGCAGGTCGATGATGTAGATGCCGTTTCTTTCAGTGAAGATGTACGGAGCCATCTTAGGGTTCCAGCGACGGGTTTGGTGACCGAAATGAACACCAGCTTCAAGTAATTGTTTCATGGAAATAATAGCCATTTTTATTTGCCTCCTGTTTTTTCCTCCGCAGAAATCGTCTCTAACCCTTACCGCAAGCGGACAGCGGGTGATCATTCTGCGTGTGTATTTTTACACCGTGTGATATTATACCATAGTTACGGCCTCTACACAAGCTTTTATTCATAATGATCAGCAAAATTTGTTTAATACTTTACACTTAACATGTATACAAAATATTTTAATAATTAAACTTGCCAGCTATATACAGATGTGTTAGATTTGATTTGTTTATTGTTTCTATATTTATTATGAAAGGTGGAATGACTTCCATGAGCTTCAACATCGATAAAATGATCTCTCCCTTTATTAAAGCCCTTCCGCCCTCCGGATTGGCAAAATTTTTAGAAATAACAGCCAACAATCCTAACATTGTACCACTCAGCGTAGGTGAACCTGATTTTGATATTCCAGCAAAAGTACGTGCAGCCTGTATCGACAGTCTGAATGCAGGGAAAAGCAACTATACCTCTACACTGGGAATGCTGGAACTGCGCGAAGCAATAGCTGCTGACACTTACAAAAACTATGGCGTTCAATACGACCCCAAAACTGAAATTATGGTGACTGTAGGTGTCAGCGAAGCATTAGACGTCGTTATCCGCACCATTATGGTCCCTGATGGCGAAATCATTATTCCCGAGCCCTGTTATGTTGCTAATAAAGCCTGCATCATTTTAGCAGGCGGAAAGCCGGTACCGGTAGAAACCAAACTGGAAAACGGCTTTGTTCCCACGGTCACAGATCTGGAAAAAGCAGTGACTGATAAAACTCGCGCTATCCTCCTTGGTTATCCCAACAATCCTACAGGTGCTATTATGAGCAAAGAGCAAATCAAGGCTATTGGCGACTGGGCTGTTAAACATGATATTATGATCATTTCTGATGAACTTTATGCTCACCTGACTTATGGCGGCAAAAAACATACTATGTTCACAGCTTTCCCTGAGTTCAAAGACCGCACAGTAGTTTTAAACGGCTTTTCAAAAGCTTATGCCATGACCGGCCTGCGGTTAGGTTATTTTACCGCTCCTGCAGCATTCGTCCAGGCGGCAAACCTGCTCCATCAAAATGTAGTACTCTGTGCTAATATCACAGCTCAATACGGTGCTATAGCTGCTTTAAAATATTGTGAAAACGACATGCTGGCAATGGTTGCCGAATATGAAAAGCGCCGTCAGATCATGATCGACGGCTTTAAGAAAATCGGGCTGCCCCTTTATGAACCAGAAGGTGCCTTTTATGTATTCCCCTGTATTAAACAAACAGGGCTCACGAGTATGGAATTTGTTGAAAAACTGCTTACAGAAGAAGAAGTGCTGGTTATCCCCGGCAGCAGCTTCGGATCCAGCGGTGAAGGCTTTATCCGCTGTTCTTATGCTTACAGCGAAGATAATCTGCGGGAAGCATTAACACGTCTTGACAGATTTATCCGAAAATATACAAAATAAACATTTATTATAAAAAAACAGACTGCCGTTAAATGGCAGTCTGTTTTTTTATAATAAGCCCACAGGTATATACCAGTTCTTAGCATCAACAGGCAATAAATCGTTTGCCAGGCAAACAACGCCGCCGGAGCCAATTCTCAAGGCTTTTTCACCTTCTGCAATCGGTTTCAAAATTTCAAACTTCTTAATTTCTTTTACCGGCTGTGCACTTTTACGAATTGCTAAAGGATATACACATCCATCTGTCTCAATCAAAAGTTCGACTTCTTTGGTATTGAAATCACGAAAATAACTAAGAGGTGGGATCTGACCGCAGTTAATAAAGCTTTTATAAATCTCATTAACAACCCATGTTTCAAAAAAATTAGACGCCATTGCCCCGGCTTCCAACGTTGCTGCACTGCTCCAACGCAGCAAATATGCAGCAAGTCCAGTATCAGTAAAATAAAGCTTTGGTGCTTTGACTGCATATTTTAAGTTAGGATGCGCAAACGGTTCCAAAAAATATACCAGTCCCGCTGCTGCCAAAACCTTTAGCCACTGTTTAGCTGTCGGTGGAGTTATCTCTACCTCTTTAGCCAAAGCTGCGTAATTAAGCATACTGCCGGTATAGCTGGCGGCAGCACATAAGAACCTGTAAAATTGCAATTCATCATTCACCTGTGCCAATTCTTTTACATCACGCTGTAGAAAAGTCTGTACATAAGATGAATAATAGCAGTTCCAATCCTGTTCAGAAGCACTATTCAACGCTGGCATACTGCCTTGCCAAATCTGATCAAATAGATCACTCATCGGTAACAAAGGCGACTCCTTCACACGGCTCAGCAAAAATTCATTTTCCGGCACAAAAGGCCCGGCAGGACGATCGATCAATTCACCATAACTCAAACCCAATAAATTAACGATACCGATCCTTCCTGCCAAACTCTCACTGACACCGTGCATCAACTCAAAAGCCTGTGACCCGGTCAGCCAGAAATCACCGTTTTGCCCCTGTTCGTCCACATACATTTTAAGATACGGCAACAGCTTAGGAGCCAGCTGAATCTCATCAATCAAAAGCGGCGGTTTGTAACGCTGCAGAAATAACGCCGGCTCAGTCATTGCCAGGCTGCGTACACTGATATCGTCCATCGTCACATAGGTACGATCGACCGCAGCAAGCCTGCGCAATAAAGTAGTTTTACCCACCTGTCGCGGCCCCGTAACAAGCAGCACCTTAAAACAACTGTTCAGCTTTTCTATTGTCGTTTCTAAATGACGTTTGATATACATCGTATTTTACTTCCTTTAAAACTCAAGTTACCTAAAGTTTTATCTTGAATGTTTGTAATAACCTATTTAGATTGTTTTAACATATCGATACTTGATTTTTCCGGTATAAATAGCAAACAACTTTGCAAAAGTTATTTTTGTAGAAATATTATTTGCTTCCGCCCAATCATACTGATTTTTTGAAGAAATTGCCCACCGGATTTGCGATGCAAAATACATACGTAAGTAAACGCTCAAATTTTGACCGCGATAATTTTTCCCGACAACTATCCTGCTTGCTTTTTCAGTAAAGTAATATACAGCAATTAGATTATCGGCAACATAAATGCCTACAACATTATTATTCCTGATTTGTTCCTGCCAGTCCTCGTCTTCTATAGATAATTTGTTGTATTTACCCATGTAGTCAACTATCAATTGTTCCACTTCACTTTTGTCATTTAAACTTACTGTACCAATACGCATATTATTTTCGTAAAGTTTCCACTTATTCTCTTCTAAATATTTAAAAGATATAGTATGCAAATTTCCGTAAGATAATCGCACTTGCTCATACTTTTGTTTACATTCATAATTATTTTCGATAAACAACTGGTGCAAAACATTTACAGTGAAATTATTATTTTGTTGTTCATATATATCACAGCAAATTTCTTTATCGGCGTCGGGCAGACTTTTTGTTTTGGCGGTAAGCCTCCAAAAATACATTTTATAATAATTGCCCTGATCAGCAAACAAGAATAAAGTTCCATCAACAACAGCATATTTTATTTTTTCTTCATTAATATAAGCAGATATATTCTTTTTACTAATGAAGTAATTGAGATATCCCCTCACATGTCCTTCCGTTACATACTCATTATAAAGTTGTTCGTATTCCGATAAAGATTTGATCGTTTTCAGCACTTATTTTTCCTTCTTATTGATATAGCCGTAATATTCATGTAAAGAAAAAGACTCGCCATGACCTGGATACACCACTAGCTCCGGCGGCAGAGTATTGATATATGGAAGCGCGACATCTGTAAATTCTTTGGGACTGCCACCAGGAAATTTAGCCGCAGGCACACTTTCATCTAAAAGTATATCGCCTGAAAAAAGTATGTTTTCGTTTAAGAAGATGAAATTACCGCCTTCGCTGTGCCCGGGAACCATCTTGATAAACACAGTATTATGCTGCCATCTAAAGGTAATGCTGTCATTAAAAAGCTCATCTGCGCTGCATGAATAATTGCTGTCAAAAGCAAAATCCGGCTTTTGCAGGTCGGCCTGAAATTCATAATAGGCCTCAAAATATTTGGAGAAATTTTTGGCAGGCCTTTGCAGATTATTATCACATTTTGAGTTTGACAACAGTTTGCAGCCATACAGCTCTTTAAATTTGTTTACGCCGCTGATGTGGTCGTAATGTTCATGGGTAACAAGCAACAGATCAACGATCTTGCCTTCTAATAATACTGCTGTTTTTTCATCATAATATGGATCAATCACTATACAATGCTTTCCCTCTTCTACGATATACATATTTTGTTCTAAAAGAGGGGTAGTACAGGTTATTATTTTCATTTTTGCATCTCGTCCCCATAAATTTTTTGCAGCATTTTTTTATCTATCTTACCGTTAGCATTATGCGGCATATTCTCCAGGAAAAACATTTTATTGGGCAGCATATATTTGGGCAACCTATCCCTAACTCCTAAAAGGATATCTTTGGACGTAAGATTTTGACCCGAGCAATAAATGATGATTAGCTTCCTTTCTAAATCGTAGATGCAGGCACATTCATACACTCTCGAAACTGCGCTTACCGCTGTTTCGATCTCGCCCAATTCTATCCTGTAGCCCTGATGTTTGATTTGAAAATCTTTTCTGGTGATATATACCAGTTCGCCTCTGTCGTTGTATTTGACCAGGTCGCCGGTTTTATAGATCATATCCCGATAATGGGTATTTAGCGGATTCTGTACAAAGACTTCGCCGGTTTTTTCGGGATTATCGTAGTAACCGGATGCCAAAAAAGACCCCCGCACGCACAGTTCGCCTTCTTCATCAGCGCCGGCTAAGGTATCGTCCTCTTTTAGAACAAACACGTCGCAATTTCTGCATGCATGGCCAATGGGGATAGGTTCATCATCTCTAAAGTCCCTGTCGATGATGTAATAGGCCGCTATATCGGTAGTTTCAGTAGGGCCAAATAAATTGGCATACAAAGTATCAGCAGACAGATGCCGACGCCAGTAATTAAGCTGTTTGGTAGGCATTGCTTCTCCGGCAAAAAGGACGGTTTTCAAGAACGGCAGACGGTGCTCATCCAAAGCTTTAAAATTGGCGATCATATTCATAGCCGAAGGTACCCAGTAGATGGTATTGATCCTGGCTTCATTCATAAACTCTATCAGTTTGACAGGGAAAGAAAAAAGCTGTTTGGGAATCACTACAAGTTTAGCTCCCGTATAAATCGTTGAAAACATAGTGGATACAGACATGCTAAAGTAAAACGGCGTCTGGCTGCCGAAAACAGTATTTTCATCGATATGAAAAGTTTCTGCATACCACTGTGTATATTTCATAACGCTTAAATGGGTAAGTACCGTTCCCTTGGGCACGCCGGTAGAGCCGGACGTGAACAACGCGTATATGGGATCAGCATCGATCATTTTTTCGCGCACAGCCTGCAATTTATCTGCATCCGGGCTTGTTTGAACGATTTGTTCATAATCATAAACGTCTTGACCCAACCCCAGCTTTGCCGCATGCTTTTGGCACTCTTCATCAACTATAACGGCTACGGGCCTCAGGGTAGTAAAGATATTTTTTATGCGTTCGATGGGCATCAGCGCATCAATAACCACGTAAAAATTGCCGCTGTACACTACCCCCAGCATGGCTTCCCAGGCCTCTACAGAGTTATCCATAAAGACAGCCACAGGTTGGCGCATTTTTTCGTATTTACACAAGAAACTGCCGATAGCCTGGGCATTTTTTACAAAATCGGCATAGGTGATCTGCTTTTTAGCATCTGCGCACATAATATTATCTGCAAATTTTGCAGCTGTGCTTTCCAACCAATCTAAAACTGTAATCATTTTCTCCCCCCGGTTGATTTAAGTTTGCACTAATTACATGGTCGTTTTTATGACAAACTGGTTCATAGATTTACCTGTTGCTGTTATACCAAGCATTTTATGGATGCGCCAGGAAGCTTTATTATCAACAGCAATCCAGCCACCAATACCCTTACTGCGCATATATTCCTTTTGAGCATGATCATCTTGAGGCATCGCTTCATAATATTCTTTAAAAATATATAACATTAATCCTGGGGAATATATCCCCCCCTGGCAATCTTTCCGCGTCGCAATCGCTCCTCCATGAAGCAATCCACTAATGTGAATAGCATAAATTTTCCCGTCTTTGTCATCGATGCAGTGTAAATACCCTAATTTTCTTTGCGTTTTTCTTTCTTTTTTACTGTATCTTTTTTGCACATACTTATCAATCGTTTCCAGATAAATTTCTTCAAATTGTTTCAATTGCTGTTCAGTCGGAATACTTATTTTTTTCCCTTCTGCCGCCAACGAATTCTGTAATGTTTCTAACTTTTTCCAGTACTTTTCTGGCGTTAGTTGGGGACGATCTGTAACTGCATTATATGTATTCAAAAAAATGCAGCCGGCATTTTGAACATATTCTTCAAATTTACACTGAATTTCAGTTTTACGTCCGTCATAATATACATTTTCCACCAAAATATCTTTCTCCAGCGGCGGCAGTATAAGTGGCTTTTGCATATCAACATATAAAAATAAATAATAATAACCGCCTTCATCATCAGCAAAAGCCAATCCTTGTTCAGTTTTTACCTGATAAAAATTTCTGAGCGCGATCAGTCTTTTGATTTCCGCAGGCAACAGATAGCAATTAGTAAAAACTTTTTCTATAAACTTGGCCTTTGCTTCTTTTACCAAAGCATTATATTGCTCATACGATTTGATGGGCAGCAAAATGCCCTGTTTAATAAGCTTCCGATGTTGGTACCATTGTTTGATTTCATGAATAAAATTAAGCATAATTTTACTTTCTAACTCCATTGATGAGCTGCATCATGGCAGCTGCGCTTTCAAAATTTTCCGGCATCATACTGTCTACAGGGATTTCAACAGAAAATTCATCTTCTATACTTGCAATGATCGTTACAATATCAAAAGAATCAATAAACCCATCAGTAATTAAAGTAGTAATATTGCGAAAGTCTACATCAGGCCTGATATCTTCTAAAAGAGTATATAATTTTTCCATTGTTCACAGCTCCTTACTCCATATAAGCTAAAATGTCGCTGATACTTGCCATAGCTTTGATCTGCGCTCCGCTTACAGTTTTTTCAAACTTTTCATCCAGCATCACAATCAACGACAACGCTGCAATAGAATCCCATTCCTCTACGTCTGCCAGCATGGTCTCCTGAGTCAGGCTACCTGCTTCTACATCCAATACTTCTTCAATCAGTGCTAATTTTTCCTGTAAATTCATTTTCTTTTCGCCTCATCTTTTTTATATTTTAAATTTTATATTATTACTCCATGTAAGCCAAAATATCGTTGATGCTTGTCATAGCTTTGATCTGCGCTCCGCTTACAGTTTTTTCAAATTTTTCATCCAGCATAACTATCAAGGACAGGGCCGCTATGGAATCCCATTCCTCTATGTCTGCCAGCATGGTCTCACAGGTCAAACTGCCTGCCTCTACGTCTAATACTTCCTCAATCAATGCTATTTTTTCCTGTAAATCCATATTTGTCTCCTTAATCTTTTATTTATTTTTATATTTTAAATAATATAACCATCAATTGGCGTACCCGCATTACCTGCCGAAAGATACAGATTCTGTCCTGTAAATTTTTTACTCAAATCACTTAACAAAAAAACAACTAAATCAGCAACATCTTCTGGTTCCAAAAAACCTAAAGGATATAATTTATTTAACTGTTCTTGGCTAACAGAACAAAAAAATTGCTCTGTCATAGGTGTTTTTACCATTTCAGGACAAATAGTATTCACCCGTATTTTCCTTTTTGCAAATTCCTGTGATGCTACTATGGATGCGGCATTAATAGCTGCTTTAGCAGTTCCATACCCTAAATAACCTTTTTCAGGGAAAAGTGCAGATCTGGATGAAATTGCTACTATTGACCCACCATCTGATAATACTTGCTTACTGGAAAATTCTTTAAGTAACGAAAAATAAGATATACAAGAAACATTATAAAACTCTCTGATTCTCTCAATATTTTCACCTCTAATAGGTATACATCTTTCAATGCCAGCAGAAAAAATCAGTCCATCAAATTTTCCGCCAATCTTATGCATGCACTCTTTTACAAATTTTTTTATACCTAACACATCATTCATATCATATCTAACAATTAAATGATTACTACCACTCATCATGGAAAGAGTTTCTTGTAATTTTTCTTCATTTCTACCTGTAAGTACAACTTTTCCATTTAATCTACTTATTAAAATAGCTATAGCTCTTCCTATCCCTGAAGAAGCTCCAACAACTAAATATTTTTTATTAAATAAGTCAAGTGACATAACCTAACCCTCCCAGTTTTTTCCCTTATCTACATCTAAAATAACCCCTGATATATATTCGAAAGAATCACTTAATAACCCAACGATTATTGCTGCTACCTTTTCAGGTTTTAATAAATCGGAAAAAGATTCATTTTCATTAGCTAATTCTTCTTGCGATAATACCATTGCTGTTTTTATTCCTATTGGGTTTATAGCGTTTATTCTAATCTTTCTATCCAATAATTCTTTAGCAGCTGTTTTAACCATAGCATTAATTGCACCTTTTGATGCCCCATAAACAGCGTTAGCTTTCTGACCATAAGAAGATACATAGGAAGATACAACTACTATGCTACCACCATCATTAAATAATTTCTTAGATCCTACACATTTTAAAATCGCAGCAAACGAATAATAATTTACATTCATTATTTGATCAATATCACCTTTATTAATGATTCTAAGCGGTAATATTTTAACCATACCAGCGCAATGTGCTATAGAGTCAAATTTTTCTCCGTCAGAAATTACTATTTCTTTAATTGTTGAAACTACTTTATCAAAATCAGCTAAATCAACTACCCTATAACTATGACCACTGCCTTCCATTAAGGAGAGCGTTTTCTGCAATTCGGCTTCCCTTCTGGCAACAATAACTACTTTAGCACCCATGGCGCTGAGTAGGATGGCCACTTCCCGGCCTACGCCGGAGGAAGCACCCGTAACTAAAACTTTTTTACCATTAAAATCAAATTTATCCATTATTCCCCTCACTTATAATCTTCAAAACACAAGCCATCATCATATCTTTCTTTTACTCTAAACACAGGGAAACAATTCTGCGGCTCCACCGTTATACCTACAATACCCAGAGATAAACCAATACCAAAGCCGCAGGTCAGAAGCTTACCTGTATCCTGCGCCACATCTTTGTTTGCGTAATACTCGCAAATAGCCAATGGTATAGAAGCACAGCCCGTATTGCCATAATCGACGATAGAAAGCGGTATTTTGGCAAGGGGGAATTTTATTTTTCGAGCCAAATTGCTGATGATCAACTTATTGGCCTGATGGCAGGCTAAAATCTCGTATTCATTATAATCGCAGGCAAAACGCTCTTTAAAATCATTGATCATAGTTACTACTTCCTTTAAAGAGAAACGCATCACGTCCATGCCTTCCATGTGAAACATATCCCTGTATGCGCAGGCCTTTTCATAACCGAATTTCTGCACCATGGGCCAAAAGGGATGCCTTTGACCGCTGAACGGAGACGCCAGCATTTTAAAATCGCGCCCTATGGAACGTAACAGGCCATAGACCGGCGCTGCCGTTTCGTCATATTCCAACAAAGTAGCAGAACCGCCATTGCCAAACAGCATGGGGATCTCTATAGGTACATAGCCATCGGGCAGCTGTTCGCCCGTAGAACCAGCCAGTAATAAAACACTGCGACAACCTGCATTGATGTGCATAGCCGCCAAATGTAAACCATACACATAGGCCGAACAGCCCAACGGCACATCATAACACATACATTCATCGGACAATCCCAATCTATCCTGCAAAATTGTTGCCGTAACAGGTTGAAGATAATCTCGACTGGAAGATGCAAAAATTAATGCGTCTACTTTGCTTCTGTCATAGTTTAATTCAGTCAATATTTTTTCTGCAGCATAACAACACAAATCTGACGCAGTAACACCTAATCTATGGGCTGCAAAGCGGCGCTGAACGCCTGTAGACATAATGAATTTTCTGACATGCTCCTCGCCAAAAAGATCGTTGTAATCAGTAGTATACTCAACATCATCAGGAACACTGGCTGCTACTGCTTTAATCTTTGCATTTCTCAAATTAAAATATGCCATTTTTATCTCTCCATAAGTTAGTATTCTAAATATGCATTGCAATATATTCCATCATCAAATGTTTCATCAGACTTGATTATCGGTAAAACCCTACTGTTATCCAACTGCAACGAAGCAACACCTATACTTAAGCCTACCCCAAATCCTAATGTTAAAATCTTCTTAGTTCCACATAAAGGATGATGTTCAAAATAATCACAAATAGAAAGTGGTATACTTACTCCATTGGTATTTCCATATCTATCTAGAGTAATATTTACCTTTTCTTGAGGGAATTTGATTTTTTTGACAACATTATCAATGATCATTTTATTAGCCTGATGAATCGCTAAAAAGTCAAAATCTTCCGGAATACATCCAAAATCTTTATAAAACTTTTTTGTCGCTTTAGTGGCATCAATTAGTGAAAAAGTAAAAACATCCGTACCACTCATATATCTTCTGAGCAATTTATTAGCATTTTCAGTACCGACTTCATTCGCTAAATCATAATATCTATGTCTGTTTTTGCCAAAAGGACACATCAACGCTTTAAATTTTTCACCTAATGTTTCAAGCCTGATATTGATTTCAGCGTTTTCGTCTTCTGACTTACTGATAATCATTGCCGCTCCTGCATCACCAAACAGAAAACTATCTTTATCACTAATATACGGCGATGTTACAGAATCGCCAATCAATATCAAAACACTTCTGCAGCCGCCATTGATAAAACTTCCCGCAATTTGCAAAGCAAAAGGAAAAGCAGCACAACCATAAGTAACATCATACACTGCTCCACAATTACTTAATCCTAAACGCATTTGAATGATACCCGCAGTTGCAGGAGCTTCATAATCGAAGCTTTGTGACATAAAAACAAGCCCATCTATTTTATTTCTATCTAATCCAAGTTTATCAAAAATCTTATTAGCTGCTGTTACACATAAATCTGATGCTATTATTTTTTTTCTATGTCCCACATATCTTTGATAAATACCTGTTGAAACACAAAATTTTTCAATCTCACCATCAGGATAATATTTTTCATAATCCATTACTTGCTCTGCATCATTAGGAACTGCCACAGCCAAACCGTCTATACGTAAATTCTTAAATGAGAAATTATTCATATCTTTCCCTCTCCTATTTATTTATGTTAAGGAACCATTACTACACGGTTACCGTTACGAGGCTTTACTTCTTTAACAAGATCATCTTCTGTAAAAGGTCTAACTAAAAATCCGTGTATATTCTCATCAAGCGCTTCCCACATAGCTTGATAGGCATCTGATTCTTTAAAACAAATTATTTCATCGTCACCTGCTGAAATACGTTCAAAACGATCATGCTTCAACATATGTTTTTCGAATGGCACCATCGCCGCGGGATAAATCCCCTTACACCCTGCCAGTAACGAATAAGAATCCTTATATGTATTTCCGTCCCTATCAGTAACGAACCCTTCAAACCATTTTTCAAATCTATAGGGAACGTTATATACGCCTTCAACATAATGTGCATATGTAAAGCAATGCGTAGGTTTCGCCCCTAAAAACAAAAATCTGACATTGGGAATTTGGTGTAGCATGTCAAATATACCACCATCATTCATACATCTCTTACCAACTTCATAAAATTCTTCTGCTCTTTCGCCAACCGCAATAACTGACATCAATGGATCAAGAGAACGAACAACACCGGGTTGTTTTCTCACATATTCGTTAAGTGCACCCATGTATTTTGCAGTGCTATCATTTACACTAAAATCTTCATCATTTGCAAAACTAAATGTAAAAGCCGGAAAAACTAAAGTTTTTACCTTTAACGCCAACAATACCTCATATATCGCTCCAAAAAATTCCGTTCGTTTCAATTTGGTATTAGGCATTCCCAAACCAGCTAAATCTGTATGGATAAATAACAAATCACATTGATCTGCCTTGACAAATTTCAATTTTTCATATAAGTCATAAGTGGTAACTGCTTTTTTCCCATTATCATAATAAAATAACGTAATGTCTTTCATAAACTCTTCCTTTCAATATTCAAAATTCCATTTCTCGAGCAGGGTTGCCAAAAGCCCGCTTTCCAGCCTTTACTTTGCGCAAAACAACACTGCCGACACCGACATAGGCATCATCTTCAATAACCGCGTTTGGTGCGGCGGAACAATTTCCGCCCATAAATACACGGTTACCTATTTTTACATGACCCATGATGTTGCACCAGGAAGAGATAGTAGAAAAGTCTCCTACTTCCACATCGTGCCCCAGTCCACAGGCAAGTAAAGTACAAAAATCGCCTATCTTAATATTTACCGTCATGCCGAAGCCGGAATAGATAACGGCTCCTTCACCGATGGTATTGAATCGGCCCAAGGCCACATAGGGATGAATGATACTTTGAAAAACCGCCCCTTTTGCTTTCAGCATCGCAACTATTTTTTCTTTGACTTGTGGACTGGCAATCCCCAGCGCCAAAACATCATTTGCCTGCGGAAGATAATCTTTGATGGTACCGACGACCTGATAGTCACAATCGATGCTATCCAGTGCCTGCAAGTCGTCATCTAAAAATCCTACTATATTCCACTGGACACCTCGTATGGCGTGAATGTCTTTGATAATATTCAGCACTTCCCGCCCGCAGCCACTTGCACCGACGATATACAAGTTTTTCATTTACTCACCTGTCGAAATAAGATTTAAACAATATCCCCAGTTGATTTATCCTGGTTTATTGTAAAGCTGCAATGCCTCGTCAACATTACCCACAAAGCGCAAATTGCTTTTGTCTATCCAGACTGCTTTTTGGCAGATCCTTTTGATATCTGCCGCAGAATGCGATACCAAAAGCACAGTAGTGCCACTATTCATCATATCTTCCAACCTTTTATGGCACTTGTCCTGAAAAGCCTGGTCGCCTACGGCTAATATCTCGTCAACTACCAATATTTCAGGCTTGACCATGGTAGCGATAGAAAAACCCAAACGGGCAATCATGCCGCTGGAATAGTTTTTTACGGGGACATCTATAAAATCACGTAGTTCACTGAAGTCTATTATTTCATCATATTTTTCCAGCATCAGCTTTTTGCTGTAACCAAGAATCGCGCCATTCAAAAAAATATTTTCACGGCCCGTCAATTCGTAATCAAAGCCTGCCCCTAATTCGATCAACGGCGCGATAGAACCATTTACTTCGACGCTACCTTTGGTTGGAGTCAAAATACCGCTGATGATTTTGAGCATGGTGCTTTTGCCGCTGCCATTAGCGCCAATCAAAGCACAGGATTCGCCTTTATCCACAGAAAAGCTGATGTTATTCAAGGCCCAAAATTCATCAAAGCTGCAACTTTGAAACTTTATTTTTTTTATAAGTAAATCTTTTAAACTATCCACACGTTCAGACGCCAAATTGAAACACATGGAAACATTATCTGCAACAATAGTTTTTTGCACTATTACCACCTATATATATAAAATAAAATCATTCTGTTTGCGCTTGAACACATACAAACCTATGACGAGCATACAGAAAGTGAAGGCCAGACAGATCAAGTGCTCTGTCATTGTTGGCCACTGACCATAAACAGTTATCTTGCGGAAAAAATTTATATAATTATAAAGCGGATTAAAGACCAGCAGTTCTCTGAGCCACTCGGGCAATAAACTTTCCGGGTAAAAAATAGGCGTCAGATAGTTAAAAGCCGTTAAAAAAATACTGTATAAATACTGGACATCTCTAAAAAACACTACCAATACAGATAATAAAAGCCCCATGCCTATGCAGAAGACTAAAACCTGCACTAATATAAATGGCAGCAGTATTATAGTTATTGAAAAGGTGACATCGGTAGCAATGATCACTATAAAAAGGGCAATCATAGAAAGCAGCATGCTTGTAAAACTTGATATCACTCTGGACAGGGGAAAGATGTATTTAGGCAGATACACTTTTTTTATAAGGGCCGCGCCGCCTAAAATAGAACCCATCGCCATGCTGGTAGCTTCGGAATAAAATCCGAAAATAAGCTGTCCTGCCAACAGATATACAGGGTACTGGGGTATATCGAAGCGAAACATATTGGAAAAAACGATCGTTAAAATAATCATCATTAGAAGCGGATTTAAAACACTCCATAAATATCCTAAGAAGCTGCGCCGATACCTGATTTTTAGATCACGCTCGACTAATACCTGTAGTAACCAACTATATTTAACTAATCTTTTAGCACTGTCTACTATATGCACAATAAAAAATTCTCCTATGACTGATATCACCTAAATACCTGCAAACTGGTTAGGTCAAATTCAACGCTTCTGCTCAGACCAGAAATATTTTTCCTGCAGCTTCGCCAGTTTTTTGTCATAAATCGAGTACCCTTGCCTCAGCCAAGGGTAAGCTTTGGTCTTTTCCATAAATTTTTTCTCATAATCATCAAAAGAACCTATCACTTTTGCAGGAACGCCGCCCACAATGGAATTTGCAGGAACGTCTTTAGTAACACAGCTACTGGCAGCGATAATAACATTATCGCCAACAGTGACATCGTACATGATCATGCTGTTACTGCCAATCAAGACATTGTTGCCGATAGTTATTTTACCTACACGCCTGATATGCTGATCCATGTTATTTTTGTACAAGATAACATCGCCAAAAATATCGTGGGTAATAAATCTTACGCCGGAAGCTACTTTTACATTGCTGCCGAAAGAGAGCAAATGCGGTTCTACACCGAAATTGTAGATTTGAAAATAACACCCTTCGCCCTGAGCATGAAAATAACCTGTTTTTTTACAATATGCCGCACGCTTGCCCCCATCCCTCAGAAGGAACAACCTTAATAACTGTAAATATCTTCTAAACATTACTTATTCCCCTTAAATTCTTCCATGGTGACCGAGGTTGCCGATGATATGCCTTCCCTGCCGAAAACTTTCATTACCGTCTGGAAGATGATCTTGCAGTCACCATAAAAGGTGATGTTTTTTACATATTCCAAGTCGTAGTGAAATTTTTCTTCCCAGGTGATACCATTACGGCCATTGACTTGTGCCAGGCCAGTTAATCCCGGTTTTACATCATGGCGATGCTTCTGCTCCTCGTTATACCGCTCCAGATATTGCACTAATAAGGGCCTTGGCCCCACTATAGACATATCGCCATTTAAAATATTCAACAGTTCAGGAAGCTCGTCAATAGACGTAGAACGTAAGAATTGGCCGAATCTGGTCAGCCTGATCTCGTCAGGTAATAGATTTCCATTTTCATCTTTTGCATCCGTCATGGTGCGGAATTTTAAAATACCAAAGATCTTCTCATTTTTTCCCGGCCGCAGCTGTTTAAAAAATACCGGTGCCCCCAGTTTTATGCGTATCAAAAAAGCTGTTAAAATCAGCAATGGCGATAAAATGACCAAAGCCAGAAACGATAAAATGATATCTAATATTCTTTTTATAAAATTTTTATACATGGCTTCCTCTTCATTCAAAACAGCTTTTTATGATCTCAATAATCCTGTCCTGCTCCTGCGTCGTCATTTTGATATCACTGGGCAGGCACACGCCCCGCTCAAAAATATCCATGGCCACATCGGCAGAATTTCCGTTTGGAACTGCTTCGGCGCCATTAATACAGTACGTAGCTTTTGCCCTATCGCTGCCTGCCCGGGTAACAAAAGCATTCATTCGATATAGGGGTTGCATGTGCATCGGTTTCCAGATAGGACGCCCTTCAGCGTTCATCGCCGCTAAAGCTTCCAAAATTTCTGTAGGACAGGTTTTTCCTTTTTCGCTTAGATAAAATGTTTCCTTTTCACTACATACTTGTTTGCACATGGCTTCGGAGTCAATAAGCAGACAGCTTAACCAATAGTTTGGCTGGCTGTTGACAGCATCAAATGGATTCATTTTGACAGGCAAATTTTTAAAGCCCTTTTTATAACGCATGTAGATTGCCTTTTTTTGGGAAATATGTTCTTCTAAATAAGGCAGCTGACCCCGTACGACGCCTGCGATAACGTTGCTCATGCGATAGTTATAACCAAGTTCTTCATGCTGGTACCATGGTACATTTTCACGGGCTTGAGTCGACCACTTGCGCACTTTATCGGCTGCTGCTGCGTCATCTGTTAAAAACATTCCACCAGACGAACCGGTGATAATTTTGTTGCCGTTAAAAGAAATAGCGTTATAGTTACCAAAATTTCCCGTCTGCACACCTTTATAAGTCGCGCCCAGTGATTCGGCAGCGTCTTCGATGATAACTGCGCCATGTTTATCACAAACGGCTTTGAGTTCATCCATCTTTCCGGGACTACCGTAAAGATGGGCCAAAACGACAACCTTTACCTCTGGATAAAGTTCAAAAGCCTTTGACAATGCTGCAGGGTCTATATTCCAGGTAGCATATTCGGCATCTATAAAAACAGGTACTCCGCCTTCATACACGACAGGGTTAACTGTGGCGGCAAAAGTCATATCGGAGCAAAAAACCTTATCACCGTTTTGCACCCCGGCCAATTTGACTGCCATATGCAAAGCCGCAGTACCAGAGGCAAGAGCAACGGCATATTTGCAGCCAATTTTTTCGCATAGCATCTGTTCCACTGCGTTGATATTTTCACCAACAGTAGACATCCAGTTGGTTTCATAAGCTTCCTGCATATATTTAAGTTCTTCTCCGTGCATGGTAGGCGAACTGAGCCATACTTTCTTTATCAGCGGAGAAAACTTCTTTAGAACATTTTCTTTCAACAAAAAGCACCTTCTAATCTGTTTGTAATCTGCCCTTACTTTTTTAACGCATCTCTGTTAGGCGTATAAGTAGGCACTATCTCCTTCAATTTTCTTACAACTGCATCACCTTCGGTGATCTGTAAAATATCGACTATCTGCCTTTGTAATTCTGCTTTATCAACGTCTTTTATCTTGGCTATAAATATTTTACTGTGCGTGGTTTTTTCGGTACCATCTTCGGCGCTCAAAAGTTCTTCAAACAGCTTTTCACCAGGTCTTAATCCGGTTATTTTTATTTCTATATCTTTATCGGGTATAAAACCCGATAATTTTATCAAATCTTTGGCAAGATCATAAATTCTTACAGGTTTTCCCATATCAAGTACGAATACCTCTCCACCTTTCGCCATTGCTCCGGCTTGAAGTACCAATTGACTTGCTTCAGGAATAGTCATAAAATAACGTTTCATCTCTACATCTGTAACAGTTACCGGTCCTCCTTTGGCTATTTGTTTTTTAAACAGTGGTATTACACTGCCCCTGCTGCCAAGTACATTACCAAAACGTACTGCCACAAATCTTGTACTGCTTTCTTTATTCATACTTTGCACAAACATTTCAGCAATTCTTTTGGTACAACCCATAACACTAGTTGGATTCACTGCTTTATCTGTAGATATCATTACAAAGGTTTCAACTTTATGTTTGGCAGCTGTTTCTGCTATTACTTTAGTTCCTAAAATATTGTTTCGCACTGCTTCAGATGGTTGATATTCCATTAAAGGCACATGTTTGTGGGCTGCGGCGTGAAACACTACTTGAGGTTTAAAATAGTCCATTATAGCGTTAATTCGTTCTTCATCTCTAACATCTGCTATAATGGGCACTTTTTTTAGTTGGGGATATTCTAAATTCATATCCTGCATTATTTCATAAATACTGTTTTCTCCTTTACCAACGAGAAGCAATTTATTAGGATACATTTTAGCAACTTGACGCACAATCTCGCTGCCAATGCTGCCACCAGCACCAGTAATAAGCACTGTTTTCCCTGACAAGTACTTCGCAACAGCTACGTTATCCAGTTCCACCGGATCTCTGCCTAGTAAGTCTTCAACATCAACAGGGCGTAATTGACTTACACTCACACTGCCTTCTATAATTTCATATACCCCAGGTAAAATAGTTAATTTGCAGCTTGTTTTTTTACAAATGTTGATAATTTCTTTGATATTTTTTCCTTTTACTGAAGGCATGGCAATAATAATTTCATCAATTTCATAGTTATCGGCAAGCACTGCTATATCGTCTCTACTTCCTAATACTTTTGTACCAACCATATATTTTCCTATTTTGGTTTTATCGTCATCAATAAAACCAATAACTTGTCTTTTTCCTATATGGTACTGATTTAATTCCCTGAGAAGCAGTGCACCGGCATCACCTGCGCCAACTATCAATACTTTGTCTTTTTTACTTGATATAAATTTATGTTTGGATTTATTAATAAAACAACTGTAGATTCTAAAGAACAATCTACTGCCGCCAACAAATAAAACAAGAATAGAAGCAGTAAAAATATATAAAGAGCGTGGTAACGCCAAATCTATATAAATAGAAATCCCATACCAAGACAAAGCTGCAACAATATTTGCAGCAACGATGGCAACAAGTTCTATGCTACCAGCATAACGCCATACTCTACCATATAGTTTAAAAACAAAATATACTACCAAATGCACAGCCACTGCTATAGGTAATTGTGAGATAAGCATTTCAAGATATTTTTGGGCGATTGCAGTATCTTCAAAGCGTATATAAATACTAAAAAATGCAGCACTTATAATACAGATGGTATCTAAAACTACAACTAAAAGTGGCAATAACAAATATCGCAAATTTTCTCATCCCCATATCACTTACATTAAACTTACCAGTATATAGCAATCTTTCACACTTCTAATCAGAAATAATTTTTTCATCAAACAAATTCCATTATCTTCACCTAAAACAGAACTGCAGAAAAAAAATAATTTGTATGTTTATCGTATTTAGGTATTTTAAATTTCATTTGGTTCATTTTTACATTTTATACTTAAAATACTTTTTTGTTTCAAATAATTCAGTTAAAATTATACCACACGAGTCTCCCCCCCCGCAAGACATTTACAAATAAATGAATCAAACTTATTCTGGTCTTGCTATTACTTTTGCATCGCTCTCTACGCGATCGCGATGCTTAGCTAACGCGATACATGTTTGTAAAAACCCGCAGGACATAAAAAAACAACGTCGCTTTCAGCGACGTTGTTTTAATCTACATTTTTCTAACTAATCCATATATTCTTTTAATATTTTTCCAGCAAATAAATGTCACCGATTTCTTTGATCTCATTTAGATTTTGGAGTTTATCCTTATCTTTTAAACGGCGCAGTTCCAATCCTCGTACCAAAACATATTTTTGACCAGGATCATTTAAAACTCTGGCTAAATCACCACTTTTAGGTTTTACTTCCTCACCCGGTGCACCAGTATAATACATAAAACCTGGCCTCAAAAATTTATCAACATAAACAGGTTTCTGCTGATCACATTTCGTATGATAAACTCTAACGATTTCTTTAACACTGAAACGATTGGCAACCATTGGCAACAAAAAGGAAAATGCAATTACCATTGTCAAAACACCGGTAACCACATGCAGCCAAGCTGAAAAATTAATATCGCGATAACGCCACAACGCCCAAACTATACTTACGCCCAAAATAAAAGTTACGCTGCCCAACACAATTCCTCCGAAAGCAACTTCAGGCAATTGCTGCCCGCCAATAACCCATCCGGCTGTAAGCAATAAAAACATTATTCCGCTGCCAAAAATCCAGGACCAACGGATACCATAATTTTCTTTTTGCATTCTGGCAATATTCCAGCCAATCACAATCGCCAGCGCTGGAAACATAGGTAAGATATAAGAAACGAGCTTCGTTTGAGAGATAGTAAAAAATATCAGTACGAAAAGCCACCAGATATTCACGAAAAGCATTTTTTCCAGATCATCAGATCTGCTATCTGTAATTGATGCTTTAATAGATTGCAGTAACAGCCCTGTCCAGGGAAACAAACCCAGGATTATAACAGGAAAATAATACCACCACAAAACCCGGGTCGGATGCTCAGGCGTTGTAAAGCGGGTAAGATTATGAAACCCTAAAAATGTATTAATAAATTCCATTCCATGCACTTGATACATCAAATAATACCACGGTGCCGCAATAAAAAAATACAGCAGTAATCCGCGTAAACAGTGCATTTTAAAAAGCCTCTGCCACTGCCCGGTACAAAGAATATGCAGAAATATTATCGCGCCTGGAAAAACGATCCCGATCGGCCCTTTTGTTACCGTGGCCAGCGCCATACACACATACATCAGCCAATACTGCTTATGCAAGTAGCACAATAAAGACCCGGTCAGGAAAAACAACAGCGTCGTATCTGTTACCGCCGCCTTGCCAAGATAAAAGAACTGTACAGATGTCGCTAAAACGAGCGCCGACCAAAAACCAGCTCTTTCGTTAAACAGCCTGGTAATGGAACAATAAAGCATTATTACAGTCAAAAAGGCCATTAATGCTGCAGGAAAACGCGCTGCAAACTCTCCATCCCCAAACACATGCATTGCACCAGCTACAAGCCAGTAATACATTGGCGGTTTGTCAAACCAATATTCATTATAAATACGCGGCGAAAGATAATCATTAAACTGGATCATCTCACGCGCAGTTTCAGCATATACCGGCTCATCCGGGTCAAGCAGCGGTATACTGCCTAATCCAAAAAAGATATTGAAGGCAACTATAATTGCTAAAACGAGCAAGCTTCCCTTCTCGATCCTATTCATTATTTTCCTACTTTCCCCGTTTTACATAATCATGGTAAGTTTTTTGGATACCTTCTTTTAACTGCATCTGCGGAGTTACAGCAAGTATTTCCTTTAAACGTGCATTAGACAGCGCAGAACGGAAGATATCACCCTGTCGCATTTCCGCATAACGAACTTCAAGTTTATCAGCAGCAACTTCGGCAAAGGCGCCCAAAAGTTGATTTACCGAAGTTTCATGCTCTGTAGATACATTGATAGTCTGGTATCCCCTGGCTGCCAATCCCGCTTTAATAGCTGCTGCAACATCGCCTGCATAGACAAAGTCACGCGTTTGTTCCCCATTGCCATAAACGGTCACAGCTTTTCCTGCTGCCAAAAGTTTACAAAAAATACTGACGACACCACCTTCGCCGCCTTCCCCCTGACGTTCGCCGTAAACATTCGCAAAACGGAAAACAACTGTATTGATACCATAAAGCTCGTGGTAAACACGTAAATAATGCTCTGATGTCATTTTTGTAATACCATAAAACGACATTGGCATCAATGCAAGGTCTTCATGTAAAGGAACATTTTCATTATTGCCATATACTGCCGCACTGGAGGCAAATAAAACTGTTTTCACCTTATACTTGCGGCAATTTTCCAACACATTGATCAAGCCTGCTAAATTGATTTCGCAATCTTCATCAGGATGTTCGATTGAATAAGGTACCATTGTCTGGGCAGCCAAATGCACAACTGCATCAAAATTTTCTTTTTGAAATAACGCTTCTATTTCCTGCGAACGTATATCCGCTACGACAAGTCTCATTCCTTGAGGTACATTTTCTCTGAACCCGCTTGAAAGGTTATCTAAAACTACAACTTCATAATTTTTATCACTATTTAACAGCTCTAATAAATGCGAACCGATAAATCCAGCACCGCCGGTAACTAAAAGCTTCATTGTTGATCTTCGCCCTTCCTGAGATTTTTCATAGATAAAACATTAGAGCCAAAGGCGCGTATTGAAACTACTGCCCCTAATAAAAACGGCAGGTATTCAGCTGTAAACCGCCATAAAACTGCCATAATACCAACAAGACCACCAGGCAGCAGCTCAGAAAATAATACAACGAAGCCCGCCTCTGCGACCCCTGAACCTCCGGGAGTTGGTGAAAAATACAGTACCAGATTCAGCAAAACCATTCGCCCCATAACCTGCAGCCAGTCAAATTTGATATTCATACCCAGAAAAAACATTGGTACAGTAGCATAAATACATAACAGACTGAGCCCCGATTCAATAAAGGCACGCATTACTTTCAAAGGATTTTTACCCATAATAAAAGACGCCTGTTTAAATTCTTTATACCAAATAAAACAATTCCTCCTGAAATCGTGCGAGAAATTGTTCGTTAACCCAATGATCCAAAACTCCGGATATCTGGTCCTCATAAGCAGCACTGCTGCAATCGGCAGCGAAACAAATAAAACAGATACAATAGTAATGACACTGGTCGGCATCCAGTCAACCAAAGCATGATCACTATGCAGAACAAACGGCACCAGCAAAATCAAAAAAGTGATTGACATAATCGTACGCACAAAAACAACGACCGTGGCCTTTGCTACCGGCACGCCCGCCTTGCGCATGAACATGATCTGAGCTACAGCACCGCCGCTGGCTCCGGGGGTAACAAGCGCCAAAAAATAATTGCTTAGAACAACGTTCACCACTTGTCTGGTAGTTAGCTTTTCATCAGTCACAGCAGCCAAAGTCATCAGCCGCAAACCATCAAAAACCAATCCCAATCCCAAAATGCCAAAGGCCGCAGCAATACACCACGGTTCAAACATCGTCAGATATTCTAACGCTCTTATATCAAATGTAAAATAAATAACTGCCGCAGAAATAGCAATAACAAAAACAAACATCCATAGCAACCTGCGGATCAATTTTCTGTGCATATCAAAGCCCACCAAAGTTTATCAAAGTTACTTTCTTCTGCTCCAATAAACATTTATTTTTTTCAGAAAGAAAAGCCTGAAGCTCATCTTCCCAATGATACTGCCAGGAAAAAGTTTTTTTCAAAGACTCTGCATCCATCCCCGGATGAGTCATGATCTCACTTACGCCATCAGGCAGATTCCTAATGATTTCACCTACTAAGAATTCGTTTAAATTACCTCCGGCCAGCATTCCAAAAAAATGCTGTGGATAGACAAAATGGGCCTGTCTGGCTTTCATTTTCGCCAAAGCACTGCAAAAGCTTAAGCCTTCACGGCCGATCAGGCGGCCAGCAGTGCTGTTAAATCCACCGCGCCAAAACCAGCCTTCCTGCGGCATCCTAATTTTTTTAATACCAAATGCACTGCACAAATCCAATACGATGTCGGCGATTCCCGGCAGCACATGCAGATGCTGATGGCTGTCGACGTGAGTTATTTCCAGACCACAGCTTAAGCCGCGTTCTAGTTGTGCTTGCAGTTCGCTGACAACTTCTGCTTTTTTTATTCTGCCAGCATACCACCGTTTGGCAAAAACTGTATAATCAGCAGGCAAAAGCCCATCTTCATCAACAAGTGTTCGCAGCTGCCGTGCTTGTAAAAGCGGTTTACCTCCTCCTACTAAAGTAAGATGGATACCTACTCCTAAAGCAGGTATTGCTTTCGCCTGAAGTACTGCGTCATCAAAAGCAGCACCGCTGCACATTAAAGACGTACTGGTAATAAAACCGTCCCTGCAGCCTTTTATAATACCAGCATTGATTGCCGGATGCAGTCCGAAATCATCAGCATTAACAATTAATTTTTTCATATATTTCAGCCTCCTGAAAGGCTCTAGATTTTTTTATAATTTGCAAAATGGACTTTTACAAGCCGTTCCAGGGCACCGCGTCCCAATTCTTTCAGCAGCTCGCGCGCACAGTTTGTCGCAGCGTCACTGCCACCTTTAGGCAATTCATTTCGCCCAACCTGCTCGGCCAGCTCCTGCATTATTTCCAAAAATTTAGCCCGCGCCAATACTGAAGCAGCCGCCACAGCAATATCTGCCTCGGCCCTGTGCTGCTGTACTATATTAACATCAGGAAATTCCTGCTG
This sequence comes from Phascolarctobacterium faecium, assembly GCF_003945365.1. Classification (NCBI taxonomy): domain Bacteria; kingdom Bacillati; phylum Bacillota; class Negativicutes; order Acidaminococcales; family Acidaminococcaceae; genus Phascolarctobacterium; species Phascolarctobacterium faecium. Next base: position 1,527,558 of record NZ_AP019004.1, on the reverse strand, counting down.
TAAGCTGGCGCGGATGTCGTTAGACGCTGTAAATTGATCAACCAGCGCATAATTACATTGCGGGCATTGCCGCAGAACATTTCGCAGTACAGCTATGTGACCATTGCTTAACAAATGGTTGAGATTTTTTCCATCTGCACGCATTTGCTGATAACGAAAATTATACATTTCCGGCTTCAAAGCTAAAACCGTGTTGATCGGAGCAGCTTCGACAATCAGCTCTGCCAGCCGCAGAACTTCTTTATCATTGATCAGTTTGCAATCTCTGACTCCCAAACGGACTAGTTTTTCAGCCGTAGTAATATCTACTAATACTGCTGCAACGACTAAGGGTCCGAAAAAATCTCCTTTACCTGATTCGTCACTGCCTGCCCAAATACCTTTAAAATCGGCACAATTTCGTAAAAGTGTATAGTCATTTCCAATAGCCTGTACGATATCCCCTTTATCGGCAGTATCTTTTCCTGTCAAAACTGCTTCCAGCTGGGACCTCAATTCTGAAGCCGTACCGCCCCAAACAAACTTAATCCCCTTTTTACCATTATATACTGATAATACTACTTTACTATCACTGTTTGTTACTGTCAACTGTATACCATACTGCAGCTTTTTTTCAGTAATTGTAAGATTGGCGTCAAAACTTTTGATCTGCTTTTTTAAATTGTCGATATAAGCAGCAAAATCACTGTTCAAGTTGTGCCTCCGCAGCAGCTGCTGCTGCCTGCATAATAGTTTTCAGGCTGTGTCCGCTTTTTAAAGCCAAAACTTTACAATCCTCAAATTCAGGAGCAATATTCACAATTTTCCCATCCATCTGTGCATATTTAATTCTCACTTCACCTTCAGGCAACGACACAATAGTAACCTTCCTGTAATTGATATGGCGATGCACCGCATAATAACGTACTCCCAGCGACGTTGTTTCAGTCAGCAAAATATCAGTCAGCTGATCCAGGTTCTGAGGATCGAGCAGCACCGATAAAGTTTGAGCAGGCCGTCCTTTTTTCATAATGATCGGAGTCAGCCAGCAATCCAAAGCACCCGCCTGCAGTAAGCGTTCCTGCACATAAGGGTACAATTCGCCATTCATATCGTCAATATTACATTCGGCAACAAGTAATTCACCACCGGCTTCAGCTTCCCATTCGCCGATACTGATGCGCAGGACATTGGGTATTTCCAGATCCCAGGTCCCGGCGCCATAAGCAATTTTACTGCCGCTAAAGCCCTGTGGAATATCATTTGTACTGACTGCTAAAACCTTCATCAGTGCAGCACCAGTCGGTGTAGTAAGCTCTTTTTCGATCTTTCCGTGGCTGTGCTGCAGCCCTTGTAACAGCTCTGCCGTCGCAGGAGCCGGCACTGGCATCAGTCCGTGTGCACAATTTACAAAGCCACTGCCTGTATGGATATTGGAAACAAAAATCTTTTCGATCCCCAAATATTCCAAAGCCAAAACGCAGCCCGCAATATCAATAATCGTGTCGATTGCTCCGACTTCGTGAAAATGCACTTCATCAACAGTTTTTCCGTGAACCTTAGCTTCAGCTTCTGCTAAAGCTGTAAACACCTGTAAAGACTGCATTTTGATTTTATCATGCAAGTCAGAATGTGTAATAATATGGGCTATATCATGCAGATTGCGATGTTCATGGTGGTGATGCACAGGTTCTTCAGACACTTTCACCTGATGGCAATGCTGAGCGCAATCGGAATGATGTTCATGGTTATGCCCTGTATCGCCATGTTCGTGATGATGGTGACCAGCGTGGGGATGTTCATGCCGATGTCCAATTGTGACATCATGTTGATGTTCATCTGGCAGCAAGACATTAAAATAGTTCGCATCAATCCCACATTTATTAACACGTTCGTTGATCAGTTCATACTCTCCCAAGTGCAGCTTTTTCATCTCAGACGCCAAATGATCGAACGGTACACCTGCATCGATCAAAGCTCCCAGCAGCATATTGCCGCTGATACCCGCAAATGCTTCTATATAGATTGCTTTCATTACATCACCTCATATGATTGATAATACTTGCCATACGCCCCGCTCCAAAACCGTTATCGATATTAACGACAGCCACACCGGCCGAACAGCTGTTGAGCATGCCCAAAAGTGCCGATAGCCCCTGAAAGTTAGCTCCATAACCGACACTGGTAGGCACCGCTATTACAGGTCGTTCGACCAAGCCGCCGACAACGCTTGCCAAAGCGCCTTCCATTCCGGCAACGACAATAACCACATTAGCATTTCTGATCAAATCAAGTTTATCAAACAGTCGATGAATACCAGCCACGCCTACGTCGTAAACCCTCTCTACCTGATTGCCCATGATCTCAGCAGTCAATGCCGCCTCCTCTGAAGTAGGCAGATCGCTTGTACCAGCCGTCACAACGGCGATATAACGCTTATCATCTTTTGGAAGAGGTTTACGCTCTACAAAAATCAAGCGCGAATTTTTATGATAAACCGCATCGGGCAGCACCTTCTGCACCGCTGCAAATTTATCGGCATCAGCACGTGTTCCCAAAATATTATTGTGTACCTGTGCCAGCTTTTCCATGATTGCAGCAACCTGCTCTACTGTTTTACCCTCGCAGTAAACAACCTCGGGAAACCCCTGACGCAGACTGCGGTTATGATCCAGTTTCGCAAAACCTAGGTCAGTATAATCCGCAGCATGCAGCTTTTCCAAAGCTGTTTTAGCGTCGATAGTGCCTGCTTTATAACTTTCCAAAAGCGCCAGCAAATTTTCTTCGTAAGTCATATTATAATACTTCCTTAACTATGATTTATGCAAATGTTTCTCTTTCCATTCCTCGCTCAGCAAATATAACAGCGGCACTACAACCAGAGTCAGCAAAGTCGACGTCGTCAGACCGCCAACTAAAACCACGCCCATAGACTGGCGTAGCTCAGCACCGGCACCAAGACCCAAAGCAATTGGCAGCATACCTAAAATAGTCGAAAGCGTTGTCATAAATATCGGACGAATACGCAAAGCGCAAGCTTCACGCAAGGCCTCGCGCAAAGGCATACCCTTAGCCCGTGCCTGATTGGCATAGTCGACCAGCAGGATCGCATTTTTTGTAACCAGACCCAGCAGCATCGTAAAACCGATCAGCGACATCATATTTGCAGTCTGCCCTGCTACCATCAAGCCTAAAACAGCACCGATAATCGCAAACGGCAGTGACATCATAATTACCAAAGGCTGCATAAAGCTTTCAAACTCTGCTGCCAGAACCATATAGATCATAATAATAGCTAAAATAACCGCCTTCGCGATCTCACTAAAGGCTTTTGCCATTGTATCAGCCTGACCGATCATTTTATAACGGTAACCGACCTGCATATTCATATCCGGGATCATCTCCGTCTGAATCTTCTGGATCAAATCGCCCGGAGTAATACCGACTGTATTAGCATAAACAACGATCTGGCGCTGTCTGTCCTCACGGTCAATACGTGTAGGACCGGACGAGAAATACACGTCAGCTACATCGCCCAACCGGACAAACTTCCCTTCCGTATTGGAAACACGCAGATTGGCAACGTCATTGATATCACGACGATGCGCAGCATCCAACTGTACAATTATATCATAGTCGTTATCACCGATAGTAAAACTATTGCTTGTGCTTTTGCCTAAAAAGGCCATTTCCACAACTTTACCAACGGAAGTTGAATCAAGCCCCATTGCGCTCGCACGCAGCGGATCGACCTTAACGATGATCTCCGGTTCTTCTTCCGATGAAGAAATATCAACATCAGTAGAACCTGGAACCTGTCTGATCCTTTCCGCCAGATTCTGAGCATAAGTTGTCAGCAGCTCAAGATCACTGCCGCGCAGACCTACCTGCACCGGTCTGCTGTCACCGCGTCCGCCGCCCTGGTTACTGACGACTGCGACTTTCAATTCTTCGACATTACCAAATTTACGGCGCAGCTCATCCATAATATCGATCATACTGCGATCTCTGTCAGACGAAGGAATAAGCTTGACATCGATATTGCCTTCGTTAATAGGCACGCGCGAACCGCCTAAGCGCATCGCTGCAATCCTGACCTCCGGCATTTGCAGGATTTCTTCTTCCAACGGCAGCGTCAGCTCCTTCATTCGCTCGATACTTGTACCGGCAGGAGCTTTAACACTGACGGAAAATTCACCGGAATCGTATGTCGGCTGATATTCCGTACCAATAAAAGGTAACAGAAAAAGATTAAAAATAAGTGAAGCAACAGAAATCAAAACTATTTTCCAAGGATGCTGGAACGCAAATACCATTAATTCATCATACATCCGGCAAATTACCTGAAACCCGGCCTCAAATTTATCCAGACAAATCTGTACAACTTTGGGACGCGGATGCTTATAAGGTTTGGCATGTTCCTCGCGATAATCCTTCAGCCAATAAGCCGATATCATTGGTGTAAGCGTGTAAGCAGCCATCGTCGAAAAAGCCAGCGCAAAAGCGACAGTTAAGCCGAATTGTTTAAAATACTGACCAACTACCTCACCCATAGAACCGATCGGTACAAAAACCGCCATCAAAGAAAGCGAAGTAGCAAGAATAGCCAGAGATAACTCTTCTGTAGCGTCCTGAGCAGCCTGAATAGGCGACTTACCCATTTCCATATGCCGGAAAATATTTTCAATCAAAACGATAGCATCGTCGATAAGGATGCCGACTGCCAGGCTCAAAGCCATCAGCGACATATTATTCAGCGTAAAGTCCATCGACTTCATCAAAAAGAACGTGGCAATAACGGAGGTCGGTATAGAAAGGCCGCCGATGATCGTAGCCCGAAAATCGCGCAGGAACATATAAGTTATCAAAAGCGCCAGAAAGCCGCCGAAAAGTATAGCATTCCAGACATCGGCAACATTCTCGCGGATATAAGCAGACTGATCGCGTACGACATCGACCTTGATATCCTTAGGCAAATCATTTTCCATCATTTGTTCCATAGAAGCGTTGACACCGTCAACAACATCTACAGTATTGGTCTTAGACTGCTTTCTTACCAAGACCATAACGCTGGGTACTTTATTAGAACGGGAATAGGTGTCTTCGTCTTCCCAGCTGTCAACAACCTTCACAACATCTGAAAGCTGGATCGGGCGACCATCCTGATTGGCAATAACGATGTTTTTAATATCGTCGATATTTTTATATTTGCCTAACGTACGGACTGTTATTTCCATATCGTTATAACGGGCCTTACCGCCAGGAGTATTGATATTTTCACTGTTGACCTTATCTAAGATCGTCTGAAAGGAAATATTATAACTGTTCAGCTTCTCAGGATCGGCAATCAGTTTGATCGCACGCAGGCTGGCGCCGACAACAGATACTTCGGACACGCCTTCGACACGCTGCAGTTCTTCTTTAACAACGTCTTCAACTATCTTACGGGTTTCTTCACGGCTGCGCGAATCAGAAGCAAAAGTAAATGCCGCTATCGACTGTGACGAAATATCAAAACGCTGTACAACCGGCTCATCGATGTCGTCAGGCAAACGCCGGCGTACCGACGCAACCTTTTCACGCACCTCACTGGCCATCTCGCGCGGGTCAACACCCAGCTCAAATTCCAGCGTCGTCTGCGAATAACCTTCGCGTACAGTTGACGACAGGGTTTTAATACCTGCAACCTGGCTGACGCGATCTTCAATAGGTCTGGTTATCAGAGTTTCCATTTCCTCAGGTGAAGCGCCTGTATAGGTAACAGTAACACTTACCAGAGGCAGTTCAACGTCAGGATACAAATCGACACCCAAATTAGGATACGACTTAATGCCGAATACTACTAAAAGCAGTACAAACATCGTCGTAAAAACAGGTCTGCGTATAAATGTGCCTATCATTTTATTTAGCACCCTGTCCTTCTAATTTGATCTTACTGCCTTCACGCAATTTATTCTGACCGCCGGTAACGATCCGGTCGCCATCACTCAAACCATCTAAAACTTCTACCATATTATCATTGACAAAACCTATTGTTAAAACTCTGCGGCTGACGACACCATCATCATCAACAACAAAAACCGTACGCTGATCTTCACGCATTACAATAGCGCTCATAGGAATAACTAATGCATTCTCTTTCGGCTCGGCTGTAATGACAACATTGGCATAAACACCGCCGCGTAATTTACCGGCACTGTTGTCCACTGTCACCTCAGCAGCAAAGGTCCTTGCCGGCATATCTGCTACCGGCGAGATACGTGTGATCATACCGCTGAATTTATCATCAGGATATGCGGGCACAGTAATATCAGCCAATCCGCCAACAGCAATATTGCTGATCTGACCTTCCGGGATATTTATTTTAGCAGTCAATTCAGAAATATCGGCAATATTAAACAGCGCTGTACCAACTTTAGCATAATAACCTTCCTGATAATAACGTTTAGAAATAATACCGTCCTGCGGCGCAGTTACACTGGCTCCGCTCAGCTTATCCTGCATATTGTCCCACACGCCCTGAGCTTCCGAAAGCTTGCCCTGCGCATTGTTTCTGGCAAAACGGTAATTATCTACTGTCTGCTCCGAAACAGCGCCCTTTTCATATAATGCCTGATAGCGCTGCAGCTCGCGTTCAGCTCTTTCCAAAGTCGTTTGGGCATCCATCAAAGAACCCTTCGCCGATAACAAATTAGCCGTCTGTTCTGTCTGCTCTAAATGAGCCAGCACAGTGCCAGCTGTGACCTTGTCACCTTCATTAACATAAACCTTCTCTACCCTGCCATCTATTTTAGCTGCCACGTCGGCCTGCCAAACAGGATCAAGGCTGCCCGCAAAACGCATAACAGGAGTAATACTCTGACGCTGCGGGAAAGATGTGGCCACCGCAATATTCTGCCCTTGCGAAACACGGTTCGCACGCTCGTTGTTAGCCTGGATATTACCATAAATACGATACGCAATAATTGCTAAAAGAACCAGGGATGCGATAATTGCAATACGAACTTTTGTATTCTGCCAAATCATTTTTTTACTCCTCAATTTATCGAAATAAAGGTATTTTTATTTATAATAATAGATATTTTAATTATACAACTTTTCCATATAGAATAGCAAGAAAATTGCAGGCTGAAGCAGCGCTTTCACAGTCTTTTCAACGGTTATGCCATACAACATAAAAAGACCCCTGCTGCAGAAAAACAACAAGGGTCTAATAATATAACGTTTACTCTATTTTTTTGCTTCGTCTATTGCCGCCATATTAGCTGCGTCACGTTCTTTTACGCGATTCAGGCCGGTCTTTTCACCAGCGGCGCCAGTATTCATTTTCCCTAAGGCGTCCTTCAGCGAATAAACGGTAAATTCAGCCGTCATATCCAGATTTCCCGAAGCATCATTTTCTTTAACGGTATTAACACTGGCTTTGTTCAATTTTGCAAACCTCGTACCGTTTTCTACCTTCTGCAAAAACTCGACCATTTTATAATAGTTGCCGCTGATAGAAATATTGAGCGGTACTTCGTAAGCTCCATTTACCTGTTTTAAATTGCCACTCGGAGGCTTAACACTTTTGAACTGAATTCCGCATTCCTTTGAAAGGTTAGAATATTCCTGTACTAATTCAGGCACAGTTACTATATCAGGCAACAGCTTCTTAGCTTCAGCAAGGTAGCCTTCCTGCTTCGCTGCAAAAGCATTATAATCCTTATTCTGTTCAGCAAATGTCTGATAACTGGCTAAACGCTGCTGCGCCTGTGTCAATTCCTGCTCATTTTTCTGAATGTCTTCACGCAGCGGCTGCATGATATACAGAACTACAAAAACAAGCAGCAGTACCGAACCTAACAATAACAACGAATATTTACTGTTTTCTGACATATTGCTGTCAGGCATTTCTAATTTCACTTCTTCACCCCACTTCTCTGAATTTCCAAAGTAAAATCAATAACGCCAGCAGTACTGCTGTTATTATTGTTGCTTTCATCGGCAGAAATCAGCTGCACATTGGCAATATCAGGCCGTGCCTGTAAAAGACTGATGAATTTAACAATATCGTCCATTTTCATGGCTTTACCGGCAATGCTCATCTGATCTGGCTTATTGCCCTGTTTAACACTTGTCAGCCAGCAGCCGTAAGGTGTAACATTGCCCAGTTCAGCAAGGGAACGGCTCCAGACGATGCGGTCTTTAGAAAGATTGCGTACGATAGTATTGCGTTTATTTACTTCCGCATTCTGCTGCTGAGCTTTATCAAAACGTTCCTGCCAGACTTTCATTGAAACTATACCTTCATTCACATCGCTGAGCTTACTTTCAGTATACTTGAACATTGCCAAATGGTAACCCCACAGTAAAATGCTCAGTCCTAAAAATACATAAGCTATAATACGATAAAGTTTCCATGTAGGAAACTCACTTTTGCGCCTGTACTCAGGTAAAAGATTGATTCTAATCATCTGCTTCCCCTCCGTACAAAGCAGCGCCTATTGCAACAGTCAGCGCTCCCAGATATTTTTTCAGTTCTCTCTGATCAAGTTTATCTGCAAAAGTAACTGCTTGACGCAAATCGTTAACGACAACCTTCATTTCCATACCTTCGCTCAAAAATTCGGACAATCCGGCCATATTTGCACCGCCGCCTGCCAAAACCAGATGCGTAAATCTTGCATCCTTTTTATTGATCAAATAATATTCACAGGTTCTGCGTACTTCACGTCCCAGATTTTCAACCTCGTTGAAAAATTCTGCAAATTTAGTTTTATCTGTTTCCAGGCTGCTCAAAAGCAGCTCATCTTCCAGTTTGATCTTTTCAGCAGCCGTCAGGTCAACGCCAGCACCGTTAGCAATAGCGGCATTAAACATCTGCCCTCCCTGGGGAATACTGCGCTGCGCAACAGGAGCACCGTTCTGAAAAATAGTCAGCATCGAATATGAACGCCCTATATCAAGCAAAACGAAGTTTTCCAACTGCCTGGGCAAGGTTCTATAAGCAGACAAAACTTCGATATCAATACCAATAGTATGCCAGGCCAGCGCATCACTGATTTCCAGCAGTGAATCAATAACATCCTTAGGTGAAGCAACCAAAAGCACAGGCTGCAGACCTTCATTAGTATATGCACCAAATTTAGCCGAATCCACATAATAAGTATCAGCTTCATAAGGAACATACTGACTGGAATCCCAAGCTACAGACTGTTTCATTTCTTCGTCAGGCATTTCCGGCATATCGATCTCACGTACAAAAGCATTACGACCGCCTACAGTAAAAACCGCATGCCTGGCATTAAAATCATATTTTGCCACCAAGCCTTTAATAAAGCTTATCATCGCATCACTGTTACGGACAAATCCATTATTGATAAGCTCCAGTGGCAGCTCTGCTACAGCAAAACAACTAACTACAGGCTTACTGCCTGTTTCTATCTGCACCATTTTTATACTTCCGGTGCCGATATCGACGCCAACTATTTTTGACGGCTTTGTGTGAAACATTCTTTTTACGATGGCTTGCACATTCACTTGCGCAGACCTCCTTGATTCGTATAAATAAAATCAGTTTTAATACTATATTTTATAAATTATATCATAAATTCATAAACTCATACAAACAAATTCCAGTAAAAATAAATTAAATATGGAGAAAACAAAAGCGCAATATAAGCTCCGATACATAAAAACGGTCCAAACGGAATCGGATCTTTACGCTGCTTGATACCGGAAGCCAGCAGCAGCACCCCGATTATCCCCCCAAAAACAAAAGCCAGCATCAGACAGACGATACTCGCCTTAAACCCAAGCCAAACGCCTAAAACAAAACTGAGCTTAACATCGCCAGCACCCATTCCACCGCGGCTCAGCAAAAATATCAGCAGCATCAGCCCACCGGCAAATAAAGCCCCATATAAAGAATCCCACATGTCCGGTAAAGCATAATAGGCATAAATGATACCTGTCGGCAGCATCAGCATCAAAATTTCATCCAGCAGAATTTGATGATCCAGATCAATAAAAGCCTGCACGATCAGGCAAGCTACAAAAAAGAAAACCAGTATTATTTTTAAGCCAGGCAAATAATACAAGCCGCACAAGGCAAATAAAATACCTGTCAAAAGCTCTACCAGCATATAACGGGCGCTATACGCAGCATTACAGTAGCGGCACCTGCCGCGCAGCAAAAAATAACTTAGAACAGGTATCATATCCAGAGCCCCTAACCTGTGTCCGCAGCTGCCGCAGGCAGACGGAGGGCTGATAACAGATTTCCCCAGCGGCAGCCTGTAAATACAGACATTCAAAAAACTGCCGATAACTATGCCGATGACAAAATATAAACCAAATAACAAATACACAAAACCACGCTCCAACATAAAATATACTGTAAATTATAGTACTTTCAGTTAATTTCAGCACAAAAAGAACTGTCAAAATATATTACATAAAAGACAAAACCAGACACCATTGCTGTCTCTTGATGCCTAAATCATACTTTTCAAAGCGTCATTTAAACACCGATTTTTGAATAACAACGATGCTTTTCTTGATATACAACCTTGAATATACCGACAGAAAGTTTAACAATAGTAATAAACAAAGCCCTCATATTCAATTACATTGATTAATATTTATTATATCACACAAACAGGATGATATTTATTAATTCAATAAAACATACCTTTAAAAATATATGCTTAGAATAGTTATTATCAGGATAGATAAAGTATTTGCCTTTACAATCACTTACTGCTTAAGCTGGTAAACAAAAGCAGCAGTATTATCAACTACTGCTGCTTGGCATTTATCAACATAATTCCAGATTCATTCTATCAAAAGCAGATTTAATTATTTCCATAAACCTGCTCTTTTGTATAATAACCGCTTTCGATTAAAACTTTATCGATATTTTCTTTTGTTACCATTTCACCTGTAATCAAATAAACCTGGATTTTCTCGCCTTTATCATTAGTTATTTCTGAATTAGCAGTTACTTTTTCACCTTTCGCCAGGGCATAAGCCTGATCAACTGCAGCTGACGCCATATTTTTCAAGTCCATATACACTGTTGCATCCTGCGTTCCTGCAACAAGTCTTTTAACCGCCGCCAGTTCTGCATCCATACCGACAATGATAACATGATTTTTTAATCCCAGCTCCTGTACTGCAGCAGCGGCACCGCCAGCCAAACCATCATTCGGACACAAAACTGCATCTAATTTCATGTCATTCGCTATAACAGCTTTTTTTACCATTTCCTTGGCAGTATCAGCAGACCACCCCGGTACATAATCATTCAATATTACATTGACGCCCGTTCCGACCATTGGTTCAATGTATTTATTGGCCCCATTGTATAAAAAGTGAGTATTAAAATCACCTTTATCACCCTTCAAAACAATAAAATTACCCTTATAAACACGCTCTGATAAATGCTTGCCCAGGTTCTGCCCAATTTTATAAGTATCATAACCAATAAAAAGATCCGTCTGAGGATTTAAAATAGCCCTACTATATGAGACAACCTTAACGTTTTTCTTTTTTGCATAATCTACTATATCGTCAACCTGACGTAAATCTCTGGGAATCATAATCAATACATTGATACCGCTGTCAATAAGTTCAAAACAGTCTTCACGCCATGTCTTAGGTGTATCAGTAGTATTAAAACGAACAGTTATATCTGCTCCGAGTTCTTTAGCACGATCTTCCATAAACTGTTTTTCTTTCACCCATCTTGTAGCACCACCAACACCAAAAGAAACTCCCAGCTTGGGTTTCTGAGGCTCGCTGCTGCAGCCCACAGCCAGTATAAAAATTGCCACAGCCCCCATAATACATACGATTTTTTTCAGCATAACTTACCCTCCCTGAAAAGCTCGGCAAATTTACTTTCTTCCATTGGTCTGGCAAAATAATAGCCTTGAGCAATATTACACCCGCATTCACGCATCAGACTGACATTCTCCCCTGTTTCAACGCCTTCTACCACCAGACTGATATTCAGCTTGCGAGCCATTTCTACAACTGAAACAAAAATAATATTACGTTTTTCGTTATCAGCAGCTTCCTCTAAAAAAGCTCTATCTACTTTTAAAGTATCTATCGACAAGTCTTTCAACATATTCAAAGAAGAATAACCGGAACCGAAATCATCCATTGCCACAGCGACGCCATATTCACGAACTTTCTCTGTAAAATCATAAATAATACTGAAATTATCAAAAATAGCGCTTTCGGTCAGCTCCAATTCAATCAAATGCGCTGGCACCTGATATTTTTCCATTTTCTGTAAAAGTGTCGGTAAAAATTTTTCATTTGAAAAATGCAAACGTGAGAAATTTACAGAAATCGGCACACATTCTATCCCTTCATCCAATGATCTTCTCAAAAAAGCTAATACTTTTTCAAAAACAATCATATCAAGATCCGTAACCAGGCCCGTTTTTTCGCTTAAAGGTATAAAATCACCAGGTGGAATAAGTCTGTTGTCTTTTGTCTGCCAGCGGATCAAAGCTTCCGCACCTACCAGCTTGCCGCTGTTGATATCAACCTTCGGCTGATAGAAAGCTACAAACTCATCATTTTTGATCGCCAGCTTCAGATCTCGTTTCAGCTCTTCATTGCGTGCCGTCTGGTCATCAAACTGTTTTGAATAATAAACTACATGCTGATTCAGCACGCCTTTGATCGTCTGTGCCGCTACGCTGGCTTTATCGACCATCAGATTAAGGTTTTCGCTGTGATCGTTAATAATATACACACCAGCCGAAAAATGCAGCATCAGGTTTTCTTCCGTGATACCTCTGATCGAAGAAAATAAACTTTCGATACGCTTTTCATCGGCATCCAGCAACAGACAGACAAACTGGTCTCCGGAAATACGAGCCGCTGTTTCACCGGGCTGCATCCAGGAATTGACTGAATTGTAAATCTGCCGCAAAATCTTATCACCGCAGGCAAATCCGTAAAAATTATTGATATACTTAAAATTGTCTACGTCAAAATTAAGAACATAAAATTGTTTATCCGTGCTCTTATTCAACAGCTCCTGCACATCAACCAGAAATTTATTATAGGTATTACCGCCTGTGACATTATCCACAAAAGCGATTTTTTCCAAAGTCCGTTTCTGCCGCCGCTTATTCCAGGCAAAATAACAGATGCTTACCAAAAAGATAAGTACCAGAGCAACCATAACCATATAAAAAATCTTCATAACCACATTGCCATTTTCAGCAATGACATCAGTAGGCACGCTTGTTACAAGATACCAGTCATGCACCTGTTCAATAGGAGTATAAGCAGAGAAGGTTTTTTCACCATTGACCACGTTTTCCATAAAACCGCTTTTATTGGCTTTGATATCTTCTTTCATTTTACGAACAGCTTCAGCATTTCCATATTCGTAAACGTCACGAAAATAATTATCGGATTTTAAAGCACAGTTGATATGCTTGGTATGCAGAATAATATAACCTTCACTGTTGATAACATACATATACCCTTTAGACGAAAATAACGAAGCCGCAAACAGCTCATTCATCTGTTTATCCGTATAGATTTTCTGAATCGTACCGATGATATTATTATCGTAATACAACGGCACGCTGCCGACAAAAATATATTCGCCGTTGATTCTTGAAATAGTACGTTCAGAAATATTAGAAATACCATCAATAGCTAATTTAAAATATCGGCGTCCTGAAATATCTATATGCGTGTCGCCATCTACATAGGCAAGCCCATTTTTATTCGCTAAGAATAAACTATCATCAATGCTGTTTTTAGAATAATCCTCTAAAAATTTATTGATATCCGCTTCTTTGGTGATATTCTTATTTTTCAGTCCGTCAGATATTTTATTACTGATAATATCCAGACGATTAAGATCTAAAAGCAGTTTACTGGTAATAACGTTCTTATTTTGCGAAACTATTTCTTCAAGGTTATTTCTGGAATCACTGTCAAGTAAATTTTGAACATATCCCAACAAAAAAACAATAACACCAAATAAAATGATGTTAAATACAAAAACAGATATCAAAAAAGGTTTTTGTAAAATTTTATCAAAATTCATGACAGATCCCATCCGGCTTCGTTAGAAGTATAAAAAAATTAAATATCACTTTTTTTCACTATGGCATTACATTGAACAATTACTTATCAATAAATTTCAATATCTTTATTTCTTTTTATTTAGCAACTAAATATTATTTTCATAAATATATTTTTAAGTTTTATTTTAAATATTTTATCATTTTATTTATCTTTTATCAACTTAAAATAATAACCCCGTTCCCTTTTTGGGAACGGGGTTATTATAAAAATGGTTTGATTTATAAATTTGATTTATAAAATAGAAGCTTCATTTACTTCTTCGATATCATTTTTTTCAGCATAGCCTGTCAGGGCCAAAGTCAAAGCACCGTCACCAGTTACATTGCAGGCAGTACCAAAGCTGTCCTGCAGTGCAAAAATCGTCAACATCAAAGCCGTACCAGTAGCATCAAAACCCAGTACACTGATGATAAGGCCTAAAGAAGCCATAACTGTACCACCTGGAACACCGGGGGCACCAATAGCAAAAATACCCAGCAACAGACAGAATAAAATCATCGTACCTAATTCTGGCAAAGCACCATATAAAATCTGCGAAACAGTCATAACAAAAAATACTTCAGTCAAAACACTGCCACATAAATGAATATTGGCAAACAGTGGAATGCCAAAATTTACCAAGTCTTTGCGCAGCACTTTTGATTTACGTGCACATTCCAACGCCACTGCTAAAGTAGCCGCCGATGACATTGTACCTACGGCAGTAATATAAGCCGGCCAGTAATGCTTCAGCACTTCCATTGGATTAGCGCCGGCATAAAGACCTGCCAAACCGTACAACAATGCCAGCCAGATATAATGTCCCACCATTACTATCAGCACTACAATCAGGAACACAGGCAGCTGTTTGGTAATCGTACCTTCGTACGACAATGCGCAAAAAGTGCAGGCGATAAAAATCGGCAGCAGAGGAATAACAATATTAGTAACGATAGCCAGAACAATTTTTTGAAATTCTTCCAAAAATTTAGTAATCACAGCAGCCTTAGTCCAGGCAGCTGCCACACCAATCAAAACAGAAAAGACCAAGGCGCTCATTACACTCATGATCGGGTCGATCTTTAGATCAAACAACAGCTTTGGCAGTTCTTTTAAACCATCTACAGAAGAAACAATATTCATATGGGGAATAATACCATACCCTGAAAACATTGCAAAAAATGCTGCTCCAACCGAAGAAACATAAGCTAAAGTAATAGCAACACGCAGCATTATCGACGCATGCTGGCCCAAACGCGTGATAGACGGGGCAATGAACCCGATAATAATCAGCGGTACACAGAAAATAATCAATGAACCAAGTAAATTTTTGATGGTTAATATAACCTGCATCAAAGCTTCATTGGCATATAAGCCTACCAGAATACCTGCAATAACACCCAGTAAAAGTCGGGCAGGCAAACTTCCCAGTATGTTTTTCATTAGCGTCACTCTTTTCTTGGATAAAATATTTTACTATATACTAAAATAGCATATACTAATCAATTCCTCAACTGTTTTTCACTTTTTCTCTCAAAATATTATTATTTTCTTAAATAAAAGTACTGAAAATAGTATTTTAGACTTTTTTACTACCGTGGAGCCCACATCATCAGACCCACACCACTGCCATACAAAATAACCGCCGCCGATTTCAGCCAGACCTGCCAAAATAAAAATCATAATCGAACTAAACATAAAATTTTCCTTTCCAAATACGCAATCCATCTAATATTATAGCCATAAAATAAAAAATTAAAAGTCTGGCTAACTAAAATCCAGACTTTTATCATTTTCACATTTAATATAAATTATTTTTGCTAATATAAAAATCTAAATCTGCCAGCCGCTGTTTAGAATCAGTTCCAATTTTCTGACCAATCAAGATTGCTAACGACTCTGCAACACATAATGGAACTACATAAGAATTTGTAAAACCAACTCCGTCTATTTTTACCGTTAACAAATAATCAGCATATGGCACTAATGGTGACGTTACTCTGTCTGTAATGAGAATGATTTTACTACCACGCTTTTTAGCCAGCTCTAAAATAGAATAATTAATCTCAGAGTAGCGCTGGAACGAAAACATTACCAAACAATCTTCTTCATTAAGATCAATCAATTTTTCTATAACACTGCTTTCTGCCATATTGCACAAAATCAAATGCGGCACAAAAAACACTGCTTTACGTGTAAAATAATCAGCACAACAAGATGTTCCTCTAAAACCAATAATATATTTATTCCGACTTTTTATAATACACTCAGCGATACTATTCACTAATTTGTCATCTAAATTAAGCATCGTTGAAGATAAATTATCAATAGCCTTATAAAAAACATCGTTTACTACGTTATCACTATTTATTTTATCTTTGGTATTAGTAAATTTCTGGCTTGGCGATAAATTCAAATTATAATGTTCAAGCATCCGTTCTTTCATAGTATTTTTAAAATCAGCAAACCCAGCAAATCCAAGTAATCTAATAAACCTAATAATAGAAGTATCACTTACACCTAACTTTAACGATATATCAGTCACTGTACTAAGACCAATGTTATTAATATTATCAAGAATATAATCTGCTATAACTTTTTCTGTTTTAGTTAAATTCATAGACTGGATCTTACTAATCAAATTATCCATAACAACATTCCTTTAAATATTAAGTATTATGTTAATATTATACACCATAAAATAAAAAGAAGCAGGGATAAATTTCCCTGCTTCTTTTTATTTTATTCAAGTTCTCTTACAAAAGACTGTATTCTATCCATTGCTTCCTTTAAATTCTCCATAGAATTAGAATAAGACAATCTTACTTTGCCCTTAATATTAAATGCTTCCCCTGGAACCAATGCCACCAGAACAGCTTCTAATAGAATATTAGCAAAATCAACGGCATCTTTTATTTCACGGCCACGATATTTTTTGCCAAAATAACAACTGAAATCCGGCAATAGATAAAAAGCTCCTCTAGGTTTCGCACAGCTTACCCCCGGCATTTCGGCCAAACGCTGCAATAAATAAATTCTTCGTTTATCGAACTCTGCAACCATTACTTCCAAATCATGCTGCGGTCCACTCAAAGCAGCAACAGCAGCCTTCTGAGATATAGCACTGGTAGCTGAAGTTGTTTGACTTTGAATTTTCTTTATTGCATCTATAATAGTTTTATTGGCAGCTACATATCCAATACGCCAGCCAGTCATTGCATAAGCCTTAGAAAAGCCATTTACAGTTAAAGTCCTGTTCCAAACATCTTTAGAAATAGAAGCTATTGAAAAGTGCTTTGCATCGTCATAAATAAGCTTTTCATAAATTTCATCTGTAATAATATAAAAATCATATTTACAAGCTAAATCAGCTAATTTACGCAAAGTACCTTCGCTATAAACAGCTCCAGTTGGATTATTAGGAGTACAAATAACAATAGCTTTTGTCTTCGTAGTTACAGCCTTCTCTAAAGCCTCAATATCCAAATCAAAAGTTTCTGCTTCTACATCTACAAAAACTGGTTTCGCTCCTGCAAACTTAATCATCTCAGTATAACTAACCCAGCAAGGAACTGGCAAAAGCACTTCATCTCCAGGATCTACTAAAGCCATGATCGAATTAAAAATTGCCTGCTTAGCTCCTACAGTCGCGCAAATTTCATCTGTGGTATATTCTAAATTATTATCTTCATGTAATTTTTTAGAAATCAAACGGCGTAATTCTATAATACCGTTACCAGCAGTATACTTACTGAAGTTATCAACTATTGCCTTGATAGCTCCGCATTTAATATAATCAGGAGTCCCAAAATCAGGTTCACCCACATTTAAAGAAATAATATCTTTTCCCTCTGCTCTCAACTCAGCTACTTTCGCAATCAATGCAGAAGTTGGCGAACCTGAAAAAGTATTCATTCTTTCTGCTAACATTATAATTCCTCCTATCCTAAACTAAAGTTTTATTAAAATCTTCACCAGTCCAAATATTTTCATTTTTGGCAACCAGCATCGTTCCTAAAACATCA
This sequence comes from Phascolarctobacterium faecium, assembly GCF_003945365.1. Taxonomy (NCBI): domain Bacteria; kingdom Bacillati; phylum Bacillota; class Negativicutes; order Acidaminococcales; family Acidaminococcaceae; genus Phascolarctobacterium; species Phascolarctobacterium faecium. The sequence goes on along the minus strand of NZ_AP019004.1, from coordinate 1,509,460 downwards.
CCCGATACATTTACTGTAGTATGTGACATATCAATAAGTCTGTACATTCCAGCAATAGGCCCCATTAAATCCATTGGCAAACCTAAAAGATTTAAAAAAATCGCACCTGTTACAATACCACCACCGGGGATACCTGGTGCCGCGATAGACATAATAGTCGAAATAATAATAACCATTAAAATCTGATCAATAGTGAGCTGCAAACCATAGATCTCAGCTACAAAAAACGCCAGTATCGTTTTATATAAAGCGGCTCCAGTCAAATTTATCGTGGCTCCCAAAGGTATAGAAAATGAAGCAATAGACATCGGTACCTTTAACCTTTCTGTAGTAACATTTAGAGTTATAGGTATCGTACCTGCGCTGGAATTAGTAGCAATAGTATTTACCCAGATCGGTATCATTGATTTACACATTTCCAGATAATTTACTTTAGTATATAACCAGACGATACCACTAAAGAAAAACCAAATCAAAAGACAGCCAACCCAATCTGTAAAAACAAACTTAGCCAGAACCCCAAAAAGCTTAGGTCCAAATACAGCCGTAGTATTCGCCATCAGTGCTAATACACCAATAGGAGAATATAACATAACTATATCCAGCATTTTATAAATAATACTTGCACATTGATCAAAAATTTTAGTAACCCCAGCTACCTTCTCACCTAAAGACACCAGTGCCACACCTACAAGAACAGTAAAAAAAATCATTTGCATAATCTGATTTTTAGCCATACTGTCAACAATATTAACTGGTACCATATCAAACAAAAAATTTACAAATGATGGGGTTTTCACTTTTGAAGTATCAAATGCCTGCATATTATCAAGTGTAAATCCCACACCTGGATGAGTTATATTAACCATAACAATACCAACAATACAAGCAATAACTGTCATAAGGAAATAGACAATGACTACTTTACTGCCAATTCTTTTCAACCGCTGCACATCACCAATAGCAGCAATTCCGCTTGTAACGCTAAAAAAGATAACCGGAACAATTAACATTTTAATCATATTCATAAATAGATCTCCGGCAGGTTTTACCCAAATAGAAAAATCATGGAAAAACAGTCCGGCTATAATACCTATGATAAAACAAACGCCTACTCTATGCGGCAAATATTTTTTATTTAACAAAAACGTACTCATACTATCCCCTCGTTTCCCAAACAACTTGCTTTATTAATAGTAATCGTCAATTATTTCAATCTTTTTTGTCTCGATAGCTTTAGCTACCCACTCACGCTTAGCAGTTCCATTCCCAGCGGCAACCACTTTAGCTTCATCAGTTTCTTGCAGTTTTTGCGCTGCTGCAAGTACCGCAGAAGCATCCTTCAAGGGAATAATTATTACACCATCATCATCCATAACAACTATATCTCCTGGGTTTACGCTAATACCACCACAAGAAATTGGTACATTTATTTCTCCCGGTCCTTCTTTATAAGGACCACCTGGTGTAGAACCTGTAGCATAAATAGGTAATGGTATTTCCTTTGCGGATTTTACATCCCTTATCGGACCATCTAATACTAAACCATTAAGTTTTTTATAAGCAGCATATGTAAACATAATCTCTCCCATCAACGACCTGTTATCTACACCGCCCTCATTAGAAACAACAATCACATCACCTTCTCTAGCCATATCCAAAGCTGCGTGTATAAGAAGGTTATCTCCCCCACGAGATTTGACAGTAAGGGCAATTCCTGCCCATACCGTTCCATGCGGACTGGAAAACAACTTAATTCTTGGATGCATAGCACAAGAACGTCCCATCGTATCAGCAATATTAGCTGTAGGTATCTTGGCAAACGCTTTAACTAATTCCAATCCACTGTTGTCCTTTTTTAAATAAATTCTTCCGCCAACTGTCATTTGCTACACCTCACTTGATATTATATTAGTCACTTTCTTGTTTATTTAACAACATTTTAGCTTCAAAAAGAATATTATTCAACATATTTCTGTAAATATTTAATAATATTTTATTTTTCTACCTAAAAAGTAAAATTTGTAACAAATTTCTAGCCATTTCATTTATTATTTCTATTATGTATTCAAACTTTAATTATTTCTATAAATTCAGTGTTCTCAAATCAACTATAAATATTACAGATGCAATTATCGAAAAGCCTTTCATTATAACAAAAACAAAAAACCATTTCTGAAAATATCAGAAATGGTTTTAATTCATCTTATTTTGTTGGTGATCTGGGAGGGATTCGAACCCCCGACCCACGGCTTAGAAGGCCGTTGCTCTATCCTACTGAGCTACCAGACCAAAAAAATTGGAGCGGGCGATGGGAATCGAACCCACAACATCAGCTTGGAAGGCTGAGGTTTTACCACTAAACTACACCCGCAATTTACTAAGCAATGCTCTATGTATTTGGTCGGAGCGGCAGGATTCGAACCTGCGACCCCCTGCTCCCAAGGCAGGTGCTCTACCAAGCTGAGCCACGCCCCGAATACAAAGGATATTATATAGATTTTTGATCCTAAAGTCAAGTCTTTTCGTATTTTACCTGACAGATTCTTCAGATAAATTTTTATGCAATCAAAAAGGCAGCTGTAAAAACTGCCTTTTTGAGTCCAACAATTTAATAAAACTTAAGCTTCTTCAGCCACTTCTTCACTAATATCAGCCTTTTCTTTTTGCTTCGCCAAATGTGCGGTATAACGTTTTGTTTCGGCTACGATAACTCCAGTAAGGCCCAGAAGCGCGATCAAATTAGGAATAGCCATCAAACCGTTAACTATATCTGCTAAAACCCAGATTGCTTCCAGTTTCAAGAATGCACCGCAGGCAATCAGGCAAATAAAAATAATACGGTACGGTAAAATTGCTTTAACACCCAGCAAATATTCGATGCAGCGTTCACCATAGTAATTCCAGCCTAAGATCGTAGTAAAGGCAAACAGTACCAGGCCAACCATCAATAGATATTTGCCCCACACCGGGAAGCCCATCGTAAAGGCAGCCTGAGTCAACGCCGCACCATTCAAATCACCAGTCCAGACATTAGTAACAACCAGCGTCAACCCAGTCAGTGTACAAATAATGATCGTATCAATAAAAGTACCGGTCATAGAAATCAGCCCCTGTTCGGCGGGCCATTTTGTTTTAGCAGCAGCAGCAACGATCGGGGCACTGCCAAGACCGGATTCGTTAGAGAAAACACCACGGGCAATACCATTACGCATTGCCATCATAACAGTTGCGCCCAAAAAGCCGCCAGCGGCAGCCGTAGGACTAAAAGCATTAGTAAGCACTGTGGAAATAGCTGCAGGCACCTGATCTGCAAATATAAGTAAAATACCTACGGTAGTAACAACATATAACAAGGCCATAAAAGGAACGATTTTACCTGCTACGCTGGCGATAGATTTAAGACCGCCAATAGTAACGACAGCAACCAGCACTGTCAGCGCAATCGCAGTATAAATAACAGGAATGCCAACAGACAACTGCGTGATCTCAACTATAGCGTTGACCTGAGCAAAAGTACCGATACCAAAATAAGCACACAACACACCGGACACGGCAAAGAAAACAGCCAGCGGTTTATAAGATTTACCTAAACCGTTTTCAATATAATACATAGGTCCGCCGGCAATATTGCCATTAGCGTCAACTGTACGGTATTTTACCGCCAAAAGACCTTCGGCATATTTGGTAGCCATACCAAAAAATGCCGCCAGCCACATCCAGAACAAGGCACCGGGACCACCTGCTTTGATAGCAGTAGCAACACCGACTATATTACCTGTACCGACAGTAGCTGCCAAAGCTGTACACAATGCTTTAAAACTGTTGACGTCGCCGTCACCATCATTTTTAGCCGAAAAAATCAATTTTAAAGCCATTGGCAGTTTAAGCACCTGCAATAAATTCAAACGCAGGGTCAACCAGATACCGGTACCAACCAATAATACCAATAACGGCGGTCCCCACACAAAACTGTCGATCTCATTCAAAAGCTCCAACATAAAATTCTCCCTCTTCCCCTTATGTGAAATGAAAAACTAAAAGCCCACCGGAATAACGACAACTCCGGTGGGCAAAAAAACGATATAAGTACTCCCCTGCCTAAAAGGCAGCGGAACTACTGCTATTGCTCTGTCCATTGGCCTGAGAGATAAGAACATCAACGATATTCGTGCACCTTCGGCGCCCATTCAAGGGACTCTCCAGAGTTGTGTCCGCATACGGTTCCGCCTGATTTCCAGGCACCTGAGAGTTTAGCTCCTTCGGTAGACGCATCGTCTTCTCCCATATGTTTCATCCACGCATTATTCACTTGTGATGTTAGTTATTATAGCAGATAGTTAAAAAAAAGCAAGTACTTTTGTATTGTATACATGTATTCAATTGACCAAAGTATCGAAATAGCCTGCCTCTATCAGCTTAGCCAAAGCCAGCTCGCCGCCCTGCGGTTTAAAATCAACTGATAAAACAGGTGCCGCCAGCCCTTCTGCACCAAGCGACATGCCGACAGCACGGGTATTATAGCCTCCAGCGACTGCTTCCACAAAATGGGGCAGACAGAACCCGCCCAAAACGCCCGCGATCAGCAGAACTACGAATACTTTGAGACAACGATCACTCAATTTACCGTATGTCATACTGTATCACCGTCCTTTACTATCTTCATTATACAAAAATATTCACTTCTGTGAACATTTTGAAAACTACAATACTGCTTTCATTATCTACAAAATTATTTTTTCTGTGGTTTACTTGTGTCTTACAGTTTTAAAGCTAAAATAATCTGCTAAGATAAATAAAAAGGAGGTATACTATGAAAAATCCTAACGGTTACGGGGGCATCAGCAAACTGCCCGGCAACCGCCGCAAACCCTATCGTGTACGACTGACAGCAGGCTGGCAGTATCAAACAGATGGCAAACCACTGCAAAAATATCACACACTTGGTTACTATACCAGCAGACGCGCTGCCCTAATCGCACTTGCCGACTACAACAAACGCCCTTACGACTTAAATCTGCAGCATATCACTTTAGGCGAGCTTTACAACCAGTGGTATGACAAACATACCGTCCGTCTTTCACGTTCCTCACGCTGCAGTTTTACGGCAGCCTGGAAAAAATGTACTGATATTGCCAACGAACCAATCAAAAAAGTAAAAAAAGCACAAATGCAGGCAGTCATGGATAATAATCAGCACCTTTCCCCCAGTGTGCAGACGCGCTTAAAAACTATTTTCAACGGTATTTTTCGTCTCGCACTTGAAAATGATCTTATCAACGTAGACTATTCGCGTTATCTGGAAAAGAACGCTACTGCCAAACAAACATCCCGCAGTATTTTTACTCACAGTGAAATCAAATGTTTATGGAAAAATCTTGAACTGACACTGCCGCTTGCTGACGGCAGCCGCCATCATTACAATGACGTCAGGCTGGTCGATACGGTACTGATCATGCTTTACAGCGGTATACGCATCGGCGAGCTGCTGGAAATACAAACGGTACATATCGACCTCAAAAAGCAGATTATTGACCTGCACGGTACTAAAACAAAAGCAGCACACCGTATCCTGCCACTGCATAAAGATATCGTGCCGCTTGTCGCCGCCCGTATGCACGGTAAATATCTGATCGAAACAGAAAATGGACAGCCAATAATCTACGATACCTACAAAAAACGTTTTTTTAACCTGTTAATGTCAACATTAAAAATGCAGCATAAGCCCCATGACTGTCGTCATACCTTTATCAGCGGTATGGACTCATGCGGGATCAGCGCCGGCAGCGTTATTTTAAAACGCATAGTTGGTCACGCCAATGCCGATGTCACCGAAAGCTACACTCACAAAAATATCCGGCAGCTTTTAACTGCAATCAACAAACTAAAATATTGATTTGTGTCTTACCAGAGTCTTACAAAACGTTATAAATTTAATAAATAACCCCTGCGTTTAATAAACGCTCAGACTGATGATACTAACTTAATGGAAATTATTAATCCTCTTGAATTTTACTAAAAACCAAAAAGGTTTCACTTTGGTGGAATTGGTAGTAGTAATTGCCATTTTAGGTATTTTAGCAGGGTTGGCGATTCCACGGTTTATGGATGCTACAACTAATGCTCGTGGTTCAAGATTAGTTGCTGATTTGCGAACTATCGAAAGTGCAGAATCTATGTATTATGCAGAAAAAGGTCAATTTGCTACTATGAAAGAATTAGTAGATAATGGATATTTAGCAGTTGAACCGATTCCACCGATTGGTGCTTTTAAAGTGGCTGAAACTAATCAAGCTGGTGAAATCAAAGCTGCTGTAACATCTTATACCGTAACACCGAATAATGGTGTTACTCCTAAAACTGTTACCATTAACGCTGGCACAAATATAGATTTAAAAACTTTAATGACTAGAAAAAATAACTAATTTCAAATAGGCAGATAGGAAATTACAGCCTATCTGCCTATTTATTTTAATACTAGAAGGAGAAGTTATGTGCAAATATAATAAAGGTTTCACTTTAGTTGAACTTGTGATAGTCATTGCTGTTATTGGGATATTGGCAGGACTTGCGATTCCTCATTTTCTTGATTCGCAGGCTAAAACCAGAACCGCCAGAGCGGCGGCCGATATGCGTACTTTGCAGAGCGCTGTTGAACAATATATGGCAGCAGGTAATACCATTGATGGCCTTACGGATGATCAAAAAGCTAACGGTGCAAAAGTTTTTAAAGACATTGTTGATAAAGGTTTTTTATATGCAGTGCCAACAGCTCCTCAAGGCGATTATTACTATGCAGTTAGCGGTAATAGAATAGCACTAAATAATTGTTCATACGGCATAGAGAAAGCAAGCAGTGGTGTAGGCAGCAGTGAAAATAAGAGAAAAATAACAGTATCTTTTATTAATGGATTAGGTACTGGCACTAGCGGTGTTCCATACTCAATTTTTATCGAACAGTATATTTTAGGAAATTGGTAAATTATAAACGATTTTAAAAATACCTGAAATTTAATAAAACAAGCTTTAAAGAATAATCCCCGCTGACGCTATGCGTCAACGGGGATTATTTCATTTGGCTTCGATTTTTGCGATATTACTTTGATACAGGCCGATACTGGCAAGAGTACTTTCGATCTTAAACTCATCTTTTTCACGCTGCAGCAAAATGTTATAGACATGCTCAAAACGGGAAAACATATCGTGTTCAGCAGTACAGAGATTCAGATAACCGATGTCGTGTACTGCCTGAGAAACAAGTTCGTTTTCGTAATGAGGTTTTTTATAAGGGTTCAGCTGCCTGCAAGCTGCGTGCCATGCTTCTGCGGCAGTCAGTTCACGCTGTCCGGTTTGATGTTGCAGCAACATTCTGGCCGCCTGCACAAAAACAGCAGGCTTAGGCGGATCAAAGGCGGTGTTTTCAATAACATACATCGCCGCAGCCTGCGCCACATCTAGCGGAAACTGCGCAATAAACGGATACCAGTCGTTTACGACTTCGCTGCCGTTTCTTACCAGCATAGGGAAATAACGGCCCAAACGATCAATGATCTTGGCTGCATCCTGCAGCGTGACCTGATTATTCATGGCAGCCTCCCTGCGCTAAAGCACGGATTTGTGCTGCACCAGCAGAAAGTACGGGTTTGGCTTGTTGGGAAAAGGAAGTAAAAGAAGAGTTTTGATAAAAATTATTTTTCTTATCTTTCTCTTCTTTCTTATTCTTCTTATTAGATGCAGAGCCTTTGCAGTCGCTTTGCATTGCCTTTGTAAGGTCTTTGCAGTCAGCTGTGCACCGTTCGTCATCAAGGTACTGGTAAGCGCCCCAATTCACGACAGTCAGCAGGCGTCCGGTCTTTGTAGATTCGTTTGCCAAAAAACCAAGTTTTACAAATCGGTCTAAAGCTCCCCTAACATTACCTGCGTTGACACCTTTGCCACAACGTTCGGCAATATGCTGTAAGCTGGTAATAGTCTGTCCTGGCTGCACGCTGAACTTTTGCCCCTGCCATTCCCATTCGGCGGGAGCGAAGTTGACCATAGACAGCAAAGTAAGAAGAACAGTTTTTTGAATCGGAGTAGATTGTTTCCAGATAGGTTTATCCCAAAGTTCGCGATAAATCTTAAAGAAGCCATTGTTCATGGACAGCACCTCAATTTTTTATATTTTTGATATAAAAAACAAGGGATTCCCGGCTGGCTGAGTGTAATAATGTCTGCTTGCAGGCGCACTACCGCTTAAAAGCGTTTTTTATCTGGCTAAGGCTCACCGTTGCACAATGCTTGTTTATTGCCGTTGCATAGGATTTTATAACGTCGCCGCTTTAGTTTGCCATCAGTCGAATTATTTTACACGTTGCTCAGCGTCTTGTCCTGTTTTTTGAAGCCTTGCCGCACAAGCTGTGGTTTGAAGGCAACCTGTTAAGTATGCGCTTGTTAACGGTGTTTGTCAAATAAAACACCCCCTTATCTTTAAGACTTGTTTTTATAAGTTTAATATTTGTTTGTAAATCTGTTAATAGGCTGTGGACCCCAACCTAATTCTATAGCAACTAAAACATCAGAGGTAGATATATCAGAATGGTTAATAAATGTATAATAAGCTCCAGAAGGAACTGGTAATTCACGATAATATTCGTCTGCATTAACAAAGATAGCATTTCCGATCGGAGGAATTGGAATAAAATCTAGATAACCTTGCTCGACTAACATTGGAAGGATATCATCATAGATTTCACTGGTAGGCAATCCTGTTACTTTCTGTGCTCCACCATTTTTGACCAGATAGGCGGTGTATGCTTCTTGAATAGTAGCCATATCGGCAACTATGCGTGCGCCTCTTGCAGTTGCTGTAGCATCAGTATACATAGGAATTGCGATACCCGCTAAAATACCGATTATTGCAATAACTACGACTAATTCGACTAAAGTAAAACCTTTATTATTTTTAAACATGATTACCTCCAACGTAATTTAAAAGAGCCAGCATTAGCTGACTCTTTTAAATTTATTTATAAATTAATTGCCAGTTTCTGGAGTAGTTGTAGTTTCGGTACCACCTAAAAGCTTATTTAAAGTTAAATCACCGCTTACACCGCCAGCACTGATAGTTGCATTTGTTAAAGTTACTGTTCCTCCTTGAGCAGTATCAGGAGTATAAAGATATGCGCCTGTGTCTGATACAGTACCTTCAGTAGGAGATGTTGACTTTGATTTAAGAACCTGAGCAATAATAAATTTTCCGGTAGGAGGAACAGGCCAACTACCTTGCACCAAAGAATTTAAATCATTTTGCGCTGCTGGATATTTAGCATTTTTAGCATAATAAATCATTTCTGCGGCCTGAATAGTGCGCATGTCTGCTATGATTTTAGAGCCACGGGCAGATGCTGTAGCATCCAAAAAGCGCGGTACAGCAATGCCGGCAAGGATACCGATAATGGCGATTACTACTACCAATTCCACCAAAGTGAAACCTTTTCTGTTTTTAATAAAATTTTTCATTGGATTTCATCCCTTCTTAATATAGCGTTGCTACCATTATTTGCATAATAATATAGCCGCTATTTTATTTATATTTTAATAATAACTCTTTTTTAAACTTTTATCAAGTATTTTTATCATAAAACTTTTATTTTATTTATAAGTTACCTACTTTTGTAACTATTTCAAACATCGGCAGTAAAAGAGCTACTGCCAGCGTACCGATAATGACGCCTAAAATAACTATCAGGATCGGGTCCATGATAGTCTGCAGTCTTCCGATAGTATCATCTACCTCGGCGCCGTAGAAGTCGGCGACCTTATCAAGCATGGTATCCAGAGCGCCGGTTTCTTCGCCAATATTTACTAAGCTGATAACGATTGGCGGAAACATACCGCTGGCTTCCATAGGATCTGCCAAAGTACGGCCTCTCCTTAAGCTGCCGCGGGCCTGATTAAGTACCCTTTCAGCCTGCAGACTTCCTGTAGCCTTGCTGACAATGGTCATAGCGTTTAAGATCGGCACGCCGCTGCGTGACAAGCTGGCAAAAGTACGGGCAAAACGGGTAATGATGATTTTGTTATATAAGTCTCCGAAAATAGGTACTTTCAAATAAACACCATCACGCCACAGGCGAAAACTTTCTTTAGTACCGGCCCATTTATAAAGCAGGAACAGGCCGATCAGTGCGGCAATAACCAAATACCAGTAATGGCCAAGGAAATTGCTGATGCCGATAACGACACGGGTGACAAATGGAAGTTCGATTTTAAGCTGTTCAAACAAGCCGACAAAAACCGGCATAACGAACATCATAATAATAGCAACCACAATAGCAGCTACCGATAAAACTATTGCCGGATAAATCATAGCTGATTTAAATTTGGCATTCATTCGATAATCTTTTTCAAACTGTGCTGCCAAACGATCCATAACGATTTCTAAAATACCGCCGGCCTCGCCTGCTGCTACCATGTTAGTCATCAGCTCGGGAAAGACTTTAGGGAACTCGGCCATAGCTGCCGACAATGCTTTACCTTCACGGACACTGGTAGTTATCTGCCCTAAAACAGTACGCAGACGCTCTTTAGCAGATTGCTGAGTTAGTATCTCCAGCCCTGTTAAAAGCGGTACACCGGCTCCCAGCAGAGTTGCAAACTGGCGGGCAAAAATCGAGATGTCATAAAGATTGATACTTTCCTCAAAAAGTACTCCCGAAAACAGCCCTTTCTTTTTAGAAGCTTCAATGCCAGCCACATACATGTCCTGTTTACGGATAAAGGCGGCTACGGCAGCTTCGTTAGGGGCGTTGACTGTGCCATAAACTACAGCACCATCACGTTTACGTGCTTTATATTTAAATTGCTCCAAACTGCGGTTCCTCCTTTAGCCTTATAGTCCATGCATATAGCGTTCTAATGATAATGGGTCATAACAGCGTTCTTCCGCTATACTGCGGTCGATCTTATTTTTACGTACCAGCTGCGCCAGATAGGCATCCATACAAATCATCCCGAATTTGGAACCAGTCTGGATATATGACGGTATCTGATGTGTTTTGCCTTCGCGGATCAAGTTCCGCAGCGCCGGTGTGGCAACTAATATTTCAAAAGCAGCCAGACGTCCGGTTTGTTCGCGATTCATCAGCAGTTGCTGGGCAACGATGCCCTGCAGGTTGCCAGCCAGCTGAATGCGAATCTGCTGCTGCTGGTGTTCGGGAAAGACGTCGATGATACGATTCACTGTCGATGCCGCATCCTGAGTATGCAGAGTTGCCAAAACAAGATGTCCGGTTTCGGCAGCAGTGATAGCGGTGGCGATAGTTTCAGTATCACGCATCTCGCCTACCAGAATAACGTCAGGATCTTCACGTAATGCTGCCCTAAGGCCATTGGCAAAGCTTTTGGTATCACTGCCGACTTCGCGCTGGTTGATAATGCTGTTGATATGGTTATGCTTATATTCGATCGGATCTTCCAGAGTGATGACATGATCTTTGCGGTGTTTGTTGATTTTATTGATAACAGCCGCCAGTGTCGTTGATTTACCGCTGCCTGTAGGCCCTGTCACCAATACCAGACCACGCGGCAGCATGGCAAGGTCGCTGATAACGTCAGGCAGGCGCAGGTCCTCAAAGCTGGGTATATTATTGGAAATCAAACGCAGCGCTGCTGCCACACAATTACTCTGCTTAAAAACATTAACACGGAAACGGCATACATTTTCAATTTCATAAGAAAAATCAGCTTCGCCGTTATCAAGAAACTGCGTGCGGCGCCGATCGTCCATCAGTTCCATGGCCATATTATAGGTATCCTCACGGCGCAGAGGTTCTTCACCCGCCTGCCGCAGCACGCCATTGACACGGAACATTGGCGGCAAGCCTACCGTTAAATGGATATCCGAAGCGTTGACATCAAAAGCGTCACGCATTAACTCTTTGATCACTTTGTCATCTCCTTACGCATACGCTACGCGCAGCAATTCTGAAGCAGTTGTCTCTCCATCCAATACTTTGCGGATACCGTCTTCTTTCATAGAAGTAACGCCATAAGAACGTCCGGCAGCAAAAATTTCCGTATCTGGAGCATTTTTCAAAATCAGTTCCTTCATTTCAGGAATGATAGGCAGAACTTCATGGATCGCCATACGTCCGGCATAACCGGTAAAATTACATTTACCGCAGCCGGCACCTTTATAGAGTTTTACTTCTTCATCAAGTGCAATACCCATATAGGCCCTTTCTGCCGCGTCAGGAGCATAGGTTTCTTTGCAATGCGGACAGATACGGCGCACCAGCCGTTGAGCTACGACACCTCGCAAAGCGGAAGCTACAAGGAAAGGTTCTACACCCATATCGATCAGTCGCGTGATCGCGCCTGCAGCATCGTTGGTATGCAGGGTACTGAAAACCAAATGACCTGTCAATGCGGCGTGAATGCTGATACGAGCCGTTTCAACGTCACGAATCTCACCGACCATGATTATATTCGGGTCTTGACGCAAAATACTGCGTAGTCCGTTGGCAAAGGTAAGGCCCGCTTTATTATTGACAGCTACCTGATTGACGCCTTCAATACGATATTCGACCGGATCTTCAACAGTAATGATGTTTTTATTAGGATTGTTGATATTGGTGAGCGTAGAGTACAGAGTTGTCGATTTGCCGCTGCCGGTAGGACCTGTGACAAGTACGATGCCATAGGAAGAGTTGAACAGACTGCTATACAGCTCCATATTCTTCGCTGTGAAAGCCAGATCATTGATATCAATAGAAGCCGCCGTTTTATCAAGAATACGCATAACGACCTTTTCACCTAAAATAGTCGGCAAAGTCGAAATACGCAGATCAATATCACGTCCACCCTGTTCAATATTTATACGACCATCCTGCGGCAGACGTTTTTCGGCAATATCCATTTCCGCCATGATCTTGATACGCGAAATAATAGCGCTGTGACTGTTTTTCGGAAGTGTTACCGCATTACGTAAAACGCCGTCAACACGAAAACGCACCCTCGTATCATCCTCCTGGGGTTCGATATGGATATCACTGGCCTTATCTCGGACAGCCTGCTCAATGACGGAGTTGACGATTTTTATTATCGGCGCGTCCTCACTGCTGTCTTCAACTCTGCGAATGACAGGAGCAAAAGAATCTTCTTTCAATTTGTTGAGGCTGCCGCCTACGCGGCCGCTGACACCATAAAAATTATTAATGGCGTTAATGATATCCTGCTGTTCGGACAACACGATAGAAATGTCACAGCCACTGACCATGCGCACATCATCAATCGCATAGAAATTTGTCGGATCATTCATCGCTATCGTCAGACGGTTGCCATCTTTTTTCAGCGGTACTAAAGTGTAGCGCTCTGCCAGAAAGATTGGTACTGCCGCAACAGCTTCCGGCATAATTTCGATATCACTCAAAAACATATATGGTATGGAAAGCTGTTTTTCTAAAGTTTTAAGCATTTTACGCTCAGTCAAAAAATTCAGACTGATCAGAGTCTCACCAAGTCTTTTGCCATTTGTTTTTTGTTCAGCCAAGGCTTGATCCAGCTGGGACTGCGTTATTTCTCCCGAGGTAACAAGAATCTCGCCCAAGCGTCTTTTCTGAGTTGCCACGTTGTTCTCCTCCATTTTAAATATTGCCAATAACACGGTTATCTTAGTTTTTTTATTGCTTTCAAAACAAATAATACCCCTATATTATTTTATATTTAATTATACTACGCTATGTATTCTAAAACAAACTTATTTTAATAAAAAGAATAAGAATATTTATTTGCTTTTTTCATCTTGTGGTATAATAAGTATATTAAGATTTTATAATTATCAGTTTAATTTATATTGGAGGAATTATTATGCGAAAACAGCAAGAGAAAACTGATCGTTTGTCACTTATCATTCTGGCAGCCTTCCTGGTTTTGAGCACCTCGCATTTCATGTGCCGCTTTGATGCCAGTGGTTATATAGAAGGCCTGTTCGAAAAAGCATGGGCCGGACAAGTACAGTCAGAAGCTCAGGTTCAGCCTGCTGCAGCAGTTGTACCTGCCGCAGATGCTTTAGCTGCGGCACCAAAAGTACAAACTATAGCCCGTAATCCTTTTATGGCTCCGGCAGCAATGCTCAACAAGCCAACTGTGCATCCCGGTGCAGTTATCGGAGGCGGTGCACCTGTTTATGCAGCTCAGCCTGTTTTACGCGGCATCATCAATAACGGAGTCAAACAGCTGGCCATTATCGAATTTAACAACACCAGTAATTATTACAAAGATGGTCAAAGCTTCGGCGATTATACTGTTGCCGCTATCGGCATCGATTCTGTTGACCTGAGCCATCCGCAAAATCCGCTTCATTTGACCCTAGGGAGGAATAACTAATGCATTCTTGGAAAAAATCGCTGCGAAGCACTACTCTCGCCGCACTTTTGGCCTTCAGCAGCACTACTGTTGCTTTGGCCGCACCTAACGTTACCTTAAATGTGCACGACGGCGAAGTTCGCGATGTTTTGACTGCTATTTCCGCTCTTTCGGATGCCAGTATCGTTACTGACGAATCTGTTAAAGGTAAAATTACTATTGCCTTAGATAATGTGCCGTTCAACACTGCTATCAAGCTTATCACCAGTGCCAAAGGACTGGCATATCGCATGGTCGACGGCGTTATTTTGGTTTCCACCCAGGAAAATCTGAACAAGTTCAACGGCAGTGTCAATGTTTTTAAGCTGAATTATGCCAAAGCAGAAGATGTTAAAAATGCTTTGAATGATATTCTGGAAAGTGAAAAGAAAATCAGTATCGACCCTATCACCAATTCTATTCTGTTCAGCGGCAGCAGCACAGATGAAGAGCGTGTACGCTCGGCAATCAAAGCGATGGACGTTGCTACCAAACAGATCACTTTGGAAGCCAAGATCATTTCTATCAACAAAGAAGACAGTAAAAACCTGGGCATCAACTGGAATTGGGATAAGATACCACAGAACAGTGAGGACAGCAATAACAGCAGCAATAACGATGATGATGAAGATTTCGGCGGCGTAGTTCACTTTGGCGCCAGCTATGAATTCCGTTTTAATGCGACACTCAACGCACTGTTTGCTAATGGCAAGGCCAAAATTTTAGCGACTCCGCGAATCATCACCGTTCCCGGTAAAGAAGCAAGTATCTTTATCGGTGACCATATTCCTGTTTTGACTGAGAAAATCGAAAACGGTATTACCGTCAACACTACCGAATATGTAGATGCCGGTATCAAGCTCACCTATACTCCGCTCGTCAGCGAAGACGATATGATCACCTCAGCCGTACATACCGAAGTCAGCACGCCGACACTGGTTTCTGAAATCAAAAATTATAAGATCACCAGCCGTACTGCCGATACTTATGTAAGAATGCGCAATGGTGAAACACTGATCATCGGCGGCCTGATCAATGAAGAAGAGCAGAAAAATATTCAGAAGATCCCCTTCCTCTCCAATATTCCTATTTTAGGTGAACTGTTCAAAAACCGCAGTACAACTAAAAATAAAACTGAGGTTATGATGATCCTGACGCCGCATATTACAGAAGCAGGCGCGTCCCCGGCTATTTATGATACTCAGTCCCTGGAAAATGAATTTAAGGATTTCGATGATAACAGATTCCTGAAAGATATCAAAAAATCCGAGCGTTCTCAGGCTGAAGCTAAAATCAAAGCCCAGCAGAAAGAACTGGCAAAGGAAATGAAGGAACTGCAAAAAGAGTTTGGCGACGATAAGGCCAAGGCTCCGCAGTCAGGTTCGATGCGTGACCGCGTCAACCAAATCTTAAACGAAGATAAATAAAAAGTAAGAGCTATCGCAGTAAAAGCGATAGCTCTTTTTGTCTGTCTTCTTATATATTTTTATACCTGTCAGCTATTGTTTTGAATTTACGTACCTCTGCTTCAATATCATCTGCTGCCAAAATCCCGCTGACAATAGCTGCGCCGTTGGCACCGGTTTGCAGTACCTGTTCAAAATTGGTGCTGTTGACGCCTCCGATACCGACAAGAGGTGCCGTAACAGCCTGTCTGATACTTTGCAGTCCGTCAAGACCTAAATAACCGGCATCATTTTTGGTAGTGGTGCCAAACACCGCACCGCAGCCCAAATAGTCAGCACCATCCGCAAGCGCTTGCCTGGCTTCTTCAGGGTTATGAGCCGATGCGCCAATAACTGCCTGCTCGCCTAACAGCCTGCGCACTACAGTAACCGGCAAATCGCTTTGCCCCACGTGCACACCGTCTGCCTGAACAGCCAACGCGATATCAAGCCTGTCGTTGATCAGCAGAGGTACATGATAAACAGCACACATTTTTTTCAGCAGCAGCGCCCGTTCAAGCAGCACACGACTGTCAGCATTTTTATCGCGATATTGCAGCAGGGTCACGCCGCCTTTAAGTGCGGCTTCAATGCAGGCAGCGAAATCACGTCCCTGCAAAAATCCGGTATCTGTTACCAAATATACACTGTAATCTATTTTCAGCTTCATTTTCTCCATCTCACTGCTTCCGTTCCGGGTCCAAATGCAGCACGTTCCATTTTGTCGTAACGTGATAAACACCGTCAAACAGCCTTGTTTTAAACATTCCCGGTCCGTCTTTTGTTTCCATAAACCCTGCGGCCAGTTCTGCCGCCTGCCCCATTATGACTATACCTAAAGCGGCTGCCAGCAATGGGTCTTTTGTTACTGCAGCGCAGCAGGCACATAACGTCGTTGTCATACAGCCGGCTCCTGTGATCTGCGTCAGCAGCTCATGTCCGCCAGTCAGAACTAAAGCCTGTTTCCCGTTGCTGACATAATCAGTAACGCCCGTAACAGCAAAAACACAGTTATATTTTTCCGCAGCGTCCTTCGCTACCCTTAACCCATCAGTCACATTGCCATTTGAATCTACGCCTCTGCCTTCAGCTTTTTCTTCCAATAATGCCAGACATTCAGCGTAATTACCGCGCACGATAGTTACCAGCCCTTCGTTTAAAAGCTTCAGCGCAAAAACTAAACGCAGCTTGGACGCCATAACTCCTACAGGATCTAAAACTACTGCGATGCCTTTATTTTTAGCTGCTGCAGCCGCTGTTTCCATTGCCTGCATTTTTGCTTTGGCAATAGTTCCCAGATTCAATACCAATGCATCAGCATTAGAAGTTATTTCAGCTACTTCCTCTGCTTCATCGGCCATTACCGGCGAAGCACCTGCACACAAAGTGATATTGGCGCAGTCTCCCGCCGTCACATAATTAGTCAAATGATGGATAACAGGCCTTTTTTCACGTACAGCATCAACGATCAAGCCAAATTGCCCTTTGATGACCAAACTCATTTTAACCAGCCTGCCTTTCTGTACAAATCAACAAAATGATGTGTCGGGCCACAGCCGCCGCCGATCGGCAAACTGTATTCTATCGCTTCTGTTACATAAGCCTTCGAAGCCGCAACGGCATCCGCCAGGCTCAGACCCTGGGCAAGGTTTGCCGCCAGCGAACTGGATAATGTGCAGCCGGTACCATGTGTATTTTTTGTGTCGATGCGATCTCCCATAAACCAGCGTTCTGTACTGCCATCAAACAGCAGGTCATCAGCGCTGCCGTTCAAATGACCGCCTTTGACCAAAACAGCTTTAGCACCTAACTCTAAAATACGTTCGGCAACAGGTCGCATTTCTTCCTTCATCGTCACCTTCATACCGCTGATAACTTCTGCTTCCGGCAAATTAGGTGTTACCAGCGTTGCCAGTGGCAGCAGCTCTTGGACCAGTGTCGCACAGGCTTCCGGTGCCAGCAGCGGATAACCGCTTTTAGAAATCATTACCGGGTCCAGCACCACGATCTGCGGTTTATAATAACGCAATCTATCGGCAATCGTTTTGATGATTTCCGGCCTTGATACCATACCTATTTTTACCGCATCAACGCGTATATCGTCAAATACCGCATCGATCTGCGCCTCGATCACCCCAGCGTCTATATCCTGCACCATCGTCACACCCTGTGTGTTTTGCGCTGTTACAGCAGTAATAACGCTCATACCAAAGGTGCCATGTGCGGCAAAGGTTTTCAAATCGGCCTGTATTCCGGCTCCGCCGCTGGAATCACTGCCTGCTATCGTTAATAAATGTTTCATTTCTTCTCCTATCTGCAGACTGTCTTACTAAAATCTTCAGATTCAGTACCGCAAGCAAAACGGGCACGGGCCTAAGAGTAAGCACCATGCCCGTTTAAATTATAAAATTAAAGAACGCTTTTTACTTTAGCAACCAGATTCTCAACAGTAAAACCATATTTTTCCATCATTACATCGCCAGGCGCCGACGCGCCAAAACGATTGATACCCAAAACATTGTCTTCACTGCCGGTATAACGGCTCCATCCTAAAGTAACGCCGGCTTCAACAGCAATCTTCGGCAAACCTTCAGGCAAAACGGAAGCTTTATAATCTGCGCTCTGCATTTCAAAAGTATCCCAGCTAGGCATCGAAACTACACTGACTGCAGTTCCTTCCTTAGCCAAAACAGCCTGCGCCTCCAAAGCCAAATGCACCTCGCTGCCGGTAGCAATAAGCACCGCTTTTGTTTCTCCCTGTCCCGGGTTCAGCACATAAGCGCCTTTATAAGCATTTTCGTGAACGATTGCCGCATATTCGTGTAATACCGGCAATTTCTGACGGCTCAAAAGCAATGCCGTCGGTTTATGTAGATTCATACAAGCCATTTGCCAGGCTGTAGCAGTTTCTAAAGCATCTGCCGGACGGAATACAGACAGTCCCGGAATCATCCGCAGACTCATAGTTTGTTCGATCGGTTGATGAGTTGGGCCATCTTCACCCAAAGCAATACTATCGTGCGTTAAGACAAAAATGGAACGTAATCCCATCAAAGCTGCCATACGGATCGCCGGACGCATAAAGTCGGCAAAAACAAGGAACGTACCACCGAATGGAATAAAACCGCCGTGCAAAGCAATACCATTAAGAACTGTTCCCATAGCATGTTCGCGCACACCGAAATGAATATTACGGCCGCTGCGGTCTGTTTTCGAGAAATAACCGACATTTTTCATCACAGTTTTATTAGAAGGACCCAGGTCGGCACTGCCGCCAACCAGATTCGGCAGCTGCATAACAAGCTTCTGCAGGATATCGCCAGAAGCTTCACGGGTAGCAGTTTTAGCAACATCTTTAAAGATCGCTTCCAAATCGTGCAGATTTACCAGAGCATTGCCGCTGATACGTTCTTCAAGTTCCATTCCCAATTCAGGATAAACAACTTTATAATCAGCCATCAATGCTTCCCAGGCTTTTTGATCGCCTTCGCAATCTTCAATTTTATTTTTGAAATACTGGCTGACAGTCAAAGGCACATAGAACGGTTGACCAACAGGCCAGCCGGCTTTTTCTTTAGTCAGTGCCAAAGCTTCAGCACCCAAAGGCTCGCCATGGCAGGAAGCACTGTCCTGTTTCGGGCTGCCATAACCGATATGAGTACGCACAATGATCAGACTGGGATGCTCGGTATCTGCCTGAGCTTCTTTAACGGCAGCTTCCATAGCTTCAATATCTTCTGAATCAGCTACACGCAGCACCTGCCAGCCATAAGCCTTAAAGCGGGCTTCCACATCTTCAGTGAAAGCGATATCGGTAGAACCTTCAATAGTAATTTTATTATCATCATAAAGGTAGATCAATTTACCCAGACCCAAAGTCCCTGCCAAAGAAGCAGCTTCGCTGGCAACGCCTTCCATCAGGTCACCGTCGGAAGTGAGTCCATAGGTATAGTGATCAATAACAGTAAATTCAGGCTTATTATATTTTGCTGCCAGCATAGCTTCGGCAACAGCAAAACCTACACCCATTGCAAAACCATGTCCCAACGGACCTGTAGACGCATCAACACCTGCTGTATGACCATATTCAGGATGCCCCGGAGTTTTGCTGCCCCATTGACGGAAGTTTTTCAATTCCTCCATCGAAACATCGTAGCCGGCCAGATGCAGCATTGCATACAACAAAGCGCTGCCATGTCCTGGCGACAAAACAAAACGGTCACGATTGAACCAGTTAGGATCTTTTGGATTGTAGTGCATAAAACGGTCCCACAAAGTATACATCAACGGCGCCGTGCCCAAAGGGAAACCAGGATGTCCCGATTTAGCCTTTTCTACCTGGTCAGCCGCCAAAAAGCGTAAAGTATTAACAGATGCATGATCAATAGCCTGCATTTACTGAACCCTCCCAATAACTCATAGTAATATATTAATTATAGCATAAGTTGAAGAAATAAACATCGTGTATTTTCCTGTGTTTTTTATCTTTAGCGGCTTTTATAAGCTTATTCCTTATTTTATTCTGCCGCTTCACTATAATTATAAAACTCACTTTATCTTTATAAGCGTGATTTTCAGTTAAAATAAAATTTTTTTAGGGCTAGCAATAAACACCATAATAGTGTATACTAATACCCGTATTACAGCCACTATTATCATACACTTTATTTATATAGTGTCACTATTGCTTTGTACCTTTGCAGCTTAATCACAGTTATCCTGTAACAGGACATCTCCGACTGCGGTATATCATTTCAATCTGTATACCTTGACGTCGTTAGATATATTTTTAATTATTATTTTATTTCTCGGAGGTGTCTTGATGTTAATGTTTTTAGGTTTTATCGTTTTGATATCCTGCCTGGTGATCGGCGTTCGCCGCGGCGGTATCGGTCTGGCTACTATTTCTGGTATCGGCCTTGTTTTCTTTATTTTTGTTATGGGCCTGAAACCCGGTAAACCGCCGGTAGACGTTATGCTGACAATTATGGCGGTGGTTACCTGTTCAGCATTTTTACAGGCTTCCAAAGGGCTTGATGTAATGCTGAAATATGCTGAAAAATTCTTGCGCAGCAACCCCAAATATATTACTATCCTTGCTCCGCTCACAACCTGGCTGCTTGCCGTTTTATGCGGCACCGGACATGTAGTTTACGCTATGTTCCCTATTATTTACGATATCGCTATCAAACAAAATATCCGCCCGGAACGGCCGATGTCTGTTGCTTCCATTGCTTCACAAATGGGTGTCTGCGCTTCGCCTGCTTCGGTAGCTGTTGTTTCGGTAGTTGCCATCCTCGGCGCTACAGATCACCCTTTCGGAGTTATGCAGATTCTTTCTATTTCCATTCCTGCTACCTTCATCGGTGTTGTGATAGCCGGCCTTTGGAGCATCAACCGCGGCAAAGATCTTGATAAAGACAGTGAATTCCAGGAAAAAATCGCTGATCCTGAACAAAAAGAGTTTATTTACGGCGGCCTGCAGGAACAAAGCCTTTTAAATATTATCCTGCCTAAAAGTGCCTATCAGGCAGCATTAGTTTTTCTTCTGGGTATCGTTGTGATTGCTATCTTTGGCAGCTTCCCACAATTATTGCCGCACTTTCCCAACGCCAAAGGCGTTTTGAAGCCGTTTTCCATGACACCGACAATCCAGCTGATGATGCTTTCTATTGCCGCTGTCATTATGATCCTGTGCAATGTTAAAACTTCGGAAGTCGCTTCCGGTTCTGTTTTTAAATCAGGTATGACCGCCATTGTTTCAGTTTACGGCGTAGCCTGGATGGCCGATACCTATTTCGGTGCCTATCTGCCCGTAATGAAAAAATCCTTAAGTGACATCGTACTTACTTATCCCTGGATGTATGCGATCGTTCTGTTTTTGGTTTCCAAGCTGATCAATTCACAGGCAGCGGCCGTGACCGTCATCGTACCGATGGCATTAAGCGTTGGCGTCGATCCCTTAGTAATAGTAGGTTTTATGCCGGCAGCTTACGGTTATTTTGTTCTGCCGACTTATCCTTCCGATCTGGCCTGCATCGGCTTTGACCGTTCGGGAACAACACATATCGGTAAATTTATCATCAATCACAGCTTCCTGGTGCCGGGGCTTATTGGCGTAGGCAGTGCCTGCTTTGCCGGGTATATGCTCGTACATATGGTATACTGATCTAATAAGCTTTTGACCCAATCTGTAACAACAAAAGAGTTTATCTCAATAATTGAGATAAACTCTTTTTATTTACTCACACCAACAGCAACGCACAAGCATAAAAAAGCGGTTTGCCATTTTAGCAAACCGCTTTCAGCTTAGTTTTGCAGAAACTACATAAATTATTGAGCTTCCTTAGCTTCGGCAATGATCTTTTCGGCCATTTTCATCGGTACGTCCTCATAATGGTCAAACTTCATTTCAAAAGTACCCAAGCCCTGAGTCAGAGCACGCAGGTCAACCGCATATTCGGAAATCTCGGCATAAGGAACCTGCGCTTTTACGCAGCCCATACCGTCTTCCAAACTCTGCATACCCAAAATACGTCCGCGTTTAGAGTTCAAATCGCCAATAACATCGCCCATCATTGATTCGGCGCAATAAACATCCAAATTATAAACAGGCTCCATTAAAACAGGTTTCGCCTGTTCCATAGCTTTTTTGAACGCCATATTGGAAGCGATCTTAAACGCCATTTCTGAAGAATCGACAGTATGATAAGAACCGTCAAGCAACGTAATGCGAACATCGACTACCGGATACCCGGCCAAAATGCCGTGTTCCATGGACTCACGCATACCTTTTTCAACAGCCGGAATATATTGCCGCGGCACAGCACCGCCGAAAATCTTGTCAACAAACTCAAAGCCTTCTCCTGGCGGCAAGGGTTCCATCTTGATCACAACGTGACCATACTGGCCATGTCCACCGGATTGTTTCTTATGCTTGCCTTCAACCTCCGCCGTTCCGCGGATAGTTTCTCTGTATTCAACGATAGGCGCACGCAAATCGGCTTCCACACCGAATTTACGTTTCATACGCTCCATAATGATCTCGATATGCTGATCGCCCATGCCACTGACCAGAGTTTCCTTCGTCACACTGTTCTTAGTAACAATGATAGTCGGGTCCTCGTCCATCAAACGGTTCAAAGCAGTGGCGATCTTCTCTTCCTCGCCTTTCTTTTTAGCGTAAATGGCACGAGTATACATCGGCAGCGGGAATGCGATCGGCGCAAACAAAACAGGTGAGTTCTTGTCGCTGAGCGTATCGCCGGTAGACGTAAACTGCAATTTAGTAGTAACGCCAATATCACCGGCAACAACTTCCTTAATCGGGATCTGAGTTTTACCACGCATCGTAAAAATACCGCCAATACGTTCTTCTTTTTCACGGCTGGCATTATAAACCATGCTGTCACTCTTGATCGTGCCCGAGAATACTCTAAAGAAGCTCAAACGGCCAACAAAAGGATCAGACGTAGTTTTGAAAACCAAAGCTGCCATAGGTGCGTTAGCATCGCGGATCTCTTCTTCTTCAGTTTCCGGATTCGTAACAACAAAGTCATTCAGAATAGCCGGATAGGTAAAATCGATAATCGCGTTCATAACGCGTCCCAAGCCAATATCTTTATATGCGCTTCCGCAAAGGACAGGGAAAATAATCGCTTGACGAATGCCTTTGATCAGGCAATCCATAATTTCCTCATCGCTGATAGTTTCGCCTTCCAGATAACGCATCATGCAGTCATCATCAGCCTCAACAGCAGCTTCGACCATTTTTTCATGCGCTTCTTTGGCATACTCCAGCATATCTTCAGGAATGTCCATTTCGATGGAATCGTTGCCGTTAGCTTTATAAGCCTTCATTTTGTAGAGGTCGATAACACCGCAGAAATCGGCTTCCTTACCGAGAGGTAATTGCAACGGCAATACACGTTTACCGATCTTAGCACGCAGGTTGTCAAGAATACTATCAAAATCAGCATTTTCACGATCCATCTTATTAACGAAAATGATACGCGGCAAATGTGCTTCTTCTGCCAGCTTCCAGCACTGCTCAGTGCCAACCTGCACGCCCGAAGTAGCGCATACAACGATCAAAGCGCTGTCAACGGCACGGAAAGCGCCTTTGACCTCGGCTACAAAGTCGGCAAAACCTGGTGTATCAATAAAATTGATTTTGGTATCACGCCATTCAACAGGCGCCAAAGTTGCATTGACAGATACGCCGCGTTTGATTTCTTCCGGCTCATAGTCAGTGGTGGTAGCCCCGTCTTCTACCTTGCACATTCTGGAAATTGCTCCCGAACGATACAGTAAGGCTTCGGTAACAGACGTCGTTCCAGCCCCACCGTGACCCACAATGGCCACGTTTCTGATCCTATCTCCAGTATACTCTTTCATGATTACTCCCCCTTGTCCTACAAAATTTGATGTTATTACAATTCGCTGGTTACAAGGGCTTTTCCTGCATTTTAGCTGAAATTTAAGAATTTACCGTTTTTAAAACAACAAAGTGTAACGCAAGTAACAATAATGAAAAATGTATCTGCATTCGCAAAAGCTCTGACCAAACTTATAATTTACCCGTAAAAAAAGCGCAGAAGCAATCTCTGCGCTCAAAAAACTGTCTTCACTCTGTTTTTATACCGTCACCTTCGATCGTTACTTTGACCTGCTCTTCTTTGTCACTGATGCGGCTGTCCGTAACACGCCGCTTGATACTTTGCTGTTCCGGCCTGTTTTCCCGCTCGGCAACAGCAAGATTGACCAGTGCATTCTGATAGATACCTTCCTGCGGCAAGTTAGAAAGATCAGGCGGCTGCGGCGGTTTATCATTTTTATTGACTACCAGCGCGGCAGCATTGCTGTCTGCCTGTTTGATTTCATAATTAGCCAGCGTCTTATCCAAACTGCCGTTAATAGCAAATTTTCCCGCAGTTTTACCATCTGCGTCAGTAGTAAAATGCAGATCACTATCAAGTTCTACACCCAAATCTTCCCAACGTTCACCGCCAACTAAACCGCTGATAGAACCTGTAAAATCAGGCAATACTGAATTCGCATCTATTTCAAATCCATCGGCTGTTACAGTCAGCTGCGCTTTATTGATAATAAATTTAGTCCCATCATTGACGATTTCTATATCATAGCCGTCCTGCCCGGAATACAGTAAATCATTCAAATCATAATCACCGGCGTTCTTTTTAGATCCCACCAAAATACCGTCTGCCAACCCACTCAAACCGGCATTTTGTTCAGAACCATTGTAAACAGTATCGCCCCCTGTAATAGAGTCTCCGTCAATAGTGATTTTTTTCAAAAACCCTTCTAAAAGCGGGTCTGTGTAACCGTTATAGAATTTCCAGGAATCTTTGGAAGCTGTATCTAACCCTTTTTCAAAATCTTTACCAAATTCTGCCAGAGTGAGCAACGTACCACTACCAAATTTTTTATAACCTAAGATTGTATCGCCGCTTCTGACTGCATAATAGGCATTAGAAACAGCACCGCTATTTTCAACAACAATAACATTTCTATAATCTCCACCTGAAACTTTACCAATATTATAAACGTTTTTTATTTCGCCATCATTAATTGCAGCAATACCACCAACATACTCACTACCGTTACCATTAATAGTACCTGTATTATAAGCATTACTTAGAGTCCCGCTATAATTTTGGCCTACGATACCACCAACATTATATCCCATACTATCAACAATTCCACTATTATAAACGTTATTAATATTACCGCTATCATTAATCCCAGTAATTCCGCCAGTTACCGTATCATAACCCTTTCCTTTAATCTCGCCTTTATTGTATGAATCAAAAATATCTTTTATATTCTCGCCTACTATTCCGCCAAGATAATCACCATAACCCGTAGCATTCCCATTATTAAAGCTGTTCTTTATGCTACCATTATTATATCCGACAATTCCACCTGCAGCAGAATAATCACCTTTACCTGTAACTGCACCATCATTATCAGAATAACTGATCACACCGCCGTTATCATTATAGCCGGCAATACCGCCAATACGTGCACTTGTATTAGTTTTATCATTGACTGAGCCGCTATTATGTGCATCAGTTACAGTTCCTTTATTATAACCGACAATGCCGCCAATATTGGCACTATCATTCTGACTGCTTATTTCCATTTCAATATTGAAAACATTTTTCAATGACCCAAGATTTTCCCCTGCAATGCTGCCGACGCTCCCACCACTGGAATTAGTATAATTAGTTATGCTTCCATCCTGCAGAGTCAGATTATGCACAAAGGCATTTGTATTCAAGACATCAAATAGCCCCGCATTACTCTGCGTTCCATCGGCAGTATTAATATTGATATGCAAATCTTTAATAACAAAACCCGCCCCATCAAGGCTGCCATTAAAGCCGCCTATATTAAATGGCATGCTTGTAAAATTACCAATTGGATTAAATCCACTGCCGCTATTCCAGCGCTTGGTCACATCGGCATCAATGTCGCCAGCAAGCATATAATCACCCTGAATGTAATCGCCGTTTATATTCTTATCGATCGCCTGCAGTTCATAAATATCATGTACCAGCATAGCATCGGTTATATTTTTACTGTTACCGCGCAGATCCTGCACAGCAGCTCCAGCCAAAACAGTACTGCCTTTAGTACCGGTGCCAGTCGTATAATCGCTGACCGTATGTCCGCCAGGCGCATCGTCACCAACATTTATTGTAGTCTTATCCGTAACTTCATAGCCTACTGTCACTTTATTATCAGCACGCAGAGTAATATTGCCATTACCGCTTGATTTCAGCATATGGGCATTGAGCAGCGAAATATTATCTCCTTCAAGAAGGATTTTATCAGCAGTCAGCTCACCCAGATTAATAATATCGCCACGAACTTTTTGCGCAGCTTCAGGACTCAATGTGCTAAAAGCAGTCCCGTCAAAACTTTTTCTGTTATCTATCGTCCGGGTCGATGCCGTCAGCTCGCCTACATTGACACTGGCTGTTGCACCAAACAGGATACCGTTGGGGTTAACTAAAAATACATGTACGCCGCTGCCGCTGATGTTACCAAAAATCTCGCTTTTAGTATTGCCTGTAACGTAATTCAACACGGCCTGCATCCCACTAAACTTAACCGATTCGCCCTGAGCCACGTTAAAACTGTTCCAGTCGATCGCCACATTACCACTGCCAGTGATATTCATCTGATCACCGCCAGGCGTGCCTATACTGCCAGTTCCGGCCACGACCTGCCCACCCTGCGGTAAAGCATAACCCCAATTAGGCAGCAGCAGTATTCCACCGCTCAACACCGCTGCCAATATCTGTTTATGTAATAATAATTTATTTTTCTTCATGCTTCCCTATCTCCTTCTGCTGTTTTTTAGAACAGTTTATAGGCTAAAAACCATACCCGACCGTTTTTATCGTTTTCTTCGCTTTGATAAACTTCGCCATTAAGCTTGCGGGCATAATCAACTCTCAAATAATAGTCATTTGGTCTGGCATATTGCACGCCAACTCCCCAGCCTGCCAAGTTCCGATGATCGCCTATATTTTTATTTAACTCTACCTCGCCCCAGTCGATAAAAGTTGCCAGACTGAGATTAGCTATAGGCGTAGCGTAGCGCAGCTCTGCAGTTACCTGATAACCGCTGCTGCCGCTGGCTTCGCCCTGCGGATAGGCGCGTATGCCGTCAGCGCCGCCTAAACTGAACTGTTCACTGCCATCCAGATCTTTGCTGGCTAACTGACTGTGCAAATTGATATGCAGGTTCACTGTGTGTCCCAAACTTTGGATATGATTAATATCTGTATTGAATTTATGATAAGTACCTTCGTTGCCAACATTGATATCGTCGTAAGTCAATCTGCCGGTATAATACAGCGCGCTGTAACCAGTATAACTGCCCATACCTCTGCTGTTGCCAACAATGCCCAAGTGCAGGGCGTTACTGTGTTTTTCAGTACTGCTGCCAAACGTCCGCAATTCATCTTGCAGTTGCCGGTTATCGTAACCATAAGCCGCTGCCAAATAGTTACGGCTGGTATTGATAAAAGGCGTACTGCCGTAGATACTGAAGGTCTTGGCCCTGCCGACAGCGTCCAGAATATTATAAAAACCGCTCAGACTATAATCCATCAGACTGTAGCTTATTCCTAACCGGCTGCCGCTGCTGCCCAAAGGCATTTCATACCCCAGGTTGTAGTTATGCAGATCGCTGTTAGTCAGCATCCCGCCCAAAAACAATTTATCACCGATATGTCCAGGATCGTTGAACGTTGTCTGAAAACCATAACGGTAGCGGCCGCTATACTTACCGCCATGATTATCTGTATATAAAATAGTATCTGCCTGCTTTTTATCGGCCAGCGTCACTGTTAAATCGCTGCTGCCTACTTCTGTCCCAGCACTGAGAATACCGGCCGCAGCGATTCCCGGCAAGTCATTCAGATTATTCAGCACTGTTTCCAAAGGTCCATTTTTGATAATGCTGCCCGCTTTAAGACCGCTCAAAAATCTTTCTGCCTGCCCTTCACTGAGCCGGGATCGATTATTTATTTTTATTTCTCCTATCGTCCCAAGCAAAATACGGATCTCTACCACGCCATTTTGGATATCCTGCTGAGGTAAAAAAGCTGTAGCAACTGTATATCCCTGATTACGGCAATAGTCTGTAACTAAGTCAGCCGCCTGCTGCAATTCACTGATAGTTATATCTCTACCCATATAGTCTTTAGTAAGTTCTGCAAAAACCGTCGTGTCGATTTTATCCTGCCCGGTAAACTTAAAGCAGCTGAGCATAAACGTCTGCTCGCCCTGCACCTTACTATCGGCAGCAGTACTATATACTTCTGCCTGCTGCTCTGCCTGGCTGCGGTTCTGCTCCAATGCCCGCACCTGCGGATCGCTGCCTGGTAAAGCTGCCGCCGCCCAGACGGTTGATGTCATGCCTAAAGTTAAAGCTACTGCCATACTTTTTCCTGCTAATTTTAACAATGTCTTCTCTCCTTCGCTGTCTTATTATATTTACGTTTAGATTTTATTTTATGTTCTTTAATTATCAACTGTTTTTTATAGCTAAAATATTTAAAACATTTGTTTTAGCAATATACATTATCATTATAGCACTTGTGTACCCCCCCACAAGACATACAAGAACTTTTTTACGACGCAGTTTGTTGCCGTTATTGCCCATAAGGTTTGCTAGCCGCCAAAGTTTTAAATTATTATCAGCCTGCAACTGCCATTACGGTGCAGCTTATTTATTAAAACCGCTTTCAATAAACAAAAACCGCCTGCATTTTAAACAGGCGGTAAAAACAACAAAAAACGCAGACTGTCAGAAGCAGTCTGCGTTCAAATCACTTATTAAGTTTTAGGCTTATATCTTTCAAGCTTTACTTTGAGCTTATACAGTTCAGAATTTAAAGACAACGTTCACACTTGCTGTCACACCCTGTTTTTTGCCTAACCAATTCTACAGCCCCAATTCTATATCAGTCCCGTTTTCTCCATCAGCTTTCAAAACATAGCCAATTTCAAACATTCCACTGCTGCCTTTAATGCTTGGTGAAGGCGTACTTAACCCCTTGACTGTTGCACGTGCTGTTCCATCAAATTCATATTCGTATGCCATACCAACATAACCCGTGCCATGCTTGCCGAAGTCCTTGCTCAACCTGCCGCCGACACGTGCTCTGGTACTGTCCACAGCGTCAAATTCATACACCTCTCCATTGCCTTTCCCACCCAAAGCTACACTGTCGCTTCCCTGATGGTTATAAAGCACTTTTAAATATATGTCGGATCGTACCTTTTCATCCAGACTGCTAACTTTACCGACGCCTAAATGCGCCCCATAATAACTGCTGCTGCTGTCATAGCTGCTATAAACCTTATTCCCGTCCGCGCCGATCATATCACCGCTTCTATAATCAGATTCAAGGCGGCCATATCTTAAACTGCCATCGTAGTAAACACCATTATTATTATCCTGACGTACAAACGCTCCTACACCATAGTATTTGGTATTACCGTCACTGCGGACCCCACTGTCAAGATGACTAGTGTAATTGCCCCAGCCATATTCTGCAAAGGGACCGTAGGTTAGCTTACCAGCGTTATTTTTAACGGCTTTTGCTGCCCCTAATGCCAGGTTATAGCCGTGAACATCAGTATACGACCCACTTTTATAACGCATATTGCCGCCACTTGAAGCGCCAAACATTTCGGCCTGCCCATTGCCGCCCGCTGCCTGAACTGCATTGGCAATGCCTGTACCGCTGACATTGTCCGCACCACTATTCACAACAGCCGCTGCCGCCGCTCTGGTCTCTACGGGTGATTTACTTTGCTCTGTCACTTTACCGCCTGTTCCGCCAGTCCCTCCAGTCCCATCAGTACTGCCTATACTATTGACTGTTGCAGATAATTTCTTCCCGTCATCTTCAACTAACGCGCCAAAATCATAAATGACACTTACACCCTGCTGGATTTTACCATAAGTGAGACCAGCGTCAGCCTTGATGCCATTTTTATTTGCAAACAAATAAATCTTGTCCCCTGCCTGCAGTGCCGGTGCAGAGCCAACCACACCGACATTTATCTTGCTTCCTGACAGATCAGTGCCACTCTTATCTGTCAGCGTCAGAACCGTTTCACCCGCACTTATATCTTCCGGTAAATAGAAATTATAGTATTCAAAATTTTTAACATTTACTGTTGTCAAATTCTTGGTATGAATATTCAGTGTATTGCCCGAAAAAACGTCTTTATCTGCATTTCCTGAAAAACCGCCGTAAATCACAGTATCAAAAAGTGGATCTACGCCATCACGGCTGGCTATCGTAACACTATTTCCAGTAGCTGAACCATTCTTACTGTAGCCGCCATAAAAACCTCCCCAAACCTTTCCCCAATCTCCGTCAATAAAATTACCGCCATTGATCACCAGCGTATTACCTGTGGCATCACCGTTACTTGTACTGTAACCGCCATAAATACTGCCATATTCCCCTGATGTAAAACTGCCGCCGTTTATTTCTACATAATTATTATTAACGTTACTTTTGCCGTAGCCGCCATAAACAGATTTTAATGTTCCTGCATTTATGATTACACGGTTCTCCTCTACAACACCACTGCCCTTACTATAGCCGCCATAAATGTTTGCATTGGCAGTACCGCTGTTAAAGGTAAGTACATTCCTGCGGACCGCACCGGCGCCGTTATCAATAAAGCCACCAATAACCATCTGAACAGAAGCGTTCTCCGTGATCGTTACCGTATTTTCTGTAACGTCACCACTGCCAGCCTCGATATAGCCGCCAATAACACGCCCCATTTGAGCTAAAACAGCATTACCGCCGACAATTACCTGGTTGGCTGTGACAGAGCCGTTTGCCCCGCTGCCGCCGTAAATATAATTTACCTTGGTATCTCCGGTAGCTGTAACGATATTTTTCTGAACAAGCGCATCATAATCACTATTCCCTCCGCAAAGATCTGATACTATCTTGCCGCCATTGCACACTATCTCATTTTCTTCAACGACCTTACTCCCGGCTGCACCTTTTCCACCATAAACAGGTCCGCTGATATCACTGTCTCTTTCTATCACGACTTTATTTTTTCTGACGCTGCAGCAGGCAATAGTAACAGTATTAGCCTCTACTACACCGCTGCCCGTAGTAAGACCACCTTTTATATAACGCACTTCAGCACCTTGTTCAATACTAATGCTGTTGTTTTTTACATCATTATCGTTCGCTGAAGTTTCTATTATCCCACCGGTAATATCCTTTGCCACTGCGCCAGCTACTACAGTAACTGTATTATCAGTCACGGCATTTGTAGCATCTGTGCCGCCATAAATACTTGTACTGCTGTTGTTTTCATCAATGACTACATCAGATCCGCTGCTGCTGTTGCCGATATAACAATCTTTCCATTCAACAAGCGTACCTCCGCTGTTAGCCCAAGCTGTATTATAGTTACAGCTGCTGAGCATTGCCCCTGCCAGCAATGCATTCAAAATTTTTTTGTTTAAAATTCTCCCATTTTTTCTCACATGCAACTCTCCTTGTATTATATACTCAGGGTTTAAAGATAACCCGCAAAACCAGCAGTCTGATATGTACCTCATAAAATAATACAGCTTTTAGCTAACTGCTCTTTATTTGCATCATATTTTTGATTTAAAATAATATTTTATTTGTAATAGTTTTATTTTTACCATTATAGCACTTCTGTACCCCCCCACAAGACATACAGGAACTTTTTTACGACGCAGTTTGTTGCCGTTATTGCCCATACGGTTTGATAGCCGCCAAAGTTTTAAATTATTATCAGCCTACAACTACCATTACGGTGCAGCTTATTTATTAAGACCGCTTTCAATAAACAAAACCGCCTGCATTTTAAACAGGCGGTAAAAACAACAAAAAAACGCAGACTGTCAGAAACAGTCTGCGTTCAAATCACTTATTAAGTTTTATTTCAGCATTTCCAATACACATAAAGCGCTTAGAGTTTTAGAATCGAAGATATCTCCTTCCAGCACCATTTCCCTGACCTGCTGCGGCGTTAATTTTACGACATCGATAAACTCATCTTCATCAGTATGCTGGTCGTGTTTTTCCAAACCGCGCGCCGCATACAGGTGAATAACTTCATCAGTGAAGCCAGGTGTAGTAACGATAGAAGTCAGCCTTTGCCATTCCTTCGCACTATAACCGGTTTCTTCCGACAGTTCCCGCTCAGCACATACGTCCGGTTCTTCACCCGGGTCAAGTTTCCCTGCCGGGATCTCATACATTACTGTTCCCACAGGATAACGGTATTGTTTTACAAAAATAATACTGCCATCGTCTAAAATAGGAACAATAGCTACAGCCCCCGGATGATGGATCAGTTCACGTGTCGTTTCTCTTCCGTTCGGCAAGATTACCGAATCAATATTCACCTGCAGCAGACGTCCTGAAAATCCCACTTTACTGCAGATAAAGGTTTCATCTAAATTTGCCTGATGAATTTTTTTCATAGCTCTCACCTTGCCTGTTTATTTTTAGCAGCCGCTGCTAAAAGCTCTTTAGCATTAGCGTAGGCTACTTCGCTGACATTATCGCCGACTGTCATCCTCATCAGTTCCTGGATACGGCCTTCTTCATCCAGTACAGTCAACCCTGTTGAAGTTCGTCCGCCTGTACTTTCCTTGCGGATCAGAAGATGCCTGTCAGCAAAAGAAGCTATCTGTGGCAAATGCGTGATACACAGTACCTGTCCTACCTTGGCAATAACGGCGATCTTTTCGGCCATTTTCTGTGCGGTAACGCCGCCGACGCCTGTATCGATCTCGTCAAAAACCATTGTCGGTACACCGCTGGCATTTAGAAGCACCGTTTTAATAGCCAGCGCCACACGTGACAGCTCGCCGCCGGAAGCGACTTTTAACAAGGGTCTGATCGGTTCTCCCAGGTTAGCTGTAAACAGGAAGGTCAATTCATCCTTACCTGTTTTAGTCAGGGTGTCTTTAGCAGTTACCTCGATCTCAAACCTGCCTTCCGGCATTGCCAGATCATGGATATGTGCCGTAACTTTAGATGCCAGCCGCCCGGCATATTTAGCGCGCAGCTGAGATAAGCTTTGCGCCTGCTGTTCTAATTCACCTTTTTGCTGCGCCAGCAGCTGTTTGGTTTTAGCAATGTTGCTTTCCAGCTGCGCCAATTCATCGGCCTGCTGCTGTGCCTGCTCTAAGTATGCAGTGATCGCTTCATAGCTGTCGCCGTATTTTTTCTGCAGACGATACCACAGATCCAAGCGTTCCTCTACATAAGCTGCTCTTGCAGCATCATATTCCTCGCTGCTTAGATAATCGCTCAGCTCACGCCGGCATTCATCCAATGCGATCCAGCTGCCTTCCAGGCTTTCACACGCATTATGCAGCCGTTCATCATAACGCACAACTGCCGCCAGCTGATCTTTAGCTGCCGCCAAATTATCAAGAATACCTCTTTCGCTGTCAAGATATTCATGAGCACTGTTGACTGCTGTCATGATCTTGCCGCTGTTCTGCAGACGTTTTACCTCTTCCTGTAAGGCTTCAAGTTCGCCTGCTTCCAATGCGGCCTCAGTAATTTCTTTGATTTCCCATTCCAGACGGTCTAAAATGCGTTCCCGCTCACTGCCGGTTTGCTCCAGCTGTGTCAGCTTCGCCTGCGTAGTCAGATAGGCTGTATACAGCTCCCGATACGTTTTACGCACAGGAGCAATCTCTTCCCGTCCATACAAATCGACCAATGCCAACGGTGCATCAGACTTTAGAAGCGCCTGGTTTTCATGCTGGCCATGAATATCGACCAAAAGTTCGCTGAAGCTTTTGAGTACTGCCAATGGTACCTGCACGCCGTTAACTGTAGCCTGGCTTTTGCCGTTGGCTAAAATACGCCGCCTCAAAAACAGTTCGTCCTCTTCGTCTATCCCCTGCTCTGCCAGCAAAGACTTAACTGCTTCTATCCCGCTGATATCGAATACCGCCTGCACCCAAAAGGAATCAGCTCCGCTGCGGATATAGTCCGCCGAAGCCCGATTACCCAGCACGACGCCAAAAGCATCGATCAGAATAGACTTACCTGCACCGGTCTCACCTGTAAAAATATTGAAACCGGGGGCAAAATCTATTTTCGCATCTTCAATTAAAGCAAAATTATGCACATGCAAAGATTGCAGCATCGTTAAACGACCTCGTCCTATCAGCGATTATTAAAGCGTTCCATAAAGGTTACAGTGTTATCTTTTGAATCGACAGCAACAAAAATAGTATCATCACCAGCAACAGTCCCCAAAACCTCCGGCCATTTCATATAATCAATAGCATAAGCTACCGATTGTGCAGTACCGGGAAGGCTGCGGACAACTACCAGATTTTCTGAGGCACGCATACCTATGATAGAATCCTGGAAAGTACGTTCCAGACGTCCGGGAGTCAGCAGCATATTATGTTCTTTAGGAAAAGCATAATGATAATTGCCTTCGGCATCCGGAACTTTAATGAGCATCAGCTCTTTGATGTCGCGGGAAACAGTAGCCTGAGTTACCTCGATACCGTCGTGGCGTAAAGCAGCCGCCAAATCTTCCTGAGTTTCGATTTTGCTGTGTTCGATGATTTCTTTGATCTTGCCGTGTCTGATACCTTTCACGTCTCTCACCTCATATCTGTATTTGTAAGCGGTTGGGTATTTTAAAGCATTTCCGTATTACGGATCAGCTTTTCCTGCCAGGTTTCATAATAACTGCGGCCATTGAGCCTGATAAAAGTTACTTTGTCAGGGCTTTTGGCAATTCTTACTGTATCATTTTCCGCTATCGATGCTACTATTTCTCCATCCGCCGAAAGCAACAGTTCTTCATAGGGTGGAATAGCATTCAGTTCTATGACCCTGTCCATCGGAATCAAAAGCGGTCTTGTATAAAGCGCATGAGCGCAGATAGGTGTAATAATAGTAACATCGAGGCTGGGATGTACAAGCGGCCCCCCTGCCGATAACGAATACGCAGTAGAGCCTGTAGCCGTTGCCATGATGATACCGTCAGCGGCATAATTGCCCGAACGTTTGCCATTGACCTTCAGACTGAGATGCGCCAGCTTTGAAAAATGCCCCTTGGCCACTACCATATCGTTTAAGGCGTGAGCGTCAATCAAAACCTTACCGTCACGCCAAACACAGGCCTGCAGCTGACTGCGCTCTTCCAGCACATATTCTCCGGCCGTCAGCTTGGATAAGGCTTCCGGCAGTTCTTTGAGTTCTATTTCCGCTAAAAAGCCTAATTTCCCAAAATTGACACCAAATACAGGGATTTTCAGCGGCGCCAAAAATCTCGTCATCTGCAGCAGCGTACCATCGCCGCCTAAAGATACCGCCATATGCATCTGCTTCAGGCTTGCCCTGTCGCAAACGTCGTAGCTGGGCCTGTCCTGATAATCCAGACGCTGCGGCAGTACCGCCTCGATCTCAGCCTTATCGCACAAATCCAACACTTTCGGCAAACTGTTTTTGACATTTTCTTTTTTCATATTGGGGAATATCCCCAACCGTAATTTATTCATAAAAGCCTCGCTGTTTCTACTCCTGGGTCTGTGGTTTATCCAAATCACCATGTGATTTGGATACAAGCTCGTCAATCATAGTTTCACTTACCGCATTGTCATCACCCAGTGTCAGATGCAGTAAGTACTCAATATTGCCTTCAGGCCCTTTGATAGGAGAAAAATCCAGTCCGGCAATACCAAAACCTTCTTCTTTAGCAAAAGCTACTACTTTTTTGATAACGTCGGCATGTACCTTAGGGTCGCGTACGACACCTTTTTTTCCGACGTTTTCTTTGCCGGCCTCAAACTGCGGCTTAACAAGCGCAATAACAAATCCAGTTGGCTTAAGCAGTTTATGTACCGCCGGCAGCACCTTATCCAAAGAAATAAATGCCACGTCGATAGTTGCTGCGTCTACCAGTTCTCCCAAGCTTTCAGCTTCAAGATAGCGCACGTTAGTGCGTTCCATATTTACGACACGCTCATCACTGCGCAGCTTCCAGGCCAGCTGACCATAGCCTACATCAACGGCGTACACTTTAACAGCGCCATTCTGCAGGGCACAGTCGGAAAATCCGCCTGTGGAAGCGCCGATATCCGCAACAGTTTTACCTTCTACGCTGATGGGGAATATCTGCAATGCCTTTTCCAATTTCAGCCCACCGCGGCTCACATATTTAAGTTTTTCGCCCAGCAGGCGTATCGCTGCCTCTTCGGGAACCTGTGTCCCCGGTTTATCTATTTTCTGTTCATTGACCAGCACCTGACCTGCCATAATAGCAGCCTGAGCCCTTGCCCGGCTTTCAAAAAGTCCTCTGGCTGTCAGCAGTGCGTCTAATCGTTCTTTTTTCACTTTGCTTCTCCGGCACCTTTCACCAAAGCAGTAATTTTTTCTTTTATACTTTCTGTATCTAAACCCAGATCCCGGAACAAATATTTTTTGTCACCATGCGGTACAAATTCGTCAGGGAGTCCCAAATTTAAGACCTGCACCTTTTGCATCAGACCGGCTTTATTAAGCAGCTCTAAAACTGCAGAGCCAACACCGCCAGCCAGCACGCCTTCTTCCAGGGTGACCAGTTTTCCATATTTTTCGGCCGCCTGAACGATCAATTCTTCATCAAGAGGTTTGGCAAAACGCAGATTGATCACACCAGCCTGAATACCGTTTGCCGCCAAAGCATCAGCAGTCCGCAAAGCTGTTTGCACCATGCTGCCGATCGCCAGCAGGCAAACATCGGTACCTTCCCGCAAAAGCTCACCTTTACCAATAGGAAGTTCTTTCAGTTCGTCTTCACAGTCAACGCCAATACCGCTGCCGCGCGGATAACGGATCGCGATCGGTCCGTTGAATTGTAATGCCGTGTTCAGCATCTGACGAAGTTCGTTTTCGTCCTTAGGTGCCATAATCGTCATCCTGGGCATCGAACGCAGATAAGCATAATCAAAAACACCATGATGTGTAAAACCGTCGTCACCGACGATACCGGCACGGTCAAGGCACATCGTTACATGCAGATCCTGCATGCAGATATCGTGCAGCACCGAATCATACGCTCTTTGTAAAAATGTAGAATACACCGCAACAACGGGCTTCATTCCAGCAGCCGCCATACCGGCAGCCGCAGTAACAGCATGCTGCTCAGCGATACCTACGTCCAAAAAGCGCTGCGGATAGCATTCGGCAAATTTGTTAAGACCTGTGCCGTCAGGCATAGCCGCTGTGATAGCAACAATATCTGCATCTTGTTCAGCTAGTTCGACCAAAGTTTTACCAAACATTTCCGTGTAAGCGATCGGAGCCTGCGGATCGGTGATTTTTTTACCTGTTGCAATCTCAAACGGACCCGTGCCATGAAATTTATTCGGACTTTTTTCTGCAGGTTCATAGCCTTTACCTTTTTTAGTGATCACATGCACTAAAACAGGACCATCGACATGCTTTGCCGCTTCCAAAACCTCCAGCAGCTTATTCAAATCATGGCCGTCAATCGGGCCAAGATATTTAAAGCCCAACTCTTCAAAAACAGAGCTTGGTACCATCAGGTACTTTACACTGCCTTTAACACGTTCGATAGCATTTAAAACATCAGTGCCGAAGTCCAGGCTTTTCAGCCAGCCTTCAACATCGTGTTTGATTTTGTTATAGGTTTCACCTGTGCGCAGATCGCACAAATACTGTGACATCGCGCCGACATTTTTAGAAATAGACATTTCGTTGTCGTTTAAAATAACGATCATTTTTTTATGCAGATCGCCGGCATTATTCAAAGCTTCAAAAGACATACCGCCAGTCATCGAACCATCACCGATAACGGCAATAACATTATTATCTTCACCTTTAAGATCACGTGCTACAGCCATCCCCAAAGCAGCTGAGATGGATGTGCTGGAATGTCCTGTACCAAAAGCATCGTGCTCGCTTTCTTTACGCTTCGGGAATCCTGACAGGCCTTTATATTGCCGCAGCGTCGGAAACTGGTCCTTACGCCCCGTCAGTATTTTATGGATATATGACTGATGGCCTACGTCCCAGATAATTTTATCCTTCGGTGTCGTAAATACTTTATGCAAAGCCAAAGTCAGTTCTACCACACCTAAATTAGGAGCTAAATGGCCGCCGTTTTTAGAAACGACATCAATGATCAGCTGCCTGATCTCGCCTGCTAAAAGCTTCATTTCATCCAGAGTCAGCATTTTCAGATCTGCGGGAGAATTTATTTTTTGCAATAATTGCTCATTTTGCATTCAGCAATCCGCCTTTCTTCTCAATAACAAATAACTTAGCTTTTACGCCCGCACATCATTTTTGTAATCTCACGCAGAGCTTCGGCATTTTCTCCAAACATTTCCAGACAGCCCAGCGCCTCGTCAACAGTTTTCTGAGCCAGCGCTTTGGCGCCTTCCAGAGTATATAAGGTCACATAAGTGGACTTATGCTTTTTCTCATCACTATGCGCTGCCTTGCCCATCTGAGCAGCATCACCCTCGACATCAAGGATATCGTCTGTGATCTGGAAAGCAAGCCCCAAAAGATCGGCAAATTTTGTCAAAGCCAGCAGTTCATCACTGGCAGCACCAGACAATCGCGCACCACTGCGAACTGCCGCAATGAAAAGTGCTCCTGTTTTGCCTGCATGCAGCTTACGCAGTTCTTCTTCACTGATCTGCCTGCCTTCGGAATCAAGATCAATGACCTGACCGCCGACCATACCGAAGTTTCCGGCACACATTGCTACTTCGCGCACAGTTTCGATCAAAGCTTCCGCCGGTACGTTTTTTTGTTCCAGCATCACTTCAAAGGCAAGGGTCAGTAAAGCGTCACCAGCCAAAAGCGCCAGCGCTTCCCCAAAAACCTTGTGGTTGGTCAAACGGCCGCGACGATATTCATCATCATCCATACAAGGCAGATCATCATGGATCAGCGAATAGGTGTGGATCATTTCTAAACCACAGGCTACCGGCAGAAAATTATAACCGCTGACACCCAAAGCATCGGCTGTTGCCATTAAAATTATGGGACGGATACGCTTGCCACCTGCCAGCAGGCTGTAAGCCATTGCTTCATCGACACGCGAGATGCCCTTTTTTTCCAAACGTTTTTCCAGAAAAGTATTGACCAGCTTCTGCCTGTCTTCGTAATACTTATTAAAATCCATGTCAATCCTCCAGCTCTGCGAATGTTTCCAGTTCATATTCGTTATCGTCGTCAGCAGCAACGACGATTTTTTCTACTTCCTGCTGCACCGTATTGAGTTTAGTCATGCATACCTTACTCAAAGCAACGCCCTGCTGAAACGCTGCCAGCGCTTCTTCCAGCGGCAGTTCTCCACTTTCCAGCAGCTGTACCTGCTGTTCCAGCTCGGCCAACGCTTCTTCAAACTTTATGTTTTTGGCGATTTTTTTCATCGTCATTGTTTTTCACGCCTTTCTACCTGCTGCACAACCGATATCACATCACCGTCAGCAACCTGAGTCCTGAGTTCTTCTCCCCAGCGCACATCTGCGATACTGCGCAAAGCCCTGCCTGAGTCTGTCTTGGTTATCGAATAACCTCTGGCAAGTACCGTCAGCGGTGATAAAGCATCAAGCCGCGCTGCCAGCAGTCCAAACTTGTGCTGCCGTTTCTGCAGAATACTTTCCATCCTGCCCTGCAGCTGCCGCATCGCCATATCCGTACGCTGCTGCAATGGCTCCAGCCAGCGTTCCGGCTTGGCTAAAGCCCATGATCCCTGAAGACGCTGCAGCTTATGCTGCGCCTGTTCCAGTTGATGCACAAGCACCCGCTCGCCGCGTGCTGTCAGTTCCTCAACATAGCGCAGATACGAATCAGCATCTGCAACAACCAGCTCAGCAGCCTGTGAAGGCGTAGCTGCCCTGCGGTCAGCAGCAAAATCTGACAATGTAAAATCAGTTTCGTGCCCTACTGCTGAAACTACTGGTATTTCAGACGCAGCAATAGCACGCACAACAGGCTCTTCATTAAAAGCCCACAATTCTTCTATGGAACCGCCGCCGCGTCCAACGATCAGGACATCAGCCAAACGGTGTTTATTCATAAACCGGATCGCCCTGACAATTTCAGCACCAGAACCATCTCCCTGCACCTTGACAGGAAACAGCAACAGCTTGATGCCGCGATTGCGCCGCTGCGCGACAGTAATCATATCACGTACAGCAGCACCGGAAGGCGATGTTATCATTCCAACTGTTTTAGGGTTCAGCGGCAGTTCACGTTTACGTTCACTGTCAAACAACCCCTCCTCAGTCAGTTTTTTCTTTAATTCTTCATAAGCCAGCATCAGATCTCCAGCACCTAACGGCAGCAGCAGGTCTGTATAAAGCTGATAAACGCCATCGCGCTCGTACACTCCGACACGCCCGATAGCAACAACAGTATCACCGTTTTGCGGTTCAAATCGCAGACTGCGCGCCTGATTGCGAAACATAACTGCTTTAAGTACGCCGCCGGCATCTTTCAAGGTAAAATAACAATGCCCTGAAGAATAACGTTTAAAATTAGAGATTTCACCCTGGATCTGGATATTAGTAAAAGTACGATCGCCCTCCAGCAGGCTTTTGATCATCAAATTCAATTCACTTACGGAATAAATTACTTCATTCATAACTGCTTTCTCCCTGCCTGAACGCATAAGCAGCGCAGCCGGCAGCATTATCGGGGCTAAACCGGCTTTCGGGTATCCAGACCCTGATCCTGCGTTTAGCAAGCTTTTCTATCATATGACGGCGGATATAAGCATTAGAAACCACACCGCCTACCAGCAAAACATCAAAAATTTCTTTCTGCGCTGCCACGTTACGGATCATCCTGACAAAGGTTTCTGCCAGGGCATATTGCACACCTGCCGCCAAAGCTGCAGGATCAGCGCCAGCCTCGATTTTACGCAAAGCAGCAGTAGCAGGCCCGGATAAACTGACGTCACCCTGACGTACTGCTACCGGCAATTCGATGCAATCGGCCGCAGTTGCCGCCAGTTGTTCTAAAGCGGCTCCTGCCGGAAACTGCAGTCCCAACGCAACACCTACTCTATCAACAAACTGACCGGCATGCAGATCTTTGCTGCCGCCTGCCTGTGTCAGTGCATAAGTGCTGTCAGTTTGTTTTTCCGCTAATAATAAGTCAGTAGTACCGCCGGAAGCATGTAAAAGCAGAAAACGGTCGGCATCAGGCCCCTGCGCTGACCACAATCCGGCTTCCAAATGATTTTCCTGATGGCTGATCTGCCATAACGGAATTTCGTTTACAGCCGCTAAAGAGCGCGCCAGGCCCAACCCAACCAAAAATGCTGGCATATACGAATCTTCCAAGGGCCGCGGGCGGGCAGAAACACCGATACCGATGACTTTCAGCGGCTTTTTTAAAACCTCTTCCAGCAAAATCGGCAGGTTACGCGTATGCTGAAACACCATCTCCGACTGCTGCAGACCTCTGCAGCCCGGTTTCACTTGTAAAATCCTGCGGGCCTCACCTACCAGTCCGCCTTCTCTGCCGATCAGTGCGACCGACGTTGTATAGCAGCTGGTATCAATGCCCAGATAGACCTCATTTTTAGACATCACTGCGAACCATTTTACCTAGAACTCCGTTGATAAACCGCGGAGTATCATCTGTTCCATAAATTTTCGCTATTTCCACAGCTTCGTTGATTGCCACATTAGGCACCAGCTTTTCTGCTGCAAAAAACATTTCATAAACGGCGACCCGCAAAATATTACGGTCGACAGCCGGCATACGCTCCAAGGTCCAGTCAATAGCATACTCACTGATCCTGGCATCTATCGCTTCACTATTAGCCAAAACACCATTTAAAACATCTTGTGCATACTCTTTGGCTTTTTCAGCACTTTTATCAGACCGTTCTTCAACAGCAGCATTCAACGCTGCCTCACAGTCGACCTGAGCAAAATCTATCTGAAACAAACTTTGTAAAACCAATTCCCTTGCAATCCTGCGAATCATATTAGCCCTCTCTTGTCTGAAATTTATTTATGATAGCCTGGCGGCAGCAGTCTGTCCAGCCATTCCATCAGGTCTTCTTTTTTGTCCAGCTTATTGCCGAGGAAGAACCCGGCAGTAATACATATGAGCAGAAAAATCGTCTGCAGAAAGCCTAAGATCAAAAACATTACGCCGATAAACAGACCAAATATAGACCCCAGCAGCCGGCCACGGTAATTCTTCCAAAGATCACTGAAAATTTCGTTAAGCATGCCGTCTACCTCCTCAGCCTTTCGCTTTGATCTGCTTGAAGAACAGATCTATGTCCTTGATCTCCATACCCAAGACCTTTTTGATCGTATCACGTACATTATATTTAATTTCATCTGTAGTTTCAGGAATATTTATACCAGGCTCTATCGACGCATTGATGCGAATGCTGATATGTTCTTCGCCCATTTTTGCCTCGACCTTAACGCCATAAACACCATAAACCTCTTTAGCGATCTCCGCTACATAATCTTCAATAGCGCTTTTACCGACAGATACTTTACCGGAATCGGCACTGCTGATCGTCAGCGAAGTCATTCCAGTCGCGCCAATACCTGCAATAAGCAGGCGGATACTTACCAGCAGAATGATGATCCCGCCCACCGCATACTCCCAGTTGCCGGGAATAGTAGCAAAGAAAGCAGTGATAGCAGTCTGGCCGATAACGCCCAAGCTGCAAAGCACTACCAAAACAGCCACTACTGCCATCAAAAAAGTGTATAAAGTTAAAATTATTCTATCAGGTATTCCCAAAATAACTCACTCCTCACCAAAGAAATTTTCATGGGCGGCGTCCATTTTTTCCAGGCTCTCTTCCAATTCGCTCTTGGGTCGGCGCGCCACGCCCTGTATATGCACATCGACGAATTTGACTTCATAACCGGTCATGTTCTCGATTGCTTCTTTAACCTTTTCCTGTATTTCCAAAGCTATTTCAGGGATACATGAACCATATTCAACATTAACATAAACTGCGGCTGTCACAACATGCCCATCGACGGTGATCCGTACACCCTTGGCAAAACTTTTCTTACCTAAAAATTCATTCAGGCCTTCGGCAAAACTGCCGCTCATACCAATAACACCGTTGACTTCCTGCGCAGCCAGTCCTGCAACGATACTGATTACTTCGTCGGCAACTTTCACATCACCGATTTCGTCAGGCAGCTGTTCTTCTTTCTCAGCTGCATCGTCTGCATTCACAAACTCCCCTGTACCGGTTTCCAATTCTTTATCTTCAGAATCTGATTTCAACTACCATGCCACCTCCTGTCTGTGCGGCAACAGAATATACTTACCCTATTTTGCTTTTAATTATACCATAACTACTGCGTGAATACTATGTATAAATGCATAAAAAAACAGCGGCGAAAGTAAATTCACCGCTGTTTAAACAGTCGCTTTTAATTATGCACGTTCGATATATTCGCCAGTTCTGGTATCGATGCGAAGAACATCGCCTTCGTTTATGAACAGAGGAACTTTTACAACATAACCGGTATCCATTTTAGCCGGTTTGCTGCCGCCGGTAGCGGTATCGCCGCGGATGCCGGGATCGGTTTCAACTACGGTCAGTTCAACAGTATTCGGCAGGTCAACACCGAGAATACGGCCTTCGTAAACCATGATTTTAACATCCATATTTTCTTTCAGGAAGTTCAAAGCATTACCCAACTGCTCTTTTGTCAATTCGGTCTGCTCATAGTTTTCGTTATCCATAAAAACATATTGTCCGTCAGATTCATATAAATATTGCATTTCACGACGGTCAACACGTGCTTTAGGCAGACGTTCGCCTGCATTAAAGGTACGTTCAACAACAGAACCAGTACACATGTTACGCATTTTAGCGCGGACAAAAGCTGCACCCTTACCAGGTTTTACATGCTGGAACTCAACGACTTGCCAGGCATCGCCGTCAATAGTAACAGTCACATTAGTCTTAAATTCG
This sequence comes from Phascolarctobacterium faecium, assembly GCF_003945365.1. Lineage (NCBI taxonomy): Bacteria > Bacillati > Bacillota > Negativicutes > Acidaminococcales > Acidaminococcaceae > Phascolarctobacterium > Phascolarctobacterium faecium. The sequence continues at coordinate 1,465,070 of NZ_AP019004.1, read as the reverse complement.
TTAGTAGAAATCATAAATAGTCCTCCTATATAAAAAATTAAACAATTTCCATCAGCTGTTTTTTAACCCCGGTCAGCACTTTTGCGCCTTCGTCGGTCAACACAACCGTGTCTTCTATACGTACACCGCCCTTGCCGGGGATGTAAATACCAGGTTCAACAGTAAATGTCATACCGGGCTGCAAAATTACATTCTGACCGCGTTTGTTGATATTCGGCATTTCATGGATCTCAAGACCGATACCATGTCCCAGCCCATGCACATAGTTTTCGCCATACCCCCGGGAAGTTATATAATCCCTGACAACAGCGTCCAGCTCTGCACCGGTAATACCGGGTTTAGCATTTTTCAAACCGCGCCACTGGGCTTCTTCAACAATGGTATAAATTTCTTTATGCCATGAGTTGGCCATCCCCAAGACAACGGTACGGGTCATATCAGAATGATAGCCGTCATAAACTGCACCGAAATCAAAAGTAATAAAGTCGCCGATCTCCACTTCTTTATCGGAAGCGATACCATGCGGCAGCGCAGAACGTTCACCCGAAGCTACGATAGTTTCAAAAGCGAGTTTTTCTGCTCCCAGGCTGCGCATATAGTATTCCAGGCGGCCAGCCAGAGTTTTTTCAGTCATGCCGGGCTGTAATTCATCCAGCAACCGCAAATACGCCTCGTCGGCAATTTTTACAGCGCGCCACATCAATTCCAGCTCGCGTTTATCTTTGACCATACGGATATATTTCAGGTCAATGACCTTCAGTTCTTTGCCGCATAGAAGCTCCTGCAAAGTATTGAAGTCATTATAAGTGAAATAATCGCCGTCAAAACCAACTGTTTTAGCATCCTGCGCCAATTCGGCAACTGTATGCCAGATGTTTTCCGCATATTCGACGATATGGCAGCATTTGGCTTCTGCCCTTGCTTGATACAAGTATCTGCCATCAGTGACAAGGACAGCCCGACGGTCATCGGCATAAAGAATGCTCGAATCACCTCTGAAGCCGGTCAAATAGCGAATTGTATTAACGTCTTTAATAACGACGCAATCCAAATGTTCTTTTTCCAGAAAATCAAAGATTTTACCGATACGCGGCATAAATCCTTACCTCACTTTTTTTATAAAATAATACGATACCCAAATATTTTATCACACTTTTGACAATTTGCCTACAAAGCTTCATTAAAACTTTCAAGAATTTCTACTGAAAACGGCATATTTTCAACAATTTCTAAAACATCATTATAGGTATCAGGCGTACCACGCAAAAGAATGATGCCTTCCTGATGATCAATCGTGCTGACTAAGGCCAGATGCTCATAGCCCTCCATGATCCAGTTTACGTCTGCTATACGCTCAGGCGCCACCTTTGCGTAGATGGTACTTCGGTCTTCTAACATATTACCTTCCTCCGCAGCAGCGAATCAGGCATCAAAGCCCTGTCGCTGACGATAGAAAATTTTTGTTGAGCATGCGGTGCACAGTCGATACTTTCTCCGTCTGCATTACGCATATCCTCTAAAGTTAGCGGGAACAGTTCCCCGTCCGGCATCAGCAGTTCCAATACCTCGCCGTTTTTCACATTGTTGCGCTGTTCGATATAAGCGCGTTTAGCGTCAGCATCATATTCAAGCACGATACCGACAAAATCATGTGTCTGTTCATAACTGGAGGTCGTATAGACCTGTCCGTCACTACCTGGTTTGCCAAAAGCAAACCCTTTCGTATACGGCCGGTGAGAAACTTTTTCCAACTCCTGACGCCATTCATCCGTGACCTGATATTTTTTGGGATCGTTCCAGTAAGCGTCGATCGCTTTACGGTATACGCTGACCACAGTCGCTACATAATGGATACTTTTCATACGCCCTTCGATTTTCAGGCTGCAAATGCCCGCCTCTATCAAATCAGGAATATGATCGATCAGACACAAATCCTTTGAATTCATTACATAAGTACCGCGTTCATCCTCTTCAATATCAAAGCCTTCATCAGAACGGTTCTTTTCGATAAGGCTATATTCCCAGCGGCAGGCCTGCGCACAGGCACCACGGTTGCCGTCGCGTCCAGTCAGATAACTGCTGAGCAGACAGCGTCCGGAATATGAGATACACATTGCTCCATGCACAAAGGCTTCCAGCTCAACATCAGTCCTTGCACCGATTTCCCGGATTTCCTCCAGTGACAGCTCGCGTGCCAGTACGACACGTTCAGCTCCCAGTGCCTTCCATGCCTGCACTGCTGCCCAGTTACTTGTATTAGCCTGCGTACTTACATGCAGCGGCATTTCCGGTACAGTCTGACGTGCCACGTTCCAAACACCCAGATCAGAAATAAGCAAAGCGTCAACTCCGGCCTGCTGCAATTCCAGCAGATAGTCCGGCAGTCTGGCCAAATCTTCGTTATGGGCAAAAATATTAACCGTCACATAGACCTTTTTGCCAAGTCCGTGCGCATAAGCAGCCGCTTCTGCAATTTCTTCAATACTGAAATTATTGGCAAAAGCCCGTAGCCCGAACATCTTACCGCCCAAATAAACGGCATCAGCGCCATAACGCAAAGCTATTTTACATTTTTCCATATTTCCTGCCGGCGCCAAAAGCTCCGGCTTATTTTTCATTCTCGTCATATTACTTCCTTATTGTGGTCCATGAATATCTTCGATTGCCTTCAAATGCTCGGCATAAGTTTTCGTAAAACGGTGATGTCCGTCTTTTTCAGCAACAAAGTATAAATACTCCGTTTTTTCAGGATTTAAAACAGCCTTGATCGCACTCATCCCAGGACTGGAAATCGGTCCCGGCGGCAAACCTGGATTTTGATAAGTGTTATAAGGGTTTTGAATCCTGGTATCTGCAATTGTAATTTCTTCTTTTTGAGTCCCCAAAATATACTGAATAGTAGTATCTGACTGAATCGGCATATAAATCTCTAAGCGACGCAGAAAAACTCCGGCAATGCGCGGCTGTTCTTCTTTAAAAACAGCTTCCATCTCTACCAGGGCAGCCATATTTACCAGATCTCTGATCGACATTTTCTGTTTTTCTGCTTCTTCCGGAATATTTTCTTTGTTCATCTGCGTATTGAATTCCTTGACCATCATGGCCAGCATATCTTTTTCATTCATACCGATGTCAAACATATAGGTAGAGGGAAAAATAAATCCTTCCGCCTTATAAATAACATTAGAATCACTGGTTTCCATATAGGGATATGGAGTATAATTACGCGCGGCTTCGATGAACTTTTCAGCAGAACCAAGACCTTCCGCCTCAATTTTTTTCGCAGTTTTAACTACGGTAAAGCCTTCTGGAACCGTAAACTTCACCCGCTGCACCTGTCCCTTTGACAGAACTTCAACGATCTCACTGTTAGACATCCCGGCTGTTATTTCATAACGCCCGGCCTGCAGATCGCGTTCCAATCCACGGAATTTGGCTTCCAGTCGAAACGCTTCCGGAGTTTTCACCAATTTCTGCTTATGCAGAAGATTTGCGATATCCGCAGTAGTCATCCCCGGCTCAACCGTAATCAGATACGGGCTTCCAGTCGCCAGATCTTTATTGCTGCCAGTGTAGTTCAATACCCAGTAAGCACCTACTACAACTACCAGAAAGATGCCTAAAAAAAATGGCAGTACCTTCCTCATTTTTCCATTCCCTTCACACCAGAGATAATAAAGCTCAAAAAGTGCCGGACAGTATGTCCGGCACTAGCAGTTGTTATTCTTCGTCCCAGTCTTCCATGAGTTTTTCGTAAGCAGCTTTTACTTCATCAAACTCTTCGTCTGTAGGAGCTAAATAAACTTCTTCGCCGTTTTCATCAAACTCAATACGGGCGATAATCACATTTTCTTCTTCGTCTTCCTCATGTTCATGGCAGTGACAATCTTCATCTTCACATTCGCAGTCTTCCAAATTGATCTGCGCTAAAATAGCGAAATTTTTCTTGCCTACAGGTACTACCATTTCTTCACGAAAATATAATTCGTTGCCTTCATCGTCAGTAATAACTACGATTTGTTCTTCTTCCATAGCTTCCATATTTTCTTTATTTTCTGTTTGGTCCATTACGACACCTCGTTTCTAAATTATATACATTTTATATCATTTACAGTAATGCTGTCAATTTATCATTTTTCACCAAGCTGTGCAGCTAAAAAACCTTTATCCAGATCAAATCCAAGCTTACCGTTATCTTTAACTATGATATTAGTATCAAAGCTGCCGACAGCGGTAGCGATCTTGATATTGGAAAAAGCAAATTTTCCCTGCTGTCTGGTGATCGAACCTTTGATGGAACGGAACGGCAGCATCATGTACTTGCCTTCCTCGATGCGGAAGCTGCCCGCACCTGTGGCACTGCCTGCATCAGCAGTTCCTATCGCCAGCATTTTAAATGACAGCGGACCGTCGACCTGCGTTTCCGTAACTACGGAGCTGTCGAGGTCTATACCCTGTACTTCCAGTTTGAAGTCTTTGGTTTTAGTATCAATCTGACCATTGACATTGACTTGACCAGCATAAACATTACCAATAGCATCACCGATATTAAGCTTTCCGTCTTTATACAGAAACTTGCCGCTGAGCGCAGTAATATAAAGCGGATCGTAGGCCAGCTTATCAAGTCCGAAGGTGCCTTCAGCCTCAGGTTTGTCGATAGTACCCTTGACCTTGCCCAAAGCGGTAACAGCATCCTTCAAGCCCAGGCCCGGACTCAAAGCTTCTATCACAAAGCTCGGCGCATTAACAGTCAAAGCATATGTCTGTTTTGCCTCCGGCTTTTCAGCATAATAAACATTGCCGTCTATGATCACCGTCTGTCCGGCAACCTCCAGATTCAGTCCGGCAAACTTCAAAGCCTCGGTATCAGCCGAAAACTTGCCGCTGCCTTTCGTTACAGGATAATTGATCAAAGAGCCTTTCAAACCGTCGATCGTACCGTCGATATTCAAAGTCCATTTATCATCGGCTTTATCAGCCCTGATTTTTACGTCAGGCAGATTGCCTTCAGTGATCACCACATCAGCAGTCTGCGGCAAAACATTCAGGATATTCTGCAGCGGCATTTTCTTTACCTCTGCCACAACTGCCGTCGTGCCTGAATCATTTTGGATGTCAGCGATAATATCGCTTTTACCGTCTTTAACACGCAGACCGTATTTGATTTTTGGATATTGTTTAAAATTTCCCTGGAACTGTACTTTATCAAAATCCAGCGGCTTGTTCTCCAGCAGCAGATTCACCTTCGCGTCCTTGATTTCCATCAAACCGCGGAACTGCGTTGCTGCAGCCGCCTTTTTTACAGTCAGTAGCTCATTGTTCTTCTGCTCTTCTTCAACCTGAAAATTGATATAATTGACAATGTTCAAACCGTCTTTTTTATTATAAGACACAAAAAAACTGGGCTTATCGATCACCACATCACCAACAGAAGCTCCGGTACCGCCTTTCAGCAAAGCGTCAAATAAATTGACAGATACCGTAGCCAGAGGTATTTCGGCAATCGTTTTGCCATCCGGCCCTACCCAGACGACATTTTTGAAAATAACATCACCCGACCAGTTAGCCTGAATCTCTTCGGCTTTTAAAGTCCCCTGCAGCGCAGTCTGCTCTGCCAGAAGCTTTTTAGTGAGTTCTTCGGCAGCACGGCCTCCGAACTGGAACAGCAGCACGAAAGCAACCAGAACCAGCGCAACAAAGCCGATAAATATTTTTTTCGCCATACTTTCATTCCGTCCTTTTACTTTGTGGACTATCCAGATAATTTTGCAGAATCACCACAGCCGCCATCATGTCGATAACTTTTTTGCGTTTGCTGCGGCGCAGGTCGGCATCTATCAAAACTTTTTCAGCGGCAACTGTCGAAAGACGCTCGTCCCATAAGACGATTTTAAGCTGCGGGAACCTTTCGCCGATCACTCTGGCAAAATCCTCGCAGCTCTGCGCACGTTCGCCTACACTGCCGTTCATATTCTTAGGATAACCTACCACCATCGTATCTACTTCATATTCAGCGATAAGCTCGCCGATACGCTGCAGATCACGATCTTCACTGGTACGACGGATTGTTTCCACCCCGTTGGCGATCATCCCCATCAGATCACTGGCGGCTACGCCGATAGTCCGCGTGCCGACATCCAGAGACATACTTCTCATGTAAGCAGCTCTCCCCGTCTTATTTTGTGTTTTTTTCCAAATATTTTACTACCAGTTCTTCAATAAGCTCATAACGTTCAAAACGACGCAGCTTCGTGCGTGCGTCATCATGACTGGTAATATATGTAGGATCGCCGCTGAGCAGATAACCTACGAGCTGGTCAATAGGATTATAGCCTTTTTCTTCCAGCGCTTTGCACACCTCGCTGATTGTTTGCGAGACGTCTTTATTTTCATTGTTGCGCTTAAACATCATTGTTTCCTGCGATACCTGAGTCATCGTTGATCCCTCCTTGATACAAAATTCCCTTGTTGAACAACCGTTTGATATAGATACATTACTATTGTAGCATACCTTGAGACAAAAAAATATAAAATAACTGTGAACTTGTATAAATAAAGGCCGAGAATACTCTCGGCCTTTAAGTTTTTTTACACAATTTATTATTTTACCTGTGTTTCGATAACGCCCCAGGCTGTTTCCAACGCTTCACCTAATTTAGAAGCATCTTTACCGCCTGCCTGTGCCATATCAGGACGTCCGCCGCCGCCGCCGCCGCAGATCCTGGCAACCTCTTTGACAATGTTGCCGGCATGGATACCTTTAGCGACAGCATCTTTCGTAGCCATAGTCAGAATACTGATCTTGCCGTCGGCAAATACTGAAGCCAGCACAACGACGCCGCCGACCTTATCACGCATCTGGTCACCCAGATTACGCAGTGCTTCGATATCATCGACACTGACCTGCTGCACTAAAGCTTTGATACCTTTGATGTCGCGAATCTGACTGTCAACGTCACTGACCTGAGCTTTAGCGATCTTATCGGCCAGCTCGGCAGCTTTTTGCTCAACAGCTTTCAGTTCTCCCTGCAGAGCTGTCAAACGTGCAGGCACATCAGTTACACGGCATTTCAAGCTTGCAGCCAGGCCTTTTACCATAGCTTCCATTTCGTTGACATGAGCCACAGCGCCATGTCCTGTCACAGCTTCGATACGGCGAACGCCAGCACCGGTGCTGGACTCGGAAATTATTTTAAACATACCGATCTGAGCGGTATTAGTCACATGAACACCGCCGCAGAATTCCATAGAGAAACCCGGTACAGTAACGACACGCACGATATCGCCATATTTTTCGCCAAACAGCGCCATCGCACCACGTTTTTTAGCTTCTTCAATCGGCAGTTCTTCAATGGTCACACCCTTGGCTGCCAAAATCTCTTCATTAACAATAGCTTCGACGCGGCTCAGTTCTTCTTCTGTTACCGGCGAGAAATGCGAAAAGTCGAAACGCAGACGGTCCGGACCTACATAACTGCCTGCCTGATTGACATGACCGCCTAAGACAGATTTCAAAGCTGCGTGCAGCAAATGCGTTGCCGTATGATTACGGGCAATATCGCTTTTGCGGCAGCTGTTTACTTCGTAAGTTACCGCATCGCCCACATTGACCGTACCTTCAACTACACGCCCAATCTGGATCGTAGCGCCGTCCGGCAGTTTTTTGGTATTTTCAACTTCAATCACACCTGTAGGAGCAGTGATACGGCCCAAATCACCTAACTGGCCGCCGCCTTCAGCATGAAAGGCAGTAACGTCAAGAATAACGGCAACGTCTTTACCATCTTCTGCATTTTCGATCGGCTGTGCGTCATGCGCAGGGTACAGCATAACGATTTTACCTGTATCTGCAGCTTCATCAACCTTTAAGGAAGCAATATCAATACCGCGGGTATTATAAATAACCGGACGGCCTGCTTTATCATCACGGGCTTCACGCGCCATTTTACGCTGAACCTCCAGCGCCGCGTCAAAACCAGCTTTATCCATCGTCATTCCGTTTTCTTCCAAGATTTCAGCAGTCAGTTCCCACGGAAAGCCAAAGGTATCGTTCAGTTTAAAAGCTGTAGCTCCATCCAGTACCGTAGCGCCTGCCGCCTCTAATTTAGCTATCTCGTCGCTCAGCAGTTCACTGCCCTGACGCAGAGTACGCAGGAAGCTTGTTTCTTCCATTTCGATAACTTTTTGGATATATTCGCGTTTTTCGACCAGGTTTGGATAAACATGACCGTACATTTCAATAACCACATCCACAGCACCGGCCAAAAACATTTTGTCGATGCCGATCAAACGTCCGTGACGTACAGCACGGCGCAGAATGCGACGTAAAACATAACCGCGGCCTTCATTGGAAGGCAGGATACCGTCGGCGATCATAAAAGTCATACTGCGGGCATGGTCGGCAATTACCTTCAAAGAAATATCGGTTTTTCTTTCTCTGCCATATTCTACAGCCGCTACTTCAGATGCATATTCAATGATCGGGAAAATCAGATCCGTTTCAAAATTAGACGGTTTGCCCTGCAGCACGGAAGCCAAACGTTCGAGACCGGCACCGGTATCAATATTTTTGTTAGCCAGCGGCGTATAAGTACCATCTTCATTTTGATTATATTGAGTGAATACCAGATTCCAGATTTCCAGGAAACGGTCACAATCGCAGCCTACAGCACAAGTCGGTTTGCCGCAGCCGCGTTCTTCACCCAGATCGACATGAATCTCGGAGCAGGGACCGCAGGGGCCGCTGCCGATCTCCCAAAAATTCTCTTCCAACCGTACGATGCGTTCTTCAGGCAATCCAACGACATTATGCCAGATATCAAAAGCTTCATCATCTTCGGTATGGATAGTAATCCACAGCTTATCAGCAGGAATCCCCAACTCTTTGGTAACAAATTCCCAGCTCCAGGGAATGATCTCTTTTTTAAAATAATCGCCGAAAGAGAAATTACCAAGCATTTCAAAATAAGTATGGTGGCGGGCAGTACGGCCGACATTCTCAATATCGCCTGTACGCACGCATTTTTGGCAGGTCGCAATACGAGGAGAAGGCGGTTTCATTTTACCTGTAAAAAAAGGTTTGAAAGGAGCCATACCGGCGCCAATCAAAAGCAGCGTCGGATCATCCTGAGGAATGAGTGACGCGCTGGGCAGGATCAAATGTCCTCTATCTTCGAAGAATTTTAAAAATTTCTCACGAATTTCATTACCAGTCATGTACTTCATAATCGTTTTATCGCTCCTTTAAAGTCGAAACATCATAATAAAAAATTATATAAAAATTAACGGCTAAAGTCAATTAAACTGACAAAGTATACACTATTTTCCTGACACTAAACTTTTCTTTATATAAAAAAGCCGTAAGCAAAAACTTACGGCTCCACGCCAAGTATTTCAGGAGGACACCCAAAACTTTCGGCACTATCAATTATAGATATGTTTTTACACAAAGTCAATATTCTTTTTCATTTTTCTCATTTAATGTAATTTTCTGTTTTGGGTTATTGTGAAAACAGCCTGGCTATTTTTCCCCGGTAATTCGGATTATTTCCGTTACCCAGCGAGCGCAGTCGTACAAATCACACTCACGCAGGCACTCTTCTGTAGTATGGACCTTGTTCATACCTGTAGCTAGAAGTACGCAGGGCAAACCATAGCCGCAGAGGAAATTGCCGTCACTGCAGCCACCTGTTTTCGTCAGTTCAAAAGGCAGCTGCAGATTATCGGCTGCCTGCTTAGCCAGCAATACCGCCGTATGGTCTTCCGCTACATGAACAGCAGGACAGCCTTCTACCGGATCAACCTCTAAAATACCGCCGCCGGCTTCAACCACTTCTCTGATACACCTGATCGTTTCATCCTTCAGCCGCTCCAGCTTATCAGGGTCCATACAGCGCATATCGATCACGAATTTAGCCTGCTCCGCAACGATGTTTGTTGCAGCACCGCCTTCGATCTGTCCTATATTTAATGTAGTTTCTTCGTCAAGACGTCCGTAAGCAGGCAGCGCCGTCAAAGCTTTCGCCGCCAGCATAATGGCATTGATACCTTTTTCAGGCTCGATACCTGCATGAGCCGACTTACCTTTGACTGTAAAATAAATATCGAACAGCCGCGGCGCAGAGTTCGTAACGATACCGGGCGCACCACCGATATCCAGGCAATAACCGAGATCAGCCCTGATATCCTTCGGGTCAAGATTGACCACTCCCAGACAACCGATCTCTTCGGCAATCGTAAAACACAGCTGGATATCGCCATGCGGGATATTCTGCTCCTGCACGGCCCGCACTGCTTCCAGCACAGCCGCTATACCAACTTTATCATCACCGCCTAAAGTAGTAGTTCCGTCAGAATAAAGGACTCCGTCCCTGCGCACGACCTTCGTTCCCGTTGTCGGCGGCACAGAATCCATATGTGCTTCAAAAAACAGTCCGGCTGCACCCTCTACATTGCCCGGTAAAAATGCCCACACATTGCCTGTTGTCCCGCCGATCTTCCTGCCGGCATCGTCCACCTTTACTTCCAGTCCCATTGCCTGCAGCTTCTGTACCAGCAGATCGGCTTCGGCCTTTTCGTCCTTACTAGGACAGGGCACACTGACCAGTTCTATAAATTCATTTAAAATACGTGTTTCATTAATCATCATTATTACCTCACAATTTACAGGATATTATCTATTATAGCACCGACCTGCTCCGGCAGCTACTTTTATAAATTGCCAAATAAAAAAGAGCAGGGAATCTATCCTTGCTCCTGATCAAGATATTTTTTTATGATATCTGCGGCTTCTTCCGGCATAATATCATTACATAAGTCAGTGTCATTCAAAATCGCCTGCAGGCTTCTGCTCTGCTGATAATCAAAATACTGCCATTTTAAACTGCGGCTGCTCCACATTTCCAAACCTTCTTTTAAATCACCATAACGCAGTAGAAAAAACCATTTATGATCACGGGAAGTTACTTTTTTATAAAACATATTCTCCCTCCGTTCCCCTCCGTCCTTATTATAGCACAAGAGTCCCCCCCCACAAGACATACAAGAACTTTTTATCTTCGCCTGACGCAACGTTTTTGCTCAAACGTTTTGATAATCGTCCAGTTCCCAAAAATATCTCCTTTATCTGATAAATAGCTTGGCAAATAACAAAAATGTGGTACAATAATAGCGATAAATCCCGCAGACCGGACCGCTCACTCTTTTCATCCTGGCCGATACTGCAGAAGGAGCAAAAAATGAATCGTAAAGAAAAATTCAAACAGGCTAATCGGGAAGCAAATGCCACCTGGTTAGCCCTTCTTATTGTCATCGTCTTTTGGTGCGTCGCAGGCTTTGGTCTTGCTGACGTTAAGGTAGAATTTTTCCAGACGCCCCTGTGGGTCTGGGCAGGCTGCATCGGCACCTGGCTGTTTGCCATCGTCGTTTCTGTAGTTCTTGCCAATTGCATCTTTAAAGATATGGACTTGGACGACAAGGAGGATGAAATCAATGGGTAATTTCTTCCACCTCTGGCCTGTTCTTTTATTCCTTGCCTTTATGCTTGGCGTCAGCTTTTGGGTGCAGCGAGCTTCCCGCGGCGACCGCCAGCAGAACTTTGCTAAAGATTATTTTATCGGCGGCCGCAGTCTGGGCGGTTTTGTCCTGGCTATGACTACCGTTGCAACCTACAGCTCAGTCAGCACCTTTGTCGGTGGTCCCGGTATGGCCTGGGCCATCGGTTATGGCTGGCTTTATATGGCGATCGTACAAGTCGTAGTCATCTTCCTCGTTTTAGGTATTTTCGGCAAAAAGATCGCTATGGTTTCACGCAAAATTGACGCTGTTACAGTAGTCGATGTTATCCGCAGCCGCTATCAATCCGATTTGCTTGCCAATATTTCCGCGCTGGTGATCGTTGCCTTCTTCTGTGCGACGATGGTCGCCCAGTTCGTGGGAGCTGCCAAGCTCTTTGAAGCTGTTACAGGCTTCTCCTATGTCACTGGACTGACATTATTTGGCCTGATCGTTGTCTTTTATACTACTGTTGGCGGCTTCAAAGGCGTTGCCATTACTGACGCTATCTGTGCCGTCGCTATGATCATCGGCCTTTTTATCCTGTTCTTCTCAATGCTGGAAACAGGAGGCGGTTATGAAAGAATCATGACCCATATCCAAACCAATCATCCCGATATGCTGGAACCGCTTTCCCGCGGCAAAATGCCGATCTCGCTCTATATCAGCCAGTGGCTGCTTGTTGGTGTCTGTACACTGGCACTACCGCAATCAGTAGTCCGCGGCATCAGTTACAAAAACACCAAAGCCCTGCATAACGCTATGATTATCGGCACCGTCGTTATCGGCGCCATGACTCTGATCGCTACCTGGATCGGCGTCCTTTCCAAGGGCGTGCTTACCGATACCCTGCAGGCTTACGGCGGCAGCGTCGATAACATCACCCCGCTTACTATCATTGGCACCATGGACCCCTTCTGGGCCGGCATCACCATCATCGGTCCCATCGCAGCAACTATTTCTACCGTGTCTTCCCTGCTGCTGGCCTCCTCTTCCGCTATCATCAAAGACGTATATATGCACGAATGCTCCAAACGCCATAAAACAGTTTCCAATAATACGATACGTCTGTTCAGCATGGGTGCTACCGTTATCCTTGGCCTTGGAGTTTACTTTATTGCCATTGCCCCGCCCAGCGTTATCTGGAAAATAAATATGTTCGCTTTCGGAGGCCTGGAAACAGCATTCTTCTGGGTCCTGATCTTCGGGCTGTTCTGGAAAAAAGCCAACCGCACCGGCGCCGTTTTCGCTATGGCTGGCGGCGTACTTGCCTACTGCACTACTATGGCGCTGCAAATCAAATTCTTTGATCTGCACCAGATAGTTATCGGCATCGGTGCTTCGTTGATTTTCTTCCTTATCGGCAACGCCCTTGGCAAAGAACACGACGAACATATTCTGCGTATTTTCTTTCCCGAAAAGTATCGCGATTAAAAATGTTATAAAAAAGCTTCGCAGCATAAAATTACCCGCTGCGAAGCTTTTTTTGTATTTTATTTATGCAGCTCTGCTGCCTCGTCCCAGTAAGCCTCCGGCTTCCAGCCGTCAGCAAGCAATTTTACCAGCAGCTTGCCGGTATTGGCAGCATCGTCATAAGCAGTATGCCACAAACCGCCTGTATCAACGTTTTGTTCTTCTGTTGCCTTCTTCAGCCCGGTCGTATACGTATCGCCTTTCAGCAGCTTATAAGCTGCCGCCAGATCAAGATAGTCTTCAGGTAAAACAGGATTTTCAAATTTATGCCGTCTGCAGCCTTCCGCCACCACCTTATAATCCTCATCACCCCAGGCCACAAAATAAGTCTGCCCCGGTACATATAAAGCTTTGATCTGTTCAAGCATCTCTCCAAATTCTATTGCTGATTCCATATCCTTTTCAGTGATCATACAAAAATCCATTCCCTCTTTAGCCTGCTTCGGATAAAAATGCGGATGGACAAAATTTTGGATCTTACCTGTGACCGCAAGGGAATTTCCATCTATTTTCACCGCGCCGATCTCAATTATTTCTGAAAAAAATCCTCGTGGACGTCCCATTCTTTTGGTATATTGAGTAAACTCAAAATCTGCCACAAAAAAGTCCCTGCTCATCAATCTGCCACCATCTTTTCTAAATATTTACATTAATTATAACACCATCTGCCATTAATGCACTATCTGCTGAATTTTCCGAATTATAAAATTTTGCCTAATTACTTAAACTTTCCCTAAAATAATGCTAAAATATAAAAGTTCATACTTTTATAAACAACAGGAGTGTTATAGATGCAGCAACATCAATTAAAAGGCAGCCTGATGCTGTTTTTCTGCGCCCTGATCTGGGGACTGGCCTTTGTCGCACAAAGCGTCGGAGCCGACCACGTAGGCGCATTTACCTTCAATGGCCTCCGCTCATTGATCGGCGCGGTTTTTCTGATCCCCTGCGTCGCCTTTTTTGACCGGCTTGCAGGCAGACCTTTTTCTATTTGGGGTACTGATAACAAAACAGAACAGCAGGACCTTATTACCGGCGGCATCGTCTGCGGTATCGTGCTGACTATCGCCAGTACTCTGCAGCAGATCGGTATCGGTCATACCACTGTCGGCAAAGCCGGTTTTATTACTACGCTCTATATCGTTATCGTGCCCCTTTTCGGGCTTATTGTACACAAAACCGTTACCAAACTGCAATGGCTCAGCGTTTTTATTGCCGCTGTCGGTATGTATTTTATCTGTATTACCGAAAATTTCAGCGTCAATTACGGCGATATGATCATTTTGGCCTGCGCCTGCTTTTTCGCACTGCATATCATCACTATCGAACGTTTTTCCGTATTGGTAGACGGTGTGCGGATGTCGCTGCTGCAATTTGCCGTCTGCGGTATTTTAAGTCTGCCTGCCATCTTCTTTTATGAAACGCCGTCCTGGGAAGCGCTTGACCAAGCCTGGCTGCCTATCTTATACGCCGGCATCATGTCCTGCGGCATCGCCTATACCCTGCAGATCCTTGGTCAAAAATACGTCAATGTTATTTTAGCTTCCATCATTTTAAGTATGGAATCCGTCTTTTCGGTTTTCGCAGGCTGGCTGCTACTGGGCGAACAGCTTTCCCTGCGTGAAATAGGAGGCTGCGTACTGGTCTTTGCCGCGATCCTGCTGGCACAGATGCCTCCCAAACAACAATAAAATAAAAACTTGCAGCATAAACAAAACCCGTTTCTATACAAAATATAGAAGCGGGTTTTTATCTTAACCACTGCAAAATATACGCCTGCTGCTTTAACCAACGCTGCCGCATCTGATAATCAGGTAAAACACTGGCTACACGCTGCCAAAAACGGCGGCTGTGATTCATATTGCCAATATGGCTCAGCTCATGCACCACAACATAATCTAAAACTGCCAGCGGATAAAATACAAGCCGCCACGAAAAATTCAAATTTCCCTTTATACTGCACGAACCCCAGCGTTTCGCCGCTGAAGACAGCTTCACACTCTGATAAACAACACCCATCAACTCCGCATAATGTGCTGTCCGTTCCTGCAAAACTGCTAAAGCCTGCTGCCGCAGCCATTTTTCCAGTGCCTGCTGCGGTTTGAACTGTGGACACAACAGCACTGTACCGTTTACCTGCACCTGACCAAGCTCCGCCAGACGCAGCGTATATCTGTTATCCAATACAGACAACTGCATCCCATCGGTCAATATCAGCTGCCGCTTCTTCTGCACTGCGGCATAATGCTGCTGTTTCTGCTCTATCCACCCGGTCTTTGCCTGCACAAAATGTTCTATATCGCTCAAACGGGCCTGCAACGGTGCCCGCACCCTGCACTTGCCCTCGCTGTCGATCACAATAGCAATCGTCCTGCGTTTACTTCGTATCAACTCATAAGCTACTGTCATTCCTGTCTCCATATCTTTATGCTGTTTTTAAAATTCTGCCTAACCGCACACACGCACGATCATTTCCTTATTTTTCAAACCCGCCAGCCATTCGTGCGGAATACTGTCATAACCATAGTACAAACCTGCCAGACTGCCGGCAACGGCAGCAACTGTATCGGCATCCTCACCCAAATTTACAGCCCACAACAGACATTCGCGGTATGAATTCGTATTGGCCAGACACCACAACGCCGCTTCCAGCGTATCTACAACATAACCGCTGCTCTCGATTTCATCTGCCGGCAATTCATACACACTGCGGTCAATAATACGGCTGTAATAATGCAGCTCACGGTTATCATCTGCATCAGCCACCTGCCGCAGATCATCTACAGCCCTGATAACACCCCGCACAAGTAAAGTTGCCAGCTTAAAACGCTCCCGGTGCTGAATGATCTCACCGGCAACAGCACAATACAAAAAACATCCCAAAGTGCAGCAAATATGCGCATGGGTCAGCGCCGAAACATTACGAATGATTTCATATCGTCCTGCTGCCGGCTGTGCCTGCAAATAAAACTCTACCGGCAAAATCCGCATCAGCGAACCATTACCGCAGTTCCATTCGTTACGCGGTGCGCAGCACTCCAGAGGTACTCCGTTCAAATAATTCAGCAGCGCCTGCTTCGTTGTTGCGCCAATATCAAAGGCCACGCCTTCAGGCGTCAGATAGCCATATTCCAGCCACTTGGCAAAACGCCGCAGCAAATCATGATAATCAAGCCGCCAGTCATTTTCGCGCAGACTTGCTAAAGTGCACAGAGTCAGACTGGTATCGTCCGACCACAGACCCTGCCTCATCTCAAGTACCGGGCTGAACTTCAGACTTTCGCGTGTTTTTCCCTGCGCCGGCTGCCCCAACGCATCGCCCACCGCCAAGCCTAAAACGCCGTTTAAAATATAATCAGTCATATTCTTCCTCGGTCAGCTCAAAACGGTATTGCTGCTCCACCTCGGGATACTTTTCGCGATCCACCTCGGAAGCAAACATCGCGTAAGGCCGCACATAATAAGCAAAATCATCATACAAAGCCTGATAAACAACGCACTGCTCACCTGTTTCAGTATGCTGTGCCACAACTAACACCTTATAGTCCTTCCCTTTAAAATGCCGATAGACCCTGCCTGCCAAAATTTTACGCATAACAATTACCTCATTCAATATTTAAAATTCATTCTCACAGCTGTTTTTAAAACTCGCGTTCCAGCCCTTCATGCGCCAGCTCCATATTCTCTATCGCATTTTCATTACTTTCGGCGTTAAACCCCGGAACACAATGTTTAACAGGCCAGGCGTTAACAAGCTGCCAGCGTGCCATTACTTTTTGGCAATCGTCCAAAAGCTCGATCGTCACATTTTTCCGCTCAAACTCTCCACGCTCAACACTTTCAAACCAATCCGTTAAATACCGCGAAACAGATGTGCCCCATCTCAGTGTTGCGTTACCATACTTTTTTAAGCCCGGCATTTTCACAGGCGTGCCTGCCTGATGATCACCTGCCCGGTATTCTATGGGCTCGTCAGCCATCTCAGGTGCTGAAACTTCTGAAAAATACCCTACTGCTTTACCATCTATCAAAACATTAAAATTATATTTTTTAAAAGGATAGCCTGTTGCCATTTGCTCTCACTCCTTTATAATTGCCGCCCGATATTCTCATGCAGCCTGTATCTATATTTTACCCTATTTCAGCTTCAAGTTACCAGCGAAATAATTATGAACTTCAAATAAAAAACAGCCTGCAGCAGTTATCATAAGCTACAGACTGTCTAAAGTACAGTTCTTTAATATTTTTATCGGCTCAGCTACATAAAATCTAAAATCGTTACCGGCAACAACTGCATCCCGAAGGCTGGTAAAATGACCAGCAGAACATCGGCAACCAGTAAAATCACCGTGCTCCAGAACAACAGCTTACTTAGAATATGTTCATCCCGTTCTTCTTCAGTAAGATTGCGCAGAATAACATTTTCGACGAGAAAGCTGGCAGCGCCATAATAAAGACCTATCACCGCCAAGCTCATAACTGCCGTTCCCAGCTCACCGCTTACTTTGATCCTCATAAATTTCATCCCCTATCTTATGTATGTTTTTTACTTTGCCAACCGTTTTTTTACCTGCTGCATTTTTACTTTCAAATCAGTAAAATTAAAACTGCTGAGCTGCGTCCACAAGTCATTTTTACCCTGAATGGAAACAGTCGTATATTTTAGTACCGGAAAAACACCAAATAATCTGTATGTCGTATCTTCGATATCGATACTCTCAATATCCTTATACAAATATACTCCGGCTCTTGTTAATACCCCGCCAAAAATTTCCAGCCCGTTTTCATAAATATCTACTCTGTAGCTGCCGGCCTGCCAAAAAAATACAGCAGCCGTCCCCACTGCGCAAGTTGCTAAAATCAGCGGCATCATACTTATTCCACCGTCAATTACCGCCATAACCGCCATCAGCAGAAGAAATCCTATCACCCCTGTCGACATCAGCCTGTTCGACTTCACCACATCAAGCAGCCCCCGCAGTCCAGTACTGTTTGCATCCATCCAAACACCTCACCTATAGTTTTGCTTAACAATATAGCATATATTATTTGCAAAGTCACTATCCAGATTAAAAGTTAACAATCAGCTAAATCTAAACAGCCCGGCGCCTATCCTTTGAAAAATAATAAAACATTGCCAGCAATGACTATCTGTGTTATAATCTCACTTGATATTGATGAGCCGATATCTTTTGCTCCGCCTGGAGCACAAAGCACCTGTGTTTTCACGCAGGTGCTTTTGACTTTTATGCTTCAGCATATCCGCAACTTTGACAGCAATGCCGTAATAAATAATAAAAAACAAACCCTATAACTTCTAACGAAGTTATAGGGTTACTTTTCAATCTGGTGGAACTAACTGGACTCGAACCAGTGACCCCCTCGATGTCAACGAGGTACTCTAACCAACTGAGCTATAGTTCCGCAACGATGTTATTTTAGCGCAGAATCACCTTTTTGTCAAGCTGTGACAGCGTAAAAATCAATGTCCCCAGGCTGTCCGGCAGTTTATTCTCGTATCGTAACTTTAGTACCGACCTCGACATAGGGCAGAAGCTCCAGCAGCTCGCCGTTACGCATCCGCACACAACCTTCAGAAACCATCGTACCAATGGATTCCGGCGCATGTGTACCATGAATACCAATCCCGTCCCAGCCTGTTACCAGAGAAATGAAATTGGGCCCGTAAGCCCCTTTAATCTCACCTTTGCCGTCGCCGAAATCATGCGTCCAGTACGATGCGTCTAAAATCTCGTCCACCTCAAAATTACCTGTCGGCGTAGTCATATCGCCGGCACGCTGCTTTTGACCCGATTTTTCCCCAACAGCAACGCCCCATTGCTTAATTACTTCGTTATCCTTCAGCACATACAGCTTGTAATCACTTTTATCTATCAATATCGTATAAGCAGGTTTAACAGCTTCCGGCTGCTTTTGCTCCTCTTTAGGAGGCTCTGCAGCAGGAGTTTCCGGCTTGACCTCCTGCCCTGGCTGCTCAGCAGTCTGCGCCGACTGCTGCTGAGATGTCTGCTGCGGCACCTGCTGTTCTTTACTCAGCCCGTCTAGATACCATATAGCAGCCGAAACCAGCACACCGATCAAAATTATTACAGCGGCGATCTGTTTCTGCTGACGCTGCCGGCGCCTGACACTTTCTTCCTTAAACTGGTCTTTATAAGATTTGCTCACAGTAACATCTCCTTTATGTTTTTATGGTATAACCGCCGCCAGTTTTTGTCAATCGCTGCAAAAATATTTACTAGCAGGTGCAGCCGTGTTAAAATATAAACAACTATTAACCTTTGATGACGGAGGCCCATATGGAAAACCTGACTGTAAACTTTCAGCTGCCTGCCGCTGCAGTTTTTGTCCCGCTACTGCTGGACGACGGACACGGCGATTATAACCGCAGCTACGAACAATACGAAAACAACGACATAGATTATGCAGATTATTCGACCGACCACCGCGATAACAACTATCGTAACTTTGAAAAGAAAAAACGTAAAAAGACACAAAAAGAAATCGTCGCCGATATTTTAAAACGCTGGGATTAAGCACAACAAAACCACTCAACTATAAAAGCTGAGTGGTTTTTATATTGCCAGCTTAACCTGTTACCTGCTTTATAACAACATGCAAAAGCAGCTTGTAATTTCTGCAAGCTGCTTTCACAAGCCTGCACCCCTCACTTATACATTGCTAATATTCCCCTATAACAATGCAAAGTTATCAAAACGTCCATCTGGCGCCGATGTTCCACTGCCAGTCTTTAGTAAAATCACTGCCTGAACTGCGTTCCACATCCAGATAAACATGACTGTTTTTACCTGCGGCAAAAGCGGCGCCAACACCATATTCAAACCAGGTATCGTTAAAGGTATCGCCAACCTTAACTCTATCCCTGCCGTCATACATCCTTACATCATAACCGCCGCCGAACTCATGCAGCAGATTGGCCTTAGCATAAACGACGCCTTTGCTGCCGACCTCTTTGCCGATATTGAATCCGATACGTCCGACAGCGCTTTTGATCCCGCTCTGGCTTACTTCGATACCATTACTGGTAGTATAACTGTCACCGCCCAGATAACCTAAAGTAAACTGGGCCTGCGGCTCGATATACCAGCCGTTGTGCAAGACATTTTTCCGGCCGTATTCAGCACTCAGCGATACGCCGGTATTGTTAAAATCACCGGTGATCTTATTATTTTTCGTATCGTACACCTTAAAATCATTCTCCAGATTACTGACTTTAAACACCACATCCAAATAATGCCCTTTACTGCCGATTTCCGTATTATAGAAACTGATCGCCTTGCTGCTGTTGTCGCCGCTGCCACGATTGTAACTGCTATCGCCGTCAACATAGCTCACCGCCGCCCCCTGATAACGTATCTTGTCGTCAGTATTTTTAGTTATGGTATCGTAACCCAGCTCGTAAGAAGTATACTTGTTTTCAAAATCAAATTTTCCGTCACGGCCGATTTTTGTTCCCCGCAGCCGGAACCAGGCCCCCTTGGCTTCTTCGCCATTATGCCGCAGCTCACCCATACGCTGCAGCAGCTTGTCGTTTTCTGTCCGCCACGTGTGATAGTTCAGCGCATTGGCTGCAAGGATCGTATCCGTACTGGTAGTAGGCTGATCAATATTCGTTACCTGCTTCAAATACCAGTCCTTAGTATAATTACCACTCGTATCGGCAGTATCCTGATGATCCAGCTCATAACGCTTCCAGTACAGCGTCCCCTCACCATCTACAGCGGCAAAACTGCCGTTATGGTTATTGACAGTCGCCAGCACCGTACCGACGCCTTCTTCCCCTACAGGCGTATAACCATTGACCTCGTACAAATCAATATACTGCGTCCCGGTCAACGTATCGGTAACATACAGCTTGTCGCTGTTCAACGAATTCTGACTGGCATCGATATCCATTTTGATAACGCCGTTCTCACCGCTGAGATTATCTACCGTCAAAGTGCTGAAAGTATTACTGTCGTGAGTCATATCCACTATCGAATTATCGTTATGCAAATGCGTCAGGTTAGAATCACCAGTCACCTTCCAATAGGAAGCCTCCTCCAGCGAAATATTAGTTTCAGCTGTACTGGCAGTGCTTACCCAGCCCTCGATAAACGATCCGCTATTAGCAGTAAGATCAACTGTGCCGCCACTGTTATTAAGGATATTGCCGTAAATATTATATTTGCCCGCATTACCCACCACGCTGCCGTTATTATAAGTATAAATAGCATAACTCGCAGTACCGCCCTCAGTCGCACTGATAACAGCTCCATTTAACACAGCCTCGCTGCCAGTGCCTTGCGCCAACACACCTGCTGCCCATTGGCTTCCATCATCCGCACTGACGTTAATAACAAGATCCTTAGCTGCCTCAAACTTCCCTTTATTAAATACAAATACTCCCAACGCCACGCCATCCCTGCTGTTAGCAATGATAGAAGCATTTTCCCCCAAAGTAACCTTAGCGTCGTTAAAACCAACCTCGACTCCTCTGGTATCTTTTCCGCCTGTAACAAATAACCTCAACCCATCACCAACAGAAATAGTAGCTCCGTCATAAGAATCGATACCATAAGTCCAGCCAGTTCCCGCATTGATAACATTCAACTCTAAATTATCGCCAACTTCAATAATACCTGAATCCATTGTCGCATTATCACCGGCATACATACCCTTCATCACATTAGGCTGATTATTGGAATCCAGACCGCTGACATTACCGGAAACAGTGATTTTAGAATCATCACCGATTTTTACAACTCCGGAAGCATATGTCTTAATACCATAAACATCCAGATTATGTACCGTTCCTGAAGTATCAATAAAATTCATCTCGATCTGCTTCAGGTCAATCGTGCTGTTATAGCCAAAAATACCAATAGAATCGTAGCCACTGTTTGTAGAGTTGTCAAAACCATTAATATCCAGCTTGATAGCACCGCTATTATAAATAAAATCATTACCACTGGCATAAATGCCCTTCGTAACATGGCTAATGCTGCTGGAGTCGATAGACGCTATTCCCCCAAGCGCCTCCAACTCACTTACTGTCGAAAATGGCTGATCGACACCTTCAGCAGCCCACACCACATTATTTAATGACATTGCTAAAACGCTTGCCAAGACTGCTTTTTTAATTACATCTTTTTTCCTTTTCATAGTTTAACCCTCTCCTTTACAATTGCTCTTGGTTTTTCATTCGCTTATGCAAATCAACTAAAACCATAGATACTTCGCTTATAGTATAATAAATCAACTGCTTTAACAAGTTATTCCCATCAGTTTATCACTTCATTTCTGAATTATCACAGCAATTTTTGTGTGATACAGATGCTTTAACCGTTCTTCACCTTTAATACTTTTCGTTTTTAACAAAATTATTACCACTAAAAGATTGTAAATATAACTGTTAAGTTATAATAAGTTACGCATAATAAAATAATTAAAAAAAGCACAGACCAATATAGTCTGTGCTTTTATAATCTTCTCAAATCTAAATACTGCAATAAAGAAACGATATCTTTATCAAAAAAAATCAATCAAAATTCAAACCTTACTCCTGCATTTACCTGCCATTTCTTTTGGATATCGGCGCCAAAGCTGCGTTCGATATCGCCGTATAAATGACTGCTGTTGCCCAGCTTGATATTACCACCCAAACCAAGCTCAAACCAGGTATCGCCATAATCCTGCGATTCACTCAATGTTTCCCCATTGCCCGCCAGCATTCTGACATCACGGTTACCGCCAAACTCATGCAGCATATTCACTTTCAGATATACATCGTTGCCTGACGCATCTTTTTTGCCTGCTACTACGCCCAAACGTCCGATGCAGCTGTTTACACCGCCCATATAAACATTATTGCCACGATCAGTCGTGTAGCTGCTGCTGCCTAATCGTCCTACGATAAGCTGAGCCTGCGGTTCGATAAAAGTCCCCTGTGCTTTATTCAGCTCTATGGTTTTTCCATATTCCACACTCAGGCTATACGCATGGCTTTTTGCCTTGGCCTTATCCGGATAATCGCCATAGGATCTGATGTCCGTATCAAACTGTCCGAAGCGAGCCACTACATCTGTATAGCTGCTGTTATCGCCATGCCAGGTTCCATAAATACTGCCTGCAAAAAGCTTGTCTTTACCGCTGCCATAACTGTAACTCGTATGTCCGCTGCCATTTTCAACTGCAAAACCATAAATGCTTTTGGCATTGGCTGCCTTATCATAACCAAGCTGATACATATTAAAGCTGCCGTCAAAATTACCGCTGCCAAACTTCCCGCCGATATAACGGCTCCAGATACCGTCACTCTCTACTTTAGTATCTCGATAATTATGCAGATCGCCCAAACGCTTACGTAAAGTATCGCCAGTATTACGCCAAAGCGCATAATTACCATCTCCACTTTCTAACAAAACTTTTGTATCATTGTTGACCTGTTTGGCCATCTTCGTTAAATACCATTGATCTTTGGTTCCCTGCGAGCCATTTGTCAACGTAACATTTTCACCATTTTCAAGCGTCGGTGTCACATCCCACAAGCCGCCGGCATTAAGGTTTTTGCCTACAAAATTTACATTTTGGCTGGCATCGGTTATTAAAAGTAAATTCTTAGCACCGGTAACCGTATGCCCATTGACCAGACTGGCATCTTTGACCTGTACATAGGTGGTGCCGGCTGCTGCGTTAGTGATATTTACCTTATCGCCGGTTTCAGCGGCTAAATCAGTGTCCATAATAAAGTTACCGCCAGTGCCGCTGTAATCGGCAATAACGAACTTTGTTGCCCCAACACCGTCAGTTGTTAAATCAACAGCAGCATTTTCCAAATTAAGCTTTTGGCTGTTTGAGTCCCCTGTCACTCTCCAGACAGAACCATTCTGCATATCCATATTGACCCCATCCGCAGCACCTTCCAGGTATGACTCACTATTGTCCATCTTAAAATCTAATGTTCCCCCATCTTGAGCAAAAATATTGCCAATTACTTTGACAAGACCGCCGCCCTCACTATTGATTTGTATACTGCTGCCACTGTCAACGGCAAAAATATAGGCACCACTTTCCGAAACCAGACCTCTAGCAAAAAGCACTTTCCCACCAGCTTCTACCTGCACTGCAGCAGGGCCATTGGTCGTCAAAATAGTATCACTATGAAATGCAATGTCACTGTTTGCACCTGTACTGTAAATTCCATAAGCGTTCTTTGTGTTGGCAGAATTTACAGTAATTGCGGCAACCCCTTTTATGTCTATCTTGCTGCCATTGGCATTGTTTATCCCAAAAACATAATCCTGCCCCTGTGCATCAACTACTAACGCACCCTCTACATCTGCCTTGCCACCATTATTATTTATAATACCGTAACTGTTTTCACCATTACTCTTTACTGTGATACCGGTAAACGCTCCTTTAAAAGCAGCAACGCCGTTATCAATATTCAAGCCGCTGCTGATTTGAGCCTTGTTAACAGCTGTCGCCTGCAATAAAACATTTTTATTAAAAGTAATAGTTCCGCCAACATTGGCTGCATCTTTTTCTAAAGATATAGCGCTTACTGTCGAACTGGTACTATTATTACCTTCCGTTCCCAGTGCTGTGATCAAACTATTTTCCTTAAAGTTGATTTCTGTAGCGCCGCCCCAGCCTTTGATACCAAAAACATCCATCGCACCGCTGACATCGATCCTGGCTGCATTATTAAAATCAGATGTAACTTTTTTAGTATCAAAGCTTTCTACAGCTAGACCATAGCTTCCATCACTGCCATTCTTTACACTAATATCAGTCATACCTGTTGCTCCTGTAGAAAAAACTGCATTTTCTGCATCTGATTCAATAAGAATCCCCAGTGCAGTTTGTCCGCCGCTGACAACTGCTTGCAATGAGCCTGCTAAGCTTATTTCAGCGTCTTTGATTCTAACAGCCCTACTATCATATCCACTATTACCGACGTTAACTGTGATCTCAGTATCACCAGCTATTTGCACTACTGAATTGCTCTTCGCAAAAATTCCACAGGCATCACTGCCTTCAGCATTATTGGCATTAATCACCAAATTCTTAAAATCAGCGTTATTACCACTTAAATAAACTCCATAAATATTTTTGCCTCCTGTTACTTGCAAACGCATTCCGTCAAAAGCAGCATCACCGCCAGCAGAATAAATACCATAATTGTTACCAGTTCCGCCACCGACAGCTGTAGAGATTAAGTCTATATCACCTTTGACCTTCAGGTCGCTTCCTGCAGCAAGATTAACAGCAAATAAATCATCAGCAGCCGAATTTTGGTGCGCTTTAATAGTCGCGCCTTTGTCAAAATTAAGATCTAATGCCGCATTAGTTCCTAAAGCCACAGCAATACCATCATAATAGCCATTACCCTGCACCTCAATATCGACATCACCCTTGAAGCTGACATGATTATTGATACTGTTGGTGTCCGCATATATGCCCTTGCTGGTACCCTTGATAGTTGTTTTCTGCGCATTAAAATCTATTTTATTCTGCGTCCCACCATAACGCTGATTTGACAGATACAATAAAAAGCCACCATTGGAGCTGACATTCGTCTCAGCCCCTTCAAGTTTTATGGTCCCGCCGGACATATCAAATACTGTTCCTGCAAAACCGCCAATATTCACTATCCCATCAGTATTATTAAATGCAAAACTTCCCTGACCACTGACAGTAATACCTATGCAACCACTGATACTGCTGCTTTCGTTCATATTGCCGATATTTAAAGTCGTGGCTGTATCGGAAAACACAATATTTCCTGCTCCGCCGATAAATTTTTTCCTGTTATTGGTGCTGCTTATAATATTTGTGGTTTCATTATTAAAAGTAATATTACTGCCACTTTCAGCAAAAACGACACTGTTGGAATAATCATTCCCTGTATTTTCTACAGTAATAGTATCACCATTCAAATTAATTTTGCCATTAGACACGGTTCCAATAACCGGGACATTCGCACTGGTATTTTCCAGCTTCAGCTTACCTTCTGCCGTAATATCAGTCGTTTCGCTGGATCCGGCATAAATAACGATATTCGCTCCTGTCAATGTGCTGTTATCACTGTAGCTTTTTACCACTCCATGTACTGTGTTGCCATCCACCATAGAAGCCTCTGCTATCGGGAGCGCGGATGTCCCCCCCCCAGATATACACACGATATTGTCAGCAACGATATCATTACCTTTTTGCTTAAAACTTTCTGATTCATCTTCTTTCACTTCCCTTTCATCTCTTTTCTTTAGGATTAGGCCTTTGTTTATAACAGGAATAACTGCAGTAATACTGCCGTTTTCTTCCTACCAGCGCTGTGTAAACGTGATGAGTTTTATTGCAGCCAAATTCACGACCGCAGAGCGGACAGGTAACAGTTAATCCTCTAAATACTGTTTTATTATCCTTGTATACCGCATTCTTATAAATCTCGCTATACATCTGAAGCAGCTCCTTTAAAATTACTCGCTGCAACGTACGAGCTTATATCTTTTGACTTTTTCTTTCTTTTTACCCAACTCATCGTAATTTTCAGGATCAACGAGTTCATCCAGTGTGCAGTCAAAGATCCTTTTTAGCTTTAATAATGCCTTTAAACTCAGCATCACTCTGCCATTTTCGGCGTTGCTTAAATGTGTTTGCGATATACCCAGCTGCTCGGCTAACTTCGTCTGATGTATACGCCGCTTGATCCTTCTGATTTTTATTGCTTCACCAATTTTTAATAAATCCAAGCCTTCCATTTTCCACCTCTTCCACTATATATTTTTCTTCTTTTACAAAAGTTATTTTGCTGTTTTCTGCATTTTTTTCAATTATTTAATATTTTCTTTTATTATACAAATATTACCATATTCGTCCCCCCCCGCAAGACATTTTTGTTCGCTTTTTTAAAAAAATTGTTCAATGGTCTTGCAACTGGTAATTTTTAGGTGTATAATACAAAACATAAAAGATAAGGCGACGCTTACCTTTAGGTTTGCGTCGCCTTATCTTTTTTTGTCTAACTTAAAATAGTGCCGGTTATAGCTCGTCGCGCCATAGCCGCAATCAGTTCACAGTACGTTCTTTCTCTGTTCTTTGACAATGGCACTGCTCAGCTCGTGCAGGCAGTCGCCCAGCTTGTCCAGCCGCTGCTCCATACGTAGCAGCAGGTACCAGCTCAATACTATCGGGAAGCCAAAATTGCCTATTGCTGTAAATAATTCCTGGGCTTCCACTAAGCAAGCACATCAATAGTAACTGTTTTGATGAGGGCTTCAGTAAATTCTGTCAGTTCCAGACCGCCGCTGGTCAGTACGTTGGCGGCTATGATCTTGTCGGCTGCCGTTTTGGCTTCAGCAAGGGTGAGTCCTTCGCGAGGGTCGGCGATGCTTAAGGTTTTTTTAGCTCCGTCGCTTTTGGTGAAGATGAGTTCTAAGGTTTTTTCCATGGTGTGTGCTCCTTTTTTGTAGGTTTTCGGCCTACTTTATTTTTTTGTGTTTTTCAGGGTTTTTACTTTAAAACCGGGTTAAATGCGCTTTTTTGAAGCAGGGTTATTTTTTTTTGCTGTTTTTCATCTTTTGACTCAACTTTTAGAGTGTTTTATTTTTAAACTTTCTTTAAAAGAGTTTTGCTATGCAGCTTTCTTCTAAAGAAAGGGCTAATAAAAAAATCTAAAGCCTAAATATGAACATCAAAAATAACTTACTGACAGGCAGATGATCTACAATATCATTCCGCCTGAGCCAGCTCGGCCTTTTCCGTAACGTAGACGTTGACCACTTCGTGGCTCATCAGCTCGTTCATGGCATTGGCCACAGCAAGGCATTTGTCGTCGGCGGCATCCAGCTTGACGCTGCCGACAGATACGGATTTGACCTGCGCTGCCCCCAGCGCATTGACGCCGTTTTCGACGCCTAAGGATAGTTTGTAGGATGTTGCTGTTTTGGTTGTTGTTGGCATAATAATCGCTCCTCTTTTTATTGGTTATTAGCTTTGTAATTGCGGCACTCCTGCCGTCAGTTAAGGCGGTTGTAATACCACAAGGCTTTGCCCCGCAGTACCAGTCCGCCGTAGCGCAGCACTCCGTCGCCAGGTGAATCGCGCATATACCACAGATCCCAGCGTGTTTCGACGTTGCCGCTGTAGGGGCCGTAGCCATCCAGCAGCGCTGCTTCGCAGTGGGTCATAACATTTGAAGGCTGCAGGCTCAGTTCCAGCCCTTTGGCAAGAACGGCAACTACCTGTGCCAGTTTGTCTGTCTGCGCTGCTGTTGGGGAAAACTGTCCCAGGTCGGCATCATAGCCGTGGTTGGCCTGCGCCCCCAGCCCGCAGCACAGGGCGATCCCAATACTGCTTCTGTTGCGTTTCCAGGTATGGCTTTTCTGTTCGGTCAGGCTGCTGCAAGTGCAGTAAATGGTGCCGTCGGCGTCGATATTAAGATGGTAATCGTCATAGACCTGCCCATAGCGGCCTGCCGTCCAGTGCAGATAGATCTGCGCGATACGGTATTTGGCTTCCTGCGCCATAACAGTGACTTGTGTCAGTGATAGCTGTTGCGGTGATGATACGAGCATATAGTGTTCCTCCCTTTGTGTTTTGAGCGGCTGTTTAAATTCGCTTCATTGCCCCTCACTATATATAGGGCAGGCAGACACCCGAAAAACATACAAAGCAAATCAATTTTTCATTTATTTTTTATAAAATATTCGTAAAATGTGTCATTGCTGGTCCTGGCAGAGTTTTTTATGGCTGAGACTTTTTTTAATATTTTTTTGGGAGTTGTATGTTTTTTGCCCTTTTCGCTGCCCTATATATAGTGAGAGGCTCTACCTTTTCTTTTATTAAATTTTCTTTTGGCGCTTACGTTAGCGTTCTAACGCAGGTTAAACGTTTGGGTTTAGCAATTATCTCTTACGTAATCCTGAATAAAACCAGTAAGAATTGTTAAGTTAGTTTTATAGTACTGCTAACTTAGTAAGCAAAAGATAAAGGCACTCCAATTTTACTCACGAAAGGGACAGTACAAATGACAAAAATTAAAAAAATCTCCCAACCAATACCAGAGGATACTTTAAAAAGACGTTTGTTTTATCTGCTGACAAACTGCCCGTTATTGACTGGCTGTAGCTGCAAAGCAGCATCAGGCCGGACGAAAGTGCGTACTGCAGCCATGCCGGCTGACGATACAGATTTGGTAAGTCTGCATATAACCCTGCCTTACAAAATGCGCCGCGAAGCACTGGCAGCCGGTATCAACTGCAGTGAATTGATGCGCAAAGCTTTAAAACGCCGCTTAAAGAAGGAGTGCCGTTTTTAGTATGTCCAGCTTTACACGGGCTGAATCTGACTGGCTGCGGCCGCCTGAATATGACGACAGGGCAGTTTACGAATGCTGTCTGTGTGGTGAGGGAATCTGTGCAGGCGAGGAATATTTGGAAACCGGCGAGGGTATGGTATGCCCCACTTGCCTTGACGATTTGACGGTACGAGAATTTGCCAGCACTGTTTTGAGATTGACTACTACTATTGCTTGTACAGACTAAGGAGCTGTTTTTTTGATAAAAGGATCTGCAAAACGCAAATATGATCTCCCTGATTTTGAAGCTTTATTAAAAGACGCCAAGAATGGCAGTGAGCCGGCGCTGCTAAAATTTTTACAGTGCTTTGAAGGTCTGGCTGTAAAGCTGTCCCGTCAAAGTGTCTGTACAGACAGACTGGGCGAAGATGCCCTGCAAATAGCTAATCTGGGGATTTTAAAAGCTGTACGTGATTGGCAGGAAGGCGACGATATTTACCGGGTCGCGGCTTTTGTCACTAATAAAATACGTACGGAGCTGCATACAGCGATCAGACGGCAGCAGTCGGTAGAAGCAATGGAAAGCGGCAGCAGCCAGGATGCCTCTGTGAAGCTTGATGCCCAGAGCTATCGTGCTTTCCAGTTATCGCAGCAAAACAGGCTACGTTTATGGCTGGTACGGGAATGCCTGCCGCTGCTGTCACACCAGCAGACTAAAGTCATTAAGGGTTTACTGGAAGGAAAAACAGTGCTGCTGATCGGCCGCGAGCTGCATCTGGATACGCGTACAATAAGTTTACATCGCAGCAGAGCAATCAAAAAATTACGCCTGCTTTTGGGAGTAACAGCGTGACAGAACTTACAGGCTATCGGCATATTACTGAGGCTATCGAACGCTGGCGGGCCTCCGGATTATATGTTCCCTGCGATTCGGCTGAAAGCCGTAGACGGCTGCAGCAGGTGTGGCTGGAACGCTATAAAAAAACTGATGCCGATTCGTTTATGGAATGTGTAAAAGTTTTGTCGGCCGGTACTCATTTCCCCCGCCTGTACGATATGGATCTGGCGCTGGCAGAGGTGCGGGCGCAGCAGAAGCGACAGGCCAAGATCACTGCCGCACAGTCAGTTACTTTGGCAGGCAGGTCCGAATACGATAAGGAAAACAGCAAACGGCGGCTAAACGAAATCATCAGGCATTTGGAAAACAGATATTCAATAACAGAAACTAAAACGGACTTATAATTATAAAAAACACCGGATAGACTATCTATCCGGTGTTTTTTATAATTTAATTGATTCGCTTTATTGCAATTTTGCTTTTAATGTTTCGATTTCACGGCTTTGCGCTTCTAATTTCATCAATAACAGCTGGATTTTTTCTTCCTGAGCTTTTAAGGAAGTATCGACTTCACGGCGTGTGTAAATAATATCACGTTTTGGTACTTCGCCTTTTTTAGTGCGGTCTAAAGCAAAGTTTACACCAATATTACCCATTTTTTTACCGCCCTGGGTTATACCCATCCCCAGCGAAAACATTACTTCCTGATTTGGTGCATAAAATCCGCCGACGGCCAAAGCGTTTTTGCCATCATATGACCCCATTGCCATCGCCAGTTCACCTTTGTTACCATCCTGGAAGCGTGGGTGCAGACCTGCCATTGCCGCTGATAATGCGCCAACGCTGTCTATTTCTTCTCCAAAACGGCTGATATCGTTACTGAGTCCCTGGATATCCTGTTTTACCTGATATAACTGGCTGCCGTTTACAGCGTCTGTTGAGGTCGCATCGACACGTCCGGGAGCAACATTACTGATCGTTTTGTTATTGGCATTGATACCGTTGCTATCGATGTAGGTTTCGTTGCCGACCTTATATTCTTTGGCTTCGATGCTGTTTAAGCTTATATCATCTTTTAAAGATACTTTATAATCGTTGTTGCCCAGTTTATCTATCTGGATATTTTCACCGGCGCTTAAATCTACACTGCCAACAGTTCCAAGAGTATCCATGACTGATTTTAACTGTTCTTCAGTTGCAGCACGACCAGTTGTTGCAAAATCAGCGCTGTTCAAAGTCGTATTGGTAAGACCTGTTATTTCACCGATTTTATTGCCGTTATCAGTGCTCCCTTCTATAGTGACATTACCAACTTGGACTTTGTCTTCTAAACTTACTTTATATTTTACAGGATCACCTTCCTGAGCAACATTTTCTACCTTCACACCGCTGTTGCTGTCGCCTTCAACAGTAACTTTATTGGCTGCGATCTGGTCATTGATATCACCAAATTTGACCTCCAGATTATCAACCCTGTTATTCAGGTTAGTGATAGAGGTATTATTACTGATGTCCAGAGTTTCTCCAAGCTTAGCGTTAGGCGCAATAGTTATTTTAGCTCCTTCTGCAGTAGTTTCAACACTGACATCGATTTTATCTTTGGCTCCGATAAATTTGATATCTGTTTTGTTTTCGCCGCCAAGTCTGATATCTGTTTTAGTACCAATTTCGTTACTTACAGTAAATCCTCCCTGCAGCTTTGTGATATTTTCGTTGTTAGTTGTCTGGTCTGTATTAAGTTCATCTACCAGATTTTTTACACTTTTAAGCTGCGCTACATTGACTGCGTCAGTATCTTCTGTACCTGCCGCCAAATTGGTGATCTGGCGTGTATTAGCGGCATGGAACTTACCGTTCTCATCTGTATACGCCGCCGAACCTACGCTTATTGCGCCATCACTGCTGCGCCATGCCGAAAGGGCATTATTTTTTTCTTCTAAAGCATTTAAAAAATCCTTATTTTGGCTTAACCATGCATTTTTTTGTTTAGTAGCTTCTAAAATACGATTTGACAGATCAGCTTTTTTGGCCAAGGCAGCCTCATAAGCTTTTTGTTTTTCCGCATCCGTACTGCCTTTTGTATTGCGCAGGATATCGTCGTTCTTTTGCGCTTCATCATGAAGGCTGTAATAGTTTTTCATAACCTCTGTATATTCGTTATTTTTTTCAGACCATTTATTATTGAATTGATTTACAACATCAGCTTTACCAATAGATGCGGCAAGCTCCATCTCTGTTGCAGGCTGACCAGCAGCAGTCGCTACAAAACCAATTTTCCCAGCAGCCGTATCGGCAACTGCATCAGGGCCAAGCGCAACACCGCCGTTTGCCAAAACCGATGCATTATCGCCCAGCGCGCTGCCACGCCATGCTACATAAGTCCTGTCACCCAGGGCAACACCATAAGCTTCTGCAGAAGCGCTGTCACCCACAGCAACGCCGCCTCTGGCAAACGCATTATTGCCAATAGCTGTGCCGCTGTAGGAAGAAAATAATTCCCCAGGCAGATTTTTGTAAAAATCACCGGCAGTTGCGTTATAGCCTATGGCAACGCCGTTAGCACTTTGCGTATTATTGCCAACAGAAGTGCCTTTGTTCGTTGCATATGCATTAACACCGACAGCAGCCGAGTTACTAGTGGCATAACTGGCAGCGCCCAAACTCGTAGAGCTGATAACAGACGTTGCATTATAACCGACCGCAGTACTGTATCCATGCGATGCAAATGCACCCATACCCGCTGCCAAAGCGCCATAATTATTTTTATCTAAGGCGTTAGGCCCTGCGCCTTCTCCATTCTCATTATTATTTTGAGACTTTTGGCTGGCCTTCTTATAATCAATAATTCCTTTTTTGGACAAATCTTCAAGGGTAGGTTCTGTACCTACGCCAAAATAATATCTACTGCCCTGATTAGTTACCCCTGTAGCATCTGCTGCAAAACTATTACTGACATATACAGACTGCATCAAAGCTAAGGCAATGCAAAGGCTCAATTTTTTATTTATTTTTTTCATGAAAAATCAGCTTCCTTCCAACAATGGAAGTATTTATCTTCAGCCTTTCTGTAAAACTTTCATTATTTCTATGGCTTTAGACAAATCTTCCAGTCTAAAGTTATTTTCTTCGACTATAGTTTTTATTTTTTGGCATTCGTTTTTTTCTGCTTCGTTTTCAGAGAGTGTTTTTTCTTCAAAAAAATATTCTATCGGGCATTCAAACAATTCTTTTATTTTTATTAAGTGCAACAAAGTCACACCAACTCTGCCATTTTCGATATTGCTTAAATGTGTTTGCGATATACACAGTTTTTTAGCCAGCACCTTTTGTGATATTTTATTTTCAATGCGCAGAAGCTTTATTCTGTGTCCAATTTTTTGAAGCTCTTTTTCCATTATCAAGCACCTCCGAAAACAAATAGTAACAAACATTTTTGCCGGCAAAATTATTTTCTTGGGTTTGGCCGTTTATTAAAACAAGAATAACTGCAATAATATTGCCTTTTTCTGGCAAGCAAAGCCGTATAAACATGATATGTTTTGTTACAGCTGAATTCACGGCCACAAATAGGGCATTTCATCATTAATGATTCAATGCCTGATCTACGTGATGTCATTTCACTGTCATGGCAGAATTTTGAATTCATAGAATCGCATTCCTTCTTTATTTTTATAATTTTTATGAATAAATTTCACTGCAGTAAAAGGAAAGTAGACTTTCTAGGGTTACTTTAACTCCAAAAAAAAATATAAATTTAATCATATAATAAATTTTATATATAATAAATTTCTTATATTATGATATCATGTATATATTCTCAGCGCAATTTTGTTTATATTACAAATGTTTTATTTTTCTTCAAACTAAATTTTATGTTATAGCTAATTATTCAAAAGTAGCTAATATTATGAATTATTTTAAATTTATTAAGCATAATAAAAATGTCGTTTTTCGGAAAATTTTAATAAATATAAAAATCCCAGATAGTAATATGTCCGGGATTTTTATATTTATATTATGCTGTTCGCGATCAAAGGAATTTAGGCGGCAAGGTTTCAAAGCCAACCCTGTCTGCCACTTTATCTATGGATTGCAGGCCCGGCAGAACAAACATTTTTGATGTGCCCTGAACAAGCAGTCTGCCGTTTTCATCTTTTAACGTACCTTCGGCAAGCCCGATCGTCCTCCCCATTCTTATCAGTCTGCCTTCCGCAATTATTTTGCCAGAAGCAGCAGCGGCAAGGTTATTCACCTGCAGGTCAAGCGTAGTTATGCCGTCCTCTTCGCCGATGCAGCAGTAAAGAGCCCAAAAGGTAGCCGTGTCAAGAATTGATGAAAAGACGCCGCCATGTACTGAAGCAAAGGGATTATTTAGGCTGTCATTGATCTGCGTTTCGACACGGCAGTAGCCATAGTCAAGCTCACATATCTTCATGCCCAGTAGTTTAAGATACGGGGCTCTGTTGGCAATCGCCATAATTGCTTTGGCGTATTCAGGATTCACTTTTCGCATTGCATTTCACCTGCTCTTTCAATTTTTGCAGCTATCACTCTTTCAGCTTTTATATTACACTAATTTTTCATCTTAATAAAGCTTTTATTCTTCACTGCCTGACAATTATGATAAAGATCCTTTGCTAACGATAAGGCCTGCAGCAAAAAAATACCGGACAGATATCTGTCCGGTATTGCATTTTAATTTTATTATGCAGTTTTACTTATTTCAAAGCTGCCGCACAGCGTGCGCACACAGTCGGATGCTCAGCATCTTTACCTACGGTATCGCTATAGATCCAGCAGCGTTCGCATTTCTCGCCTTCCGCAGCCTGAACAGTTACTTTCAGGTCTTCACGTCCGGTCGCTTCTACGCCGCCGGCCAAACCTTCCACCAGTTTAGCCTGCGATACGATCAGCAGTGTCGCCAGATCACCTTCAACGGATCTGAGTATCGCCAGCGCTTCGCCTGTAGCATGCAGCTCGACTTTAGCGTCCAGAGAATGGCCGATAGTTTTAGCGCGGCGGGCACCTTCCAGAACTCTGGTGATCTCGCTGCGGATCTCGATGAAGTTATCCCATTTGCTTTCCAGGGCTTCGTCGATATATTCTTCCTTGCATTCTGGCCACGGCATCATGAATACGGATTCAGGAATGGAAGCAGGTTTTTTCATGAACTGCCATACTTCTTCCATCGTGAAGCTGAGTACGGGCGCGATCATTACGACCAGATCCAGCATGATCTCGTACATTGCAGTCTGAGCGCTGCGGCGTTCAAAGGAATCGGCCTTGTATGCATACAGGCGGTCTTTGAGGATATCCAGATAGTAGCTGCTCATCTCGATGCTGCAGAAATTATGGATAGCATGATAGAGCACATGGAAGTCGTAGCTTTCATAAGCTGCGGAAACCTCTTTTTTCAAGAGCTGCATATGCATCAAAGCCCAACGATCCAGCTCCAGCATATCCTTAAATTCAACTTTATCGGTTTCATAATTGAAATCGTTGGTGTTGCCCAGGATATAGCGAATGGTGTTGCGGATCTTGCGGTAAACCTCAGAGAGCTGTTTCAGTATCTCTTTGGAGATACGAATATCAGCCTTGTAATCGGAGGAAGCTGCCCACAAACGAATGATATCGGCGCCATATTGGGCGATAACTTCCTGCGGGGCAACAGTATTGCCTACAGATTTAGACATTTTGCGGCCTTCGCCGTCAACAACGTAACCATGCGTCAGAACTGCGCGGTAAGGCGCTTTGCCTTCGGTAGCAACGGAAGTGAGCAGTGAAGACTGGAACCAGCCGCGATGCTGGTCGCTGCCTTCCAGATACATATCTGCAGGCCATGCCAGTTCGGGACGGGTTTTGCAGACTGCTGCATGGGAAGAACCGCTGTCGAACCATACATCCATGATATCAGATTCTTTGCGGAAATGAGTGCCGCCGCATTTGGGGCATTTGGTGCCCTGCGGCAGGATCTCCTCAGCAGAATGAGCCCACCAGGCATCAGAGCCTTCTTTAGCAAACAGGTCGGCAACAGCATTGATAGTATCGTCGTTGACCAGGTGTTCGTTGCAGTCTTCACAGTAAAAGATCGGGATCGGTACGCCCCAGACACGCTGACGGGAAATGCACCAGTCGTGACGGTCGGCGACCATATTATGGATACGTGCTTCGCCCCAGGACGGGATCCACTGCACGTCATTGGCAATAGCATTCAGGGCTTCTTCACGGAAGCCGTCAACAGATGCGAACCACTGCTCGGTCGCACGGTAGATGATGGGGTTCTTGCAGCGCCAGCAGTGTGCATACTGATGGCGGATGTTTTCTTTGCCAAACAGGCGGTTCAGCCCGGCCAGATATTTGATGATGGGTACGTTGGCATCAAAAACGAACATGCCTGCAAAATCCACACCGGCTTCTGCTGTCAGTTTACCTGAGCCGTCAACAGGGCAGATGATCGGCAGATTGTAGCGAACGCCGGTCTCAAAGTCGTCGGCGCCATGTCCGGGAGCGGTATGTACACAGCCTGTGCCGGCTTCCAGCGTAACATAATCAGCCAAAACGACTAAGGATTTGCGGTCAATAGTTTCAAACGGATGTCTGCATTCAGCATATTCCATATCTTTACCTTTACAGGTGCCGATGATATTGCTGAGGTCTTTTTTGCAGACCTTGCCAACGGCTTCCAGCATCTCTTTGGCCATAAACAGGATTTCGCCTTCGCATTCTACCCAGGCATATTCAAAGTCCGGATGCAGCGCGATCGCTACGTTGGCAGGCATGGTCCACGGAGTAGTGGTCCAGATAACGATATAGGCCGGTTTGCCCTGAGCTGCTTCTGGCAGCATGCCGTTGTCTTTGACGAGCGGCATTTTTACGAAGATCGCCGGCGACTTTTCTTCACCGTATTCGATTTCAGCTTCTGCCAGAGCGGTTTCGCAGTGCGGACACCAGTAAACAGCTTTTTTACCTTTATAGATATAACCTTTTTTTGCCATCTCGCCGAAAACATGGATCTGTACAGCTTCATAATCGTGGGTCATGGTGATATAAGGATGATCCCAATCTCCAAGAACGCCCAGACGTTTGAAGTCGGTACGCTGCTCGTCGATCCATTTTAAAGCGTAGTCGTGACATTCTTTACGCAGTACCAGTGTATCAAGCTCATGGCGGTTCAGTCCCAGATTTTTGATAGCGGCGTGCTCGATCGGCATACCATGGGTATCCCAGCCGGGAACATACGGGGTATCAAATCCCTGCGCATATTTATATTTCATAATGATGTCTTTCAAAATCTTGTTTAAAGCCGTACCCATATGGATCTTGCCGTTAGCGTACGGCGGACCGTCGTGCAGGACAAATTTTTTATGGCCCGCATGCAGTTCCTGTTTCTTTTCATAGATTTTGTTTTCTTCCCAGTATTTCAAAAATTCGGGTTCGCGTTCCGGTAAACCGGCACGCATCGGAAATTCAGTTTCCGGTAAATTAAGGGTCTTGCTGTAATCCATGTGTACACCTCCAAAAAAATAAAGCCCCGCTCCCAAAAAGGGACGAGACTATAAACCCGTGGTACCACCCTCATGACAGACTTAAGCTGCCTGCCACTCGAAACACCATAACGTGTGTTACCCGTCCGGGCTTACTGTTTTCAGCCCAGAAGCTCTGAAGTGATCTTCCCCTGCCATCTTTCCGGTCGGGCTCGCACTGTCCCCGACTCGCTTGACTGTGCCCGGCAGGCTACTGTCTTCGTCATCGCTGCTGCTTTTATTAAAACAAAGTCATTATACACCATTATACAAGTTATAGTCAATGGTATTTGCCATATTTAAACTCAAAGATGCCATAACCGCTGTCAGTATGCAGATGTGAGGTATCGTTGAGCCTGAACACAGCATGTTCGCGCCATTTGTTGATTCCCAGGACCGTCACGCTGGACGGCAGGATATCGACAGAAAAATTTAAAACGTTGACGGCAGCTATATCAAGCCCCAGCCAATGGAAAATGATGTTTTGGATCGTGCCTTTATGGGCTACGATCAGAAGATTTTCCCGCTCCAGATCAGCGCATTTTATCAGGCCCTGCACATTACGGTCATAAAATTCCTGCCGCGTTTCGCCGCCCGGATAGTTGCGGTGATGCAGTTCCTTTAAGGTCGGCGGCTGCTGATACAAAGCTTTGGCAGCCGTTTCAGTCAAGCCTGCCGCCTGTCCATTATTTTTTTCGCGCAAAAATTCATACGGTTCCAGCTTACTGATTCCCAGCCTGGCGGCGATGATCCGGGCTGATTCTTCCGCCCGCTTCAAATCGCTGGTCAGGATCCGCAGATCACGGCTTTGCCCTGCAAAATCTTTGGCTAATTTGGACGCAACGGCCTGCAGCTGAACCTTTCCCGCAGCCGTAAGCTCCGAATCGGTCCAACCGCCTGTCAAATGCTCTGTATGATGAGTTGCTTCACCGTGGCGTACCAAAATAATCATGCTGCCGACCTCGCTTATTTTTCAGTATCTTCGCTAAAGTTTTTCAAAAGCTCCATTTGGCCTTCCAAAATGCTCATCATATGCTGACGATGCACAGCGGCCTTTTTGACCTGATCTTCAAAGATACCTTTTGCGAGAGCAGCTTTGTTTTCTGCTTCAAAAATCATTTTTCTTACTTTTTCGTCGGTGTCAGCCAAAAGCGTTCTGGAACGTTCTTCGGCATCGGCGATCATCGTTCTGTAGCGTTCGTCGGCTTCGCTAGTCAGCTTTTGTGCTTCGGCACGTGCCTGTGCCAAAACATCGCTGGCCTCGTCTTTTGCCTGCGACGACATTTTTTTGCACAGATCCTCTGTAGTTACTTTCATTTTAGCGACTTCTACTTCGGCGGCACTGCGCATTTTGTCTACAAAATTCTGAGTCTCATTTTTCATCTGCTTCAGCTCGGCCTCAGCTTCGCCGCGCAGTCTGGCAATTTCCGCCAGCGTGTCGTTACGCAATTTTGTAGTTTCACTTTCAGCTTCGCTGCGCAGTTTTTCAGCATAAGCTTCTGCTTCTGTCCTGGCCTGAGTCGCCGCGATTTCAGCGTCCATTTTTGCTTTAGCAGCAGCAGCCTGGCATTCAGAAGTGATCTCTTTGCATTTCATGGCAGTTTCCTGCTCCAGCAGGGCAGCCTTCTGCTCGCTGTTCTTTTTCACTTCGTCGGCAGTTTCCTGTGCGATGACCAAAGTGTTCTGCATGGTGGATTCCATTTGCTGATAGTATTCCAGTTTGGCGCTGACGCGTTCCACAGCATCTTTAAGCTCTACGTTGTCCTGATACAGGCGTTCAAAATCCTTGGCAACTTTGGCAAAAAACTCATCGACCTCTTCGGTGTCATATCCGCGGAAGCCTTTGGAAAAGTTCTTATTGTTTAAATCTAACGGTGTCAACATATCGTGATACCCTCCCCATTAAATATATCTTTTCAGCGTGATGCTTAAACGACCTTTTTTGGTAGTGCCCCTGATCTCGGCTACTTCTACCCTGCCGCGGCTGCGGAAAGAAATGATATCGCCTTCGCTGACCGGCTGGGCTGCGTTCTTGGCCTCTTTCCAGTTTACTTTAACATTCTGGCCTTTGATCTCGTCAGCCATACGTGACCGGGATACGCCATATCCTGCAGCAGCAACGGCATCCAGCCTTAAAGCTGCAACTGTAGCGCTGATGACCTTGACCTTTTCTTCCTTCTGCAGCAGGTCAGCTTCTGTGATCTCGGTCAGTGAAACCGGGGCAGAACCTATCTGCGTCAGATTGTTCATAATGTAAGTAGTAAAAGATTTATCGGCTACGAACTGTGCTCCTTCAGGGATAAAAATAATATCGCCCAAAATCTCGCGTTTACAGCCCATCCCCATAAAAGCTCCCAAAATATCGCGGTGACTGAGTTCATAATAGCGTTTGTCCCATTCGACTTTAAAACAGACCATGCCAAAATCCGGCTGACCAAAAAAGTCTTCGGCAACAAAAGCAACTTTCATTCGCTCGGCATTTTTAAAACCGCCGCTGGTTTCCAGCTTCACATTTTCAAAATTGGCCGCAACGATCTCGGCCACATTACAGCCATGCGGATCAAGAAAATCGCTGACGCGGAATTTTCGGCTTCTATGAGCCCCTTCCGCCAGATCAAGCAGTTTGGCTGCCAGTTCTTCATCGCCGCCGGCCCGAAAATATCTTAAAATCTTTTCTCTATCTGCCATTGGTTATTTACCCTTCAATTTCTCACTGCGTTCCAGCACGGCCAGTACAGCATCATACATCGCCGCACGCACTCCGCGGTTTTCCAGAGCATGGATACCGGCAATGGTAGTTCCGCCTGGCGAAGTTACCTGATCGCGCAGCTGCGCCGGATGCAATGCTGTTTCCAGCACCATTTTGCCGCTGCCGGCAAATGTCTGGGCGGCCAGCTTGATCGCCAGCGCCCGCGGCAGGCCTGCATTAACGCCAGCATCTGCCAGAGCGTCGATCAGCATAAAGACATAGCCCGGACCGCAGCCTGATACCGCCGTGATCGCTTCGATAGCACTTTCAGCCACTACTTCGACCTCGCCGCAGGAACCAAAAATAGTTTTAGCGGCGTCGATCATCTCGGAGCTGACCTTGCTGTCAGGCGCAATCGCCGTCATCCCCGCACCTACTGCCAGCGGTGTATTGGGCATCACTCTGATGACCGCATGTCCCGGCACTACCTGATGCAGCTTTGCCAGATCGACACTGCCCATGATTGAAAGCACCGTTGCCTGCGGCGGCATTGCTGCAGCAAGCTCAGCAGTGATCGCCACATCAACAACCTGCGGTTTTACTGCCAGAATGATCAACCCTGCATCTTTTACCACAGATTTATTATCGCCAGATGCTTTAATGCCGTAGGTTTTCTGTAAATATTCACAGCGTGCCGCTGACGGCTCGCCGACAAAGATCTCACCCGGGTCAGCCAGTCCGGCTCCCAGAATACCTTTGATGATAGCTTCAGTCATAGCGCCGCCGCCGATAAAAGCCAGCGGGCCGGTTTGAGCTGTTATTTTTTCCACGGTTGACCACCCTTTTCATCATAAATGTTGACGCTGGCGTCGATATCTACGTTTTTCGGGGCACAGACCAGAATATTACGGCCGATTTTTTTCATACTGCCGCCTAAAGCGTAAATAGTACCGCTGATAAAGTCGGTCATTCTTTTGGTCACCAGGCCTTCAGTACCTTCAAAGTTCACTACTACAGGCTGGTT
Source organism: Phascolarctobacterium faecium (assembly GCF_003945365.1). Taxonomy (NCBI): domain Bacteria; kingdom Bacillati; phylum Bacillota; class Negativicutes; order Acidaminococcales; family Acidaminococcaceae; genus Phascolarctobacterium; species Phascolarctobacterium faecium. The sequence continues at coordinate 1,423,646 of NZ_AP019004.1, read as the reverse complement.
GTTGCGCAGATAATCGGCAACCTTCTGCGAATCGTCAAAATTAGCCGGTTCCAGCACTACTACCTTGACCTGCTTTTGAGCAAGCGGCATGGAAATGGTTTTGCCTTCAGGCGAATTTTGGACGTTCTTTTTGCTGAAGAAGGATTTTTTCTCGGCCGGCGCTTCGCTTCTGCTTTCGCTTTTTTCCAAAGCGTCAGGCTCGGGGGGAAGTGCTGCCCTGCTGACGGCAGGTGTGCTGCGGGGAATCCGTTTAGGAGCTGGTTCAGCTTTTTTTACGGGTTCCTCTTCCTCTAAAAGTTCATCATCTTCCTCTTCATATAGACCTAATGTTTCAGAGATACGATCAAAAAATTTCATACATTTCACCATACCTTCATGCTCATTTATTTTTACTGTAATCGCGCTTACCAAATAAGGCCGTACCCACACGCACGATGTTGGCCCCTTCTTCAACAGCTACTGTAAAGTCGTGAGTCATACCCATCGACAGCAGCTCGATCCCGGTCCGCTGCGCACGCAGCTCGCAAAAACAGCGGTAACCTTCTTTAAAAACGGGGCGTGTTTCCTCTATATCATCGCACAGCGGCGCAATAACCATCAAACCGCGTACACGCAGGTTTTGATATTCGTCCAGCTGCGGCAATACCGCCAGATAATCTTCAATCAAAAAGCCTGTCTTCTGCTCCTCGCGGGCGATGTTGAGCTGCAGCAAAATATCCTGCTGCTTATGCTGCTGTCCAGCCGCCTTGTCCAGCGCAGCCAAAAGATGCTCGCTGTCAGCTGATTCAATCAGATCGAACAAGGTGACGGCCTGCCTGGCTTTATTGGTCTGTAAATGGCCGATCAGATGCCAGACGCCGCGGTCAGGCACAATAGTGCGTTTTTCCTTCGCTTCCTGCACCCGGTTTTCGCCGATATTAGTCACACCAAGCGCCAGCGATTCCAGCACCACGTCTACGGGATGATTTTTAGTTACGGCGACCAGTGTTACCTTATCGCCGGTCAGTTTAGTTTCAGTTCGCCGGCTCAAAGCTTCGGCGATCTGGGTCTGTACTTTGTGCAGATTGTCTTTTAACAAAATAAAGACCTCCTAAAAGTTTTATATTCGCCACAAAAACTATTATTCCTTTTTTATCTTCGGCAAATGCTTACGCCCATGCGCCCGGTTTTACCCAACTCGGCACGATAGGAAAAAAACAGTTCCCGATTATCGCAGGTACATGTCGCGGCACAGTGGATATTACCTCGCTCCAGTCCTGCTGCTTCTAATTGTAATCTATTCATCAGCCATAAGTCCAGATGATATTTACCATTTGGTTTAAGCGTAAAACACTCACGGTATTTTGCACCCGCCGTCAGAACTTTATCGTCTACTTCGTAACAGCAGCTGCCAATCGACGGTCCGATCGCCGCCAGCATTTTTTCCGGGTTGCAGCCATAATGACGGCACATCATCTGCACCGTTTTGAGGGCGATCTCCTCCACACTGCCGCGCCAGCCTGCATGCGCCAGTCCCACAGCCCCGGTTTCTGTATCAGCCAGCAAAACCGGTACGCAATCTGCATAAAACAGCAGCAGCGGCACATTTTGCAAATCGGTGATCAAAGCATCAGTGTCGGCAATAGTATCGGCAAAATCCACAGCGCCGCTGCCGATAAGGCCTTCTGTCACACAAACGACCTTACTGCCGTGCACCTGGGCACAGGTAGTAAACCTTGCCGCATCCACACCCAACGCCGCCGCAAACTGCCTGCGGTTGGCGTTTACAAGCTCTGCTTCATCGCCCACATGCAGCGCCAGGTTGAATCCGTCCGGCACAATACTGCTTGCTCCATGCAGACGGCAGCTGCAGCCGTTGCTGAATCCTGCTTCTGTCAGCGCCGTAAATTCACCCAGCCAGACCGGCCCGTTATTTCTTAATCTGAAACTCATACCTGTGCCTCCCCGCAAACACCGCAGCGGCGGCATAAGTCAAAACACATCGGTGTAAATTCTTCCCGCTGCGCCTTCTGCCACTCGCTGATCAAATAAGCTTCGGTAAAGCCCATATCCAAATGCTGCCAGGGCAAAGGCCTGCCGATCTCGTAAGCAGCAGCAGCAAGTTCCTCTATATCCAGTCCCTGCTCTTTCAGCACCTGCTTCAGCGGCATTTCTCTGCGGAAGGCTTCCAGTAAAGCGGTGCCGATCCTGCGATCACCCCTTGCCAAAACTGCCTGCAGAACAGTTTCCTTCAAGGATTCTGTCTGCACCTGGATATGTTTCGCTTTTTTAAAAGCGGTTTCCAGCATTTTAAAACGGCGTTTCAAGGTTTTGACATCGCACAGCGGCGACCATTGAAACGGTGTAAACGGCTTGGGGATGAAACCATTCACGGAAATTATCAGATCGCCTTTATTAAGGGCGGCATCCATCTTTTCTCGTACCCGACCGATCATCGCTATCATTTCTTCGATATCACTGTCAGCTTCCCCCGGCAGGCCCAGCATATAATACAGCTTGATATTTTTCATACCTGCTGCCGCTGCCAGTTCTATGGCATTAAAAACATGTTCTTCGGTAATGCCTTTATTGATGATATTACGCATTTTCACGCTGCCTGCTTCCGGAGCCACAGTCATCGTCCTCTGACCGCTGGCAGCCAAAGCCTGCGTCAGCTCTACATCTAAAGTGTCGGCCCGCAGAGAGGCTACCGTAAAAGGTACCTGCTCATCTACCAGTGTCTGTGTCAGTTCTTTGATGTACGGATAATCAGATACCGCGGCCCCCATCAGCCCGACCTTTTTAGTCTGTGGCGGACGGTTGCGTATTTTAGCAAGCAGCAGCTCAAGATCGCGCGCCCGCGGTTTGCGGAAGCAATAACCTGCCATGCAGAAACGGCAATGCCGCCCGCAGCCTCGTGCTACTTCGACGATATACATATTTTCAAATTCAGTCGCATCTGTCATAATTGCCGATGTCTGCGGATAATTATCCAGTTCACGTACCCACTGACGTTTTACGCTGGCAGGCACCTGCGGTGACGCCAGCATACCGCAGAACATACCGCCAGCATCGTACTGCGGCTTATAAAACCGCGGCACATAGATGCCGCTCAGCTGCGCCAGCTCCAACAGTGTATCTTCCTTAGACAGGCCTTTGTCCCTGGCTTCATAAACAGCGTCCAGCAGTTTATTGACAGTTTCTTCACCTTCACCGATCACGAAAGCATCGGCAACCCCTGCTAAAGGCTCAGGATTGAAGGTCGCGCAGGGACCGCCGATGATCACCAGCGGTTCTTTGGCGCCGCGTGCTGCCGCCTCAGGCTTCACATTGCTCTGCGCCAGCATAGTCAGTAAATTGGTATAATCCATTTCAAATGACATCATCACGCAGATAACTTCAAAATCTGCAAGCGGCCTCTGTGTTTCCAGTGATAAAAGCGGCGTTTTCGTGCGTTTATGCTCTGCTAAGAGCTTGCTGTCAGGCAGAAAGAAACGTTCGCAGGCTGAATCGCCGCGGCTGTTGATGAGCTGATACAGGATATGCAGTCCCAGATTCGACATCCCCAGATGATAAGTATTGGGGTAAATAAAGGCCACCGGCCTCCGCGCGCCAGGCGCAAATACCTGTACCCCGCTCTCGCGGGCAACTATTTCTTTCAACGCATTTTTAAGCTCCCAGGTCAACTTGTCTACCTCGTTTATACTCTCTCAGTGTGCTGTTAGTCCTTCAACCGTTTTTCAAACATTTCGATCACCGTTTTCAACACCTTCAGGCGGGCATAATATTTATTATTGCCTTCCACTATCGTCCACGGTGCATAATCAGTACTTGTGCGCACCAGCATTTCGTTCACAGCCGCTTCATAGGCATCCCATTTCTCACGGTTGCGCCAGTCTTCGTCAGTGATCTTCCATTCCTTGTTCGGATTTTGCTCCCGCTCCTTAAAGCGTTTATACTGCTCGTCTTTATCTATCTGCAGCCAGAATTTGCCTATCACCGTACCGTATTCCGCCCATTGGGCTTCCATCTCGTTGATCTCGGCATAGGCCCGCCCCCATTCATCCTGCGTTGCAAAGCCTTCGATACGTTCTACCATGACCCTGCCGTACCAGGTACGGTCAAAAATGGCGATCTCTCCCTGTTTGGGAAAGCGTGTCCAAAAACGCCATAGATAGTTAAAAGATTTCTCTACCACGTTGGGAGCCGCTACCGGGTTCACCGAATACCCCAGCGGATCGAGAGCTGCCGTCAGCCGACGGATCGCTCCGCCCTTACCGCCTGCATCCCAGCCTTCAAAGCCAAAGACCGAAGGAATACCCTTTTTATACATTTCATACTGCAAAATACTCAGTTTGGACTGGTATTTATCCAGTTTCTCTTTATATTCCGCTTTTGCGATTTCTTTGGACAGATCGACCTTTGATAAAACGTCGTAGATCTCGGTACGCGGCAACACCAGCTGCTGCCCGGCTTTCTGTCTGCGGGCTTCCGCTTCGGCCAGCGCCAGTTCCAGCCGCTGTACGATCACATCAAATATCGAGACCTCGGCAAAACGCGTATCGTCGCCGGCGATCAGATACCAGTGGGCATTAGGCCGGTCGCTGTCGATAAACATTTTCTCGTAGATTTCCAGATACCGCTGATAATCTACAAAATCATCATCGCTTTCGCTGACCTTGTTCCAGCCTTTACCATAGGTTTTTTCAGCCTTCTGCACATTAGCCTTCAGCTGTTTTTCGGAAACGTGTACAAAAAATTTCAGCAGCACATAATTATCATCAGTCAGCTGCTTTTCAAAAGCATTGATATGCCTGTAGCTCGTATTTATTCTTTTAACTTGATCCGCATCGCGGTCAAAGGTATATTCATTTTTCAGATAGTACCAGCTGCGGTAATACACAGCCATATTGCCTTTTGCCGGCAGCTGCCGCCAGAAAGGCTCAAAAAAAGGTTGGTCCGGTTCTTCATCCGCCATTTTTGAAGCCGAATAAACTCTGAACCCGCGGGCATCCATCTGCTGCATCATATGATTGATGATGACGCTGCGCTGTGACCCACGCCAGCCTTCAAACAAAATTATTACAGGAATACCAGCAGCGCGGCAAGCACGCTGCAGTTCTCCCAGCCTGGTTTCAAAATAACTCATTTTTTCATTATAGGCATCTTTTTTCAGGCTTTGTTTTAAATCGATTTTTTCTAACACCAATATCACCTTGTTCTCTATAGATTATCAGTCAAAAGCAGTTAAAAATTCAGTCATGCAGGCAGCAACACCTTTCTTTACTGCCCTGCTCTGGCTCGCGCCGCCGATCTTCCAAAAAGCTACGGCCGACGATGACCCAACTTCCTCCACGATCCTGTTGAACAGATATTTCTCAGTTTTTACATCCACACATTTCAGCTTCATGGTAATGACTGAACTATAAGTCTGACTGCCGACGATAACCATAAAGCCGGTTTCCTTGTTGCGCGGCGGCTCCATCTCCATGTAGATCACACGGTCGACGCCCAGCTCTTTCCCAACGGCAACAAGCTCTGCCAATACCGGCGCGTCAGCGTTTTCAAACGGATGGTTCTGCATCGCCTTAGCAACAGCTTTGGCACTGGCAACGGTATTCACGCCGCCTTTTTTAGCAGGCGGATATTTCTCTTTCAGCGCGTCTTTGATAGAATTAGCCGCTACCTTACGGCCCTTTTCATCCATGCCCGACTGGTCGATATACGGCAGCACCGCCACCGAATAAGGCACTGTCGAAGCAGTTATTTTTTTCTCTGCCTCTTTGTCAGCCCTGCCTGTATCGGCTACGCCGGCAGTAACGGCATCGATTGAAGAACTTTCCTGTGCCTGCAGCGGAGCGGCCCCAAAAAGCAGCGCTCCAGCCAGCAGTACAGCAGCAAGTTTTTTATTCATTAACTAACAACACTTCTTTCGTTAGAAAAATAATCTTGCCCAATTATCAAAAACTATCATCGTACGGTTTCAGCGACCGAGGTTTGTCCAATATCTGCGCCATCACAAAGCCATAGCGTACATCTTCAGCTACTGTCCCGCGGCTGCGAAAGCCTTTAAAGGCAGGCTGGGGCTTCTGCGGCTCAAAACGTTTATACAAGGGTTCCGGAACAGCAGCTTCTGCTGCCGGTGCAGGTTCCTGACAGGTATTTTCCGCCTCAGGCTGCTTTTTGGGCGCCCGGTCTTCAGGAAACTCCACATACCACGGTACAGCTTCTTCGTCCTCACCTTCATAGCCGCGCCCCTGCCTTTCCTCCGGCAGCTGCGTCTGCCAATCAGCAGGCTGCTGCGGTGGCGGCGCAGGACGCTTCTTGCGGTTACGGACATCGAAAAAGATAAAAAACAACAGTACGATGAGAGGATAAAACAGCATTAAATTGTCCATACATTCGCCTCATCTCAATACAATAACCGGCTCATACAGTCGGCTTATTTCGGGTTGCTGCCTTTTTCGCCGCTATTTTCAGGGCTGGAACCGGCAATCATTTTCCGCATATCAGTATCAGCATTGATATTGTTCATGCGGTAGTAATCCATCACGCCTAAACGGCCGTTTTCCAAAGCATCTGCCAACGCAGTCGGTACTTTGGCCTGAGCTTCGACGACCTTCGCCTGCATTTCCTGGGTATAGGCTTTCATTTCCTGTTCTTTAGCAACTGCCATTGCGCGGCGTTCTTCGGCGCGGGCCTGGGCGATTCGTTTATCGGCTTCAGCCTGGTCAGTCATCAAAGCGGCGCCAATGTTACGGCCTACGTCGACATCGGCAATATCAATAGACAGGATCTCAAAAGCAGTACCTGCGTCAAGTCCTTTAGCCAAAACGGTACGCGAAATGAAATCAGGATTTTCCAATACATCGCTGTGTTTAACAGCAGAACCAACATTAGTAACGATACCTTCACCGACACGGGCGATAATAGTCGCTTCACCGGCGCCGCCGACCAGACGGTCAATATTGGCGCGTACGGTAACGCGGGCTTTGACCTTCAGTTCGATGCCGTCTTTAGCAACTGCCGAAACTACCGGCGTTTCAATTACTTCGGGGTTAACGCTCATCTGTACTGCTTCCAGCACATTACGTCCGGCAAGGTCAATAGCGCAGGAACGCTCAAAAGACAGCGGGATCTGAGCTCTGTGAGCAGCGATCAGCGCATCGATGACACGGTCAACGTTACCGCCTGCCAGATAATGCGCTTCCAGCTGATTGACATTGACGTCCAGACCTGCCTTATTGGCTTTGATAAGCGGCAGCACGATCTGGGAAGCCGGCACGCGGCGGAACCGCATACCCACTAAATTGAAAATACCAACGTTGACACCGGCAGCGATAGCCGAGATCCACAGCGCCAGCGGTACAAAATTCAAAAATACGGCGATACCGGCAATGATCAGGATAAACATGAACCCGCCGTTAAACAAAAAATCAAACATCACAACACTTCCTTTACTAGTTAGTTTTTACTTCCTGAACAAACAGTTTATTGCCTTCCACTTTCACGATCTCTACCAATGCGCCCGGCATGATATAATCGCCAAAGCTCACCACGTCGACACGTTCGCCGTCGATGATGACAGTTCCCGCAGGACGCAGCGGTGCTACGACCTCTCCACGTTTACCAAGATACTGCGAGTGATCCTCGGCACCTGTATAACCGTGACGGTTCTCTTGTTTCTCCCATAAAACAAAGGGATTCCACTTGCTTTCGGCGGGCAGATAAACAAACAGCAGGGCAACTACTGCGCCCAGTGCCAGTACAACACCAAGCAAAATATACGCGGCCTCAGCGCCGCCGCCCAGCAGATAATATGAGCCTGCCAGCAGCGAGATCAGACCCGTAACGCCAAAAAAGCCAAACCCCGGCACCACTGCTTCGATTCCCAAAAGCACGATCCCGACGCCCAGTAAAATATATTCGATTGGCATAGGCTTTTACCTCCCTTCGTATCGTTATATTATACCAAAAAACTTACCTAACAGGCAAATTTCACTATTCTTTTACAAAAGTCAAACCCCACCGGCGGCGGGGTTTGTTCTTGATGCTGCTATTTGATTGTTCATATTCTTTTCCGCAGCAGCCTATTCCAGCTTAATACCGTCGCCTTCAACTGATACCGACGCCTGTTCGATCGTATTGCGGCGGCGTTTATCAAGATTACGGTATTCTTCCTGCTGCATTTTTTCAGCCTTAATATTCGTCAGAGTCCCCGTATATTTACTGTCGGAGGACGGGGCGTAATTATCTGACGAAGGCTCCGGTTCTGGGCTTTTTTCCTTAATGACAAGCTTCCCGGTGACATTCAGCGCATAACCGTCCTGTGCAGAGAAATATTCCCTGACCTCCATCACTGTTTTCGTCAGTTCCGTAAATTCCAGCTGCAGCAAATCATCTAATGTACACTCCAGCGCATTAGCGGCACGTAGTAAAACACGGAAATTAACTGCGACTCTGCAACACTCAATATTGCTCAGATGCGTTTGACTGATAACCAAAGCCCGGGCCAGTTCACCCTGGCTGATACCGCGGCATGTCCTGAGCAGCTTGATATTAGCGCCGATTATTTTCAAACAGCGTTCATCGTACATATTGCCCGCCTCACATCTTAATGTAATCAGATCATATTTTTTAAATTTATCAGCACTTTATCTGCTATTACTTGCAGAACATTTACCAAACAATATTTTCTATAATTTTAGCACTGTTGTAACCCCCACAAGACATACAAGAACTTTTTTACGCCGCCGTCCGGTTCCGTTATTGCTCTTACGTTTTGATAATCGCCAAAATCACCTCCAGCAAACAGTGCTGCTGCCCGTCCGCACAACACTTTCACACTACTGTCCTGGCAGATATGGTATAATAAAAGCCATTAAACAACTCTGATATTTTTTATTCGGCAGCTTCGCCTGTCCTGACACAGAAAGGTACAGCTATGCATTATGTGCAAGTAAAAGGCATCCTCTCAGCTAAAAATGGTATGAACCTGTATCGCGGCTGCTCACACGGCTGCATTTACTGTGATTCACGCAGCAGCTGTTATCAGATGCCGCATGCTTTTGAAGATATCGAAGTCAAACAAAACGCTCTTGTACTGCTGGAAGAAGCCCTGCGGCGCAAGCGCAAAAAATGTATGATCGGCACCGGGTCGATGACAGATCCTTATATTCCTCTGGAAACCGAACTCGGCAGCGTGCGGCAGGCTATGGAGCTTGTTTATAAATATGGCTGCGGTTTTACAGTGCTGACTAAATCGGACCGGATCCTGAGGGATCTTGATCTGCTGCAAAAAATAAACGCGTCTGCAAAATGCGTAGTCCAAATGACTCTGACCACCTATGACGAAGAATTGTGCAAAAAAATAGAGCCGTATGTAAGTACGACCCGTGAGCGTTTCGAAGCTTTAAAGCAATTACGTGACGCAGGTATCCCGACTGTAGTCTGGCTTGCTCCCATTCTGCCTTTTATCAACGATACCGAAGCTAATCTCCGCGGTATTTTATATTACTGTATCGAAGCCGGCGTTTACGGCATTATTTGTTTCGGTATGGGGCTGACGCTGCGCGACGGCAACCGCGAATACTTTTACCAGCAGCTGGACAGACACTTCCCCGGACTGAAAAAACGCTATATCGACACCTACGGAAATCAGTACGTTATCGACAGTCCCAACAGTAAACAGCTGATGCAGCTGCTGCGGCAAAAATGCCGTCAGCATGGTATCATTCAGGATAATCAGCAGTTATTTGCCTATCTGAGCACTTTTCCAAGCAATCAGGCAGACCTGCAGCAAAGTTTATTTGAATAAACTTTACTGCAGGCTGGTATAAAAACAATTTGAAGAAAGGTTTTGTATTTCTATGAAATCATCTTACTATAAATACTTTGCTGCGCTTTTGTTATTTGGTTCCAACGGCATCGTTGCCAGTAATATCAATCTGCCCAGCTACGAAATCGTTCTGCTGCGTCTATTGCTTGGCAGCCTTTTTCTTATAACTGTTTTTACGGTTTCCAGACAAAGGTTTACTTTTTACCGGAATAAGCACACTTGCCTTTATCTTTTCATTTCGGCGTCAGCTATGGGAGCAAGCTGGATGCTGCTTTACGAAGCCTATCAGCAGGTCGGGATCAGCATAGCATCTTTAGCCTATTACTGCGGTCCGGTAATCGTTATGATTCTTTCACCTTTTCTTTTTCGTGAAACTCTGACCTGGCCTAAAATAGCTGGTTTTTTAACTGTTCTGGCCGGGATGTGCCTAGTGAACTTACAGGCGCTGGACGAAGGTAAAACTATTTGGGGTCTTTTCTGCGGCTTAATGTCTGCGTTTATGTATGCACTGATGGTAACAGCAAATAAAAAAGCCAAACCTAAATCCGGTTTGGAAAATTCTTTGCTGCAACTTGTCATCGGCTCTTTTATCGTCGTCGCATTTGTCAGTATGCAGAAAAACTTTGTTCTGTCACTGACAACGATTGACTGGATACCGGTTTTACTGCTCGGCTTGCTTAATACAGGAATCGGCTGTTATTTATATTTTTCTTCTATTACAGACTTGCCAGTCCAGACCGTTGCCATATGCGGTTATCTGGAACCACTGTCTGCAGTTGTTTTTTCTGTACTCTTTTTACATGAAGTCCTGTTGCCTTTACAAATGCTAGGAGCCGTACTTATACTTGGCGGCGCCATATTTGGAGAATGCTTCAATCCTGAAAAACAGCAGTGGCTGCAGTCAAAATAAAGCTCAAAAGCATAATAAAAAAGCAAGCCGCTAGCGGCTTGCTTTTTTATTATCACTATTTAAATCAAATGCTTTACTAAACTAAAAATCACTATTTACATCTTATACTTAAAATCGCAGTGCACCATAACGGCTTTCCAGCTTATGCAGGTGTTCGGTAAGAACTCCCGGCTCAATATAAGCATATTCCAATATCTGCAGTGCATTCGGTGCATAATCCCTGATAGAAGCAAAATAAGGTTCCCATTCGATCGTTCCCAGTCCTACAGGCTGATGGCTGTCTCCGCTGCCATCGTTATCATGCACATGTACAGCCAACAGCTTTTTCTGCAGCCGTTTCACGGTTTCAGGAAGATTCCAGCCATTAACGTGGGCATGTCCCGTATCCAAAAGTGCCAGAGCCTGCGGATAACGTTCAAACAGTGCCAGATATTCTTCAAAATCAAAAAGCAGTGATCCACAGGGACGCAGACCCACATTTTCTATAACAACTTGAACGCCGTAGCTTTGTGCCAGGCTGATCACTTCAGCCAAGCGCTGATAGACCAGTTCTTTAACTGCGGCAACCTCACCATGGTAAATTTCATTGGTATGCACAACTACAAATTCTGCTTTGATCTTTTGGGCATAGGTAAAGGTTTGAGCGTAGGCTTTTAAATAATATTCATCACTGCTGTCTGCCAGATTTACAGCAACACAGGGACCATGGATAGAAAATGTTCTTTTTTCCTTATTATTCTGCGCCAGCGGCAGCAATACCGTATCCCAATAATGGTCGGTCCCGAATTCATAAAAAAATTCGATATTATAGGTCAACGGCAAACCGCTGAGATATTTTTTATTGAAACCGCCAAAAGCCAGATCACTAACTGCCCATTGCATCAGTAAAAACCTCCCCTTTTTCTATATAGCCAATATTCCTGCCGCTTGTCACATCAAACAGACTCACATCGTCCCAGCTGAAACAGATCCCGCTGGAATTTTGTACATCCGCATTGCGGTCACTTACTGTAACGCTGATATTCTCACCACTCTCAAGCTGTAATTCAACAGTACGCTGATTACCTGTATTTTCTACATAAGTTATACTTCCCTGCACAGCAGCGTCCTCGCTTAAACGGCAATGCTCAGGCCTGATACCCAGCAGCAGGTCTCTGCGCTGTCCGATCACCTGACGCCACAGCTCCGGTACCGGCAGTACGGCCTTGCCGATACAAATACAATCACGGTTAAAACGTGCTTTGAGGATATTCATTGACGGGGCGCCAATAAAACCGGCAACAAATGTATTAGCCGGGTGACGGTAGATCGTATCCGGAGCGGCTATCTGCTGCAGTTCGCCATCTTTCAGCACAACGATACGATCGGCGACAGTCATTGCCTCTACCTGATCATGCGTTACATAAATCATTGTCGGTTTATAGATCTCATGAATACGTACCAGTTCTGTCCTGGCCTGCTGCCGCAGCTGAGCGTCCAAATTGGACAGCGGTTCATCCAGTAAAAAGTAGGGTGATTGCTTTACAAGGGCACGGCATAAGGCCACTCTCTGTTTCTGCCCGCCTGAAAGCTGTTTGGGCTTATAGTTTTCATAGCCTCTTAAATTAAGTATTTCTAAGGCTTCATCGGCTCTTTTTTTGATTTCCGCTTCCGGAAGCTTTTGGATATGCAGGCCAAAGGTGATATTATCCCAGACAGAAAGATGCGGAAACAGCGCATAGCTTTGAAAAACCATGGCAATATTACGTTCACCGGGAGCAATATCATTAACTACTCTGCCTCCCATTTTCAGCTGACCGCTGGTAATATCTTCCAAACCAGCGATCATTCGCAGCGTAGTAGTTTTGCCGCAGCCGGAAGGCCCCAGCAAAATCAGGCGCTCGCCTTCTTTTATTTCCAGATTCAAAGACTTGACGATTTTAGCATCGCCGTAAGATTTACAGACGTTTTCAAATACAATACTGTTCATATATTATCCTTTGACCCCCGATTGCATAAAGGTATTGAGTATAAATTTTTGGCAGACGAGATATAATGCCAGCGGCGGCAGACTGGTCAGAGTAGCGACAGCCATAGCTATCCCCCACTCACTGCCGCCTTCAGCGCTGATAAACATTTGCAGTGCCAGCGGCAGGGTATAGGTTTCTTTGTCCTGCAGTACCAGCAGCGGCCAAAAGTATTCGTTCCATGAGTTGATAAAAAACAGGATACCGACTGCTATTATCGACGGTTTGATCAGCGGCAGCACAACCTTGCGCAATACCTGCAGCGGGCCGGCATTATCTAAAACAGCGGCTTCCAGCAATGGTTTGGGTATGCCGCGCATCGTCTGACGCATCAGGAACACACCCATACCATCAACAAACTGCGGCAGCATAACACCCCAGGGAGTATTCAGCAGGTCCAGCCTGCTCATCAGCAAATAATTCGGCATAATCAGTACCGTTATCGGAATAAAGAAGGTCAGCAGCATGCTGTTAAAAACTGTTTCTTTATATTTAAAGTCATAATAGATAAAGGCAAAAGCTGCCAAAACACTGGTCAGCACTTTGAATACTGTTACGAACGCAGCAATGAAAAATGTATTATAGATATAAGTAAACAGCGGAAAATTGCCTAATACGGTAAGATAGTTATTCAATGTCGGTGGCAGAGGCAATGGATTGAGTGTTGCCTGAAAAATCTGGTCCATATCTTTGAGCGATGTGGAAACCATAAAAACTATCGGCCACAGCTGAATAAATACTGCCACAAGCAAAGGCAGATGCCAGCAAAGATCTTGATGTGTTTTAGTTTTCATAATAAACTTTTTTCTCCAGATATTTATTTTTCAGATACAGGAACGCCATATAACAGAACATGGTGATAATAGCGAAAGCCGCTGATTTACCGGTTTGGAAGAAAATAAAACCATACTGATAGACGATATATACCAAATTGGAACTGCCCTGATCCGGTCCTCCCTGCGTCAGCATATTGACAGGTACCAGTACATACTGCAGACCGAAAACTACAGTGATCGTGAAAACATAAATTGCAGTAGAAGAAGTCATCGGTATGATAATACGTCTAAAGATCGTCCAGTTCGAAGCGTTCTCCAGCTTGGCTGCTTCGATCATTTCCCTTGGCACGGCAACCATCGCTGCCAGCATCACGATCAGGTTATAACCAAATACTTTCCAGCCAATGATAGTACAGATAGAAAAAATAACGAGCAGATTTTCCTTAAACCAGCGCGGCGATTCCATATCAAACCACGCAAGCACTATACTAAGCGGTCCGGCCAAAGGATTATAGATCCACAGGAACAGAATGCTTGCCACCGCCAGGGATAAAGTTGCCGGCAGAAACAAAACAGAGCGATAAAACATTTTTCCCCGCTGAAGAAGATGCCCGAGGATAAACGAATAAAGATACGGCAAGACAAAGTTGAACAGCAGCATAATAAGCACAAAAATTACCGTATTCCCAATGATTTTGTACACCTCTTTGCTGCCTAAAATATCAATGTAGTTGCTCAGTCCCACATATTTCATCGTCGGGCTGATCATATTCCAGCTGAAGAAGCTAAGATACAGATTCTGCAGCAACGGCCAGTAAAAGAAAATAACAAACAGCAGAGCCGCCGGCAGTAAGAACCAAAACGCAGGCCACTTGGCTTTATTCATAACAACTCTCCTTTGGTAAAAATCAGGATGCCGCAACAAGCAGCATCCTGATTGGTTCAATCGTTTGTATTACAGTAAGTTATTGATCTTTTCTGCAGTTTCGTGCAGCGCTTGGGCGGCAGTTTCTTTGCCGCTCAGTATAATATCGCGTGCGTCAATCAAGAGCTGTTCAGCCTGTAATCCGTTAGCGCCAGGGAAGCTGGCCCATTTTACCAGATTAGGCATCGTAGACAAGGCAACCTGGATATTTTTGTTTTCTTCGATCATTTTTTTGAAACCGTTGGGGTCGTCTGCTACGCCTTTACGCGGAGGTAGATAACCTGTACCGGTGCTCCATTTAGCCAGCGCTTCAGGAGATTCGATATATTTAATGAATTCCCATGCTGCTTTTTGTTTATCGGCATCTTTTGAGAACAGCATCAGGAAGTTACCACCTGCCGGCACTTTCAATTCTTTGCCTTCAAACTGTGGGAAAGGAGCTGCCATAACTTTGAACTTGGCGCTTTTTTCAAAATTGGCACGTTTGCCAATAGTAGTGCAAACCATCCCCAACTTACCGGACAGATAAGCCTGGAACCCTTCTTCATTAGTAGCATGCAGGCCATTGCCGTCTTTGACCATATCAGCCAACAACTGATAAGCTGCTGCTGCTTCGGGAGTATCGAAACCGGCTTTGACTTTGCCGCCTTCATTTTTCAGCATTGAACCGCCGTTAGATTCAATAATGGCCTGCTGAGTCCAGTTATCAGCATATTCCTGCATAAAAAAGCCCATATTACCGGTCTTTTCTTTGATCTGTTTTGCCGCACTCACTACCTCTTTCCAGGTTTTAGGCGGATTATTGGGGTCAAGTCCTGCTGCAGTAAAAATTTCAGGATTATAGAACAGGACAGGCACACTTATAGAATATGGAATACCGATCTGTTTGCCGTCATCAGTCTGAGCCAATGCCAGAACATTAGGCAGATAATTCTCTTTCAAGAAATTTTTGTCTTCAGGAGCCTGCTTTTCGATCATCGGCTGCAGGTCAGTGTATTTAAGATTTTCAGCGGCATAGTTCAAATAAGACCAGCCCATCTGCACAACGTCAGGATTTTTACCGGAAGCGATAGCTGCCTGCAGATTTTGTGTCAACCCTTTATACATATCAGGGTTATATTTTTCGACAACCTGGATATTGGGATGCTTGGCATTAAAATCGGCAACCAGTTCTTTAACCGTTGTACCGCCGAAGCTTTCGGAGGCTACATGCCAATATTCAATCTGCACTTTTTTGTCAACACCGCCTTTAGACTGATTATCACTGCTGCCGCAGCCGGTAAAGACCATCGCACTGGCAGCTGCCAAAAGCAGTGCCGCAAGTTTCTTCTTCATCATCATTTTTACCCTCCACTTTTTAGTTACGAGCTCTGTTATGTATGATAACGAATTTTGATTAAATCTAAACGTTGTTTTTGTTAAAGATTTGTAAAGTTTGTTGCAAAAATATGTTTAGAAAAAATAAAAAAACAGTAAAACTTTATCCAAGTTCCACCGTCCTTTAATTCTTTAAAACTTCAATATATTAAACCCCCGACTGTATAACAGTCGGGGAAATTATATCTTAACTAAAGCATTTCCATGTCAATCAGCCAAATCATCAGTCTAAATACTACTTAGCTCCCGGTCTATTCTTAAAGCAGGAGTACCTGCAATAATAGTAGCGTTTTCTTTTTATCAAAGCCGTGTAAACATGATGAGCTTTATTACAGACGAATTCTTTGCCGCAAACCGGGCAAATCATCACCAGAGAACCGACGATGCTTTTAGCTTTTGTTTCAATTGTGTTCATTGTTTCTTTTTCTTTCATAGCAGATCACCCCAAACTCAGAATATTTTTTGGTCTGAGCTTACTTCAATGGAATTTTCACTTTATCACTCCCTTACAAGGCTTTTGAGCTTTATATTCATCGGGGTACCAATTATTGAGCGCCGTTTTAACGACGTTGTTTTTGCTTATTGCTAAGGACACCCGTCAGTTACACTTTTTTAAAAGTAAACTATCTCTGTCAGATATTTTTTAAACTTCCTCTTATTGCAAAAATTTATAATTTGTAAATTTTAATTCACATTATTGAAAAAAGTTTGTCTTTTTAAATTTTTATTTTTCTTTATAGATATTTTTAGGTATAATAACATATTTGTTTTGAGTATGCAAGATATCTTTATTTACATAATTAATTTCAGATTTAATTTATTGTGATATTTTGCCATTCTTGTTAACTATAGGGAATGTTTGTGATTTATAGATACAAGTGAATAGAATTATTAAAAATACTGTATGTATCGTCATTGTTGCGCTTCTTTAACCTATGAAAATATTAAATTTGAACAACTACAGATAAATAAAAAACACCTGTATTCACAGGTGTTTTTTATTTATTAATTTTCAACTATTTATTCTTGGCCTGCGCAGAAGTAGGCAAACGGACAGTTTTTACAATATTTCGTTTTCACAGTAAATTCACTTTCTCTGCGTTTAGAAAAAATATCCCTGCATAACTCAGCAACTTCCTGCAATCTATCACTGCAATCCTGCAGCTGCCAGCAGGAATTATTTTGTAAAAAGTGCAACTCGGCCAATGTCACCGGACGCTGCCATAATTCTGCAGCTGCCTTTTGATACAGTGCCAACTGATAAATATAACCCGGTGCAGGTTCGCCTGCTTCCGGCGGCACGCCTGTCTTATAGTCAACGATCCTCAGCGTACCGTCACTGTTAAAAACAGTACAGTCAATATAACCGCTGAAAGCAGCAGCAATCCCATATTCCTGCAGCAACGGTAGTTCAAAGCTAATTTCAGCCTTACGTTCAGCATTCTGCAGCTTTTGATAAAGAGGTCCATTAATATATTGCATATATATATCATATGTCCGTGCAGCGCTTCCCTGTACCTTATTTATCTGCAGCGCTGATCTGAAAGCCTGTTCCGGTTCGTAACCGTTCGTCAGTAATTCCAAAGCCTTATGGATCACAGTCCCCTGCAGTGCCGCCGGCAGATAACCGTCTGAATCAGTTACCTTTACAGCTTCATACCCCGGCATCTGCAAAATATATTGATAATAATAACAGCGGGGGCAATCAAGATACGTCTGCAGCGCTGTTGCTGACAAGCTGCGCTGCCACTCCAACCCGTATTCCGGCAGCGGTTTGATCCGCTGCAGCAGTTCATCTGTTACAATAACCTTCTCCAACTCTGCTGCTGCGTTAACAGAAATTTCTTTTTTATCAGCTGCATATTCCTTTAACAGGAAATGATCATATTCCTGTAAAATATTGCGCAGGCTGCTGAACCATGTCTCACTTCTGCTTTTGCTGCTGCTGTCATAAGTCCCTGATAGGATCAGCCTGTCCTGCGCCCTTGTCATTGCAACATATAACTGCCTCTGTTTTTCAGCGCTATCCAACTGCTTTTCTATGTCTTTGATTGCCAGCATGACGCTTGTATCCTGCAATTCACCGCCGATATCAACTTTAATGCCTAAACCTGCGTCTGCATTAAATCTCAGCATATCCGTATCGCCTTTGCCCTTGGCATCAAGCGCGGGTACAAAAACTACAGGGAATTCCAAGCCTTTGGATTTATGGATCGTCATAATCGTCACGAAATCGCAGCCAGTCGTATCTGCAGCAGCAGCCTCTCTTGCTCCGGCCTGGCGCAGCTGCTGCAGCCGCAGCAGATATTCTGCCAGCGTCCCATGTTTTTCTATGGTATAGGCCTCAGCCAAAGCAATCATTTTTTTTATATTAGCAAGCTTTTCCAGACCAAATTCCTGCGCTGTCAGAAGCGGTTCCAGTTGCAAGACGTCAACAATAGTATGCAGCAATTCCGGCAATGGCGTCGTCTCCGCATATTGCCGCAGCTGCCGAAGTTTCTCCGCAGCAGTCAATAGATGGCAACGCTTCTGATAATCGATCAACAGCCATGCATCCTTCTGCAGCAGCTGCCATAAGGTAACTGTCTGCTCCTTCTGCTTGTTCAGCTCCAGAAAAAGTGCTGTCAAGCTTTCATCATCAACAGCAAAATATGGCGACCTCAGCACACCAGCAAGCTCCAGACTGCGGCTGCTGTCTTCCAAAAATACCAGTAAATTGATCAAATCAATGATTTCCCGTCGTTCATAAAAACCTTTACCATCAACGATAGTATAAGGTATACCCGCCTGCTGCAGAGCAGAGGCAAAACTTTTAGCCGATGTTAATGCACCGAGTAGTATTACCATATCTTTGTAGGATATTTGTTCTTCGGTATGCAGCTGCAGTATCCGTTCTGCTATAACTGCTGCCTCCGCTTCCCTGCGGATGGCTTTGCTTTCTTTATCGTATGCGATTACCAGCATTTCCGGCAAAATATCAGTCGCACGATTGGCATTCAACGCTTCAAAATAAACGTCCTGCTGTCTGTCTTCACCTAATAATGCCGCAAAGGCCAAATTGCATAAATCAAGCACTTTATCAACTGTACGGAAGTTATCATCTAAAACGATATTACTGCCGCCAGCAGCTTCTATATCGCGCCTGACACGGGCAAATACACTTACGTCAGCGCCGCGGAAACGATAAATTGATTGCTTGGCATCACCTACTACGAACAGCTTATGTCCCAGCAGCCTGTCTTTATCACCGCCGCACAGCAAATAAACAAGTTCTCTTTGGCGTTCGTTAGTATCCTGAAATTCGTCGACCATAATATACTGATAGCGGCTGCTGTTTTTACTGCAAACCTGGCGGTTATTTTTTAAAAGCTCCAAGGCCCTGCTTTCCAAGTCGTCGAAGCCCAGCATATTATTAAGCTCCTGCTGTTCACGCAGATAAGCACTGCAATTCACCAGAGCCTGCTGCCAGCAGGGTATCAATTTCAGTGCAGCTGCGTCTGCCGCCAGCAAATGCAGCTGCTGCAGAATTTCTTTAGCCGCTTTGACCACTGCTTTATCACTGCTTGTTGCAGCTAGAGTACCCACATAGCTGTCTAAAAGCGTCATATTTTCAGGCTTGCTGCTGTCTGCTGCCGCCTTTAAAAGTTCCGGAAGGTGTTCGCGCAGCAATTCCAGCTTTTGCCTATGAGCTGAGGCTTTCACCTTCATTTTGTCTTCTGCCAGTTCCAATAGCAGCTCCTGCAGTTGTACCTGTAATACGTTTTTCTCGTTCATCTTTGCCTGATACGGCTGTAACAAATCACCAAAGTTCAAAATCGCATCCATTTTAGGTATGGCAAGCAATAGCTGTTTTACAACATCAGCTGCGGTATATTCATCAGCCAGACGTAAAATATCACTGTCACCGCGGCGCAGTCCCTGTTTTACAAACTGCTGCACAGTGCGCAGTAAAAATTCATCCATTTCTACTTCTTCAGCTACCTGAAAAGCAGGATCAAGACCTGCTTCCACGGGATTTTCTTTCAACAGACTGTTACAAAAACCATGTATAGTATTGATACGCGCCTGTTCCAGCAGTTCCAGCTGCTGCTGCCAGAAAGATGCATGCAAAGCATCCTCCTGCTCCAATTCCGCCAAACGTCTGCGAACCCTTTCTTTCATTTCACCCGCGGCTTTGCGCGTAAAGGTAATAGCCAGAATATCGGCAGCACTTACCTGTTTGCCGCCCTGCCTGAGGCTCTGTCGAAGAATGTTGACAAAACGTTCTACGAGAACACGTGTTTTACCACTGCCGGCGCCGGCAGACACAGATACATTTCTATCCAGCGTCTCTATCGCTTCCTGCTGGGCTTTAGTAAAATCAAACATTTTCTTCACCGCCTTCTGCTGCCAGTTCGCCGTAGGCCCGGCAAATATCCTTCCCAGGACAATACTCAGGGCAGTTTTTACGCGGCGCCGGCGGGAAATTCCCCTGCCGCAAGGTATTGATATATCCTCTGACAGTCGTACGGCAAAAATCTGCAAAAGCCAGCCATTGATCTTCTGCATCACTGAACGGTTTATTATTTGTTGTAAAAGGCGTTTTTCCTAAAGTCTGCATGGCAAAACCGCCTTTGCGTTTCGCTTCCTTTAGTGAATAGTAACCGCCGCCAAGCACTTTGCTCTGAGGCTCTAAGGCTGCAAGCGCCATAAGATATACCGGAATCTGCAAATCCAGTCCTTCTGTCAGCTCACTGCCCGACGGAGTTTGGCTGCGTTTATAATCCGTAACAAAAATACCATTACCGTCACTGTCGATACGGTCGATACGTCCGTTCAAATAAATTTTTCCGCCGTTGACCTCCAGCACCAACGGAGCACTGCCGTTACGCCCAAAATCCCATTCTATTTTTACTGGTACAAAAGGTTCCCATTTTTTCTGGTATACAAGCTCCCGCTGCAGCCAGCGGCGCAGCAGCAAATTCAGCTTCCGACGCTGCGAAGGCCAGAAATCTGTAACGGCAATCTTTTTCCCAGTAATATATTCATCACAAACTGACGTCATAATGTCATCAAGCTGACTTATAAGCTCAGTCGGCGGATATTTGGTAAGCTTTTCGTGCAAATGTCCCGCCATAAATCGTGCTAAAACATCATGCAGCAGGCTGCCTTCAACAGCAGGCTCCACCGTTTCTGTAAGTTCTTCATATTGCTGCTGTTTCCAGACATAGCTTAGTAAAAACCTGTATGGGCATTGAGCATAGGTTTCTAAATGCGACGCACTGAATAAACCGCCAACAGCTTCATTAATAGCCCGCTGCAGCTGTACGTCTTCAAAAACTCCCTTATAAACACTATCGCCTTGCTCACGAATTCTTTCGATACTGCTGCGCAGTGTCCAATCTGCTCCCAACCGCTCCAACAACCAATTATGGCAGGTATCTTTTTGGGTAATCCCCAGCAGCAGCTCCTGCTCAGACAAAGCCTCCTGCCAGCCTATACGTCCAGCTCTGCTTCTGGTTATACACCCGGCTGCATATAATCGTTCCACATCTTCAATATATGCGGAAGCGCCAGCTGTATCGTCGCTGTACCAGCTCAAAGTCAGAGTTTCTGTTGCCATTGCTGCCACTGCGGCAAAAAAGAATTTATCCTCAGCATAAGCACACGCAGTATTATCCAATTCCACGCCGACACCGCTCAATTCGGCCCGTTCTCTGTCATTGTAGATCCAGTTTTCATTTTTACTGCGCGGAAACTCACCTTCGCGCAGTCCCATAATGTAAACATGCTTGAACAGCAGCCCCTGCAGATTAGCAGCTTCTCCGAATAAAATACCTTCACTGTCGGCCGCTGTTAAAATGATTTGCCGTTCGGAACAGGCAGAAATCAGCAGCTGGCTGTATTCCTCCGCTTTTAAAGGCACACTTTCCAAACCGCCATTCTGATAATCTTCACTCAGTGTATCCAAAACTTCGGATAATTGCCGTACTGTCTCTACTATATTTTTAACCTCAAGCAGATCTGCCCTGCCATTTTTATAATTTTCGCCAGCCTTAACAGGCAGCTCCAAAGCTTCTAATATTGTTTTAAATGTTTCTCCATAAGCAGCCGCCGTATCTCGCCGCTGCACCTTGTCCAGCAGCAACTCAAGTTCGCCTAAATCAGCTGACCACTGCTTATTTTCATTGGCATCAGCCTTATCACGAACTGCCTTACGCAGTTGCCGCAGATCATTATATAAATATTCCTGTTTCAATCTGTTGAGCTGCTCTCCGTCAAAGCTATAGACCAGCTTTACAACGCCGCATTTTAACAGACGCCAGTAAGCAGCGATAGCTTCACTGCCGCCGGCAGCTACGTTCAAAAGTAAACGCAGAAATTCACAGACAGGCTGAGCACTCAGAGAAGCGATCTTAGGTAAAGTAACAGGTATACCATATTCATCACAAACAGCTCTGATACCGCTGTAAGTCTTAAAATCACGTACAGCAACCAAAAAATCATTATAAGCGGCGCCATGCTGCAGCTTAGCTTTTATAGAACGCAGCACTGCCCGCAGTTCACCTTCACTATCTCCTGATTCAATAAAATTTATACTGTCAGCAACAGCCAGCGTCTGGCAGCTTCCAGCACCTAACTTAGCCGTTAAGTGCTGCAGATCAGGCTTTCGTACTGAACCTTCCATATGCAGATCATGCAGCTGAGCAAAACCGCTTAAATAACCGAAACTCCGCTCTACAGCAGCAAATATTTCCGGTCGTTTGGGCTCGTACATCAAACCGATACTGATCTGACAATGCCGTGACAAAGATTTTATAAGCAAACGCTGCAAAGCATCAAAATGATAAAATTCGCTGAAATATAACTGCTGCCAAGGCAGCTTGGCCTGCGGTCTTTCTAAAACCGCTATTGCTAACCGGTATAAACCCTCTACATCATACCAGTTTTTTTGTTTTAGCTTATTGCGATAAAGGTTATAAAGTGCCGCTACTTCACGGTCCTTCATCACATAGGCAGGATTGCGCTGTTCCCATTCCAGCAGCGCCGTAGTAATTTCTTCCTGTGTCGACCCACTGCGTGAAAGCTGACCCAAAAGCCCGGTAACAGCTTTAACGAAACCTTCTTTATCTGCCAGTTTACTAAAATAGTCCAGGCCCTGCAATTTAGCCAGCTGGTGCAGCAAATCACCCACAAGCAGTTCCTGTGTCCTCCGGGAAATCATTTCCAATTTTACTTCCGGCGGCAAATCCAGCAGCTGTCTGTTTAATGCTACGATACGGTTGGGCAGATATTCAAAATTAACTGCCTGCGCCCTGCCTGACCGGCGGGCATGATTCACAAGCAATCTGCTTGGAAGCACCAGCAACGCTTCATCATAGCTATATTTGTTTTCTGCCTCTGCCGAAAAAAAATCCCTGGCCGTAGCACCTAAAGGTACTGTATATAAATCGATCATTTTTCTTCTCCGCTCAATAAAATTATATATTTATTGTACCACAAAACAGCAGTTTCCAGTATTAAGCACAGACAAAAAGCAACAGCTGACAGAGCCGTTGCTTTTAAATACCTAACTTATTTTCATTTACTGTTTTTCCAGACAGAGGGAGCGTAAATTTATAGTGAAATTTATGCATGCCTTGCCGTTCATAGAAGCAATGCGCCTTTTCCCGCAGCATATTACTGCTTAGTTCAAACTGAATACAACCATTGTCCCGGGCCAGCTTCTCCGCATAAGCAAAAAACTGCTGCCCTAAGTTCCTGCCGCGATGGGATCGCTCCACATCAAATTCTAAAATCTCTGCTATTTTTGCGGCATGATGCAGCTGTCCTTCTACGCGCAAATGTAAAAATGCAACGGTTCTGCCCTCAATTTCACCAATCATGAGAAAATGTTCCGGCAGCTTCAATAAACTACCGAAGATATTTTCAAATTCCAGCAGCGGCAAATCCTGCTCCTCTAATTCACAAATCAGAGCGTACACAGCTCTTACATCCTGTAATTCAGCCTTTCTTATCAGCACCCGCATCACTTCCATCATAAAATTCTTTTTGCAGCAACGCCGCAAAATCTTCAGCCAGCTGCGGTTTACCAAAATAATACCCCTGAATATAATCACAGCCAACACTTTTCAAAAATTCAAACTGCGCTGCAGTCTCTACTCCTTCGGCAGTCACTTCTATTTGCAGAGAATGAGCCAGATAAATGATATTTGAAATGATTTTTTCACTGCGGTCATCCCCAATATCGTCGACAAAGCTTTTGTCCAGCTTCAAAACGTCGATAGCTACATTTTTAAGCATCATCATCGAAGAATAACCGGTTCCAAAATCATCCATCAAGACTTTGATGCCAACTTTATGCAATGCTTCGATAACATTATTCATAATACTGATATTTTCAAAAAAGGCACTTTCCGTCAGCTCCAGCTTTATATAAGCAGCAGACAAACCGCTTCCATTCAAAACACCGATATATTCGTCAACAATATGCGGATCATACAGGCACATCCGCGACATATTGACTGATATTGGCACAGGTATAAGCCCCTGTTTAAGCCAACGCATCTGCTGGCGACAGACGAGTTCGAACATATAACGGTCAACCTTATTGATAAATCCATTACGTTCAAAAAGCGGCACAAATTGATAGGGCGGAACAATAATACCGTTACTTCTGCGCCAGCGTACTAAAGCTTCTGCACCGATAAGTTTCTGCTCTTTGGTACTGTACTTGGGCTGATAGTAAGCAATAAATTCGCCTTCAGCCAAAGCTTTTTCCATCTGACTTTCAATTTCTTTTTCGTGCAACAGCTTATCACGTACGGCTCCGTCATAAAAAGCCCAGGCTGTGTCACCTTTATTTTTTATTGTCTGCCGGGCAATATAAGCTCTGTCTGCCATACTGACGATATCATCAGTTTCACCGTCAACCTCGTATATACCCATAGAAAGGGATAGTTTATAGACCTGTCCGCTTTTTGTAATATAGTTATTCAAATGCAGACATAAATCATTGATACGCCAAAGCAGTTCTTCTCTCGTATCAAATCGCAGCAAAAAAATAAATGTATCGGCAACACCATGCGCTAATATTTCGCCTTCATTCAGGCTTGCTTTTACTTCCTGCCAAATATAACGCAAAAGGTCATTGCCTTCTCCATAGCCAAACATATCGTTGAAATATTTAAAGCCGTCGATATCCATACTTATGATAGCTGTTTTCTTATCTGTTTCAGGCAATAACAGTTCTGCTTCTTTAAAAAATTTGGCAAAAGAATGCCCGCCAGTAACTTCATCGACATAAGCGATATCCATTAGTTCCTTTTGATTGCGGGTGTGAATACGCATAATATGCCAGATAAACAGTAAAAAAATCGCAATCAATAAAATACCCAGCAAATAAGTTTTATTCAGAACCATATTAGTCTTATCTTCAATAACACTGGCTGGAGTTACCGTCAGCAGCATCCAGTTATTTACACCAATCGGTGAACAGTACATATATTTCTGACTGCCGTTATAAAATTCAATATAACCGCCTTTTTTGCTGTTGATCATCTGCCAGAGTTTTTCTGCGCTGTCTTTATTATTTACCGGGTCTGCTGTCAGCAGGGCAGCATAAACATTCCTAAAGTTTTTGAAGCTTTCTGTATGCTGTGAATCCACTACAACGTCGCCATTTTCCTGTACTACATAAGAATATCCGGCACCGCCAAAAAAAGATACTTCAATAGTTTTTCTGAAAGTATCCAGGCTATAGGTCGCAAATAAAACCCCGCTCGGCTTATTACTGTCATCTTCAAGAATAGGTACTGCATAAACAGCTATCCGTCCGCCGTCAGTATAATCGTCAAGATTGCGTGAAACAGTCGTCTGCCCACGAAGTGCCTTGACAAAATATTCACGTTCTGAAATATTCAGTTGAATACCATCAGTCGTATAAGCACGTCCATCAGGTAATACTACTCCAATCCGCTTAAAGCTGTTACGCTCAGCCGCTTCCTTCAAATAAGCAGCTGCTGCCTGGGGATCATTAACAAAAATCCGGCTGACATCATGTGAAAGTTCTGCTAAAAGATTCTGCTTGTTTTTGATTTCGTTATGCAGCATCAATGCTCCCTGATTGGAAAGTTCTTTCAGTGAATTGATGTTTTCTTCTTTATAGCTTTCTTCAATGCTTCTGCTATAGGAAAAAACAGCAGTCAACAAAATAATAATGGCAATCAAACCCAACAAAAGCGTGCCATAAAGCCTTTTATATTTGCCCATCGCTGTCTTCCTCCAATTTCCGAAACATTTTCAGTCAGATTATTTTAACAGTTTGTCCGCTCTCAGGCTCTTCCAAATAGATCTCGCCAATATGCAGCTTACCCTTCACTATTTCAAAAGCATCTGTTTTGATTGTCCCCATTTTTGTTTCAATGACAACATTTTTAAACTCCAGACGTTTATTTTGATTGGAAAACTCGCCGCTGATACTGTCGAAAGGTATTATATAATATGACCCTTTTCCAGACCTAAAACTGCCATAGGTCAAAGCAGTTTTAGGGTCACCTTGGGAACGAATCTTAAAATCCAGTTCTACCTTGCATTTTATTTTACCGTTACGTGCAGCAATGCTGCCCAGCAAATCATGTCCCAAAGCATCAATATTATAATATTTTGTATCCAGATGATAATCGCCAAAAGCTTCGACTGTGCCGCCAAAAACATTTCCTGTTACATTAGTGAATTTCAGCAGTGCATCTTCATAATGCAAATCACCTCTGACCTTAGAAAAATGCAATCCCGGAATATTCAATTCTTTAAAAGTCAAATGACCATCGATAACAGGGCTTGGAAGCTCGCCGGTGACGGCAGCAGTGATAGAAACCGTATCTTTGATATCTGCGATCCCCAATGAGGCAGGTAACACATTATACAGTTCCAAATGCAGATCGTAATGGGGAATCTGCTGCGCTAAATTGATGTTTCCCTTTATTTCCACCCCATCGCCAACCATAGTGCCGCCAAATTTTCCAGTCACAAAATCAATCGTAAGCTTTTTCTGCGTATCAATATCAATTATTGCATTAACTTCATTCAGTACAAAATAACGGTTATGATAACCGGCAGTTAAGGTACAGTTATTAAAAACAACACGCATTTTCAGCCGCTTATTTTCTAAATCCAGATTCAATTCATGCCTGTCTCCAGGATGCCTTTCCTTTACTACGATCTTTTCCTGCGCTATATGTTCAAGTTCAGCTGCTGTTTCGTTTCCTGACAAAACAGCTTCCTTTTGTTCAGCCCGGTCAATAACTCTTTTGGCCTGTGCCTGCTCAAAAATATCCAACTGCATCTTTCTGTTGAATCTTACGGCAAACAAAGCGTTGTCCAATTCCAGTTCCTTAATAGTAGATGTACTGATACTTCTGGTAATAATATCCCATGTCCGCACCTTGAAACGTCCCTGCGGCACATGTACGATAGGCTGACCGTCAATATCAAGCCAGACAAGATTCTGAAACTCTACCCGCCCCCAAATGTCGGCATCAATACTGCCAAGCGTCACCGAGCCTTTGAGCACTTTTTGAGCAGACATAGTTTTATTAAAAATAAGCATAGCCTGATCACTGGCTATTTTACACAAAGTAAAATAAGTAACTGTCACAAGCGCCCACAGTCCCAAAGCGATATAAATATATTTCTTTTTTATCTGCATATTATCACTATCCTTTGAGCGGACTGTTTCAGCTACGCTTAAATACTCTGTGTTTTCGTCATAATCTTCAAAATTTCCTGATCAGTAGTAGCCATTCCCTCTTTAGCCAGCTGCCCCACATTTTTTATAGTGTTCTCAACACCTTTGCTGACGATACCATCGCCTCCGTAAAATTGCTGCCCTTCTTTATACATATGATAACCTAATATACCTGCATCGATAGCCGTAGCTATTTTAGCAGCGCACGAAGCTTTAGCGCCGTCGCAGATAATACCGGAAGTTATTGCCAGAGAATTGACGATCGTGTGAGAAACTTCATCAACACCGCCTCCATACAGATACGCAATACCGGCACCACTGGCACAGCCGGCACTGACTGCACCGCAGTAAGCCGACAGCCTGCCGATACCTGACTTCAAATGGATCGTGATCAGATTAGATACCAGCAAGGCCCTATAACGTTTCTCGTCAGAAACACCCAACTCCTTAGCATACTCTATAACTGGTATGGAGGCAGTAATCCCCTGATTACCGCTGCCGGAATTGATCACGACTGGCATCTCGCAGCCGTTCATTCTGGCGTCAGAACCGGCAGCTGCTTTGGCTTTAGCTCTTATTTTTACGTCATCCGTTCCATAAGTCTTTAAAAGGACCTTACCGATATTAGCTCCATAATCGCCAGCCAAGCCTTCCTCTGAAATATTAACATTACATTCGATCTGAAGATCAAGAATATCCTTAACATCTTCTATTCTTGCAGTATCAGCAAATTCAATAATCTCCTGTACATTCATAAATCCACGATCTGTAAAGCCCAAACTGTCTTCGACTGCAATATCTTTCTGCAGCACATATTTATCATCTTCTCTTATTTCCACTATATTTGTATGAAACTCACAGATGCGTACATAAGCAGAATGGCCATTACCATAAACAGTGATCATTATATCAAAGATTTTTTTACTATCAGAAAAATTAACTGTTATTGGTGTGCTTTCTAAAAATTTATGAATTACGGCAACTGCTTCTGTACTCACTTCCGAAATAACTTTAAGCTCCTTCGCGGCATCTCCTGCCACAATACCTGCTGCCGCTGCCACTTCAATACCGCGCAGTCCCCCTGTATTCGGTACAATAACACTTTTTACATTCTTGATGATATTACCGCTGACCTCAATTTCTACACGTTCAGGCAAACAGCCTAAATGCTCTCTGGCAATAGCTCCGGCATAAGCAATAGCAATAGGCTCAGTACACCCCATCGCCGGAATCAATTCCTCTTTCAGCACATTGATATAATCCTGGTATTTTTGCCTTGTTATCATCTGCTTACCCCTCTGTATTTATGATTTATTCTTAATTATTCTATACATCTGACCTGTGACTCTTTATAAAATCATAATAAAAGTCCCCAAAAGTAATAAGGACAGAACCGATAATTGTTTTTACAGTAAATTGTTCATGTAAAAATACCGCTGCCATCACCAAAGTGATGACTATACTGAATTTATCCACCGGAACTACTTTCGAAGCAGCGCCAAGCTACAGCGCTTTAAAATAACATAACTCTAAAAGCAATGTGAAACGATGGTTCTAATCCATTAGTTCAGTCTTCAACCAATCTTTCAATTTCTTTCTCAAGCAATAAAAATGCTTTGGAAACTACATAACCATCAGCAATCGCATGATTCATTCTCACCGTCACAGGCATCAGCAATCTGCCATTTTCACTGTGATATTTTCCCCAGTTTATAATCGGAGGGAAATGCAGATGTCCGTCAGGCAGTTCTACATGTAGTGCTTCATATGACAACCAGGAAATATAGGAAGCATCAAAATAGTTTAATTTACTGCCGTCCAGACCATAACTGCGGGTCTGTTTAGCCTTTTCCATATCAGCGCAGCATCTGTCATAAAAAGCCTGGTAATCTTCGCTGAACTCTGTATAAACTACTGTAAAAGTCTCCGTATCCTCGTGGAAAACATAATGCGCAGTGTTGATTTTATCAAATACGACTAACTTATCTTCCTGATACAAATACCGCATTTTGTAGTCATCTCTGGTATTCAGCGCCTTGGTCAGGACATACAGAAAATTGATATAAAATTTAGTTCCAGTTTGTTTTGAATATGCAACAAGTTCACTAACATCGATCTTGGATGTAATCATAACCGAACATTTACAGTCCATCGTAAAATGCCTGTAAATATCCTTACGATAATACTTTTCCATATCTAAAACTTTATAATCCATAATTACCACCTTTTACACAACACAAATCAACTTTGGCCGTTTAACAAGTTTGCATAAATTAAGTATTCAAATAATTCCAAAGAATCTTTTTTCCAATTTATTGTTGACATCGCAATTGCCAAAACGCCACAGCGCTTGCAGCAGCTACATTAAGTGAGTCCACATTGTACTCCATAGGGATCTTCACAACATAATCGCACGCATCAATCGCAGCCTGAGATAAGCCGTAGCCCTCTGTACCAAAAACCAAAGCCAGCCTGCCCTCTGCCATCAGCGCCTGATCATCTATACTGACAGCATGCTCACACAAAGCCATTGCAGCTGTTTTAAAGCCCCATTCTCCCAGCTCTTTGACATTGTTTTCTATATAAGTCCAAGGTATCTGAAATACCGTTCCCATACTGACACGTACTGCTTTTCTGCATAAAGGATCACAGCAGGAGCGCATCACAAGTACCGCATCAACACCTAACGCCGCTGCCGATCGGAATATTCCTCCTATGTTGGCTGCATCCGTGATATTATCCAATACCGCCACCCGCCTGGCTTGAAAACATATCTGCTGTGCTGAAGGCAGCCTGGGCCTACGCATAGCACACAGGATACCGCGGGTCAGCTTATATCCTGTCAGTCCAGCCAGCACATCCCTGTCCCCGGTATAGACTGTAACATCCTCATACCGAGCAAGAATATTTTGGGCCTGTCCCGTGATATGTCTGCGCTCCATCAACAAGGAAATCGGCTCACAGCCAGCAGCAAGCGCCAACTCTATGACTTTGCCGCTTTCAGCGATAAAGATGCCCTTTTCCGGTTCCAGCTTATGGCGCAGCTGCTTTTCAGTCAATTTTGTGAATACTTCCAGTTCAGGAGCAGAAATGTCATTTATTTCTATAATATTTGCCATTATGCCACTCTTTCTTAGAAAAGCATCTCTCCCGGGTTATAGCCGCTTGGCAGCTCTTCTTCAACTAAAAAATGAAATTCTTCATCACGCAGGACCGGCAAAAATACGGCATAGGGGATCTCTAAAAATTCAGACGTATAACTGCTGGCCCCGAACCATTTACCCTCTTTGGTACCTAAATTCAAATCTCTGGCAAACTTGGTATCATTAGAGCAATCATGTACAACCAAATTCCATTTCTCTTTTGCTGCGGCTACCATAAATCTGAGTGTCAGTTCGCGGCTCCAGATTGGTGATATATATCCATGGCGGGCAATATACATTTTTTCACCCCAATAATTCTCAATATTATTGGGATTCAAATGCAGCTCCGCACAATTAATAAAATCTAATCCCGTGTCCAAAACAGCCTGTTTTTTCAAAAAGAATTTTTCAAAAAACTCATTGGTCATAGGCGTTTCAATGCCGACTTTTTTGATATACTTTTTTGCTATGCCAATATTTTCAATGACCTTATCAGCACAACCGGAAGCTCCTAAATTAAATCTAAGCTCATTCAGGCCAGCCTCCCCCAATGCTTTAAGCGTTGTTTCCGTAGCCAGAGTGCCGTTAGTATATAGATGCTGATAAATACCAGCCTTGTTAAATTTTTGAATAATATTATAATATTTCTCGATTTCCATAAAAGGTTCTAAATATACATAGGCAACCCCTGTAGGTTTTTTATGGATTTCCAACAACAGATCAATGTCATTTTCATAAAACTTGGTCCCGCCAATGACCCAAATCCCCTCTCCTACCGGTTCAATAGCATCCAGCTCGCCATAATTATAGCAAAACCTGCACTGCAGATTGCATTTATTGGTTTTTCTGATAGCTGTCAGCCCGCTGCCCAACAGACATGAACGGCACCCATCAGGAAATTTTTCATCTGGTCCCACAAAAAGTGTTCTGTCCTTTAATGTTTTCAAACCGGGAATTTGTTCCATAAGCTCTTCTTTTCTTTTTATAACAACTGCCTCAATCTGTGCGAATGTGGCATAAACAATTTCCTGCTGTTTAACCAGAAGCTGTTCCCCTGCAGGCAATTGTGCAAAAAATTCAAACCATGACAAAGCATCCTTCTTAGAAATCTTCATATCTGTTACTGCTCCTTGTCTACAATACAATCTACTTAATCAATCCATTGCTCTCCGCTCTGCGTAAATTGCAGTGCCTGGCAACCGGGCTCCATAATTTTATTTTTTTACTATTGTCATCAATACAACAGTCTCTACATGATGCGTCATCGGGAACATATCTACCGGCTGGGCAACTTCAGCCTGATAACCGTTCTGTTCCAGATAAGCCAAATCGCGGGCAAGCGAAGCCGGATTACAGGAAACATAAACTATACGCTGTGGCATGACCTGCGCAATAGCAGCCAGCACTTTTTCTTCGCAGCCAGCACGAGGCGGATCAAGCAGCACAACTTCGGGACGCACACCCTGTTCTACCAGTTCCTGCATTTTAACAGCAGCATCCCCTAAAATAAATTCAGCATTATCACAGCGATTATCTTCAGCATTACGTTTTGCATCTTCAATAGCAGAAGCTATAATCTCAATTCCATAAACTTTTTGGGCATGTTTTGCCAAATACAGAGAAATTGTACCGGTTCCGCAGTAACAGTCAACAACGGTTTCACCACCGCTCAAAGCCGCAAATTCAATCGCTTTGTTATAAAGCTTTTCAGCCTGGGCACTGTTTACCTGAAAAAACGACTGCGCAGAAATATTGAATTTTAAAGTTCCCAAACGGTCTTTGATCGTCGTTTTACCATATAATAAGCGTGTTTTATTACCCATCACGATATTGGTCTGTTTTTTGTTGATATTCTGCACTACACTTTTCAAGCCCGGAACAGCATCACGCAGCATTTTGACCAGCTCTTTGCCATGTGGAATATCGTAACCGGCAGTAATGATAACTGCCATAACCTCACCAGTGTTAACACCAACCCTGCCCATAACATGGCGGACTACGCCCTTACCTGTTTTTTCATCATAAGCAGAGATTTCATACTGCCGCATCCATTGACGGACAACAGCAATAATGTCATTGTTACGCTGCTTCTGGATCAGACAGTTTTCAACGCCGACTACTTTATGTGTAGCCGCAGCATAACATCCGATTTCCAAAATTCCATTTTCAAATGCAACCGGGAACTGCATTTTGTTACGATAATGCCATGGATCTTCTTCACCGATGATCGGCAGAACTTTGACTTCCTGTAAATGCCCGATCCGAAAAAGCGCATCGCGAACCTGCTGTTCTTTAGCCTTTAATTGCCCCGTATAGTTTAAATGCTGCAGCTGACAACCGCCGCAGGCTTCATAAACAGGACATAATGGTTCTACCCGCTCAGGTGATGCTTCCAGAATGGCCGTTACTTTCCCTGACGCATAATTTTTCTTCACCTGTTCCAGCTCTACTTCTACTGTCTCATCTGCTAAGGCGCCATGTGCAAAGACCGTAAATCCATCAGTCTTGCCCACACCTTCACCGCTGCTTCCTAATCCTGTTACTTTTAAAGTTATTTTATCACGCACTAAAAATTTATTATCAACGCTCATAAAATTCTCCTAAATTAAATTTTCAACAACTAAATTATACCACAAATCTATA
Source organism: Phascolarctobacterium faecium (assembly GCF_003945365.1). NCBI lineage: Bacteria > Bacillati > Bacillota > Negativicutes > Acidaminococcales > Acidaminococcaceae > Phascolarctobacterium > Phascolarctobacterium faecium. Next base: position 1,390,324 of record NZ_AP019004.1, on the reverse strand, counting down.
CAGTTTCTTCATTTTACAGTTTAAATAAAATGGCAGAAAAGCGAACTTTTTCACCTTCTGCCAAAATAATCAGCTATTATTTAGTTGCATCTACCCAACTACCTCCAGTTACCTTTTCCAGCATTTCAGCACTGATCGGCAAAGCTGAATGAGGTGTCCCTGCAGCAATAAAAGTAATGTCATACTCTTTCAAACTATTATCCAGATAAACTGAAACCTGCTGACGCAAGGCAAACGGACATACTCCTCCGGGCGCAAAACCTGTGATTTGCATTACAGTTTCCGCATCTGCCATTTTGATTTTTTTCGCTTCGATGGCACGGCCCCATTTTTTTGTGTCTATTTTCTTATCGCCGCAGGCAACAATCAAAATCGGCTTGCCATCAGCTAAAAAACACAAGGTTTTGGCTATCTGTCCCGGCGTTGTGCCCAAAGCCTGAGCCGCCAATTCCGCAGTATGTGTTGATCCCGGCAATATTTTTATTTCCAGTTCCGGATAAGCCTGCAGGCTTTCCTGTACTCTTTTCAAACTTGTTTCATATTCTTCTGCATGCTCTTCCATTTCCATCATCCATCCCTCACATTTCTTTTGCAATTCTGCCACAACTAACAGCTTTATTTTTATACTTTCTGTGCTATAATATATCCATACATGAAGTCATACAGGCATCTGTTGTAATTTTAACACAGACAAGTCTCTCTGACAAATCAAAGTACCTGTTAAAGGAGGTTTATCCATGGATATCATTACTAAAGATACCGGCATCATCGATGCTGTTCAACAACATCCTGAAATTTTGGAAGTGTTTGCTAAATATGGTCTGGGCTGTGTTGGCTGCATGGCAGCTCATTACGAAACCATCGGCCAGGGAGCAGGCGCTCACGGCATTGATGTTGAAGCGCTTATTGCCGACATCAACAAGGCTGTTGCTGCTGCAAAATGATCTTCTTAATAAAAAACAGTCTGACGTTTAAACGTCAGACTGTTTTTTATTACCACTTGTACAATGATCTCAATAAAGCTATCTCAACTTTATATCCAGGCAATTCATTCGGTGTTTCTAAATAAAAGGGCAAGTCTTTCAGCTGAGGATGATTAGTGACAGCGCTGAGCGCTTCCAATCCAATGTTCCCCTGACCTATTTTTGCATGCCGGTCCTTATGGCTGCCCAAAATATTCAGGCTGTCATTGATATGAACAGCTAAAAGACGTTTCAAACCAATAATTTTATCAAATTCCTCCAAAACACTTTCCAAATCATTAACTATATCATAGCCGCCGTCAAAAACATGACAGGTATCCAGACATACCCCCAGTTTTCCCTGCAGCTCCACTCTGTCGATAATCGAACGCAGTTCCGTAAAGTTTCGCCCAACTTCACTGCCTTTACCAGCCATAGTCTCCAGCAGCACCATTGTCTGCTGCTGAGGACGCAGGATTTCATTCAGCAATTCTGCTATCATGATTATTCCCTGCTCTGCTCCCTGTTTTACATGACTGCCAGGATGGAAATTATATCTTGTACCAGGCAGCAGCTCCAGCAACTGCAAATCCTCAGTCATTACCATACGTGCAAAATCCCTTATTTTAGAATCTGCCGAACAGGTATTGAGTGTATAAGGCGCATGTGCCAGGAGCGGCGCAAAAGAATTCTCCCGCATCAGCGCCAGTAAAGCCCTGATATCCTCTGTATCGATCGCTTTGGCTCTGCCTCCGCGTGGATTACGTGTAAAAAACTGAAAGGTGTTGGCACCAAGAGCCAGTGCCTCCTCTCCCATATGCAAATAGCCTTTTGCCGACGATAAATGACAACCAATATTGAGCATAGACCCTCCTAGATTTACAAAGCTTTTAAAAATACGTTATAATTATAACATATCAAGCCTGTTGAAAGGAAAAGTTTGACCATGCAAGCATTACGAGAACACCTGCTGAGCCTGCAGGACACCAAATATCAGAAATTTCACAGTGCCCTTTGTCCCGGTATCGATAACATCATCGGCATCCGTATCCCTGTATTGAGAAAACTGGCAAATGAAATCCTCCGGAATGGAGATTACCCTACTTATCTGCAGAAAGCCTTATACGAACCTTTTGTCTACAGTGAAGAAGCAACCTTATGCGGTATGATTTTAGGTTTACTGAAAATTGATTTTACTGAACTGCTGGAAAATCTCAATATTTTTGTTCCCCGCATCGACAATTGGGCTGTTTGTGATGTTACCTGCGGCGGTTTGAAAGTTTTCAAAAAAAATCAGGCTCAGGGACGCGAATTTCTGCAGCAATATCTTGCTTCTCCCAGAGAATATGAACTGCGGTTTGCTGTTGTAATGCTGATGAATTATTACAATGATGACACATATATCGACAATACACTGAAAGAACTGAACAATGTACGACACGAAGGTTATTACGTAAAAATGGCCGTAGCTTGGGCTTTATCGCTGTGCTTTGTCAAGCAGCGAGCTAAAACAATGGAACTTTTTCAAAATAATGAACTTGATGACTTTACTTACAACAAAGCCCTTCAGAAATGTCGTGAATCCTTCCGTGTCAGCGATGCAGATAAAGCCCTGCTGCAAAATATGAAGCGTAAATAAATAATAAAACTCCCGTCTTGAATAAAGACGGGAGTTTTATTATTTTGCCATGCTCAGCAGCATCGCTACTGCTAAAATACTCATGGGTATCAAAATCGCCAACTGACCGATTTCATTGGAATAGTTGAAGAAAAAGAATACAGAAAGTCGAGGCAACAGCTCCTAATTGCCAAACAACAGACCAAAAATCAAAGGAAATGCATTAACAGGCCTTAATTCCGTTATTGATGGTATAGGTATAATAACAAAACCTTTAAAGAGCAGCGCCGTAACGGCAAATACTGCCGTCAGCAAAGCTGCAAATGTCAGTTTTTCTGTTTTATTTCTCTGCGCCCATCATTCCGCCTACTTTTGCACCAGTTTAACCAGCACTTCCACACATTTTAGCAGGGAAGGCACCGGCAAATATTCAAAACGCCCGTGGAAATTATGCCCGCCGGTAAAGATATTGGGACATGGCAACCCCATTTCTGAAAGCCTTGCACCGTCAGTACCACCTCGTACCGGTACTAGATGCGGCTCGATTCCAGCTGCACGCATTGCATTTTCAGCCCGTTCAATTATTTCATAAACAGGCATAATATATTCCTTCATATTACAATAGACATCTTCCATTTTACAAACAACGCTGCCCGCGCCGTATTCAGCATTCAGACAATCCACCATATGCAGCAGCAGTTTTTTACGATCTTCCAGCTTCTTCCTGTCATGATCGCGCAAAATCATTTCCAGCTCAACTTTATCCGTACCGCCATTGATACGCAGACTGTGATAAAACCCTTCATACAGCTCAGTATATTCAGGACGCTCGCCGGCAGGCAGCAGCATCTGCCACTTGGCTGCCATCGTCACAGCGTTGCGCATCTTATTTTTAGCAGAACCAGGATGTACCGAAACTCCATAAAATGTCACCGTGGCATTGCAGGCATTAAAGGTTTCATAATTCAATTCACCAACAGCGCCGCCGTCAACTGTGTAGGCAAAATCAGCACTAAAATCTGTCAGAGGAAAATGCTCCGTTCCCCGTCCTATTTCTTCGTCAGGGGTAAACGCCAAAAGTATCTTGCCATGCTTGATTTCCGGATGTGCAAGTAAATACTCACAGGCTGAAACAATAGCGCATACTCCAGCCTTGTCGTCGGCTCCCAGCAAAGTCGTACCGTCCGAGGTTATAATTTCCTGTCCCAGATAATTTTTTAATTCTGGAAAGTCCTTCGGACTCAATTTAACCCCTTTGCCAAGGTCCAGCTCACTGCCGTCATAGGCAGAATGCACCTGCATTTTGATATTCGCTCCCGATGCTTCATTACTGGTATCCATATGAGCAAGCAACCCGATAACAGGCAGTTTTTCATTCGTATTAGCCGGCAATGCAGCCAGTACGTAACCATATTCTGTAAGTGCTACGTCATCCAAACCCAAACCTGAAAGTTCAGACTTCAGTAGTTTTGCCAGCTTTAACTGCTTTGCCGTACTGGGCGAAGTTTCTGATTTATCATCAGAAGCCGTATCCAAAGCGACGTAGCTTCGAAAACGTTCAATAATCTTATCTTTACTGAGTTCAATCATTTTTATATACTCCTAAGATCTGCCGTGCAGATAGTCTAACAACTGTCGCGCAATCCTGCCGTTGCGCCCGGTGTGACTCATTTCCCACTTTACCGCAGCAGCACGCAGATCTTCTTTTGGAATATCCAGCCCTTCGGCTTCAGCTTTATTTTCCAAAAAACGGAAATACTGCTCCTGATCCATCGAATCAAAAAATAATTTTATACCGAAACGGTCAGCCAGAGAAATTTTTTCGTTAATACTGTCGCGGCTATGCAGCTCGTTCATATTCTGATCCTGCCACACTTCCTTGATAATATTACGGCGATTGGAAGTAGCATAGAACAACACATTATCAGGTTTTACTTCAAGCCCACCATCTAAAATAGATTTTAACGCTTTGTATTCCACTTCAAATTCTTCAAAAGACAAATCATCTAAAACAACGATAAATTTTTTGCCCCAACGGCTCAATTCCTGCATCACCTTTGGCAATCCGGCAAAGTCATGGCGTTTTACTTCAACCATCCGCAGACCTTTTTCAAAAAATGCATTGCCGAGAGCTTTGATAGATGATGATTTGCCAGTACCACGATCGCCAAAAAGCAATACATTATTAGCAGGCTTTCCTTCTAAAAAAGCTTCCGTATTGCGTATCAATTCTTCTTTCTGATAATCATAACCATACAGCTTATCAAAAGTCATATCAGAATAGTTTTTAGTACCAGACAGGCATTCCAGTTCGCCATTCCAGGCAAAGGCACCGTTGTCCAGCATTGCGCCATAACCATAGTCATTATAATAACTGCATAAAATTTCTACAGCTTGCCGCCCGTTTGCATCACCTTCAGCATGCAGTAAAATTTTTTCCAGCTTACTGCGTCCCGGCAAAGGCCTGAACACTGTCGGCGTATAGTTTCCCAGCAGTGGATGGTTTTTATAACGATTAAAAACATCATCGACGAACTCGCGCATAATTACAATATCATGCGCTGCAGCTCTTGCCAGTCCTTCACCAATTTTACCGTCATTTTTTTCGGCAACAGCAGAAAACACATTCTGCTCATGCACGATTGCCGACAGCAAATACTCCAAAGGAATAATCCCTGTCAGGCCTTTTTCTTCAGCAGCAACCAGCAGCAAACCTTCCAGTTCCGGCGCAAAAAATTCTTTAGGCCTGCGCAGAGCATTTACGATCGGGTCGGATAACAGAGCTCGGTAGATCACCAGGTTACTTAAATTAGCGCAGCAATTCATCTCATTCATCTCCGTCTGTCAAAGATTTTAGAAGGTTCTGAATACTTTTTTTATAAACAGGGTGTATTTTATCTGCAGCAATTTCTGACAGCGGCTGCAGTACAAAAAGTCTGTTTTGCATATCAGGATGCGGCAGTACCAGTTTTTCACTATAATAGATCAGATCATCATACAAAAGTAAATCTAAATCTATATTTCTTTCACCCCAATGCCGTAATCGCACCCGACCCATTTCCAGTTCAGTATCCAAAAGCAGCTTCAGCAACTTTTCTGGTGCTAAATCAGTTTTCACACAAGCAACAGCGTTAATAAATTCAGGTTGATCTGTCACACCATAAGGTTCAGTTTTAAAAAAGCTTGATACAGACCTTATTTGCAGTCCTTTGACCAACAACATTTTTAAAGCCTGTCTGAGATTAGCTTCCTTATCACCTAAATTACTGCCTAAAGCTATATATGCGATGGACATAAAATTGCCTCCAGCATCCTTATAGCCCGCAGATTTTCCTGTACATCATGCACTCGTACCATTTGAGCTCCTGCATACACAGCCTGACAACTGGCAGCAATCGTACCTTCCAGGCGTTCTTCTGCTGGAATTCCGCCGAGCACACTTCCAATAGTACTTTTGCGTGAAGCAGCAAGCAATACAGGATAGCCTAAACCTGTCAGTGATTTCAGCCCCTGCATCAATTGCAGATTTTGTTCAATATTTTTAGCAAAACCAATGCCGGGATCAAAAATTATTTTTTCTTTTGCCACGCCACGGTTTTCCAGGACTTTAGCCCGTTGCAGCAAATAAGCTGCAACCTCTGTTACTACATTTTTATACTCGCAGTTTTGCTGCATATTTTTAGGCGTGCCTCGCATGTGCATTAAAATAATCGGTACTTTACTGCCGACAACTAAGTCAGACATAGCAGCATCACCTTCCATAGCAGTAACATCGTTAATGATATCTGCGCCGGCTGCTAAAGCCGCCTCTGCCGTCGAGGCACGATAAGTATCGATAGAAATAACACAAGCCGGATAACGCTCTTTCAATGCCTTGATAACAGGAACAATGCGCTTTTGTTCCTCGTCTGCAGTTACGGCATCACTGCCAGGGCGGGTAGATTCCCCGCCAATGTCTAAAACAGCCGCCCCTTGTCTAAGCATTTCGCCTGCCTTTTCCACTACCTGTTCCAACTGCGGCACACGCGAACCTGCGTAAAACGAGTCTGGTGTAATATTTAAAATACCCATCACCAACATTTTATCATAATTCAGTGTCCTGCCGTCAGCTAAAATAGTTTGAGGAATCGGCGCATCTAATATAGCCATCAATTCACTTTTTATTCCTGCCATACCAAAATAAGGCATCTGCGTTAATTTTTCCAGCAACCTGGCATAATGTTTATATGTTCCCAGAAGAATTACATCTACCCGTTCTTCAGCACAAACTACACAGCCGGCTGGAATTGCACAATCTCCACCACAAGCCAGCATTTCCTGTTTGATAATATTGGCAGCAGGAGTACGGATATCCAAAATTTTTAAGGGAACAATTTCACTTTTATGCAAAAAAATCGCTTCACTGGCAGGATGAATACCCAATTGACTGAATTCATTGGCCAATGTTTGCGGTTCCAGCTTCAGAATCATATCTCCACGTCCTTCCAACCCTTTTCGACACAAGCAAAAGCGTTATGATTATGGATACTTTCAATGCTTTCCACAGTTGCTTTATACCATATTATGCGTTTATCGGCTTCCAGACGCAAAGCAATTTCGCGGACCGCGTCTTCAACAAAACGCGGATTATCATAGGCCTGCTCAGTTACAAACTTTTCATCAGGACGTTTCAAAAGACCGTAAACAGGCGCGCTTGCTCCTGCATCAGCAATAGCAGCCAGTTCTTCCAGCCAAACCATTTCAGCAGATCTAATTTCCAATTTAGCCAAAGCTCTTTGGTTATGAGCGCCATAAGCGCTGATCTCTTTCGAGCATGGGCACAAGGTTTGAATAGGAATCTTCGCAGAAATGCGCAATGAAAACTGCTCATCCTTTTCAGCCGTATAAACACAATCGATATCCAGCGGTGCTCTCTGCCCGCTGACAGGAGCCGTTTTATAAATAAAATATGGAAAATTTAATTGCAGAAAAGCCTTTTCTGCCTGCAGCCGGTCCTTCAAATGGTCAAGAATATTTTCTAAAGAACCTAATGTCACTGGTCCTAGCGTTTGCAGGCACTCTACAAAACGACTCATATGCGTTCCGCGCAGATCATGAGGAAGATCAACCGCCAGACTTACTGTAGCAACCGTGTTCTGCGTTCCCTTTTCTTTATCTTTCAATGCTATCGGCCAGCGCAGATCTTTGATACCAACATGCTTCAACGGTATATTACGACGATCTAATTCACCCTGTACATCCTTCATTATAGATCACCTCGGTAAATACAGCCGCTGGTTTTAGTTTCCCAGACCTCGACTTCATAAAGCTTATAGTTGGGTCCCTGCAGCATTTTTTGTAAACGTTGCCACACCCAAACAGAAATATTTTCTGCTGAAGGCTGCTTTAAAATATCATTAAGACAGGCATGATCCAATTTACTTAAAACCTCTTCCTTGACAATATTCTTAAGACGGATAAAGTCGATTACCATGCCTTCCTTATCAGGAGTTCCCTCTACTTTCACGACTAATTTATAAGTATGCCCATGCAGTCTTTCGCATTTACCATTATATTCTGGTAAATAATGAGCCGCATCAAATTCAAACTCTTTTAAAACAAACATAGCCCACCTCCAAAATAATTAAACTGTCAAGCCGGCAAAATCATCCTGCTGCCGCAAAGCTTCATAAGCAACGATAGCAACTGAATTTGATAAGTTAAGCGATCTTGCTTCAGCAATCATCGGGATACGCACACAGCAGTCTTCGTATTCCATACGCAGTTTCTCAGGTAATCCTGCCGTTTCCTTACCAAAAATCAACAGGCTATCCTTTTCGTAGCATACTTCAGTATACCGCTTATGTGCTTTTGTTGTCAGCAAAAACTTAGCATTATCCTTATACTTTTCCAGCACTTCATAAACGCTGTCATAGTAGTGCACATCTACCAGGTCCCAATAATCCAATCCAGCACGTTTTAAATATTTATCTCCGACCGAAAATCCTAACGGCCGCACTAAATGCAAATGACAACCTGTCGCTGCACATAAACGTGCAATATTTCCCGTATTACCCGGAATTTCTGGTTCTACTAAAACGATATGCATAAAATGTTCACCTCTTCAAATTTTAGAAACGCAAAATGCACAGTCACCTGACTGTGCACTTACATTATTTATTTTTCTTCAACAGTTCATCAACAAGTTCACGCATTTTATGCTGATCTTCTGTCGTATTTACTTCCTCTTTCACCTTGTTATCTTTTTTATCATGCTCATTTTTATATTTTTCAGATTTTGTTTCTACAGCTTCTATTCCCAGCATTCTCTGCCATACTCCCATAATTTTTTCACTATAATTAGGGCTCATGGCCCAGGTACCGTTCAACTTATACCAGGTATCACACAATCCACGCTCTAATCTGATAGCATGAGCCAAATCATAACGCGGATCAACGATCTTCGTCGAAGGATGCTTCTGCGTAGTATAGGCTAATAAATGCTGAATATGTGCACGTACACCAATTTCAGGAGTCTTAAAATGTGCCCCTTTTACACCGCCGCCTGTAGTACCAAGTCCACAGAAATTATTCTGTTCCGGCTTCACATCGCCGCCAAAACGGAAAAAACCTGTTTCTACAAGAGCCTGGGCAAAAGCAAGATCTTGGCGCACTCCTTCGCGACTGGCTTCCTGCCAGTATAAATCAACAATTTCTTCTGCACTGCAGGTCAATTTTAAATCCGGATTATTTTGTTTTAGCAAAGCCACAGCCTGAGATTTACTGGCGACCGCTTCTCCAAAAATACCAATTTCCTGATAACCGACCGGCAAGGCAGGACTTACAACCGTCTTAGGCAAAGTTCCTTGAGCGGTGGCAGAACTGCCTGCTTTATCATTATTTCTGTTGATTATTGGAGTCTCGTTTTTTTGCTGCTTAGTTTTATTTTTTTCTTTAGACTTCTTTTTCGCTTCTTTTTCTTTCTCTTTAGCCGCCTTTTTAGCTTCTTTCGCAGTCAACTGCGGCGCTGCCGCAATAGTACGCACCTGTACCTTAGATTGATTAGGCGTTGTAATACGCCGCGATTCGGTCGGGGTATTCTGTATCAATACCTGCTTCTGACTGCGTGGTTGCGGTACAGATGATACTACAGGCTGAGTTTCATTGGTTTTATTCTCTTTCTTCCTCGCTTCTGCCTGAAGCGGCATCACCGCAGCACAGCAAAAAGCCAAAGAAATAGCTATTAATTGTTGTTTTTTTAAGTTCACGTCACTTCTCCTGCTTATTATATATTGATAGTTAAATTTTACCCCATTTCTACTGATACTGTAAAGTTTTATTCAGCTTCTTCACAAAAAATACGCATCTTCTATGTTATAATATAAATAAAGAATTTTTTAAGGAGTTGATAAATTATGCCCACTACTTTTAAGTTCATCAATCATGCTTGTTTCACTATGACACATGAAGGACATACTATTATTTTTGATCCTTATCTCGATGGCAGCACCCAGGATATCAATGATCTTAAAGTTGAATATATTTTTGTTTCTCATGGCCATTTCGACCATCTTGGCAGTGCAATAGAGCTTGCTAAAGCGTGCAATGCAACAATTATTTCCACGGCTGAGGTTTGCGGAGTTGTTAGTGAAGCCGGCGTGGAAAACCATGCTATGCATTTGGGTGGGACGCACGAATTTCCTTTTGGTAAAGTGCGCCTTACTTTAGCATTCCATGGCAGCGGCATTCCTGGTGGACATGCCTGCGGTTTTATTGTCGATTTCTATGGTACTAAACTTTATTTTGCCGGCGATACCGCTTTATTTGGCGATATGCAGCTTTTACAACGATTGGATGCCTTTAATTATGCAGTTCTCCCCATTGGTGATAATTTCACAATGGGACCAAAAGACGCAGCTATTGCAGCCGAATTCTTACAAGCTGAATATGTAATTCCAATCCATTATAATACATGGCCTTTGATTGCTCAGGATCCAGTTAAATTTAAAGAAGCTGTCGAAAAAAGCACGAAATCTAAAGTTTTAATTGTAGCACCAGGTGAAAGTATTGAATTAAAATAATTTAGATATAATTAAATATAAAAATAACCTTGCCATAGGCAAGGTTATTTTTATATTCATTCTAAATACATCGCTGCAAAATAAGGTTCCAAAACATCCTCACGACGCTGCAGTGAAAAATTAACACCAATAGTTATTTCACCTCCAGCTGCTACAATCCCTTTTATTCTGCAATTAGTACCAATCCTTAAATTATTTTTCACTATCAGTAACGCCCGCTCCATTTGCACATTATCACCAATAATCAGATTATCACCAACTACTATCGTTACTCTTCCCAACAAATGTAAATTGTTTTCTATAGTAATATTCTTTTCGGAAATCAGGAAAGCATCCCCCTTTAATGCTTCCACTATACAAGGTAACCTTGCCCCATATAAATCATCACTATAATAAATTCCCTTACCAAACCCCAACTGGCGATATTCGTCATCGGTCAAAAAACTATAGTGGCTCCATTTTTTATAAGCGCCTATGTCCAATGTCTCTAAAATATCACCTGCTTCACCAACACAGATTAAATCATTATACTTATTGAAATCACCATTTATCTTACGACCAGCAGTTAAAGTATTTTCGTAAAACTCCTGTCCGCGTCCTAACGGCGGCTGTAAACAAACCTCTGCCAATCTTATTTGCATATCATCTGCTATTGAAATAACACTCACTTTACGCCCTGGCAGACTTTCAGCTCTTTCTAAAACAACTTCTGTCTGCATTACTTTTTGACCAGGATATAACATTTGCTCTTCAAGCCTAAAGCTTTCTGTCAGATTACTACTCTGCTCTTTTCTCAGCACACAACTCATAACATCACCAGTTGCAGCCTGCAGCTGATTATGTAAAACAATTTTGCTTTCAGCCGCAATTTCTTCGCGCAACGAATAATATAATGCCTGAACAGCTCCGCTCAACACAACACATGCCAACAATACAACAATGCTTACACTGCCTCTGCTATATCTGTTTATTTTCATCCTTCAATGACTCCATTACCTAAAAGCAGTACCTTACTGCTGGTTATCCTTCTTCCGCTTTTAGTATCCTGGATTTTTATGGTCAGCATCAATTCTCTGTAATTCAAACGTTCTGCCCGAAACTCTTCGATCTTTACAGATGCTAAAGACAAAACATTAACGCCTTTCAAAGAATTACTTTTAGTTTGACGATATAAAATATTACCACTCAGATAAAATGTTATCTGACGACTGCCAAAAACATCCTGACAAATTATTTTACTGCTGCCTTTATACCCTGTATTACTGATTGTTACTGTTGCTGCATGTAAAAACAATTCTCTCTCAGGTAATGAGAAACTGTAATTTGCAGCCCGCCGCAGCATAATGTCAGACTGTATACGCTGCCAGCCCTGCAGCAGCTGTCGCACCCCGCCTGCAAACATCAGGCTCGTCGTTATAATAAATATTAAAGCCAAATTTAATTCGACTAATAAAAATCCTTTATTCCGACAATGCATAACGCACCTTATTAACAAGCACCTTTTGATTTCTGCATTCTCTGACTGTAATTATTTCCTGTTTAATTTGCAAGTTATCAATAAATTCCTTACGTTCAATAAACAGCCCCTGCTCTGCCGCTAAAGCATCTGCCGCCTCCACGTTCCTTACTTCCAACAATTCAAATGCCAGTTCCAGCCGATTATATTGCTGCATTGCTAAAACGCAAGCCTTATAACCTGTCAATAATGAACAGCAGGTAATACTGACAAGCAGTAAAACCAGCATCACCTCAATCAACATAAATCCCTGCTTATTTAATTTCACTTACAACGACCCTTCCAGTTACAGGCTGTACTTCAAACTTTTTTACCAGCTGTGGCTGCCGTCTATTTTTTATTAAAACCGAAAAATAAACCTGCGGTGCACCTTCTGCAGAAAAGCGTATTATTGAAGTATTAGGACTGTAAAAATACAGACTTCCCTGCCCGATTTCCTGAAGCCTTACTTTTTTTACAATTTTACCTTCGCGATAAACATAATAACACTGTTGGTCTAAATCAACAGTCAACTTATTCTGTAAGCCCGCTCCCCAAAGAGCTGCCTGCTGCAACGCAGTTACTTCCGCCGCCAGTCGCTGACAAAACCCTTCCATCTCCAAACGGTTGTCTACTTTAATAATACCCTCTGCACAAGGAATCAATAATGCCATAACTAAGCCATAAAAGCTGATATAAAGCAGTATTTCAACAAGTGTAAATCCAGAATTATTACGACTGCTTACTGCCATCTGAAACAACTTCTTTTCCTTCGGCATCATTACCTTTAAGGATGTAATTCAGTCCATTATCAGCAATGGCATAAGAAAAAACAGTATTAGTAGCATCTTGAAAACCTTTATTTCTGGCAATGTATTCACTCACCAAATCTTCTAATTTTTCTGGGCATTTACCCTTTTCCATTTTATATAACTGAATCGCACTGTCCACTGTTAAAAGATCATTTTTCAGTTTGGCATTTTTAGCTTTTTTATTAGCTGAATCAATAGACGGCAGAAGCATTCCAGCCAACACACCCAACATAGCCGTTACAGCCACCAGTTCAATCAAAGTGAAACCTTTTCTTCCACATAAATTTTTATAAAAATTCATCATAACACTTCCATCATTCGTATTCAGGTATTTCCGTTAAAAAAGTCAGTAAAGGTGACGCTACTGTAAAAATCATAGCACCAATCACTAACGATATAATAATTAAAAGTACAGGTTCCAATAAAACTTTAAAATTTTTTAAACTTGCGGTAAAATCCTGCTCCAGTAATAATGCTGCTTCCTTAAGCATCGTTGCTAAAGCCCCTGAACTTTCTCCGACGATTAAAAATTCTATGGTCAGTGAACTAAAAAGCGGAGAAGCTAATGCTGCTGCCTTGGTAATATCGCTGCCGCGAACGATCGCTTCTGAAAAAAGCATTGCTTTTGCAGTCATTTTTTTATCCGCACTTCCAGCAGCAGCAGTTTTTATCGACACCGGCAACGAAATTCCACTATTAAGAAGCAACGACAGTATTTTGCAAAATCGTATTTCCAAAAACGTCTGTCGATAACCTGCGATAAGAGGCAGGCAGAAGCACCATTTCAGCAGACTATACCTTCGCTGCCATAAATAATATAAAATAAATAAACTTAAAGACGCTGCTGCCTGCCAATATTTAACAGCAATTTCACGTACAAACATCATTACCTGTAAAGGCAACGTTGGAACAAGGTCAAAAGACTGATATAAGTCGGCAAACAATGGTAGTAATTTAACTACAAATAAGCAACCAGTTACTATAGCTAATGATAATACCAAACATGGATATAAGCAGATATTCTTTAAAAATCTGTTTATTTCTTCCTTCTGCCCAAAATAAACAGCCAGTTCAGACAACATCTCCTGTAAGATGCCCCCTTGTTCTCCTGCCTCAATTACTGACACAGTAACAGGTCTAAAAATATGTACGTGTTTTTTCATCGCAGCAGACAACGCTTTTCCAGCTTGTAAATCAGCAATCAATAAACAGCAGACATTTGTTAAAGAAACCGGGCAGCGTGTTTTTAAAAGTTCCAATGCTCTGCACAACGGAATACCGCTGCCAATCATGGCTGCCAATTGCTGAAAAAAACGGCTGCGTTCTTTGTCATTAACTTTACCACTATTAAACAAACGGCTTATTTTAACAGTGAAACTTTGTACTTCTTCTATCCCAGTAATATAATCATAATTTTCGTGTAAAAATGCTGCTACTTCCTGTTTACTGTCAGCTAAATAACTTCCCTGGTAAAGTTTTCCTGCCATACTGCGTGCTCGCCAGCGGTACAACTGCATTGTTACACCTCCATTATTTTCAGGTATTCTTTATTCTTGCACTATACTCCCTCTCATTCTAATGATATTTGTGAAAAAATAGTGAACGAGAAAATAAAAAAGACGTCTTTCCAAGGAAAAACGTCTTTTTTATTAACTATTATTTTTACCAATTCAGATATTTAAGCTATCTTACTTTCTCCAACAGCTCCAGATATTTTCCCTTTACCAAATCTGGTTCAAAGACATATAGTAAATGTTTAAGCTGTTCTCTGCTTGTACGCGGCTGCTGAGAAGCCCAATAGCCCACTGTTAACTGTACCAGTCTGCGTACTCTGATCTTATTTTTTTCACTTTTAGCAGCAAATAAACCAAACTGCAGCCACTCTCCGTATACAGTCATTTCTTCCTGCATAGTCAGTCTCGCCACAGCAGTTATCAAATCCCGCTGAGTACGCAGCACCAAACTGCCTATTTGTTCCCGTTGCTGCTGACTGCGCCTGCTGGAAACAGCCTGATCAAGTAAAACCAGCATAAAATTCTGCCACGGAGCATATAATTTAAACGCGTTAGCAAAACCATCCCAGCCTGCATACATTTGAAAATGTAAGGCAATATTCATCAGCGTACTACGCGTTAAGGCAAAATCTTTTTCACGCACCAGAAAAACAAATAATCCGTCCATTAACTGCCTGGTCTCATTTTCCCATTTTCTCCGGGCAATCTGTGCAATCAGCTGTGTCCATTCACGCACAAAATACTGTAATTCTCCTGCAGTTAATGATTTATTATTGGTCAATAACAAACTCATCCAACGCAACATTGGTAATGCATTAACATAACGTCTGTCCGAAGCCGTAAAAAATAGCGTCAGCAAAAATTCTACCATTTTAGAACCGGCATAGACAGTACTCTCTGCACTGTAACGTACAACAGCTTTGGATACAATAGCAGAAAATCTGGCTTCATCACGCATTCTAGCAGCCATAACTGCCATATCCTGCAGCATCTGCAGCAATTCCTGTTCCAAATCAGCATCTGTTTCTGTTAATTCATTGCTTACAATAACCACTATATTCGCACACTGTATCGTTACCTCCGGCAGTCCATCTTTCATTGCCAGGCAGCCAAGCATACCCAATTTACGTATGCCTTCTGCACGCAGATGCGAATTTGTCACTAAAACAGGCTGAAAAACAGCTACTATCTCTTTTGCTAAAATTTCATGTTTAGCACGCATGAAATAGATGCAGGAATTCTTTAATTTCTCCAAACAGGCTTCGCAGGCTATTCCTTGTTCTGCCAAAAGCTTAAAACGGCGTACTATTCGCTCAATCGTCAATGACATCTGTTCCTTGACGCTTTGCGACATAACCGCCTCAGACTGCATATCTAACGCATCCAGAAGACAACTGAGCAGATCCTGTGCCAGAACACTTTTCTCATCTGAAGACAGGTCTTTTTTCTGTGTCTGTTTTTCCAGCTTAGTTACATTATCTAAAAGATTTTTAAACGTAGGACCATGAACTATCCTGGTTGATTCTTCAGCCATCTCTACCTCTATCCTCTATTAAATATTGATAGCACCTTCATAAACGATACCGCTTACAGTATCCACAGTTACTTCCATATCGTCTTTAAGCAGGTTAAGCGCATTTTCAGCGCCAACAACTACAGGAATACTACAATTAATTGCTATGATGGCTACTGAAGATGTCAGTCCACCCTCCTCTGCAATAATAGCAGCTGCTTTAGACGCATAAGCTGCCGCTTCATCCGGCAATACTCCAACTACTAAAACATCACCAGGTTTAAACTTTTCTTTAAAATCTGTCAATGTAACAGCAGTGCATATTTTACCTGTAACCGAACGTTTACCTATACCAACACCGCTTACTAATTTATTTCCCACATTAACCACCTTAATCAAATTCGTTGAACCTGGTTTACCGACAGGAACTCCAGCTGTAATGACAACCGAGTCACCGTCTTTGACATAACCGTGTTCACGTGCACATTTCAATGATATCTCAATCATTTCATCAGTATTATCACTAGAAGGCCCCAAAAGCGGCCTTACTCCCCAGTAAAACTGCATCGCCCTTACCCTTGCAGGTATCCGTGAAACGCCTACAACATAACACTTAGGCCTGTATTTAGCAATCATTCGAGCCGTAAAACCAGATTCAGTAACCGTAACAATAGCGTCTGCATCCAGTTCCTGTGCAATCTGCACTGTAGCATGACTTATAGCCTCAGTAGAATGTATTTTATCACTAATCCCTTTTCCTTTAAAAATAGCGGCATAATCCAATGCCTCTTCTGTTCGCAATGCTATCTTGGCCATCGTCTGAACTGCTTCCAGCGGATATGAACCTGAAGCAGTTTCACCGCTCAGCATAATAACATCAGTTCCATCAAAAATAGCATTAGCGATGTCACTGGCCTCTGCACGGGTTGCACGATAACTGTTGACCATGCTTTCCAGCATCTGCGTAGCTGTAATCACAGGCTTACCAGCCTTATTACAGCGCCTGATAATTTCTTTCTGCACCAAAGGAACATATTCAGCGGGAATCTCTACTCCCAAATCACCACGCGCAACCATCACGCCATCAGAAACTTCTATGATTTCATCAATATGCGTAAAACCTGCCTGATTCTCAATTTTGGAAATAATCCCCATCCCCGATCCTGCGGCTTCTAAAACCTTACGAATCGCAAGAACATCCTCTGCCTTTTGTACAAAAGACGCTGCAATATAATCCATATCATGTTCTATTGCAAAAGTAATATCTTTTATATCCTGCTCAGACAAAAAAGGCAGTTTTAATTCCACACCCGGACAGGCGACTCTTTTACGTGAGCCCAGCTGTCCACCATGCACTACTTTCGTATAGATTTCAGTTCCGTTGATGCGTTCTACCTCTAAAGAAAGTAATCCATCAGCCAATAAAATAGCATCGCCTACTTTTAATTCATCAGGTAAACCTGAATAATTAACTGAAGCAATCTGTTCATTACCGATCTGCTCCTTCGTTGTCAGACAAAAAGATTCGCCCTCCTGCAACGTAATTTTATCATGTTCAAAAATACCCAGGCGCATCTCAGGCCCCCGGGTATCGGCAATCATAGCGATCGGTTTATTGACTTTTTCAGCCGCCTCTCTGACAAGCCCCAATCTTTGGGCATGTTCAGAATGGCTTCCATGTGAAAAATTAAAGCGGGCCATATCCATTCCCGCTTTCAGCATAGAAACTAAAAGCGGGATATTATCAGTACTGGGACCAACGGTGCAAATGATTTTTGTTTTCTTCATTGCCCGGCCTCCTTAGAATTACAACTGAAACTTGTTTTCGCAAATGACCTCATACGCATCTTCAGCTTCGGAAAGCGGCACACTGATTTCATATACGCCACCGTGCTTGGAATTCGTAGTTTTAGTCTGCGTCAAAAAACCGTTCGCGGCTAATACTTCTTTGATCCTGGCAGCCGCTTCAGCGGTCTGCGCAATGTATACTACCTTCCACACAGGTTTTTCCTCCAAGTTTAAAGCTTAAGCCTCTTTAACAGCTTTGATTTTAGCGATCAGCTTGGGCAAAATTTCACGTGCATCGCCTACGATACCATATTGAGCAACCTTGAAAATTGGTGCATTGGCATCTTTATTAATGGCAATAACAATATCAGAAGCAGACATACCAGCTAAATGCTGTATAGCACCGGAAATACCAAACGCAAAATAAATTTTAGGCGTTACAGTTTTTCCAGATTGACCAACCTGATGCGCATGATCTACCCAACCTTCATCGACAACAGCGCGAGACCCCCCAACACTGCCATGTTCAAATAAAGCAGCCAATTCTTCAAGCATTTTGAAATTATCACAGCTGCCTAATCCACGACCGCCTGAACAAATAATCTCCGCATCTTCTATTTTAATAGCGCCACTGGCCCCCAAAATCTCTTTGCGAACCAACTCTACCTTAGATGTAACAGCATTTTTTACAGTATAATTTACAATTTCGCCGCTTCTAGATGCATCGACATCCTTTGCCTTAAAGACCTTAGGACGTACAGTGCCCATCTGCGGACGATGCTCATCACAGATTATCGTAGCCAGAATATTACCGCCCAAAGCAGGACGTGTCCATTCTACCAGTTCTCCATTGATATCCAATGCCGTACAATCAGCACAAAGACCTGTGCCTAAACGTGCGGCGATACGAGGAGCAAGATCTCGGCCATCTACAGTAGCTCCGCATAAAACAGCATTTGGTTTATAGGTTTCAACCAATTCACAAAAAGCATTAGTATAAATATCAGTATTATACTCTGCATACTCAGGTCCGCTGACAACATAAACAATATCAGCACCGGCTGCAAATAGTTTCTGCGGCAAGCTGCCAGCTTCTTTACAAATCAAAACAGCGCAGCATTTCTGATCTGCTTTAGCCGCCAATTCGGCGCCGACACCAAGCAATTCATAAACAACACCAACAGGCTCTCCGTCTTCTAATTCAACATTGACCCATAAATCTTTACCTTCTTTATTCTTTACCTCACGGACAATCTCTTCACGTTCAATTGCCTCAACAGGGCATTCCCCTATGCAGGCGCCACAGGCGATACAGGTGTCCTGATCGATATTAGCCTTACCGTCAACCATATTGAGCGCGCCAACCGGGCATACTGCTATACAGGATTCACAGCCGATACATTTTTCTCTATCTACACAAATAGCCATCTTCATTCACCTCAATGAGTAATAATTTTCGCTTGTACCAATTTTTCGATCAGCATATCAACAGCTTTGTCTGTATCTTCTTCATTGATTATTTCGCTTTCGATCTGTGGTACGGACGGGGTGAAGATTTTCAAAACTTTAGTCGGAGAACCTGATAACCCTATCACTTTCGGATCAATCTCCAACTCAGCCGCACCCATTACGGGAATCTCTGCTTTTCTTGCTTTCATTTTTCCTTTGATACTGGCAAAACGAGGTTCTTTTTCAGATTTAGTAACAGTAACTACAGCCGGCAATGTAACAGCCAAAGTCTGGCAGCTGCTTTCATTCTCTCGTTCAACAAGCAGTCTTCCATCTGCTCCCAACGCTACTTTTAAAGCCCCGGTAACCTGTGGAATGCCAAGATGTTCGGCCATTTCAGGTCCAACTTGAGCAGTATCACCATCAATTGCCTGTTTACCGCATAAAACCAAATCGCACTCTCCTACCTTACGTACAGCAGCTGCTAAAGCAACACTTGTAGCCAGAGTATCAGAACCAGCCAAAGCCCTGTCACTGATTAAAACAGCGTCGTCAGCGCCCATCGCAATGGCCTCTTTCAAAATATCCGTCGCCTGCGGCGGTCCCATCGAAACGACGGTAACCTTCGCTCCGCTGGTGTCCTTAAGGATCAAGGCAGTTTCCAATGCCTGACGGTCAAAAGGATTCATAATATTTTCAACACCATCGCGAATAAGTGTGTTGGTTTCAGGATTAATTTTTACCTCTGCCGTATCAGGAACTTGTTTGATACATACTACGATATTCATGTGAGCCCTCCTCTATATTTATGCCAAAGGTTTTAACTACATATTTATTATTGTAACATTCTTTACTTGACTGTGGCAAGCAAAACCCTGTTTTTCAACAAGGTTTCACCCCTTTAAATACCAATTTTCTCCCAATAAATCATCTAAAGCCTGGTAAACACCGGCATTCTTCCCATCCACCCAAAAGCAGCGCTCCACTTTGATCATCTTTCCTGAATCTATCAGATGCAGATAGACAGGTGTATCGCCCGAAAAACTTTCAAAAATCTGTTTTAAGCCTTTTTGGACAATACCATTTTCATCCTTTTTCATGATCTTTATATGTAAATCAGGAGGCACTTCCTGCAGAGGTTTAATCTTTAACGCCTGAATTTTTCGTTCACGTTCATCGATACTGAGTTTTCCTTCCACGCTGATTGCATTCTCCTGATAAAGCAGCCTGGCAGCGTCACGGTAAACTTTTGGAAAAACCACAATCTCCATCTTTCCGTTAAAATCTTCTAATGTTAAAATCGCCATACTGTCACCCTGACGCGTATTTCTTATCCGGCAATCCGAAATTATGCCGGCAACACTGAAATATTTACCGTCAAGCACTTCACTGGCATCTGATATTTTACGCAATGGAGTGTAATAATACAAGGAACCGACATAAGCGTCTAAAGGATTACCGGTTACATAAAAACCGATCAGTTCCTTCTCATATTGCAAAATCGTGCGTTTGGGGATTTCTTCCAATTCAGGTATTCTTAGCTCATTAACATCAGCAAAACTGTCATCACCAAATAGCCCCATCTGTCCGCTCTGATAATCTTTTTGATAATTACTGCCCATGTCCATAGCCTGTTCTGCAACGGCTAACAACTCGGAACGTTTATAACCAAAGGAATCCATCGCGCCACATTTTATTAAATTTTCCAACATTCGTTTATTAACAGCTCTATTATCCACCCGTTTACAGAAATCCATCAAAGATTTAAAAGGTCCCTCTTTACGTGCCTGTAAAATGCTGCCGATCGCATTTTCACCTACATTTTTCACACCTGCTAAACCAAAACGGATAACCCTGTCTTTATTTACAGAAAAGCTTCGGCCACTTTCATTAACATCCGGCGGTAAAATCTTCAGCCCCATACTGCGGCACACACTTATATACCAGCTCAGCTTTTCGCTGTCACTGATGACACTGGTCAAAAAAGCTGCCATAAATTCTGCAGGCCAGTGTGCTTTAAGATAAGCAGTCTGATAAGCAACTAATGCGTACGCGGCAGAGTGCGATTTATTGAACCCATAACCGGCAAAATGCTGTAGGAGAGCAAAAATTTCACTGCTCAGCTGCGGGCTGATACCATGTTTTTGTTGAGCTCCATCAATAAAGGCTTCACGCATAGAATCCAGTTCCTTAGCCTTTTTCTTGCCCATAGCCCGCCGCAGAATATCTGCCTGCCCGAGGCTGAAGCCTGCCAGAACGGAAGTGATCTGCATAACCTGTTCCTGATAAAGAATAACGCCAAAAGTATCTTTTAAAACCGGTTCCAATAAAGGATGCAGCATCTCTGCAGTTTTTTCACCATGACGTCCTGCAATAAAATCTTCTACCATTCCCGTTCCTAATGGTCCAGGACGATACAATGCAACTAAAGGAATAAGATCTTCAAAACTTTCCGGTCCCAAATCCATAACCAGTTTCGTCATTCCGCCTGATTCAAGCTGAAATACCCCTTGAGTATCGCCCTTTCTCAGCATGCTGCACGTTGCTTCATCATCAAGAGGAATTTTATCAATATCAAGTTTATCACCAGTAGTTTCATAAATAAACTTGATTGCATCACCAATTACTGTCAAAGTACGCAGCCCTAAAAGATCCATCTTTAAAAGTCCGAGACTTTCAATCTTATCTTTATCATATTCAGTTGTAATAAAATTTTCATTCGACAACTGCAGCGGCACATACTTTTTCAAATCATCCGGGGCAATAACAACTCCCGCCGCATGAGTACCTGAATTACGCGGCATGCCTTCCACGCTTTGAGCAAGATCAATCAGGCGTTTGATGTTCGCATCGTTTTCATATAAACTTCTCAGCTCATTACTGGCCTCCAGCGCTCTCTCTAATGTAATACCCAAATCACGCGGAATAAGTTTTGCTACATTATCCACCATGCTGTAAGGCATTTCCAACGCTCTGCCAACATCACGAACCGCCGCGCGAGCCTGTAAGGTACCAAAAGTTATGATCTGGGCAACCTTCTCCTGTCCATAACGATTAATAATGTAATCCAGAACCTGCTGCCTTTTTTCATAACAGAAATCTGTATCTATATCAGGCATACTTACACGTTCAGGATTTAAGAAACGTTCAAACAGCAAATCATATTTCAGCGGATCAATATTAGTAATCCCTAAAAGATAAGCGACAATACTGCCTGCCGCACTTCCGCGGCCAGGTCCTACAGGTATGTCATTTCTGCGGCTGTAACTTATAAAATCCCAAACAATCAGAAAGTAACAGTCATAGCCCATTTTATTGATAATACCTAATTCATATTCCAGCCTATCTAAAACCTGCTGCGTCGGCTCAGGATACCTCCCCGGCATCCCATCTAAACACAGCTTACGCAAATATTCCTCTGCCGATAATCCATTTGGAATAGGGAATTCCGGCAGCAATAAATGACCAAAACTCAATTCCACGTTGCAGCGCTCTGCTATCTTCGCTGTATTTTCTAAAGCTTCAGGACAATCACCGAACTTTTCGCGCATCTCAGCTTCACTTTTTAAATAAAATTGATCATTAGGAAATTTCATTCTTTTAGGATCATCTACAGTACTTGTTGTCTGAATACACAGCAATACATCCTGTGCATCTGCATCTTCGCGCTTCACATAATGAGAATCATTAGTAGCCACTAAACCAAGATCATATTTTTTTGCCAGGCGTTTCAGTTCAGTATTAACAGTATGTTCTTCTTCAAGGTCATGATCCTGAATTTCCAGAAAAAAATTGTCTTTCCCGAAAATGTCCAGATAATCCTTTAAACTGTTTTCAGCTCCTTCTAAATTGCCTCGCAGTATTTGCACAGGAATCTCACCGGCAATGCATGCGCTCATGCAGATAATACCTTTACTGTATTGTCTTAGAATATCTTTATCAATTCTAGGTTTATAGTAAAACCCTTCTAAATGTCCAAGTGAAACCAGCTTCATCAGATTGTGATAACCTTCGTCATTCTCTGCCAGTAAAATCAAATGGTACATCCCATCACGGTTAGTTTTTTCAAATCGTGATCCATTTGTCAAATATACTTCACAGCCTATAACAGGCTTGATTCCCTGCTTCATTGCCTCCTGATAAAAATCAACGACACCATACATTACACCATGATCTGTTATCGCCAGGCTCTTCATTCCGATTTCTTTAGCATAAGCAACCAGATCACTTATTTTTGCGGCACCGTCAAGCAGGCTGTATTGAGTATGGACATGCAGATGTGTAAAATTTACGCTCACAACAGTCCTCCTTCCGAAAAAGCATCGATTTTTTTATTAATTTTATACCATATATTATACCACAACAGATATAGGCAAACACCAGTTGCTTTAAGGATGCACTGCTACTCAAGCAAAAGCATCACCTGCCAATAGCGGCAAAGTGATGCTGAACATCAAACTCTCCTATCTTTATTTTTATATAAACTCCATAATACTCCCGGTACTAAAAACAACAAATTAAAAGCCAAGCTTGGGAATAAGGCATTTGCCGAATCCGGGAAAATAAACGGCCAAAGGCAGGCTACCATTATACCAGCAATCATTGCGGCAAAGCCAGCCTCTTTTTGCACTAAGCCTTTAAAAAACACAATAAATGTCAATGGTAAAAATATTCCTGCCCCCCGCAATGCCATTGACAAATAATTCCAATGCAAAACCAGTGAATCAAGATAATGAAAAACGAATATTACTGCGCCAAATGTAACTGCCAGCACTGAAAATCTACTAATCCACAATAATCTTTTTACATCGCGAAGACCGAATAAATCATTAAAAATATCTCGTGAAATCATCGTCCCAATTCCTAATGCAAGACCAGAAATAGAACCAAGCGAAGACAGCAGCAATGCTGCAATACCAATGCCCCCCAGCCATTCAGGCAAATATATACATAGATAAAACGGCAGTGCATCAATAGCGTTAATCTCCGGATGCATCGCGTGCATATACATACCTATCATCACTGACGGTAACCCGACAGGAATAACAATCAATGCAGCTGTGACACAGCCTGCTGCTGCCGTTGCACTATCCTTGGCCGAAAACAGAGCCTGTACATAGGTCTGTGTAGAAATAACCCCAATCACCATAGAAAATAAACTAAAAAGACTGTCTTCAATGCCCTTACCAAAAAGACTGAGCCATGGAAACGCAGGAAAACTTTCACGAATTCCCGTCAATCCTCCCAAATCATTATAAGAAAGAATGCCTCCTACAAAAACAGTTGCAAAAACCAGTAATATTTTAAAAATACCAGCCATTCCAGAACTGTTGATACCGCCAAAAAAAACCAGTGCCGCAACAATAACAATTATTATTGACGCAGCAGCCACCAGGCTTACATGAAAAAGGCCCACTATTAAATGTATTGACGTAAGCATGCTTGCAACAATACTGAAAAATATACCTGCCGTAGCCGATAAACTCGCTATCGGACCAGCTTTCTTCCCGAAGTTTACAACTAAAAACTCAGAAATCGTCATCAGACCGCTATTACGCAGCGGACGGGCATAAAACAGTCCCATGATGATAAACCCAATGCCAGATCCTAAAGTAAACCACCAAGCGGTTAGTCCCAGCTGAAAGCCTAACTGTGCTGTGCCTATGGTAGCAGCACCGCCAACAATAGTTCCTATAATACTGCCTGCGACCATACCAATCCCGGCACTGCGTCCACCTAAGGCATAGTCATCAGCAGATTTTATTTTACGACCGGCATATATACCTGGCAAAATCGTTAAAACCAGTGTTATAACTATACTCACAAGTTGTACTGTTGTTAACTGCATACCTTCCACACCCTTGTTAAAATATTGCTTTCATCTTTGAATATATATTGTTTTATAAATCTTAATTCGCTGTTAAATATTTAAATCCTGCCGTAAATCTGGTAATTCATTATACTATTCTGATATGGAAACTATACCTTTGTTTACACTTTTCTTCATTTTTTATGCTTTATCAAGTTTTTCTTGCTTTTTGCTTTTTTGCAAAGTACAATTATCTCATCGAATAGTATCAAGGTACTTTTATCGTACTGTTTTCCAGTACTGCAGCTTCGAGAAGTCAAAGCTTTTAATTCGACTTTTTCTCTCCAGTACAATACCTTGTTGTTCTTCGTAATTATTAATTTATTTATGAGGGGGATTTATCATGAAATTTACTAAGAAAAAACTGGCTCTTGCCATAGGCGGTGCCCTTATAACCATGTCAGTTTTAGTCAGCGGCTGCAGTACAGGCAGCGACAAGAAAGCAGACACTATTAAAATAGGCGTTGTTGCTGAGCTGACAGGTAATAACGCTACTTACGGAACATCCATTACAAATGGAATCAAACTTGCCGTACAGCAGCTAAATGATACCGGTGGTCTGCTTGGCAAAAAAATTGAACTGGTCGTTGCCGATAATAAATCTGAACCTGCAGAAGCTGCTAATGCAATGAGTAAACTGGTCAATCAGGATAAAGCTCCCGTTGTTATGGGATTATTTGCCAGTTCCAGTGCCATAGCTGCCTCTAACGTAAGTGAAGCCGCTAAGGTTCCTTTTCTTGCAGTTGGAGCCACTAATCCAAAAGTAACCTTAGATGAAAAAACAGGTAAGGTAAAACCAAATACCTTCAGAGTTTGCTTCATCGATCCGTTTCAGGGTACTGTCGGTGCTAATTTTATTTTAAATGAACTGAAGCTCCAAAAAGCTGCTGTTTACATTGATAACAGCAGTGACTATGCCAAAGGTCTGGCTGAATTTTTCAAAAAAGCTTATACAGAAAAAGGCGGTACAGTTGTCATTGAAGAATCATATCTGCAAAAAGATTCGGACTTTAAAGCTGTTTTGACAAAAATAGCTGCGGCAAAGCCTGAAGTAATTTATGTACCTGGTTATTATGAAGAAGTAGGTAAAATATGCAAGCAAGCCCGTGAACTAGGTATTACTGTTCCTATTATCGGCGGTGACGGCTGGGATAGTCCTAAATTAGTCGAAATAGCAGGTGCATCATCTCTTAACAATACCTATTTCACAAACCATTACAGCCCGGATTCTACCAATGAAGCTTCCAAAGCTTTCGTAGATACTTATGCTAAAACTTATAAGCAAAAACCTGACGCGCCCGCAGTGCTTGGCTATGATGGAGCCATGCTTTTAGCCGACAGCATCAAACGCGCAGGTGTCTATGAATCAGCAAAAGTAGCAGAAGCATTAGCTGCTACCAAAGATTTTCAGGCAGTAACAGGCAAAACCTCTTTAGACGCTTCCCACGATGCAGTAAAAAGTGCTGTTATAGTTGGATTTAAAGATGGCAAACAGGTTTACCGCGCAACAGTTAATCCTTAAACATTGTTTTATAACCTCCTAAAAACAGACTCTTACGAGTCTGTTTTTTTATTTGTTCATACTTTCCTTTGCCATCCCTGCAGGCTTAGAGTATAATATATAAATCAATAAATCTACTTTCAAAAGGAGTATCTTATGCCGGAACGCAATCAAATAATTGACGACCTGCGCGGTATCTGTATGCTTGGAGTCATCGGTATCCACGTTGGTTCTTTTGTCCTAGAAGCACCTTATCCCAATAGTTTCTTATATATGCTGCTGGAAATACTTTCACGCTATAGTGTTCCCGCATTCTTTTTTATCTCCGGTTATGGTTTATTCTGCCAATACCGACCAGAAACTACTATAGCTTATCTGCCTTTTTTAAAAAAACGGCTGCAAAGTGTCGGACTTCCCTATGTTATCTGGTCACTGTTTTATCTGCTTTACTTTTCTGCTGTTATGCCAGGATGTATAAACTGGCAGCCAGCAAATATCCTTTTCCTGCTCTTTTATGGTTTAGCCTGCTACCACTTATATTTTATGGTCATACTGCTATGGTTTTATTTTACTTTCCCATTATGGCATAAATTATTTTCTTTTTTCCAAAACAGCAGTCTTAAACTTGGTTTTATGCTGCTGTTCTTACTGCAGATCGTCTTCAACTACTGGACCTGTCATCCCAATCTTAAAAGTACTGACTTACCAGTATTTTTACAAAACCTTTTTAACTATCGTCTAAATTACCTGCCTCTGCATTATTTATTTATTTTTATGTCAGGCGGCCTGGCAGCAGTTTATTATAATACTTTTATAAAATTTATTATCAGACATTTCACAAAAGTAAGTGTCTTCTACATCTTTACGCTCTTGTTTATCGGGGGCAGTTATTACTATTATTATTTTTATCATAATTCCAGTCTGATCATTCTGGTAAACACTCTTCAGCAATTAAGTCTGCAGGGGTTCCTTTACACAATAGGTTCTCTGATTTTTTTCTGTGCAGTCTTTGCCAAAACAAGTCTTTCGAATCCTATCAGAAAGTTTATTCATCTCTTATCAGTAAACTCGCTTATTGTTTATCTTATCCATCCCTTTTGGATGGATATCATCAGCAGGCTTTGTCACGTTGGCGGAATTGTTATGACAAGCAAAAAAATTCTTTTGATCTACTGTCTTCTTGTCACTTTATCTGTACTCTCAAGTATTATCATAACTAAATTAGGAGGTAAACTTCCTTGGTTAGGTTTATTATTAACAGGAAAACGAACTACCTCTACAAAAAAAGCATCTTGAAAATTCAAGATGCTTTTTACTTTCATTTCATTCTAAGTTCACAAACAATTTACAAAAATCAGATTCTTTTGTATAATTGTTTTTACTATAATTATTATTTTATCATATGCTGTGTATGCAGAGTGAAAGGACTTTTATTACTATGGAACGTGAAAATTTCTCATCCCGACTTGGCTTTATCCTTATTTCTGCAGGCTGTGCTATCGGCCTTGGTAACGTATGGCGTTTTCCATTTATTACAGGCATGTACGGAGGCGCCTCTTTCGTACTTATCTATCTATTTTTCCTGCTCATTCTAGGATTGCCTATCATGGTAGCAGAATTTTCAGTAGGCCGTGCCAGCTGCCGTAGCGCTGCACTTTCATTTGATGTTTTAGAACCCAAAGGAACTAAATGGCACCTTTATAAATACGGAGCTATTGCCGGCAACTATATCCTGATGATGTTCTACACAACAGTTGCTGGTTGGATGCTGTATTATTTTTATAAAATGGCTGTTGGTGACTTCGCAGGGCTTGATGCTAATGGTGTAGGCGCTCTTTTTGGTAGCCTGCTTGGTGATCCGCTGACTATGACTTTCAATATGGTCCTGACAGTCCTGGTTTGTTTTGGTGTTTGTCTTTTAGGTTTACAGGCCGGTGTAGAAAAAATCACAAAAACAATGATGTTATGCCTGCTCATCCTCATGTTAGCCTTAGCTGCAAACTCCATGTTCTTACCAGGAGCGGAAGCTGGTCTTAAATATTACCTCTATCCTGATTTCAATAAAGTCTTTGAAAAAGGTGTTTCCGAAGTTATTTTCGCCGCTATGGGACAGGCTTTCTTTACACTCAGCCTTGGTATAGGTGCTCTGGCTATCTTCGGAAGCTATATTGCCAAAGAACGTTCTCTAACAGGCGAGGCAGTATTTATCACTATTTTGGATACAGCCGTAGCACTTATTTCAGGCTTGATCATTTTTCCAGCCTGCTTTAGTTTTGGTGTTAATCCGGACAGCGGACCTAACCTCCTTTTTGTAACTTTACCTAACGTTTTTAACGCAATGCCATGGGGTCAATTTTGGGGAGCATTATTCTTCCTCTTCATGATATTTGCCTCTTATTCTACTGTTATTGCAGTCTTTGAAAATATAACTGCCTGCATCCGCGATCTTACTGGCTGGAGCCGCAGTAAAACTATTTATATCAATATAGTGCTGATAACAATGCTTTCTATGCCCTGTATACTTGGTTTCAATGTCTGGAGCCATATCCAGCCGTTAGGTCCTGGAAGCTGTATCCTTGATTTAGAAGATTTCTTTATCAGCAACAATCTACTGCCATTAGGCAGCCTCGTTTATCTGCTATTTTGCACACAGCGTTATGGCTGGGGCTGGAACAATTTTATCAAAGAAGCTGATACCGGCAACGGTCTTAAATTTCCTAAATGGATGCGGTTTTATGTCACTTATATTTTGCCTCTGATCGTTCTTGGAATTTTTATCAACGGTTATTTCGCTCTATTTAAATAGCCGCTTCAAAAAACGAAATCTATTTCTGAGTACTATCAAGCATTTTTATGAAAAAAGATCTCATTTTTGTATCAGTACAATACTATTCACAGATAAATGAAAAATCCCCTGTGCTTTGCACAGGGGATTTTATTTACTCATCAAATGCCAATTTTCTTATTTTTCAAGAACATCCACATCGGACCAGCCAGAAAAATCGAAGTATAGGCACCACTGGCAAAACCTACCAGCATAGCGAAAGAAAAATTATGTATAGTCTCTCCGCCAAAAAGGAAGATTGACACTATAGCAAACAATGATGTTGCCACAGTATAAATTGTCCTCGTCATACACTGCCAAATGCTGTTATCGACCATCTCGCCCAGGCTTTCACTGCGTCGATGTATTTTCAGATTTTCACGAATACGGTCAAAAATAACGATCGTACCGTTAACAGAATAACCGACTACCGTCAGCAGTGCTGCAACAAACGAAGAATCCATTTCCATTTGGAACAATGAGAAATAACTCAATACTACCAAAACATCAATAATAAGTGCTATAATTGCCGCTATTGCAAATTTAAACTCAAACCTAAAGGTAATATAAGCAATCATCAATACCCAGGAAAGAACTATTGCCATAGCCGCCTGCTGTACCAGTTCTGAACCGATTGTAGCGCCAACCTGCTCAACACGCTGTATCTGATAATTGCCAAGCTTGCTTTGCAGATCATTCATCGTAGCTCTTAATTCAGTATCCTCCACAACACCAGTACGAATCAATACACTGTTGGCTTCAGTTTTGCCATCACTGTTTTCCAGTTGGATGATACTATTGCCCATATCATGTTCTTTCAGGACATCCCGAACCTGTGCCACATTGACTGGATTTTCAAAAGTCAAATCAACAATACTGCCGCCTGTAAAATCAATTCCAAGATTGAAACCACGGGTAACAATAGAACCAAAGCCGATCAACAGAAAAATAATGGTGATGGAAAAGAAAATTTTATAATTCTTTACGATCGAAAACATTATTTATTCACCTCCTTCGGAGCAGAAACGCCAAAGAAAGCGGGATTTTTAGTGAAATTGCTTGAAATCAAAAAGCGCAGCAAAAATTTAGTCACAGTAATAGCCGAGAACATACTCAAAATAACACCAATAGCCAATGTTACTGCAAAGCCTTTAATCGGTCCAGTACCAAGATAGAAAAGAATAACGGCAGCCATTAAAGTCGTTACGTTAGAGTCAAAAATAGTTACAAACGCACGATTAAATCCTGCATCCATTGCTGAACGTAAAGTTTTACCATTGCGAATTTCTTCTTTAAATCGTTCAAAAATCAAGACATTAGCATCTACTGCCATGCCAATAGACAGGATGATACCAGCTATACCAGGCAGAGTCAGCGTCGCATTCAGATACCGCATCACTAAAAGCAGCATCATTACATAAAGCAGTAATGCAATACAAGCTACAATACCTGACAAACGGTAAAACAGAATCATAAATACAAAAACACCGATAACACCGATTCCAAAAGCTTTAATACTTTTTTCTTTAGAATCCTGACCTAATGTAGGTCCAACAGTCCGGTTTTCCATAACCTCAATTTTCACAGGCAAAGAACCACTACGCAGTAAAATAGCCAAATGCTCAGCCTCTTCCATAGTACGTGATCCTGAGATTTGAGCTCTGCCGCCAGTTATAGCTTCCTGTACTACAGGATTGGTAAGCACTTCACCATCTAACACAATAGCAATCGGTTTACCTATGTTACGTGCGGTAAGATCAGCAAACTTTTTGCCGCCTTCATCACTGAACTCCAAACCGACAACAGACTGGTTGCCCTGAGAAATTTGCGCTTTAGCATCCTTTAAGTCTTTACCTGTCAGAACAGTTTTCCCGCTGACATCTTTAAATTCCAAAAGTGCGGTACGTCCGAGCATCGCAATCGCTTTATCAGGATCTTTAACTCCAGGAAGCTCAACAATAATACGATCCTTACCCTGACGCTGTATAACCGGTTCAGTCAATCCAAGTTCATTGACACGGCGTTCAATAATTTTCACTGAACGATTAACTGCATCATCATCAACCTTTAACTCAGGTGTATCAACAGCCTGAAGCACAACATGTGTACCACCCTGCAGATCAAGTCCCTGTTTAATGGAATTTGACAAAGGCGAAATATAAACACAGAAACCCCCGATTATCGCCAACGAGATAATCAAGAATTTGCCTAATTCATTCCATCTCAAAATTAGCTGCCCCCTTTAGTAAGTTCATCAAAACTTTTATAAACAAGCTACTCACAAAGAGTAACGTTTGTTTCAGTAACCAGATACTGCACCGGTTTATCATAATAATCTACTGGTATTTTACTGCATAACAGGGCATTATAAGTCACACCCATCAGCACAGCTTTATCAACCTGTGCCAAGAAGCGGTCATAATAACCTGCACCCATGCCTATTCGGTTGCCATTTTTAGCAAACCCAACTCCAGGCACCAATACCAAAGCTATTTCATGTGGATTTATCACAACATCTGTACCACTAACACTGCGGATTCCGTAACGGTCAAGTGATAACTGACCAAAACCTTCAAACCGCACCGCACAAATCTCTGTTTCTGAAATTATCTGCGGAACACAAACCGTTTTACCAGCGAGTCTAGCCTGCTCTAAAACAATGTCTATATTCGGTTCGTTTCCGAATGCCAGATAACCAAAAATGACGTCAGCATGACGATATTGTGGCGAAAGCATAATATTTGCACAGATTTTTTTGCTCCAGCGGTCAACCTGATCCCTAGAAAGCTGATTGCGCAAAGATTTTAACTCCTTGCGCAATTGTTGTTTCTTCATTATTTTTCTGCCATTTCCTGCTTAACGGGATCTTGAAAAGCACTGATAGCGGAACGTGCAAAATCAACTTCCACGTCTTCAGCCAGCTTTAAGGTAACCTTTTTTTCACTGATAGCGGTAATCACACCAAACATACCGCCAATAGTCACTACTTTATCGCCTTTTTTCAAAGAATCAAGCATTCTCTGACGTTTTTGTTGTTCTTGTTTCTGAGGACGATACAGCATAAAATAAAAGATACCGCCCATTAAGATAAACGGCCAGATCGCATTGATCATCGCCATAGTATCTCCACCTTGCATGGGAACACCTCCTTCATAATTCTCCCCTATCTGGGATTATATTCGCCATAAAAACGAAAAATCCTGTTTTAGCCTCGATAATTTTCTAAAAATCTTTCGCGCAGCTCAGGGAAAGTATCACTGGCAATAGCAGAACGAATCTGCTTTGTAAAATCAAGCAGAAAATGTAGATTGTGAATCGTAAGCAGCCTCAGAGCAAACAACTCTTCTGCCTTAAACAGATGCCTGATATAGGCCCGTGAAAAATTACGGCAAGTATAACAGCCGCAGCGTTCATCAATAGGACGAAAATCCTCAGCATATGCTGCATTCCGTACAACCAGCCGTCCTTCTGGGATCATTGCTGTACCGTTACGCGCTACCCTTGTTGGAAATACACAGTCAAACATATCGACACCCAGGTTTACTGCCTCTACTATACAGTCTGGGGTTCCAACTCCCATTAGATAACGGGCTTTATTCTTTGGCATATGCTCAGTTGTTTGGTTTAAAATGTCATACATCAGCGGCTTAGGTTCACCAACACTCAGTCCACCGATTCCATAACCAGCAAAATCCATTTCCGTCAGCTGATCAGCACTCATTTTTCGAAGTTCCGGATACATTCCACCCTGAACAATGCCAAACATAGATTGGTCTTCACGGGTATGTATATCTAAACAGCGTTTGGCCCAACGCGTAGTTCTCAGAGTTGATTCTTTTGCATAATCAAAATCAGCCGGATAAGGAATGCATTCATCAAAAGCCATTGCGATATCGGCGCCTAATGCTTCCTGTACTTCTGTGGCTATCTCTGGCGACAGAAATTTTTTTGAACCGTCAATATGCGACCTGAATGTCACACCTTCTTCTTTGATTTTTCTCATGGCTCCCAAACTGAAAACCTGAAATCCACCGCTGTCTGTCAGCATCCCCCGGTCATAACGCATAAAATTATGCAAACCTCCGGCTTTCTTGACCAATTCGTGGCCAGGCCGTAAAAACAAATGATAAGTGTTAGACAAAATAACCTGACTGCCCATAGCATATAATTCTTCTGGCGCTAATGTTTTTACGGTCGCCTGTGTTCCAACAGGCATAAACATCGGCGTATCAAAAGTTCCGTGCGGAGTATGTAATTTACCTAATCGCGCGCCGCTCCGACTGCACTCTTTTATTAATTCATATGTAACTGCGTGCATAAATTCTCCTAAAAATTATTTATTCAAATCAGTAATAAACATAGCATCACCAAAAGAAAAGAAACGATAATGTTCGCGTACAGCTTCAGCATAAGTCGACAGCATAATCTCACGTGTTGACAGGGCTGATACCAACATCAAAAGCGTGCTCTGCGGCAAATGAAAATTAGTTATCAATGAATTTACCAGTCGAAAGCGATATCCAGGATAAATAAAGATATTTGTCCAGTTCCCGCCAGCTTTAATCACACCACTTTCACCCGCAGCTTCTAAAGTACGTACCGCAGTAGTTCCTACAGCAACGATACGCCGACCTTCAGCTTTAGCCTTATTAATAGCTTCAGCCGCTTCAGGTGAAACAGAGTAAAACTCTCTGTGCATCACATGATCTTTGATGTCATCAACACTGACAGGGCGAAAAGTGCCAAGACCAACATGCAGTGTTACAAAAACCTCTTCGCAGCCAATATCCCTAATCTTTTGCAAAAGTTCTTTGGTAAAATGCAATCCGGCAGTTGGTGCTGCAGCACTGCCATTCTCTCTTGAATAGACTGTTTGATAACGTTCCTTATCTTCCAGTGGTGCCGTAATATACGGAGGCAGCGGCGTTTCACCCAAACGATCCAAAATCTCTTCGAATACGCCATTATAATAAAAACGCGCTATTCTTCCGCCAAAATCCGTATCAGCAATAATATCACAGGACAACTCATCACTAAATTTTATTTTTGCCCCAACGCGCAGTTTGCGACCAGGTTTAACCAAAACTTCCCAATCCGTACTGTTTAAACGAGTCAGCAAAAATACCTCAACTCTTGCACCAGTATCCTTCACGCCATGCAGACGTGCCGGAATAACACGTGTATCATTAAAAACCAGTAAATCATCATGCCGCAAATATTCACATAAATCATAAAAATATCTGTGTTCTATTGCTCCCGTATTTTTATCTAAAACAAGCAATCTTGAGTGATCGCGCGGTTCCAACGGATACTGCGCAATCAATTCCTGCGGCAATTCATAAGTAAAATCTTTTACCTGCATCTTAATCTCCGGTTTCAGTAAATTTTTTCAACCCTGGTATCTGTATAATAATGAGTTAAAATTTCTTTATAATAGTCCCTGCTGCGTGGCGGCGCACTATTTGCCATCCCACGTGCTCCCCACTGGGAAAGCCCCAGTCCGGACCCCTGCCCACGGCCTTTAAAAGTTACCATCTCACCTTTTTCACCGCTGACAAAATGCAGATCCTTTAAAATATCTTTAAAACTAATACTACGTTCGCTGACTTTTATCGGGACTTCCTTCCTGCCAATTTCTATTCCATAAGGATTTTCAATAGGAATCTCAATAGAATTTGGTACAGGACGGTTGACTTCCACTTCAAAAAAAGTACTGTTGAGCCCTAATATTTCCTGCACCTGCTGTCCTGTAAAAAGAAATGTCCCGCCGCTGCCGCTGAATAGCATTTCCTGCACCCGTCCGCTGGCAGTGCGATCATTTCCAAACATTTTGCTACTGCCTTCCAGCGGTGATAAACGTATGCTTTCAAGTTTGCCGACAGCATATCCACGCGTCGATAAACGTCGTTCGATCTCACTTGCAGGCAAAGCTTTTTCCCAGTTATACATAGGTGCATCCCAGTCGTAATCCTTCACACTGCGCAGATAAGGTACATATCTACCCCACACATCGCGGCTGTTTTCCGTCTGCCCGCCACCACTTTGGTGATAAACAGCTTCAATTGGCTGCCCGTTATAAGTGACTACCATTCCCGCTGTGACATCGACCAGTTTATTAATAGCCTGCTTTTCTGTTGTCAGTCCATAATAATCCTGCCCTTCTTCACTGGCTTTCAGATCATAACCTAAACGACTGCGGTTTCCAAGCCTGTTATAAGCCAGCGACCTTGCTGCTACAGCCTGGGCCTTAATTGCCTCATCAGGGAAAATCACAGGTATTTCTTCGCCCACAACACTATATAAATACTGCTCTAACGGCAGTACATTGACCACATCTAAAGTCTTTCCGTCAGCGGAAATACGTACCTCAAAGCTGCCACGGTAAGCTTTTTTATTTACTTCAATGGGCTTGCCATTTTCTTTTACCACAAAACGTAACGTTTTGGCGCCAAACTTCTGCGCACCCAAATTGACAGTACCACCCTCAGCATTTACAAAATACCTATCCGGTTTCAAAACCATTTCCTCTCCGGTATCCGGTACTCTTACCATCAGTTCATCCTCACAGCTAAGCTCAGCTGCAAACTGACCATGTACGACAGCAACAGCAATATCAGGCGATGAAGCCATTACTATGCCACAATTGATACAGAATACCCACGCGACAAGCAGCAGCAGTTTTTTCATGAGGACGCCCCCTTCTCTAAAACTAGTCTAACTTTACCTTAGGCTTCTTCTCATAACGGTCCCTTTCACTGAATACGCAGCCACAGTATGGCTGACGATATAACTCCAGCTCTAGGCTTATATCAACACCACGCTGATAACCTTTGCGAAAATCCTCATAGTAAAACGGGATATCAAATTCCTTCCCAGCTTCTTCAGCCATTTGTATGATCAGTTCATGCTTCTGATACGGACTGACTAATAAAGTCGTTGAGAAAGCATCATAACCATTTTCTTTGGCATACTGAGCTGCATAACGCATCCGCACTCTGTAGCAGTAAGCGCAGCGTATTACAGGTTCATCCAGCATCCCTTGCACACAAGTTTCCAGAGGGTAGCTTTTATCTACAATCAGCTTATAACGTTTTTTCTCGCATAACTCTCGTAAAGCATTTAATCGCCGTTTAAATTCCTTATATGGATGGATATTTGGATTAAAATACAAAATATCAAAAGCCTTGCCGTCAACCAACAGCTTCTCTGCAGGATAGCATGCACAAGGTCCGCAGCAGGCGTGCAATAGCAGTTTCATCACATCATCCCTTTTCCGGGAAAGGCACTCCCAAATAACGATACGTTTCACGTGTGGCAATCCGCCCCCGCGGTGTACGCTGAAGCAGCCCCAATTGCATAAGATATGGCTCAATTACATCCTCAATAGTATCTGTTTCCTCACTTACTGCAGCCGCAATGGTTTCAATACCAACAGGTCCACCGCAAAATGTTTTAACAATCGTTTGAAGAATGCGTCGATCATTGCGGTCAAGGCCATAACGATCAACCTCTAAGCGTGCTAAAGCTTCATCTGCCATTTGTCCAGTAATAACCGCAGCACCTGACACCTGTGCAAAATCGCGCACGCGCTTTAACAAACGATTCGCTACACGCGGAGTTCCGCGACTGCGACGTGCAATTTCCTCTGCTCCGTCAGCAGCGATCTCAACACCTAAAATCTCAGCAGCACGTGTAATAATAAACTGTAATTCATCAGGCTTATAAAATTCCAACCGGCACTGTACACCAAACCGATCACGTAAAGGAGCCGCAATGGCTCCTAAACGTGTCGTAGCACCAATAAGCGTAAATTTTGGCAAATCTAACCGCACGCTGCGCGCACTCGGGCCTTTACCGATAATGATATCCAAAGCATAATCTTCCATTGCTGAGTACAAGATTTCTTCCACTGTTTTGGATAAGCGGTGAATCTCGTCAATAAAAAGCACGTCATTATCACCTAAATTAGTCAAAATCGCTGCCAGATCACCCTGTCGTTCAATAGCAGGGCCTGACGTAACACGAATATTAACATTCAATTCATTGGCAATAATATTTGCTAATGTGGTTTTCCCCAGACCAGGCGGCCCAAATAAAAGCACATGATCTAGCGCTTCTTTCCTGTCGGCAGCAGCCTTGATGAATACTTCCATATTCTGTTTTACCTGATTCTGCCCGATATATTCGGCCAGGCGGCGAGGACGCAGGCTGTATTGCCATACATCGGCGTCCTGCTCCTGTCCGGTAATAATTCTTTCTTCCGGCTGCATTATTTCCTCCCGGCAAACAATTTGAGAGCCTGCTTAATAATTACCTCACTGCTAAGTTCTGCATAATTCGGAATCTGTTTTAAAGCAGGCATGATTTCCGAATTAGAGTATCCTAAAGCACACAATGCTTCAATAGCTTCATCCACAGCAGCACTACCGCCGCCAAATGCAGTATCGGCAAAACCGCTGTCGCTGTCACCGCCTATACCGCCTACTTTATCTTTTAATTCTAAAAGTAACCGTTCAGCGGTCTTTTTACCAATCCCTGGCAACTTTGTTAAAACCTTAAGGTCACGGCTTTGCACTGCCAGATAAAAATCATCCGGCTTAACGGCAGACAAAATGCCTAATGCAACCTTAGGACCAACACCGCTGACCCCAAGAAGAAGTAAAAATAAATTATAGTATTCCTGATTCAGAAAGCCAAACAGTAAAATAGCATCCTCGCGCACAGCCATATAAGTGTGCACTCTAGCTTCCATTCCTACAGCAAGTTGTCCCAAATGAGCCGCAGGCATAAAGACCCTGTAGCCAACACCGCTGTTAGTTTCCAACAAACAATATTCATTTGCCAGATAGGCCACCTTTCCTTTAATTGATCCAATCATTTACTTCAACTCCTGCCATCGTCTTGTCGCTGCCGTATGCAATCCGCAAATCGCCACTGCCAAAGCATCAGCGACATCGTCTGGTTTAGGTTTTGTACGAATATTCAAGAGCTTCTGCACCATAAAAGTCACCTGCTCTTTGTTAGCGCCGCCATAACCTACAACAGCCTGCTTGATCTGCATCGGTGTAAATTCCGTGATCTGGATACCGCGGTTAGCTGCTGTCAAAAGTGCCACACCGCGAGCCTGACCAACGCTTATTGCTGTCGTTACATTGCGGTTAAAAAACAATTGTTCCACACTCATCACATCCGGACGATATTCATCCAATAAGACGCTCAGTTCATCGTAGATTTTTTTCAACCTGAGTTCAGGCAGCATATCCTTATCCGTAAACACAGCTCCATAATGGATAGGAGTCAGTTTATTCCCTACCATTTCCACCAGGCCAAAGCCGCAGATAGCAGTACCAGGGTCAATTCCAATTGCCAGCATCTCTTCGTGCTCCCTCCTGATTATGATAGAAAGCAGGCAGGCCTTGGTGAGCCTGCCTGTCGCACAATTTATTCTTCGTCTTCTTCCGGCAGGTCTGCGTTTGTATAAACATCCTGCACATCGTCTAAGTCCTCCAATGCCTCAAGCATTTTCCTGACTTTAACAACGTCTTCGTCAGACAGTTCTGCCATTGTGTCAGGGAGCATTGCGATCTCAGACATCATGACTTCGATATTATTATCAGCAAGAGCTTTTTCAACAGCATCAAAATCCTCAGGCTCGGTAACTATCTCAAAACCTTCTTCCTCAGCTTTAACATCTTCAGCACCTGCCTCTAACGCTATCAACATCAAATCATCTTCCGTATAGCCGGCTTCACTGTCGATACTAAAAACGCCTTTGCGTTTGAACATCCAATTTACACAACCAGTCTCGCCCATGTTCCCACCGTATTTAGAAAATACGTGACGAACATCGGCAGCAGTACGGTTACGGTTATCAGTCAAAGTGCTTACCATTACAGCAACACCAGCAGGACCATAACCTTCGTAAGTAATTTCCTCATAATTAGAAGCATCTGCAGCACCCTGCCCTTTTTGGATAGCGCGCTGAATGTTATCTTTAGGAACATTATTGGCCTTAGCTTTTGATAAAGCCAATTTCAATTTCATATTGCCGGTAGGGTCAGGGCCACCCATTCTTACCGCAATCGTAATCTCGCGGCCGATTTTGGTAGTAATCTGACCGCGTGCTGCGTCAGCTTTACCCTTTTTGTGTTTGATGTTTGCCCATTTCGAATGTCCGGACATTGTCATATTCCCCCTAAATCTTTAAACCTTACAAATCGCAAGATATTTTTACCATAATATTATACTATAGAGCCATTATTTATTCAAACTATTTTCGATGCCACTATTTAACATTAAGATATATAAAACGCAGCCGAAGTCATCCCCGGCTGCGTTTTCAATTAATCACTATGCTTACAGCACAATATTTTTCGCATTAGCTAAAGTATCTCTTGCTTCAGCTATCAATCTTTCCATCACTTCAGCACAAGGCAGAATGTCGTTTAAAACGTTCAGACTTTGCCCTACTAAAACAGCTCCGTGGACAATATCGCCTTCCACCGCACCTAAACGGTTAGTTCCCGTAGCAAAATCGTTTAATTCCTGCTGCGGCGCACCGCTGCATTCTTTTTCTAAATATTCTTTGGTAAACTCATTTTTCAGGCAACGCACAGCATTATTGCGCGAAAAACCAGTTACAGCAGAATCAGTATCAGTAGCCTTAATAATGGCTTCTTTAGCTTTAGGATGGGTAGGACATTCGTCCGTCAGAATAAAACGTGATCCCATCTGTACACCGTCAGCCCCCATCATAAGCGCTGCCGCAATTCCACGTCCATCTGAAATACCACCTGCTACCAAAACCGGTACTTTTTTGATTAGCGGCAGTACGTTTGTCATTAAAGCCATAGTAGTTTGCTGACCTATATGCCCGCCACCCTCCATACCTTCGATGACCATGGCATCAACACCTGCTTCTTCAACACGCTTTGCCAATTTGACACTTGGAACTACAGGAATAACTTTAATTTCTGCAGCATGAAATTTTTCGATATGAGGAACAGGATTGCCAGCGCCCAAAGTTACAAAGGCAACTTTTTCTTCACAAACCACATCAATAATCTCTGCAATATTAGGAGCCATCAGCATGATATTGACGCCGAAAGGTTTAGCGGTCAAATCTTTGGCTTTTCGGATTTCATCGCGGGTCCACTCTACAGTGCGGCCACCTGTAGCAATAATACCAGCGCCGCCGGCATTGGAAACAGCAGCTGCCAGATTTGCATCTGAAGTCCAGGCCATGCCACCCTGAATGATAGGATACTTGATTCCTAAAAGCTCAGTGATCTTTGTTTTCATATATCACACCTCTTAACTTAAATTTTATTATGTAAACCTGTTGCTTTTATATTATATAATAATCTTCTGTTCCTTGGCTACCTAAAAAGTCCCTTATCCTGTAAAAAAACGGTGAAATCATAGCTTACACAATTATCTGTTAAATTGACATTTTTCGTAAAATACCGTAAAATTTTTTTAATATCCTTATACTTGGATAGACAGACAGATAAAAGAGACATTTAAGGGAAAGAGGTTATTAAAATTATGCGTAGTGAAGAAGTAAAGCTTGGTTCAACCAGAGCAGCTCACCGCTCTTTATTTTATGCGATGGGTTACACCGAAGAAGACTTAAAAAAACCGCTTATCGGCGTAGTTAACGCCCAAAACGAAATAATCCCCGGACATATGCACCTCGACCAGATTGCCAAAGCTGTTAAACATGGTATTTTAGCTGCTGGCGGAACTCCGATCGAATTCCCTGCAATCG
Source organism: Phascolarctobacterium faecium (assembly GCF_003945365.1). NCBI lineage: Bacteria > Bacillati > Bacillota > Negativicutes > Acidaminococcales > Acidaminococcaceae > Phascolarctobacterium > Phascolarctobacterium faecium. Next base: position 1,349,149 of record NZ_AP019004.1, on the reverse strand, counting down.
GTATCTGCGATGGCATTGCCATGGGCCATAACGGTATGAAATATCCTCTCGCCAGCCGCGAACTTGTAGCCGACAGTATTGAAGCTGTAGCTAACGGTCACGCGTTCGACGGTCTTGTACTCATTCCTAACTGTGATAAAATCGTGCCGGGTATGCTTATGGCAGCCGCACGTCTTAATATTCCCGCAATCGTTGTCAGCGGCGGGCCTATGCTTCCCGGACGTCTTAACGGAACCGACATCAGTGTTTCCACTGTTTTTGAAGCCGCCGGTCGTTTTGAAGCAGGAAAAATCGACAAAACAGAACTCAGCATCATCGAACATGCCGCATGCCCAGGCTGCGGCAGCTGTTCTGGTCTGTTCACTGCTAACACTATGAACTGCCTTACTGAAGTACTTGGTATGGGCTTACCCGGTAACGGTACTATACCAGCAGCTTACCAGGGTGCCCGTATCGCTCTTGCCAAACATGCAGGTGCTAAAATCATGGACCTTGTTGCTCAAAACCTGTGTCCGCGTGATATTATGACAATGGACGCTTTCGAAAATGCCATAACTGTTGATATGGCAATCGGAGGTTCTTCCAATACTGCCTTACATTTACCCGCGATTGCCCACGAAGCAGACTTAGAATTACCATTAGAATTATTTGATGAAATAAGCAAAAAAACTCCTTATCTGACTAAACTTAGCCCTGGTGGCAGCCATCATATCATTGACCTTAATGAAGCTGGCGGAATCAATGCCGTGATGCATGAACTCAGTAAACTCAACCTGATTCATAAGGAAGCAAAATCAGTAACAGGTCAGACTATGGGCGAAAATTTTATTGATGCTGTTATCACCCGTCCTGATGTTATTCACAGCGTTGAGAATCCTTATCGCAAAACAGGCGGCATTGCTGTACTCAAAGGCAATATCGCCCCCGACTGCAGCGTAGTCAAAGAAAGTGCCGTCGCCGAAGAAATGCTTGTACATTCTGGCCCTGCTAAAGTCTACGATTCAGAAGATGAAGCTATTGCGGCAATCTGCGGTAAACAAATAGAAAAAGGAGATGTCGTAGTCATTCGTTATGAGGGACCCAAAGGCGGACCAGGTATGCGCGAAATGCTCAATCCCACATCAGTACTGGCCGGTATGGGACTTGATAAAGATGTGGCGCTCCTTACGGATGGGCGTTTTTCCGGTGCAACCCGCGGGGCCTGCATCGGTCATATTTCCCCTGAAGCACGTGAAGGCGGTAATATTGCACTTATACAAAACGGTGATATCATCGAAATCGATATTCCCAACCGCACACTTAATGTTAAAGTTTCTAACGAAGAACTGTCCAGACGTCGTGAAGCGTGGATATGCCCGCCTCCTAAAGTAACCAGCGGTTACTTAGCTCGCTATGCAGCCTTGGTTTCTTCAGCAGCAACAGGCGCTGTACTTAAAGTCCCTGATCAAAAATAAAATTTATATAGTAAAAATATCAATAAACCCCTGTCGTTTTAAAACGACAGGGGTTTATTGATATTTTTTTAGTTATTCCTAAACCGACATTTCTTCTTAAAATTATACAGTGCTTTCTTATTACATATGCTCAGTTATTTAATAACTATCTGGCAATTCAAACATTTCATATATCATTAACTCTATTACTTCCACCATCGTAAAATCTCCCTATTCTACAATAATAACAGAAAGAAGATGATAGTTATGGACACTTTAACCTTTAATAGCAACACTTATAGCGGTACCTACACTACTGGTAATAACGGAGTTCCATGCACATTTACGGTGGTGGTTGGAACACTGTCGCCTACTGTAGGCGACAATTTGACGTTAGCTAGAATAAATAATCGAAATGTTTATATTCAAGATAGCGCAAACAACAACCAGTACATTGTAACCCTTGCCTAAATTCCTCTGTATTATAAAATAAAAAGAATACCATATGGTATTCTTTTTATTTTACTTTTGATTCTCATCCGAATTATTTTTATCACTATAAATTCTAAAGGCACTACGAAATACCAGAAAGAAACATAATAAAAGCGTTACTATATCCCCGCTGTCAGAGATATTGAAATTTAAACGCCGTAACACGAAAATATAAAGAAAAATTACAAAAATTATAGTATAATCCTGCTGCTTCATTATCTTCACCCCAATATATTATACCCCGCTGATTTTATTATACCATCTCCTGATATTAGTGCTGTATTTTATTATTTACAAAATAAAATACAGCACAAAAAAATAATGCAAAACACTGCCAGTCATCACAAATAAATGCCATACTGAATGCATAAATTTATGTTTTTTATCAGCATAGAAAAAAATTCCTATTGTATAAGCTAATCCACCACTTACTAACAACATTAGACCATCTGCAGGCAACATTTTCCACAAATACGGCAAAGCAATAATAACAGACCATCCCATAAGCACATACATCAGCAACGACAGTTTTTCCCACCTGCTGAGACTTATCGCATTGAGAGTGATCCCTACAACTGTCAGCAGTAAATTTATCCCCAATAACTTCCAACCTAACTCAGGCGGTAATAAAACAATACAAATAGGTACATAACTACCTAAAATCAAAAGAAAAATCGAACAATGATCAAGCACCTGAAAAATCTTTTTCGCGGTACTGTTTGTTATAGCATGATATATTGTAGACATCAGATAAAGAAAAATCAGGCAAAAACCATATATCGCCGCACTGACAATACCGCTGACACTGCTGTTATAGGATGCATAAACGATCAAAACAACAGTACCAAGAACAGCCAACAGTGCGCCGATGCCATGTGAAACGGCATTAGCTATTTCCTCACCTAAAGACTGCCTGTTTAAACTGCTCATATAATCAACCTCCAGTCTTACGTAGTAAATTATAGCACTATCCGTTAAAAAAAGTGTGACAATAAAGTTAACCTCTTACTTTATTTTCAAAATATTTTCTAAAAGTAACTATTATCAACATTTTCCAAAATATAATCGAAACAATTAGTAAAAAGCATTTTAGATTCGATATAAGGAGTAATAACGCTTCTAAACAAGCCATTCCCTCTAAAAACAATTATTTTAAACTTTTTTTCAAGTTTTTTAGCATTGCTTAATTCATATTTCTTTAATATGATTAATTCAGAAAGTAAAATTAAACTTCAAGAAAATCATTGGAATTCTTATGAAGCTATTTTTTTACAAGAAAGGACTGATTTTTATGACTACAAGAAAAATAAAAAAATTAACTACAGGACAACGTACAATTGATGGCGCAGGCGTACATCTGGTCCGTGTACTTGGCCACGATACAGTAATGGACTATGACCCGTTTTTAATGCTGGATTCTTTTGACTCACATAATCCTACCGACTACATTAAGGGTTTTCCAATCCATCCTCATAGAGGTATTGAAACTATTTCTTATCTTGTTCAAGGCGAAATGACACACCAGGATAGTTTAGGCAATAAAGGAACAATCAGCAGCGGCGAAAGCCAATGGATGACTGCCGGCAGTGGTATCATGCACCAGGAAATGCCCCAGGCCAGCAAACATATGCTTGGCGTACAGCTTTGGCTGAACCTGCCCCAAAAAGAAAAAATGACTGATCCAACCTATTTTGACATTACCGGAAATATGATAGGCAGTAAAAAAACAGATAATGCTATAATACATGTGCTTGCAGGTGAATATGACTCTATAAAAGGTGTTGAACCACCTCATATCAAGGCAACTATCTATGATGTAGAACTACAGGCAGGCAAGTCAATCACACTGCCAACTAAAACTGAGGATAATGTTTTTATCTTTTTGATTGAAGGCAATGCTATAATAGACGGCACCAATATTCCAGAAAAAACTGCAGTGCTCTTTAGTGAGGGCGATGAAATATCTGTCAGTTCTGAATCAGATAAACAATTACGTTTTATGTTCTGTTCTGCTAAGCCTTTAAAAGAACCTGTATCTTGGGGTGGACCAATTGTGATGAATACGCGCGAAGAGCTAAATGAGGCTTTTAAAGAACTTGACAAAGGAACTTTTATCAAACATAATGCAGCCCATCTTGATTAATCAGTAATACTATCCAAGAGCTGTTAAATATTAAAAAATACACAAAAAAGCCGCAACCAAAGGTTGCGGCTTGCTTTTTATTTGGTGGGCCCAGCTGGGTTCGAACCAGCGACCAACCGGTTATGAGCCGGTGGCTCTACCACTGAGCTATAGGCCCATAGTACCATGCGTTGTCTCAATGGTCAACAGTAATATTCTAAACAAATTTGGTCGAGTTGTCAAGCTAAACCGATTATTCCAAGAAGTCTTTTAACCGTTTACTGCGGCTTGGATGACGCAGCTTACGTAAAGCTTTGGCCTCGATTTGACGAATACGTTCTCTGGTTACACCAAAATGCTGCCCTACTTCTTCCAGGGTACGTGAACGCCCGTCTTCCAAACCAAAACGCAGTTCTAAAACCTTCTTTTCACGCACAGTCAGTGTTTCCAAGACTTCTTCCAACTGCTCACGCAATAAAGTGAACGAAGCAGCATCAGCTGGTGCCGGTGCATCATGATCTTCAATAAAATCCCCCAAATGCGAATCTTCTTCTTCACCGATAGGAGTTTCCAATGATACCGGTTCCTGTGCGATTTTCATAATCTCACGAACACGATCAACAGTAGTATCCATTTCCTTTGCAATCTCTTCCGGCATAGGTTCCCGCCCAAGTTCCTGCAGCAGTTGACGTGATACGCGAATCAGTTTATTGATTGTTTCAACCATATGCACAGGTATACGAATGGTGCGGGCCTGGTCAGCAATAGCGCGTGTAATAGCCTGACGAATCCACCAAGTGGCATAAGTACTGAATTTAAAGCCTTTATTATAATCAAATTTTTCTACTGCTTTGATAAGACCAAGGTTACCTTCCTGAATAAGGTCTAAAAAGAGCATTCCCCGGCCAACATAACGTTTTGCAATGCTGACAACCAAACGAAGATTAGCTTCCGATAAACATCGTTTTGCGGCTTCTCCTTCTTCAAAAACTTCTTCCAAAAGTTTTCCGTAATCTTCTTCCAACGTCATATAGCTATCAAAAACAGCAGCATCATTTTCTTCTGGTAAGCGGCGCTTGATCTCGTCAAGTAAAGTCTTGATTTCAAACAGCGCATGTACTTCTTTATCACTGGTCTGACGATCGACTACCATTTTATCACAGTCTGGGATCATCACATTGTGTTCCTGCATCATACGTTGTAAATGCAAACGCTCATCTTTAGTAAACTCAACAATAAGATCCTGATATTCAGACAATGTACAGGGAGTACCCGCTGCAGCCGCCCTCGCAATAATTCCAAGCACTTTTTCAACATTGCGCAGTTCACAGCTTTTATGTTCCTGTTCCAAATGCTTCTTGATTTTTTTGATCAGAGTAGCAGTTTTTTCTTTACCGCTGTAAGCAGGAACCAAAGCTGCAGGCAATGACGAATTCATCAGCCTTTCGGCCTGTTTTCCCTTATCCATACGTTTAGCAAGCTTGATTTCATCTTCGCCGATCAAAAGCGGTACACGGCCGATCTCCTTAAGATACATCCTGACCGGATCATCAATGCTTACCCCTTCAGGCACACTGAGATTAGCCAGCTCTGCTTCATTGATTTCTTCCGTATCATCATCGTTGACCGGCAGTACATCATCATCGCTGTTTTCGTCGACTACGTCGATGCCTTTTTGGGCAATCAACTCATACATACTGTCCATATCGTCCGGAGTCATATCTTCTACGTTTTGCATAGAATCCATAATTTCACGATAAGTGAGAACACCGCCGTGAGATTTGCCTTTAAGTAATAATTCCTCTACCTGGTCGGCAGAAATTTTAGTATTAGCCATGGTGTTCCCTCCTTTCGTTGCTTAATATCTGCTGTTGTTTTTTAATATAATTTTTTGATTTCATCTTTAATTTTCTGGCTTTCCGCAAGTTCCTGCAAAAAGCGGTCATCCCCCAAACGTTCATATTCGTCGGCGCGCAGACGGTGCTCTTCATAGCTTCGTTCCAAAGCGCCCCTGCGCATCTGCCGCAGGCAATCATCTACTAGTTTTTCACCGTTTTCTTCCGCAAGATCTTTTGTCATAATCTGCGCCAGCTCCGTGGCCGCTTCATTTGACAGTTCTGTAAAAAGCTTATCAGCAGCACTCTTACTGCCGGCATCAAGCTGCTTCAGCAATCCTTCATAGATTTCTCCGCGAAATTTTGACATAAAACCGACACTATCAATTTTATCTCTGTAAACAAGCGCCAAATCGGTATTTTTTAAAATAACGTAAAGCAAAAGCTGCTCTGCTAAATCTTCAGCTGAAAGTACGTTGGGCTGTACCTGCCATTTAGACACGGCTTCCCCACGATCATTCTTACGGCTTAGCTTACGATATTCACTCATGATGAGCCCTTCGTCAATTGTCAAACGTTGGGCCAGCGTTTTGATATGCTGTGCAACCTCAATTTCATTTTTGCACTCTAGTAGGAATGGTAGTATATTCGACACAGCTTCAACTTTTCCTGCTAAATTTGAAACATTATTTTGAGAAATGACATACTGCATCTGAAATTCTATACCTGAAACAGCTGTTTCAATCAGCCGTAGATAAGCATCTTTACCGTGCTTACGCACAAATTCATCAGGATCTTTCCCATCAGGCACTATGAGCACTCTGACTTTAAGCCCGACTTCTTTAGCAATGCTTACTGCCCTTACAGTGGCCCGTTGTCCAGCTGCGTCGCTGTCATACGAAAAAACTACTTCATCAGCGGCACGAGCTAAAAGTTTAGCCTGCTCCTGCGCAAAAGCCGTCCCCATTGAAGCAACAGCCCAATCGATACCAGCAGCATGTAAACTGATTGCATCCATATAACCTTCAACAATCACGGCCTGCCTGCGTTTCTTTATTTCCTTTAAAGCCACATTCATCCCGAACAGAAGAGTTCTTTTGTTAAACCACTCTGTTTCACCAGTATTCATGTATTTTGCCATCTGTTGAGAATTTTGCTCTAAAATACGACCGCCGAAACCAACTACATGACCACGTGGATCCTGAATAGGTATCATCACTCTGCCACGGAACTTATCCATCGGCCCACGGTCATAGTTTACCGCCAGCCCGGCCTGCACCAACAGTCCAGCACTACATCCACGTTTTCCAAGTGCTGAAAGCAATGCGTTATAGTTCGGCAGTGCCACCCCGATTGAAAACCGCTCGATAATCTCAGGTGTAATGCCGCGTCCTGTGAGATACTCCTGTGCTTTAATTCCATAATCAGTCTTCGTCAAACAGGCCTGAAAAAAACGTGTCGCCAGTTCATTAGCGGCAATAACCTGTTTTGCCTGTTTCTCACGTTCCAGTTCAGCTTTAGTCTTTTCCTTTTCAGGAACAGCAATACCCAATTTATTTGCCAGAAGCTTTAAAGCCTCTGGGAACGTGCAATTTTCCATTTTCATCACAAAGGTAAAAACATCACCGCCAACATGACAGCCATAACAATAAAAAAAGTTCTTGTCCGGCGTTACGGAAAAGGACGGTGTTTTTTCTCCGTGGAAAGGGCAGCAGCCCCAAAAACTGCCGCCGCGCTTTTTTAGCGGTACATATTCAGAAATTATCTCGACGATATTAGCTTGGGAGCGAACCTGCTCTTTAAAATCATCAAACATACCACTCATAATTATTGCTCCTGTCACCTCGAATACCATCTGATTTATTATATTCAATATTTAACAAAAAAATCCTCTTTTTAACGGTAGATAATTTTAGCATTACGACAAGTTTATATTATGGGAATGTAATGTTTATTAAATAGCTGCACAGCTCCTGCATCTGTCAGTCCACCCACAAAATCGACTACAGTCTGCTTCAATCCGAAACGATCTGCCAGTTCCCCATATTCTCTTGGCAACAGCTGCGGAGACTCCATATATAAATCCATAAGAGTCCTAACAACGTGTTCTGCCTTGTTATGTTCAACCGTCAGCTGGGGCGAACAGTAAATATAATCAAACATAAAATTGCGAAATTCTTCAACAGCTTCTTCATAATATTTATCAATAATAATTTGCGGCTGATTCAGTGATAATTCCACAATATTATGAACAAGCACATCCAATATCTGGCTTGGTTCTGTTCCTAAGCGCATAGCGACGATACCTGGCAATTTTTCAGGACCGATGATGCCAACTTTGCATCCATCATCGAAATCATGGCACAGATAAGCGATACGATCACAACGCCGCACCACTTGCCCTTCAAGCGTCTTTGGCATCGTACTGCCTGTATGGTTCACAATAGCATCACGAACTTCACGGGTCAGATTCAGCCCTTTCCCCTTCCGCCCATACAATTCTACGACACGAAGGCTCTGTTCATTATGTTTAAAATGTCCAGTATAAGAATTAATTGCCCGCTCCCCTGCATGTCCAAAAGGAGTGTGCCCAAGATCATGCCCTAAAGCAGCAGCTTCTGTAAGATCCTCGTTTAATCTCAATGCTCTGGCAATAGTCCTGGCAATCTGCGACACTTCCATGCTATGAGTAAGACGCGTACGGTAATGATCACCCGGACATAAATATACCTGTGTTTTATGTTTTAACTTACGAAAAGGAGTACTGTGGATGATCCGGTCCCGATCACGCTGGAAAGCCGTGCGCAGATCATCGGCAGCCTCCTCACTATCACGTACTGCCTGCGAACTTTTAGCCGCCCAGGGTGCCAGTGTTTCCTGTTCTATATTCTCGCTTATTTCTCTAACTGATAACATTATTCTTCACCTTTATTTCACTTTCAAGCATTGTCACCAGGCACATTAAGTAATATAATTACTCATGTGAGGTGAACTGAATGAAAAAAATTTTTATCTTTGTTTTACTGTTGCTCTTAGTTCCTGCAATTTGTCTGGCAGAGCCGCAGGTAACCAGTGATAAACAAACTTTTAACCCTTTTACAGGAGTTTATGATCTGCAGGGCAACGTCCATGTTGAAATTGGTGACAGAATCATCACCGGCGATGCCGCACAGGTAAGTATGTATAAACTTGAGGTACATGGACAAGGTAATATTACCCTGCGCGAAGGAGATATCACCTTCGATTGTGATACAGTCGATGTATACGGTAAAGAAAAAACTGCCTACGTAGCAGGTAATATGAACTTTACTCAAGGTGATATGATCATCAGCGCCGATACCGGCAGCTTTAACTGGAGCACAAAAAATGCTGTTTTTAACGGTAATGTAATCGTCAACGGTGAACCTAAAAATGGCGAAGTCATTTACAATGTCCGTGAAAAAGTTTTTGTAAATTAGTTTTACAGTTTAAATAACCCTCGCTTAGGCGAGGGTTATTTTTATTTAGCGGCGGTCTTTATTTTTCTGCACATACTCTAAGATCATACCTGCTGTTTCTTCGATCGCACGGTTAGATACATTGATAATAGTACAATGCAGACGACGCATAATACCTTTTGCATATTCAAGCTCTTCATTAATTCGTTTAACATCAGCATAAGCGGCACCATCTGTCAGTCCCATAGTTTTCAAACGTTCGCTGCGGATCTCATTAAGTTTAAACGGATCAATAAGCAGGCCAATGATTTTATGCGGAGGAACTTTAAATAATTCTTCAGGAGGCATGATTTCCGGTACCAGCGGTACATTGGCAACTTTTATTTGTTTGTGTGCCAAGTACATGCTGAGCGGAGTTTTAGAAGTTCTTGAAACACCTATGATAACAACATCTGCTTTGGCCAGTCCCAAAGGATTTTTGCCATCATCATATTTAACAGCAAATTCTACGGCTTCGACACGTTTAAAGTATTCATGATCTAAAGCATGGATCAATCCGGCCTGGTTTTTAGGCAGCAGTCCGGAAGTTTTTTCAATAGCCTTAAGCATCGGTCCTAAAACATCAACAACCTCTACATCATGCTCCATTGCTTTATGCGCAATATGTTCACGCAATTCAGGTGAAACTACGGTATAACAGATAATACCATTATTTTCCTTAGCCTCTTCAATAACCTTTTCAACCTGCGCCTTATCTTTAACATAAGGAACACGGATCACATCAAATTTTTCCTGTACAAATTGGCTGGTAGTAGCCTTTACAACAGACTCAGCGGTTTCACCAATAGAATCAGAAACTGCATAGATAATCGGTAATTTAGCTATGATAATTGCCTCCTTTGCCCTCTGCCAGATCCACTAACAGACGGGTAAAATTCGTTTTAGTGATACGTCCCACTACTTCGTAACTGCGCTTATCCTCGCCCACACATCTAATAACAGGCAGACAATCAATCTCATTATCAATAATTTTACGTGCTGCCGAAGCTACAGAATCTTCCTGTTTGACTACAATAAGTTTAGACAGTGGTGTCATCACCATTACAACAGGAATTTCACGCAGATCGCTGCCATTATTGATAGCAGCTTTAAGCAAGTCTTTACGCGATACCACCCCTACCAAAAGGCCAGCCTCATCAAGAACAAATACTGTCCCTACATCCTCCAGGAACATAGTTACAACAGCTTCATAGGCGCTTTTATCCTGATTGACTGCTACAGGCACAGACTGCAGATCACGTACAAGGATGCCGGAAATTTCTTCCATCAACATTCCCAGCGTATTCTTGCCGGTAAAATAATAACCAACTTTAGGACGCGCATCTAAAATACCGCCCATAACTAAAATCGCCAGATCTGATCGTAAAGCCGCACGAGTTACATTCAGACGTTCAGCAATATGTTCGCCCGTGATCGGCCCATCCTGGCGCACGATCTCGGCAATACGTTTTTGTCTGTTACTTAAAGAAATTGTCCTCACACCCTTCCGAACTTACATTAATTTTTCCTATATTTATATAGTATACGCTATTTTATGCAAAATCCCTGCTTCCGGTCATAAATATTTTTAAAAGTATACAAAAATAACAGGGCCAAAATTTCGGCCCTGTTATTTTCATATATTTTCATAACTGCTCATGTTCCATTCTCTGGATCATAATACACAGCAGCAAAAAATAACGGTCTGTCATTTTAAAATAATTTTTTTGTGTTATTTCTTTGATTTTCCCCAACCGATAACGTAGAGTATTAATATGTATATGCTGTCTTTCAGCTGCATCCTCTAAACTGTTTTCCCGCAAAGCCGCTGAAAGTGTATCCAAAAGGCTCGATTGATAGCGTCTGTCATATTCCTGCAGTTTATCAAGCACCGTCGTCTTAATAAAATTATACTCCGAAGTATTGCGGCAGTGCATCAGCAAACTGAACGGCAGCCATTCTTCAGCCTTATGTACTCCTGAAATATGCAATTTATATAAAAGTCTGATAACGTTTACCGACATCTCATAATGCTCTTTAATTCGCTCCAGTTCTGTAAATTCAGGAGATATTACAGCTGCAGCTATTTTACTCTGTTCCTTATTATATTTTTTGAATATATTAATGCTCGTAAGAGCTTCTTTACTGCTGCATAACAAGATATAAAATTTTTCCTCTTCAATTAAAAATCTATCAATCAAATAATTGCTTATATTATGGCTTCCTTTAGAAAATAAAATCAAATTATATGCTTTTTGCTGCACAAATCCCAGATTAGCAAGCTTTTCAGCAATAACTTCTCCACTTTTGATTTCACCATTTTTTATTTCTTTCCAAAAACGTTCCACTGTTTTCTGCAGCGTTTCATAATGGTCCCACAGCTTGATGGCTAAAAAAGAAGCTCCCTGTTGCCCAATCAACCGTTCTTTTTCCGTTAACTGCCCCTCAGCAACAATAATAAACCTCCCTATAAGCTGACTACGGGCATAGCATTCGAAAATATGCAGCTCATTGATAAAAAAGCCCGCATCAGTATATATTCTTTCATTAAAACCAGTTTTAATTTTTTCTGTCCAATCAAGAAAATCCTGTTTACGAGTACCTCGTCTGCTCCAGGAAGCAAGTATCTTCCCTTCATGATTCAGGCAAAAACAATTCTTGTGAAGCTGATTTCCCAAAACATTCACCAGCGAAGCCAGATCATCTGAATTCAGTGAAGTATGAATAAGTTTTTGATAGTTTTTTTCTACTTCAATCAACATATTGGTTTGATAATTCTGGATTTCAGAAGTGATTATCTGCACCAGTTCTCTAAACTTGACTGCAGTTTTCACTTCAAATACCGGCAGCCGGTACTGATCTGCCAACTGCAGTATTTTCAGCGGGATCTTATTGATAAAACGACCTGTTTTGATACCTATCGCTGATATTCGCGGAGCAAGCTTTTTAAAACCATCTTCCTGCAGGTCAGGACTTTTACTGAAGGCATACCAGGTAGTTAAAACAAACTCACCTCCTGTTACCCATTCGTGCAAATCAGGCCCTTCCATAATTGTTACATGTGTTATCTGATTGTTTAAGTTCCCATGCTTATTAACCAATGTCACACGTTCGGCAAAATCTTTGATTTCCAATAATTCATTTAAGGTCACCATTTTCTTGGACATTATCTCACCTTCTTTTCTAATGCCATATATTTCTTTTTCTCCAGAATATCCTGATTACGATTTTACTATTTAGTTATTTTTTTAGCAAATCCAAAGATTTCAAAAACTGTTATACTAAAAAGCTGAACTTTACCCATCGTAAAACCTTCTTGATTTTAAACCAGCGCCTTATTTTTCATTCCGGTAAAAAAATCTTGAGGCAACTATAAAAGCAGCCTCAAGATTATCAAATCTTCCATTAATCATTCACATAAAACTAAGTATTACAAAAGTTCCACTGATGATAACGCCGGAAACAATTGTCCAAATAACGCAATATCCCATAATATCACGCGCCGATAATCCCGCAACTCCTAAAAGCGGCAATGCCCAAAACGGTTGAATCTGATTAGTCCAGCCATCTCCCCAAGCAAAAGCCATAATTGTCTGCGGAATGTTCTCCCCCAATGCCTCAGCAGCCTTCATCATGATTGGTCCCTGGATAGCCCATTGCCCGCCTCCGGAAGGAATGAAAATATTTACCAGCCCTGCCGATAAAAATGTATAAAGAGGGAAGGTATGTGCTGTAGAAATTTCCACAAACCACATGGAAATCATATCAACCAGACCAGAAGCAGTCATCATCCCCGACATACCAGCATAAAGCGGAAATTGCAAAATAATACCGCGGCTGGCACCGATTCCCTGTGCCACAGCCTTTAAAAAGCCGTTAGGACTGCTGTGCAGATATAAACCCAATGTTAAAAAAATCAAAATGACCAAATTCAAATTCAGGTCAAAACCAATCTTAGAAAAATTAGCTCCCAGATAAATCAATGGGAACAAACCAAACAAAGCGTTGAGCCAATAAGCATTTTCCAATCTTTCGGCAAATGTCATATCTTTTTTAGCAATTCTTATCTCTGGTTTTTCTTGTTCTTTTTCACTGTATTCCACTATTTCATTAGCAGGAGGTTTCATATTAAAATACACGATAAACAGCATAATTACGATGATAGCCGTCATTACCAGATTCCATGAAGAATACAGCGTATCACCAACCGGTGTCAGTGGCAGTCCGAGCTTCTCCATAAAATTGCCTGGTGTTGCTGAAACAAGCGGAATCGAAGAAGACGGCCCGCGAATAATCTCACCGCCATAAGCCGCAGCTACCAACAGCGGAAAATGCAGGCCTTTAACCTTTTTGCCTACCTCTTTCGCAAGAACTGCACCTATAACAAGCCCAAATCCCCAGTTTATATAGCAAGACGCAATAGATACTAATGCAGTCAACCCAAGAGCCTGCTGTGGAGTTTTAGGAATACCTGTTACCTTGTTCAAAATCTTTTTAGCCAAAGGTGTCAATGCCAGTACATAACCTGTCAATAAAACTAAAACCATCTGCATCCCAAAAACAAACATCGATGAGTACCCTCTGCCCCAATATTCTATCATTTGCAGAGCACTCTTGTTCATTAAAAACATTCCGCCGCAAAATACAACAAATGTTAAGAGAATAGCCAAAATAAAAGCATCCGGAAGATAATTCTGCACCATCTTCAGACAGAACTTTGTTACAGTCTTCATAAAAATCCGCCTCCTTTTCCCATTTTCTTTTTCATTTACACCAGCTCTAAAACCGTAGCTGATCCTAGCCCTCCAGCAATACATAAAGTAGCCAAGCCATATCTGACCTGTCTTTTCTGCATTTCATGCAATAAAGTTACTAAAATCCTTGCTCCAGAACAACCAATCGGATGCCCCAGAGCAATTGCACCGCCATTTACATTGACCCTGGTCAGATCAATTTCCAGCTCCTGTATGACCGCTAATGATTGTGCTGCAAATGCTTCATTGATTTCTATCAGTCCAATATCTTCGATCCTTAGCCCTGCCCTTTTCAGCGCCAACCTTGTTGCAGGCACAGGCCCCATTCCCATATATGCCGGCGAAACACCTATTGAAGCCTGGCTGATTATTTTAGCCATAGGCTTTAACCCTGCCTTTGCAGCCGCACTTTCTTCAGCAATCAGCAACATGGCTCCACCGTCATTTCGTCCTGATGCATTGCCTGCCGTTACGCTGCCGTCCTTTTTAAAAGCAGGCTTCAATTCTGCAAGTTTTTCTATCGTTGACAAACGTGGATGCTCATCAGCAGCAAACATCAAAATCTCTTTTTTCTTTTTTACTGGCAAAGGTTCAATCTCATCATCAAAGCGTCCGCTTTTTATTGCAGCCTGAGCTTTTTCCTGACTTTCGCAGGCAAAATAATCTTGTGCCGTTCTGCTGATAACATATTTTTCAGCAATATTCTCTGCAGTCATACCCATTGTCAGGACTCCATACTGGTCAGCAGGCTGTGACCGTGGCTGACTTTCGGTATTAGGATCCAGCAAAATCCCGTTACCTACTGCATAGCCCCTCCGTGCCTCTCTGAGATAATATTGGGCATTACTCATACTTTCGATACCACCAGCTAAAACGAAGTCAGCATAGCCGCACATAATCTCCTGTGCCGCATTCTGGACAGCCTGCATACCAGAACCACATTGTCTGTGTACTGTATAAGCCTGTACTTCAAGCGGAAATTTTGTCATCAATGCAGCTAATCTTGCAATATTAGGCTGGTCGCTGCTCTGCTTTGCCTGCCCTAAAATTACTGCATCCAGAAGTCTGATATCTAAATGACTACGTTCACATATTTTCTGCAACAAAAAGGCAGCAATTTCCTCCGGCTGTATGTCCTTCATTGCTCCGTTCAGTTTTCCTATAGGCGTCCTGATTCCATCTATGACTACCGGCTGCAGCATATCTATACCTCCCTTATACTAATTTTTTCAGCCAGCTCATAATGAGCAGATGTCATTGCTGCAATTTCTTCCAATGTAACATCAGAAGTATGTTCCAGTAAAAACATCATTCCGTCCTTAAACTTAAATACAGCATATTCTGTGACTAAAGTATTAACTACTTTCCGCCCAGTCAGCGGCACAGTACAATCCTTTACCAGTTTATGCCTGCCATTTTTTGCCGTATGAGATGTCGCAACGATCACCTCTTTTACTCCAACGACCAGATCCATTGCTCCCCCTGGTCCTAAAACACCTTTGCCCGGCAAAGCCCAATTTGCCAGGTCTCCCGCTTCATTGATCTGTATGGCTCCGATAACTGTAGCATCCATACGCCCACTTCTGATCATTGCAAAAGATGTAGCACTATCAAAATAACAGCATCCGGGCGTTTCAGTAACCGGTGTACGACTGGCATTAATGAGATTAGGAATTATTGCCTCCCCGCTAAGTTGTTTAGGCCCAACACCCAGCATTCCATTTTCCGTCTGAATGTAAATATGTTTATCTGCTGGTAAATAATCAACCGCCATTGTGGGAATACCTACACCTAAATTGACAAAACCACCGTCAGGCAGCATTTCCGCAACTCTTTTAGCAATTCTTACTTTTGTTTCCGCTTCTGACATGTTTCTCATTTAACTGCACCCCGATTCTGCGGTACCAAAACATCCACATAAATATAAGGTGTTACAATCTCTTCCGGCGAAAGCATACCGGTTTCTACAATCTCATCAACCTCCACAATCGTCAAAGCGGCTGCTGTTGCCATAAGCGGATTAAAATTTCTTGCTGTTTTTTCATAAACTAAATTCCCCATAGCATCCGCTTTTCTGGCATGTAACAAGGCTACGTCTGCTTTCAAAGGATACGCCAAAACATAGGCTTCGCCGTCAATAACTTTTGTTTCACAATGCGCAGTCAGCTCTGTGCCAGCTCCAACCTTTGTATAAAACCCGCCAATTCCGCAGCCTCCTGCACGGATACTTTCTGCAAATGTGCCCTGTGGCATCATCTCTAAATTTAACTTTCCATCAAAATATAATTCCGCAGCTTCAGTATTATAGGTAAAATAGGTACCTATAGCTTTTTTCAGCATCCTATTCCTTACCCACCTTCCCAAGCCTACATTAGGAGTACCAAGATCATTGGCAATAACAGTCAAATCATATATGTCTGTATCTGCCAGTAAATCAATCAGCCTCTTTGGATTACCGACATTTCCAAAACCTCCGATCATAACAACATCACCTGACCTGACAAGCTTAACAGCTTCCACAGCTTCTACAATCTTTGCTATGATAATCACCTCCATATTTAGTTCTTTGATTTCAGTATACAAAGCTAAAGACGAGCCTAATATGTAGAAACCTACAAAAATAATCTGATTTTTTTGCATTTTTGCACAAAAATAGCCCTTATAACAGTTAGATAACTGTTATAAGGGCTATAAAAAATAACAGGACCGAATATTCGGTCCTGTTAAGTTAATTATTCATTATTGAAGCAGTTCGCGTACCATTTGATTGATACGTTTACCGTCGGCTCGGCCCTTAGCCTTCGCCATAACAGCAGGCATTACTTTACCAATCGCTTTCGGTCCTTCGGCACCAGTCTCGGAGATAGCTTCAGCAACCATAACACGCAATTCTTCATCGCTAAGCGGTTCAGGCAGATATTTTTTGAGAATCTCAATTTCTGCTTTAGCCTGCTCGGCTAATTCACTGCGTTCGGCTTTTTCGAATTCTACCAAAGAATCCTGCCGCATCTTGACCTCTTTCAGCAAGATAGCCAGAACCTCATCATCATTCAGTTCCTTCTTCTCATTGATTTCGACATTTTTAATATTAGCACGCACCATACGAATAACCGATAAACGCAGCTTACCTGCTTCACGGTCCTTCATGGCCTGTTTCATATCTTCTGTCAATTGGTCTTTAATAGACATACAGCACGCCCCCATTATCTGGTTTTACGTTTTCTGGCTGCTTCGGATTTTTTCTTACGTTGAACGCTCGGTTTTTCATAATGTTCGCGTTTTCTAACTTCAGAAAGAATTCCGGCCTTTTGGGTTGCTCTTTTAAATCTGCGCAGCGCACTGTCCAATGTTTCGTTTTTGCCAACTTTAATTTCTGCCATCTGATCTCCCTCCCTCCACACACTTAGGGAAGTGTATATATGCATTTCATGCGTTTTTTGCACTATTGCTGACTATCGTCAGACCGCAATTACCGCACAATATTACCAGTAAATTATATCTTATGATAGGCCTTTTGTCAAGGTATCAGCAGGGCGGCCACCCCAATGCTTTACCACCTAAAAGATGGATATGCAAATGCTTAACGGTCTGCCCTCCATCATCACCGGTATTGGCAACGATGCGAAACCCTTTTTCATTAACACCAAGTTTCTCAGCCAGTTCCTTAACTTTCCCAAACATATACAGGAGCAGCTCCGGTTCTGCAGTAATAATATTTTCAGTATGAGCTTTCGGTATCATTAAAACGTGTACCGGAGCAGCAGGAGCCACATCACGGATTACGATCATTTTGTCATCTTCATAAACTCTTTCAGACGGGATCTCTCCGGCAATAATTCGGCAAAAGATACAGTCGTTCATTTCTTTCCCCCCTTAGTGATCCTAATTTTTATAATATTCGTCAGAAAATTTAAAAGTCCTTTTTCTATTTACTCTGTTCACAATTTATTTTCAAACTGTAACTAACAAAGTAAAAAAATCTTTAATAAAACGCTTGACTTATAGTCAACTCCAGCCATTATACTGAACTTAAAGTATTTTTAATCATTTATCTAAGAAAGGAGAATTTACAGTGAAAAAATTTTTATCAACATTACTTTATACCGCTGCCGCAACTTTATTATTCAGCGCTTGTGGAATTACTGCCAATACAGTTTCTTCTCCTGTTGAACCAACTGTTAAAAGTAATGAAAAAACAGCAGTAAATAATAAAGCTCTTGTTTATTTCAGCAAGGATATCAGCCCTGTAAGTCTGATCAAACTATATGATAAAATCAACCAGGATATACATGGTAAAGTAGCTATCAAAATCCATACAGGAGAAAAGAACGGTCCCAATATACTCCCACGGGAAATAGTGATGGCTTTGCAGCAGCATGTACCTGACAGTAATTTAGTCGAAACCAACACTTTCTATAAAGGTGACCGCTATACCACCGCCGGCCACCGCGAAACATTAAAAGTTAACGGCTGGGATTTTTGTACTGTAGACATTATGGACGAGGAAGGAGCAGTAATGCTGCCAGTAAAAGGAGGCAAACATTTTCAGGAAATGTCGATCGCTAAAAATATGCTTAATTATGATTCCATGATCGTTTTGACGCATTTTAAAGGACACACTATGGGAGGATTTGGCGGTTCAATGAAAAATATAGCAATTGGCAACGCAGATGGCAGGATCGGCAAAGCCATGCTGCATACCTCTGACCCATCCAACCCCTGGGAATATAGCCAAGAGCGTTTTATGGAAAATATGGCTGAATCAGCAAAGGCTACAACAGATTTTTTTGGTAAACAAATCATTTATATCAATGTATTGCGCAATATGTCTGTTGACTGCGACTGTGCCGGGCTTGCTGCGGCACCGCCAACAACTCCTGATATCGGCATCCTTGCTTCTACAGATATTCTTGCCGTCGATCAGGCTTCTATCGACCTTGTTTTTGCTTTACCAGATGCTGCTAAGCATGATCTCCAGGAACGGATCGAATCACGTCGCGGTCTGCGGCAGCTCAGTTACATGAAAGAACTTTCCATGGGTAATGATCAATATGAATTAATTACCATTGAATAAAAGAAAAGCTGCCGTTAAACGGCAGCTTTTTTATTATTCCTTCAGCAATTCTCCGATTAAAAAACTCGTCTCAGCCTTCAATAATCTCACTTTTCTTATCTTGCCACATAGTTCAGCTTCCGACCGAACATAGACCCGTAAATAATTACTGGTCAAACCTTCTATATAGCCATCCTCAACAGTCTGTTCAAACAATACCTCCACAGCACTGCCAACAAAACGTTCTAAAAATTTCTGCTGCTGCTTATGATCAAGCTCAGCAAGTTGTGCACAACGTCTTTGCTTAACAGTTTCAGGAATTTGATTGGGCATTTTTTCGGCCGGAGTTCCCTTCCGTTTGGAATAAGGGAAAATATGCATTTTACTGAACCCGCAGTTTTCTGCAAAAACCAGTGTAGATGCAAACTCCTCTTCCGTCTCACCCGGGAATCCGGCAATAATATCAGTAGTAATGGCAATATCAGGAATACGTTTACGGATATCGGCCAAAAGTTCGGTAAAACGTCGGGTATCATACGGCCTGTGCATTCTGGCTAAAGTTGTATCACAGCCTGCCTGCAAAGGTAAATGCAGCTGTCGGCACAACCGTTTATCTTTTTCCATAAGATTAAGCAGCCTCGCTTCGACCTCCACTGATTCCAATGACCCCAACCGCAGTCTCTGCAGACCCTCTACACTTAAAGCTGCCTCAACAGCATCAAATAAAGTCAGTTTTCCATCATGTTCTTTACCATAGCAGCCAAGGTGAATACCGATAAGCACTATTTCTTTATAACCAGAAGCTACAAGCTTTTTAACTTCTTCCCTGATACTTGTCAGACTACGCGAACGCAACGGTCCGCGGGCAAAAGGAATAATACAATAAGTACAGAATTGATTGCAGCCTTCCTGTATTTTTAAAAAAGCTCTGGTCTTATCACTAACATCACCTGCACTCAGTTCTTCAAACTCAGTGTTGGCACTCAGCTTACGCACGCTGTCTATTGTATCAACAGACTGAAAAGCAGCAGCTTCTTCTACCAACCGTACGATATCTGCTCTATCCTGATTCCCGATAATAAGATCAACACCAGGAATTGTCTTCACTTCTTCTGCCGCCGTCTGTGGATAACAGCCAGTCACAACCACGAAAGCAGTTGGGTTTCTGCGCACAGCACGATTGATCATCTGCCGCGATTTACGCTGCCCCGTATTGGTAACAACACAAGTATTGATCACATAAATATCAGCTTCGCAATTAAAACCAACTACAGTATAACCATGACTGCGAAATATCGCTTCCATGCTGGCAGTATCGGCCTGATTGACTTTACAGCCTAAAGTGTAAAATGCTATTCTTTTCATCAATCAGCCTCCTAAATCACCAGTTTCATAAAATATTGCGGCCGCAGCTACTAATGCAGCTGTTTCTGCACGTAATATGCGCTTGCCTAAACTTACTACCAATGCCCCAGCTGTCCGGGCCTGCTGTAATTCCGTCTCGGAAATACCGCCCTCCGGGCCTATGATCAGCAGCAGCTCCTTCAAAGCCTGCTCCTTTTGCAGCGCAGCCTTCAAACCAAGCTTATCCTCACATTCATAAGCTATCAGTTTACAGTCACAGGGATTATCAGCAAGCATCTGTTCCATCGTCTGTACTGGCTGCACCATTGGTATAATATCACGCTTACTCTGTTTCGCAGCCGCTTCAGCAATTTTCTGCCAGCGCTCAGCTTTCTTAACAGCTTTATCACCTTCCAGGCGTACGACCGAATGCTCCATAGCTACTGGTATAATCTCACTGACTCCCAGTTCTACAGCCTTCTGGATAATAAAATCCATTTTTTCACCTTTAGCCAACCCTTGTGCCAGTACGATTCGCACTGAAGGCTCATGACTTTCCGCCAGTACCTCCAGACATTTGACTGTCACAACACTTTCATTAGCATCAGCAATTTCAGCAAGAGCCGTGACACCATCATCACTTACAATCTGTACTCTGGACCCGCATTGCATCCGCAGTACAGTATAAATATGCCTGGCATCAACACCCATTATTGTCATCGTATCACTGTATGGCTGCGGTATAAAAAATCTATGCACCGTCAGTCCTCCTTACGCATCTGCATAACAACCCAGCCGCCTTTGGCATCAACAGCTTCGACACACAAACCGACTTTGGAGGCAGCTGCTGATACATCATTCTGCCGTTCTTCAATAATACCGCTGGCAAGGAATATTCCTCCGGATTTTAACTTACCGGGAATATCCTGCAGAAGCATAATAATAATATCGGCAATAATATTAGCAATGATAATATCAGCCTTACCTTCTGTACCATGCAGCAAATCACCCTGTTGCACACTGATTTTTTCTGTCAGTTCATTGCCGGCAATATTTTCAATAGCTACTCGTACCGCAGTAGCATCAATATCCACCGCTTTAACTGTTTTAGCACCAAGTTTAGCAGCAGCAATAGCCAGAATTCCAGAGCCAGTACCAACATCAAATACTTCCATATCAGTACGCAGAACTTTTTCCAAACGTTCCATACACATACAGGTCGTATGATGTGTTCCTGTACCAAACGCCATCCCTGGATCGATTTCAATAATATGTTCACCAGCTTTAGATGTATATTTTTCCCAGGTAGGCTTAATCACCAATGTTCTGCCAATATGCGTAACATGGAAATACTGTTTCCATTCGTTAGCCCAATCCTGCTCGGAAACAGTACGAAAACACGTATTACCAAAGCGACATTTACCAATACGCGTTTCCAAATTTGTTAAGTCCTCATCAATCTGTGTAAGACGTGGCTGCAGCTCTTCATCCTCCGGATAATAAGCAGTTATCGTAACCACTTCTGTGTTTTCCTGCTCAGGAATATCGCATAATTCCCAAGTGCCTGAATTACGCAAAGTGTTTATCAAAACCGGGTCCTCAATAACAACACCATTGTTTGCACCTGCAGCACGCATAATTTCGGCAACCAGATCAGCTGCCTCATGTGTAGTTTGTATGCTTACCTCTATCCATTGTGACAAAGCGCTCACTCCTTAAATAACTATCATATATATTAAACACAAAGCTTATTCTAAAATATTTTACCATATGAAAGTGTTTTTCTACCAGTTTGAGAAGATATTTCAATGCCAAGTGCTCACATTATATCATATTTTTTGGCATAAAAAAATAAACTGCGGTGTTCAAACCGCAGTTTATACAAGTCATTATTTAAATAAATCTTTAATCTTATTCAAAAAGCCTTTTTCTTCAGGATTAATGTTATCTTTACTGATCTCGGCAAATTTACGCAAAGCATCTTTCTGTTTTTCATTCAGCTTCTGCGGCACAACAACTTTGATCCTGACTAACTGGTCGCCGCGTGTACTGTTACGCAAACTGGGAATGCCTTTGCCCTTCAAACGCAGTACCTTTCCAGGCTGAGTTCCTTCCGGAACCTTCATCACAACCTGTCCATCCAGCGTAGGAACCTTAATCTCATCACCCAAAGTTGCCTGTACAATATTGATCGGCACTTCGCAGTAAACAGTAGTACCATCGCGCTCAAAAAACTTATGCGGTTTAACATACAAATATACATACAAATCACCGCTTGGTCCGCCTTTAACCCCTGCTTCGCCTTCTCCGGCTACCCGCAGGCGGGAACCGTTGTCAACACCTGCAGGGATCTTGACTTTAAGTTTCTTATTCTTTTTAACAGTGCCCTGTCCGCGACATTCCTTACATGGTTCGCTGATGATCTTGCCTTCACCATGACATTTAGGACATGGCCGTACATTGGTCATCTGTCCGAACATAGTGTTTTGAGTAAAACGGATCTCGCCACTTCCGTGACATTCAGGGCAAGTTTCAACTTTAGAACCAGGTTCCGCACCATTCCCATGACAATGCGGACATTGTTCGTCACGATATAAACTGATCTCACGTTCTAAACCAAACGCAGCTTCTTCAAAAGTGATTTCCAGGTCAAAGCGTAAATCAGCACCGCGCTGAGGACCGGCATTAGAACCACGCGCGCCGCGGCCCTGCCCGCCGAAGAACATATCAAAAATATCTTCCATGCCTCCGCCGCCAAAACCGCCGAAACCTTCAAAGCCCCCAAATCCACCAGCACCGCCGGCACCGCCGTTTTCAAAAGCAGCATGTCCAAACTGGTCATATTGGGCACGTTTCTGCTCATCGCTGAGTACACTGTAAGCCTCGGACGCTTCTTTAAATTTCTCAGCCGCTTCCGGATTATCTTTATTCACATCAGGATGATACTGACGTGCCAGTTTGCGGTATGCTTTTTTAATTTCATCTGCTGTAGCGGTTTTAGACACGCCTAGCACGTCATAATAATCTTTTTTACTCAAAGTTTACACCATCCTAAGCCGATTATTTTTTGTCTTCGTCAACCACTTCGGCGTCAACAACATCGTCATCAGCTTTTTTTGCGCCCTCGGCTGTTTCAGTACCTTCAGCACCTTTAGCAGCTTCAGTTTGTTTGTACAGCTCTGCGGAAAGTTCATAAAGAGGTTTGGTCAAAGCTTCAGTATCTGCTTTGATTTTTTCCATATCTTCGCCTTTCAGAGTCTCTTTTAAAGTATCAAGCGCTGCCTGTACTTTTCCAATCAATTCTTCAGAGCCTTTGCCTTCCATATCTTTAATGGTCTTTTCGGCTTGATAGCACAGGGAGTCAGCATTATTACGTACTTCAACGCCTTCTTTACGTTTTTTATCAGCTTCAGCATTAGCCTCTGCTTCTTTTACCAGACGGTCGATTTCGTCTTTTTCCAAAGTACCTGAAGACGTAATAGTGATTTTTTGTTCTTTACCGGTACCAAGATCCTTAGCGCTTACATTTACGATACCATTAGCATCGATATCGAAAGCAACTTCGATCTTCGGTACTCCACGAGGAGCAGCCGGGATGCCGGAAAGCTCAAAACGTCCCAGAGTTTTATTATCGGCAGCCATTTCACGTTCACCCTGCAGTACATGGATATCAACTGAAGGCTGATTATCAGCAGCAGTAGAGAAGACCTGCTTACGGGAAGTCGGGATGGTAGTATTACGTTCAATGATCTTTGTGAACACACCGCCCAAAGTTTCTATACCCAAAGACAACGGAGTTACGTCAAGTAAAAGCACGTCTTTTACTTCACCTGCCAAAACGCCGGCCTGAATGGCAGCACCAACGGCAACACATTCGTCAGGGTTTACACCACGGTAAGGCTCTTTACCGATAAATTTTTTCAAAGCTTCCTGTACAGCAGGAATACGGGAAGAACCGCCTACCAAGATAACTTTATTGATATCAGAAGCAGACAGGCCGGCGTCAGCCATAGCCTTGCGGGTCGGCTCCATTGTGCGTTCAACGAGATCAGCAGTCAATTCGTCAAATTTTGCACGAGTCAGATCCATATCCAAATGCTTCGGACCTTCAGCACCGGCAGTAATAAACGGCAGATTGATATTAGTTGTCAAAACACCGGATAATTCGATTTTTGCTTTTTCAGCGGCTTCACGCAAACGCTGCATAGCCATACGGTCATTACTCAGATCAATGCCTTCATTTTTCTTAAATTCAGCAACCATCCAGTCAACGATTTTCTGGTCAAAATCATCGCCGCCTAAATGAGTATCACCGTTAGTAGCTTTTACTTCGAAAACACCGTCACCTACATCAAGGATAGATACGTCGAAAGTACCGCCGCCAAGGTCATAAACCATAACGGTATGGTCGTCGCTTTTATCAATACCATACGCCAAAGATGCAGCAGTAGGCTCGTTGATGATACGGAGAACTTCCAAGCCTGCGATACGGCCGGCATCTTTAGTTGCCTGACGTTGACTGTCAGAGAAGTAAGCAGGAACAGTAATAACTGCCTGAGTTACTTTTTCACCTAAATATTTTTCAGCATCTTCTTTCAACTTTTGCAGAATCATCGCGGAAATTTCTTCCGGAGAATATTTTTTATCGTCGATTTCTACTTTATAGTCAGTACCCATATGACGTTTAATAGAACTAATAGTTCTATCAGTGTTGGATACTGCCTGACGTTTTGCCAGCTGACCAACTAAACGTTCGCCGTTTTTGGAAAAACCAACTACGGACGGAGTTAAACGGCTGCCTTCCTGATTAGTGATAACGGTAGGTTCGCCGCCTTCCATTACTGCTACTACAGAGTTAGTAGTACCTAAGTCAATACCAATTACTTTAGACATGATTTATTCCTCCTCGGGTTTATATGTTAATTTTAATTTATATGGCAACTATTCGTTGCTGATAACTTTAACTTTGCTGTGCCGGATAACTTTATCACGTAATTTATAGCCCTTTTCCAGAACCATCTCTACAGTGTCATCATCCATATCGGGGTTTTGCCCCCTCATCACAGCCTCATGCATCTCAGGATCAAATTTTTCGCCCTGTGCTTTTATTTCTTCTACGCCCAAATCTTTAAAAGTCTGCTCGAACTGACGCCTAATCATTTCAATACCTGAATAAATTCCGGCGGCATCATCAGATTTTCTGGCGGCGTCTTCAGCACGTTCAAAATTATCCAACACCTTTAAAAATTTTCCGACAACATCAGCGGTAACAAAAGTTGCCAGCTGTTCACGTTCGGACGTATTGCGTCGGCGGAAATTATCAAAATCTGCCTGCAGCCTTAAAATACGGTTCTGCAGTTCTTCGATCTTAACATCCTTTTCATCCTGTTCAGGAGTTTTTTCTTCAGCAGCTCCCTCACTCTTTTTCCCGGCAGTCTCATCGACTCCATTAGCAGCATCGGCTGTATTCGTTTGAGCTTCCTGCTGAGGTGTTTCTTCGGCAGTTGTTTGCTTTGAGCTTTCCTTCAAATCTTCTGTTTGCAAAACACTTCCTCCTTATAGTCTTTTTACTTATCTAAAATTGTTTTCAGATATTTATGCAGGTAATCCATTACAGAAATGACCTTACCGTATTCCATACGGGTTGGACCTAATACTGCCATCGTACCTACGATCTGACCATTCAGACGATAAGTAGCCTGAACCATACTGCAATCCTGAATACCGGTAAATTTATTTTCAGAACCTATCGTTACCTTAAGGCCTGAATCTTCACCACCCTGCAAAAGATCCTTCAGGACCTTTTCTTCTTCTAATATACCAAGCAGGTTTCTGACTCTTTCCACATCACGGAATTCCGGTTGATTAAGCAGTTGCTTTGTTCCGCCTAAAAATACCTTCTGTTCCTGCCTGCGCCCTGTCATTTTACGTACAGCCTGCAGTAATGATGAAAAAATGAGTTTATCCTCGACCACATCTGTATGGACATTCTGCAAAATCTCCACAGAAATATCGCTAAGATTGCGATCTTCCAGCAATTTGCTCATTTTACCAGCCAGATAATCCATCTCTTCAGAAGACATACCTAAAGGAATATCAACAACATTCGTATCTATACTGCCATCATCGGCAACGATACATAAAATAGCATGCTGACTGTCAAGCGGCAAAAATTTTAAATAACAGAAATTTGCAATCGTCTGCTGGTTAGTCAAAACCATGGAAACATTCTGTGTCATACGTGACAAGATCTTGGCTGTCGACTGGAAAATATCATCAATGTTACGACGACGTTCATTATACCAGCCATCTATTAATGCCATATCATTATCTGTCAATGTCCCCGGTTCAATCAGGGCATCTACATAAAAACGATAAGCCTGAGCAGATGGAATACGTCCCGCTGAAGTATGCGGCTGTTCCAAATAACCCAGAAGCTCAAGGTCTGACATCTCATTACGGATCGTTGCCGGGCTGAGCCCTAAGTCATACTTGCGGGCAATAGTACGTGAACCAACCGGCTCAGCTGATGAAATGTAGTCTTCTATGATAATTTGCAGGATCTTTTTCTTTCTTTCGTTTAACACGATCCCACCTCCAACTCGATTGTTAGCACTCATCTCATTAGAGTGCTAACATCTTGGTATTAGAATAGCACTGACCTTAACAGTTGTCAACCAATTTTTCTTACTTCACAAAGATTTCAAAAATTTCATTGCTAAAGCGCATCCCTTGCTCCGTCAGCCTCATCCGCCTATGCTCAATATCATAGAATACTAAATTTCCTCTAATAAATTTTTCTAATTCAACCCCAAATTCTAACATTACATCACAGCCAAAACGTTGTTCAGTTTCTATTAAATCTATCCCTACCGTCGTCCGTAAACCCATAAATAAATATTCTGACAGCTGCATTTCTTTTGTCAGATCTTCAAAGCCTCCACAACTTTTGCCACTTTGAATACTTTCAATATAATCAGTTACAGAATCTGTTGCTGTAAAACGTTGACTGCCATTAAAGCTGCAGGCGGAACTGCCAAAAGACAAATACGGCAGATAATGCCAGTAAACAAGGTTATGCCTTGACTCCTGACCTGACACTGCATAATTTGAAATCTCATATCTATGCAGTCCCTGTGCTTCCAGATACTCCTGTACCAATTCATACATTGCCAGCTGACAATCTTCGTCCGGCAACTCAACTTTTCCTTTGTCCAGCATACCTGCCAAAGGCGTATTTTTTTCAATCGTCAAACCATATACCGACAAATGCTGCAACCCTGCCGCTGTTAAATTCTGCAGACTGGTCTTCAGGGTTTGAAGGGACTGCTCCGGCAAGCCATAAATAAGGTCAGCACTGACTCGTGTAAAACCAGCCTTCTCTGCCATTGTAATAGCGTCTAAAGCCTCGTTGGCCGTATGTATCCTGCCAACAGCCCGAAGTTCGGCATCGTTAAGACTTTGAACACCAAAGCTTATACGATCAAATCCCAAATCTTTAAAAAAACGCAGCTTATCCAAATCGGCAGTACCGGGATTAACTTCAATCGTTGCCTCTGCCGGCTGCAGCCAGCATCCATTTTTTTGCAAAGCTTCTACCAGTTTCGCCAAAAGCTTTTCCGAAAGCAACGAGGGAGTCCCGCCGCCAAAATACAGCGTGGCCTGATCTGCAATAGTCACTTCATTGCTGCGCATCATTATTTCACTGCAGACAGCATCAACATACTTTTCCATAGTTTCTGTGTCAGCACCTGCATATGAAGCAAAGTCACAATATAAACATTTTTGCAAGCAAAAAGGGGTATGTATATATACCCCCTGGATTTGTTCCCATTTTTGCATTTTAATCCATCTTCAAAATCGCCATAAAAGCTTCTTGCGGCAGCTCTACACTGCCGACCTGCTTCATGCGTTTCTTACCTTCTTTTTGTTTTTCCAACAATTTGCGCTTGCGGCTGATATCACCGCCATAACACTTAGCCAATACGTCTTTGCGCATCGCTCTTACATTTTCGCGGGCAATAACTTTATTACCTATGGCAGCCTGTACAGGTATCTCAAACATCTGACGCGGAATAAGACTGCGCAGTTTTTCTACCAGCTGACGTCCCCTGGAAACAGCTTTTTCACGGTGTACTATAGCTGACAGGGCATCCACCGGTTCTCCATTCAGCAAAATATCTACCTTTACCAAGCTGGAAGCACGATAACCGGCCAGCTCATAGTCCAAAGAAGCATAACCTCTGGTTACTGACTTCAACCGATCAAAATAATCATAAATTATCTCACTAAGCGGAAGTGCATAGTGAATCATAACACGTGTTTCATCTAAATAGGTCATATTTTCATACTCACCGCGTTTTTCCTGAGAAAGCTCCATTACTGCACCAACATAGTCTTTAGGTACAATAATTGTAGCGTTAACGTAAGGTTCTTCTACATGG
This sequence comes from Phascolarctobacterium faecium, assembly GCF_003945365.1. NCBI lineage: Bacteria > Bacillati > Bacillota > Negativicutes > Acidaminococcales > Acidaminococcaceae > Phascolarctobacterium > Phascolarctobacterium faecium. Next base: position 1,320,196 of record NZ_AP019004.1, on the reverse strand, counting down.
TCGATCACTGTTGGATCAGGGAAATTAGACGGATTATCAACCAATTCCACATCACCATTGGTGCGAAATACCTGGTAAATAACGTTTGGAGCCGTTGTAATCAGCGTTAGATTATATTCACGCTCCAGACGTTCCTTGATAACATCCATATGCAGCAGACCTAAAAAACCACAGCGAAAACCAAATCCAAGCGCTACTGATGTTTCCGGTTCAAAAACCAGTGAGGCATCGTTGAGCTGTAGTTTTTCAAGCGCATCCCGTAAATTATCATAATCTGAGTTTTCTACCGGATACAGACCACAGAAAACCATCGGCGTAGCTTTACGATAACCAGGCAGTGCTTCGGCTGCCGGATTATTGGCATCAGTAACTGTATCCCCGACACGTGCGTCTTTAACATTTTTGATTGCTGCAGCAAAAAATCCAACCTGCCCAACCTCCAATGAATCAACATTAACAAGATTAGGTTTAAAAACACCAACCTCTGTTACTTCAAATTCAGCATTGGTAGCCATCATTTTAATTTTCATACCAGGTTTTATACGTCCGTCAATAACACGCACATATAAAACGACACCCTTATACGCATCAAATTTAGAATCAAATACCAAAGCTTTTAAAGGGCTGTCACTTATACCGGAAGGTGCCGGTACTTTAGCAACAATAGCTTCAAGTACATCTTCAATACCCAAACCTGTCTTCGCACTCGTCAAAACGGCCTCTGATGCATCGATCCCGATAACCTCTTCTATCTCATGCTTGACTCGGTCAGGATCAGCACTGGGAAGATCGACTTTATTAATAACCGGGATAATTTCCAAATCATTATCTAAAGCCAAATAGACATTAGCCAAAGTCTGAGCTTCAATCCCCTGCGTAGCATCAATAACAAGCAAAGCACCTTCGCATGCAGCTAAAGCTCTCGATACCTCATATGTAAAATCAACATGCCCTGGAGTATCAATGAAATTAAGCATGTACTCTTCGCCATTCTTAGCCTTATAGCTGCTGCGCACGGCCTGCGCTTTGATTGTAATACCGCGTTCACGTTCAAGGTCCATTGAATCGAGGATCTGTGCTTCCATCTCGCGTTTAGTTAAAGTACCGGTATATTCTATCAATCTGTCTGCCAAAGTAGATTTACCGTGATCGATATGGGCAATTATAGAAAAATTACGGATCTTATTCTGGTCCATCATATTCTCCTTCATATATAATCTTGCTAAAGCGGAACATCCGCCGTAAATTCACTGCAAAATATTATATCATTTTTGCCGGTAATTAAGCAAATACTAACTCTTATTAGTAAAGCACTTATAAATAAAAGCTGCTGTAACAAAAAATATTTATGTTAAAGATTATGAAAGTATATATAATGGTATTTTTAGTCACTTCACAAATAATTTACAGCAAATCAAAGCATCAACCTGTTACAATATAAGTAATAATAAAAGAATTATTACAAGAAAGGAAGTTATATTATGGATACCTTAACCGCTATTGCAACCCGCCGCTCTACCAGAGTCTACAAACCAGAACAAATAAGCGATTCCCAGCTGCAAACAGTTTTAGCCGCCGGCTGGGCTTCTCCTGTTGGTCATGGAGCATATGACGAACTATATATTTCTGTTGTGCAAAATCCCAAAATTCTCGAAAACTTTGCAGAATACTGCGGTCAAGCTTTCGGAAACCCCAAATACAATCCGTTTTACGGCGCCCCTACTTTAATCGTCATTTCAGCTAAGCCTAAAGATGACGGCCAGATGGTTTACATAGCTGATGTTGGCTGTATTCTTGAAAATATGCAATTGGCTGCTACTGATATCGGCCTTGGTTCAGTTTATCTTTGGGCTCTTTTAAATCGTATTCCGCAAAGTCCTCAATTTGTAGCCAGCCTTGAACTGCCGGAAGGCTTCAAGCCTGTTTCAGCTTTGGCCTTGGGTTATCCGGCCAAACCGCTTGAAAAACGTTCTTTTGCCGACATTAAACCCGAGCGTATCGCTACCAAAATTATCAAATAAAGTCTTTTGTGGAATAATTTGCAGAAATCCCTTGCAGAATTAACTCCTTCGTGGTAGAATACTTTAGTAAACGTATTTAATTGTAGGAGGTGAATTCGTTGCCGAACATTAAATCTTCCATTCGTAGTGTAAAAACCGACGCAGAACGTCGTGCAAAAAATGCTCCGATCAAGGCTGCTATCCGCAATGCAGCTCGTAAAGTAGTTGCTGTAACCGAGACCGGCTCTCCAGAAGAAGCAAAAGCAACTTTTGCAACTGCAACCGGTTTGATTGATAAAGCTTCTCGTAAAGGTATTATCCATAAGAATGCTGCAAACCGCAAAAAATCAAGACTTGCTAAAAAAGTCAATGCTATGGACTAATCTCTACAGCGATTAAAGCCTGCTCTTTTGAGCAGGCTTTTTATTTTCTCCAAAACACGCTTTATCTCATCTTAATTAAAGCTTTTGTTATTTTATTTTTGCTTTAGTTTATATATTTCATTCATATCTTAAAAGTGCTATAATATTATAAATACACCCTAACAGACAGGAATGATACATATGGCTGACTATAGCACTGATAATTTAAAACAATCTCAACAATTCTTACAGGCATATGATAAGTTATATTCTTTTAAAAATACTTTTTATGATCTTCTTGCCAGTTTAGAAAAAACACTTGGCCTCACAGAATATTTATCTCATATTTCTGTGATTCAACTGCGCAACGAAAAACATTTTCAGGCTGCTTTCCACTATCCAAATGAAGCCCTTTCCCAACAGCAGTCTTTGTTAAGCCATAAAGCTCACCTTATCGCAAAAAAGTTAAAGCTCAAGAGTGAAATCAACTGCAAAGATTTCAGTCACATATTAACAGAATGCGGTTACAACGATAATATAAGACCAACCACAGTTTATCCGCTGCGATTTGACGATTATCTCTATGGTTTTGCAGCTTTAGAATTAAACGAAAAAGCAATCAATTTTCAGCAATTCAGCACTGACAGTTTAACTGCTGTTGTAAATATATTATGCGCATATTTTGTAAAAAAGCATGCCTTTGAACAAACTGCATTACAGCAGAAAGTCTATACTTCAATTATCAATGGCATGAATAACCTCATCTACGTAACTGATATCCACACTAATAAAATTCTCTTCATGAACCAAACGATGAAAGACCGTTTTGCCTTAAAAGCACCTGAAGGTAAAATATGCTGGCAGGTATTGCAGCAGAATATGTCCCAACGCTGTAACTTCTGCCCTGTTTCCAAATTACTGCGTGATCCGTCTTCTAATAAGACTATTCACTGGGAAGAAGTCAATTCTAAAACCGGACGTATTTACGAAAACCATGACAGCCTTATTAATTGGTTTGACGGCTCAATCGTACATCTGCAGCAATCTATAGATATAACAGATTCCAAAAAAGCTTTCCATGATGCCTGTTTTGATGAACTGACCAATACACTGACCAGACGTGCAGGCAAAGAGCTTCTGGAAAAATTGATTAAAGCAGCTCATCAGAATTGCCATGGTTTTATAACCTGTATGTTTGATATAAACTCACTCAAACAGGTCAATGACAATTATGGACACAGTGAAGGCGATAAGCTTATTATCACTATATGCCAGACTTTAAAAAAACACCTGGGCAGCGGCGATATATTTTTCCGGCTCAGCGGCGATGAATTTATTGTCGTTTTTACAGAACATTCGCTGCAAAATGTTAAGGAAATACTGCAAAAAGTCCTAATTGAACTAAAAAATTCAGCACAAAAAAATGCTCTGCCCTATGAACCATCTTTCACCTATGGGCTTTTAGAAGTTCAGTCTACAAGCAATTACTCTCTTACTGATATTTTAAACCGTGTCGATGAAAAAATGTATGAGCAGAAACGTTCTTACCATATACTTAAACGCCAGCAGGACGCTGGCCTGCAAAAGCAGTCTGACCCGTCTGAAAAAAACAGTTTTTCTTATCAGGCAGAATATCTCTACGATGCTTTAGTTAACAGCACCGACGATTATCTCTACGTCTGTGACGTCCAAAGTGATGTTTTCCATTATCCCAAAACCATGGTTGAAGAATTTGCTCTGCCTGGCGAATACATCAAAAATGCTGCCGCCATCTGGGGTGCCAAGGTTCATCCAGATGATCAAAGCGCTTTTTTAGCATCCAACCAGGAAATTTTAGACGGACGCGCCAACATTCACTATGTTGAATATCGTGCTCAAAACAAAGAAGGTAAATGGATTTGGGTGCGCTGCCGCGGACAGATGCAATATAACGAGCAGGGTGAAGCAATTCTCTTTGCCGGTTTTATCAAAAAGCTTGGCGAAAATTATAAACAGCAGCTGCCTTAACGTAAAAAAAGCTCATTCCAAAAAGGAATGAGCTTTTAATATTTTATAGATGAGTGCGTGCTATCTGCCTAACCAAGAACGAGTACTTTTTTTAACAGCTTCCTTATCAACTTCCACATGATTTGGAGCGTACATCAGCAAATTTTCGCTGACCTTAGAAACAGTTGCGCCAATAATGTAACTTACACCGTTCAAATAGTCAAAAATACGGTTTTTCATTGCAGAATCAACAGCATCGAAAGATACCATCAGTGTCGCACCGCTCATTAAAGAATCAGCATACTCGCGTACGTCGCTGAATTGACGCGGAGAGCGCACCAAAATATCCATATGACCGCCTTTAACTAAGTACGGACCGCTATAAACTTGATCTTCTTCTACATCGCTATGCCAAAGCTTACGTGCAGCATTTTTTAAATCCATCTTTTACGCCTCCAAACGTCCTTGTTGTCAGATATGCTAACTGCCTACTTCTACATAAATTCTCAAAATCCTTCTTTTTTTAGAAAAATTTTTATTTTTGTATTATTATGCTTTGTTACGGGAACGCTGACGACCACGCTCAACACGATCAAGAATCTTTTTACGCATCCGAATATTCTTCGGAGTAACTTCAACCAGTTCATCATCGTTGATATGCTCCAAAGCCTGCTCTAAAGAGAAAGTCTTAGGCGGAATCAGACGAATAGTATCATCGCTGCCGCTGGCACGCATATTGCTGACATGTTTCTTTTTACAGGGATTGACATCCATATCATCATCACGGCTGTTTTCACCAATGATCTGCCCTTCATAGACCTGTTCGCCAGGAATGATGAACATATTCCCGCGTTCCTGCGCGTTGCCTATACCGTAGGATGTAGTTTCGCCGTTTTCAAAAGCAACCAGGCTGCCTCTTGTACGTCCGGGGATCTCACCTTTATAATCAGCATAACCTGCGAACACATGATTCATAACACCGTTACCTTTAGTATCTGTCAGGAACTGGTTACGGAAACCAATAAGTCCGCGGGCGGGGATCACAAATTCCATACGCAGGTAGCCGGCCATCTCTGTCATGTTAGTCAGTTCAGCCTTACGCAGTCCCAGCCCTTCCATAACAGCTCCCATAAATTCCTGCGGAACGTCAATTGTTAAAGCTTCCATAGGCTCCTGTAAAGTACCGGTTTCATCATGATGCATGATTACTTTAGGTTTGCCGACCTGCAGCTCATAACCTTCACGGCGCATAGTTTCGATCAATACAGACAAATGCAGCTCACCACGTCCGGAAACAATAAATGCATCTGGACTTTCGGTTTCTTCTAAACGCATCGAAACATTAGTTTTGATTTCTTTAAACAAACGGTCACGAAGATGACGACTGGTAACATATTCACCTTCACGACCTGCAAAAGGACTGTTATTAACAGAGAATACCATCGACAGCGTAGGCTCATCAATACTGATGCCTTTTAATTTTTCAGGACTTTCTGCATCAGCGATAGTATCGCCGATATTGGCATCTGCCAAACCGATCAAAGCAACGATGTCGCCTGCTCCAACTTCCTGCGTCTCAGCACGTTTCAAGCCTTCATAGGTATACAGACGGCCGATCTTCGCTTTACGCTCGCCCTCTTCATCCATCAAAGTAATAGTTTCACCGTTATGGATAGTACCGCGGATCACACGACCGACAACGATACGTCCTACATAATCATCATAATCCAAGGTATTGACCAGCATTTGCAAAGGTGCGTCTACTTCAACATCCGGAGCGGGAATATTTTCCAAAATCACTTTGAACAAAGCTTCTAAATTGTCGCTTTCTTCTTCCATAGTTAATTTAGCAATACCATTACGGGCAGAAGTCAATACTACCGGGAATTCCAGTTGATCATCATCAGCACCAAGCTCAATGAAAAGGTCTAAAACTTCATCAATAACCTCTTCAACACGTTGGTCAGGACGGTCAATTTTATTGATAACTACAATTGGTTTCAGATGCTGTTCAAGCGCTTTGCGCAAAACATACTTAGTCTGCGGCATAGGCCCTTCATAAGCATCAACCAGCAATAATACGCCATCGACCATAGTAAGCACGCGTTCAACTTCACCGCCGAAATCAGCATGGCCGGGGGTATCAAGAATATTGATTTTAGTATCTTTGTGCATAACAGCTGTATTTTTAGCTAAAATAGTAATACCGCGTTCACGTTCCAAAGCGTTGGAATCCATTACACGTTCTTCGACATGCTCGTTAGCACGGAAAATACCGCTTTGTTTGAGCATTGCGTCTACGAGGGTAGTCTTGCCATGGTCAACGTGGGCAATAATGGCAATATTGCGTAAATCATTTCTTAACATAAATCCTATCTTCCTCTCTTTTGAGCAGACGGCATACCGCCTGTAAATCCAAACCGAGCTATGCCATATACAACAAAAGCCTGCGGTCAAATAAAACTACTCTAAAATTAATGAAGGATGCTTGTCAATAAGCATCCTTCACTATGACTAATTAATTATATTCTTTTTAACTTACTATGTCAACAAAAACCGCTATTTTACTATACCGGGGAGCCATGTAGCTATCTCCGGGAAGAAACACAGCAGCAAAATTTCCAGCGCCATAATAATGCCAAAAGGAATAACACCTTTGATGATCTGTGTCATTTTACTATCTGGGCTGATGCCCTGCAAAACAAACAGATTCATTCCAACCGGCGGCGTGATAAGAGCCAGCTCCAGATTGATCAACATCACAACATTGAACCAGATCGGATCGAAGCCCAATTTCATGATAATAGGATACAAAATCGGCAAAGTGATAAAAATAATGGAGATAGATTCCAAAATACATCCCAAAACCAACAGCAGAATATTAATTGCGATAAAGACTATCCACCGGCTGGTTTCCATTTCGGCAACCAGGCTCGTCAAAGCCTGCGGAACCTGCAGAATAGTTAAAACGAAACCAAATAAAGTTGCGCCGATCATAATCGCGAAAATCATCGAAGTCGTTTTGACTGTATCCAGCAAAATTTCCGTCATATCCTTCAGACCAAGCGTACGGTAAATAACAAAAGTAATAAACAAACTGTAAACCGTACCTATAGCAGCAGCTTCAGTAGGAGTAAACGCTCCCGTATAAATACCGCCAACGACAAGCACCGGCAGCAGCAGTCCCCAAAAAGAACTTCTTAGCGCCTGAAAACGTTCCTCCCAGCTGGCCGCTTCCTGCAAAGGCAGCTTTCTTGAGCTGTAAACAACCACAGCAATAAACAGCAGTGTCAAAATAACCCCCGGTACAACGCCGGACATAAACAACTGACCTACCGATTCACCAGTAATAGCGCCATACAAAATCATTGGTATCGATGGCGGGATCAGAATGCCTAAGGTACCACCTGCTGCAACAGCTCCTAGAACTAACGTTCTTTCATAACCACGAGACAGCATCTCAGGAATGGCAATAGCACCAATAGTAACGGCGCAGGCAACAGACGAGCCTGTAATCGCAGCAAAAATTGCACAGGCAAAAACTGTAGCTACACCTAACCCCCCAGGCAAATGACGCAGCCATTTATTGCCCAGCTCAAATAAATCGTTGCCTACTTTGCCTGTTAAAAGAATCTGGCTCATTAAAATATATAACGGGACAGCCGTTAACACGAAATCATCCAAAGATTTGTAAGCCAAAATCGGTATCTGGGCCAAAGAAGATCCTCCGCCCATAAAAGCAAACATACCGAAAAGTCCCGCCGTTCCCAGTGAGAAGGCTACCGGCAGTCCCAAAACCAAAAGTCCCAGTAAGATAACGGTAAAAATAACAAGCATCTTATTCCGCCTCCTTACTGAATTCACCGCTGCTGATTTTTTGAATATCTATAAGCAGGGTACGTACAAACTGTAGTAGCAACAGCCCCATACCGATCGGCAGCGACATCTGAGGAATCCACATAGGAGTTCGCAGAGTACTTGGTGAAGTATTATCCATCTCATATGAAAGCAATGCCATATCCAAAGACTGCATTACAAATACGGCACAGAAAAAAATACCAACAATAGTTGTAAAAAGTTCGATATAACAACGGGTACGTGCTGATAAATGGCTTAAAACAATATCGACATGGATGTGCTTGCCAGCAGCATAAGTAACGGACATCCCTAAAAAACCTGCTACTAAAACACAATATACAGAAAGTTCTATTGACCATTCTGTCGGCGCATTGAACAAACCTCGCATCACAACTTCATAAAAGACCATCAACGCCGGCAGCAGCAATAGAATGCCGGCAATGACGCCAACTGCTTTAGTAATAGCGTTCAAAAATTTTTCATAGACCTCGAGCGCGCTTTTCAAGTCTTTTTCCTCTCATTCTTTTCCAAAATAAAAACCGCTGCCGCTTATGGCAGCGGTCAATTAAGAATTTATCTATTGTTTACTGCATATTTCGATCAATTCCTTACCAAGATCCCCAGTATGTTTAACAAAAATATCCCAAACTGGTTTAGTAGCAGACTGCCATGCCGGCAGCTCAGCCTCAGGAACAACGTAAACCTGCATACCTTTTTCTTTTAATTTCTCTAAAGCAGCCATATCCTCTGCTTTAGCATTTTTACGCAGTTCGTCACGCACTTCATTTGCAGCGTCGGTTACTATTTTTTGCTGTTCCGGAGTCAGTTTTTGAAAAGATTTTTCATTCATCGCCAGAATAAACTCAGGATAAGCATGATTAGTAATAGTCAGATATTTGGTAACTTCAAACATTTTACGGTCATACATAGCTGTAGTTCCAGAAGTTTGTCCATCAACAACACCGCGCTGAATGGCCATATAAACTTCACCTGATCCCATAGTTACAGGAGAAGCACCAAGTGCTTTAATCGTTTCTGAAGGCAGCTCACCATAACCACGCAGCTTCAGTCCTGCAAAATCCTCAGGTTTAGTAATTTCCTTTTTGCTGTTAGCGAACTGCACAAAGCCATAATCAGCCCAGATCACAGGACGCACACCCTTCTTCTTCAATTCACCTGCTAATTTATCACCCAAGCCTCCATCGATGGCATGATCGACTTTTTCATAACTTGGGAACAGAAACGGTACGTCAAAAACTTCCATTGCCGGAATAACAGTTGACCACATTGCTGTGGAATTAAGCCCCATATCAATGCCACCAGACATAATTGCGTCATTCATACTTTTATCGTTGAACAGCTGTCCGGAAGGATAGATGTTCAGTGTAATAGTGCCGTTGGATTTTTCAGTAAGCTTTTTATTAAAAGCCTCCATTCCCTGGGCCAGCGGATGTGCCGTTGGCAAATTGTGAGCCAGTTTCAAAGTCACCTTTTCGCTGCCGGCAGATTTTTTATCTCCGCCCCCACCGCAGCCGGCCGTTACTGCCAATGCCATAATCATAGCGGCAGCCAAAGTAGTTTTAAACATTTGGGACATTTTCATTACTCTCACCTCATAATTTTTTATTTATAGAGTTTCTCCAGCTTCATATAATCATCAAGACCGATGAACCTGTTAAAATCAGTAAAATGCATCATTTTATCTTCATAGGCCTTAGTCGTCCCCGTTTGATGCAGCACTGTCATTGCTTCTTTAAAAGCCTGCATAATGACGTATAAGGCACTGCAGGGCCAGAACACTATTTTAAATCCTATATTTTCCAAATCTTTTGCAGTCAGGTTCGGTGTCCTGCCGCCTTCGATCATATTAGCTATCAGTATGGTATCTGGAAAAGCTTTCGTAACAGCTTCTAATTCTCTTATATCCTGCGGCGCTTCTATAAACAAAGCTTCAGCTCCGTTATCTAAATACAATTTGCCGCGTTCAACAGCATCCTCCAGTCCATTCACAGCCCTCGCATCAGTTCTGGCAATCAGTAAAAAATCCTCGTCAGTTCTGGCATCAGCAGCCGCCCGCAGTTTTTTCGCATGCTCAGATGCATCTATGACCTGCTTACCGACCATATGTCCACAACGTTTAGGCCATACCTGATCTTCAAAAAGCACTGCAGCTGCTCCGGCTTTTTCATATTCCTGCATCGTCCTCCGTACGCTTAACGCATTTCCGTAACCAGTATCACCATCGGCAAATACCGGTAATTCTGTGGCATCCACAATACATTTCACAGCCTGCACCATTTCAGTCATCGAAAGGTAACCTACATCCGGCTGCCCTAATCTGGAGGCAGCGATACTATAACCTCCCATAACCAGTGCATCAAACCCTACTTCTGCCGCAATTTTTGCCGTCAAAGCATCATAAACACCCGGCAAAACCAAAATCTCTGACCTCAGCAGACGTTCACGCAACATTTTACGCTGCTTGTTCATAAATTCCCCTCCCTTGCTGCCCAACAAATTCAACAAAAAAGCCCCTACCGGCATAGCCGATAGGGGCGTTAAGTACGCGGTACCACCCTAAATTATACTCTGAGGCCTTTAACGCAGCCCTGCGCTTTTCCCTACATTCGCCCTCAGAAAAAGAGTTCCTGGGTGAGAGGACTTATTTCCACGCTTACCGGCTCGCATCTACCGCCGGCTTTCTGAAAGCCTTCCACTGTCCATTCCCAGTCATAACCTGTAACCTGATGATTTGTCGAAACATTGAAATAAGTATAACAACACCTTAACACTATGTCAATATATTTTTAAAATTATTTTATCTTTCTGTTTTTTCTTGTACAAATGTATTGTTTTTATACTACTTTGGCATAATACAAAAAAATACAGCCGCTTTCAAAAAGCGGCTGTATTTTTTATTGATCATTCTAAATAAAAACTACCATCTCAATCAATGATCCTTCTGGCCCCATAAAAACGTTCATCCCAATAAGGACCAAACGCTTCACCTTCAATTACGCCATTTTTAGTACCGGCATAAATGAATTTACCATCTCCGCTGTAAATACCGCAGAAGGTCGCTCCTGGGCCATCAGTGCTATAAAATACCAGATCTCCCGGAAGCAGATCATCTTTTCCGATTCTCCTGCCTACGTCATATTGCTCATCAACAGTTCGCGGCAACGCGATACCACTTTCACCAAAAACATACTGCACATAACCGGAACCATCAAATCCTTCTGACGGAAAACTGCCGCCCATTTTAAAAGGGGTTCCAACTAAAAGATACGCATTTTCAATAATATTTCCACGCAGGCTGCTGTATTCTTCAGCATAAGCCAACTGAGGCTGCATTGTATTCCAAACTGCTCCAACCGGCAAGGATAACGCTATACCTAAAGCAGTACAAACAGCCAATCTTCTACACAAACTAACATAATTCATATTTTTCAAAAACTCCTTTACTGAAAACCCTACAGCGATGACAGCATGTCATCCACATATTTTCTGATTTTTTCCATCTTTTTGCGTATACCAGCTGCTTTATCACCGTCACGAGCAACGATCTGCTCAATTTTAGTACGATACTGCAAATAAGAACTCTCAAACTGCCGCAAATACTCTCTAAGTGCCGCCACTTCCGGAACTGTCGTCACGATATTCGACGTCGTAACATTCCATTCAGTACCATTTATCGTGACACTATCCCCATATTGCGGGATATAAGCAGCTGTACCCAAACGGCGCTGCAGCTCATCAGCGAAATTGCTGGCAGCATCAAACTCACCATGTGTAACGAAAAATGCTTTCGGCGGCTGTTTCATCTTACCGTACCATTCAAGCAGCTGTTCCTTGTCCGCATGTGCCGAAAACCCTTTCATATTGTAGATTTTGGCATTTACCTTAATATCTTCACCCATAATCTTAACCTGCTTGGAACCTTCTATCAACCGACGTCCCATTGTTCCCTCAGCCTGATAGCCGGCAATAATGACAGAGCAGTTTTCCTGCCAGAGATTATGCTTCAAATGATGCAGTATACGTCCTGCGTCTGCCATACCACTGGCAGAAACGATAATTTTAGGCCCTGGCATCTCATTAATCATCCGTGATTCCTGCGCAGTTGCCGTGAAACGCAGATTTGGAATCGCTAAAAGCCTGTTACCGTGCATTTCATACAAAGCCCGCGCTTCTTCGTCATATTCCTGAGGATTAGTAAGCGTGATAGCAGTAGCTTTGCTCGCCATCGGACTGTCGATAATGATTGGTACCTGAGGGATACGACCTTCCTGCAGAAGCTTCTGGAAATAATAAAGAAGTACCTGTGTACGTCCTACAGCAAAGGCAGGAATAACTACATTACCACCTTTAGCCACAGTGTCATTAATGATCTCAGACAGCTCCGCTTCTTTGTCATAGGCTTTATGCACACGATTGCCATAAGTAGATTCGGTGATTATAAAGTCTGCTCCGGAAATTTCTTCCGGATCCTCGATAATCGGCTGATTAGGCTGTCCAATATCTCCGGTAAAAACGAGCTTAGTTGTTTTGCCATCTTCATTAACAAAAACTTCAACAATCGCCGAACCTAAAATATGCCCGGCAACCTTAAATTTAACCTGCACCCCCGGAAGAACCTCAAGCATTTCACCAAACTCGTGCGTATGAAAATGCTGCAAAGCTTTATACGCATCATCAACAGTATACAAAGGTTCTACTACAGATTTACCTGCACGCAAACCTTTCCGGTTGGCAAACTCTGCATCAGATTCCTGAATATGAGCACTGTCAGGCAACAGAATCGTGCACAGCTCTAAAGTAGTTTTCGTACAATGTACAGGACCCTTATATCCTTGTTTTATCAGCTTTGGTATCAACCCGCTGTGGTCGATATGAGCATGGGTCAGCACAACTGTGTCAATAGCATTAGGCGCAAAAACAAAATCCTTTTCATTAAAAGCAGTAATCATTTTAGAACCTTGAAACATACCGCAGTCCAACAGCATTTTTTTACTGCCTATTTCAAGTAAATAACAAGAGCCTGTAACCATTCTTGTGGCACCTAAAAAGGTGATTTTCATAACGGTCCCTCCCTGCTTAAATTCTTAATTAATATATTCTGCATTCAAAAAATATTCCCTGCCCATTAACGAATAAGTTCACTGCCTTGTCACAAAGCACCTTCAATTACTGCCGCTGCAATTACTGCAATTCCCACATCTGTCATTTGTTTCCTGTCCAAAATATGTCAGCAGATATTTACGCAGGCAACCTCTGGTAAAACAATAGCTTTCTATATCACGCAGCCTTTGGTAAGCATTTGTCAGCCACAGCTTTTTGTCTTCCGCACTGCTTTCTCTCTGCTCACAGCTATATTCCAGCAGCTGCCGCTGCTGCATTATGTCACGCCGTTCAAAAAGCAGTACGCATTTTGCCGGCAAGCCGTCACGTCCAGCCCTTCCTGCTTCCTGATAATAGCCTTCTACATCAAGCGGCAAAGTATAATGCAAGACAAACCTTACATCAGGTTTATCTATACCCATCCCAAACGCATTAGTCGCCACCATCACCTGCAATTCATTTTTAATGAAAGCGTTCTGGTTCCGCTGCCGTTCTTCCATTGTTAAACCAGCATGATAACGTCCTGCGGGATAGCCCCAGGCATTGAGGTCATTACATACTTCTTCCGTCTGCTTCTGCGTTGCACAATAAATAATACCGCAGCCGTTTTGCTCCGGCAGCCAGCTACGCAAAAAACGTCTTTTCACCATTGGTTTTTCCACAATAAATGTAAGATTGCTTCTGTCAAAACCGGTCACCAGTTCTAACGGCTGCTCTAATCCCAGACATTTACTTATCTCACGTCTTACAACCGGCGTGGCAGTAGCTGTAAAAGCCGCAACAACAGGAGCCTTCGGCAGGCCGTCTAAAAACGGCTTTATTGCCAGATAAGCCGGTCGGAAGGATTCACCCCATCGTACTACGCAGTGTGCTTCATCAACAACGACCAACGCTATTTGCAGCTCACTTGCAAAAGCCTTAAACTGCTCATTCTGCAGGCGTTCAGGTGAAACGTACAGCAATTTACATTTATTATTACGGGCAGCATAAACGGCGGCACCGTACTCCTGCTTACTCATCCCGCTGCTCAAATAAGCCGCTTCTACACCATGTTCCGCTAAACTGCGTACCTGATCCTTCATCAAGGAAATCAACGGTGAAACAACCAGTGTCAATCCCTCCAGCATCAACGCCGGTAACTGATAACATAAGCTTTTTCCAGCTCCGGTCGGCATAACAGCTACAACAGGACGTCCGTTCAAAATTTGCTCTATCAGCTCTGACTGCCCGCTTCTGAACTCACTGTAACCAAAATATTTTTGCAAAATCATTTCTTTTGTCTGCACGGCTGCTCCTTAAACACAACAAGCCTGTGTGCCAGTCGCACTACAGGCTTGTCTGCAATTTTATTTTATAAATTCTTTTCCTTGTATGGACACAATTCTACCAATACGCATTCACTGCATAAAGGTTTCCTTGCCTTGCAAATCTTACGGCCATGCCAGATCAACCAATGATGAGCATCGCTCCACTTATTCTTCGGAATGGCTTTCTGCAGCTCTTTCTCCACTGCCAGCGGATCATCGCCCTTAGCTAAACCCAACCGGTGCGAAACTCTGAAAACATGGGTATCAACCGCAATCGCCGGAACCTTATAAACAATACTGGCGACAACATTAGCCGTTTTTTTACCCACACCCGGCAGCTTCATCAGCTCCTCGACAGTGTCAGGAATAACGCTGTTATATTCTTCCGTCAGCATTTTACAGGTTGCCAGCAGATTTTTAGCCTTCGATCGGAACAGTCCACAGTCACGAATCTCTTCTTCCAGCTGTTCCTGAGAAAGTGCGCCCATTTTTTCAGGAGTATTATATTTCGGGAAAATACGTGCTGTAATCTTATTGACACGTTCGTCCGTACATTGCGCTGACATAATTACCGCTACTAACAATTCAAAAGGCGTCGAATAGTTCAGCGCTGTTTCCGTACCCATATAAGTTTCTTCCAGCAGCGCTAAAATTGCCTCACGTTGTTGTTTACGCATTAGTTGGTCAGACTCCTTACCGGTGCAGGAATACGACCACCGCGGGCAATAAAGGCATCGGCCTTAAATTTGCTCACGGCAATGATGGGAGCATATCCCAGCAAACCGCCAAATTCTACCTGTTCTCCGACAGTTTTACCCGGAACCGGTATCAGACGTACAGCAGTAGTTTTATTGTTGATCATTCCAATTGCCGCTTCATCAGCAATGATTGCTGAAATAGTTTCAGCAGTCACATCACCTGGAATAGCTATCATATCAAGCCCTACGGAACAAACACAGGTCATGGCCTCTAATTTCTCCAAAGTCAGGCTGCCGCGTTCAACAGCCGCGATCATTCCCGCGTCTTCACTGACAGGAATAAAGGCACCGCTCAAACCGCCGACATAACTTGAAGCCATCAATCCACCCTTTTTAACGGCGTCATTAAGCATAGCTAAAGTAGCAGTAGTACCAGGACAGCCACAGCTCTCCAAGCCTATTTCTTCCAGAATATGAGCAACGCTGTCGCCGATTGCCGGTGTCGGAGCCAGCGACAAATCAATAATACCAAACTGCGTATCCAGACGACGGGCGGCTTCCTGTGCAACCAACTGGCCGACACGAGTAATTTTGAACGCAGTTTTCTTGATCGTTTCTGCGACAGCGCCAATGTCCTGTCCGCGCACTGCCTCCAACGCATGTTTTACCACACCGGGTCCGCTGACACCTACATTTATGACAGTTTCAGGCTCTGTAACACCATGGAAAGCGCCGGCCATAAAAGGATTATCAGGCACTGCATTACAGAAAACAACCAATTTTGCACAGCCAATAGCATCACGGTCTGCAGTACGTTCTGCTGCCATTTTGATTACACGGCCCATTTCCGCAACTGCATCCATATTAATCCCGCATTTAGTAGAACCGACACTGACAGAGGAACAGACAATATCAGTTACTGCCAAAGCTTCGGGAATAGAACAAATAAGATTTCTATCACCTTTGGTATAACCTTTATCAACCAAGGCAGAAAAACCGCCGATAAAATTAACGCCTACTGCTTTGCCTGCCTCATCAAGCGCTTTAGCCAGCTGAACATAATCATTGCTGTCGCAGCTTTCACCAACCATCGAAACAGGAGTTACAGAAATACGTTTATTAATGATTGGAACACCGAGCTCCATTTCCAGTTCCTCGCCGACCTGAACAAGCTTTTCAGCTTTCCTGGTGATCTTATCATATACCTTCTGTGCCGTTACTTTTATATCAGGATGACCGCAGTCGCGCAAACTGATTCCCATAGTGATCGTACGCACATCCAGGTTGTTCTGCGTGATCATCTGGTTAGTTTCCAAGATATCTTTAATCGTGAACATAGACAGCCTCCTAGATACGGTGCATCGCCGTAAATATTTCTTCGCTTTGTACTCTGATCTCAACGCCGATATCTCTGCCTAAAGCAGTAAAGATATCCTTAAGATCCTGTAATTTTACAGCAGCACCCGTCATATCAGCAATCAAAACCATATTGAAGAAACCCTCCATAATATTTTGATTGATATTGAGGATATTTACGCCATGCTCAGCGAGAATATTACTTACTTTAGCAATAATGCCGACCTTGTCTTTGCCAACGATAGTTAATACGATACGCATACTGTTGTCATCCTTTCCCATAAAACAAATAATAACTACCATGTCTAACACGGTAGTTATTATTGTACCATATTTTCAGCAAAGTTGTGTGTATACATTGCAAATTATAATTCAAAAAAATCCTTACATTGTAATTTTACAGCGCCGTCACCGGTTCTTACTTTTTTTAGTCTCCTGCATCGCTTTGATCATAGGTTTGATCCCGCCGCTCTGCAGAATGTTCATAATATAAGGCGACATCGGAACAGCTGCAGCTGTTGCTCCCGTAGTCAGGTTTTTGATTATTCCAGCCTCAATATCAACCTCTACTTCATCACCCTCTGCAATAATTTTCGTGATCTCGCTGCAGGTAATAACAGGTACGCCTAAATTAATAGCATTACGGAAAAATATCCTGCCAAAAGATTCTGCCAGTACAGCTCCAGCACCAACTGCTTTCAATGTTATTGCCGCATGCTCACGCGATGAACCGCAGCCAAAATTAGTCCCGGCCACAATGATATCTCCCGGATCGAAGTTTTTTACAAAGCTCTCATCAGCGCCGTACATCGCATATTTTTTTATATCTTCTACATCCGTATATTCTACAAAACGACCCGGATAAATCTGATCTGTATCAATATTTTTCCCAAAAACAAATGCTTTGCCCCTGACTTTCGTTTTCATTACCATCACCGTCCATTCCCGCAGTCGCCGGTTTTCAAATATACAGCCGGATCAGTAATTTTCCCCTCTAATGCCGAAGCTGCCACAGCAGCAGGAGAGGCCAGAAATATCCTGCCATCTACATGTCCCATTCTACCGGGGAAATTACGGTTAGTAGAACTTATGCAAACCTCTCCTCCTGCAAGCATCCCCTGGTGTACTCCCAAACAGGCGGCACAGCCCGGAGCCGTTATCGTGGCTCCTGCCCGCATCAAAGTTTGGATATACCCAAGCTCCATTGCATCTTCCATTACCTTTTTAGAAGCAGGCACGACTATCATCCTCGTTGTTTTAGGAATATGCCTGCCTTGTAAGATCTGTGCTGCTACAGCCAGATCCTGCAGACGACCGCCAGTACACGAACCCAAATAAGCTTCGTCAACAGGAGTGCCGGCATATTTGTCCAATTCAAAAACATTATCAACACTTGATGGTGCCGCTACCTGAGCCCTGATTTTACTTACGTCATACGTAAGCTCCGCAGCATATTGAAAATCAGTATCTGTTTCATAAATTTTATAAGGTCTTGCCACACAGTTGTGCAAATATTCCATAGTGACAGCATCAGGCTGAATATAGCTGGTTTTACAACCCATCTCCGTTGACATATTACACATACACATTCTTTCGGAAATACTCAACCCATTTACAACAGGTCCTGCAAATTCTACCGCTTTATAAACACCGTAATCTGCACCCAGATCACCTATGATATGCAGAATGATATCCTTGGCAAAAACACCCGGCTGCAGCTTACCAACCAGATTGATCCTGAAAATCTCCGGTACCATGAACCACAGCTTGCCAGTAATCATAATCGTCGCCAGATCAGTAGCGCCAACACCGGTCCCAAAAGCGCCAAAAGCTCCGTGAGTCGTAGTATGCGAATCAGTGACAACTACTATCTCTCCAGGATGTACCCAACCTTTATCGGCCAAAACCTGATGGCAGACACCCTGATCTATATCCATCAATTTTTCGATACCCTGTTCAAAACAGAACTTTCTGAACTGTTTATGATTTTCAGCCTGTGTTATCGTAGCACAGGGAGCATAATGATCAAAAAACATCACGATCTTATCAGCGTCAAAAACCTTTTCACCGCCCATTTCATAAAAGGAACGTACAGTCTGCAAATATAAATCGTTGATTCCTGCAATATCCACGTCGCAATTAACTATCTCGCCTGTTGCGACCTGATGTTTACCAGCTTTTTCTGCCAATAATTTTTCAATAGCATGCATAAGCTACACTTCTTTCTTTTCTTTTATTAGCACCGCAACAAATTCAAGCCGGATATTTGGCTAAAAATTGCAGCATCGCCTCTAAAACTACCTCCGGCTGTTCTTCCGGTACAAAATGCCCGCACTCATTTACAGCAAACCCTTCTACATTAGCCGCCCTTTCCTGCCAGCCGCTCATAACATCCCACAGCTTACCGACAACACCGTCCTTACCCCACAAAGCCAAAACAGGAACCTGAATGATCTGTTCACGATCTGCTTTATCCATCTCCATATCTATAGTAGCACTGGCACGGTAATCTTCGCAAATACCATGGAAAGTCATCGGATCGCGCAGACAGCGTACATATTCGTCTAAAATCTCCTTAGGGAACCTGCTTTTAGCGGCCGGCCCGATCTTCAAATTCAAATTATAATTAACAAAATACTCAGGATCTGCCGCCAGCACTCTTTCAGGGAACCCTTTGCCCTGAATATAAAAGAACCAGTGCCAATATTTAGTCGCAAACTCCTGACTGGTATCACGGTACATATCATAAGTCGGCAAAATATCCATCATCGTACAAGACAGCAGCCGTTCCGGATGATCCATCACCATCCTGTGCAGTACTCTTGCCCCGCGATCATGACCGACACCATGGAATTTTTCAAAACCCAGCTTGCTCATAACTGTAAACTGATCGTCTCCCATAGCCCGCTTGGAATAATTAGCATGATCCGGAAGTCCTTCAGGCTTGCTGCTGTCGCCATATCCACGCAGATCTGTAATAACTACCGTATAACGCCCGGTTAGACCCGGCGTCAAAAACCGCCAGATCAAATGTGTCTCTGGATGCCCGTGCAGCAGTAAAATAGCTTCACTGCCCTTGCCGCCAACTAAAGTGTTGATCTTAATACCGTCACCTACATCGATAAGTTGCTGTTTGAATTCCGGAAAATACTTTTGGTCAATATTCATCTGCCCCACCTCCGTAAATTTTCACACCACATTTAGCATTCTATTTCTCTGCTTTCATTATCCGCTACGATAACAATAAAGTAAAATACAAATTTTAAATATAAATATAGTTTTTAACTATTAAACAATGCTATAATAAAACGAATTATAAGCTACAATAAGGAGTACTAACTATGACACTGACACAGATGCGTTATTTTTATGAAGTCTGTAAATGGCGCAGTATCACTAAAGCTGCCGCCAGTCTGCATATCTCTCAGCCAACTGTTTCCATCGCCATGGCCGATCTGGAAAAAGAAAGCGGGCTGAACCTTTTTCGGCGCGAAGGCAAAAAACTTTCGCTTACAGAAGACGGCAGCCTGCTGTTAAGTAAAATCACTCCTATTTTGGCTAACCTACAGCAGCTTGACCGCGATATCAAAGATATGGCACAGAATAAAAACCTCATCCGCCTGGCAGTACCTTTACAAATCGGCGTACAGCTGCTGCCAACTCTTTTCCGCGATTTCAAAAATCTGTACCCTGAAATAGAGCTGGAAGTAGTAGAAGCAGGCGGCATAGATTCACTGCATATGATAGAAAATGAAGAACTTGATTTAGCCGTCACCAATTATGACGACAGCTTTTCACCCAATCTGCATTACCGTAAGCTTTTTAAAAGCGAAGCCTGCTTCTGCACCTATCCTGACCATCCGCTGGCGCAGAAAAAATATGTCGATACCAAAGATATTGCCAACGAACCTCTGGTACTGCTTAACGGTGGTTTTTTCGTCAATCGCCTCATCTATCAAAATTTTCAGCAGGCTTTAACAGCGCCTAAGGTAATTCTGCATTCATCGCAGCTTCATACGGTCAAAAACCTCATTTCCAGCCAAATAGCCTCCTCTTTTCTAATGCGTCAAGCCATTACGGCCTCTGACAATATCATTCCACTTTCACTTAAAAAGCCGCTTTTTATAAATTCCGGCATCGTCACCAAACGCGGCCGGCAAATCTACGGCGACGAACAAAAACTCATTGAATTTATCTACGATAATCAGCCGTTAGGCTAAATTTTTCTCTTCTCTGTAAAATCCACCATAGTAGTAATAATATCAAGTATCATATGGTTAAAGTAAGTGTGCACATATACTTGATATCAAAAAAGAAAAGAGGAATAAAAATGTATATTGATTATCAAATTTTATCTGTAGTAGAAGACATGTCAGCTAATCCCCAAAGTAAATTCGACGGAATGAATTGCACCCCAATCGCTCTTGGCCGGTATGATGATTCCAGTAAAATCTTATGTCTTTCTGCTACGCAAACTAACTTCCCCCATTTATCCAACGACAAAAAATACAACATTATTGCCAGAAACAAAGAAAATCAAAAGACTGAAAGTTTCTCCGGAACATATAATAACGACTGGAGCTTCAGCATCTTCCAGTATAACGGTACCGCAGTATAAAAAACGCTCAAAGAAGCAGGCATGAGATAAAAGTTATCTCATGCCTGCTTCTCATTATTTCTAAAAACATCTTTTGTTTTTTTATGAATTTAAACTTGTCCGCAGCTGTACCGCCTCTGCCAGATGGGCGGCCGTTATGATATCACTGCCGTCCAGATCGGCTATCGTACGCGCTACTTTAATGATCCGATCGTGGCTGCGGGCGCTGAGCCCCAACGCCGTAAAAAACTTCGCCAGCAGCTTTTCTGCAGCAGCTTCCATCTGGCAGTGCTTGTTCAGTTCACGCCGCCCCATCTGCGCATTGCAGTACAAATTAGTACCCTGTAAACGCAGCAACTGCAGCTGACGCGCTTTGATCACCCTTTCACGAATCACGGCCGATCTTTCACCGGCTTCCCTGCTTTGCAGATCAGAGTATTCCAGCCGCGGCACATACACCTGTAAATCAATACGGTCTAATAAAGGCCCCGACAGTTTACGGTGATAACGCTCGATCTCAAACTGCTTACACGAACATTCCCGCTTTTTATCACCCAGATAGCCACAGGGACACGGGTTCTGCGCTGTGCACATAATAAAATTAGCAGGAAAAGTAAGCGATGCCTGTACGCGGCTGATCGTCACATAACCATCTTCCAGCGGCTGACGCAGCACCTCCAAAGCAGTACGCGAAAATTCAGGAAACTCATCTAAAAATAAAACACCATGATGGCTCAATGTCACTTCTCCAGGCCGCGGCACACTGCCGCCACCTATAAGCGCGCTTGAAGAAATCGTATGATGCGGACTGCGAAATGGACGTTCCAGCATCACCCGTTCCTGCCGCTGCAGCAAACCTGCAATACTGTAGATTTTTGTTACCTCCAGCGCCTCAGCCTCTGTCAGCGGCGGTAAAATAGTTGGCAGCCGACGTGCCAGCATAGTTTTACCGCTGCCGGGAGATCCTACCATCAAAATATTATGTCCACCTGCCGCTGCAATTTCCAGTGCTCTTTTTACTACCTGCTGCCCGCGCACTTCCGCAAAATCCACATCATAGACACTGGTTGCTGCCGCGCAGATAGCTTCCTTATCCAGTACATCCAGAACCTTTTCACCCCGCAGATGCTCTACCAATTCAAGCAGCGATGCAGGTATCAGCACATCAATACCGTCAACAAGCCGTCCTTCAGCGCAGTTGCCTGCAGGGATCACAATGTTTTTCCTGCCAATGTCACGTGCATGCAGAATCATTGGCAATACGCCTGCAATCTGCCTGATTGTCCCATCCAGTGCCAGTTCGCCCACAAAAATAGTATCATCAACCTGCTCCTGCTGTAAAACACCGCTGCTGACTAAAATACCAACAGCAATAGGAAGATCAAGACCGGAACCATCCTTTTTCAAATCAGCCGGAGCCAGATTTACAGTAATCCTGGTCATCGGAAAGATCAGGCCCGAATTTTTCAGTGCAGCCCGTACCCGTTCCCGAGATTCTTTGACTGACGTATCAGGCAAACCCACAATATCAAAGCTCGGCAGCCCGTTAGAAATATCCACTTCGACAATGATCTGTTCACCATTGATACCGCAGGTTGTTTCTCCATAAACTTTAGCGTACATAAAAACGCCTCCTCTTATTTTAAAAACAGTGCGGTAAATGGTGTAATCTTGCCACATTGCCCTCAACTAAAATTTCGATCACATCAAAACTGAGCATTTGCTGATGCCTGTTTTCCTGCTGCAAATAAAAAAGCGCCGCACTCCTGATTTTCTGCTGCTTGGCGTATGTAACCGCCAGACGGGGCAGCCCAAAATTCAGGTTGCGGCGTGTTTTTACTTCTACAAAACTAAGCTCGCCGCCTTTAGCGGCAATAATATCGATCTCGCCATAACGGCAGCGGTAATTACGACGGCAGATAACGTAACCTTTACGTTCTAAATAAGTGCAGGCAGCGTCCTCACCTTTTTTCCCCAGCCTTTGCCGCGCTTCCGTCACTTCTCTGACACCGGCGAAAACAGCCTGTTACCTTCATGTTCAGCAGGAGGCAGATGCATACTTTTAATGGGCTCATAACTGCGGCGATGCCACTTAGTCGCTCCAAACTCAGCAATTGCCTGCATATGCTCCCTGCTGCCATAACCCTTGTTACCGGCAAAACCATACTGAGGATATTGTTCAGCCAGTTCTATCATCATCCGGTCACGAGTGACCTTGGCAATAATAGAAGCAGCAGCTATCGAAGCACTCAGCGCGTCACCGTGAATCAAGGAAACTGTTTCAATACCGGCCGATACGATCGGCATTGCATCTACCAGCGCCACCTGCGGCTTAATCGCAAGATGTTCCAGAACCTCAGTCATTCCCTGCTTCGTAGCCTGATAAATATTCAGCTCGTCGATATTGCTGATACTGACTACATTTACAGAAACAGACAGTGCTTTGGCAAGTACTTCGTCATAAAGCTGCTCGCGCTTTACTGCCGAAAGCTGCTTGGAATCATTAAGTCCGCTGATAAATACCTCCTGCGGTAAAATAACAGCCGCTATCACCAACGGCCCTGCCAAAGGTCCCCGTCCTGCTTCGTCGATCCCGGCAATATACTGTGCCCCCTGAGCGTAATATTTACGTTCATAGGCCAGCATCTCCGTAAAACGCTGCTGCTCTAAACGCAGCTTTTCCTGCCTTTTATGATAAGCGGCAACCAGTTTCTGCACACCGCTGCGCTCATCGGCAGCAAGTTCTGCCACCTGATCCGGGTCAGGTTCTCCCGCCAAAATCTCCTTTACCTCGCTGATCTTCATTATTCCCACCCCTAATTAAAAAGGCCGCGTTGCAGCGGCCTTAATTATTTTCACTCGGTTCATCTAAAGTAAAACGCCCTAAGCGTCCTGTACGAAAATCACGCAATACCAGCTGGATAACCTTATCAATGTCAAGCACACCGCCGGCCTTCAGGCAGCCGCGCGCGACGGCTATTTTAGCCATTACCTCACGCACAGGCTCAGCTTCTGAAAAATCAATAGCGTACTTTACACGCAGATCCTCCGGATAGATATGCATCAAACGTTCAAGCAACAGCTCTACTGCTGTTTCCCTGTCATAAACATCCTCTTTGATCGCTCCCGTTACTGCCAGACAAAAGCCTACTTCCGGATCTTCAAATTTCGGCCACAAAACACCTGGGGTATCCAAAAGCTCCAGACCTTTGGCGATAGTCACCCATTGCTGACCTCGAGTCACACCAGGTCTGTCCGCTGCCACAACTTTATTTTTACCGACCAAACGATTGATCAAAGTAGACTTACCTACATTCGGCACACCCACGATCATAACACGGATCGAACGATTGCGTACACCTTTTCTCAGCCACTTATCCGTGACAGGCTTGGCCACCTGCTGGATCGCAGCCACCATCTGTTTTACGCCCTTACCGGTGCTGCAATCTACCTTACAGACAGGCAAACCGCTGTTTTTAAAAGTCTGCAGCCATTTTTCAGTCTTTTCCGGATCAGCCATATCGATCTTATTCAAAGCAACGACCTTGGGTTTATCCCCCAGCATCTGGATCAGCATCGGATTGCTGCTGGAACGTGGGATCCGCGCATCCAGCATTTCAACCACAACATCAACCAGCTTTAACTGCTGTTCCATCATCCGTTTCGCCTTCGTCATATGACCGGGAAACCATTGTATCTTAAAATCCATAATTATCTCCTCGACCGCCTATCAAGGCAGCATACGCCATCTTTCAACAGGCCAGAAAGCAACAACTGCTTCGCCTTTTACAAGCTTCAGCGGCACAAAATCAACATCGGCAAAACGGCTGTCTTCAGAATTATTACGGTTATCTCCTAAAACGAAGATATGCCCCTGAGGCACAACAGATTTTCTGTAATTAGACTTATTCGGGCCCTTCGGATCATCCTTGTAAATATAATTTTCTTCGATCACACTGCCGTTGACCAGAACCTTACCGTCACGCATCTCAATAGTATCACCGCCGGTCGCGATAACGCGTTTGATAAAATCGCGGCTTTCATCCTTCGGATAACGGAAAACAACGATCTCACCCTTTTTCGGCTCGGTAAAGAAATATTTATACTTGCTGACGATCAGGCGCTCGTGGCTTTCCAGCGTCGGATACATCGACGTACCCTCGACCATATAAGGCTCTACCACAAACGTACGGATACAAAAAGCCAGCGCTACGGCTACAATGATCGAAACCAGCCAGTCGCTGATAGTATCCTGCCAAGATGTTCCTGATTTTTTAGTACTCATATATACTCCCTCTTATTCCAACGCATCAACTGAATCGGTGCGGTCTCTTTTATTTTTGCAAACGTACTCACAACGTTCGCAACACCGTTTCTACGTTAACAAACATTAGTGGATTTGTCAATCGCCAAAGGCAAATTGTCGAAAAAATTTTACATTAATATAGTGTTTTTTCTTGCCCAAAACAGTCGCTTGCGGTAAAATACATAAGTATTAGCTTTTCCAAAATCATCATTAAATAGGCAGGATATAACCCGCCTGTGTAGAATATTATAATGTTACTATTATAACAAAATTACAAGTTTCCAAGATGTAAGGAGAGATCACCATGGTCAAAATCGCTGTTATCGGCAGCTGTTCCATCGACCTCACAGTAGAAGCAGGCAAACGGCCTGCAGCCGGCGAAACAATAATCGGCAGCAGGCTCATAGTTTCACCAGGAGGCAAAGGCGCTAATCAGGCCGTTGCCGCCGCACGTTTAGGAGCCCAGGTACACATGATAGGCTGCGTAGGCGACGATGCTTACGGCACCATGATCATCAACAACCTGAAAACCAACAACGTCGATACCGGTTATGTCAGCGTCCTGCCCGGACAGAACAGCGGTACTGCCCATATCACCCTTGCCGAAGGCGACAACAGTATTATCGTCATCAAAGGCGCCAATGATCTGGTCATGCCCAAACATATCGATACTGCCTGGAACGTCATTGCCGCCGCAGACCTGGTCATGCTCCAGCACGAAATACCGCTGCCCACTATAGATTACATCATCGGCAAATGTGCAGCAGCAGGAATCAGCGTACTTTTAAATCCGGCTCCCGTGCAGCCCGTTCCTTCTGAATGGCTGGATAAAGCCACCTATGTGACCCCCAATGAACACGAAGCCGAAGCCCTTTATCCCGGTAAGACCAGCGAAGAAATCCTGCTGATGCAGGAAGAACGCTTCTTTATGACACTTGGCAAAGCAGGCGTTGCTTATGCTAAAAACGGCAAAGTACACACTGTTCCCGCATTCGTCGTTAATGCCCAGGATACCACAGGCGCAGGAGATACCTTCAACAGTGCTTTTGCCGTCGCAAGATGCGAAGGACGCAGCCTAGACGACAGTATACGGTTTGCCAACGCCGCAGCGGCCCTCTCCGTTCAGAAGCTGGGCGCACAAGGCGGTATGCCCTATCTTAAAGATGTAGAAAGGATGCTTGGAGAATGCAAAAAATAGGAATCCTCAACAGCGACATCGCCAAAGTCCTGGCTGACTTAGGCCATACTGACACTATCGTTATCGGCGACTGCGGCCTTCCGGTTCCGGCCGGTGTCCCCAAAATCGATCTGGCTCTGAAACCAGGTACTCCTTCCTTTTTAGATGTCCTTACAGAAGTGCTGAAATATATGGAAGTCGAAAAAATACATATCGCTTCCGAAATGGAAAGTAAAAATCCTGCTACATGGCAGAAAATGCAGGAGCTTTTTGAAGGTAAGGAACAGATCCTTAGCGACCACGAAGCCTTCAAAGCCGCTACCAAAACTGCTAAAGCAGTGATTCGCACCGGCGAGATCACCCCCTACGCCAACATTATCCTGCACGCAGGCGTTATTTTCTAAAATCGATTTTACAGCAAAGGAGTTTTGCGACTAATGGAAATCACCATGAAGGGTATTTCAAAAGCCTTCGGCTCCAACGAAGTACTCAAAGGCGTCGACCTGACCTTAAAATCAGGAGAGATCCACGCTCTGATGGGTGAAAACGGCGCCGGTAAATCCACCCTTATGAACATCCTTACGGGTATCCATAAAGCCGACAGCGGCACGATCTGCGTTAACGGACAGGAAGTAAGCTTCAAAAACGCACTCGAAGCCGAAAAATGCGGCATCGCTTTCATCCATCAGGAACTTAATATCTGGCCCAATCTCTCTATTCTCGAAAATCTGTTTTTGATGCAGAACGTAACCAACAGTTTCGGAATGCTTGACTTCAAAAAAATGCGCAGGCTGGCCGAAGAAAAATGCAGTCAAATGGGTATTACACTGCCTTTTGACGCAGAAGCAGGCGAATGCAGCGTTGGTCAGCAGCAAATGACAGAAATCATGCGTAACCTGATGCTTGATGCCAAAGTCGTCATCATGGATGAACCTACGGCCGCCCTGACAGAACGTGAAACAGAAAAACTGTTTGCCGTAATGCACGCGCTTAAAGACAAAGGCGTTGCCATCGTCTACATCTCGCATCGAATGGAAGAAGTATTCGCCCACTGCGATACCATCACCGTAATGCGCGACGGCTACGCTATCAGCAGCAAACCCACCCGCGAAACCAATAAGGAACAGGTAGTCCGCGACATGGTCGGCCGTTCTATTACCGAATATTACCCCGGACGCACAAACGAACCCGGCGAAATAGTCCTGGAAGTCAAAAACTTCTGTCAAGAAGGACTGTTCAACAATATCTCCTTCAAACTGCGTAAAGGCGAGATCCTCGGCGTAGCAGGGCTGATGGGAGCAGGCAGGACCGAGATCATGCGGGCCCTGTTCGGCGTTGATTCCTGCAAGCACGGTGAAGTTTACCTGCATGGGAAAAAAGTCTGTATCAAAAAACCGGAAGACGCCATCAAAGCAGGCATCGGCTTCATCACCGAAAACCGTAAAAGTGAGGGCCTGATCCTCGACTTCTCCATCTCCAGAAATATTGCGCTGCCCAGTGTCGATACCTTTGCTAAACGCAGCGTGATCAACGCCAAAAACGAAACAGCCTTCTCCGAAGCGCTTTCTAAAAAACTGGGTGTCAAAACCGCATCGATCGACCTGGAAGCAGGCGCACTATCAGGCGGCAACCAGCAAAAGGTTGTCATTGCCAAATGGATCGGTATGAATCCATCAATCATTATTATGGATGAACCGACACGCGGTATCGATGTCGGCGCCAAGCGCGACATCTACGATCTAATGAACGAACTGACCTCTCAGGGCGTCGCCATCATCATGGTCTCCTCCGAACTGCCGGAAGTTATCGGCATGAGCGACCGCATCCTCGTTATCCACGAAGGTAAGATCGCCGGAGAGCTGGACCACGAAGAAGCGACACAAGAAAAAATAATCACCCTTGCCACAGGAGGACAGTAAATAATGAATATTAAAGAACGTATCCGTAAAATGGGCCCCTTTATTGCCCTTGTCGTAACCTTTATCGTCATAGCCGCCTTAAACGACAGTTTTGTCGATCCCAATAACCTGAAAAACCTGCTGCGTCAGGTTTCCATCAACGCCCTTATTTCTTTCGGTATGACCTTTGTCATCCTGACAGGCGGCATCGACCTGTCTGTCGGCAGCCTGCTGGCACTTTCAAGCGCCCTGATGGGCAGTCTGATCGTCAGCGGCATGAATCCGATGCTGGCGATCCTTGCTGCCTGCTTCATAGGCATGGGCCTTGGCGCTGTCAACGGCTTAGTCATTGCTTACGGCAAAGTAGCACCCTTTATCGCTACGCTCGCCACCATGACCATTTATCGCGGTCTGACACTGGTATATACCAATGGTAACCCTATCAGCGGTCTCAGTGACGACACTATGTTCCACGACTTCGGTCAGGGATTTTTCATGGGATTGCCAGTACCTGCAATCATCATGCTGCTGGCATTTGCCGTTTCCTGGTTCATCCTTAGGAAAACTCCTTTGGGCCGTAAAATCTACGCAGTCGGCGGCAACGAAAAAGTTTCCTTCATCGCCGGCATCAAAATAGAACGTGTCAAAATCTTTGTTTATGCAATCACCGGTTTCTTCTGCGCTCTGGCAGGCGCAGTCCTCACCTCACGTCTCAATTCGGCCCAGCCGACTGCCGGCACCGGTTATGAACTTGACGCCATCGCCGCCGTAGTTTTAGGCGGAACCAGTCTTTCCGGCGGCAAAGGTTATATCACAGGTACACTGGTCGGCGTGCTTATCATCGGCACACTCAACAACGGCCTCAATATTCTCGACGTATCCAGCTTCTATCAACAAGTTGTCAAAGGTATTGTAATTTTACTGGCGGTACTTATGGACCGCAAAAAAGCTTAGGAGGCACTCACCAATGAAAAAAATCTGGACTCTTTTAGTAGCTGCCATCACAGTACTGGCAGTGCTCACTTCCGGCTGCGGCAGCAGTGACAAAGCTGCAAAACCCGCTGACGGCAAAAAAACAACTACCATCGGCTTCTCCATCTCCACACTCAACAACCCCTTCTTCGTATCCGTACGTAAAGGCGTTGAAGAAGAAGCAAAAAAACTCGGAGTCAATGTTAAAATCGTCGATGCGCAAAACGATCCCGCAAAACAGGCCAATGATATTTCTGACCTGATCCAGCAAAAAGTAGACGTACTGCTCATCAACCCGGTCGACTCCGCAGCAGTATCAACTTCTGTGGCAGCTGCCAACAAAGCCAGCATCCCCGTTCTGGCGCTCGACCGCAGCGCCGATAAAGGCACAGTAGCCTCCTTCATCGCTTCTGACAACGTCAAAGGCGGCGAAATGGCAGCCGAATACATCATCCAAAAACTTGGTGAAAAAGTAAAAGTAGCCGAGCTCGAAGGCATCCCCGGCGCATCTGCGACCCGCGAACGCGGCGAAGGCTTCCATAAAGTAGCCGACCAAAAACTTACAGTTGTTGCCAAACAATCTGCTGATTTTGACCGCAGCAAAGGCCTGACTGTCGCTGAAAATATGCTGCAGGCCAACCCTGATATCCAGGCTATTTTCGCTCAAAATGACGAAATGGCACTGGGCGCTATCGAAGCAGCCAAAAGTGCTAACAAAAAAATCTTTATCGTTGGCTTTGACGGCACCCAAGACGGCCTGAAAGCAGTAGAAGCAGGCACTATGGCCGCAACTATCGCTCAACAGCCCGAACTGATGGGCCAGCAGGGTCTGGACGCTGCTGTAAAAGTAGCCAAAGGCGAAAAAGTTGAAGCTAAAATAGGCGTACCGCTCAAACTTGTAGACAAAAAATAATTACTGCCCTTTGACAATTTGGACAAACATAAAAACCCCGGCGCAATGCGCCGGGGTTTTGTTTTATCCTGCACAGGCTTCTGAAATAAACGCCTTCCTTTTAAAAGCTGTACTTCAAATCAACCAACCTTTATCCATTCCCCTTAGACTCAGTGTCTGTTCCTATCAGCAGTTCATCAATCGTACAGCCAAGCAGCTTACGCAAACTCAAAAGCAAACGTAAACTTGGCGACAGGCGGCCATTTTCCACATTACATAAATGCGACTGCGATACACCTATCTGTTTTGCCAAATCAGACTGGCTGATATCAGCACGCAGCCTGCGAATCTTGATTTCCATCCCCATTTTTCTGTAATCTATTTTTTCCATATTCTTCCTCCGCTCTCAGCAGCTGTAAGAAGTATTGTCAGCATCAAATTATTTTTCTGCTGCCATACTGCCTGCCAACTACTCAACTTACTGCCTTAGAAGCTGTAACGGAAGCCTACGTTGGCTCCCCAGTTTTTAGTTACGTTACCGCCAAAACTGCGTTCCACATCACCGTACAGCTCAAAGTTTTTACCTAAAGTAATATTGCCTCCGATGCCTACTTCGAGCCAGGTATCGCCGTAATCTTTGTCTGCGCTGTAACTTTCACCATTAGCAGCCAGCATGGTGACACTGCTGTTGCCGCTGAACTCGTGCAGAACCGAAGCCTTGACATAAACATCACCTCTGCTGAAGGCTTTACCGGCCACAATACCTAAACGACCGATAAAGCTGTTAAGATCGTCATAAGCCACTTTTACACCTTTATTACTAATGTAATCATAGCCGTCGATACGACCAAAAGTCAGCTGAGCCTGCGGCTCAAAATAAACATTATTACCGCCGTCAAAACGTTTGCTATACTCAACACCTATCGAAGTCGCATCGGTCGAATAATCGCCCTGATCGCTGTATTTACCATAGATATCCATATCACCATAAATACGGCCGCGTTTAACTACAATGTCTAAAGCGCTGTTATCTTTGCCCTGCAACGTTCCATACAAACTTACAGCTCCAATTTTGTTCTTGCCGCTGCCGCTGGTATAATTCAGGCTGCCGTCGCTGTATTCGTAGGCAGCGCCCACAAGCCAGTCACCAGCCTGAGCGTCATAACCAAACTGATAAGTTTTATATTTATTAGTAAATTCATCGCCGCCCAGCTTACCGCCGAACATTCTTGCCCAAACACCGTTATCGGCGCCGCTCTGCAGCTCGCCTAAACGCTGGCGCAGCGTACCGTTACCTTCGACCCAGGCGCCGTAAGCAACCCGATGACTGCCGGACATAACATCCACGCTGTTGACGTTAGTTTTACCAAGCGAACCGATTACCCAATCATATTTGCCATCATTTTCCTTATCTGCCAGGGTAATATCAAATTCGTACAAGCCATTAGCATAAACAGAATCTGAAACGGCAAACTTGGTATCAGCCGCTGCTCCCTTTACCAAAACCGCATGGTTTCTTGCCGCAGCCTCCAACCCGCCAGTCGAAACGATTTTAATAGCATTAGTGCCGGCCGCAGAATTTTTATCAATAGTCAGCTTGTCGCTGTAACTGCCGCCACCGTCAACAGCACCTGCGTTCATTACAAAGGTTCCGTCTGCAGCAGTCAGATTATCAACCTGCAGGCTACAGTAACGCCCGCTGTCGGCAGTCATATTGACTACTGAGCCTTTGCCTACCGTAAGGTCGGTGAGCGAAGAATTGCCCTTCATATCCCAATAAGAGCCATTGGTAAATTGCAAATCATTGATACTGCCCTCTGTCTTATAGCTTCTGCCAGAAAAATAGGACTGCGCCGTATCAAAATTTATTTTTACCGTTCCGTATGTTAACTCATGGGCACTGTTATACACCGCACTGGAACCAACAGTGCCTTCCAGCT
This sequence comes from Phascolarctobacterium faecium, assembly GCF_003945365.1. NCBI lineage: Bacteria > Bacillati > Bacillota > Negativicutes > Acidaminococcales > Acidaminococcaceae > Phascolarctobacterium > Phascolarctobacterium faecium. The sequence continues at coordinate 1,287,726 of NZ_AP019004.1, read as the reverse complement.
TGACGTCATTACCACCGGCCATGTTGACTTCCACCTTGCCGCCTTCAGCAATCATGGCCGCGCCAAGATTACCGTTTTTAACAGTCAAGCCTTTGGCAAAAGCAACTTCCGCATCGGTACGGCTGTAAATGCCATACATCTTGGTATTGCTGTTCCCGGCATGGGTGGTCGTTGTAATCCTCGCATCATCGGCAAAAGCTACTTTACTGTGTTCCTGGGCATAAACGCCGTACATAACGGAGCCGTCATTCTCACCGCCTACAGCGATGTCCGCCTTGCCCGCAACCTTCACTTCGCCCAAAGAATTGGCTTCTATTCCTTCAACATACCTTCCGTTGCCCTGAGCATCAATTTTTAAATCGCCCTGGATGTTTATCGTACCCTTACCATTTAATTCAATACTGGTAATGTCAGCCCCTACGGACCTGGCTGTAATCGTTAAATCCCCATACTCTGTTGCAGATTCCCATTGTCTCACACCACGAACGTCAGTGTTGTTTGCCGTGTTAGAGGTAAGGGTAAGTTCAGTATCGCCAAAACTACCCGTAACACCGGTGCTGTCTATGTTAATGCCATAAACATTATATTCGCCCAATATTTCTATCTTAGTACTGTCACTGACATTAGCTGAATCGTGCTCACCCATCAGGTATATCCCTGAACCGGAACCATTCACTGCTTTGCCATAGATAGCCAGGTTTTTGACCTGCAAAGTATTGATATCACCAGAATAATTTAAGTTATTGGCTCTGATGCCATCGACACCGGCAGCTTCCAAATGTATGTCCAGGTCACCCGCCAGCTCCATTTTAGAACCATTGTACAAAGTAACACCGGCAGCATAATCCATCTGCTGCATTACATTATCTTTATTGATATTGACTGTTAAATCTCCGCCTTTAATACTGGCTTCACTGCCAGTACCAGCGCTGGATCCATCAACAAAAACACCATTGGCATAACTTTCAGCAGCATTACTGTTTATCGTAATCACAGAGCCGATATCTGTTCCTAAATCTACTTTCCCCTGCGTCTCGACACGCAGGCCATGGCGCCAGGCCTGCGCTTCGCCGGACTGATTATTCGTGCCAAGTCCGTTAATAGTCAGCTCGATACCCTTTTTAGCGTCCAATTTTGATACGCCGTCCACAAAAATACCGTTATAACCATAAGTGTCCCCAGCATCCGACAGCATAACCGTCACCCGTTCAGTAGCCGTTGTCGTATTATTTCTGCCATAAGTATAAATGCCGGCGCAGTTTTTTCCCGGATCATCCATGGTAATCGTGATTTTATCGTAAGTTGCGCCCCAAGTTCCTGTACTTAAAGTATCAGTACCGGTATAATCAGATGCCCAGGCTGCGTTGTCCCCCCCGAATATGCAAACGTACACTACTCCTGCTGTAAACAACGATTGCAGTACTTTCCCAGCTAATGCTTTATTGCTGTTGACCTGCTTCAAACAGCTTTTTACTTTCTTCCGGCATTTCTGCATACATCTATCTCCTCTTTTTCACGAAATACTATAAAGAAATCCCCCACTTGGATGATGAGGGATATTCTTTATAGATTTTTCAAGCTGCCATCCTGATTTTAGAAGCTGTAACGGAAGCCGACATTGACGCCCCAGTTTTTAGTTACGTCGCCGCCGCTGATACGTTCTACATCCAGATACATACTGGAATCCTTATTAAATTTGTGGTTGACGCCGATACCATATTCGATGGCGGTACCGCCGATGCTGTCACTGTAGCTGGCGCTTCTGCCGTCAGCGCTGACATGTGTATTGATGTCGCCGTCGAAATCGTGCAGTACTGCCGCTTTCAGATAAACGCTGCTGTCTGCCGCAAAGGTTTTGCCCAGCAGGAAGCCGCCGCGCAGAACAATGCTGTTCATGCTGTCGTTAGTAACGCTCATAGTATTGTCGCGAGTGGTTACGGTATAATCATCGCCGCCCAGATGTACGTAGCTTGCACGCACCATAGGTTCAACGAACCAGCCGTCATTCAAATCCTGACGATAGCCGTATTCAACAGCAAAGCTTATAGCTGTACTGCCAAAATCACCGTCCAGTTTTTGGGCAATAGTGCCGCCGTAAGCGCTGGTTTCACTGTCAACTTTACCAACTTTGGCAATGATGTCTACATGATGACCTTTATCGCCAGTCCATGTGCCATATAAAGCGCCTGCCGCGGTTTTGATTTCACCGTCGCCATTAGTCAGGCTGGTATCGCCTTTAGCATATTGTCCTGCCAGGCCGATACGCCAGTTACTGCCGATCTCACGGTCATAACCTGCCGCAAAGCCGTTATATTGATAATCGTTATCTCCCTGCAGTCCATCTACTTTGATTTTGCCGCCGACATATTTAGCCCAAACGCTGTCGTTATCGTCTGCAGAATTACGGACGTCGCCCAGACGTTCCATCAAAGTTTCATCAGCGCCGAACAGAGTCACTGCCGCTCCGGCTGCGATCTTGTTGGCATCCTGAGCCGCCATTTGGGCAGAGGATTGAGTTGCAGCCCTGGTAGTGACCTGTGTCAGGTTCAGACCATCATCGACAATGTCTGCTTTCCCCTCATATTCATAAGACCAGACGCCGTTATCATATTTCATTTCTTTGATGTTGTAGGTGCCGCCTTTATCTGCATTTTCGATCAGTACGACATCTTGGTCCAAATGTCCCTTAGTATCAGCGCCGGCAGCATTGTTATAGCCGTTGCGCATCCCCTGGTCAAAAACAGTGATATTATAGGTACCGCTGCCGGTTACAGCATTACTGGAAGTAATTTTGTCGTTGCCTGCCGACTGACCGTAAACGCCGTTGGCATTGGTACGCATAAAGAGCTCGTTAGTATCGGAAGCATCCAGATCATTAGTAGTGATAGTACGGTAATCAGCAGTATTGTATTTCTCTGCCTGATTATTTTCGTCATAGAAGTAGACCGTACTGCCAGCAAGAGTAGTCTTATCCTCTACAGTCAAGGCTGCCAGATTATCTGTCAGGTTCATGGCAGTACCGCTGATATCGAGAGAACCAAGACTATTCTCCTTCGTCTGTACGTCTGTATCAGATTTCAGATTCAAAGTGCCGTTTGTGAAGTCAGCAGTGCCGTTAAAGGTAACGGTTCCCGTACCGGCATCAAAAGTAGTTACCCCACCTTCAATGTCTGCCGCATGGTCATCTGCATGCTTACCACCGCTGACAGTGATATCAGCATTATCTGCAGCATAATACATTGTGCTGCCGTTTGCCAAAATACCATTGGCGCCTTTGAGGAGCTTAGTTCCTTCAGTAGTAGTACCAACTACCTCGGCACTGATATCCATAGCCCCGGCACTATGAACAGCAATAACCGCACCTTCAGCAGCTTTGATGCCTGTAGCAGTATTAGAACCTGCCCAGTCGGTACTTGCCTCTATAGTCACGGTGCCTCCAACTTCAGCCACCATACTGCCGCCTGTCAGTTCCAGCCCAACAGCCGTAGCTTGAGTGGATGTACTGGAGCCCGAATACGTATATTCAACTTCACTAACTGTTTCTGTTCTGTCTCGATCGCCAACTGCTGTTGCAGTGATTTTTAAATCATTTTGAACTTGGTACACATTAACTGAATTTGCAGACACAACTGCTTTGGCAGTAACATAAGCAGAACCTTCTTGCGCATCTGCGCTGATAGTCAGTCCACTATCAGAAAGCACGTTCAAAGAACCGCCGCTGGTAACAAGTCCCCAGGCTTCAGCTTTAGCACCGTTATTACTTTGAGCCACTGTACCGATAGGAGTGATGCCTTTGCCGCCTTCACCGCCGTTAGTAGTTGCATTGACAGCGCCATTTTGTCCAACAGCAGTTGTTCCTGCGTTACCCTCTGTACCGGTGTTATTTACATTAGCTGTGCCGCCTGCTGCCTCATAAGCTTTACTGCTCTCGAAACTGCCTACGCCTTTACCGGCTATAGCAGTAGCTTTAATAGCAGTCGTTTGCAGATTGACCTGCGATTGCGTAAAGGTCAAAGCTGTGGAAGTTGCACTGCCGCCAACTTGACTTATACCAGCATTACCTGCGTTGCCACCAGTACCACCGGTGCCGCCCTGGCCTGCATTGCCGCCTGTGCCTACAGTACCGTTAGCAGCAGCGGCACCTTCACCGCCCTGAACACCTTGCGAACCCTGAACAGCAATGGTTCCATTTAATAAAATACCGCCCTGGCCGCCAGCACCACCAGCGCCGCCATGTCCACCTTTACCAGCGTCGCCATAGTCGCCGCCGTCACCGCCAACGCCTCCGTTGCCACCAACACCGCCAATGCCACCTGCGCCACCGATACCTGCTTTAGCGCCGTCGCCACCGGTTGCAGTAACTGCAATGCCATTGCCTGCTACAGCAAGATTGATAATACTGCCAGTCCCGGCAAACCCCAGCGCAGTTGCATTACCGCCAACACCGCCATTACCACCGTGGCCACCAGTTCCGCCAGTTCCACCAACGCCGCCGATACCACCAACACCGCCGATACCGCCACTGCCGCCTGCTCCGGCCGCACCACCCTGGCCGCCGTTACCGCCGTTACCACCGACAGTACCTTCTACATCATTATCGCCAACACCTGTACTATGATGGGCATTACTGCCACCAGCACCCTGAGCACCTTGACCGCCCTGAGCACCGTCGCCGCCATCACCGCCATCGCCACCGTTCCCGCCGATACCACCGGTTCCGCCTACGCCGCCGATACCACCGGCGCCACCTGCACCACCAGCTCCGCCATTACCAGCCGCAGCTTCAACAACAAGCCCGCCTAAGCTGATCGTAGTCGCCGTGCCGCTGCCCGCAATTTTCAGTCCTGTCGCTTCAGCGTTACTACCGCTGCCGCCATTACTACCGTTACCACCAATGCCGCCTGTAAGGCCAACAGCTCCCACAGTGCCAGCAGTACCGTCAGCACCAGCCAGGCCAGCACCGCCAGCACCGCCTATAGTGCCATTAGCTCCGGCAGTACTAGGAGTTGTGCCCGAAGTAGTACTGTCAGCTCCATTAACGCCCTGTGCGCCGTCACCTGCTTTAGCGGGAACAGTTGTTATTGCTGCCGCAGTACCACCTACGCCGCCGTAACCGCCGTGGCCGCCGTCACTGCCTGTAGCAGTCACAGTCAAAACGCCGCCGGTAACAGTATTATTGCTGCCTGTAATGTCAACACCGGTAGCTATGGCAAGTCCGCCGTTGCCGCCATTAGCACCGGCGCCGCCATTTAAGTTTTTATCACTTGCCCCATCGACACCCACTTTACCTTCATGGGTATATTTGCCGGAAGTGATTTCCTGGGAATAAGTATTGCCGCCAATGGCTTTAATTGCAATATCACCAAAGGTAATATTGGCGTTTAAGATATTAGTAGAATAAATACCTACAGCAGAACCGATACCGCCATTTTTGCCTGCGGTACTTTCTTCAACTGGCAATCCAGCCGCAGCGCCTTTGCCGTCAGCACCGATAATACCTTCTACAGTCATACTTTTAAGAGTTATAGTTTTACCGCCCATATCGTCCTTGGCACGAAAGGCCAGATCAGCAAAATTCTCATGGTATTGGGCGGCGTACATATCTTCACCGGTTTTTTGCTCTCTCGCAATCGCAATAGCACGATCACTATCAGCTGTATAGCTGGAATATTGTCTCGGATGATCCTGGCTGCCGCCATCGGCTGCCCACACCTGTCCTGGCACAGCCACCCACGCCGTCCCCATTACAGCCAGCGTTACTGCTGCTGCCAGCTGTTTTTTATTACTTGTTTTTAAATACACTAAAATCAACTCCTCAAAATTTGTTGAACAATATATTTCTTCGGCTGACGCCGCAGGAACCAAAGCTTTTACCTGACTTCAAGAGGCTGTTTTAAAATAAATATTTTAAAACAAAAACCGTATTTAACTTGTTTTAGATTGTATTTTTTAACTATTTTATATAATTCTTTAGTTATTTTATCACAGATCTCCCCCCCGACAAGACACGAGAAGGTTATTTTTAAATTTTTTTCTGCGCCGCGTTATTACGCTCCGCGGCACTTGCGCTGCGGCGCAAGTGCGTGTGCGTACTTCACCCGCAGCCAGGCGAAAACATCGAAAAAAAATAGCCTGCCAAAGCAGACTATTTTTTGATCATTATGGACACTTCAAATTCCAGCACCTGCTGCAAACGTGTCAGTACGGCTACAGTGGTGCTGACCTCGCCGCGTTCGATACAGCCATAGTGCTTGGCCGATAAACCTACTGCTTCAGCGATCTGTTCCTGGGTCAGCTTTTTATTTAGCCGCGCTGTTTTCAGCTGCCGGCCTATATATTTTTGCATGCTATCCCTCCCGCCATTATTTTAAGCAGTAAAGGCATAAAATTAACACCTGATTGTACAGGGTGTTAATTTTCGTCGAAAAAGTTTAGACTGTTTGTTGTTGCGCGCGACGTTTTACAGTATAGCCGGGTATCATAAAATTATAGAGAGAACTGATCGTTATAAAAAATTTACCTGAACAGGCAGAGAGATTGAAAGCATTGATAACCGCCGCCCAGGCTGGTGATAAAGCAGCACTGCTGCAGTTATGCACGGATTTTAAGCCGCTTTTAAAAAGCGAGGCCCGCCGTGAGATGTTTTACAGGTCGCTGGGAAAAGACGCAGAAGCTATCGCCGTTCTGGCCTTTATCGAGCTGGTTTTGCAGTATAAGGGCGCTGATTTTGAAAACTGGCCCGGACTGGCACGCTGTAAGGTGCATTTTGCTGTTTTTGACGCGATGCAGAAGCAGGGCAGAATTTGGGAAAACGAAGCCCAGACAGATACGGACAGCGAAGCCGGAATCGCCCTGCTGGAGACAGGCTGTGCAGCAGATGAGCGTCTGGACGAGCTGGCACGTTTTTTACTTTCACTGGAACTGCAGGAAGCGCTGCGGCAGTTAAGTGCAGAACAGAGGAAAATACTGACGCTGCTGTTTTTAGATGACCTGAAGCCGGCCGAGGTGGCAGGACGTCTGGGCTGCACTGTACGCAACGTCACTAAGCACCGGCTAAAAGCACTTGATAAAATGCGGCAGCTTTTGGCGCATTAAGGATCAGGCAAATAAAAAACAGACATTCACGAAACGTGAATGTCTGTTTTTTTATTGATACAACGAATCATTTTCTATTCATTGTTGTGCAACTATGTTTGATTCTTGAGGTAAATCTATTTCAAACTCACTACGTCCGTCACCTGTACCATCTTTTACCCAATTATTGGCTTCGATAGTATGGTGGGTTATGCCCCTGGTATAATCATAAAGCCAGATAACGCTCGGTTTGCATAAAATATTTACTGCTCCGGCATCGCTTCTTGTCCTTAATCCTACCTCAAATTCAAACTCAAAGCCACCGTAAGATGCCGGTCTGGGGTTGACAGGCCTAGCAGGACTTAGAAATCCGACATGCGGCAGCTGCACTTCCCACACGGCTTTATTTTTGACATCATAACAGGCATTTTTACTGATCACCTGTACATCTGCTGCCGAAAAAGCTGTGCTGGCGTTAAAGTTTACCATACCGCTGCTGCTGGCGCTGCCTGTACCTGCAACCAGAACTCCTGCTGTCTCACTATGTGTGCCAACTGTCGTTGTCGGCCCGACAGCATGCCAGTCGCCTTTAGCACTATCAATACTAAATTCCAGCAGCATATTCGTGGCATAATAACCTACTGACAACCAGTTCGGAGCTGGCCGATAATGAGGCCTGTCATTATGGTATATACTGTGAGACATACGGCCACTGATTGTGTAAAATCCTGCTGCTTTACGCTCTATCTCAAAATCGACAACTGCTTTCACAGCCTGCTGCTTTTCATATACAGTACCTGCATGCTCATGATCTTGTCCATTAGCTGTAAAAACCAAATTAACTTTACTCATTTGCTCTCACCCTTTCTTAACACTCCAATTTTTTGCCGTTCAATTCAGTGATCAGAAACTCGGCATAATTTTCACTTTTAAAATGCAGCTTGACTTTCAAGCCTACATTTAAGGGTTCATCAGCAGCCCCGCTTTTGATGCGGCTGGCAGAAACCATATAGAAGCATTTGTCACTGAACTGTTCTGTATCAAATAAACTGCTTTCTGTTTCCCCGCCTTCGCAGACCAGATAATTACCTAAAACAAGTTCGTTGTTCTTTCTGTCATTGACGATACAGATCGCCGCAGTAAGAGGAATTGGTTTTTTATTTGTTTTGACAGCGCCTTCATAAAATTCTCCTATTTTATATGCTCCGCAATATTTCTTTTCGATCACCTGCATAAATAACACTCCTTTTCAATATCGACTAAGTAAGATGCGCATTTTTACTTACCTATATGGTAATGCTGTTTTTATCCATTATGGTAGAATTTATCTTGATTAAAATACAAAAAGACCCTTTCAGCTGAACTGAAAGGGTCTTTTGATTTACAATCTGTAATTGGATACCGATTATCTGCGTTCGCGAATACGAGCAGCTTTACCGGTAAGGCTGCGCAGATAGTAGAGTTTTGCTCTGCGAACGATACCACGACGGGAAACTTCGATTTTCTCCAAACGTGGGCTGTGGATCGGGAATGTTCTTTCAACGCCTACGCCGTAAGAAATACGACGAACGGTGAACATTTCACGAACGCCGGCGCCGCTGCGTGCAATTACTACACCTTCGTACATCTGTACGCGTTCACGAGTACCTTCGACTACTTTTACATAAACTTTTACGGTGTCGCCTGCACGGAAGTCAGGGATGTCGGAACGAAGCTGTTCTTGTTCCAATACTTCAATAATATTCATAATTTCCTCCTCGAATCATAGACGTTCATGTGCGAACACACCACAGCGGACCGTCCGTTTTACACAAATGACATTATATCATACTGTTCAATTAGTTGCAATTATTTTTTGAGCATTTTGACAGTTATTTTTCCCACCAGGCCTCACCGGCCAGCCGGTCTAAAATAATCGCAGCCGCAGAGCGCACACACAGGTGATTATAGTCGCAGGGACCATAAACAGGTTCAAGTACATAATCAAAACTGTTCATTGTTTCCTGTTCCATACCAAAGCCGGTGCCAAAAAGCAGCAGCAGAGGTTTATCACCGCTGTACAGCAACTTTCGTACAAAGCCATAGGTCACTGTATTAGGATAGGTGCGGGCATCGGTAGTAATCGTAACCGGCGCCTGCCCCTCTATTTCAGTAACCGCGGCAATAGCCGACTCAATGCTGGACGTATAGGTTACACGTTCCAGCGCGTTGCTGCGGTCAGGATTATAGGTTTTGCCGTAACCATGCTGCCAATAGTCAGTTATCCTTTTGATGATTTCAGCCTGTACCTCCAGCGGATGGATCAAAAAATATTTTTTGACATCATAGGTGCGAGCGGTACGCGAAATATCGTGGATATCGAAGTTAGTGACGGCAGTAGCAATGACCTGCATATTTTTATTGTAAATAGGATAATGCACCAGCCCCAGATAAAGGTTAGCCATTATTATCACCTGCGAGTTCCTGTTTGATTTCGTTAAGCAGCAACACATCCTCTTTGCCAAGCTCTGCAAGCAGATCAGGCCTGTGCAGATAAGTCGCTTTAAGGGCTTCTTTGCGGCGCCAGCGATTGATCAGAGCGTGATTGCCGTTACGCAGCACTTTCGGTACTTCCAGTCCTTCAAATTCTACCGGCCGGGTGTACTGAGGATATTCCAGCAGTCCCGTACTGAAAGAGTCTTCAACGGCACTGGCCATTTTTCCAAGCACGCCCGGTATAAAGCGCGCTACAGCGTCCATAACTATCAGTGCCGGCAGTTCGCCGCCGGTAAGTACATAGTCGCCAATGGAAAGTTTTTCATCGACCCAGTTGAAGATCCGTTCATCGAAGCCTTCATAATGACCGCAGACCAGAATTAGATCCTGGCCGCTGCGGACATATTCTTCAACGATATCCTGCTTTAATGTGCGCCCGCCCGGGCACATGGCAATAACCCGCGCTGCAGGCAGCTGCTGTTTGGCCATGCGGATAGCCGCTACCATCGGCTCTGGCTTCAAAACCATGCCGGCACCGCCGCCAAAGGGCGTATCGTCCACTGTACGGTGCCTGTCAGTTGCAAAATCGCGCGGATTGATGCAGCTGACTTCTACAAGTCCCGCATCGACGGCGCGTTTGATAATGCTGTGACCGGCCGCTTGTTCAATTTGTTCAGGAAATAAGGTAATAAAGAGAAATCTCACGGTGCATCTGTCCATTCAGGTAATTCGACCACGATCTTACGGTCTGTAATATTGATTTCCTTAACGTGCTTTTTGAGGGCCGGGACGAGGATATCCTTGCCTTCCGGTACAGCAATAACGTAAACGTCGTTGCTGCCGGTGCTGAGCACGTCTTTCAATGTGCCGAGCTGTGTTCCTGCCGTATCGAATACGGGCAGTCCGAGCAGGTCGGCTACATAATATTCGCCTTCTCCAAGCTGAGGCAGATCTTCACTGTTGATTAAAACCTTTTTGCCGCGCAGCAGTTCGGCATCGTTCATTGTTTCCACACCCCTGCATTTCATCAGTACCATACGTTTATGGAACCGGGCAGAGGTGATCTGAAGCGAACGGCCGTCTTCGAGCAGCAAAGAGGAAAGCTCTAAAAATTGTTCAGGATGATCTGTCTGCGGCAGAATACGAATATCGCCCCGCACACCGTGCGGAGCGATAATAGTGCCAATAACTACTTGTTTTTCCATATCATTCGCGGAAAGCAATGATCTTGCCATCCTCAGTGAGGATCTCGGCGCCCATCAGAGCGTCGATATCAGTGCCTATGGTGATCTCGACAGTACGTTCAAGTGTACCGTGACCGATCTCCGCACCGATCTCCAAGGCTTCAGCGCGTTTAAGTTTATCTTCGGCTTCTGCTTTAGCGGCATTGATCTTGTTTCTTTCCATTTCAATCTGCTCACGCAGTGAAGGAAGTACGCTCAGGTCGCTGGCGGCCTGAGAAAGAGCTTTTTTGGCTTGGAATTCGAAGTGCTCGATATCCAGATTAATCGTTTTTATGGTGTTTTGGACATCTCCAATAATTTTCAACTTGAGATCTTCTGTTACTTTTGCTTTTATTGCAACCGGAACACGTACAAACATTTTATCCATATCGTTTACCATCCTTATACGTCTTAGACAATCTCTACGACAACTTTTACATTCTCACGGGTTGCAACAGCTTTCATGACAGTTCTGATTGCTTTAGCAATGCGGCCCTGTTTTCCAATAACTTTACCCATATCTTCAGGAGCAACATGGAGGCGAAGCACCGTTGATGTTCCGGTGGTTTCCTCCTCCACGACTACTGCAGACGGATTACTCACTAGAGACTTGGCCATGACTTCTACCAATTCTTTCATGCAAATCACGCCTCATTTCTTATTTTGCTTTAGATTCAGCATATTTTTTCATGATGCCGTCTTTGCTGAAAAGGTTTTTAACGGTATCAGTAGGTTGTGCACCTTTAGCCATCCAGGAAAGAGCTTTCTCTTCGTCGATCTTTACGGTAGCGGGTTGTACAGTGGAATCATAGAAACCGATGCTTTCGATGATGCGGCCGTCACGCGGAGAGCGGGAGTCAGCAACAACGATACGGTAAAAAGGAGCTTTTTTAGAGCCCATACGTTTTAAACGGATTTTAACTGCCATGTCTATTTCACCTCCTTAAACCAGATGTTGATTTAAATTTATTTGTTCATAAAAGGCATTTTGAAACCGCCTTTTGAAGCAAACTTAGCCATACCCTGCATCTTTTTCATCATCTTTTTGCTTTCTTCAAAGTTTTTGAGAAGCTTGTTGACATCCTGCACGCGCATACCGCAGCCTGCTGCGATACGTTTACGGCGGCTGCCGTTGATGATATCGGGATGACGGCGTTCTTTCGGGGTCATGGAACGGATGATGGCTTCAACGCGGTCGAATTCTTTTTCGTCAACGTTGGCTTCTTTCAGCTTTTGGCTGATGCCGCTCATACCGGGGATAAGCCCCAAAATAGTTTCCAACGAGCCCATTTTTTTGACCTGCTGCATCTGTTCAAGGAACTGCTCGAGCGTGAACTCGTCTTTACGCAGTTTCTTTTCCATTTCCAGGGCTTTGGCAAGGTCGGTCGTGGACTGGATCTTTTCGATCAGAGACAGCATATCACCCATGCCCAGAATACGGGATGCCATACGGTCGGGATGGAAAGGTTCCAAAGCGTCAAGCTTTTCACCCATACCGACAAATTTGACCGGGCGTCCGGTAACTGCTTTTACTGACAATACAGCACCGCCTCTGGCGTCGCCGTCGAGCTTGGTAACGATAAGTCCGTCTATGCCCAGCTCGCCGTTGAAGCTTTCGGCTACAGTGACTGCGTCCTGGCCTGTCATCGCATCGACAACCAGCAATATTTCATGCGGATTGACGGCAGCTTTGATATTACGCAGTTCGTCCATCAGTTCTTCGTTGATATGTAAGCGGCCCGCGGTATCGATGATTACCGTGTCGCAAGCCAGTGAGAATGCTTTATCCATTGCCTTGCGCGCTATCTCGACCGGAGATACCTGATCGCCAAGAGCAAAGACAGGCAGTGAGAGCTGTTCGCCCAGAACCTGTAATTGTTTGATAGCCGCAGGACGGTAAACGTCGCCCGCTACAAGCAACGGCTTTTTGCCTTTTTTCCGCAGCAGGCTGCCAAGCTTACCGGCGGTAGTAGTTTTACCAGCGCCCTGCAGACCTACCAGCATAATGACTGTAGGCGGTTTGTCCGCTACGGTGAGCTTGCTTTGGGTGCCGCCCAAAAGCTGGGTCAGTTCGTCGTTGACGATCTTGATGATCTGCTGACCGGGAGTCAGGCTTTGCTGAACTGTTTCGCCCAGCGCGCGTTCTTTGATATTGGCGACAAAATCTTTAACGACTTTAAAGTTGACGTCGGCTTCAAGCAGAGCCATCCGCACTTCGCGCAGAGGTGCTTTAAGATCGTCTTCTGTTATTTTGCCGCTGCCGCGGAACATTTTTATCGCATTTTGCAGTCTTTCAGATAAATTTTCAAAAGCCATTTTTACCTACTTTCGCCGCTCAATTCGTCTAAAATGCGGCGTACTTGTTGAAGTTCTGCCGAGCCACCGCTTTGGGCAAGGTGGTCAGCCAGCAGCCGGCTCATTTCTTCCAGCAGCTTTTTATCGTGATCATCGCGGGCCAGCAGCGCCAGTTTGCTTTCATAGCGTTCCAGAGTATGCTCTACCCGTTTGATAAGGTCATGTATCGCTTGTCTTGATACTTCAAGTTCATCGGCTATCTCAGCCAGCGAAAGGTCGTCGCAGAAATACAGCTCCAGACATTTTTGCTGTTTTTCGGTGAGCAGGCAGCCGTAGGCATCGAACAAACGTCCTAACCGTACTCTTTGCTCCAAACTGTTTTCCTGCATTTCAATCACCAAAATCTTTACATATTTTATCCGACTTTGGTATTATATCGAAAATCGCAGAGGCTGTCAAGCATTTTTACTTGTCACCATCAAACAAGGCGTCGACAAATTTATCGGCTTCAAAGGGCCGGAAATCCATAATGCCTTCGCCGACACCGATCCACTTAACAGGCAAGCCAAGTTCTTCTTTGATAGCAATAACGACACCGCCTTTAGCCGTACCGTCGAGCTTGGTCAGCACAACACCGGTGACGTTGGCGGTTTCCATAAAGACTTTGGCCTGATTGATAGCGTTCTGCCCTGTCGTTGCATCCAGCACGAGAAAGGTTTCATGCGGAGCTTCTGGTATCTCGCGTTTGATGATGCGGTGTACTTTCTCCAGTTCGTTCATCAGATTGGTTTTATTATGCAGCCGTCCGGCAGTGTCAATAAAAAGTACGTCGACATTGCGGGCAATAGCAGCTTTGACAGCGTCAAAAACCACGGCAGCCGGATCAGCGCCTTCTTCGTGACGGATAACTTCGCAGCCGGCACGCTCCCCCCAAATCTGCAGCTGTTCGGCAGCGGCGGCACGGAAGGTATCGCCGGCAGCCAGCATGACTTTGTATTTGAACAGATGAAAATAGTTGGCCAGCTTGCCGATAGTAGTGGTTTTACCAACACCATTGACGCCCACGACAAGAATAACCGTAGGTTTGGCACCGATACGGGTACGCTGTCCTTCGTCCTGCAGCATTTCGGCAATATATTTTTTGAGGAACGGCATAACCTGCTCCGTCCCCTCGATTTCTTTCTTTTTAGCAGCCTGACGAACAGCATCGATAAGCTTTTCTGTGGTTTTGACACCAACATCACCGCTTAGAAGGATCATTTCCAGTTCTTCTAGAAAGTCTTCATCGACTTTAGCCGACATACCTACAAGTTCTTCGATGCGGTCAGTAAAGTTGCGGCGGGTCTTGCTGAGGCCGTCTTTCAGTCGTTCTAAAAATCCCATGTTCTCACTCCTTTTCGCTCAATTTGACAGATAGTAATTTAGAAACACCGGATTCTTCCATGGTAACGCCGTGCAGAACATGCGCGGCTTCCATAGTGCCTTTGCGGTGTGTGATAACAATAAACTGCGTGCTTTCGGCATAGGCTGCCAGGAATTTCGCAAAGCGGTCAACGTTAGCTTCGTCAAGCGCCGCATCTATTTCGTCAAGGATACAGAAGGGCGAAGGCTGATAGCTGAGCAGAGCGAACAGCAGGGCGATAACCGTCAGGGCCCGCTCGCCGCCTGATAGCAGGAAGAGGCTCTGCAGTTTTTTACCGGGAGGCTGCACTTCGATATCGATGCCGCTGCCTAAAACATCATTAGGGTCAGTAAGTTTTAAAGCAGCAGTACCGCCGCCGAATAAACGCACATAACAGTCGGAAAAATATTCGTTTATTTTTCCGAAGGCCTCTTTGAAGCGTTTGGCCATACCGGAATTGATTTCGCTGATAACTGCTTCCAGATTGGCTTTGGCCTCTGAAAGATCGCTGTATTGACGCTGTAAAAATTCATAGCGCTCGCTGACAGCTTCATATTGTTCGATTGCCGCAGGATTTACCGGGCCTAAGGTTTCAATTTCACGCTCCAGACGCAGTTCACGCCGACGTAAAGCCGCATCGCTTTCATCCAGCAGATCACCGCTGGCACGTGCTTCGTCCAGAGTAATACGGTATTCAGTCGCCAGCTGTTCCAGAGCATGGTCATAGTCGCTGTTTTGACGTACCATTTCCATCGCTGCCTGATTGCGCCTGGTTTCAGCAACAGTCAGTTCTTTTTTCAAAGAATCCAGCCTCTCGCCTGCCACTGCCTGCTTTTCAGTAATGGCAATACGTTTGGCCCCGAATTCATCTTTACCGCCGACAACGGTCTGTAATTCGGCCAGTAATGCGGTACTGCTGGCAGCCAGCTGTTCAGTGCTGGTTTTGCTGGCCGTTATCACGTCAAGCAAATGCTTTTGCTCGTCTTCATTAGCAGCGAGTTCCTGCTGCATACGCCCCATATCGGCATCAAGCTGCTGCATCCGCTCGGCCATCATCGTAGTCCGTGCGGCATTCGATTCCAGTTCGACCCTGGCATCCTGCAGACGATTGCGGATAGATGCCAGCGCGCTGTGGTCTGCGGCCGTTTGTTTCTGCAGATCATCCAGCAGCTGTTTGCCCTGTGCGTCTTCGGCTTCCAGAGCCGTTAGCTGCGGGCGCAGGTCGGTAAGCTGCTGGCGAGCTGCCATATATTCCTGAGAAACCTGATTACGGTCATCCAGCAGAAGCTCCAGCCGTTCCGCAGCCTGACGCTGCTCTGCGCTTAAACGCTCCAGAGCTACGCCCAGCTCAGCTTTGCGGATTTCCTTCTGCTGCAGGTCCTGGCGCAATTCCACCAGTTTGTTGTTATAAACTTTTAAGGTACCTTCGTGTTCTTCAAGCAGCTCCTGATATCCCAACAGCTCACGGCGCAAGACACCTGCCTTTTGTTCCTGTTCGTCGATCTCTTTGCCGCGCGACAGAAAGCCGGCTTCCTTCTGCTGCCTGCTGCCGCCGGTCAGCGAACCGCCGGCATTGACGACATCTCCCGCCAAAGTAACGACTCGGGTACGAAAGCTGCTTTTTTTGGCAGCTGCCAAAGCGGCATCCATATTGTCCGCTACCAGCACCCGACCCAGCAAAAATTTAAAGATCGGCGCCAGTTTTATATCATAGCCGATCAGATCGGCAGCAAATCCCCGAATACCCGGCAGTTTTGCCAGTGCCTCTTCTTCACTGCGGCGTTCATGATATTTGATAGTATCAAGCGGCAGGAAGGTCGCCCGGCCGGCCTGACGCTGTTTAAGATAGGCGATGGCCTTTTTGGCGGCTTCCGAACTGCCCATAACAAGGTTCTGCGCCGCTCCTCCTAATGCAGTTTCTATTGCAACTACATATTCAGGCTGCACTTCGATCAGTTCGGCGGCAACACCGATAACGTCACTGCGCCAGGGTTCCTGCGACTGCAGCACTGTTTTGATCCCATAGCCAAAGCCTTCATAGCTTTTCTGCATATTCTGCAGCAGGTTCAAACGGCTTTCCAGCGCTGTGATCCTGTTTTGACAGTCTTTATGCTGCGACAGAACTTTATTCAGCGCTTCGGTCTCTTCGGCAGCTTTAGCACTCACTTCCCTGCCATCGCGTTTAATAAGCTCCAAAGAGTTTTCTACATTGCTCTGCTCATCGTTCATATTACGGTAACGGCTCTGCAGTTCTTCGCCTGCGGTTTCTGCTTCGGCGATGCTCTTTTTAAGGGCGTCACGCTTACGCATCCGCTGTTCCTGCTCCTGCTCCAGTCCACGGATCTCATTCCGCAGATTGACCATTGTACGCATATTATCGAAAGCAGCTGTTTTCATATCTTCCATTGCCGCTTCAGCTTCGCTGATACGTGTTTCTTTTTCTGCCTGTTCTCTGGTCAGCCTGCTTACCAAAAGCTGTGCGGCAGCCTGCTGCGCTTCTAAACGGTCATAATCCACGACCATCGTTTTGAGCTGAGTATCCAAAGCTGCGATCTGTTCCTGCAGCTTTTTGCCCTGCTCTTCCAAACGCAGTCCTGATTTTTCGCTTTGCCGAACACGCTCTGCCAACACAGCTTCCTGACCACGCAGTTTTTCCAGAGCTGTTTCTTTTTCTTTGATATCGTCCTGAATACGGTTATAGGCTTCACTGAGCTTATCCAGCTCCATTTGTAAGGCACTGCATTCAGCTTCCTGTGTGCTGACGGCAGTAGCGCGTTCCAGTACTTTATTTTCAAGTTCGGCATCCTGTGTGTTCAGCTTCTGCCGAATATTTTCAATATTTTCTATCTTGTGCACAAATTGGGTCAGTTTGCAGGCACGCAGTTCTTTATCCAGCAGATTGAATTTGCGTGTTTGTTCTGCAGCAAGGCGCAGAGGCTCGACCTGACCTTCGACTTCGGCTTTGATGTCGTTGATGCGGGTCAGGTTGGCAGCGGTATCGTCCAGACGCCGCATAGCTTCTTTTTTACGCATCCTGAACTTGGCAATACCAGCGGCTTCTTCAAACAAAGCGCGGCGTTCTTCAGGACGGCTGTTCAGTATTTCATCGATCTTATTCTGACCGATAATGGACATAGAACCACGTCCCAGACCAGTATCTGCCAAAAGGTCAAGAATGTCTTTTAAACGGCAGTTCTTTTTATTGATGGAGTATTCGCTGTCACCGCTGCGAAAAACGCGGCGGGTAATGCTTACTTCATCAAAATCAAGGCTGAGGCGATGGTCGCTGTTGTCAAAAACCAGCGTCACTTCGGCAACACCCAAAGGCCTGCGCTTGCCGCTGCCGGAAAAAATAACATCTTCCATTTTGCTGCCGCGCAGATATTTGGCGCTTTGCTCGCCCAGTACCCAGCGGATCGCATCAGAAATGTTGCTCTTGCCGCTGCCGTTTGGTCCAACGATTGCCGTAATGCCCGAACCGAAGCTTAATTCAATTTTATCTGCAAAGGATTTGAATCCATAAGTCGAAAATGACTTTAAATGCACAAAATCACCCAATCTGCAATATTCTATCAGTATATTTTACCATAGATGAAGGTTTCATACAATTATATGACTCAACGCACTTTTTTAATCAAATGCTGCCGTTATGCTTGAGAAGCAAAAAGTATTTTTTGAAACACTTTTGCTGTATTTCAGGCCGTTTTGTAAAATATTTTTACATTTTTTTATCCTGATGCTAAAAATAACGATTTAATTATGATATAATATGAACACTTGGCAAGACAGCAGAAATGCTGCCAAGTGCCATAATAACCCCGGGTCCTGGCGCCCGGACAAAATTTATCAGCAGTGAGGGGATTTTACATGAAACTTTCAGCACGTATCCAAAGTTTGACTTCTTCACCTATCAGAAAGCTGTCGCCGTATGCAGATGCAGCTAAAGCGAAGGGTAAAAAAATCTACCATCTGAATATCGGACAGCCCGATATCAAAACTCCTGACCAGTTTATGGAAAGCATCCGCACTTATGACGAGCAGGTAATTGCTTATGGCAATTCCAAAGGCGAAGGTTTTCTGATCGAAGCGATACGCAAATACTATGCCGAAAAAGGTATGGATTTTGCTGCCGATGATATTTTTATTACCAACGGCGGCAGCGAAGCTTTGATTTTTGCTGTCATGGCCTTATGTGATCCAGGAGACGAGATCATGGTATTCGAGCCGTTTTATGCTAACTATACTACTTTTGCCAGAGAGTTTGGCGCTAAAATCAACGCTGTACAGACAAATGTGACTGACGGTTACCATCTGCCTGACGCTGCTGCTATCGAAGCGCAGATCACGCCCAGAACAAAAGCTGTTTTACTGACTAATCCCGGTAATCCGACCGGTGTTGTTTATACACAGGAAGAAATGGATATGATTTCAGCAATCGTCCGCAAATATGACCTGGCTTTGATCGCTGACGAGGTATACCGTGAATTTGTTTATGACGGCGCTTACCGAAGCTTTGGCACAATGCCCGAGCTTGCCGACAACCTGATCATCATTGATTCGGTTTCTAAACGCTACAGTGCCTGCGGCGCCCGTATCGGCTGCATAATCAGCAAAAACAAAGAGCTTGCCAAGCAGATTATCAAATGCTGCCAGGGCCGTCTGTGCAGCCCGATTCTGGAACAGGTCGGCGCAGCCGCTTTATATACTACTCCCGTCAGCTATCTGGAGGAAGTGAATCAAGAGTACAAAAAACGCCGCGATACGATCGTTGCCGCTCTTAAAGAGCTGCCTGGCGTAGTTGCTTCCGATCCGAAGGGAGCCTTTTATATTATGGTGCAGCTGCCCGTAGACGATGCTGAAAAGTTTGCTATCTGGACTTTGGAAAATTTTGCTATTGATAACGAAACTGTTATGTTCGCTCCCGGCAACGGTTTCTACAGCGACCCTGAGTTGGGGGTTAATGAGGCTAGGCTGGCCTATGTTCTCAATTGTGATGATTTGAAAAAGGCAATTTATATCCTTGGTGAAGCACTGAAGGCATATCCAGGAAAAACTAACTGATAACTAAAGTAAAAGCCTTGAATACTTTTTGTATTCAAGGCTTTTTTATTTTTTTACGTCCGGTATTGATAACCTGCCACGCTTCCAAAAGCTTAGTCAGGCTCCAGCGGGCATTGGCCGGGCTGGTAGAAGGCAGGAAATGCACAGTAATCCTCTGCAGATCGAGCTGTCTGGTATATTTTTTAAAGGCGGCGGCAGCTTTGCCTCCATTACAGCAGATAGTATGTATCTGCGGATGATTCTGCAAAAATCCGGCCAGATCGTTAGGCTGCTCGCAGGTAATATCCGAATCAAGACTGCCTTCACGTTCGCAGTAACCCAGTACGTCCCAAAGAGCTATACGGTTATCTAAAAGCATCTGCTTTTTATCCGCATAATCCAAAGGAACCTCAGCATAGCCTAAAAGCATCGTCACCAACGGCCAAAAACGATTCTGCGGATGTCCGTAATACTGCTGCATCTGCAAGGAACGAACACCGGGCATGGAACCGAGAATGAGCAGCCTGCTGTCTGTGTCAGCGACCGGGTCAAAGCTCTGACATTCACTCATCGTCCAACCTCCAGCTTATCATAATACGTTCTGCATCAGGCCCTGCTTTGATATTTACAGGAACCGGTCCTGCAAGCTGCTGCCAGCGCCGCAGATTATTGTTTTTCAGCCCGCGCAGCTTTGATTCCAGCTTGCTCGGGCAGGTTATTACTATGTTTCCCGCGCCTTGGCAAAACAGCCTCTGCAGCTGCGGAGTCAGTTCGGCATAGAGCAAAAAGCTTTGCACAAGTTCACCAAAAGATGGGTGGAACGGTCCAGCAACAATATTACCTTCACTGCACAACTCTTCATCGGCCTGCAAGCCAACACGAATGACTTTGATCCCCGCCAGGGTTAATTTGCTGTATACATAAGCACTTTGCTCAACTGCTGCTTCCAGTGTCAGAGGCTCAAATTCACCACGTTCGTAAATATGCTCAAGCGGCGTGCCTTTTATTACCAGCAAGGGATAAATACGGGCAAAAGAAGGACCGAGCCTGAGCACCTGCTCAACCGTAGCTTTGACGCTGTCAAAGCTTTGGCCAGGCATACCTACCATTAACTGCAGACCGATCTCAAAGCCATACTGTTTCAGCAAAGAAACAGCCTTATAAACATCGGCGGCCTGATGCCCCCGCTCTGCCGCTGCCAGAACATTATCGTCCAGCGACTGCACACCCAGTTCTACCGTTTTTACGCCGTGTGCCTGCAGCAGCTCTAACCGGGCGGCATCAATATAATCTGGTCGGGTAGATAAGCGAACACTGCCAATAACACCTTCCGCCAAAAGTTTATCTACAGGTCGGAAAAGTTCTGTCTGCAAGTCGGCCGGCAAACCTGTAAACGAGCCGCCGTAAAAAGCCGCTTCGTTGGAAGGGCCCGGTTTGATCCATTGCAGATAGCGTTCGAGCTGCTGCTCTACGTCTCTCGACGACGCAGTCTGCTGACCGCTGATAGTTTTTTGATTACAGAACACGCACTGGTGCGGACAGCCCGCATGCGGTATAAACACAGGTATGATTGCCACTGCCCTGCCTCCTTGCATTAAACGTTTATTATAATGCGGCTTATTAGTGCGCCTGCATTTTTATCAACATGCTTGATAATTGCATTATACCCGTATCACCGCTCCCGGTCAATGCCCGCCATCCGCCCTGGTGTCATTCACAAAATTTTACTTGCCTTTTTTAGAAAATGTTGTTATAATTCAATTAGTCCGATTTCGGACTTTATTAAAAAAGGAGGGCGCTTATGCATAAAGAGCTGCAACGGATACGCCACGGCTACTACGACCTTTGGTTCGGCACAAACGCCGTCTATGAACGCTGGGCCAAATCACACGGACTCAATAACAATTTACTGCTGACCCTGTATTTGCTGAAGGAATTTCCAAATGACTGTACCCAGCATCTGATCTGCGAAAAACTGATGCTGCCCAAACAGACGGTCAACAGTATTCTGTCCGGATTGGAAGACAAAGGCTTCGTCGAAAAAATAATCAGCCCTACTGATAAACGCGTCAAGCTGTTGGTTTTTACCAGTCAGGGAGCTGCTTATGCCGACGGGCTTTTACAAAAAATGGATGATTTTGAAGAACGGGCGCTGCGTAATATGACTGACGCCCAGCGCAACGCACTGCTGGAAGGCGGCTTTGCCTGGATGAAGGCTTTACGTGACGCCATAGATGATTAGGAGGATATCATGGGATTTGTATATTTAGGTTTAGCTATTGTTTTGGAATTACTGGGCACAACATTTTTGAAATACACACTGGGCTTTACTAAGCTGTCACCTTCGCTGGTAGTAGTTGCAGCTTACACAGGCGCTTTTTATTTTCTGTCCCGTTCACTGCAGTTTATTGATTTGAACATTGCGTATGCAACCTGGGCAGGCATCGGTGTCGTTGCCGCAGCCATCATTTCAATGCTGGTCTTTCACGAAAGCATCAACGCCATCGGCGCCGTCGGTATGGCTTTGGTCGTCAGCGGTGTAGTTCTGCTGAACCTGTATGGACCTTCACACTGAGCTGAACAGCAGACAAAGAAAACCCTTGCCGGTAAACCGGCAAGGGTTTATTTTATTTAGGAAAGCCTGTCAAAGGCGCGCCCATTTTTTCAAGAGCGCTTTTAGCAGCCTGCTGTTCCGCTTCCTTTTTCGTCCTGCCTTCGCCTGAACCGATATGTTTGCCGTTAACGGAAACAATGGTGGCAAAATGTTTGTTGTGTTCAGGACCTTTGGAACCGATCAGCTCATAGACGATATCAACATCGCCATCCTGCTGCGCAACTTCCTGCAGCCTTGTTTTAAAATCACTGCAAATGCCGTGCGTACAGATAAAATCCAGCTCGGCTTTCATTAACCCCAGTAAAAATACACGGGCTGCTTCCATACCCTGGTCTAAATAATAAGCCCCAAGTACAGATTCAAAAGCGTCGGCCAGGATAGAAGCGCGTTCGCGTCCTCCCGACAAACCTTCTCCCTTTCCTAAAAGCAGGTAATCACCAAGATTTATTTTACGGGCATATTCAGCCAGCGATGCTTCGCAGACGATATGGGCCCTGAGCTTGGTAAGTTCTCCTTCGTTAAGGTTGGGGAAAGTGCAGTACATATATGTACTGACGATAACGCTGAGCACGGAGTCGCCTAAAAATTCTACGCGTTCGTTATGTTCCGGACGCGGTAATTCTTTAGATTCGTGAGCGTATGATGTATGCGTCAGAGCGCTGTTTAGAAGTTCCAGCTTGTGCATTTCGATGCCAAGGCTTTGACAGAACTTCAGCAGCTGCTCTTTGCGCGTGTCTTGCATTTAAATCACTCTATTCTCAATTAAGCTTGATATTTTTTGAAGAGAATGGTGGCATTATGGCCGCCAAAGCCGAAGTTATTGGACAGAGCCGCTCTTACTTCTGCTTTACGGGCTACGTTAGGAACATAGTCAAGGTCCAGACCTTCTTCTAAATCAGGGTCTTCATAGTTGATCGTCGGAGGGATAATACCATTCTCAATGGTCATGACGGTAGCAATTGCTTCTACGCCGCCTGCAGCGCCCAGCAAATGTCCTGTCATGGATTTGTTGGAGCTGATAGTCATTTTATAAGCATGATCGCCAAAAACCTTTTTAGCAGCTAAAGTCTCATTCAAATCATTACGATGGGTAGAAGTACCATGAGCGTTGATGTAATCAACGTCTTCCGGTTTCATACCAGCATCGTCGATAGCCTGCTGCATGCACAGGGCAGGCATTTCACCGCTCGGATCAGGAGCAGTGATGTGATAAGCGTCGGCATTCATGCCAAAGCCTACTACTTCAGCATAGATATGAGCTCCACGTGCCAAAGCATGTTCCAGCTCTTCCATAACTACTACGCCGGCACCTTCACCCATAACAAAACCGTCGCGTTTTTTATCGAACGGACAGGAAGCCTTTTCAGGATGTTCGTTGTTGGTGGAAAGAGCTTTCATGTTACCGAAGCCTGCTATAGCAACAGGAGAAACAGCAGCTTCTGTGCCGCCTGCGATCATAATATCGGCATCGCCATATTGAATAGTGCGCAGAGCGTCGCCGATACAGTTAGTGCCGGTAGCACAAGCTGTGATGATAGCGGTATTAGGGCCTTTAAAGCCTAAAGCAATAGAAATCTGGCCGGCAGGCATATTCGGGATCTCCATCGGAATGAAGAACGGACTGATTTTGCCTGGACCTTTTTCGCCATATTTTAAAGACTGCTCGAGGAAGGTATGGATGCCGCCAATGCCGCTGCCAACGCAAACGCCGGCACGAACGGGATCAATTTTTTCCAGATCGAGTTCAGCATCTTCCACTGCCAGTTTAGCAGCAGCTACAGCAAACTGGGTCACACGATCCATACGTTTGCCTTCTTTTTTATCGCCATAGTTAGCGAAATCAAAATCTTTAACTTCGCCTGCAATTTTAGTGGTGAAGCCAGGATCAGAAGCATCAAACTGGGTAATGAGACCGATACCGGATTTACCAGCGATCAGATTGCCCCAAAATTCATCTTTGCCGATGCCGATTGGAGTAATCGGGCCAACACCGGTAATAACGACTCGTCTTTTCAAAATAAATCACCTCAAATTAAATTTTTGCTATTTCTTCTTTCAGTCTTCTGAAAATTTCTTTCACGGGTAAAATTTCTTTGATCTTCCACATATTGGCACCTGTAAAAACAAGGCCGGTTTCAACATCGCCCTGCTGAGCTCTGGTGAGCGCACGGATGATGCAGAAGCTGCGGGAACATTGTTTAAGGCAGTTATCACAGGTGCGGGGACGCGGCTGCGTACCTTCCAGAACCTGTTTGGCAAAAGGATTAAGGATCGCCCTGCCTTTATAGCCAACGGGACTGTCGATCTGTACAACGTCCTCTTTGGTCATTTTGAGATATAATTCTTTCAGCGCCGGAGCACCGTTGGATTCTTCGCTGGCGGCAAAACGACTGCCCATCTGCACACCGCTGGCCCCTAATTTAAGAAGCTCCGCTACAGCTGCACCGTCAGTAGCTCCGCCGGCGGCGATAACCGGAATATTGACCGCCTTGACAATGTCAGGCAGAATATCTTTGATGGACTGTTGAGTCCCAAGATGTCCTCCCGCCTCTGTTCCTTCCACTACAATAGCGGCTGCACCGAGCTTTTCAGATATTTTAGCTAGTTTGACAGAGGAAACGATGGGCACTACGGCTACGTTATGTTCACGCCCCACGGCGAAAATATCTCTTGAAAAACCGGCACCGGCAACGATCAGGTCAATTTTTTCTTCGGCAGCAGTGGTAATTAGCCCAAGAAATTCGCGGGCCGCAACCATGGCATTAATGCCGATGATGCCTTTCCCGCCGGTAAGCTTTCTGGCCAGCCGGATCTCTTTACGCAGCTCGTCAAACGCCATGCCGGACGCTGCGATGAGTCCTATTCCGCCTTCCTGCGCAACGGCTGCCGCCAAACGCGCGGTAGACAGTCTGATAGCCATTCCGCCTTGTATGATCGGTACTTCGGCTGTCAAATCACCTATTTTAAGTACTGGTAGTTTCAACAAATATCCCCCATTTCAGGACTACTGCAACTGTCAGGGAAAGCTCCTAAGAGCTTTCCCTTGAGCTGCTAAAAGATTATTTTTCTTCATCCAACATTTTGACTGCATCAGCCACGGTGCGGATTTTTTCAGCTTTTTCGTCAGGGATTTCAACTTCAAATTCCTCTTCGAAAGCCATGATTAATTCAACGATGTCGAGGGAGTCAGCGCCCAGATCATCGATGAAGGATGATTCCATCTTTACTTCATCAGCGTCAACGCTCAATTGCTCGACAGTAATGTCTCTTACTTTTTCGAAAGTGCTCATTTACGATTCACCTCCTTCCAAAGGTCTTTTTTTAAGAATTGCATAATTACATTACCATACCACCGTCAACATGTAAAGTCTGACCGGTTATGTAAGCAGCATCGTCACTTACAAGGAACAATACTGCCTTGGCAATATCTTCAGGTTCGCCAAGACGCGCCAGCGGGATACCGGCTTCCATATCGGCTACTACTTTTTCTGGTAAAACGCTGGTCATATCAGTTTTGATAAAACCAGGTGCAACACCGTTAACAGTGATGCCACGGGCTGCAACTTCTTTAGCTACAGATTTGGTGAAACCGATGCAGCCTGCTTTTGCTGCAGCATAGTTGGCCTGACCGGCATTGCCCATTACACCTACGACAGAGGTGATGTTGACGATACGGCCCGCTCTTTGTTTCATCATGTATTTGACAGCTGCTTTAGTGCAGTTGAAAACACCTTTGAGGTTAGTGTTCAGCACTGCGTCCCAATCTTCTTCCTTCATACGCATCAGTAGATTGTCACGAGTGATGCCTGCATTATTGACTAAAATGTCGATACGGCCGAATTCTTTGATAACGGCATCGATCATTTCAGTGCAGACTTCAAGCTTGGCAACGTCACCCTGCAGCAGCAGAACTTTGCGTCCCATAGCTTCGATTTCAGCAGCCACTGCTTCAGCAGCAGCTTTGTTACCGGCATAATTGACAGCGACATCAGCTCCTGCAGCAGCCAGCGCCACTGCGATAGCTTTACCGATACCGCGGGAAGCACCTGTAACCAGTGCGATTTTACCTTCTAACTGCATTTTAACGAACCTCCTTAAAATAAGCAAGTGTTTTTTCAAGGCTTGCTTCATCTTCGACGTTCAAAGCAGCCATACCCTTGGCAATTTTTTTAGTAAAACCGGACAGAACCTTGCCTGGGCCGACTTCGACAAAAGTATCGACGCCGCCTGCGATCATATGGTTGACAGAGGTTTCCCAAAGTACAGGCATAGCAGCCTGACGGATCAGAGATTCTTTGATTTCTTCTCCTTTGGTAACTTCAGTTGCAGTTACATTAGCTACGACAGGAATCTTAGCGTCGTGGAAGGTAATAGTTTCAAAAACTTCAGCCAGACGTTTGGAAGCCGGCTGCATAAGAGTGCTGTGGAAAGGTGCGCTTACGGGAAGAAGAACAGCGCGTTTGGCGCCGGCTTCTTTCAACGCCGCCAAAGCTTTGTCCACTGCGCCTACAGAGCCTGCAATAACGACCTGGCCAGGGCAGTTGAAGTTTACTGCCTGTACAGCTTCACCGCATTCAGCTTCAACAGTACGGCAGATATCAATGATTTTATCGCTTTCAAGACCTAAGACAGCGGCCATGCTGCCTTCGCCAACAGGAACAGCTTCCTGCATGAACTGGCCACGTTTACGAACGATACGGACAGCATCAGCAAAGTCCAAAGCACCTGCCAAAACCAAAGCAGAATATTCACCCAGGCTATGGCCAGCAGCAACTTCGCAGCTCAGTCCGTTTTCTTTCAGCACCTCAGCACAGGCTACGCTGGCAGTCAGGATAGCCGGTTGAGTATTAAAGGTCAGACGCAGCTGATCTTCCGGACCATTAAAACACATATCGCTGATGGAGAAACCCAAAGCTTCGTCAGCAGCTTCAAAAACCTTGCGAGCGCAAGTATAGTTATCATAAAGATCTTTACACATACCTACAGTTTGGGAACCTTGTCCCGGGAATACAAATGCAATTTTGCTCATTGGGAAAACCTCTCTTTCGTCTTTTGCTCAATTGTTCTTGCAGGTTTATTTACTCCATTTAAGCACAATGGAAGACCATGTGAGGCCAGCACCGAAACCAACCAACAGTACTGTACCGCCTTTTTTAAGTACGCCCTGCTCCTGCGCCTCGCACAGGGCAATGGGAATGGAAGCAGCGGAAGTATTGCCGTATTTATCGACATTTACCCAAACTTTTTCCATTGGCATTTTCAAACGTTTAGCAGCACTGTTAATAATGCGGATATTAGCCTGATGCGGAACCAGAAGATCGACATCAGCCGGTTCAAGACCTGCTTTAGCTAAAGCTCGTTTAGCCGTTTTGCCCATGATCTGGATTGCAAATTTAAATACTTCATTGCCGTTCATATGGATAAAATGCTCTCTTGCATCTACTGTTTCGTGAGAAGCCGGTCTGCGGCTGCCTCCAGCCGGCTGGAACAGATATTTGCCGCCGCTGCCGTCGCTGCCGAGATCGATACCCAAAACACCAAGACCATCCTCGACTTCACCAATGACCGCCGCTCCTGCACCGTCACCAAAAAGAACGCAGGTATTGCGGTCTTCCCAGTTCATAATGCGGCTTAAAGTTTCAGCACCGATGATGAGCGCTTTTTTGTACAAACCGGATTTTACCATCTGGCTTGCTACGCCCAGACTGTAAACAAAGCCGGAGCAGCCTGCGGACAGATCGAATGCGGCTGCGTTTTTAGCGCCGATACGGTCCTGTACCAGACAAGCGGTAGAGGGAAAAGCATGGTCAGCAGAAGCAGTTGCCACGATGACCAGTTCGATTTCTTCAGGGCTTACGCCTGCGTCAGCCAAAGCACGTTCTGCCGCAATAACGGACATATCGGATGTAGCTTCGCCTTCAGCGGCAATATGCCTGTTTTTAATGCCTGTACGTTCAACGATCCACTCGTCGCTGGTTTCTACTATTTTTTCAAGATCATGGTTGGTCAGCACCTTTTCAGGCACATAGCAGCCCAGACCTAAAATACCAACTGCTTTTTCCATTTATATTTCCTCGTTTCCTTTTCTTGATTTCACGATATTGCCGGCAATATGTTCAACTACATCACGCTCAGCAAAATCTATAGCCACGCCGATTGCATTTTTGATAGCCTTTGCTTTACTGCTGCCGTGGCAGATAATAAAAGGTGCCTTGACACCCAAAAGCAGCGCACCGCCGTATTCAGCCGGATCAAGCCGCTTGGCAAGCCCCTTCATAGCCGGTTTGATCAAAAGTCCGCCCAGCTTGGCCAGAAAACCGCCATTCAAAATAGCTTCTTTCATTAACTTCATTATAGCACTTGCAAGACCTTCTGCAAACTTCAGGACTACATTGCCGACAAACCCGTCGCAGACGACTACGTCAACAGTGCCTTTGTTAATGTCACGGCCTTCTACATTACCGACAAAGTTGATATGTTCTTCAGCCTTGAGCAGAGGATAAGTAGCAAGAGCCTGCTCGTTACCTTTTGTTTCTTCTTCACCGATATTCAAAAGCCCGACGCGCGGATTTTTTATTTTCAGCATCAACTCAGCATAAACGCTGCCCATGATAGCACTTTGCACCATATGTTCGGGTTTGGCGTCGACTTTAGCACCGCTGTCTAAAACTACTGTCGTCCCGGTAAGACTTGGGATAGGAGTCGCGATAGCCGGACGTTCGATGCCCCTGATGCGTCCCAGTCCAAACAATGCTGCGGCTACTGCCGCCCCTGTGCTTCCGGACGATACCAGCGCATCACACTCTTTATCACGCAGCAGCTTCGTAGCAACGACGATAGACGCATCTTTTTTAGTTTTTACTGCTATACCTGGATGTTCATCCATATTAATAACTTCTCTGGAATGATGTACTGTGATTTTTCGTTCATCAGCAGCATTATATTCCTCCAGCAGTTTTTTTATAATTTCGGAGTCGCCTACGAGAACGACTTCACAGTCATACGCTCTGACAGCCTGGACAGCTCCCAAAACCAGTTCTTGAGGTCCATAGTCAGTTCCCATCACATCAACCGCAATTTTCACTATTTCTCGATCCTTTCGTTGGGCAGTGATACAATAATGAATTTAGCACGAAACACTTCTTCGTTATTGTTGCGAACTTTGACCCAGATAACATATTTATCATGCTCACGGCGGATCACCTCCGCCTTAGCGACTAAGGTTGCACCGGCATAGACCGGTACTTTATACTTAACATTACCCACCCCTGTCAAGGCCGCATCTGCATCGACTACAGCCAGAGCCAGGGTATTGGCCATCGCAAACATATAGTAACCGCGTGCGACGCCTGTTTTTTCCAGCACCATTTCCGGCGTTATTTTCAGCATCGAAATACCGATCTTATTCAATTCCAGATCAATAAGATCGCCGACAATATCTTTTTTGTCGATGGCTTTCAATTTTGTCTGCGCATTTTCGGCCATCTGACGTGTACGTTCACGTACTTCCGGAATATTCATTCGCAGGCGATCCAAACGGATTGTCTGGATACTGACTTCAAGTGCTTTAGCAAGCTGCTCGTCTGTCAAAAATGGATTGCGTTCCAACATCTTGGACAGATTTTCCTGCCGTATTATTTTTTTGGAAGAATTCATTTTATCACCCGACTTTAGTACCAACTATTAATATCTAGAGGTATTATAAAAGCTCACAATAAAAAAAGCAAGTAAAAATTTTAATTCCATGCTTAATTTTCCTAATAATTCACAAGTTAGTCACAATCAAATGCCCGACGGTTTTCAAACAGCTTTTTTACTCTGCCTGTATCACTTTAGTACCAGCCAATAAAAAGCAAAAATCCCCGTACCGTTAAGGTACGGGGATTTAAAGCTGCAAGATTATTGTTCTTTAACGATAACTTGTTTGCCGTTGTAATAACCACATTCGGGACAAACGCGATGCGGCATTTTCATCTCATGACATTGCGGACATTCGACTAAGCCAGGAACTGTAAGTTTCCAGTTCGCGCGACGGGAATCGCGGCGAGCTTTGGACATTTTTCTCTTTGGTACTGCCATCTTTGATACACCTCCTCAAGCTAATGAATGTGAATTTAATTTTTGATGAATTGCTTTAATGCCGCCAACCTGGGATCGACTGTGGTAGTATCACAGCCGCAGTCGCCTTTATTTCTATCGGCGCCGCAGACCGGACACAAGCCCTGACAATCGATCCTGCACAAAGCTTGAAGGGGCTCTGCCAGCAGGAGACTTTCACGAATCGGTTCCGTCAGATCGACGATATCAGATTCATAAATAAAAGCATCATTTTCGATATTCTCAGCACTTGCCGGATAGAATTTTTCCAATACTTCAGCCGTACTCTTACCTGTAAAGGCTTTAAGGCAGCGTCCGCAGGTCCTGTTGACCATGGCTTCAACCATAGCTTCCAAAAGCAAAACATCACCGACATTGGATATCGTGCCTTTTACGGTCACCGTTCCTGTCAGCGGAAGATCCGCTTCGGTAATGTTCAATTCTGCTGGTTTCAGTTCATAGGAAAAGTCTTTTTTACCGACCAGTCTTTTCTTGATTTCTGCGACATTTATCTTTATCATATTTCACCAATCGTATCAATTATAGCTATGCTCTAAATCTTTGTCAAGAAAAAAGCGTAACTTTTATTATAATTTAATGATGCGGCGGCAGATATTCAGTGTATCACGGGCAATGACCAGTTCTTCATTCGTGGGAATCACAAAGATCTTGACCCGCGCCCTTTTGATACTGATTTCCATCTGTTTACCGCGCAGCTTGTTAAGTTCCGGATCAATACGCGTACCAAGATATTCCAGACCATTACAGATCTTATCACGCATAAACGGAGAGTTTTCACCCAGACCTGCTGTAAAGATGATGGCATCAACGCCACCCATGGCAGCAACATAGCCGCCAATATATTTTTTGACCTTATAAGCGAAAATGTCTATAGCAAGCTGACTGCGTTCATCACCGCGGTTAGCGGCACTTTCCAGATCACGGAAATCACTGGATAGCCCTGAGATACCTAAAATACCGCTGCGACGGTTCAGATAATCGTCGATCTGCTGTGCATTCATATTTTCTTTTTCCATCAAAAAAGGAATGATAGCAGGGTCGATCTCGCCGGAACGTGTACCCATGACAAGTCCTTCCAACGGTGTGTACCCCATGCTGGTATCGATGGATTTACCATATTTGATCGCAGCAATGCTGGCGCCATTACCCAAATGACAGGTAATAAAACGCAGGTCGCTCATATGCTCGCCCATCATTTCGGCCGCCTGCTGGGCTACATATTTATGGGAAGTTCCATGGAAGCCATAGCGGCGCAGTCCGTATTTGACATACATTTCGTAAGGCAGGCCATACAAATAGGCAACTTTTGGCATAGTCTGATGGAACGCCGTATCAAAAACAGCTACCTGAGGAGTATTATACATCAGGCGCATACAGGCTTTGATACCATACAGGTTCGGCGGATTGTGCAGCGGCGCAATCTCAGCGCAGGCCTCGATCCCGTTCAAAACATCATCGCTGATCAGTACCGAATCGGTAAAGCGTTCGCCGCCGTGCACTACACGGTGGCCAACAGCATCGATTTCATCCATACTGTCAATAACGCCATATTCTTCATTAGTCAGAGCATCCAGCGCCATCTGGATGCCAACGGAATGGTCAGGTATCTCGGCGCTGATATCTACTGTGTATTTGCCCGTAGGCGTGTGTTTGAGAACAGAACCTTCCATACCGATCCGTTCTATCAGACCTTTGGCCAGCACCTGCTCGCCGTTCATATTAAGAAGCTGATATTTAATTGAGGAGCTACCGCAGTTGACAACGAAAATAATCACAGTTTTCCTCCATTTGTGCAAAATTTAGCTTGCGCTCATAGCACGTTTTATTATATCATATAGTATACACTATTTAAATGATAATCGCTAGTATAAACATTATAAATGAGGGAGAATATGAATGAGCAAAGCAATAGGAATCGTAGCAGAATATAATCCTTTCCACAACGGCCACGCCCATCATCTGCGCGAAGCAAAGCGGATAGCCGGCAACAGGCCTGTCATTGCCGCTATGAGCGGCAGCCTTGTACAGCGCGGCTTGCCTGCCCTGACTGACAAATGGACCCGTGCCAGAATGGCCGTTTTAGGCGGCGTTGACCTTGTTTTAGAGCTGCCGACAGTTTTCACCTGCCGCAGTGCGGAATTTTTTGCTGCAGGAGCTGTAAAATTACTGGCTGCTACCGGGATGGTATCGCATCTTGCTTTTGGTGCGGAAGCAGCCAATTCGCAGCAGCTGATGCTGACCGCAGAATTTTTGAACGAACCTGTTTTTCAGGATGCACTGCATCATTATCTGGATGAAGGGCACAGTTATGCCAAGTCTTTAGAGCTTACGCTGGCGGAAGACCCTTCCATGCTGACGATTGCTGAACATCCTAACAATATCCTGGCTTTAGAATATTGCCGCCAGCTTCTGCACGGCGGTTACGAGATCGAACCTGTCGTCGTTAAACGCCGCGGCAGCGGCTATAAAGATAAAACCATCAACGGGCCTATTGCCGGCGCAACAGCCATTCGTGAGCATTATCGCGGCTATGGCATCGATGAAGCGCTGCTCAGCACAGTTCCGGCAACTACAGCCCAGCTGCTGCGTGAGGCAGATCTTCAGCACCGAATGGATATCAGTGATAAAATTCTGAACCATCTGCTTTTATACAAGCTGCGTTCTTTGACACCGGCCCAAATAGCCGCAGCCTGCCAATGCAGCGAAGGATTGGAAAACCGTCTGGCAGAAGCTGCTTCCTGCACTACATTCCAAGACGTAGTCAGCGCCACAGTTACCAAACGTTATCCCGCTTCACGTGTCAGAAGACTGCTGATGCAGCTTTTACTGCAGCAGTATCGCGCTATGTTCGATAATGCCAAAGACCCAGCTTACATCCGTGTTCTGGCCTTTAACGACCGCGGCCGCGAACTGTTGAAAGAAATGCAGGATTCTGCTCAGCTGCCTGTAATTATCAAACTGGGCCGCAACGTCTTGGAAAAATACGGAGAGAAAGTCGAGCAGCAGCTTTCCGTTGATATTGCGGCAACTAATCTGCTGACACTTTTGCAAAAGAACCACCAACCACAATATAACAACGATTATACTGTCTCTCCGATCTATATTCAAAAATAATAAAGCAACAAAACAAAAAGCCTTCCGCTTGAGCGGAAGGCTTACTTTTTTTCAAAAGCTTATTCTTCGTCTTCTTCCTCTTCCATCGCCAGAAGTTCCATATCACGCTGAGGGCGTGAAGACATAACGCTTTCACGTTCAGCATTAACGGAAGCGCGGTTATCGTTTACAGCCTGTAAAGCGGACTGCAGACTACCGCTCAAATAGCCAAGCATATCATCGGCATATTGCAGCACATCGTGTTTTACACGCTCAACATAAGCATCAGCTTCGTCTTTCATTTCCTGCTGATTACGCAAAGCAGTACTCTTTACATCTTCAGCAAAGGCTTCTGCCTGTTTGGAAATTTCTTCCTGACGCATTAGTCTTTCAGATTCGGATTTTGCCAATTCTAAAATACGGTCAGCTTCGGTTTTAGCCTGCAAAACAATATTGTCAGCTTCTTCATGAGCTTTGGTGACGATTGCTTTTTGTTCTTCAAGCAGTCTGGTAGCGCTTTTGACTTCTTTGGGAATCGCTTCCTTCAAATCATCCAGGATACCCGCCAAATCGCTCTCTTCGATAATGATCTTATCAGTAAGAGGTATACGGTTAGCCTCAGAAATAAGGTTATACATTTCATCAAAAATTCTGTCCAAAGTCGCACTTGTACTTCTATCAATCATCATCAAACTCAACCTCTTTCTAATATTATTCTTTGCTTATAACAAGGCTTTTGATCCGATCTTCCACACATTCAGGAACAAGACCATGGATACAACCGCCAAAGGTTGCCAATTCTCTTATTCCAGAGGAACTTAGGAAAGAGTAATTAGCATTAGTCATAATAAAGACTGTTTCTAAGTTATTGTCTATTTTTTTTATGAGCAGAGCGCGCTGAAATTCATATTCAAAATCAGAAAACGCACGTAAGCCCCTTACAATAAAAGGAGCTTTTTCCTGCCTGCAGAATTCATTTAAAAGACCGGAAAAACAGGTTACTCTGGCATTAGGGATATGTTTTGTCGCATCCCTGAGCATTTCTACCCTTTCCTCCATGGTGAACATTGCTTTATCTTTACCCGGATTATGAAAAACGCTGATAATGATCTCGTCAAACATTTGGCTCGCCCGTTCAAAAATATCGAGGTGGCCATTAGTAACCGGGTCAAAACTACCCGGACAGATCGCTCTACGCACTGTTTAACCTCCTAGAAGCTGCAACGCAGTCTGGTCATAAATTCAATTATCTTGTTCCTTATTCGACGTACGTTTCTGTATTCCTGCTATTTTTTTACAAATTTATTTTATTATTTTACAACATTTTATTATACTTTGGCAAATCTTATAAACGAAAGTAAAGTTTCACCATAGGGTTCCTGACGCACAAGCTCAAAGCACGCTGCCAGCACGCCTATTTCATCGTGCTTCGAATGTTCGATGATCAGATAGCCTCCGTCTTCAAGTACTTGAAAGTGTTCCATTTTCTGCAGAACTTTCTGAACCCAGCCTTTATTATAGGGAGGATCGCAGAATGCAAAATCAAATTTTAATCCCTGATGATGCAGATGTTCGATAATATTTACCGCGCTGCCTTTGAGAACCTGAACATCAGCCTCCGCCCGGCATTTAACGATGTTGCTTTGTACCAGGCGCAGCGATTCCCGGCTTTCATCGACAAAAGTAACCGCATCAGCGCCGCGGCTCCACGACTCCAACCCCAGATTACCTGTTCCGGCAAACATATCCAACACACGTGCGCCAATAATTTTAGTGCCAATAATATTAAACAGAGATTCTTTGACCCTGTCAGCCGTGGGACGTACGTCCATATTCTTTGGCACAGTCAATTTCAGCCCCCGTGCCTTTCCCGTAATTATCCGCATTCAAAAAACTCCGTATCTGTAATATAATAAATATAACAAGAACGGCAAAGGAGACAGCCTATGAACAAGAAAAAATTTATTCTGCTCGCATTACTGCTGCTCTGCGCCTATTTTTATGAATTATTCGGCGGTATGCCTGCAACTGTCCCATTTACGCCTCAGCCTGTAAAAGCCGATACTTCGCTGCTGCTGGCTCCGTTAGACAGCCGCCCTCCCTGCAGCGCTATGGTCAGAAAACTGGGAGCACTGGCTTCTATCAACGTAATTACACCGCCGCAAGAACTTCTTGACAATTATAACACACCTGCTGATAAAGAAAAACTGTTTGCCTGGCTGAAAAATGAAATGCCGCAGCATCCAGCCGCAATTTTATCAGCTGATCTTTTAGTACACGGCAGTCTGCTGGGCTCACGCGTACCTTTAGGAACAATTAACGATGAAGAAAAGTTTTTGACTTTCGTAAACAAACAGCATGCTCTCAACCCACAAATCGATATGGCGTTTTTTTCCGTCATTCCAAGATTGCTGGTCAGCGATCAGCTTATACCGGACAGCTGGTATCAATGGCATCTGATGCGTTATGCAACATTAAAGGATATGGCAGAAACATTCGGCGATCCTTACTTTACCAGGCAGCTGCTGGCGATCGATGCACGCATACCGGATGATATTAAAACGAAGTACAGCAGTCTGTATGCCGATAACGACAGTTTTAACAAAAAACTGGTCCAGCTGGCACGCGCAGACGGTCTGACTTTGGCTATAGGGCAGGACGACGCCCAGCCATTCGGGCTTCCTAATCGTAATGCTAATCATGCGCTGGCATATATGAAACATGCAGATTTAGGTTCCAGCGGGCTTATTACAAGTGGAGCTGATGAAATATCAGTTTTACTGCTGACCAGATATTATAATAAACTGTATAATTACAAGCCACGCATTTTTGTAGAGTATTCCTCGCCTAAAGTCGCAGCTAAAATCATGCCCTATATGCCCTGTTCTGTTGACGCAAACATCCGGGACAAAATAAATTTTATCGGCGGTCAGCTTACAGATGATGCTGCTGTCGCCGACTTTATTTTATTCGTACACTGCGGCGACGCCGACAATCAGCCTAATAAAGCTATGCTGCAAAAACTTAAACCCCTGCTTATATCAGACCGCCACATTGCGCTGGTTGATCTTACGGCCAACTATACTGAAAACGAACTTTTAATACCTAAGCTTTTGGAGGCTAAAGTACCGCTCAGCAGGCTGGCAGCTTTTTCAGGCTGGAATACTTTAAGTAATTCACTGGGAACCGCGCTTAGTCAAGCAACATTATTTACCGGCCAGCTGCACCGATTACCGCAATCAGAACATCCGTCACTGTATGCCCAAAATCTGAACTTCACAGTTGAACGTTTACTTGATGATTATGCCTATCAGAAATTAATGCATGCACAGTTAACTACATTACTGAAACTGAAAGGCTATAAGCCAACTGATTTGGGAGACAACAAGTTTTTTGCAGAAACGCTTATTCGTGGCTTTTTACAGCGTCAAAAGATTCAGCTTCTATATGGAGACCTTGGCCGTACACCTTTTTATCGCAATAACGACAGCAATTATTATTTAACAGGTATCGACATCAATGTAAACCTGCCCTGGGCACGTATTTTCGAAATCAATCTTGATACAAACTGCAGTTTTGGGGAAAACCACAGACAGTGAAACAGCTTTGCCAACATTTAGTAAATAAATAAAAGCAGAATGTCGGCTTTTTTCTTTGACAAGAGCATGATATCATAATTGATAAACAAGAAGTCACCATTAATAGCTACAACAATATAGCTTAACTTTTGAAATAAAGAAGGGTTTATTTTATGATTTCTCTTTCAAGACTGATCATTTATGTTTTTATATTATGGTTTTGCTATATGGCGTATCTGGTAAAATTCAGATAGCTATTTGAAAAGAAACACTATGGGAAATTTTTTCACTGCTCCAGCAAAAATCACTTTAAATACTTCCTTTAAAACAAAATAAAAAAGCCGCAGATACGCTCTGCGGCTAACTTTTTAAGTGGTCGGGGCGGCGAGATTCGAACTCACGGCCTCTTGTACCCGAAATCCCTTTAGGCACTTTTTAACACTACTAACTATGCTTTAAAAAAGGCTTTAAATCCTTGCCACTACTACGTTTCGAAAAAAATTACATTTTAAGTAGAACTAACTCAATCTGTCAAAAATACGCCCTATTGTTGACAGATTGTTGACAGAAATCACAAAATTAACGATGAAATATTATACGTTATTTTCACTATTTTTAATAACCATTTCTTTATTTCCTTAGCCAATTATCATTAAATTTTAGCCGAAAATCCTCTATTATATCTTCAAAACGATTAAAGCCCTCTTTTTTCATTTGTTTTGAAAAATCAATACTGTGGTCAGTCCCTACTATAGATGACCAGAAAAATTGAATCATTCCATGCGCATCACGTTTCTTCATTCTATTAATTGTAAGATTTACTCCAGCCTTAATCTTTTTTGATGCTTTGTTGGAAGCTAAAACCGGATCAAAAACCTTTTCATACAGAAATTCCATTAATTCATCTTCTTTTGTCATCTATAACACCTCTATTTTTCTTGTGCAGCAGTATTGTCAGATAAATAGTGTCCCCATTCTTCACGTATTGCTACTGAAGTTAATTCTTGTATATCTGCAATTGATGGAATTCTTGCCTGGCCTCTCGCACCTTGAAGATTACCATTAGGTTTTCTCCAAATAAAACGATATCCATTTTCTGGCTTTGAGTCATTATATTCATACCTGCAATATTGAAAACACAAAATCCACCCCCCTTCTTTCCCTCTACTAGCTTCATTTATAACAATCACATTAGCACTAGTCATAACAAAAATCTCCTCTCTAAAAACACTTATTCTATTAACAAGTATAGTATATAAATAGTTATCAGTAAAGGTGGTCTTAATAACTATAAGTCAACCATACACCGGCTTTTTTATCTTGCCAATCATATTCCCCGCGCAGACCAATATATTGGGATCCGATCAGCCGGCTCACTCCATAGCTGACACCCCTTACATATTTTTCAACATCAATTTTCAGTCCCACTTCCCGCAGGACCCCTGGCGCGGATGGTGGCAAGGATTTCAAGATTTCTTTCTGTAAGTTTTCTTGTTTCTTCGACGAGGCTTCCAGCTCGGTCAACTGCTTCTGCAGCATCTCTTTCTGCTGCTTGGCTTCGCTCAATTCCTGATCCGATACTTTCAACCGATCTTTGGCTATCTGCAATTCCTTGGCTAATTGACTGTTGATTTTCAATTGCCTGTTGGAGTTTTGTTCCAGTGTCGTTAGCTCGGTTTCCCTTATCAGATAAACCGGCTCTGTGGCTGAACAGATAGCAGGCAAGAAAAAGAACTGCACCAATACCCATACCAATAAAAAAGCGATTATTAGATATCCAACTTTTGATTTTTTCATACATGTTATTCCTCCATAGAAAAAAGCACTCTGCTTTCGCAAAGTGCTTTTGGTATTTAAACTGGTAGCCCAATTCTTGCTAAATAATTTGAAAATCGTTGTGATATATCTTCTCTAAACAAATCTGAAATATTACAAATAAAATCATTGCTTTTTTGATTTTCAAGTTCTACAACATTTACTGTAAAATAGTGCTTAAAATCAATTACCGAATTTACTATTGGAACAGTATCATCAAATTCTAAAAAATGATATCTAGGAGTCTCGTTTTGCTTTAGCTTCTTTTTATTTTCACTACTAAAACGTGTTCCTTGTCTGCTAAGATCACTTAAATGTTCTCCTAAAACAAAGTGTTCATAATTATATAAAGGTGCAATCATAACTGACATTAATTTTTTATCTTGATTAATTAATCCACCATTTCTTGATTCAAAATCCCATGTTAAATCGCAATCCTGTGTTAAAACAATAATTAATGGAAAAACAATGAAATCTACTTTTATCTTATTATTATCAATAGAAATATTTTCTGTACACCTAACATCCTTTATTATATCGCCCTGTTTAATTCTATTTCCCTTATCAAAATTAACCTTGGTCACTATTCAAATCACCTCTTACGGTTATTCGATGCGGCTTAGTAATACCATATGTTATTTTAGTATATTCTGGAATATATTCCATCAATTCATCATTATTACTCTGTTGTTCACTTAAGTACTGATTCTCACTATTTCCTTCTAAGGACTCTTCTAAACTTGCCATTATTACAACTCCATATAATCTCTTAATTGATTTGTAATTGCATTCTCAAACACTTCTTTTGCTTTTTCATGAAACTTAATTATAACTGTCTCAACTTCCGCTGCTGAATACTTACCCGTTGTATATATATCATTATCAATTATAAAATTCACTTGTTTATTAACTGCTGGGAAATCTGAATTATATATACCATATCTTAAATGTAACATATAATCTTCATAATTCATATGTAAATCGCTCATATGCCTAACAAAATTATTATCTTTTTCAAAAAAATTAATTCCTGACAATAATTTACTATTAATATAAGTTTTCCAGAAACTATACCATTTTTTGCGACCTTTACCTTCAGGTTTAATTTGATCAATATAACGTAACCCTACCCTACTAAATTTAACATCAACAAATTTTTTAGTAAAAGCAGCGAATATTTCTGAAAATTCTCTATTAAAGGTTTCAAAATCTCTATAATTTTTACAATCAATCACTATCCCAGAACTGTTGATTGTAAGATGCTTCTCTTTACTTGTTCCCCAAAAATGCCATTCTTTTATTGTTCTTTTACTAACAACAGTTTTTTCTAAATCAGCTGGATTTATTCTAATATCATTAATTTCTTGGTCTTTTTCATCTAATATTGGAAAAAATTTTTTACACGTATCTTTTATAGCATTATCTAAAATACTTTCTAAACTTATCTCTTTATCTGCAAAGTCTATCCTTAAGATTACATTAGTTAAAAAATTTCTGTTATATTGAGACATAATAACGCTCCTTATACATTCAATTTTATTTATAATAATATCATTTCTCCTTAATTAAAGAAAGCCCCTCTCATAAATATTTTACCACCTGCTACTGTAGCCTCTGGTATCTACATGAATCCAATCGCCATAATAACCAATCCCCAGCTGATCTTCAATGCCCCATGCTTTAGCTGCAGCAATAACGGTATCCGCCAAAGCAATATCCGTATCGTCCTGCCCGGATATATGTATGTCGGCCGCACAGCCACGGGTATGATAGCTGTTAGACTCTCCACCAACAGCTAAGTTTACTTCTATAGTTCGAAAGCCTGATTTAAAGTCGGTCCCATATTTTTCACGGTAGCTGGTAGTGTTTATAACCCAATTAGGATTCCAATCTCTCAACATATCAAAAAGACGGAATAGGTTCGCAGTCTTTTCGTCGTTAGTACACAACCTGCCATTTTCGTTATCCCACGCATACTCATTCCTGCTGCGGCGCCAACAATCCCATTCGGTTACACTCCAATGTTTACTTACATACAAAGCCATATTAACCACACTCCCTAAAAAATTTTAGAACTCATAGTTTCTTTTTAATAAAAGCGACCAAGCCACTCATAGCCTCAACTCCGGCATCATTTAAGTTTTCGATAATGCTAAGCAACTCCGTCACAACAAGGTACCCAATAACCGTCATAACGGCAAAAGTTGGTCTATCTAAAACTCTCATAACTACATCAACGACAGCTGCAGACAACGCACAAATTAAATAAACACCGATTTTCCCAAGGAAACGGTGCTTCATAACTTCACTTTTTATCTTTTTGGCTGCCCTGGCCTCTTTTATGCCTTTTATAGAATCCCAAAGTGTCGGTGACAATACACCCTTATCTTTAAGATACGAATACGCAATCGCTACCCATTTTGTGAAACAATCAATAAATACTAAAAAGGCAAAACTGTAAAACAATATAGCGTGTTTATGAAAAATCATGGCCAGCATTGCCGCTATTAAGGTTTTATAAGACCACCCTTGAGTTAAAGTTTGAGCGGCGCCGATGGCTGCATATTTAAAGGATTCCCAATTCATTTTTTCCTCCTGTATAATGCTCCTTAAAGGAGCGTGATATTTTTTGAATAAAAAAAGAAAACGTATGAAGCTACCAAACGGTTTTGGTAGCGTAGTGCTACGCACTGACGGTAACCGTCGCCGTCCATGGTCCGTAAAAGTCACTATCAACGGCCGCCAAAAGTCAATCGGTGACACTGCCACAGAAATTGAAGGACTTGCTTTGCTTGCCGAGTATCACAAAAACCCTTCCCTATTCGCACCAACGTTGATCACCTTTTCAGAGGTCTTTGAATTGATGCGGGCTGAACGGTTTCCCAAACTCGCAAAAACTACGCAAGTCAATTACCTTTCGGCATACAAGCACTGCCATAGATTGTATGGCAAGAAGTTTACTGAACTAAAAATCGGCGACCTGCAGGCTGTAATTCGTGATACACGTAATGCCGGTGCCCATTATGCTATGCAGAAAAAAGTTAGACAGATATTGCACCATATGTACACATATGCCGTAAAATATGAAATCATTGACCCTGCCGCTAATATTAGCCAATACATAGACATAGATCAGCACGTAGTTAAATACCCTAAAACACCTTTTAACACCCGACAGTTAAACCGTGTAAAAAAACTTGGCGATAAATGGGCTATGACAGTGTTAATGATGGTATACGCTGGTGTTCGCACGTCCGAGTTGCTTTCTGTCCTCAAAAACGATGTGAAGCTACGACAGCGGTATTTTATCGTTCGAGAGAGCAAAACAGCGGCCGGGCGCAACCGGGCTGTACCAATTAGTAAAAAAACACTGCCCTATTTTGAGTTTTGGCTATCTCAACCCGGTAAATACCTCATAACAACTGACGATGGTAATCAGCTCACCTATCACCAATACCGGGCGCGCTTTGATGCTGTAATGACAGCCAGCCGTTGTAAACACACTCCGCATGAGTGTCGCCATACTTGCGCCACTATGTTAGATAATGCAGGCGCCAACGAAACGGCAATCAAACGTATCCTCGGACACGCTTCGCAAGGCGTAACAAAAAGAGTCTATACTCACAAATCCCTGCACGAACTGAAAAAGGCTATAGACCTTATTTGACAGCCTTTAGTGGTATTAACCCGGCACGAATTTACGCAACAAAAAAGCCTGAATCCCTTGGTTTCTCAGGGGCGCAGGCGGTTTGAATTCGGTATGATATTTTTGCATTAATTTTTATTATAAAAGTGCAGTATCTATGCGCTTTTTCAGCCTTTCCTTATTATTTTTCTAAAATTATGGCCTCTAAAGCTTCTTTGCTGTCAGCAGCTTCAACCAAAGCTTGTTTCTCCCAGCCGGCCCGTTTGCAGGCCCCTCTGTGTAACCCTAAATCTACATTCCATTGAATGAGTTGTTCAACAGTTAGGTAACAAATTATTTTTTCGGTTTCACCATCAGGATAACCTCTCATAGGATAGCCATTTGGATAATATTTAGAAAACTTATCAGGAGCTGAATTGATTGTATTAAGATCACTAGAAACTGTGAGCTGTGTATCCTTATCACTGTCGTATCTTACCATCTCGCCACTGCATTCAGATGTAAACCCTCCTGTGATTTTACTTTCAGTCCAAGCGTCAACTTCCAATAGCTTAGATGCTTTTAATTCATTAAGCCCTGGCTCATATGGCGGTATTTCTTTATATTCTCCTGTTTCTGGATCTCTAAGGTAACCGTTTAAAAGCATTGCAAATTCAGATTTTGTTACTAAAATTCCATTTTCTTTAACATCATCTGGTACATCACCATCTTCACGGTATCCTGGCGAAACACGTTTACCTTCTTCGTCAAGCATAATATAATATTTTAATTCTTCATTTTTCAATTTTATCATCCTTTCTTATTTACAGTGGGGATATTCAACTGGCGGCTCAGGCGCTTGGGCTTTAAAATTCAATGGTGTTTATACGGCAGTAGTTGTTGGCGCCCCTGGCTTTCCGGCAAGAGAGTTTTGTGGTTTTACTTTCGATTACACCCTTACCGGATGGAGTTTTGCAGCTGGATATAATAGCCCCGTTTCATACATCAGGCCCACCACTACTGCAATTTCACTTGGATATTGAACAGTGGGGAAAAATCTTAGGAGATACTGTTAATCTTAAGATAATAAACTTCCCTGTTTCGTTCAACGAATGCTTTGGTGGTTTAGCTTTATTCAACGGAGATCCGGTCGCTGCTGCAGAATACGCAACAATAACTGACATAACTAATACTAATTTTAAAATTTATATGTATGCCAATAACGCTGGTACTGGTTATGCAAATGCAAACATTTTCTATTTGTTTTTAGGTGCTTAGCCACAGTGGGGATTTGATAGTGGGACAGCTGAAAAGAATATAGTCATATTGCCTTTGCCTGTAATAAATCCTCTGTCTGGCTTTGCATGTTTGACAGACAGCAATGGAGCAGGAGATATCGGGATTAAAAGTATGTCGTCAACTTCTATTGTTGTAGACGTTGATACAAATAAGGCCGCAAGTCGTAATTTTTACTGGCTTGTTATAGCGCTGTAAACAGTGGGGAAAGCCGACAGTACGTGGAAATAATATATTTCCTATACCTTTCCCTAATAGTGCATTAGCAATAACGTCTGCCGGCATTGGCGGTTGGCATACAGTGGATGTAAGCATCGTTAATAATAACAGTTATAGTGTGCTCGGTTGGGCAACAGATTCACCTAGTACCGCACGAACTTCATTACCAAATGTTATTGCTATTGGATTCTAAAGCTACAGTGGGGATTTACTGTTTTTGATCCAGTCGATTATAAGAATGTTAATTTCACTTTGCCACTTTCAGTAAACGGTACATTCTGTGCTTTTTCTACAGGATATGATCCAAAAGGATCAACATTTTTATGGCATTCAATGAGCCACTTTAATAATGTCAATGTTGGGGTTACAGGGTTCGTTTTTGATTCTCGATATACTTTCACTGGCTTAGGATACCTTGCCGTTTGCTGGTAGAAACAGTGGGGAATGAATATACACGGCTGGGTAATATTTCCTATCCCATTTACAAAATTTAGACGTTTAGTAACGAATCATCAAGGCAATGTGTTTATGGACTCCAAGGCACGAGAAAGCAATACTTTATCAGGGTTTACGCTTGACGTTGCGGATAACAGTGATCAGAACAAGGATGCTCAATGGATTGCTATAGGTGCTTGATACAGTGGGGATATTATACGGCTGCTGTCGGAGCCATCTACACTGACGTAACCACGCCGGTATCCTTTTCCAGATGCTTTTTGGCTGCGTCAATAGACATACTACTAGCCGCATCTACTACTTGGCCGGGAACTACTCAGACTGTTTGGAACATTAACGCATCTACAGCGAACAAATTGCGCTTCATTTGGGCAAAAGCTCCTATAGAATTAGACGGAGCTGTCTGGTTCGGAATATTTATTTAGACAGTGGGGATATCAAACAGTTCATGGTACAAATCCTGTAACTTATGATCTG
This sequence comes from Phascolarctobacterium faecium, assembly GCF_003945365.1. Lineage (NCBI taxonomy): Bacteria > Bacillati > Bacillota > Negativicutes > Acidaminococcales > Acidaminococcaceae > Phascolarctobacterium > Phascolarctobacterium faecium. The sequence continues at coordinate 1,242,926 of NZ_AP019004.1, read as the reverse complement.
CCAATCCCTTTTGAGGAAGCGCCTTTCACTGTAGCTATTTCTACTGGCAATAGTGGTAACCATGCATCCTGTGGTGGTTTTACAAAGACAACAATAGTTCTTAGGGCAGGTACTACTGCTGGTGTATGGGATACAGTTGGATTTTTCATTGTTGGCTGTTAGCTACAGTGGGGATATTTAGTTACCAATAGCTCCCATGTCTACATAACTTTTCCTGTTGCTATTTCTAAAACCTTTGCAGTAATTTCTGGTACTGACCATAGTGGAAGTCCAAATGCAGCAAATACTTTTTATAGTGTGTCTAATGTTGGGATGTACATCGGATCTGCTATTGCTGTCGGCAAAAGTTGGATCGTATTAGGGGTCAGCTAAACAGTGGAGAAATAACCCTGGTTTATGGGCAATACCGTTCACAGAATTTGTTGCTGGCGGCATTACCATGACACGCACAGGATCACAATCATCGGGAACTTGGTATGGTGATTCCGGAACAATTTCACTAACTGGTTATACAGCTTCATGCGCAACAAATGAAAGTTGGGTATCAAGTATTAGTGGATCTGCAATAGCAGTAGGCCTTTAAACAGTGGGGAAAGTCTACTGGACAAACAACTAATTTCCCAATTGCGTTTAGCGTAGCAGCTTTAAAAGGGTTTGCTCAATATAACGAAACAGGAAATGCTACTGGAAACGCTGATCAAACTGTAACAGGTTTAAGCAAAACATCAATTACAACCTATCGAGGATACGGTTATAACTATTGGGTAATTGGTCATTGAACAGTGGGGATATGGAAATTCTGAATCAACACAAACATTTCCAATTAAATTTACTAACTCTGTAATTGGTATTTACGGAAGTAAGAGGGCTATAAATTACGAATATACTTTTGCAGCAACGAGTATTACAAATACAAATTTTTTCATGTCTACACGTAACTCAGAGGGTAGCAGTAGGGTTATAGCTTGTAACTGGCTGGCTATCGGCCAATAGCAAACCAAATGAAACTACCAAACCATGGATTACCGCCATAATTTTGTTTGTATACGTTGAATTTGGTGGTTGTCCAGTTACGTGGCTGTACTTCTGAATCGTAGTTTGTTGGGTTGTTGGTATCGGTGTTTCTTAGTCCGCAAAATAGGGCAAAACAAGCAGAATTAAAATTCACAGGAAAAGTTATTGTAGACATGGGAGCTATTGGTAACTAAATATCCCCACTGTAGAATTAACCCATTTGCGAATTTTACATAGCCATTTTGAGCCAACAACGAATCGACTATACCACCATTGTTCGCAGCGCCGGCAAGCAAATGAACAAATTCTGTCGTAGCAATTTGAGTATTATTTACTGTCTTTGCTGCTGTTGGTGCTGTAGGCGTTCCCGTAAAAGCAGGGCTATTTAATAATGCAAAAAGATCTGCTTCTTTTCCAGCAAAGCTTAATGCATTACTGTTTTTTTGTACAGTCCATACAACAGTACCATCATTTATCTCCTGACCTACAACAACATTATTGGCCAAAGTCGGCTCGGTAGCTCCTGTCGTGCCTGCTGTTTTGCATAACAAATAAGCCCAGCTTGGGCCGTTACCGTCCTCGGTATATCTTATATCACCGTCTATAATTACCTCATTCGGATTCCATGCATTCTTACTTTTTCCAACGATCGTGATTATCTTATTTTTAATATCACTAAGTAAATTAATTCCTTTACCGGCCACCAGAGAAAGTAAATCACCTTTTTTAGTAGCTTTGACGGCATCGGTCCCAATAACAAGCCCTTTTAAATTAAAGTCATTTAAATGAGCCTCTGTATCTTCATTATGCTCAGTAACTTTATCCTCTGCAATTTTTCTTGCATTAGCCACTGTGACTATACCTTCAGGATCAATAATCGCCGTAATATTCGCCATGTTTTCCGTTACTACATTAATACTAAATTCTTCTGAAATCACAACAGAGCTTGATGCGGAAGGCAGAAAATCAGGAGAGGTATCTGTCATTATCGCATACATTATTTCCCCAACATCAGGATCATTTGCAAATACACCGCACTCACGAATATAATACCCTTCTGAAAGTTCCGCATTAGTAACAATACTTTGAATTTTAGCTAATCCACCATTAACACTGATTGCCGTTAATCCTAAAACTTGCTTGGGTTGAATCAAATCAGTAAGATCTTCTGGTGATACTCCATCTGGAATAATACCTGCCCCCAATTTCATCTTAGTAATTGTTAAAGTATTACCGGCAATAGCTTTTGCCTGCAATACCTTTCCTTGTTTAGTCAACATTAAATTTGCCCAGTTTGGCATGTTACTTCAACTCCTTTGTGTACATAGATTGCAGTTCCACAATAACTATTGATATTTAAAATCTGTGGTTTTATTTGTGACGGGAAAATCTCAACTTTTCTCATTGACGAATAAACTCCGCCAATAAATAAGGAACCAGCTATTTGACGGTCAAAACTTAAAGCGTCAAGCCAGCTCCTAACATTTTTACTTTCTTTAATTGCTCTATACAAATTATCCAAAACCGATTGGTTTGGGATCCCTTCAGATATCATTCTGACTTGGAAATGATACGGTTCTCCACCATATTCCCAGTTTTCCCAAACCTTTGCAGATTTAAATACAGCGGCGCAAACTTCTTCTACCGCCGCTGGAGTCCCTTTACGTCGATGCCAATCAATGGCCTTTCGCACCAACGTCCGTTTTTTGTTGATGTCTGCCGCATAATCATAAAAATCAACATGATATTGCCAAGCCAATTCATCCACCAATATTTCCGGCAACTGATCCAATCGTGGCAGCAACAAAACTAATTCAGCTTTTTCATTAATCGTTTGTAATTTTTCTGCAATGGCATTACAGATATTTCTTATCGTTTCGTCACCAGCAATACTGGCGGGTAGCAACTCGATTAAATTCAGATTTTGAAGGTCATTCATTTTCAAGTCCCCCAAATGTAACGCTAACATTTTTGACTATAGCCACATGATTATCAGCAATAACCTGAAAAATAGGTGCTGATATAACCGCTCTCTTGGCGCCAGCCTTTTTAATAAGAATGATCAACTCATCCGGATTAATATCTCGACCAAGCTTAGATTTTTGCCAGTCAATATAATCCTCCACAGCTTTCATTACAGCACTTTGAATGGCAACGGATTTAGCTTCATTTGCTCGATCAACGTAATACGTAAGTGTAAGATCATAATCGACCACTTCCGGTGCAGCCACCTGTACCTGATCAGTAAGCGGCCTGACTGATCTATCGTTACACGCCGCTTTTACGATATCAAGCATTTCTTCGCCTGGTATTCCTCCGTCAACAAGTAACGGTGTAATAAGTACTTTTCCCGGCTCCGGGGATATTACCGATACGTCAACGATCAAAGCCGACGCACGTTTAGCAATTTTAATGTATTCGCCAACAGGACCTGCTACCGAAAATCCTTCCGGAGCCTCACGGATAGCCTCACGCAAAGAATCATCACTCTCAACATCTGAACCACCCTCCGTAGTCGTGATATTGACCATACTTGAGACATATGGTATTGGATCAACAATTTTATTGATTTCTCCTGGTAGATAGCCATTGCCGAGAACCCCAGCCACAGTACACGTAGCAGTTACATCAACGTCTACCTCACCCGCCATGACAGTCACATCCTGGTCAATAGCAAAAAATACATTATCACCTGCTGTTGCCCGAGTTCCTGCTGGAATGGTTGTCGCTACAAGCCGCACTTCAGACAAGGTTATTTTAATTGTTGTAACAGCTGCCTTTGCACCAATACGCTCTGCCCCAACAAGTATGCCTAAATGATCCAGGTTAGCGCCAGATGAATACCTCAAAAGATTTTGTTTTCCGGTATAATTTATCTTATTGCATAGCATCAGGATAATTGCTGCAATTACACATAAAAATAACCGGACAGGATCACCTTGTGCGAGTGTTCTTCCGGTTATTTCCGTATAGAGCTTTATGATATCCGATAATATTTCCTGTTCGTCTGCACTGACAAATTCAATGTCTGGCAGCTCACTAAATTTCATTGATGACCACCTTCACTTTCGCTCTTAACGCGCCCTCTGTATCAGCACTCCAAGTAATTTCTTTTACCGTAACTCGTGATTCATATTTTTTTAAAGCAGCAAATATCTCGCTCTCAGCTTTTGCTTTAGCCGATAATAGCGACGCGTCTACATAATTTGCTTCGATCCCAAAATCACGATCTAATGGTACACTAAATTTAGACGTGCTAAGTATCGTACTGCAATTTTGTAATATCTCCCTTTGTACATTTTTCGGTTCAAAATCCACACCAGTTCTCTCTCCGGCAGTAAGCTCAAACTCCATCAGCCCACCTCCTCTGTAGAATATTCCGTCAATGTAATATCGACGGTAACAGAAAGTATTTTACCTCCAGCCCGCCAATAGCTTACATTCTCACCTATATCCTCTAACATCCAATAATTATTAGATACCGGTGCCCCGCCCAAAATAAATGGGAAAACCGTACCAGTATCTCTCATTTTCCGCAACCGTTCCAACTCGCTTTCGGGATTTATACCATGATCAGTTCGCAACTGTATTTTCATACTAATTTTTTCGACATCTGGACCTAAAAATTCCATTACTGGTTTACGCCCAATCAAATCATGTTTCGCCCAGCGACCGGAACCACTACGTCCATAATCACTAAAAGTACGGATTTTGCCATATGACACAACAAAAGGAATATCTCCCATAGATCCAACTTGCATATTAACCTCCTATGATTACATCCGGACTTCCAGAAGCAACACTGCCTCCACAGTCTATCGGATCACCTACCCTTGCTGCCTGCAGTCCATTAATAAGAACTGTACTGCTGCCGCTGGCGATATGCGCTGTATGTGCTGGATGCACGATACATCCATGCGGAGCATAACTATCGCCGACACGTCCTGCACCTTTACCGTTAATTATTACATTCGTACTGACACTCACAAGCACAGTCCCTGGGCAAGCATCATGTCCTGTATCAGTATCGCCTAATCTTGTCGCATACAGCATATCCATCACCCCGTTAATTTATTTTAACTACCGCTCCCTGAATTGTTATCGTTCCACCAGCAATAATACTAATATCACCTGTAGCATTTACAGTTAAACTTCCGGATTTACGATCATGCTTTATAACAGTACCATCACCAAATTTTACAGCCCTTACATCAGCACTTCGCTCCTGCGGTGCGTCCTCTGCCGAAAAAAAAGATCCTAAAATAAACCCTTCATTTAATCCCAGGCCACTTTTATTTGGCATCATTAAGCACAGAACTTGCTCATCAATATCAGGTATCCAGTAATCCTTATCAGCCATGCTTCCACGATTTATAATCATCAAATTACCAGATACCAAATCGTCTTTATCAGAAAAAGCTACTCTTGCAGTATTTGTATTGACGTCAACAGAAGATACCCTCCCGATACGAATTATATTTTTTATAAAATTAGTATCCATTTAAACACCTTCTTACATCGATATTTGTCGTATAACCGCTACCAATATCATGTGATGCTCTGGTTATCAAGTACTTATCATCAAAAGCTCCAAATCCTAATAAATTAACTGTAACCCCAGATAATAAGACAAAGTTTCCCAACATATTTAAAGATCCAGTAACTTCGTCTTTATTTTTTTCGCGCAACCGTTTTTTTGCTAAATTTAATGCTTCCGCAACACTTTCAACTTGTTCATTTACTTGCAATGTTTTTCCCTTTTTACCAGCAGCAGTATAAGTTGCCTCAATATTAGATTTTGAACTGCCCTGCTGATAACTAACTCTGCAGGCAGCATAAATATCTCTAATTTTAGTACGCAAACTGTAGCCAGTACCAACAAACAAATATTTCATTCCAGACTCTTTTTTATAAACGGTACCTGGTTTTACTATTGTTATCTTTGCTTTTTCCGCTTCATATTTTGCTTCATCAAAAATAATGATTTTTTTATCACTTATTTTCAATGCCAGGCCTTTATCCTTACAAATTGCATATAAAAAAGACAGATCAGACTGTTCTGTCTGTTCTGCCCTATCCAGCACCGGATTTTCTTCTGTGTCCCAAAACAATGACATTCCTGCAGCTGAAGCTATATCATTAGCGATTACCTGCAGCTTTGCCTTTTCCCAACTCCGGCTACGTTCAGTACCTCTAAGAGTATTATTATCAGGCACGGAAACTGCTTTTATTTGTACTTCTGACGGATAGCCGCTGCTTGTTATTTCATCGATTTCAAACAATCCCAAACGCAAACTTTGTGGTAACGCCGACAAAGTTTGCCAATATTTTTGCTGCAGAATTACATCTAGAAGTGCTCCTTTTTCCGGCATCCATGTCGATTGCCAAAGCCCTGCCTTGTCTTCCAATGTTATCTGCAAATCATCGGCTTCTCCCGATAGATTATCGGTATAGCTGATGCTTTTTAGATATTTACTGATATCAACTGAGATATCTTTATTATTATATTTTATGATCGCCGATATTCTACGTGCTTCCATTTAACGCCTCCACGGCGGCAGCAAGTTGGTCGGAGTAGGCTTTTCATAATCCGGCACATCCAAAATAATACCTGCCGGAAAAACAACTATGTCAGCATATTGCTGATTTGTTTCCAGCAGCGCGTTTACGCCACTTTCATCGTCATATAATTTTTTTGCTATGCCATCCCACATATCGCCCTGGATTGTGTAATAGGTTTTAGCCATACGAAAGCCTCCTGTTCTGATTCTGCACTTCTGCCAACATTGCTTTAAATTCACGCATTTTTTGATCTAATAAAGTTGAAATTTCAGCAGTATCCGCATTCCCTTGTACGGTGATCTGCGGCGCAAAAGTCGCATTTATACTGCCACTGGTACCCAATGGATTACCCATGATTTCATTAGTTTTGGCCAGCAAGCCTATATTACGTTTATTAGGAGTATGTGGTATCGCACTTTCACCAGAGTTTTCTGCAAAAGTAGTAAGAAATGCCCCCCTGCCATAAATACCGCCATACGCATTTTCTGCAACCTCTGCACCATTACCGGATGCCGTAATATTAACTTTGCCAAAAATAGGAGTAGATAAGAAATTACTGATAGATTGCCATTTTTCGCGAAGCCAGGTTTCGGCACTTGTAAATTGTTCCTGAATATAACTTGTGAATCTAAATATTGCAGCAGATGGATTATCCCAAAAATAATCCCAATATGCCGCTAATGTATCCCAGTTAGCAATTATTGCAGTAACCGCGCCAATGATCCAACCTACAGGCCCAGTGACAAAAAAGGCTATTCTAGCTATTGGACTGTCCCACAAAGTTGTAAAGAACTGTTTGACTGTATCCCAATGCCTGTATAAAATAGTTCCGGCAACGACTAATAAACTGATTCCAATCAATAACCAACCAATAGGGCAAGCTGCCATAGCCGCATTTACCAACATCATTCCACCACTCCACAGCTTCGTTGCCAAAGCCACAGTCCTTTGTGTGCCGGCAAGAAGCATTGTTTTTGATCTTAATACTACCGTACAATTTCCCAAAGTCGTCTGCCATAAAGCACAGGTAGCCATAAACGCATTATAGCCGGAGATAATAGCTCTACCCGTTTTAAATGTAAGCCATAATAACCCAAAAGTTCCAATAGTGTATATGATCCCCTGTGCTACTATTGGGTGTGCTGTAGCTAAAGCCGATAACTTCCCCGTCCATACAGCTAAAGAATCACCTACATTAGCTATGACAGGTAAAAATCCATTTGCTAATGATATTTGCAACGACTCAAATGCCGAAGAAAGACGTATAATTGCACCTTCTGCATTAGCATTCATCTGCTTTGCCATTTTTTCAGACGCACCATCACTGTTAACTAAAGAATTTGTCAAATCACCAAGCACTTTAGGTCCTGCCTGTAGTACTGCCAGCCACCCCGCTGCTGCCTGCTGCCCGAAAATAGCTTTCGACATAGCCAGCTGTTCTTCTTTACTTAATCCTTTCATTCGTTCTTGCAATTGGCCTACTATGATAGCCATCTTTTGAGGACCTTCTGCATTGCCAGTTTCAATACCCAAAGTTTTTAAAGCCATTGCAGCTTCTTTTTGTTCATTTGTCAAATCTTCCATTGACAGCCCCAGCTGCTCTAGCGCTTTACTTGCCATTTTAGGCGGTCCGGCCAATCTAATTAAACCAGCTCTCAGCGCTGTACCTGCATTACTCGCTTTAATGCCACTATTAGCCATAATACCTGCTAAAGCGGCTGTCTCCTCCATCGATGCCCCAAATGCGTGTGCTACAGGAGCAGCATATTTCATCGTTTCTCCCAACATTTCCACATTAGTATTTGTGGATGTTATAGTAACAGCATAAACATCAGCCATATGTTGCGCTTTATCAGCACTTAACCCAAAAGCAGTCAGATTATCAGAAACAATATCTGCAGTACGTGCTAAATCAGTATTGCCGGCAGCAGCTAAATTTAATAATCCTGGCATACCTGCAACAATCTCTTTTGTTTTCCAACCGGCCATGCCCAGATAACTCATTGCTTCAGCGGATTGCGTCGCAGTAAACTTTGTTTGTTCGCCCAATGACCTTGCTGTTTGCGTCAACAAAGTCAATTCCGGACCTGTTGCATTCGCAATAGCGCCAACTTTAGACATAGCAAATTCAAATTTCATTGCAGTCTGAGCTGCAGAGATGAACGGCTGAGCAATAGTGCCAATAGCAGCTGCGGTAGTTAAGAAACTTTGGCGTCTCTCTACAAACTGAGAATTTGCAATATTTTTTTTATTCAATCTATCCTGTAACAACTTCTGTTGTTGCTGAGTTTTATTAAGCGTATCTTGATATCTACCCATTTTTCTTTCATATTGCTCTACGCTCATAGCTCCATTAGTAAACTCAGCATTTAATTTTTTTGAGCAAGATCTATTCTTTTAACAGTCTGTTGTAATTCTGTCAATTGCGAATTTGCCATCTTGGTCGATGATGTAAAACTATTAGATAGCATTCCATTTATAACAAATGCTGTCGTAAATATATTCGCCATTTTTTGCCTCCATTAAAAATTTATAGTATAATAACTATAAAGAGGTGAGCTTTATGATTATTCTTGCAATTTTGTTTTGTATTGGTTTTATATTGATGTGTATAGTCGGGTTCTTTCATGCAATGATTAAAAATAGACGGGAAGAAAAAGCATTACAATATGATTCTTCTGCTAAATATGATGGCGTTTACAGGCCTCTCTACGATCCTGATACGTATGACGGCATCCAAGACCCCGACGTGATAGCAGTATTAAAAGACTGTGACGAAGTTTGTTCGCGTTCCCCAATAAAGAAAGAATATTTACGTTAAAAGCCCACAGCATTATTCATGCAGTGGGCTTTCTTTTTTTATTTACGGCACTTATTGTTTCAAGCCATTTCTCTAATTCGTTCACTGGTTGATTAAACCAAAAATGAACATTACCATATTCAAATAAGCATACTGCTATTTCCCGGATAACTCCTGCAGGGCTTGATCGGTCAAAGTGCCTACTAAAAAAACTGATACATTAGAAGTCACTGCAACATATTCCCTAATTGGTAAACCCTTAATATCATCAATTGTGACACCTAAAACCTTCGCCGCAATAACAGCATGGAATGTTTTAGAGTACACAATTTCAGGGGTACCATCTCCAAGAATCCTTGCCTGCTGCTCTGCGGCCGCAAAATCATATCCCGTTAGTTCTCCCAATCCTTGTTTAAGTTTTTTATAATCTACTTTCATCATTTACCTCCAAATTTTAAAAGGGGCACCACTCTGCGGGCCGCCCCCTTTATTTATTTTTAATTCAGACCCAACGCCTCACGGACATCGGCAAGATAGTCAGTACCGCCAATATTAGAAATATAATTATATTTATCAACTTCCAGCACGGTTTCGCCAGCAATAATCACTTTAATATAATTAGTTTCAATGGTGTTGCTGGATCCGGTAGTCGTTCCAACGTCTAATTTGCCGAGTTCGGTTTTTTTCGGCACGCCGCGGATCACGCATTTTACAGCCTTTACGACGTACTCACTTTTTTCAGGGTCGTAAAACTGCTGCGCGCCGCGCAGGTCTAAGCTAACCCCCTTTTGAGATGCTAGGTTCATTCCAGGTTTAGAAATCGTACGCCAGTTAAGTACAGTTTCCATACTTCCAAAGTGCCCTAAAACAGGGCTGTCTACCTCACCGGCAATACCAGCACCCTTTACTGTTTCGGTCATTGCATCCAAAGACGGTAGTTGGACATCAGTTACGCCAAGAAGATCATTTCCGTCATTATAGGCTCTAAAGTTAATTAGCTTTTCCGGAACAACATTATTACTCATCTTTCATCCTCCTCATTAACCAAACAACGTCTCAAGATAAGACGTATCAAACTCGATAGTATTTTCAATGACACGTGCCGGAACCGGCGGCGTAAAATAAGTATGGAATCTTACAATACCATCCATCTGATCTGTTGTTGGATTCTCCTCTTTCAAATATTCAATTCTTCCACCAAGCAAGAACCCTCTTGAAACAAATCCATTAATGCGAATATTTTCGCTATCCACGACAAGATCAATAAGTCGTTTGTTCATCGGGTTATCTACTTTAGACCAATAACTTTGAATAAAGGTCTGTGCATGCCAATTGAACATACGCCGTAAACAAATAAAATTGTCTTTTACATCTGTATTTGCAGGATAACAACCAGTACGATTCCCCCACAACTTCCACCCACCGATAAAGTTCAGGGCAGTAACTACACCCTGCCCATTAAGATAATTAGCTTGTTCCAGATCTAAAACCACTTCAGTTCCATCAGACAAACATAAACCATCCATTTGTATATTTTTATTTGAAGGACTTTCATAGGGAATATCATCATTTTTTGCATCCAAAACGCCCATCGCACCCATTACCGCAGTAGAAAGATGATATTTCTTTTCGCCAAGTTTTACCATAGGCCAGCAGACTATTTGATCCACTCCAACATAATTGTTATTATTTTTCCAAGCCGGAACATCGGTATATTTTCTTACTGTGTCAGCCGGAACATCTACCAAAACAGAAGCTTTAAACAAACCGTTAATAGTACTTGCTTTGGCAGTCATAACAGCGGCCACTTCTAGATCGTGTGTCCAACCAGGAGCAAGCACCATACCAGGTACTAAACGATACAGAGGAAATACTTTTGAAAGATTCTCAAGACCTGTGTATGCGCCCGTACTGATATCAATACCACCAATAATGTCATCCTTATCCACGGCTGAGGGATCAATTTTTTCATAGTCCAAAAAAGCACTGTCTGTAAGCTGTCCGCCACTTAATGCAGTAATTACTAAATTCCCATCACTGTCAAAAGCAGCTTCATAGTCAACGCCTTCCGTCAGTGGTTGTCCGGCAGATGCTTTTTTTACTTTCAATGTTTCAAGTAACACTGGATCATTTACAATCACCGTTTTTTCACTGTTGAACTGAACCTCTTTATCACTGACCGGCGCTTTATGTTTTTTGGGATCTAAAACATTAACAAAAACTGTCGGTGAAACTGCATAAAGCGAATATTGGCTATAAATAGTTTCGCAAAGAGTGTATTTCTCCCAATCTTCACTATATCCCATAGCCGCTACCGCTTCTGCATATGTATAGCACAAAATAGGTTTATTAACCTCTGCTCTGTTACTTGCCAAATGAATTGGAGCCGTACCAAAAACAACTGGTAACCCAGCAGTAGAATTTACTGCTGGAACAATAGATGTTGGCACCTCAGATGTATATACGCCATGCTTATATGCCATATGTTATTCCTCCTTTTCTGCCAAAACAGCAGCTTGGTAATATTTATTCATAGGTGTTCCCGCTTTTGCAATAGCCCTTTCAGCTTCTGGCAATTCTGAAATAGCTACAAACAGTTTTTTAATTTGCGGACACTTTTCAAATACATCATCAATATGAGTTGGTAACCCGCCAATGAATACCTGATATTTCAATAACTTTCCGTTTTTGTAAGACGGACCAACATAAATAAAACGCTCAGCTTTTACTGCTTGGACATTTTTCTTGTTAATAGCCATAGTTTATTTCCTCCTCTACTGGTTTACCCAATGTATAACTAACCGTCATTAATCCCTGCCACTGGGGGAAGGGTTGATATTCTACTACTTTAGACTTTATAGGTAGTATAAGCCGATGCTTATTTACTACAGTACGCTTTTTAAGCAATGCCTGACGTACATGTTCCATAAGATTAAACAAGCTGCGCCACCCCTCAGAAGTATCACCGTCAATGATACTAAATCCTATTTCAACCTTTGCTGCACTCTGCTCATCACCATCTTCACATTCAAGAACCAGCACATAAATACATGATTCACTTTCCTTGGCATTAGTTTTCACTGGCAGGTATCCCGGATAAACATTTATCGGAGAATAAGTCCCATCAGATTGCTGCGATTCATACTCTCGGACAATATTTTTTAGAAAACCCGTCAAATTTTCCATTAATTCAACCTGTGTCATTAACGTCCTCCAAATTTCCCATAACGGTATGAAACTTCATGTAAAAATCTTTGATTCAATGTTTTTTCTGCAAACGGGGCAATCACACTCATTGAGCGTTCTGCTGAAAACATCTGCGGAACACTGGGACCATGAGGTATGCGCAAAGGATAACGCATACTTAAATTTTTGCGCTGCATAGCTCCAACATAGCCTTTCAATGAAGAACCAATAAATAAACCTGGAACCGGTTTGGGTTTATTTTTTTTCATTACTTGCACCCTTACTGGCCCTTTCTTATATGCCCGTACTCTAAAAGCAGTGATCAACGGTGCTTGCCCTATAGAACTGATCATTCCAGTAAGCTTTAACCGAGAAGCACGTTTAATACTTAAAGTAGACTTTATATCTTTTGCTGATATCAGATAGTTTTTTCTGATGGTTTTAGATACTTCAGTCTTTACCATTGCAGACGTACGATTTATTGCACTCGCTGCCGCCGCTATTACTTGCTGAGGATAATTCTTAAGCAGACTCTTGGCTTTTTCTATTTCCTTTGCATCAATAGATATCATCTGTCATTCGCCACCAATTGGATAGTCAAAATTCCCATGTCATCAGCACAGCTCTCAACCAGATACTGCTTATCATTGACGCCGAAAAGCTGTCCATATACAGGAAGCTCAGGCAAAGCTTCTGCCAAGCAATTTACCTGTAACCGACTGCCATAAATACCAGGATAAGTTTGGCTGGATCCAGTCCCCGTAGATAACCCCTCTGCAACAGAAATGTCTTGCAAGATGGCGCTGCATTCGGTACCATTCAAGTTATGTTTATCGGCAAATTCTAACGAGTTAATAAAAGCCGCAGTATTATCTGCGGCTATCTGCTCACGAAAGGTTTTCATTTTACTGTAGCTGCGGCATTGACTGGAGGTAGGCTATCACCATCGGTCTCATCTTGCTGATCGGCCGCACCCTCCAGCAGTTCTAAAAGCTTTGCTTTATTAGCTGCCTTAGGCACTTCTAAGCCTCTTTCTTCGCATAAAGCTTTCAGTTCGGTGTTGGTAAAATCTTTCAATGTTCTTTCTGCTTTTTCTGTACTTTCCACCGAAACTTTTTCAAATTCTTTCGGCGCACCTGCTACCAGCGCATTCGCTTCAACTTCCGGCAGTTCGAGGATCGTTCCTGCCTTATACTCGACGCCATTGCGGCGCAAGGAAAATTTCTTTATCAATACTTGTTGCATTTACAAACCTCCTTATTTAACTTTCAAGGTCGCCCAATCATCCAAAAACTCCGGACATACTACGCAGCGGCTGGACATAGCCAGAGTAGTCGTATCGCTTTCTGTATTGCCGGTGACCTTCGGAATGTATGCGCCTTCATAAGTACGAAATTGTTTGTCGTCTTCGAGCTGCGTTACTGCACCAAAGAGACGTTTACCTCGACCGGGTACACCAATAATCATATGATCATCAGGGATATACTGGGCAAGGTTGCCATCGTCACCCTCGTACACACCATCATAAGCGTATATTTCCAGATTAAGGGATTCAATATAACCAACTCGCAGCAATTCCGGTCTTACCAGCTTCGGCTGAATGCTCATCAGTGCTAAATTTTCACGGCTGGGCACCAACAAATATTTATAAAGCTGTTCGTTATTGATCAGGTAAGACACTACATTCTGTGAACACAGGGCCACTGTAGGGATCATACCCGCGTTGCGGCGGATCTTCTGAGATGCGTCACCCATGACCTCATAAATTTTAGCAGAAGCATTATCCCATGTGTCCGATCCGGACAGAGTTGTTTTATTGTCAAATTCAGAAAATGTAATCGTATCAACCACAACAGTTTCACCATCGTCGGCATATCCTTTGCATTCGTATTCACCGTTGATCAAAAGCTGTGCAGCCATCCACTCCTGACGACGGACGCAGGCATCCACCAATTCTGCCATGTCATAAGCGCGCAATTCTTGAGCACGTTCTGCCGGGGTACGAGTGCTGTAGATATCTTCCCCAAAACCACGACGCTCAATATCAGACGCTTCAATAGTCCGTTTAGGGCGCATCAGCGGAGCTTTATAAGACCTGATCTGCGAACCGTTACGGCTCATATTTACACCCTTGCTTCCCGGTACCACAAACGGCGCCATTCTGCGACCGCCTTTGCGGTATTCCATATCCACGGTATTCGTCAAAAAGGTTTTAACCGCAGGGAAAAAAGTATCAATCAATGTCGTAGTCGGCGGATTGGTGCGCTCAATCGCCTGCAGCAAAGTTCTGGTATCATCAATATTAATAGGCATTATCTTCATCCTCCTTATTTCATGCTGGTCAAATAGATATTGACCGCACGCAGTTCTTCTTCATGAGCAGTAGCGTTGTCAGCGGTTTGTGCCACAATAAGTTTTTCGCGATTGAATTGGCCGCTGATATAAACTGTGACAACAACGTCAGCTCCGGTTAAGTCCGTATCATGTGCCAAAACTGCCGATGCCTTTTCTGCACCGGTAGAAGCTGTGCTGTCAACAATTTCATATTTACCGTTAACCAAAGCCAGAAGGGTACCACGCTTATAACTGGCCGTAACTCCTTTCAGCGTTACGTTTTTAGTAAGTACCGGTACTGCTGTACCACCAATAAGCTCATCATAATGAGTTCCGTTCATGTTGGAAATCATTTCCATTATTTCGCACCTCCAAATTTACTATTCATTACCTTGGCCATCTTATCCAATGCTTTCGCATCTGCCGCCGCACTTACAGCTGCCTCATCGGCCGCAGGATTGGCAGCAACGCCATCAACACCGGAACTTTTATTGTCAGCTACCATAGTGGCTACAACATTCTGCGCAGCATTAGCCACCACCCCTGCTGGAGAAGCATTTTTAATCGCTTCTACATAATTTTTTACTTCGTTAACAGTTTTGCCGCTTTTCTTAGCCTCATTGATGATCGCGGTAATTGCGACATTTTGACCATTATCAAGTGCTTCTAAATCAAGTACACGTTGACGCTCTGCGGCCACTGCGGCTTCCACCGCTGCGGCATTATCAACAGCCGTCGCCGGAAGCGCATTATTCGCCTGGGACTGACCTGCGCCGGGTGCTGCGGCCTGCGTATCTTCCAACAGTTCCTGCAAACCTAAAGCATTAAGAATTTTTTCTAATTTACCACTTGGCATATCTCTAACCTCACTTTGTTTAAATTTATTTTTTACCGCTTCACTATTAGCAAAATGGTTCAAATCATAAGACACTGAATTGATCACCAAAGTATTGCCATTTAACGCAGCAGTAACTCCTCCGATGATCTCGTCAGCAAAACCTTTTTCCTTACATTCTGCGGCGCCCATCCATGTTTCGTCGGACATCATCGTTTCGATTTCTTCGTCCGATACCTTACAACGCTTGCGATAGGCAGCGACAATGCTTGTTTTGATCGTAGCCAGCGCTTCTACCAACTTCGTCAGTTCTGCCGCAGGATAGTATCCGCTAAGGCCGATAGCGGGGTCGTGGATCATCATCAACGAGTTGGACGGCATAATGATTTTATCTGCCGCCACGGCTACAACCGTTGCTGCGCTGGCAGCCAGTCCGTCAATTACCGCCGTGACACTCCCTTTATAGCTTTTGAGCAAATTGTGAATAGCATGTGCCGCAAACACATCACCGCCGCCGCTGTTAATGCGTACTGTAACATCTCTGCCACCCAGCCCGTTAAGATCCTGGGCAAACTGCTGCGGCGTTGCCTCATCACCAAACCAGGATCGCTCTGCTGCGATTGGACCGTAGATCAATATTTCAGCGTCGCCACTAACATCATTCTTCACCTGCCAAAATTTTTCCATCATTATCACCCCCATTCCCACCAGTATTATCAGCCTTAGGCGGTTCCAATCCTTTAACTCGCCATGTTTGCTGTTCTATAGCTATCTGATCGATATTACTATCGTAATCAGTCCCTGTAAGTTCCGCAGATTCACGTTCACCGGTAGAGAAACCATATTTTACGCGTAAGGCTGCGCCAGTTACCTCTTTTACTGGATCCAACATCCCCATAACAGGACCAAACCAATCAGCATTACTCCATGCCTTAGTTATGATTGGATCACTACCATAGCCAGGAGCACTAATTCTACCGATAGCAACCGCCTCTGCCAGCCAAGCTTCATAAACAGGCTGACAAAAATCACGTGCAAACCAGGTACGTCTGGTTTTAAAATTGCTGGCAGCTTGTAATAATGCCCCACGTGCCGCAGAGTATGAAGATTGAAAACGACTAAGTAACACCTCTGCCGGTGTGCCAATAGCTGCACCGATCTGACTGATCATCATATTTGTAAATGGTTCAAAAGTTGACATTGTACGGCTTGCGTCCATCGACTTTACATCGACACCAGAAGGCAGCAGATTAAGCGTTCCTGGACCAACTTCAACATGAGCCAGGTCTTCTGGTGTTACGGCTTCCGCTTGACCATAAGTTGAACTTAGAACATCATTCATATCATCAATATTGTTATTAGTCGTAAAAAACAAAGTATAAAACGATTTAATGATGGCGGCCGTAAGCTCCGCATTAGTATAGCGGCTGACCTGCTTCAATACCTCGATCACCGGCGCCAATATTGGTACGCCTCTGTACTGCTCGGGTCGTTCTTCATGCGATATCTGTAAAATATTTGGCCGGCCGCTTAACTTGCCAAATGCTTCCACTCGCTGCCACTTTAAAACTGCGGCAGGATCACTTAAATCAAAAGGCACCCTGTTTGCGACCCAATAAGCCACAACAGCCCCATCTGAATCTATTTCAATACCGTTGATAATACGATTCCCGTTTTTATTATTAGTCATTTCAACATCGTAATAAGATGGAGAACCATACGAACCACTGCTGTTTGGGTTACAGACCCTACTGGCCTCAAAAAGCTGTACTCTCAAACAATACGGATTATCAGGTACCGGCCTGCGATACTTGATCGCCGCCCACCCGTCACCATCTACAAGATAGCTCATATATGCAATATCCTGCATATCAAAAAAGTTATTTTTTCGATACAAATCACAGGCCGTGCTGTTTGCCCAAAGGTTAAATTCACGAAACGCCTGACGCTGCCACTCTTTAGCTTCCTCTGCAGTCAATCCCAGCAACCTATAATCTATTTTAGGCGAAACTTTAAGACCAGCGCCTATAACATTGCTGCGCGAAGTATTAATAGCACTTGAACCAAGCGGAGAATTACATACTAAATCTGCACTGCGGTTTCTTAATGTTGCTAAATTTACATCGACATCTGCTTTAGTACTGGATTTCAAGGGATTATAGCCACGTAAAGTACTTCGTGTCCTACTGGCGCCGCCTTCTGAATAGCCGCTGTTCACTATTATTATTTTTTTATTATTTTCATTTCCCTCAGTAGGATGCCTGGCCTTAGCCGGTATTACTTTTTTACGTTTCACCATCATCTATCCTCCTAATCCCGCATAATAACTTGCTTTGTTCGATGCCCTCTTGGATACATTGCCTCATCCGTAGTCGCTCCTGCAGCAATAAGATCATTTATTTCTTTTCTTATTTCTGATAAATCAGCTCTCGTCAGCGTTCTATTGCCAATTCTGTAGCTTTGCCCTGCTACCAAAATAGACTGTTCTGCAGATAAATACTGCTTTAACCGTTCATTAAGTACCGTACTTGCCACTAATAATCCCCCCTCACACTTTTTCTAATGCAGCCGTAGCCGCATTTAGGCTTGTTTTTCAGTTTAGACTTTACCGATTGTTCTTTGATTACATTCGGGCTGTTGATCAATTTTTCCAAAGCCTCGAAATCTGGATTTACGCTTAACATACATGCGAGGTTATAAACCCGCAGATCCAAAGGCTCATTCCGTTTATCTTTAGCTATATTTACCCACTGATATACTAATACTCCATTTTTCCGACGAGGCTCTTTTGTTTCAGATATAAGGCCTTTAAAATAAAATTCATCGTAGCCACGAGTTAGCTGTACAGTTACGCTATCACTCTTATCAAGCGGAAAATGAAAATATTTAGGTCCAGGCTCTTCAATCGATAACCGATCCATAACATATTGTTTGCCGCTATCTGTGCCCAACATTACCAGCGGTATCGTATGTCCCCTTACGGTTTTAACCTTAGCGTACTTATGCAATAACGGCACTCCTGGTGTCGATGAACCTTTTATAGCAAAACGCTGCCTTGCAAATCGTTTTTTACAGTACGCATAAACTTCTTTCGTGTAGTGGCCGCCGGAATCGATAAACGTCCTGGCTACCAAAAGACCCTTACCTGACGCAAAGCGATATTCCTTATCCAGCTGTTCGTCCAGCATATCCCACACTTTAGGTGTATCCGGCACGCCCAAAATAGTGCCCTTTTTTATTCCCCAACATTCTTCAGCCATTCCCCAGCCACAAATCTCATACTCGAGCCTGTTGTCTTGTACGTCAACGGCCGCTGTTAAAAGCAGTACGCCTTCCGGCAGCTCGGCGCCATAGTTTTCACGCCTGCGCATAAACTGCTCATGACTTTCAAAATTTCCTTTGCGCTCATATGCTTCTCCAAAACGAGTATTAACAACTACTTTTTCACGCTCTGGATCGCCCTGTGCTTCCAACCATTCCTGCATTACATCTGACCAGTTCACCCAAGGTGATGCAAAACAGTTAACAAAAAAGCTCCGTACCCCCTTAGTGAGAGCCGAAGCGTTCTGTGCAATATATTTTTGTGCGGCCTGCCGCATTTCAGTTTCTGTAAACCCAAACCCGCAATCTGGGCAACGCCAAATAACTGACTTAACGATAATCTGCCTTGTTCCCTTTTTATCAACAGAACAGTCGTAGTCAGTATGCATATCCCGATGTGTGACTAAATGCCACTCTTTGCACTTTGGGCATTGATGCTGCCACTCTTCCTGAGTCCCTGTTATATATTCATCTTCGATTCGACTGTCTCCAGCATTGGTCGGTGTTGAGAATAGCCCCATTACGCTATCCCAAAATGTAGTCATACGTTTTGCAGCCAAGCTGACCGGGTCGCCTTCTGTGCCGGCGCTTTTTGGAAAGCGGTCAACTTCGTCTGCCAGCAGTATTTTTATCGGCTTACTGGCAAGACCGGCAGGACTGTTAGCACCCGCCATGATAAGTCTGCCGCCTGGGAACTGTTTAGAAAGAATAGTATTGCCGGCATCACGGCTTTTTACGTCTTTAAAAATATCTCTCAATACCTTTGTATCTCTGATCATCGGCGCTATACGTGATTTACTATAGTCCTGTGATGTTTCGATAGTTGGTTGGATCATCATTATCGGTGCGGGTGCCAGATGCGCGAACCGACCAATAACATTATTCATGATATCGGACTTTCCAACCTGAGATGCGGTCTTTGCAACCACCCTAGTTATGCCTGGTTCAGTAAAAGCATCCATAATGGCTTTTTGATATGGAGCACGATCTGTTCGCCACCGCCCAGGCTCTGCAGCAGCTTCGCCAGATATCATCCTATAGCTATCAGCCCATTCGGATACAGTTTGATCTGATAACGGCATCAATGACTGTTTTACTATTTTTTTGAAAAGATCAACTGTCTTCTTCATTACTAAATATCTCCGGATTATAATCGCTAAGCTCAGTTAACCTTGACTTAATTTCTTTAGAAAGTTCCGTCATAATAACACTTCTGCTCTGATTCTCCAGTCTAGCAGCCATCTTTGCTGGTATGCCCAAAAGCTGACTCCGTAATTTAGATAACATATCTGTCATAACTCTTTCGACATCTGCCGCATCATGTGACAGATTTTGTCGCCTTGCCAATTCAAGTTCAGCTAATTTACGTTTTGCAGCTTCATGCAATGCTTTTTCAGACCAATAATCATCTTCATCCTTGCTGGAATATTTATTTTCATAAAACGAAGCTATTGCCATTGTCAAAACGAAGTCTCCTTCTATTTCACGATGCAAAACTTCCTCATTTACCAACTGATTTACACGTCGTTCGCTGATGCCCAATAATTCGGCAAGCTCTCTTGCAGAGCCACGTTTCAGAATTTTAACCACTTCTATTTTCACCGCCTGTCTACTACAAAGAGAAGGAAATAGGAAAAAATATTTTTAAATCTAAACCTTTTTCGGGGCTCGAAAGACCCGCAAGGCTCGCCGCCCTCAGGAAGAACCTATGAAAATTCTCCTGTAAATGGACATAAGAAAAGCACTCACTAAAGTGAGTGCTTTGAAAATGTTTTAATTTTCTGGACGCTTTACTAAATTATCTGATCTAATTACTTGTATATTTCCTAAATCATATTTATTGATTAATTCTTCTACTGCTTCTTTATAATAATCTGGTGCTTTAGGAGCAACATAGACCTTTTTTATTAATGAAATTAAATTAACATCTATACACCACCCATTATCTGCAGGCAAGGTATTTAGCCGCACTATTCTTAATTCCTTTTCATGTTCAAACGATTTTCGTTTATAAAAAAGAGGCATAACCGGCTTAAAAATAACGGTTTTTTCTTTCTCAAAGTCAACATATTGAACTTTATCTATATATAAAGTTTCTTTATATTCGATGTTTTTTTCTTTAATAGCCTTAATTAAACTTCTAAAGTCCGATTGAATTGCTATTCCAGATTCTAAGTCTGCATAAATTTGCCACATCGCCAAATTTTCGTAATCATTAACATGCCAACAATTTACAAAACTATTTTTAGCTTCTTTTTCATATTTATCAAATAAGTATTTTATACTATTTTGCATTTCTTCTGTCTGACCTGATTTACGATAACGTCTTGTTGCTTCACCCACTACACCCTCAAAAGGATCGTCAAACTTTGTAACTTTTGAAAAATACAGTTTGTGACTTTTTAGCAAATATAAAAACTTAGCAATATTCATATACTTCCAAACCTTCGACCTTAAAGGCCATTTAACATTCCCCATCGGCCCTAAAAATTCCATAAACAATCACCATCCCATTTTAGATGGTTCTATTATACCACAAAAGCCGCTGATTCTTTACCAGATCAACGGCTTTTGTCAATTTCTACACATACAGTATAACACAGGTCAATAGGGAAATTCTAGGAAATCTTTGCAATTTTGACCAAAGCCTCGCCATGCATTTGGGTAACTCTACGATAGCTATACCCCAAATCCGCGGCAATAACTTCCCAACGCTGGTAATTCAAGTACCGCTTGAACAATATCAGCTGCAGCTTCTCGTCTCCAAGCATTTTAATTAGCTCTCTCGTCACCGCTAATGCATCTGTAAGCTGCTTAATATCGTTTTGAACAGACACTTCCACGTCAGCCATCTTCGCAACCGTACCACCCAATTTATCATTACTACCACCGCCACCAGGAGCCAAGCTATAGACCGGCGTAATTTGCTCTGCCAAATCTTTTAGATCCTGCAGCATTTGTAAATCCGCTTCAAGCTGCTTCTGCCAGACCCATGCACTTTTTAACCTTTGCTTTATTTCATCCGTCGTAGGCATCGCATCACCCCTCTGTCCGTAAAACATCTGCAGCAATATCTATCGCAGCACTTTCAGATTCGCTCAGCTGATGACCATGCTGCACCTGCCCTAACATACCGATCACGCTCCGAAACCGATTTTCTTTTACACAATTTACCCTGCGACAATAAACTTTATTCTCGCTTACTTGACGGCTCCACACGCATCCCTTACACTTATGTGCCAATTTAACCACGCTCCTTCAGTTCTTGATCTGCCAAAACTGATGCAATTACAAAGTAGCAGATTATGTCATCGATACTCTCCTGTACTTTGGCACCGGTCAGCCCGTTATTATAAACGTGTGCAATATGTTTCGCGGCATATGCTTTTAGCGCTTCATACTGCATCAAAAGGTCATTATCCCCATACATCAGTCTCGCGCCGGTCGTAAAATTCGCCAAGGGATCTTTGTCTGTTGAATACTGATCATTCTTGACCTCAAACATACCCTGTATATAATTCAATTTATTTTTTACTGCTTGTATAAATTCTTGTTCCGTCATTAGTCACTCAACTCCTGTTCTATATTGTTCGACCCTCGCTTTAACTGCTGCCAGCAATTCTGCCTGGCTGGCATCCTTATGCGCTAACGCCGCCATTACCTGCTCGTCCATAGTACCTTTAGTAACCAAATGGTGTATTATTACGGTCTGCTGCTGACCTTGCCTGTATAGTCTGGCGTTGGCCTGCTTGTACTGTTCCAGGCTCCATGTAAGTCCAAACCAGACTATCGTGCTGCCGCCAGCCTGCAAATTCAGTCCGTAGCCAGCAGAAGCCGGGTGTGTAATAAGCATTTTTATCTTGCCTGCGTTCCAATCGTCGACATCTTCAGGCGTTTTCAGTTCTCTTGCATAATTGAACCATTTAAGCAACCTGTCCCGATCATGCCGGTATGCATAAAAGACCAGTATCGGATTTCCTGATTCTGCTATTTCTTTCAATGCCGCCAGCTTTTCATCGTGAATGTCTATAACGCCTTTGTTTTCGTCATAAACAGCTCCGTTCGCCATCTGCAGAAGTTTGTTTGAAAGTGTTGCTGCGGTAGCAGCTGTAACATCACCTTCCGGAAGTTCTAAAACCAAAAGTCTTTCAAGCTCTTTATATCTGGCTCTTGCCCCGGTACCCATATCGACGCTGATCACATTGTCGATACGCTCCGGCAGCTCCAGCCAATCCGCTGCGCTCATACTGAAAGTAATGTCACTGATCGCTGAATATATCTCCTGCTCTGCTCCCGGTTTTGGCTTATAGGAATAAATCACATAACCATTGCTCTTGTCTGGAATAAACCAGCGATTACGGTACTCCGTTATTGTCCGTCCCAGTCTTTTACCGCCGTCCAGTAAATATATCTGCGCCCACAGGTCCATTAATTTGTCACCCGGTGTGCCAGTCAGCTCTAACACCTTCTCGAAATACGGCCGCACTTTCCGAAGTGCCTTGAATCTTTTTGCCTGATGATTTTTAAAGCTGCTGCTTTCGTCAAGAATAAGCATATTAAACATCTTAGGACGCCAGTGCAGCTGCTCCATAAGCCAGACCACATTATCCCGGTTGATAATATAAATATCGGCCTCGGCAGCCAGTGCCCGCCGGCGTTCGCTTGCTGTGCCCAATATCTTTGATATTTTAAGTTGCTGCGTGATATCCCATTTTTTGATCTCACTATCCCACGTACTTTCTGCAACCTTTTTCGGCGCCACGATTAGAACCTTAGACACCGAAAAGTAATCCCATAGCAGCTGCGTTATGGCAATGAGACTGCAGGCCGTCTTGCCAAGCCCCATGTCTAAAAAGAGTGCCAACGCCGGCAATTCCAGTATCTTTTTTATCGCAAACTCCTGATAGCTATGCGGCTTAAACACGTCAGCCATTATAATACCCCTCTTTTTTCCGCATACCTTACAGCAACCTCAATATCCCTACGGTCCTTTTTCATATCCTCACAAGCATCGTCAACATCCTCGTATGTTGCAACGTTAAAAACATTAGCGCCTTTATGCGCCATTTGCTGCATTACAACTTTTTGCAATGGTCTCGGTGACTCCCCAGGCTTCTTTACCTCAGCAAAATATGTCAGCCCTATCACAAGATCGGTTTGTACCGGAATGGTTATTACCCGATCCGGCACACCTGCATTACCTGGACTCACGAATTTATAGGCCTTACCGCCCAGCTCTTTCACTCGTTTGCATAAATACCGCTCAACATCTTTTTCTGTCCTCTCCACAAGAACACTCCCTTCGCGGACATTTGTTTCGCAACAATGTCAACAAACTTTTTCCTTATACCTTATATATTTATATACTCTCTACTATTCCTTACGCGCGTATATACGTATATTTCATAAAATATCTTTATAGTATTATTTTTGTTTACTTTGTTGACGGCAAGAGCTTTCACCGCTTAATTACTGGACTTATGCCGTCAACACTTACCGTCAACAAAACTTTTTTACTGTTGACATTGTTCCCGCTCAACCTTGTTTTTTCTAAAAAGTGTTCTAACTTTTGTTGACATTGTTGACGGTATTCCCTTTAGCTCGCTAAAGTTTGTTGACGTTTCGTGTTTTTGTTGACACCTCTGTTGACGCTAAATTGTCTTTCGCACGTAGGCTCTTTGCGTGCCATACATTTTCCCAAATCGCAGACTACTCCGTGCCGGATCCCAGCCCTGCATATTTTGCATGATGCTGTTGATCTCTCTGGACATCAAACTATTAAGGTTCTTTGGGTCTCCTTTAAACACTTCGCACCATATCTCAAGCACACAAACCTTATACCGCTGCACTGTCCCGGGCTCAGTAAGTTCATCACTTTCCAAAAAATCCCGGCGCTCATACAGATCCAAACTATCCCAGTTCTCTGGCAGCAAAGTATCGAGGTATTCCCGCACCAGACCAACTTTCTCGGATTCCTCAGTATGCGCTGACTGTGCTTTAGCGGCTTCTGCTTCCATATCTTTGTCCAGATACAGGCTTTCTCCCTGTTGCCACAGATAATAAGCCTCTGCCCAAACCTGCGCTACTTCTGCCTCTGTAAAATCTTTAAAGCTCTTATCATGCGGGCCGCCTACGTTAACCGGCCAAAACCTTCTATTGCCCGTCCGATCTCGGAGAAATACAGTTTCATTCGTGGTCCCATAAAATACGCACTGCCGCGGGAATGATGCTGTTCTACGCCCATAAGCCACACGAAAGATATCTTCCGACTTCGATAAAAACTGTTTTACCGCTTCTGATTCAGCCTTTCTCGTAGCATACAACTCGCCCAGCTCTGCAATCCAAACTCCGTGCAGCTGTTCATAGGCTTCCTTGCCCTGCACGCTGGTAAGACTGTCTGAGAACCATTCACGGCCGAGTTTCTTCAGCATCGTACTTTTACCGATGCCCTGCGGTCCGCAAAGAATTATCACATTGTCGAATTTGCACCCGGGACTGAATACCCTTGCTACTGCAGCTACCAGATGCTTCCTGGTCACTGTACGTACATAGTCAGTATCATCAGCGCCAAGATAATCGATCCAGAGAGTATCTACCCTCGGTGTTCCGTCCCACTCTGTAGCCTTGATATAGTCACGGACCGGATGAAAATGGTTGCGGGTAAAAACCTCCGCGCAGGCATCATAAATAACCTGCTGTCCTTTTACACCGTAAACATTGCTTAAATAATTACGCAGGCAACTATCATCTGTATCGTTCCAGGTAACGCCCTGTTTGATCGACCGCCAGGGCATACTGTCCAGCAGCACCGTCCGAAAACTGAAATCGTTATAGGCAACTTTACCAACCAGATTGATATCATTTTCTAAAATCAGTTTCAGATTACGCGGCGTTGATTTTATTTCACCGGTTTTCGGCGTCATTTCCAGCTTACTCATCCAATCGATATCTGCGGGCACAGCTCCAAAATCGTCACTTTCTTCCAGCAGCTTTTTAGCCAGTTCAGTTTTAACGGCATCGTCTTTCATCGCAAAATCCTGCATTGCGCTATAACTCGGCAGGTTGTTTATTTCGGTATCGACTTCAACATCAGCATCTTTATCACCGAAAAGGTGCAGCCGGATAAGATCAAAACTATTTACCAGCTTTCCGCTGACTGGATCGGTACCGTGATGACTGTATGCAAATTTTCCATCTTCGTACACCACCAGCCCGCCTGACGTACTTCCCTGTTTATAGGTATAACGGCCTTCACCGCAAGGCTCATACACATCATTAAGGAAGCAGTCTATCCCATCCGGCACTGAATATGTTCTGCAAAAAGCGCCTATTGCTCCAGGTTTCTCATAAGGATCACCTTGCTTTTTAGCAGCTGCCTGACGCAGTTTGTTTGCTCTTGAACTTTCTGGCCAAGTCGAAGTATCACGCCAGTCATCGTATGTAGCAAGCACATCGTCCGGATCCAAACAGTTCTCGCTATCGTTAGCGAAAAAAACATACTCACCGTCTGCGGGAGTGCTTGGCCAATACATCAGCCTTTCAGCTTCATAAGTGGTATCGTCAAAAAGATCCATACCAATATCATCAGCAATACGCCGGGCAACAGCCTGATACGCATCCGGCTGCACCGCTCTGGCCAAGGGGATCACAACGCGCAGCCGTGGTTTCTCCGGTGTATGCTTATGCGTTGAATAAACCGCGTAACAAACATCGCCAAGTACCAGATCAAGGATCGTCATAAAACTGCTGTCCGCAAAATCTGCGTCCAGCGTGACCAACTGCCGCTTGGCTACATTGCCGGCAATGCGGCGGCCATTTTTGATATAGCCGCCTACAAAACCGCCAACGTCCTTTATTTCGTCCTGCCTGCTTTTAGACAGATTCGCATACTCCGCAGCACTCTCCCGCGTCCTGGTTGTCGTCCGAAGTTTGGTCAGAATATCCTGCCAGCTGAGTTCTTTATTTTTCCATTGTTTAGCCTTCCGGCTACCGCCGATAGCTATAGTAAATTTTGCGGGGATCATATCGCATTCCTCAGTTCATTCTTGCCGCTGCCGGTATCTATGTCACCGGTATTTATCTTTAACTTGGCTTCCTTAGCCCATTCTATTACTGCTGCATTCAATTCAGGATCCCGGGCAACCGATCTGTTTTGATTGAGTTTAGCCTGCCTGATTTCTCCGCCGGCCACTTCAATACAAACTAATAATTTCCCTTCATCATCAGTCATAACCGCTATAGTGCATTTGCCGGCAAGCGCACGTTCAGCATAAGAGCCTACACAGTTATGCAGTTTATTACCGACCATGCGCAGCTCATGCGCGGTTTCCGGAAGAAAGAATTTCAATCTGTCTTTCTGCATCGCCAAACGCTTTACTACATGTTCCGGTATCTGCAACGAATAATCTTTATTTTTCTGTGCATCCCATTTTTCTACAAGCCAGTCATGGATTTGTGCGATAGAAGGTTTTTCTAGCCACAAAAGTTCCTGCGTTTCAGCTGCAAGCTTAAAATACATTCGACTGCAATCATCTATATCCGAAGGGCTATAATGCTTGATCAGAAAATAAGCTGCATTATTTTTATATCGGTCTGAAGCGATCTTCAAAAAATTCAAACTTAGTTCTCCAAACGCATAAGATCTTTCTATACGTAGCCCCAGCTCCCCAACGCTGGCAAGCGCACTGGCCAATAATAACTGCTCTTTGTAATCTGCTGATATCCCTACGGCCGCTTTTAGCCGGCCAGCTTCTAAAAGTCCGCCTTTGGCAATAATTTTTCTAAAAGCCTTTGTATCACGAATCCCCATAACGTTCAATGCGCTTTGCGGATAAGACAGGCCAGTACGTGTTTTAGCTATCACTTTCTCTAAAAAAGGTTCTAACGATATCTTATCCATATAATGAGCTTCTACAAAACCCCGGTAATCACTGCGCCACGAACGATCATTAAAAGCTGTTGGTAGATTGGGCGCATCCGTCACGGCCAAACGCCAGGCAATATTACTCAAAGGAAAAATAAGCGCGCCCATCGAACTGCCTGCTGGTACATGCATAGCTTTTAGCTTGATATCATGCAATGCTTTAACCTTTTTGCTGATAGCAGTACGCAATTTAAGCAGCATATCCGCAAAATCTTTTTTATTGTTTTTCCAGGCGATGCTGCTATGAGTAAGATATTTCAAAACAGATTGTTCCCCAAACTCCCGTTCCGCTGGATTGGATATTTCGTATTTAACAGCATCCTTGGTTTCAAAATAAGACTTTCTTTTATGGACATCAAACATTATTGTTTCGTGGTAGTGCTTTTTAATAGCACAAAAGCGAATATCGTCAAAAGTCACTTCTGTATATGAAATTCTCAAACTGATATGGTTCTTATACTCATAAAGCGATAAAATCATTTTTTCAGGTATACCTACCCCGATGTCATGCGCAAACCCTTTATGTTTGGAAGATCCTTTACATCCTGGGCAGCTGAAAAAATTACCGTTCCAGGTCTGCCAGCCATTAAAGCAGGTATACCCCCACCTTGCGGTGAAGGTTTGCTCGCAGGAACTACAGTAATGAGCATAAATGTTGTCATCCTTATAAGGGCCTTCACCCAAAGCGACAGGTGCCTGAATAAAGTCAAACATTTTAGGAATTACGATTTTTGCAAGTAAAGTCCCCATCACGGGCACCCCCTAACCTAAAAGATCATCGATATCTATTTCTGCTGTTTGAGTCTCCGGTTCTTCGTTAAACAAATCCTGACCCAAAGTTTCTTCGGCAGATTTCTCTGCGGCCGGAGCCGGAGCTGCAGATTTTGCCTTCTTGCCTCTCGAAGATTTTTTCTCTGATTTCACTGCTGGTTCTGCTTCTTTTTTTACCGGTTTTAATTTTAGATAAAGCTCACACTGGCGAAGCTGGTTATCGACATAACCTTCCAGCTCCCGGCGTTCTTCGTCTGATAAAATGCAGATATCTTTAGCAATTTCATCCTGCATTTCTTTAAAAATCTTTATTTGATTCTCAACTGCGCTAAACGTATTTGACATAATCTATCAATCCTTTCTGTAATAAGGTGTTGTATAGCCATCCGCATCAAGCTTCAGGCCTCTATTCCAGGAAACGTTTTCAGACATTATTTTTATTACTCTTTCCAGCTCACCGGCAGCCGGCTCTGCCTCAATGATCACTTCATCGTGTACGTGCATCAGTATTTTATATCCGGCCGTATCCAGTTTCAGCATTGCTTCGGCCAGGCAATCTCTTGCCGTGGCCTGCACAATATTTTCAACCAATTTGCCGCCATAAGTTTCCAAGCGGCACCAGCTTTTATTAGTCTGGTTTACACCGAGATAAGTAATAGACGTTCTGCCCATACCGTTATCTTCCAACCGCGGCTTTGCATATGCTATACGGCGCCCGGATGGCAACCGGATAAAAAGCATCCCTGCTTCAAACTGAAAAGCAATACCATGCCGATACTGAACAGTATTTCTTTTGCCGATCGCTTCTTTTGCTGCAGCTTCTACATCCCACCAGAACTGTACTATTTTCGGACTGGCCTTACGCCATTTTGTCACGATATCAGCCAGTTCATCATCAGTAAGGCCCATCTTATCCGCACCCATTTGTTTCAACGCGCCGACACCACCCTGATAACCAAGTGCCAGTTCTGCGACTTTACCTTTCTGGCGTAACGTGCTGCCTTTCGTAACTTCTTCGATTGGCACATGAAACATTTTTGACGCTGAGGCTTCGTAGATCTTGCCTGTAGTAGCAAATACTTCCTGCCGCCATCTTTCACTGGCCAGCCACGCAATTACACGTGCCTCAATAGCAGAGAAATCGGCTACTATAAAAGTTCTGTCAGGCGATGCAATCAGCGCCGTCCGGATCAGCTGGCTAAGTACATCTGAACCATTAGGGTAAAACATATCCAACATATCAAAATCGCCATTTCTGACAAGATTTCTGGCGTCATCCAGATCCACCAGATGATTCTGCGGCAGGTTATGTACCTGTACGATACGTCCGGCCCAGCGGCCGGTACGATTAGCTCCATAAAACTGTAAAAGCCCGCGGATCCTGTCGTCGCTGCAGGCAGCTCCGATCATTGCTGAATATTTCTTTACTGAAGTCTTGGAAATAAGCAGCTTCAGCTCTAATACCTTTTTTACTTCTGCAGGCAAATCACTTTGCAGCATTTCCTGTGCTACACTTTTTGTCAGGCTTGGTACCCGCACCCCAGTAGCAAATTCTAACCAGCCCTTGATCTGGGCAACACTATTCGGATTATCTAAACCCGTAATATCTTTCAACTGCTGCATAGCATCCTGTTTTATCTGTTCATCACATTTGATAGCATTTTCTACCAGTGCCCGGTCGATAAGGATACCGGCACTGACGATTTTTTGATCAAGCTCCCAAAGCCGCTGCTCTTTTTCATTTGGCCTGAATCTATCCAGTTTATTTAAAATAGTGCGTTCGACTTCTACGTCCTGGCCACAATACTGCTTGAATAATTCCCACTTGTTGCCATCATGCTGCGGCAGGTTCCGCAGCCGCCCGCCGTTCGTTTTAGTAGGCCTGCAGGGCTTACAGAAATACTCTATCAATCGCCGCCCGATGGACATTTTCTGTTTATCGTCAGGAAAATTCAGCGCCTGCGCCACACCAGCCAAATATCCCGGCAACCCTAAAGTCAAAGCAAGTACAGAAGTACAGGCCCATTGATCCGCATTGAGCTTTTTCTTGAAATACTTGCTCAGGCACGTCATTTCAAAGTTAGCATTATATGCAGTCTTCAATACATCAGGAGAAAAAAGAGCCCGCAGCACATCTGCGGGCAGTTTTTCACCTTGAGCAAGGTCAATAACCTGCACCGGTTCTTCATCAAACGCAAAACCAAATAAAAGGATTTCAAAATCAGGAGCATCGACGTAAGCATAAGTTCCAACTTTTTTAATGTTCCTTGATGAATAAGTCTCAAGGTCAATGCTTAGTCTGGTCATTGCGCTTAACCTAACAGATCATCCGCATCGGACGAATCATCAAAACCGTCATCCCAATCTTCATCTCGAACGATCCCGCCGCCGAGCGGCTCACCATCCGACAATTTCATAATTCCCATAAGCCCTGCGGATACGCCGCGATTACCCTGGCTGTCGTAAACAAAGAAGTTAATAATGGCCCGGCCATAGCAACCGCTATAGATTTCTGATTCTTCGGTAATCTGTGTTCTGTCGGCATAAACCACAACCGGCTTTCTGGTACTGGAAACGTTCATCACATAGTGCCCTGCACATTCAGGACCATACGGATCACCGCTTGGATTTAAGCTGTCGCCATCATGCAAGGTTGATTTTAGCTGTGCCGGCAATTTTTTCCCTTTTGTTACCCAAGTATCTTTCGCAGCTTGGATAGCTTCTTTCATTTTTGCCAAAGTCACCTTATCAGATTTGGGGATCAAAAGCATCACGCTGTATTTTTCCACGCCCTGCTTATCTGCCCGCGGATGAAAAGCATTCAAATAAGAAAATCTAACTCTGCCTGTAGTGATTTGTGTTTTTGCCATAATAATCATTCCTCCTAAAATAGTGCGATAATAGATTCTTCAGGTGCCCACTCCGGGCGTTTATCTTGTTCAGTTACTAATGTTGGTTTTCCCGGCGGCTTTTCGATAAGGCCCACCGCCAGTTCACTAAATTTCTTTTTCCCGGCCAGTGCTTCCAGCTCTGTAAGACTACGAAGTTCTGTTGGTTTATAAATAGTTTCATTCGCATAGCCCTCATTGCGCAGAATTTCCGCCAGAATCTCAGGATCAGTAATTTTACGGTTACTGCGTCCCTCAACCAGTTTCATGCCAGGCCACTTCTTCCCATTATTGACGGCTGCATCAAGTGCATGTTTTTGCAGGGCATCTATCCACTTCGTAAAAGCTCCGGCGCGCAGCAAGATATCGGAAACTTCAGTATCTGAAAGCAAGTCGGCTTCAGCAAATTCATATTTAGCAATTTCAAGATTGTAATCTGCCAAATGTCTACAGGTAGCCGCAGCCCTGCAAAACCTGCAATGATCACCAGCACGGTATTCGCCTTCGCCTTTCATCGCCATTTGGGCAGTTCCTTTTACAGCTTCGCCCCAGGCAAGCAATTCATTAAGCGTCAGCGTTTCAGAGCTGATATCGTCTAATCTTGGCTGCACGATCGTCATAGAAACATTTTTAAAATCGTATAACAGACCAAAATTATTGTAAGCTCCAAGACCATATAAACGCATTTGCGAATTATTTTCAGCCGAAACAGGTACGCCCTTGCCGTATTTCAGGTCAATCACCTCAATAGTGTCACCGGCAATGATGATCACATCACCGGTGCCAAATCCCTCCGGTACCCAGGGACTGAAATCGAGTTTCTGTTCTATAAACAGATAGGCTTGCCCATTGTTTTGAACTTTTAAACCTGAATAGCGTTCCCATACAGTATCTACGTAGTCAGAAATATAGTCGTTCATACTTGCGGAATATCTCGGATCAGCCTCTACTGCTTGCAATCTTTTTTCATACTCAACCTGCAAAATTTCAAGATTCATGTACCGTAACCGGATCTCTGCCAGCTCATGGGCCAGAGTACCTTCTGCTGCATACTCGCTGCCTTTATCGGGGAAATGGCTTTCCAGTCTTGCCGATGGCGGACAGCTTAACCATTTACTACTGCCTGACGCACTTAAAAAGGCATGATCACTCATAGCCCTTTCACCAGCTCGAGCAGCTCAGCATATTTTTCAGCAGGGGTATCGGATAACTTAGTACCACCTACCTTTTGGAAACATTCGGCCAGCTTGGCTTTTTTATCAGGATTCTTTTTGATAAAATCCATGCAGGCAGCCTTAACATCATCCATAGTAAGAACCTTTTCCACTTCTTTATCTGGCTCCGGCGTAACAGCTGCGGTTTGTTCTGCTATAACCGCTGGTGCGGATGCGCTTTCATCTTTGGCCGCCGGCACAGGTTCGGTAACAGCATCAATAGCTGGAATAGCTTTTGCAGCTTTTGAATTTTTCCTGCTGCTTTTTGCTGGTGCAGTATCTTCAGCAACAGTGTGGACAGTAGTGGTAGCCATTGCTAAGGTACCTACCATAGCCTGCAGCGCAGTACTAAAAGCACTAAAACAATTAATAAGTGCCGGAGTTTCCTCAAATTTCACGTTAACATTTACATTGATATCCATATTATTTTTCCTCACTTTCAAAATTATGCTATAATGTAGGCAATACAGGTTGTTCACGACCAATGTATTAACCCTGAGCTGTCAGCATTGCCGTGCTGATGGCTCTTTTCTTTAATTCATTTTGCACCAGAGCCATAAGCCGGCAAATACACCAAACCAGGTTCCGATAGCAATTACCGCAATTTGATAACCTAACTCTTTCCACATCTCACCACGCCCTTTCTAAAAACATTCCAAAGATGATCAGTGATGCGGCTATCAGGATCTTCGGAAAAATTTCACTCTCAGCAAAAAAGTACCAAATATAAATCCCTAATGTTTTCATGGGTTAGTCCTCCACAATTCTTTCAATCTTTTGTACCACAGATCTGCGCAGCCAATTTCAAAGGCAAAATCCAGCAGTATGTTGTACTCCTTCCAAAAACCGGCAGCAGCCTTTTTTCCAAACATGGATTCACTCGATTCGGCTATCAAAAACCGTGCTTCTATCCGTTGCAGCAGTTTTTTGATGATTTCTTGATCCGTCATAACTACTCACCTCCAATGTGGTATTTTTCTTTTTCAGCGGCAATGACCATATCCGTCAGCCGCTCCAGCTGGTCAAAAGCATAACCGTTACTGCTTAATTCAAGTTCCAGGGATTTTACGTTGTTATTAAAAGAGTTTGCTGAATCAAACAAGTCGTCTAAGATGTACGCCGGAATTTTACCCGCGCAAAACAGGATCACTTTGGTATAAGCTTCGACGCATTTTATTGCCCCGGCCCTGTCTGATATCAGATTAAATATTTCCTTGGGCAGTTGTTCTGGCATTAGCTACTTCACCTCCTCATCTAACAAATAATTATCAATGGCTTTTTGAGTCACATAGCGATATTTCCCGCGCAATACATAAGATAACCGCCCTTCATCAAAAAGCTGCTGTAAAAATTCATTTCCGCAACACAGCAATATTCGTACCTCATTAATTGGATAGAGCATACGGCGCGGCACTTGCTTTAAAGCTCGCTCCCGCTGCTCTTTTTTAGTTGGTCTTGGCATAGTTTTCAGCTCCCACCTTTCACTTTATAGAATTTAATTCTAGTTATATCCCAAAAAAAATCATATCGATTGGCAATTTATATACTTCTGATATCTTTTTTTGGAATATGGGACTAACAAGCTCTGGATTTCTCTCCCATTTTATTAGGGTATCTTTTCCCACGCCAATCTTAGGTGCAGCATCTAAAATACCTAATCCAGAATTTACTCTCGCCGCTTTTAATGAAATTTTTATCATTATTACATTCCTCCTTTACATAGCTAAGTTTACTAGAAAATAATTCTAGTGTCAATAACTTTTAGAAAATAATTCTATATTTTTAGATTTCTTGGTTGTTTTTCTTAGAATTTTAGTCTATAATAAAATCAAGAAATTTAGGAGGAGTAAACTATGACGCAAGAAGATATAGTAAAAACTCAAGAAATTTTCGCCAAAAAATTGAGAGGCTTATTGGATGAAAACAAAATAAACCAAAGTGAACTTGCCGAAATGCTGCAAGTTAGCGAATCTACCGTTGGTAAATGGCTTTTAAAAAAAGCTCTACCACGAATGGGTATAATAGAAAAATTATCATCAATATTCAATTGCCCCAAGAGCTACCTTTTAGAGGAAAATGAAACACGGAGGAGCTATTACCTCAATCCTGAAGCAGCAAAAATGGCACAGGAAATTTATGATAATCCTCAATACAAAGTGTTATTTGACGCTACCAAAAAACTAAAACCCGAAAGCATTAAAGAAGTTATGAAATTTATTGATTACCAAAAAGCCAAAGAGGAAGACGATCTCAATGAGTAGAACTATCTTATATGACTTGCCTCACGACGTTCGAGGCTTTGTTAGAGAAGATATTGATGGAGAGGCAATTTTCATCTTGAATGCCCGCTTAACGAGGGAATCTAACATGAAAACTTACCTGCATGAGCAGGAGCATTATGAAAAAGATTGTGGTAAGAACCTTTGTGTTGACGAAATTGAAGCGCAAAGGCATAAATAAATAGCTTTAAGTCCGGGTCGCTTATCCATTCCCAAATGCACTTTTAAACAAAAATCTCGAGGTGCTTTATGCTCAATAGAACACTATTTAAAATAAAAGCAAAATATAAACCAACAAATCGTATTCGAACAATAAAAGTCTGGGCTCGCTCAGAGAACGAAATAAATGATAAATTAGTTACTATGGACTACGAACCCGCAGATACGATTGAAATTTTACCGCAGCCACCATCTGATAAACAAATAAATCTAGCAAAGTCCCTTGGCTATGCAATTTTACCAGAAATGACAGCCATGGATTTACAGGCTATTATTAGTCAAAAATTAGACCGTGATAGTGATCCGCCTAAAGCAGGGTTGATGGAATTCGCAGATGAAAAAGACATAGTTTTTTCAAATTATACCGGAAAAAAAGCAATGTACAACTTGGTTTTCGCACAATTATCTGAAATTGACAAATTAGCTTTTTTCATATTCTGCGTATATCGACACCTTTCTAACGATAGAGAATCTAACCTAAATAAATCTCCCTACAAAAATTTTTTTTATGAATTTGCGACCGACGCTATGACGGATCGAAAAATGGTTTCGTCTTTAATAAACAATTACACCGGGGAAGATATGCGCTTTTTTGGTACTCTTCGAACAGGTAACTCAGAGTACTATGGCGGCAGTACAAAAACAACTATATTTAAAAACGCAAAACAACATTTAATTGATTCGGGCCTTATACCCGAGGACATTAATAATAACGTGTCGTTACCGGTGTTTCACAATTCATCCGTTACTAACGCCTGTTCAGAAACAGATGAAGGCGTAGTTGAACGGAAAATAGACGCCCAGATGCAAAAAAAATCTTTTACCTACAACGGTAAAAGCAAAACTTTTATATGGGCTATGCTTATATTGTTTTGGCCTTATGGGGTATACCTTATGTTTAAATCCCCAGAATTTTCAGTTTTGACCCGTTGTACCGTTATTTTGTTAATATTTATTATTTGCAAAGTATTCATAGCCTAGTTTATTTTAAAAGTTTTCAGAAATATAGAAAAAGATTTCCCGGCTGGGCAAGATCGCCTGCGGGAAACCCATAATGTCAGAGGAAGTTTTTGGCGGCTATGTGCAATGCAACGGAACCGTTCACGCTTCTGCTTGCGAGCTGAAGGAGACAGCATGGTAGGGGCGCGTATTTATGATGATGATATTGTATTCATCCACCAACAACCAGAAGTTGAGAACGGTGAAATAGCGGCCGTATCTATAAACGATTCTGTTACATTGAAACGTGTCTACATCGATGATGACTGCATTGAGCTTCGCACAGAAAATCCACGAGTAAAACCTTTACGTTATAAGATATCTGACTTTAACCAGTTCAGAATTTTAGGTAAAGCGATAGCTTTTCAAGATGATATTGTTTAAAACTAATTGAGAGGTGTAACGATGGATATTTTATTGATAGGTAACGGTTTTGACCTTGCTCATAAACTACCAACAACATACAAAGATTTTTTGGATTTTCTAGAAAAAATTCACCCTAATAATTATGCAACTAGTCCTTCAACAATACTTGACCCTTTTGTTAAAAATCCTTCGAATAAGGATCTTTTAAATAATATTAAAGAGTTGTGTTTTCATAATAATATAAATAATATATGGTATGATTATTTTCACAATAAAACAACATCAAATCAAAATTGGTGTGATTTTGAGAAAGAAATTGAATATCTTGTTAAACAACTGGAAATAATAAAAGCAAAGGTAGATGAACATAGAGCACTTGGTTTATTAAACGCCAATTTTTCTGATTCAATTAATCTAAATTTTTTAGAAATGGCAATAGTAAATTATTGCAAAAAAAATTCAAAATTACTTTATTCACTCGATGTTCGAATTAACCAGCACAGCATAAACTACAAAGGAAAACATTATTTTATAATATTAACGATAGGTTCACCAAATCCCCAGTTTAATTTCGAAGCAACAATAGCCATAACTACTACATGTAATACAATCTTCTTGTCTTTTGAAGACATCGTAACGTTTATTTTAAAACAGTTGGAAATTTTCACAAAATGCTTTGAGCTTTATCTATCTGGAATAGTTAATGAATTACCATGTCCTAAAATAAGTTTTATAAACAACCTGTTAGATAAAAAGGATATTAAGTTACTAACTTTCAATTACACTAATACATTAAGAAATTACAAACAGTCAGACAATATTGAAGTCTGTTTTATTCATGGCGAAGCTTGCAAAAACGAAAATGATAATTTAGTATTAGGAATTGATGAGAATAGTGAAACAATCGACCCAATGTTTACCCCTTTTAGAAAATATTTTCAACGAGCTTCTAAAGAATGTAATAAAAATTTTAGAAAATGGATCAATGATATTAAGTCAAGATTTCGTGCTGATTCAGTTTATTATAACCCAAATCTAGAACATAATTTATATGTAATTGGCCATTCATTAACTTTAAGTGACAGATTTATTTTAAATGAGCTTATAACTTTGCAAAACATGACTACAACTATCTATTATCATTCAGATGATAATAGAATAAATTTAATGAAAAATTTAGCCGCAATATTAGGCTATCAAAAATTCTCCGAATTAATAGAAAACGATTTTATTAAATTTGAAGAAGGTAGTTTTAATCGTACCATGCAAAACATTAATCCATACTAAAAGTTGCAAAAAAGACCGCCCGGTGCTACCAACACCGAACGGTCAACGTAATTGCCCCACTTCGTCGCAAGCGAGCTGATTACTATAAATATTATAGCACATCAGCTCTGCTACTGCATACTCAAATTACAGTAAAGGAGCTGATTTTTTATGTCTATCGTAAAAAAAGCAGGACGAAAAAAGCCATATTATTATGTAATCAGTACCGGTCAGAAATTGCCAAATGGCAGGTACGAAAAAATATGGTCTACTACCGGTTACTTAACATCGAAAGAAGCATTAGATGCTGAAGCAGAAGCTCGAGTAGCAATCAAGCAACGGATCTATATAAAGCCGGAAAAAATATCTGTAACTGCTCTCTTAGAAAAATTCATTGATACTAAGATAGAAATAAGGCCTGCTACACGGACACAATATACCGCAGCTAAAAACCGTGTAGCCAAGCAGCCCTTAGGTTCAAAAGAAATTCAAAAAGTGGATGTCTTTGATGTCGAGGCTTATCGTCAGTGGCTGCACAAAGACAATAAACTTTCACAGCAAACTATCCGTGAAGAGCTATCCTTTTTACGTTCAGCGTTTACCTGGGCAGCGGATAATGACATTATAGTAAAATCACCTGCCAGACGATTAAAGTTACCACCGAAACCGGGGCCTAAAGGAATCCACGCAGAGCTGTCATATTTATTGAAAATATTAGACATCGTAAAAAAAGAGGCTTATGCTGATCTTTATATCCCCTGTCTGCTTGCAGGTTTTTGCGGGTTACGAATATCAGAGATCTGCGGTGTTGAATTACAATATCTTTCTGAATCAGGTGTACAGGTAAAACATAACTTATTGCGTATTGATGGTATCCCAACACTTGCACCTCTAAAAACCAGAACATCAGAGCGTTTTGTACCTTTCCTACCCTTTGTATGGCGAGAAATAGCAAAGTACATGGGATTCATCAAATCTTGTCATAAAAATGCTCTTAAGCAAAGAATGGAGCTTATACGGGATGGAAAACTTGATCCAACTCATTCTGATCCAGCATGGCAGAATAGTCTTAATTTATTATACGTTTTTCCCGAAGATGGTCGTCCTCACATCAAAGATTTTATAGAACGCCGCTGGCGAAAATTCAAAGAACAAAACGAAAAAATGCAGGAGCTATTTAAGGAGCAGCCACACCTTGCCGGTATGAGAATTCACGACTTCCGTCATTCTCTCGGCGCCAATATGCGCGATCAGGGTGTAAGTATGGCAGACATATCAGAATTGCTTGGCCATTCTGATGCAGAATTTACCAGAGTAACTTACGCAACACCTCTTAAAGACACGCATGCCAAAGCTATGCAAAAATACGGAGAAAATATACAACAATTTTTATCTTAGCTTAGATACACTTAACTATTATTGTTGACAAAATTGTTGACAGACCACTTTTTAGACATATTTCAAGAAAAATAAAAAAGCCGCAGATACGCTCTGCGGCTAACTTTTTAAGTGGTCGGGGCGGCGAGATTCGAACTCACGGCCTCTTGTACCCGAAACAAGCGCGCTACCAAACTGCGCCACGCCCCGACTTAAGTTACATCACTTACTGCAACGTGAATATTATATAAAATAACAAATAGTTTGTCAATGATA
The DNA here is from genome assembly GCF_003945365.1 of Phascolarctobacterium faecium. Lineage (NCBI taxonomy): Bacteria > Bacillati > Bacillota > Negativicutes > Acidaminococcales > Acidaminococcaceae > Phascolarctobacterium > Phascolarctobacterium faecium. Next base: position 1,203,296 of record NZ_AP019004.1, on the reverse strand, counting down.
TTTTTTATATTTTTAAAATAAAAAGCTTCCCTGCTGCCAGAGAAGCTTTTCAGACATCAGCCTTGTGTAACTACACGAATATTAGTAACGTTGAATGCTTCTGCGATAGCAGGCAGACATTCGCGTTCGATATTAGTACGGTGCAGCTCATTATCGGCGACCAGCATGATTCTCGGTCCGCTCAAATTGATATTATGCACATTACTGATCAAGCGTTTGAAACTGTCTTCTCCCAAGATCTCTTTCAATTTGGCAAGGCCTTCCATCAGATACGGCTTTTCTTTAGCCATACGCTGTTCCAGCGGAGTAAACGGCACTGTAACTACACGCGCATCTTTAGCCAGTACAAAATTTTCCTCATGCTCGCCTGGTACTACTAAGTCATCTCTCATGGTTTTCCCTCCTTCACTGCCTAATTGTTACAGAATTATTATAAATTATTGACGATTTGCAGTCAAGCCGGCAGGATTATTATAACTTAAAGCGAATATATATAAAATATTTTGAATTTATGATGGGAGTTGTTAATATGTCTTTTTTTGAAGAGTTTAAAAAATTTGCTATGCGCGGAAATGTTATCGATCTGGCAGTCGGCGTTGTTATCGGCGGCGCCTTCGGCAAAATAACATCGTCTTTAGTAGATAATATTATTATGCCCCCTTTGAGTCTCTTATTTGGCAAAGTAGATTTTTCCGGACTATTCATCAGCCTGAACGGACAGCATTACGATACTTTAAAGGCTGCTCAGGATGCACATGCCCCTATTTTAGCCTACGGTCTTTTTATAAATACTATCGTTAATTTCCTGATCATTGCTTTTGCTATTTTTGTACTGATCAAACAAATCAACAGGCTTACGCCTCCGCCGGCTCCGGCTCCAGAACCGCGTTTATGCCCCTTCTGCAAAACTGCAATCGCTGACGATGCGACCCGTTGCCCGCACTGTACTTCGCAATTATAAAAACAATTCATTTTTGTGCATCAAAGGCGCTTCTTTCAGGAAGCGTCTTTTCTTATTTGCGAAACCAGCCCATTCGTTGTATAATGTTTAGAAGATTTGCTTCTTCACTTTATCACGAGGAAGTTTTCAGTAATATTAGGAGGTTATTTCATGTCCGTTTATGACGTATTAAAGGAACGTGGTTTTTTAAAGCAACTCTCCCACGAAGATGAGATCAAAGAGCTGCTGGAAAAGGAAAAAATCACTTTTTATATTGGTTTCGACCCCACAGCCGACAGCCTGCATGTAGGTCATTTTATTGCTTTGATGGTTATGAGCCATATGCAGCGTGCCGGACATCGTCCAATCTGTCTTTTAGGAGGCGGGACCGGTATGGTTGGCGACCCCAGCGGCAAAGACGATATGCGTAAAATGCTGACTCCTGAATTTATCTCTCATAACATAGCCTGCTTTAAAAAACAGATGGCACGCTTTATCGATTTTTCTGAAGGCCAGGCTATTATGGTCAACAACGCCGACTGGCTGCTTGAACTGAATTATATCGAACTGCTGCGCGATGTCGGTGTACATTTCTCAGTAAACCGTATGCTGACAGCGGAATGCTTTAAAAAACGTTTGGAAAAAGGCCTGTCTTTCTTCGAATTCAACTATATGATCATGCAGTCTTATGACTTCCTGCAGCTGTTTAAAAAACACGGCTGTATCATGCAGCTCGGCGGTGATGACCAATGGTCCAATATGCTGGCCGGCGTTGAACTGATTCGCCGCAAAGAACAGAAACCAGCATACTGCATGACCTGTAAATTACTTACTACCAGCGATGGACGCAAAATGGGCAAAACAGAAAAAGGAGCCCTGTGGCTCGATCCAGAAAAGACTTCACCATATGATTTCTACCAATACTGGCGTAATATCGACGACAGCGACGTTGAAAACTGCCTGTCACTCCTTACCTTCCTGCCTATGGAAGAAGTACGCCGCTTAAGCTCCCTGCAGGATGCTGAGATCAACGAAGCAAAAAAAGTTCTGGCTTATGAGGTAACAAAGCTGGTACACGGAGAAGCTGAAGCTGAAAAAGCACAACAGGCTGCTGAAGCACTGTTTGGAGGAGGCGGCGCACTTACCGATGTCCCGACTATTGAAATCACTGCTGCTGATGCAGAAGGTAAAATAATTGATGTTTTAACCTCAGGTAAAATATTCAGCAGTAAACGTGAAGCCCGGCAAATGATCCAGCAAGGCGGACTTTATATTGGCGAAAATACAGTGTCCGATCCTGAGGCAAGCTTTGCGCCTTCAATGTTTGATGCAGAAAAAAGCCTGCTTATCCGTAAGGGTAAAAAGAAGTATTTCCGCCTCATCATCCAGTAATTTAAAGGCTGCCTGAGGGCAGCCTTTACTTAATAGTAGAATTATCAGAATTTTATATCTATTCACGATGGGAGACTTTTTATGAAACAGAACCTGACGTTTTGGGAAATCTTACCAGTAGGGTTGATGCTCTTTTCGTCCTTTTTCGGTGCCGGCAATCTAATCTTTCCACCGGCATTAGGCCAAGCCGCAGGCGACCATTTCTGGTCAGCTGCGATTGGCTTCTGCGTTACCGGCGTAGGTATGCCGCTTTTGGGTATTATTGCTATGGCACTAACTAAAAACGATAACCCCAATGCCCTGGCAGATCCTGTTCATCCGAACTTTGCCAAAATCATAGTTATGCTGGCAGTACTGACGATCGGCCCGTTGTTTGCGATTCCTCGTACAGGTGCGGTGTCTTATGACGTCGGTATCAGACCTTTTGTCCCTGAAGACTACTATACCGCAGGTTTGGCTATTTATTCGCTTTTCTTTTTCATCGTAACCTATGTCTTATCTATAAATCCATCTAAACTGGTAGACTGGCTTGGAAAAGTTTTAACGCCAATGCTGCTATTAAGTCTGGCTGTACTTATCATCAACGTTCTGCTTGCTCCAATGGGTCCTATGCAGCCGGCAACAGGCAGTTATATAAACCTTCCTTTTCTCAGCGGCTTTCAGGATGGTTATAACACAATGGATCTTCTGGCGACGCTTCTCTTCGGCGCAACCGTCATCAATGCCATTAAACTCAAGGGTATCACCGATGACCGTCTGCTGACAAAAATCTGTGTCTACTCCGGTTTGATCGCAGCATTTTTCCTAGCTCTTATTTATGTAGCATTGGCTTATACCGGCGCTACCAGCGTCAGCATTCTTGGAATTTCTCCTAACGGCGGTGTAGCTTTAGCTGATATCGCCAACTATTATCTTGGTGCGGCCGGCAATGTTGTTTTATGTCTAATGATCTTTTTTGCCTGTCTGACCACAAGTATTGGCCTGACAGCTTCTGCAGCCTCTTATTTTACCAAAGTAACACACGAACAGGTCCAATACCAGAGGTTTGTAGTGGCGATCTGTGTTTTCAGCTTTGCTGTTTCCAACGTTGGTCTGACTAATATCATCTCTTTTTCGATACCTATTCTCTGCGCCCTTTATCCGATTATTATTGCTTTAGTTCTGTTGGGAGTAACCTCTAAGCTTTTCCATGGCGATAAACGAGTTTATCGCTGCTGCCTGTTCTTTACAACTATTTTTGCCTTGCTGGATGGACTAAAGGCAGCAGGTATCAAACTTTCAGCCTTAGAAACCATACTTGGCAACACAATCCCCCTTTATGCCGACGGCTTCGGCTGGATCGTACCTTCAGTCTGTGGCGCTTTATTAGGATTGCTTTGGAAACTTCTGGTTCCAGCACAAACTAAATAATCCATTTTCAAATTTATGCGCAGTTTTTTTAACTGCGCATTTTTATTTCACAAATAAAACAGCATCTATCAAGCAGGAAAAGAGTTATAATAAAGAAAAGGAGTGTGATATTATGACACAGACGAACGGCTTTTTTACTACCTCAGACCAGGCGCATCTTTATTATGAAGTTCATGGTAAAGGTCAGCCACTTTTTCTTGTACATGGCTGGCAGTGTTCTTCCAGATTTTGGCAGCACAATATTCCAGAACTTTCCAAGCACTTTCAGGTAATAGTTATGGATAACCGCGGGCACGGCAAATCCTCCAAAGGTCTGCAGGGCCAAATCGTTGCCCGTTACGCACAGGATATCCGCGAACTTTCTGAATTTCTGGGTCTGAAAAATTTTATCCTCATGGGCTGGTCTTTAGGCGGACCTACAGTGCTTTCCTATTGGCAGCAATATAAAACCGACAGCAATCTGATCGGTCTGGGGCTGATAGATATGACGCCATTCCCTTTCAGTCCTGAAGAATGGAACAGTCAGGGTTTGCGCAACTACAATATGGAAGGGTTCAATGCACAGGTCAACCGATTGGTCAACGAACGGGAAGAATATTTTGAATTTTTTGCAAACGCAATTTTTAAAGACGGCAAACGACCAGCCGGCACAGACTGGGTAATTGAAGAATTCCGCAAGCTGCCGCCCTGGCTCTCAGCAGCCATCTACAGCGACTATATTGCAACAGATTTCACTAACGTTCTGCCAACAATAACTGTTCCCACGCTGGTCGTCAACGCCGACGGACCTGTTTTTGCCTGGGGAATCAAGCAGGGCACTTACCTGACGTCTCTAATCCCCAATGGTAAATTTGTAGCTTTTACAGAAAGCGGTCATATGCTCTTTTATGAAGAAGCAGAAAAATTCAATCAAACAGTCAGTGATTTTATCAAAGACTGTCTGCCCCAGAATGTTTAACTAAAAAAACAAAAGGCTCCCGAAAATTCGGGAGCCTTTAACTTTTTAAAATCGGCGCAAGTGCTTCAGCAATGCTGCGCATCCCGCTTTGATCTCCGCATACGTAATTTCAAAATCACCAGTATACCAGGGATCAGCAATGTCACGCGGCAACTCGGTAAAATCCAGCAGACGATGCACCTTTTCCTGCGGGTCACTGCCTATGATCCGCAGAATATTACTGATATTGGCACGATCCATACCCAAAATAAGATCATATTTTTCATAATCTTCTTTGGTAAGCTGCACAGCGTATTTACCCGCCGCACTGATATGATCCTGCGCCAGTTTTTTACGTGTTCCCTGATGCACAGGATTACCTATTTCTTCCCTGCTTGTACCTGCCGATGCAATCACAAACCTGTCCGCAAGCCCTTCTTTTTTGATCATGTCCTTCAGCAAAAATTCTGCCATTGGCGAACGACAGATATTACCGTGACAAACAAACATGATACGATGAGTTCGTTCCATAAAACCTCCTCAAGTTCTGCAAAACAATGTATTGACAACCATAACCTCTACTAATCATATTCATCATCAAAAAGTTTCCGAGTTCTATCACATTAAGAATTTACAAAGTACTAAAACCAAAAAGGGTAAAGATTGGGAAGAGGAACTGTTTTATCACATTAAGAATTTACAAAGTACTAAAACTATTATTCAAAAGGTCTGAATCTCTTACGGGTTTTATCACATTAAGAATTTACAAAGTACTAAAACTGCCGCTTCTCCGTTTCCGGACAAAGTAGGTTTTATCACATTAAGAATTTACAAAGTACTAAAACAGATGCGATTGTTGCGTCAACACAGACAAGTTTTATCACATTAAGAATTTACAAAGTACTAAAACGTTCATCAAAGTTATACGCTAACTCCATATGTTTTATCACATTAAGAATTTACAAAGTACTAAAACAAAGTACTATCTTTAGCACGAGCAAGAGCGGTTTTATCACATTAAGAATTTACAAAGTACTAAAACTTTGCGATTTTTCAAAAAAATACTTGACAAGTTTTATCACATTAAGAATTTACAAAGTACTAAAACCATGCCCTCTCTTACTGTTCAGGACGAGAAGTTTTATCACATTAAGAATTTACAAAGTACTAAAACAAACAATGCATCGGTTGTCGTCTCGAAAATGTTTTATCACATTAAGAATTTACAAAGTACTAAAACGTTATACTTTTAATAGAAACGAGGTGAAACGTTTTATCACATTAAGAATTTACAAAGTACTAAAACCAACCGTTTGAATGATCCTGCAACGCTCGAGTTTTATCACATTAAGAATTTACAAAGTACTAAAACGTCTAACAAAACTACTATGATTCTTACTTTGTTTTATCACATTAAGAATTTACAAAGTACTAAAACCTCAACAACGGTTATATGCCCTTATACATTCCTAATATGACAGTTTTAAACAAAAAAAACATAGACAAATCCGACCAAAATCGAAATTGCTATGGTTTAAAATACAACATTATTTTTTGCCATTCCTAAAGGAATGTGATTTCGACATAAAGTCTTGTTTTAGTAGGATTTGTAAATTCTTAATGCAATAAATGTGATACTTTTATTATAACCTGTTTTATAGTTTTGTCAATCTTATTTCCGAAATAACTTGTCGATATCACCAAATTTTTCATTATACTCTGTTTCGTTGAATACAGCTTTTAATAACTCATCCAGCAACTGCTCCTTGCTTTTTCCATTATAAAATTTATCAGAAATTAACAGTTCCATTTCATCGTAATCATCAAAACCCAATATACTCCCAGCTTTTATAATATGATACGCATAGATATCCCTTACATATTCAAGTATTTCTTTAGAATTAGTATAGATCAGTACATTTTCGATATTATCAACATTTATTAAGCTATGAAACAAAGCTTTTATTTCACTATCATCTAATCCATATTCAGGCAATTCAAATAACAATAGCTTTGGTTTTTCTGTTACCAGCTTGCTTATTAAATCAAGAAAAAATTTCTTCGCTTGATATTGACTATGCTCCTTGAACAAAATTTCTTCGTTTTCTACATAACAGTTTAACGTTAACATCTTAGCAAAGTTAAAAATATTCTGCTCCTGGCAACACATTTTCATTCCATAAGCTGTTAATGTATTATTGATTTTCGCTAATATCTCAGTTTCCATGGTTTCGCTTACACTTTGAAACACATCTTCTTGATCACGATACTTTTGTTCTAAAAATTGTCCTAAAACGCTTTTTTTAACTATTTTAGTCTCAGCTTCTAAATCTATCACCGGTTTTATTCTGTAAACAATATAATCTGTTGGCATTAGTTTATCGTTATTTAAGCTTATTTGGATATTGCTTTGCAAATACTTCTCCGAAAAATCTTTTTTGCCAAAATAACGTTCCAGTAAATCAAACATAACTACCGGTGTATAATAATCAGAATGAGTAATAAAAATAGTATGTTTCTGCAAATTTAAATATACAGCTTGCTTTAATTTATAACCTTCCAGTAAAAGCATCCCATCCATAAATAACCTCTCAAAATTTCAGCAATCTTGCTGTAGTTATTTTTTTATCCAAAGCTTTTTTAGTACCAACCAAATGCTGAATAGACTGATATTGTTTTTCTGTTACCATCAACACCATAATAGAACCATCGGATGGTAAGTGTTTTGTTAAATAGTCCATATGCCATTTTACAGTGTCGCGATTAGGGCATATCTTACAATAAACAGAGTACTGCAGCATTTGATAGCCGGATTGGATAAGCAATTTTCTGAATCTAGTATACCGTCTTACGGCTATAGCATCATCAACGGGCAAATCAAAAAATAATAATATCCTCATGAATCTATAATCACTCATTCTCTTTCACAAATCTTACATTCGGCATTTTTATCAAATTCTCCTCACCCGTTTTCATGAAATTGATGATGCTATCAATATAAATATTCATTGACTGAGCTACGCAATATTTTTTGTTATCATAAATGATTTTTCCTGTTAACGCTTCAATTAATCCCAAGCGTTTCTCTCGTGCAAAAGGCTGTGATGGTTCATAGATATTACTGTAGACCCACTGATCAATCAATGGACGATAAGGTTCGATAAAATCATCAACTAAATTAAAATGATTATATGGATTGCGATGTTTGATCCCAAGCGTTGGCAATAACCCTTTTGCCACAACAGAACGAGCCAGCATAGATCGAATAATAGCATATCCGTAATTTAACGCAATGTTTATTGAATCAGCAGCATTTCGTTCGCGAATAAATAATTCACCAAAAAGCGATCTAAAATAAACTTTAGCAGCCACCCCCTCTCTATTGGTAACATCATCCAAATCTACCTGTTCTTCAAAAGCCAGTAAATATTCTATCGCCTGCATATCTGCAGAAAAACATTCTAAAACTTCTGCCTGATTAGCAATTTTACCTTTGATGATAGTTTGCCACAACAACCCTCGCCAGCCATCATCCAGATTCAACTGCAATTCCTGCTGCCTAAATGCCGAAAAATTGCCGGCTATAGGATTTATCATAAGTTCAGGTAAACCATTTTTTTCACAAACTATCACACAAACATTATTCTGACTCAACTTACATAATAACTGCACGGTCATATACATCTTATAATTGTTAAAAATCACCGTATCAATATCGGCAATGGGCACAACATACTGCTCAACACCGTTTTCCACTTTCAGGTTATTCAAATATAGCGAAACTTTATGACTATCTTCGATATACAGCGTTCTCCAACCCATAGTTGCACCTACAACTTTATTTCCGTTTGTAATATCTCTTTACTAGCCGGATAAATATTACCTAAAACATCAACATGATATTTTTTCATATTTTTGATCTTACTCCCGATGGTGATCATTCTTTTTCCTTGTGTTGCAGCAGGAGATGGTTTATCAATATACTTAACCTCTATCACATTACTAGTATCATTATTCAAACAGCTAAATTGCCACCAATACTTTACTCCTTCTTTCTCATAGCTAAAGACTTCACCATGATAAAGTGAAAATAAAAATATAGCCTGTTTCGTGATTTTTTTATTTTGTTTTGATTGCAGATATTTTTCCATATCTATTTTGTATACCCCGGAAGAAAATTTCAACATATCATAAGGCACATTTACAAATTTATACTGTTCACCTTCTTGATAAATATCCACTCGAAAAGACTTAATTTGCAAATAAACCGACTTATTTTTACCTTGCTGCCGACTGTTGATTCTGTGCACACCTAAACGCCCATCCAAAAACTTTACATCAAAAATCTCCGGTCCATTATCCTTTTTTGCAAATTTCTTGATGGGCCCGTGTTCTTTAAAATATTCAGCAAAAGGATTTTTAGCGTCATTATAAAAATCGACTATTTCTCTAAATTTTTTAAATGTTTCTTGGTCGTTACGGTACATTAACAAGCTTTCCGGCTTTTCTAAAATACGCTTCTTTAATTTATCACCGCAGCTTCCCAGCCCAACTGTATAAATGTTTTTATATTTAGTTACAACATATATCTCCTCTTTGCCTTTTGCGTTCAAACAAGTCCTTGTAGATTTTATCTGTTGATCATATAATTGCCTGTTAGGCTTCCTATCAACTTTATGAGAATACTTTTGCGGTCGCAATTCTATTTGCTTGATAAATTGAATATATTTATTAGCAGAGAAATCGGCTTCGCTAACAAACTCACCTGTAACAGTGTTGACCACCATTCCATTGTCAAATATGATAGTCTTTTTTTCATCTAAAAAACTATCTGACATTTTAATTATACTATTAATTTTTTTTATTAAATCAGTATTAAACAATCCGGCAACGATCAATGCATCCTGTGCATGATGAGCATAAGTTGCATCTCTATCTTTATCTAGCTTGGCTTTTTTACGAAAATCAAACGTAAACGAGCCATTAACCACTTTTACTTTGGTATTTATTTCGTTAGCGTTAAAATAATTTTGCAGCATATTCAATACTTCTCTGCAAGCATATCTTGTATCAACTAAATTTCGGTTTATAAAACCGCGCAATTCCTTTTCAGGTGCTTCTTCATACAATAAGTTAGCCTTTTTCCTTGCTGAATAACTATTATTCTTTAAAACCATTGCTTTGTAATCAGCATAAGTAATAGCGCCTGCGCCACTGTTTAAATATTGAAACGGTGTGCGCTGGCCTTTTTTCTGATTCTCACTTACCAATACAGCCACTTTATTGTTCCGCGAGTTATCAAAAGATAAAGATCTTGGAATTATATGATCTACTTCCAACATATTCTCATATACTTGCGTTAACGATACCGATTTTCCGGAATAGGCACATTTCATATCCTGCTCTTTTAATAAACCTATGATCTCAAATTGACGTGGTGTGATTTTTTTACCTAAGGTCAATTCTCTAATAGCATTACCACGTTCTTCATTTATTCTTTGTATTTTTTGTTTGTTCTGCTTCTCCTCAGCGCTGTTTTTTTCTCTGGCCATTTCGATTATTATATGGCTGAATTCCTGTCCATATTTTCTTCGCACCAATTTTCTGGCTGCATTAATTACCTTTACACTTTCAGCCACAGCACGCTTAGTAATAGGAGAAACTATCCAATCGCTACCATCAAATTTTATTTCTTCACCAATATAGTCATTTTTATTGACCTCTGTCATCCCAGCATCATAAAAAATCTGCATTTGATTTTTATCAGTTGCCCATAAATCACCCATAATCAAATCCATAGCTTTTTTAGATAAGGAATGATATTCAGTAAAGCCTGATACTTTTGACAGTTCCTGTGCAATCTCTTTTTCGATACCGTAATTCATCAGTGCAATTTTTCTTTCTTCTACCGATTTTAAACGAGTTAAAATTTCGCTGATATTATCACATAAATCAAGATTACCCTCTGCATAATCTGCTTTATCAAAAGCTTGATATATTTTCAAGATGCTTTTATATTGTTTGAATTCCGTAAATAACGGCTTATTATTTTTATCTATCCTATATCCCGTGATCTCATTTTCATCTTTAACAACTTTTTTAGCAATTATTTTTAAAGTAATATTTTTGCCTTTATCAATAAATTCTTTAACAAAATATTTTTTTTCATCTTCTGTTAGCTTTCTTTCGCCAACTTTTAAATTATTTAAATCATTAAGCAAATTAAATAGGCAAGCAGTGTATGCCCCTTTAGCTATACGTTTCTCATCGGGGAAATAAGTGCATCTTCCACGCATCAGATCTATCAAGTCTATTTTTATCACATTACCATTTTCATCATAACGATAACGTCCATAAGGAGTAGGACTTTTCTCACTACCAGGACCTTCATAGTACTCTCTTTTTGATTTATAAATTTCTAAAATCGCATCTGCATTTTTTTCTATTTCATCATAAAACTTACTTTGAACAGCTAAAAGCTGCTCTAATTCTCTTAGGTAATCTTTATTACGAAATCTATTTTCTATTCCACGTACTTTTCCATTATCAGTCAAATATCTTTCATATTGTATTTCACAAACATACTTTTTAGCCAAACAGGCTTCCTGTTCAGCAAGTATTTCTTCTGTACTTTTACCGTTGTTATTTTTCCCCTCGATATCTTCTGCAGTTAAAAAATGCGTACCGCGCCTTTTAGTTAAATGCATGACAGCTAAAAACAGTTCTTCCCTGCTTAACAGTTCCTGCAAGCCACGGCTTCTTATTTCATAAATATTCCCTTGAGGTTCAGGAAAATTTATTGCTAATGTATTGGATAATAAAATTCTCATCCGCTGCAAACGATGATGCATCCTTCGTATACGTCGACGACTGCTGCGCATTGTTCTCCTGGTTAAATTTTCTTCTGCACTGCCTTCTGGAAACAATCTTACACCACTGTCTATAACATTATAGTTCTCATCAATAATTCCCCAGCCAACAGACGCTACACCAATATCCAAACCTAATTTCAATTCCATATCAATTCTACTCCTAGCTTGAATTAATTATCTAAATATTTAATAAATTCTACGACTGATTTAAAATTCCTCCTCAAAAATTAGTGACTTATTATTTATGTTTTATTTGCTCTTCAGTTTTTCCAAATACTCCACAATTATTGCCCAAAAAATATCTATTATTAAAAGCAAATAAATGCCATTCAAAAAAAGAGTGGTATGCCAAAGGTCTATTAGGTCTTATTACTGCCATCGCCTTAATGTCACTGTATTTTACTTCATTCAAGCCGTTGATTGATATGCCATCATCTGTCCTTCTATTATTTTTATACCCTTCCAGTTACATAAATCTTTTATTATCTCCTTTATATCCTCTCGTAATTCATTGCAAATCATCTTTCTCATATATTTTGTGATAAAAACTATATGCTACTTGCATACCCACTTACTATGTGCTAAACATTCTGCCATAAGTTACTACCTCTTTCCTGTTATTTTGTAGGCTTGAACACTCTACATTATAACTTTGGTAATACCTTTGATTAAGCTTTCCCCCCGCATAGCGAGTGTTTTTTTATTTCTACCTTCGGTCTCAACAGTCTTAAGACATAATAAAAACTGGCGCCTTCAAGCGCCAGTTTCCAAAACCATATTTTATTATTCAATCTTCCACTATTCCCTGCTGTAAGCTCCGTCCCAAACGATACGACGATAATTTTCTTTATCAGTATCGCCTTCGGTATTGAAGCACAACACCACCGAGTTTTCGTCCAGCTGCAAGGCCTGTTTCAGATCACTTAAGCGCTCGTCGCGCATGGCTTCTGCCACCAGTCCCACGGTCGCCGCACCGCTTTCACCTGCACTGACTTTCGTATCACCCGCCAGCGGATTTCCCAAAATACGCATTCCCTGAGCAGCGGTATAATCAGGACAGCTGATAAAACCATCGCTCAAATTTCCAAGTATTTCCCAAGCAATACTGTTTGGCTCTCCACAGGCCAGTCCAGCCATAATCGTCTCAAGACGGCCTGTTACACTATGCAAGCTGCCGTCATTTGCCGCGGCTGTCTGATAAAGGCAATCGGCCCCTTTGGGTTCAACTATAAAAGTCAGCGGGCAGGAACTGCCATAAATATCAGCAAAAAATCCCTGTACAGAACCTGCCAAAGAGCCGACCCCGGCCTGCAAAAAGATATGCGTAGGCTTGACCGGCAGCTGCTCATACGCTTCCAAAGCCATTGTCATATAGCCCTGCATGATCCACAGAGGTATCCTTGTATACCCATCCCAAGCTGTATCCTGTACAATGATCCAGCCGTTTTTCTGTGCCAGCTCACTGGTATATCGTACTGTATCGTCATAGTTCATATCTGTGATTTCGGCCTGCGCACCTTCGGCACGAATATTGGCCAGACGTTCTGCCGCAGAGCCCTGAGGCATATAAACTATAGCCTGCTGCTTCAATCTGTTGGCTGTCCAGGCAACACCACGCCCATGATTACCGTCAGTAGTTGTAATAAATGTTTTGCTCCCCAACAAACTGAGCACCTCATCTGAGACCAGACGCATATAAGGTAAATCATCTATATCTTCACCTAATTCATTAGCGATATAACTACCAATAGCAAAACTGCCGCCCAGAACTTTAAAAGCATTGAGTCCAAAGCGATAGGATTCATCTTTGACAAAAAGGTTTTTGATACCCAAATGCTGCGCCAGACTGGTAAGTTCTATCAGCGGTGTTGGACTATACTCTTTGAAACTGCTGTGAAAACTCCGCACTCGACGTGCCTGCTGCTCAGTAAAAACTTCCGTTTTCGCTGCAATTTTCCGGTTGCGCTCACGCAGCACCCACTTAAACCTTGCTTTTTCCATAGTTTCCTCCCTGCACATCAGTTAACATTATAAAAAATGCCGCGACAGAAGTTACCATCACGACATTCTCATCATTTAACCAATATCAAATTCTGCCGCTCCGGCAGCCTATAATATGCAAACACAAATAGCAGTATTTATTCACCAAAAAGCCTTTATAATTATGTCGACTTCCTCCGGAAAATTCTGCATTCCTGTTCACCGCAGCACCTTCAGCTTGCAGCAAACGATACCTGATCTAGAACATTATGTCGCCGGGTTCATAATCAACGGTCGTTTTGACAAAGGCCAATTCGTTGCAATACGGATATTGCGGGCAATATACACATTCTTTCCAAACCTTCTGCGGGAGCTTTTCTTTCGCCGTTTCGATATAATCACATTTTGCAAAAAATCCCGGCTGATAAGTAAGGGTAAAGAACATCTTCACTCCGCGTTCAATGCCTTCAGCTTCCAGCAGTTCAACCATTTTTCGTCCAATTCCCTGTGTTTTACGTTCAGGATCAACAGCTAAAGAACGAATCTCAGCCAGACGATCCCAAACAAAGTGCAGTGCGCCGCAGCCAATCACATGATTGTTCTCAACGGCCACCACGTAATCGCGCAGATTTTCATAGATGGAATTACGCGAACGCGGCAGCATCAGGCCTTCGGCAGCATAATCATTGAGCAGTTTATGAAGCTTCTCTACATCATCAAAAGTAGCAGAGCGATAAATAACCATGGGCGCACTCCTTTCATTTTGTATTTTCTCAATATTACCATTATTGAGCCGTAAACACAATATATTTTTATAAACGTTTTTTTAGCAAGTCGGCAGCCGCTGTCAAAGCAATAAGCATAGCCGACGGTCTTGGCGGACAGCCTGGCACAGCTATGTCTACCGGCAATACTTTATCCAATGCACCGACAATAGCATAGGTAGACCCATACGTTCCTCCGCTGGCAGCACAGGCACCACAGGCCATTACCAGCTTCGGTTCTTCCATTGCTTCATAAGTCATTTGCACTGCCTGCGCCAAATTACGTGTTACCACGCCTGTAACCATTATCATATCAGCATGTCGCGGTGAAGCCACAAAAGCAATACCAAAACGATGCAGATCATACAGCGGATTACTCAACGCACCCATTTCAAAATCGCAGGCATTACAGCTGCCGGCATCCAAATGCCGTACATGCAGTGAACGCCCCAGCTTGGCCCTGATCTCTCGTTCTATGGTCATCTGTACATCTGTCAATATCTCCGGCAAAGTATCAATATCAGTATGCAGCAGCGCACCTGCAGCACACGCTTCTACACATTTACCGCAAAAAAGGCAGCGTTTATAATCCAATACTGGTTTGCCATCACACAGCGCAACAGCACCAGTCGGGCAAACAGCCGCACATTTTGCACAGCCATTACAGTCAGTTCCACAAGTCAGTTGTCCCCGCATTCTTGGAGCACCGCTGGTCGTTACATCTTCTGTTGTTATCTTATTCGCCAAAATCCCCTGTAACAATTTAAGCATTATTGTTCCTCCCTAACGATCCAGACAGGCATAGCATAATTCAAAGCTTTTATTGATCAGCGGAAAATCCGGAATAATATCTCCCTGCACAGCTATGGTAAGCGCCGGCCAGTTAGGATAGGAAGCTGAACGGATAAATAATCTTTCGATACATCCGTCTGCATCCAGCATCAGCCAATGCAGATTACTGCCACGTGCTGATTCGCTGATCCCCCAGCTGCCAGTCAGAATTTTATACGCCAGTTCACCGCAATGCAGCTGCGAATCGTCTTGCTGCAACAGCTTCAATGCTTTTCTAATCAAAGTGATCGATTCGGCAACCTCACCCATCCGTACCTGCAGCCTGGCATAGACATCGCCGTCGGTTTTCGTAATTACATTAAAAGGCAATTCGGCATATAAACCATATGGCAGATCCCTGCGGCAATCACAGTCCACACCCGAAGCTCTGGCTCCAACTCCGACCAGCGCCAGGTCAAGCGCTACATTTTTACTGATAATACCAGTAGTTTTAGCACGATTCAAAAATCCGTCCTGCTCGGCAATGATCTGCACAATATCGTTGTATTCATTTTCAACTTTAGTTAAAGCAACTGTTAGTTCAGTGCATAAAGACTCAGTTAAATCATATTTTACACCGCCCGGAACTATCAGGCCACGCAGAAAACGATTGCCGGCTATCGCCTCATTACAGCGCAGCAGTATTTCCTTCAAGCGGCTGCCCATACTGATAACAGGCGCAAATCCGACTCCGGCACACATATTACCTGTATCGCCGATGTGATTATAAAGACGTTCCAACTCTGCAGCTATTGTACGGATAAGCCAGGCTCGTCTGGGTACATTCTGACCGGACAGCTTTTCCAGTGCCTGACAATACGACAAGGTATTGGCCACAGAACAGGCACCGCAAATCCGTTCTACAATCAGCAGTGCTTCCTCTGGAGTTTTACCTTCTACTGCTTTTTCGATTCCCCGATGAGTAAAAAACAACTTGGCATCTAACTGCAGAATAGCTTCACCGGCCTGGCTGAATCGAAAATGCCCCGGTTCAATAATACCTGCATGAATAGGACCGACAGGTACTTCGAACAGCCCATCGCCGTGCGAAACAGCCATTTCATACTTTCGCTCTCCACGCACATCAGCATCAATATCAACACATTTGCGCAGCGGATGAAAATCTTCAGGATAAGTTTCATGCAAAACCAACGGCCGCAGATCCGGATGATCATCCGGTATAAACCCGAACATATCATGCAGTTCACGTTCATACCAGGCAGCAGCCGGTAAAACAGGTGTTAATGCTGGATAATGAAGATCACTGCCTGCATCAAATTCAGCCTTTAAGATATCTATATCATGCTTTTCTTTATTTTCAAACAGACAGTAAACAGCATACCCGCCGCCGAAGCTGGTTTCATCGGCCCCGAACATTGCTGTCAGCGGATGCCTGCCACCGCGTGAACAAATATTAGCAGCCCCCCGCAGGCCTTCTGGTTTAACCTTCATCAAAATTGACCGCCTCCTACTATCCGTACCGCCTGAGCCAGCAGTTTTTCCAAATAAGGTATTTCACCGATTCCGGCACCTATGATGACGCTGCCTAAAAGCAGCGCTGCCAGAAACGGCGTATCCGCATGCTCAAGCAAGTCTCCGACAGGCTTTCGTTTAGCTTTATCACACAGCATTCGTAAGGCATGGTACAAAATACCGATCAGTATCCCGGCAAGCAGAACAATGATCACTATACCCAACAGATAGTGCCCGCTTAAAAACAAACTGTATAAAATATAAAATTTACTAAAAAACAAACCCAACGGCGGCATACCTAAAATTCCAATAATACCCAGAAGCCAAAACGTCGCAGTATGAGGTACATCACCGATCATTCCATGAATACGCATCATATTTTTAGTCTGATATTCCTGCACTATAGTACCAGCTATATAGAACAATACAAATTTGATCAGTGCATGATTAAACATATGCACTAAGGTCGCGCCAATAGAAAGCTGACTGAAAACACCGATACCCGCTATCATCAGACCTATATTTTCCATTGAGGAATAAGCCAGCATACGCTTGATGTCGCGCTGCACTACTACAAACGGTACAGCTACAGCAATGGTCAGTGCCGCAAATGCCAGGCACAGCGTACTGATAAATTCTACACCTACAGTCGGTATCACAACTACTATGTTACGCAGCAATACATAAATAGCGCAGGTACATAAAGCTCCGGATAAAAGGCCGCTGGTCAGAGACGGAGCTTCTGAATAAGCATCAGGCAGCCATGTATGCATCGGAGCCATACCGATTTTAGTACCATAACCAATAAAAATAAATAAAAAAGCCAGCTTTGTCAGCGACGGGTTAAGAAGTTCTGCATGTTCGGTCAGCCACAGCCAGCTCAAAGCCTTTTCAGCCCCAAGTGCCGAAATCTGCGCATAATACAGGATCATTGTTCCCAAAAGTGCCAGACAAATACCAACAGTACAAACCATCACATATTTCCAGGTCGCTTCCAGAGCACTGCGGGTAAATTTAAATGATACCAGAAAAGCAGACACCAACGTTGTCGCCTCGATAGCGACCCACATCAATCCCAGATTTTTTACCATCAGTACCAGAAACATAGTCCAAACAAACATCTGGAACAAAGCATAATAACGGCCAATCAAACCAGGCGTACGGCTAAGATAGCCACGGCTGTGCTCGCGCAGCAGATATGACTTGGAAACCCATGCTGCCGCTACATATAAAGCTGTAATGATCAGTATTACCCAGACATTAAGCGCGTCCAGATAAACATATTCACTGTTAAAAGGCTGTGTTGGCGTAAAACTCTGTGCTAAAAGAATAACTGCAACGCCTACAGCAGCAGCAGTCAAGCGATTAAGCCAGTGCAGCAAACTGCCGCTGCCTAAAACGCCGCTGATAGCTAAAGCCGCACAAACCACCGGCAAAGCAAAAATTATATAAATCAGCTCCAGCATCCCGTCACCCCTTCAGCTTTCTCAACACATTGGTATCTGTCGTCATAAACGACAAACGCAGCCGGTTAGTCAGTATTACCAGTACCATGACAGCAATCAGCACGTCCAAAAAGATACCCATTTCTATAACCAGAGGCAGACCTTCCGTCATCGCCATCCCTAAAAGGTAAATACCATTTTCCATTGTTATCAAGCCTACCATCTGCATAATAGCTCGGCTGCGCATAACGATCAACGTCAGACCAGTCAAAATCATTACGATGGAAAGCGCCAGAATATCGCGACCTTCCACTCCGGGCAGCATTTTATCAACAATAAGATAACTCAGAACCAGAAAAACTGCACTTGCGGAAGTTGAATAATTAACATTGATCTCTGAAATGAGCTCACGCTCATCAGCCAGCTTACTGACAAGCCGCAGCATTGCATAAGGCACTAAAAGGACTTTTACGATAATTGTCAGCAATCCCGGAGCATAAATATGAATACCCTCGCCATGCGCAATACCGGAAATAAAGCAGGCAAGAGCAATAACAGCCGATTGAACACTAAGGCAGATGATTGCCCGGCGCAGGTCCATAATACGGGTCTGCAAAAAGACAACGAACAATAAGACGATTACCAAAAAATTCATCATACCCCTCCTTACTGCGCTACAATTGCCAGCAGCAGTAAAATACCGGCTGCGGCCAGATATACGCGAACTTTGAACAGACGCATTTTATTCTTCAGAGTTTCCATAACACTTACCGCTGTCGCTGCCAAGAGCACTTTCACTGCCAACGGCAGTGAAAGCGGCAGATACAACAACGCAAACAAGACCAAAAATACTAATATTTTCAGCATGCTTGCCAAATGGATCACTGCCAGCAACCGTCCGGAATATTCAAGGAGCATACACTCGTGAATCATTGTCAGTTCCAAATGCGTATCAGGATTATCGACAGGAATTCTTCCATTCTCAGCCAGCAGCAGGCAAAAGAAAGCAATACATGTCAGCACGCTGGCTACGCTTAAATAAACCGCCTGAAAATCAAGCGCCATTCCCGCTAAAGTTGTGCTGCCACTGCGCAGCGCATTCACCAGTACAGCCAGCAAAATTACAGGTTCTGCTAAAACAGAAATATAAATTTCACGGGATCCACCCATGCCGCCAAACGCCGTAGCCGTATCCAGAGACGATAAAGTCATAAAAAAGCGCCCCAGCGTTAGAACACCAATAAAAACAAAAACATCTCCAAAACTGAATTGAATTCCAAAAAAGTTAGGCAGCATCGCCGCTGCCACTACTACACTGGCAAAATATACCAGCGGCGCAATAATAAAAACCAGACTGGTATAAGGCGTAAGTATTGTAGGCTTCTGCCACCATTTATAAAGATCGAAATATTCCTGGAAAATACTGGAACCGATACGATTCTGCAGCAAGGATTTCACTTTTTTTATGATACCGGCAACTAAAGGAGCGCTGCACAAAAGCAGCAACACTTGTGCCAGCATCCAGCCCAAATCATAAATATGCATAGCCATTTACATCGCCCCCCAAATCAAAACCAAAAGCATAGCCACCATTACATAACTGATATACAGACGTACGCTACCCTGCTGAATACGACGCAGAAAAGAAGCAGACCAGACCATATAGTGCTGAATCGGTACATATAGCTTTTCTGTAAACTGATCCGGGATCGATAATTTATATTCCAGCTGCCGCCCAAAATACGGATTGCCCTTTTTCAGATAGGTTGCCGTTCGCTTTGGCTTCAGCAAAAAATCAAAAGCCCGGCGGAGCGGCTTGGAAAAACCAGTAGCTGAATATTGCTGGCGCGCTGTAGGATAAGTACCGCAGTTCCAAGTAACTTCACGATGAACAAAGCTTTTATCGCCGCAGGTCATAAGGGCCACAGCCAGTAAAACAACCGACAATACTATCAATAGCAGTAACGGTGCATAAACTGCATAACTTCCGCTGCCAAACCACCAAACCTTCTGCATATCTGCAAAACTGCGCCAAAGAGTTTGCTGGTTCTGCACTGCCGTTTGCAGCACAGCGACTACCGGCCCCGGGACAATACCAAGCAGCAATACCAATATTGCCGCCAACCCCATTCCCAAACGCATCGACCAATCGCTTTCGTGAGCACGTTCTACGAGCCTGCTTCGATTCCGTCCCAAAAAAACTACTCCATAAAGACGCACAAAGCAACCAACTGCTAAAGCACTTGCTAAACCGAACAGAACAAAAGCCAGTGCTCCTAAAAGCCGCAGCCCCTGTCCTTCACTGCTGCCGGCCAAAGTAACAAAACTCTGCAGTGCGAGCCACTCCCCCACAAAACCACCTGTCAGAGGCAGGGCAGACAAGCCCATCGAACCTACCAGTGTAAAAACCGCAGTCCATGGCATCAATTTACCCAAGCCACCCATTTTTTCAATATCCTTACTATCGGTAGCATGCATTACAGCCCCTGCCGACATAAACAACAGTGATTTCATCACCGAGTGGTTCAAGGAATGTACAACAGCGGCCAAAAAACCAATTAATGCATAGTCATGCCGTGGCGTTGTCATAAGTACCATCCCACAACCAAAAGCTCCGAAAATAATCCCCATATTTTCTACAGATGAATATGCTAAGATCCTTTTGATGTCTTTTTCCATCTGTGCATATAAAGCACCCAAAACTGCTGATAGCAGACCTACCACCAGCACAAAAGCCCCCCACCAGAATTCCATCGGGCCAAGAAACTGAAAAACAAAACGTCCGAAACCATATAAGGCTATTTTCAGCATAACGCCGCTCATCAGCGCCGAAACATGACTTGGTGCAGCAGGATGCGCATTAGGCAGCCACACATGCAGCGGCAATAACCCCGCTTTTAATGCAAAACCGGCAAAAGCAGTGATAAACGCCGCATTACGAACATTATCACTCAACACTCCCTGACCGAGCACAGCAAAATCTAAAGACCCTGCCTGACTGCCTATCATCAAAAAAGCAATCATGATTGCCGCTGTTCCGATATGGGTCATAACCAAATATTGATACGCTGCATTATGTGCAGCTTTTTTTTCAGCTTCGTGGTTGACCAGCAGAAAGCTTACTACGGCCATCAGCTCCCAAGCCAGTAAAAAACTGAAAACATCAGCAGCCAGTAAAACCAGCACCATAGAAAGCAAAAATGCATTCCAGAGTCCGCCCAAAAGTCTCAGCCTTTTACCCAGATAGCTTTTAGCATAACCCCAAGCATAAATGCTCGTCACTGTTCCTGCCAAGCCCGTAATCAATAAAAAAACTGCGCTCCACCGATCAGCATTGAAAGTAAAAAATGCCCAGCTGCCGCTCAGCAGGCTCCCACTTCCCTGCATCAGATAAGCCGCAGACTGATACAGCAGAGCTCCGCTGCCAAATACTGCTGCCAAAACCGCACAGTAATGTGCCGCCATCTCCATTTTTTTAGGAAACAGTGCCGTAGCGGCACCCATACCATACACAGCAAGAGTTATATATATAAGTTCCATTCCCATCTACCTCACATTCAAAACTCATAAAAGCTCATAAAAAAACGTATATATTATACCACATTCTTCATAATTTAGCACTCATAAATATTAACAAACCCTTGTAAAATCTACGTTAATACAAAAAAATCCTATTTGCATACGCAAATAGGATTTTTGTAGATTTTATAAAATTTTCTGTATACGACTATAAACCCGCAAAGCATTGCTGTAAAAAAATGCTTCCTGATGTTCTTCCGGGATCAGTTGACGCATTATCGCTATATAATCAGGAATATTGATTAACGGCCAATCACTGCCATACATCAATTTGTCCCAGCGGTTCATATAACGCAGCCACATACCCAAATAATCAAAATAACCCTGATTCTGCCTATAAAAATGCGGCCCCGGTATTCCTTCCAGTAAACCGGACAGATCTACAGCTACATTATCATTTTTCGTAGCCACCTCAGTTGCGTCAAGCAGCCATGGATTTCCGCAGTGACAGATAACAAACTGCACGTCCGGGAAATCAGCAGCTACCTCATCCACCGTCAACGGGTGGGCATAACGCAGTTTAGCAGCAGGCGTTGCTGTATCGCCTGTATGCACTGCCACAGGCACATTATAATGCCGGGCCAATTCAAACAGCGGATAATGACGTTCATCATAAATAAATACAGGCCGGTAACCTGGATAAAACTTTATGCCCAGACAATGAGGATCACTCAGATAGTGCTCAAATTCCTGAGCTGTTTTTTCAGCATTTGCCAGTGTAATATCTTCACTTTTGACGCCTAAACAATACCCCATTGAAAGAGGCTGGTTATAATTTTTCTCATCAAAAGGACCACTTAGATTAATCAGTCTCGGTGTACTGCCGCCGTAACGACTGGGCGCATCTTCAGAATTACCCATCGCCACAGCAAAAACAATATTATTCTCTTGGCATATCTGCTGCCAACAAGCCGCAGTATTTTCATGTCCTGCATTTTCTGCGACCTCATAAAACTTGTCTATATCATAATAATGCATATGCGCGTCAATGATTTTCATAAAATGCACCTTCTTTCATACAATTCCATTATAACACCTTTGACGATAGCCGATGCAGTTTTATTATTTACGAAAAAACAGCCCTTATTTATAAAGGGCTGTTAAAAAATCATTTATCAGGCTCTTAATTTAGCTTTATATTCTTCTCCTACTTTATCAACTACATTTTTAATTACCGTATCTATCTCCGTATCAGTCAAGGTACGATCACCGGCCTGGAAAGTAAGATTAAAGGCCATGGATTTACAGCCGTCTGCTACCTGCTTACCGGTATACACATCAAACACCTTTGCATCAGTCAAAAGCTCGCCTGCATTAGCGCGAATCACGCCTTCAAGCTCGCGCATACTTACTTCCAACGGTACAACGACAGCTATATCACGCGAAGTACCGGGGAATTTAGGCAGATGTTTATATTTAGGCACCTTAACAGCAGCAGCGACCAAAGGTTCGATTGCCAGCTCCAGAACATAGGTTTCACTGCTCAGTTCAAAGTTAGCAGCAACCGTGGGATGCACTTCACCGAAATAACCAATCAGCTCTCCCTGATATTCGATTGCGCAGCTCTTTCCCGGATGCAGATATGGCTGTGTTGCCAGTATCAGCTTGTAATCAGTGACCTGTAATTTGCTCAAAAGCCCTTCTACGACACCTTTCATATCATAAAAGTCTACATTATCTTTTCCCTCAGTCCAGTTTAACACATTACGTTTACCGCTCATTGCAGCGCACAATACACGCTTTTCAACCGGGAACTCTGTCAAAGGCAGCGCTTTCGGCAGATAAGTGCGCCCGACTTCAAAAATTTTGACACTTTCACTTTGACGTGCCAAATTATAAGCAACTGTACTTAAAATACTTGGTACTAAAGTAGTGCGCATAACTTTGAATTCATCGCTGATAGGATTCATTACTTCAATAAACCGACGGCGTTCATCATCTGCAGGTAATTCCAGCTTGTCAAAAGAACATGGATGGATAAAACTGTAAGTCATAACCTCACTCAGTCCGACCGAAGCCAAATAATCCTCCACACTATCGAGTACGTCCTCAATCACATCCTGACGCCCCTGTACCAAAGGCAGAGCAGGCATATGTGAGGCAATCTTGTCATACGAATGCATACGCGCGATCTCTTCACTGATATCAGCATCACAGGTCACATCATAACGCCAGCTGGGCGCTGTAACGACCAGATCTTCTCCTTCCTCATGTACTTCGAACTGAAGCTTCTGCAGAATAGAAATCATTTCCCCTGTCTCTATCTCTACACCAATGCGGGTATTGATAGCAGACGGATTAACTTTAACAACAGCCGGCTGCGCCTCAGTCGGATAAGCTTCTACGATACCGCAGACAGTCTCGCAGGCACCCATCTGTTCCAGCAAATGTGCTGCACGATTAAGCGCATTATGAGTCAGCACGGTATCAACACCGCGCTCGAAGCGCCCTGACGCTTCGCTGCGTAATCCCAATGCTTTCGAAGTACGGCGAATCGAAGGTCCGTTAAAAGTAGCGGCCTCTAACATAACATTTACGGTATCGGCAGTAACTTCTGTTTCCAAACCACCCATAACACCGCCCAGGCCTACCGCATGTTCAGTATCAGCAATAGTGATCATGCTGGAATCAAGACTCCGCTCCTGATTATCCAGCGTCACCAGCTTCTCACCTTCAGCAGCACGCCGAACGATCAGCGTATGTCCACTGACCCTGTCATAATCATAGGCATGCATCGGTTGCCCTAATTCAAGCATTACATAGTTAGTCACGTCGACAACATTACTGATGGGACGCATACCGCAGGCACGCAGATGTTTCTGCATCCACTCCGGCGACTGACCGATTTTAATATTTTTCAATATCCGCACAGCAAAACGACTGCACAGATCCGCCGCCTGCACATCTACTTTCGCCATTTCGGCAGCATTGCCGCCGGCAGTTTCCTGTACGCTCATATCTGGCATTCTGAATTCCGTACCCAAAACAGCAGCAGCTTCACGTGCCAGACCAATGATATTTGTACAATCACCGCGGTTGGCGGTCAGGTCAATATCCAACACCACGTCATCCAGTCCCAAAACCTTTTTTATATCTACGCCAATCGGTGTATCCGGCGGCAGGATGAAAATACCATTGCGCTGTTCCGGCAGCAAAAGCTTAGCATCAATGCCCAGCTCTTCAGCGCTGCACAACATTCCAAAAGAATCAAGTCCGCGCATTTTTGCTTTTTTAAGCTTCATCCCACTGGGAAGCTGCGACCCAACAACTGCAACCGGTACGATATCGTCTTGATGGACATTTTGCGCACCAGTCAGAATCTGTACGATCTCACCGCTGCCGTAATCCATCATACAAATCCACAAATGATCAGAATTAGGATGCCGCTCAATCTGTGTTACTTTGCCGGTAACAACGCCTTCCAACCCCGCTCCCAGATAGTTCACACTTTCAACTTCCAAACCTACGCGTGTCAGTTTTTCAGCCAACTCTTCAGGAGTGACATTAATATCAACATATTTTTTTAACCAGTCAATAGATGCTAACATAATCTTCCTCCTTATTTGAACTGGCGGATAAACCGCAAATCATTTTCAAAGAATAAGCGCAGATCGTCAATGCCGTATTTAAGCATAGCGATGCGTTCAACACCCATTCCAAAAGCATAACCATTAATTTTATCCGGATCGTAACCGCTCATCCGCAGCACATTGGGATGAACCATACCTGAACCCAAAATCTCGAGCCAGCCTGAATTCTTGCAGACGCGGCAGCCTTTGCCGCCACAGATAACGCAGGAAATATCTACTTCGGCACTTGGTTCCGTAAAGGGGAAATAACTGGGACGCAAGCGTATCTCCACACTGCCGCCGAACATCTCTTTACAAAAGGTTTCCAGCGTCCCCTTTAAATCAGCAAGGCTGATATTTTCACCAAGTACCAAACCTTCTACCTGATGAAACATCGGAGAATGAGTAGCATCATAATCGTTGCGGTAAACTGTTCCAGGGGCGATCATCCTGATCGGTGTGTCAGGCTCACAGGCCTGCATTGTACGAGCCTGCACAGGTGAAGTCTGGGTACGCAGCAAAAATTTTTCAGTAATATAAAATGTATCCTGCATATCCCGTGCCGGATGATCCTGTGGCAGGTTCAAAGCTTCAAAGTTATAATAATCGCTTTCTATCTCAGGGCCTTCCATGACATCAAACCCCATCCGCATAAAAATCTTTTTGATCTCGCGCAGTGTCAGTGTCACCGGATGCAGATGCCCGCAGTTTTGTGTGCGTCCAGGCAAAGTAATGTCCACTTTTTCATTTGCCAGCCTTGCTTTTAAGGACTCTGCTTCTAAAACCTCGGTTTTGGCATTGATAGCCGTTTCCAAGGCGCTTTTTACTTCGTTGACGATTTGTCCGATTTTCGGTCTTTCTTCTGCCGGCAGTGCGCCCATACCGCGCAGAATTTCTGTCATCGGGCCTTTTTTACCCAAATATTTGATGCGCAAATCTTTGAGTTCGTCTGGAGTCGTTACTGCTCCCAGCTCTGCCAGCGCTTGTTCCTTAAGTGCCTGCAATTCTTCTCTCATATTCTTCCTCCTATAAAAAAATAAAACTCCCGCCCCTGGTAAGGGGCGAAAGTTATGCTTCCGCGGTACCACCCTAATTTGTACTCTGCTGTCTTAACGCGACTGACGTTGCGCCTACAAACCAAAGCCTTCAGCGCAAACACTCACGAGTGAACTTCCGCTTTAGTGTATCGCAAGGCTTGCAGCCGTGGCCTCGCTCTCTGTGTCGCACGTCTGGCGTACTCTCTCGGTCATAGTGTCGAAAAAATGGGGCGTATTCAATTAACGTTACTTATTTTATCACAACTTGCCTTTACCTGCAAGCCGTTGCCGCAGACATTCAAACATAACGATTCCAGCTGCCACAGCAGCATTCAACGATTCGGCCTGCCCTTCCATCGGGATAAAAACTTTTTTTACGGCTGCTTCCAGCAAGCCGTCTGAAACACCCTCTGCTTCGCTGCCGACAACAACTGCTACCGGGCCCTGTAAATCTGTTTGATATAAACTGTCTGCATTTTCCAGGCAAGTTACCGTTATTTCATAACCGTTCTTACGTGCCCAGCTGATAAAGTCTGCTTCGCATATACCTTCAGCTACCGGTATATGCAGCAGTGATCCCATTGTAGAACGTACTGCTTTCGGTGCAAAAATATCAGTACAGCCAGCCAGTAGTACTACGCCGCTGATACCTGCCGCATCAGCAGTACGAATCATCGTTCCCAGATTACCAGGATCGCCGATGCGGTCTAATACGAGCACAATACCACCGGCTGCAGCCAGTTCCTCTAAGGCCGCACTTTGTTTGGCAACAACGGCAGTCAGAGCCTGCGGCGTTTCTGTGTCGGCAATTTTTTTCATTACAGGTTCGGTAACCTCATACAATTCAACTCCTTCTGCCGCAGCCGCTGCTATAATAGCGGCCTGCCTTGCCGAAGCAGTTTTAGTTCCTTTAAGCACAAAAAGCTGTTTCACTATACCACAGTTTACAGCTTCCTCCACCGATCGCATTCCCTCCACTAAAAAAGCCTGCTGTTCTGTCCGATATTTTTTTTGTTTCAGCTCTGCGGCAGCTTTAACGATTGGATTACTTACGCTGCTCAGTTCTTTCATCAGACCACTTCCTCCAGTGCTTTAATATTACTATGCTCACCGATAATGATCATTTCATCGCCGAGGTTAAGTACCATTTTGGGATCGGGATTGACCAGAGTTTCACTGCCATGCTTAATCGCCACGATATTGACATTATAGCGGCTGCGCAGATTGGATTCGATCAGGTTTTTCCCTGCCAGACTTGGCGGCACAGTGATACTCATCAAGCTGATGGTATCAGACAGTTCGATATAATCGACGATACTGTTGGAAATAAGGTTATGCGCTACACGCTGCCCCATATCACGTTCCGAATAAACGATCTTATCAGCGCCGATTTTTTTGAGCATTTTTCCATGAACCTGATTGATAGCTTTAACGACAACCACAGGAACACCAATTTCCTTAAGCAGTAAGGTCGTAAGCATATTCGCTTCCAAATCCCCGATCGCCACGACTGCCACATCAAAATTCTGAGCGCCCAAAGAACGCAGCGTACGTTCATCAGAAGAATCTGCCGTTACAACATGAGTCAGCTCATGTGCCAGACGCTGAACATTATCTTCATCAGTATCAACACCCATGACCTGATAACCAAGTTCGTTAAGTGTCAATGCTACACTCGTACCAAAACGCCCTAACCCGAAAACAGCATATTGTTTTTCACGTTGTTTTTTAATCATTATCGTTACCGCCTTTAACCAATCATAATATTTTCCGAAGGATATCTGATCTTATCATCTTTAGAATGAAGGAAGGATAAAACAAAGGTCAGCACGCCGATACGTCCGGCATACATAGTCAAAACCAGAATCAGTTTGCCCCAGTCGTTCCAGTCTGGCGTAATCCCAACTCCCAGACCAACAGTCGCAAATGCAGAAACCACTTCAAATAAAACGTAATCCGCCCGATGCAGCCCACCATCGCAGATCAGGAGCAAAAAATACGCTCCAAGCATCCACAACAGGCAAACTGTAAAAACATTATAAGCTTTATCGACTGTTTCCGAAGCTATCCTCCTGTCAAACAGCACCGTATCACGCCTGCCATGCAGAAGTCCCCACGTCGATACCAGCAGAACGAGCACAGTTGTCGTTTTCATACCACCGCCAGTAGACGTCGGCGAAGCACCGATCCCCATTAAAAGAACCATAAAAAACAGAGAACTGGCCCGCATATCAGTCAAATCGATCGTATTAAACCCGGCAGTGCGGCAGGTAACCGCCTGAAAAGCAGCCGCCATCCATTTGTCCAATTCGTTGGGCATGCCGCCAAGAGTAGCCGGATTCGTATATTCCAAAGCCAAGATCACCAGCGTACCGCCAAAAGTCAGGATCGCGCTGGCCGTCAGCACTATTTTACTGTGCAAACGCAGCTTCTTCCATTTCCGGTTACGACGCAGATCATCCAAAACCGTAAAACCAATACCACCGATGGTTATCAGCGCCATAATACACAAATTCAGAGTTATATCGTTATAATGCCCTGTCAGACTGGCATAATCTCCAAACAAGTCAAACCCGGCATTGCAAAAAGCCGATATAGCATGCCAGTAACCCCAGGCAATACCTGTAAGCCCCATGTCCAAAGCAGAATAAAAATGCCAGGCCAGAATAGTCCCAAAAATAAATTCGATCGTCAAAGCGTATTTAACAACATTTAACGACAACCGTACTACCCCGGAAGGTTCATTCAGATTAAGCGATTCCTGAATAAACAGCCTTTCTCTCAGATTGATCCTTTTACCAACCGCCACGCTCAGTAAGGTGGTCAGAGTCATAATGCCCAACCCACCGATCTGGATGAGAACGATCATCACTAATTTTCCAAACCAGGAAAAATAATGCCCTGTATCTACAACAACAAGTCCTGTTACGCATGAAGTAGAGGTCGCTGTAAACAAAGCGTCGATAAAACGCATACTACTGCCGTCAGCACTGGCCATTGGCAGCATCAACAGCAGTGAACCGCATAAGATAAGCATGGCAAAAGTAAACGCCACCATCTGGCTGCCATTCAAACTACGATTAAGCAGCTTTAACCATTTGTGCAATAAATTGATCAAAAACAACAAATTTTTCACCATCCCGACAAAAGCCGCTAAATATTACTTATTGAATATAAATCAAGTTTACTCTCATTACTTTATGCTTGTCAATTTTACTTGCTTACTAAAAGACCGCTTTATTTAATTACAAATCAAATGTGCAGAAATGTAAAAAACAGCGTCATCAAAATAATACTGAGCACAATAGTTATGGAATTAGCAAAACCGGCCAGTTCCACATTACCGCCCATTCTGGCAATAAAGATCGGGCCGATAGCCGTAGAAGGCGCCAAAAAAACCAGCGTCAGTACTTCCTTGACCTCTGCACTCAGCGGCACATGATAAAAACACAGCCATGCCAGGGCAATTCCAAAAACATAACGGTACAGCACTACCTCTCTCACTTGCTTCAGCTTATCTAAATCCAACGTCATTTCAAACATCATTCCGATCATCAGCATCGATAAAAAAGTATTGGCACCGCCGATAAGACCAGTAAGAGTATAAACAGGCTGAGGTAAATGCAGCTGTAGTACCGCACAGACCAACATCAGCATATAAACAACAAAAGGCACAGATCCAAGAAGTTTAGCAGCTATACTGCGCAGATTCACAGGCTCGTATTTTTCACCTGTATGCACCAGCCCACTGGTCAGAGCATAAGTTCCGCCAGTACACATAATCGAATTACCCACATCAAACATACAAGTAGCTACTACAGCGAAAGGGCCCAAAAAGCTTTGTGCAAACGGTAAAGTAAAACAGCCGATATTATAACCGGCCAGATTAAATACGTAAAAAATCTTTGCCGCATTCGTCTGATAACGCGTCAATATAAATCCCCAGGCAATCATCAGCAAATTTCCACAAAAACCGATCAGAGTCAATATAAACAGCGTATAATCCATTTTAAAAGCTGCAAAGCTGGTAATAACGGCACATGGCAGCGTAATATTTAAGACTATTTTGGCAATAAGTTCATAGTCATGCGGTTTAAAAAAGCCGCGCTTCTTTAAGAAATAACCTAAGGCAATAACGGCTACAAACGCCAGTGCCTTAGTTAAAACCTGTTCCATATGGTTCCCTCATTTTCATCAAAAGAAATCTTGTCTTTATCTACTGCTTCATAAAAAACTCACCTTAAATTATACTGCTGACGTAAAAATTAAGCAAAATTCTTTTTATCTTAAAAATATTCCTTAAACAAAACTTTGCTTTTACCATTTTGTTTGCTATAATAGTTCACAGAATATACACAAAGGGGGATATCAATGTTTAAAAAATCTAAAATAATAGTAGGTGCGGCTCTTTTAGCCGTATCAGTACTGAGCTTTACTCTGCCACAGCAGGCTGAAGCCATCAACCTTGGCAGTATTGCCGGCAAAGCCGTAGGCGCCGCCAAGGAACAGCAGGAAATCAACAAGGCACTGAATTATTATGATAACGAAGGCCGCCATGAGCTGTTCGAAGCCCTGAAACAGGAAGACGGCGTCAACAGCGATTATAATGCCAATGCCATGCTTGGCCGCATTATGCAGCGTATGACCCCGGCCATCGCCAAAAGCGACGCAACCATCAATAGTAAACCATATAATTATTTCGTTAATAATCAGGAATTTTTCAATGCTTACTGTGCATTAGGGCACAATATGTCCGTAAATATCGGCGCTTTCTGGTTCCTGGACTACAATGAAGATAAACTGGCGGCCGTTATCGCCCATGAGCTTGTACACGGTCAGAAAGAACATCCAATCAAAGGCGCAAAGAAAAAGATGTCCGTTGACTTCGTGATGAAAACTGTAGGCTCTGAAATCGGCGGTGCTAACGGTCTGGCAGCACAAGTAGTAGCAGTCCATGCCAAAAACACCGGCGTTACCAAACCCAACGAATGGGAAGCTGACAATATCGCCTTCACTTATATGGCTGATGCCGGTTATAATGTAGGCGCTCCTGCAGCTGTTTGGCAGGCAGTTATCGAAAGCTCCAGCGACAGCTCTAAAAAAGATGTTCTCAGCGACATACTCAACCCGTCTACTCATCCGAAAGACAGCGACCGCCGCAATAATTATTCCAAAAAGCTTACCGAATACAGCAACGGCAAGGTTACTGTTGACGCTAACAGCGGCGAAGTGAAAATTAACGGAAAGACCTTTATGACCCCGGCTGCTGCAGGCAATATGAGCGGTATGCAGCGTTCTTACTTCGTAGCAGGCAATCTTGCAGCGATCTATCATGCAGGTCAGAATACTCAAAATGCCTATGCTGAGGGCGGCACTGTAAAAATCGCAGGCAAAGGTATTATTACTCCTGTTGCCGGTGATATCAGCGCTGGTGAATTAGTTACTATCCTTAATAACATTAAATAACAACTTAAAATAAAACAGTGTAAGTCCTAAGACTTACACTGTTTTTTATTGCCGCAGCAGCAATTCAATTCATTTGTACTGTAAGCAGTAATTCTTACAGAGCAGCTTTAGCAGCTTCTACCAGTTTGGTGAAAGCAGCTGCATCATAAATAGCCATATCAGCCAAAACTTTACGGTTCATTTCAATACCAGCTTTAGCCAGACCATTCATGAAACGGCTGTAGCTCATGCCGTTAGCACGGGTAGCAGCGTTGATACGAGCGATCCACAAACGACGAAATTCGCGTTTTTTAGCACGACGGTCACGACGAGCATAGCTCAAAGCTTTCATAACAGTTTCATTAGCTTTTTTGAACAGCAAATGTTTAGAACCGCGATAGCCTTTAGCCAGTTTTAAGATTTTTTTATGACGACGATGAGCAGTAACGCCCACTTTAATTCTTGCCATTATAGTCAGCCTCCCTTATCTATTATGCGTACGGCAGCATTTTTGCTACGCGTTCATGATCAGTTTTGTGAACAAGTGCAGCCTTACGCAAGTTTCTCTTGCGGGAAGGAGATTTATGTTCAAGAATATGGCTTTTAAAAGCTTTAGCACGTTTGAATTCACCGGTACCAGTCTTTTTAAAACGTTTAGCAGCAGCTCTGCGGGTTTTCATTTTAGGCATTGTTAAGTCCTCCTTATTTGGTAGCTTTAGGCGCAACAATCATAATCATGTTTCTGCCTTCTAATTTAGGTGCACGCTCAATGACAGCCATGTCTTTGAGCTGTTCAGCCATTTTTTTGAGCAACACTTCGCCAAGCTCAGGATGCGATAATTCGCGGCCACGGAACATGATGGTGACTTTTACTTTGTCGCCGTCTTCCAGGAATCGCACTGCATTTTTGAATTTGACGCCGAAGTCATGATCCTCAATACCGGGGCGCAATTTGACTTCTTTGATATCAAAGGTCTTTTGCTTTTTACGAGCTTCTTTATCTCGTTTTTGCTGCTCGTAACGATACTTGCCGTAATCCATAATCCGGCACACCGGAGGTTTCGCTGTAGGAGCGATCTCCACTAAATCAAGATGTCTTTCCTGCGCCAGCTGCAAAGCATCACGACCGGACATAATACCCAGCTGTTCGCCTTCACCGGCAATAACGCGCACTTCCCGTGCCCGAATTTCTTCATTGATACGCAAGCTTTCTTTGCTAATAACCGTTCACCTCCAAAATTAAATAAAAAACGCGAGCAGATAATACTGCCCGCGCTGAAAATCATATCCGACCCTGTCGAGCTTTTGCTGCAAGGTGAGAAGCGAGCGGCTTCTGCTTTGTTACTTGGATATAATATCATAATGTTAACTTTGTGTCAACATATTTATTAATCTTTTCTTGCTCCCAGCTGTCCGTCAAGATAAAACAATCCGGAAATATTATCGCCGATCATTTCCAGCTTTTCAACAATCTCAGAAGCATTGGCTTCTTCTTCTACCTGCTCATCGATAAACCATTTAAGACAACTTTGAGCCGCGTAATCTTTTTCTTTCAAAGCTACTTCATACATATCATAAATACGGGAAGTAACATATTTTTCATGCTCTAAAACTTTTTTGAACAAATTCAGAGGGGTACCGTAATCAGCCGCCGGCATATCAATCTGCAGAAGCTGAGGCTGCACACCGCAGTCCTGCATAAATTTTACGAAGCGCAAAGCGTGTTCACGTTCTTCTTCATATTGCAGATAAAGCCATTTAGCCATACCTTTATAATTTTTAGCTTCCATATCCAGGCTCATCGCAAGATACATATATGCAGAATACAATTCAGCCTGGACTTGTTCATTAAAAACCTTATAAACTTTTTTATTCATGATAACATCCTCCTTAACAGCTTAAAATGCCGTTTTTACTGGGTATATTATAACACTTTTTATTCGTTTTTTCAATAATTATTATCTATTTCCGTTACCACTTATCTAGCACGACATTCATATCTGATTATTTTTTATCGGCAATTTCTTCTTGCAGCATGGCAATAAAATCTTCCTGCTTCATAGCTCCGATATCTCCTTCGCCGCGGCGGCGCACAGCAACTGTACCGTCTTCAACTTCTTTATCACCGATAACAAGCATATACGGAACTTTCTGCAGCTGTGCTTCACGAATCTTATAACCGATTTTTTCGTTACGATCGTCAAGATAAACGCGCAGCCCCAATTTAAACATTTCATCACTCAATTTTTTAGCATACTCATAATGCTTGTCGGTAATCGGCATTACACGCACCTGGCAGGGAGCAAGCCAGGCAGGAAAAGCACCGGCATAGTTCTCAATCAGGATACCGATAAAACGCTCTATAGAACCATAAACCACACGATGGATCATAACCGGACGATGCTTCAAACCATCTTCGCCGGTATAGGTCAAATCAAATTTTTCTGGCAGCAGCATATCCAGCTGAATAGTGCCGCACTGCCATGTACGACCGATAGAATCTGTCAGATGAAAGTCGATCTTAGGGCCATAGAAAGCTCCGTCGCCTTCATTGATCACATAATCAAGTCCAAAATCTTCCATTGCGCTCTTCAAAGCATTAGTTGTAGTTTCCCAGGTTTCGGCATCACCCATTGAATCTTCCGGGCGGGTCGAAAGCTCGGCATGATATTTCAGCCCAAAGGTTGCATAAACCTCGTCAAATAAACGAATAACATTTTGGATCTCGTCTTTGATCTGGCTCGGCATCATAAAAATATGAGCATCATCCTGCGTAAAGCAGCGCACACGGAACAAGCCATGCAAAGCACCGGACAATTCATGACGATGTACCAGTCCAAGCTCGCCGGCACGGATCGGTAATTCCCTGTAGCTATGCGGATGAGTTTTATAGACCAGCATACCACCGGGGCAATTCATGGGTTTGATAGCGTAATCTTCGTTGTCGATCTCAGTAACATACATATTTTCACGGTAATGGTCCCAGTGTCCAGAAGTCTCCCATAACTTACGGGACAAGATCATCGGAGTTTTGATTTCCTGATAACCATAACGTCTGTGCACTTCACGCCAATAATTGATCAGCTCGTTGCGGATTACCATGCCATTGGGATGGAAAAACGGGAATCCAGGACCTTCTTCCATGATACTGAACAGATCCAGCTCTTTGCCAAGTTTTCGATGATCACGTCTGGCAGCTTCTTCAAGCATATGCAGATAAGCGTCCAGTTCTTCCTTACTAGGAAAAGCGGTGCCGTAGATACGCTGCAGCATTTTATTTTTTTCATCACCACGCCAGTAAGCGCCGGCAATACTTTGCAGTTTAAAAGCTTTTACCCTGCCGGTCGACGGACAATGCGGCCCTGCGCATAAGTCTGTGAAATCCCCCTGCGTATAAGTGCTGATAACTGCATCTTCAGGCAGATCATTGATCAGTTCGACCTTATATTTTTCATCTTTGTCTGCAAACATTTTCAACGCTTCACTGCGCGGCAATTCACTGCGTACAAGCGGAAGATTGGCTTTAACGATCTTAGCCATTTCTTTTTCAATAGCAATCAGATCTTCCGGGACAAAAACATGCTCGCTGTCTAAATCATAATAAAAACCATTAGAAATAGCAGGTCCGATAGCAAATTTAGTATCGGGGAACAAGTGCTGAATTGCCTGGGCCATGATATGTGCCGCCGTATGGCGAATCGCATGCAGTCCTTCAGAGCTTTCAGGAACAACAAATTCAACTGATGCATCATGCTCCAATTTATCTGTCAAATCTTTATTCACACCGTCTACCACAGCCAAAAGCGCCTGTTTGCCAAGTTTCTGCGACAAACCTTTTGCTACTTCCAGCAATGTCGTTCCGGCAGCAACTTCTTTTACACTGCCATCTTTTAAGGTTACTTTAACATTTGCCATTTTACTAGCCTCCTAAAAATAAATAAACTCCGTTCCCTGGAAAGGGACGGAGTTGACCGCGGTTCCACCCTAATTGACCTGCCGCTGGCAAGTCCACTCGGTACCGTTAACGCCGGCATACGACACTGCATACTAACTGCCAGAGCAGAGGTTCCGCAATGTGGTTTGAAGGTGGTAAGGTCTATCATTTTTCCAAAGCGCTTACAGCCAGGGCGCCTCTCTCTGCAGGAAAGATATGTTAGCCTCTTCCTTCGCATAACCGATTGATTATGTGACTATGTTTAATTATAAACTTAACAATAATTATTGTCAATAATTTTGATTTGTAAAATTCTTGTAGCCAAATTTATATTGTTACCTTATAATTATATTAAGATTAGTAATAGTTTTAGGAGATGCCCCGATGAAGATCTGGAATAATCCATTCAGAAAAATACTGCTGTTTTCCCTGCTGCTTCTATCTTTTAGTTCGGCTCAGGCAGAGGAAAACCAAAAAGAAACTCTGTTGTTTTTACCTTTGGATAACCGTCCTGTCTGTTCCTCTTATGTTGCCAAAACAATGGAAGCAGCGGGCTACAAAGTGCTGCTTCCGCCTGATAAATATCTGGCTTCATATAATCGAAACGGCAGTCCTGATGAATTATGGAAATGGCTCGTCAGCCGTGCGCCTCAGGCAGACGCTGCCGTCATTTCCACAGACAGTCTGATCTACGGCGGTCTGGTTGCATCACGTACTCATCACGAACCGCAGGCAGTTTTAGAGCAGCGTCTGCAGCGACTCGAAACACTGCGTGATCAGTTCCCAGTACGGCTTTATGCTTTCTCTACCTTGATGAGAACTCCGCGCGCCAGTTTTGGCGCTGTTGAGCCTCCATATTATTCGAAAATCGGTCCGGCTATTTTTCGTTATTCCGAGCTTTGTGACTCCGAAGATTTGATTGGACTCAGCCTCAAAGATGCTTTAACGAAAAAAACTTTGTCTACCAACCTGCCTAAAGCAGATTTGCAGGACTGGCTGGAACGACGCCAAAAAAATCTCAATATCAACAGCAAGCTGACGGAAATGACCCGCAGCAACCGTTTTCACTTTCTCGCAATCGGCAAGGACGATAATGCTCCGTTATCGCATACACATATGGAAGCACGCAAGCTCACTCAGGAAACCTATGATCTTACGCAGCGAACTTTTCAGATAATCCCCGGTGTCGACCAGCTCGGGCTGCTGCTGCTGACCAGAGCCGGAAACGAACTGAAGCGTTATCAGCCACGTGTTTACGCCTATTATGCAGATGGCTGGGGACCGCGAACGCTGCCGCAATATTCTGATATGACCTTAGGTCAATCAGTGCCACAGCAGATTTTAGCAGTAGACGGCCGTACTGCTACCAGTGCCGCTAACGCAGACGTTGTTTTGGCACTAAACACGCCCTTTGATGGCATAATGATGGATTCTACCGCTCCTTCCAATCAGTTTTTCTCTTCACCGCAAAACCGTGCCTATATCAAACAGCTCAAGCAGCTTATGGATAACGGCTACCGGGTATCTTTGGCCGACGTAGCTTATTCTAACGGAGCTGATAATGGCTTTATGAACGAACTGGCTAAACAGGGGCAGTTGGAACGGCTGACAGCCTATAATGGCTGGAATACTGCGGACAATACCGTTGGATTTGCCATTTGTCAGGGTATACTGACTCCGCAGATGTCAAAACCGGATGCTGAAAAACTGATGCGTATCAGAGTTATAGACGACTGGTATTATCAGGCCAATGCCCGACGCAGTGCTACTACATTTTTGGAAAGCAAAAATCAAAAAAATGCAGTTTACCTTCTCGGCCCTTATCAGAAACCAGTTCACGATCTGGCTTTAGGCGTTTGCCGAGATTTATCAGGACGTTATAAATTTACAGAAAAAAGTAATTTTGATATTTCTTTCCCCTGGAACAGACTTTTTGAAATTGATGTAGAACTGAAAAAAGATAAAAAGAAATAACTGTCTTAAAATACCGTTGAACAACTTAGTCCAACGGTATTTTTTTATATTATCTGCCTATTTACTTAAATATTTATCGTTTTTCAATAAATTATTTACTTTTAATAAAGAATTGCTATATTATTTACTTAAGGAGGTTTTTATGGACAATATTGATACTGCAATTCTAGACTGTTTAAAGGAAAATGGGCGCGTCACCGCTTCTGAGATAAGTAAAAAAGTAAAACTGTCAATTCCTGCTGTTGCCGAAAGAATACGTAAACTCGAACAAAATTCGATTATTCAAAAGTATACAATCAAGCTCGACCGCCGGCAGACCGGGCAAAAACTTTTAGCTTTTATTTTTGTAAATATTGATAAAACCGAGCATATCAATGCTTTCCGCAGTCAGATAACCGTTCTTCCGGATGTACTTGAATGTCATCATCTTGCCGGAGCTTACGACTATTTGCTTAAAGTAAGCGTCAGCGATACCGATGCTCTGGAAAGCTTTCTTACTAATAAGCTAAAAAAAATCACCGGCGTCAGCAGTTCTAATACCTTTATTACTCTGGCAACGCTAAAGGAAGAGTTAAATTGCTGAACTCTTTTATACGCGGTCTGCGCCTTGGTATAATTTTACAGCTGTCAATCGGTCCGGTTTGTCTTTTTATTCTGCAAACAGCTATTGCCCGGGGAATAACCGAAGCGTTGAAAGCCGTACTGGCAGTAGTTTTGGTTGACGCTTTCTATATCCTGCTGGCATTATATGGTTTAGGAACTTGCCTGAAAAATTATCCGGGCATACAAAAAAAACTACGTTATTGCGGTGCTGCCGTGCTTCTCTACTTTGCAGTTACTGCTTTAGCTGATGTTTTTCATCCACAGATTTCAACTGCCACTATTATGCTGCCACAAATCAGCAGTTTTTACGCTGCAGGACTGCTTACGCTCAGCAATCCCCTGACGATTATTTTCTGGTTAGGTATGCTTTCAGCACAAGTTTCCCAGTACCGGCTCAACAGACAGCAGCTTCTTTCTTTCACCTGTGGCTGTATAAGTGCAACGTTCTTATTTCTCTGTCTGCTTGCTTTTTTAGGTAACAGCAGCGCACCTCTATTGTCACCTTCACTACAGCAATTAATCAACATCTGCATCGGATGTCTTCTGATTTTTTTTGCATACCGATCAGCAACTTGTAGATAAACATTTAATAAATTTAATCTAAACATCTCTCTTTCTTTAACTTTGAGCTAAACACCAGAATTCCACAATACAGAAAAGCCATCTGCAAATACACAGATGGCTTTTGATGTTTTCCTGAAGCATTAAAAACTGTAGTTTATACCAATTTGATAGTTACGCCCAGGTTCGGCATACCACTCATCAAATCCAAGAAATCCGCCGCTCTCATTGTCCCAATTGGAATAAAACTGATTAAAAATATTATTGACCTTCACATAAAGCCTGGTATTTTTCTGCAGTTTATAGTTCAATGAAGCATTCCATACCCAGTAATTATTATTGGCAAAACGATTTTCACCACGGCCGTTAGCCTGATCAAAAACTCCGCGCCCCTGCAGCAGCACACTATACTTATCATATTCGTACATCAAATCAAGCAACAGTTCACCGTGAGGTATCATCGTACTTACAGGGCTTGAATTTTTACGTTCTGTATCCACTTTCGTCTGTGTATAAGCCACCAGAGAACGCCACTTTTCTGAAAACCGTTTCGATGCGGAAACAGTAAATCCTGTTGCTTTCTCATGCGCAATATTGGCATATCGACGAAGATATTTTGGTAAACTTATATCTACTGCAATGACATCAGTTGCATCACGATGAAAAACATTAATTTTTAATGACGAAGACTCATCCGGTATATAAGTTAATCCCGCTTCATAAACCCTACCTTCTTCTGGCTTCAGCGCCTCGTCACCATAATCAGGAGAAAATATCTGCAGCTGCTTGGGCGGCGCAAAATATTCTGTATAGGCCAAAGTATATAATACCTTTTCAGAGGGCTGATATTCCAACGAAAAAGCAGGAGAAAGCTTGCTCCCTGCATAAGAATTCCAATCCTGACGCAGACTGCCGACAGCTTTGACGCTGTCAGCCAGCTGCCAGACATCCTGCAGATAAACAGCTTTACTGATCACAGTTCCGTCACTATATTTTGCTGCCAGATCCTGATAATTAAGGACCTTATCCTTGTAATATTCCGCACCGCCGGTCAAAGTATGTTTTGGGTGCCACTGTTTACTGTAACGGTCAAAAAAACCTTCCGTCTGTAAATCAAGCAGCCATGGTCGTTCAACATTTAAACTTCTATCATAGGCGGAATTGCTGCTGCGTCTGTAAATACCCACAATATTATTTTCTGTATCCGAAAATTTACGCTCATATTCCAGAGTTAGATTATCTTCTGTCTTGCGGGCATCGGTCATAAAAATATTTTTAACTAACTTTGGCGGCTTAGTTTCATCAGGTTCCGTATTCTTATAATTGAAGATCTTTGATTTATACCTGCCGCTGAAAACGCTGTAGCTTAAAGTCAGATCAGCAGTTTCACCCCAGGCTTTGGTCAATTTGATACCAGCATTTTCAACATTTTCGTATGAAGGTATACTCTCCCTTGCACTACTGTAATCGCCCATAATACTTTTTCGGGCATAAACCGACCAGCTCCATTCACCGCTTTTGCCTAAATGTAAAATATTCTCTTGCTCACGTCCATAACTGCCCGTTTCCAGATTGATACTGGTTTTAACACCTTCAACAGCTTTTTTTGTAGTTATCCTGATCACACCGCCTTTAGCAGCATTACCGTAAACGCTTCCGGCTGCTGACGGCAAAACCTCTACACTTTCCAGCATTCCAGCCGGCAGTACACCGAAATCAAAATCATTATAACTGCTGCCGTTCCAGTTAGAACGCACACCGTCAATAATTACCAAATAACGGTCAGAACCATTCAGCAAAATCTTACTATAGGCATTCATACCACCGCTGGCGCCCCTTGCCATCAAAGTAACACCCGGAAGTTGCTGAATCACATCCAAAGCATTATCATAATTGCCGTTTTCCAGCTTCTTTTCATCAACTTTATAGTAACCTGGTTTACCTGTACTATTGTCATAACGCGCGGCCGTAACTATCATCGGCTCCAAATAAAATTCCGCTTCACCCGCTGCAGCCGCGGTTTTCATTGAGAAAAGCACCAGGTAAAATATAGCCAAGAAACACAAATATTTTTGCTGCAAAGCAACCTCTCCTTGATAAAAGTTTCTTTTGTTATGACTTCAGCAAATACTATCAGCTAATGCAGAAACTTTTC
The DNA here is from genome assembly GCF_003945365.1 of Phascolarctobacterium faecium. Taxonomy (NCBI): domain Bacteria; kingdom Bacillati; phylum Bacillota; class Negativicutes; order Acidaminococcales; family Acidaminococcaceae; genus Phascolarctobacterium; species Phascolarctobacterium faecium. The sequence goes on along the minus strand of NZ_AP019004.1, from coordinate 1,162,395 downwards.
AATACTTTTATACAATTGTTCCACATCGAACGGCTTGGGAATAAAAGCATTCATTCCCGCAGCCAGCGCTTTCTCACGATCTTCCTGCAGCGTATTGGCGGTCATAGCGATAACTGGTATTTCCTGTGCGTCGTCCCTGCTCAAAGACCTGATCTCTGCAGCAGCTTCAAGCCCGCCCTTTAGCGGCATCTGCAGATCCATTAAAATCAGGTCATAAGTGCCTGGCAAAGTTTCCTGAAACCTGTCTACAGCCTGCTGTCCGTTTACAACGCGTTCAACGTGTACCCCCTGCATTTCCAACATCGTTACGGCAATCTCGGCATTAAGATCATTATCTTCTGCCAACAAAATATTTTTACCCGCTAAATAACTATGTATTCTGACTTCGTTATTATTCTCCAGGATTTCATCAAACTGTTTTTCGTAAACAGGCAGCTTGATAGTAAAGAAAAATTCAGAACCTTTTTCAACCTCACTGCGTACACTTAAAATACCGCCCATCAATTCTACCAAATTGCGGCTGATAGCCAGCCCCAACCCAGTTCCCTGCTGATTGCTGAGGCTTTTTCGGAAAACCTGCTCAAACGATCCAAAAATACGTTCCAGATCTGTTTCAGGAATACCAATACCTGTATCACAAACACTGAAACGCAGCTCAGAAACCCCTTCTTCAGTAGCACTTTCCAGAACCGTCACCGTTATCTCGCCATTGTTTTCTGTAAATTTATGGGCATTTGAGAGCAAATTAATAAGAACCTGCTTTAAACGCAGCTCATCTCCAACAAAATTTTTATGTGTAAAACAGCATTTAAACTGTAATTTGATTTTCCTCTCTTCCGCCATCATCAGAAAAATATTGCTCAGCTGCCGCAGCAGATTATCCATAGAAAAAGGTCTGCTTTCGATCTGGATCTTGCCGCTTTCTATTTTTGACATATCAAGGATATCATTGACGATCGATAATAAAAATTTAGCAGAAGAATCAATTTTGGAAATATTTTTCTGCGTCACAGGATCCCCTTCACCGGAAAGCCGCATCAGATTAGCCAATCCGATGATTGCATTCAAAGGAGTTCTTATTTCATGTGACATCCTGGAAAGGAACTCTGAACGCACCTTGCTGATGTTTTCTACTTTTTTCATTTTAAAATAAATGACCTGATTTTTCATTTTAAACCAAAAATACATAAAAACAATCGTTACCACAAGTAAAATAAACCCAATTATGATCAGAGAAAATATGACCGGATTAGAATAAACCAAAGCCTTGAAAGACATTTCTTTCTTGCCAGACATCAAGGTATTATTGGATAAAATCTGCGCAGTCTGCTCATTGGACAGGTTGACCAGGCTTTTATTCAAAATAGAATACAGCTGTATATCATTACTGCTGCTGACCCCCAAAGACAAATATATCTCAGGACTCTCTATAACAGGAATGATATTAGTATAATAATCACTCATATACAGATCTTCCAAAACAACGACAGGTATTCTGCTATAAGAAGCTTCTCCCGAATCTACTGCATTCAGACATTCTTCATATGTATCAAAATGCGCAACGTCTGTATGTTTGATATTACGCGATGCACAGCTGCCGTTTATGACTGCAGCAATATTTTTATCATTTGGGAAATGTGTATACTTATTACGCATGATGATAGAATTAAGCATCATATAATTTTTGGTGATATTTAAACCATCAGGATTAAAGGCGTCATTTTCATTGATATAATAACCAAGGATATCTGCCTGACCGCTTTTGACCAATTCCAAAGTCTGCCCATAGGAAGCAGCCGTTATATACTCAAACTCCGCTCCGATCTGAGCAGCAATCAATGCAAAAATTTCAGGAACGATACCTTTAGGTTCACCATCCTTAATATAATAAAAAGGATAATTGTTTTTTACTACAGCTACCTTAAATGGGCCATTTTTATGTATAAACGTACTTTCCTGTTCTGAGAATACAGCAGTGTTACTGTAATTGACAGGAAAATATTTTTGAAACAGGGCTTCGCCAAAATTCGGATTGACTGCATAAATCTTTTTTATAGCTTCATTCAGCTGCGCACTTGTTTCCGGATCGTCCTTCCTTGCAACGATATAGCAAGGTTCAGAATTAAAACGCAATGCGACATTATAATCAGCCAGCTTGTTAAAAAGATCGCTTACTAAAAGCAGATCCACTTCACCATTATCCAAAGAACTTTCAAATTCATCAGAAGTACCGTAATATTTGATATCGCTTTTTATATCATTGAATTCTAAAACATTATTTAAGCGCTTTATTTTATCAGTAGCCTTGGCAAAAACACCAATCGTTTTCCCTTCCAGACTTTTGATATCAAATCCCTTGATATTCTGGTCATTTTTGTTATAAATCAGCAAACTGTAGCTATAACCCATCAGATGTTCAGGATAATACAGGTTTTCACCAAATCCAGGTGACTTTAACACAGCACCCATAAGATCATATTTATTATGTTCCATATTTTTTATTGACTGGCTAATGGAATCTCCAATAAACTCATATTCCCAACCTGTATATTTAGCGATTTCAACTAACCATTCATAGACGACACCGCCACGTGTGCCATCTGCGTATGTCTCACATATACCGCGTGTTTCAGGGAATGCCACCTTTAAAACTTTTTTAGCCTGTGTTTCTGCAGCATTCGCAGTCACACAGGCACAAATAGACATTATTATCGCTAACCAAACAAAAGTACTTTTAAGAAGCTTCATATGAAAATTGTTACCTTATCTTTCCTGTCAATCAAGCTTGTTTATTATATTTTAATATTTATATTCATTTTAACAAAATTATATCTTTTGAGCAATTAAATATAAAGTTTTATTATTAATTTTACAATAAAAACAAAACACCCTCCATCAAATAATTATTGGTGGAGGGTGTTTAAATTATTTCCGCGGCAAAAAGATTTTTATAGTAGTCCCTTTGTCCAGTTCACTTTCCAGCTCAATGCGACCTTTATGGAACATCACCCCATGCTTGACTATGGAAAGTCCCAAACCTGTGCCGCCGGTTTCTTTAAAGTGACTTTTATCAACCCTGTAAAAGCGTTCAAAAACCCGCTCTTTATCAGCACTGCCGATACCGCAGCCGGTATCCTTAAATGTCAGTACTGCTTCACCGGGAATTACGGCTACTGTAATCTCAACGCTGCCGTTTTCACGATTATACTTGATCCCGTTGTCAATAAGGTTATAAATAACCTCGCTCAAAACTGCAGGTACCCCTTCTACCTCAGCTTCACAGCCACTGACGCTTATTGCGACATTTTTTCCGGCAGCCTGTTCCTGCAGACGCTGAACTGTACCTTCAGCCAGCTTTTTCAATTCGATAATTTCCAGGTTGTTCATATTATTCGCCGACTCGTCTAAACGCGACAGTTTCATAATATTATCGATAAGCACAATCAGATGCCCGGCCTCACTGTAGATTTTTTCCAGAAAGCGCTGCTTATCTCCTTCCTGAACTAACCCGTTTTTCATAATCTCAGCATAACCCAAAATCGACTGCAGCGGTGTTTTCAGTTCATGCGAAACATTTGCAGAAAACTCACGCCGCAGTGTTTCTGCTGCACGCTTTTCAGTAACATCAAAAATCAGCAATACGCTGCCTTTACCGCCAACACTGCTGCCGCATAGCTGATAAAAGCGCCCGTCCTTCTGATACAGACTTTCACCGCTGCCGCCCACAGCTACCTTCTGCAGCAGCTCCTGCACTTCCTGGCCTCGCTCCAAAGTCAGAATATTTTTACCAACGACTTCATGATCCTGCAAACCAAATAATTTGGCGGCACTGTCGTTGATCGATAAAATATTCTGCCGGTCATTCAAAAGGATCAGACCCTCATTCATACTCTGAGTAATAGCCGCCAGTTCATTCTGCTTCTGCCGCAGCTGCTTTAAGCCTTCTGAAACCTGCCTCTGCTGCTGGGCGATCCGTGTTAAAAACGGTGCCAGTTCATCATAAGTATCATTTTCCAGTGGGTTTTCCAGATCCACCTGATCCAGCGGTAAAACCATTTTATCAGTAATCCGCCGTGCCAGAAGCATAGCCACCAAAGCCACCACCAGCACTACCGCGATCATATAGGGAATACTGCCGGCCACCGTCGCAAAAACAGAGTCTGTCGTTCTTGCAACACGCAGTATATCACCATTATCCAGCCGCAGCGCAAAATAAAAAGTTTTTTCTGACAGAGTATCGCTCATACGCTCGGCCAAACCAATTCCACTTGCTAACGCTTCCTGTACTTCCTCACGATCTTTATGATTAAGCATTTTTTCGGCTGCCACATGATTGTCATAGATGACCCTGCCGTCAGGAGCAATCAAAGTAACACGAGTCAGCTTACCGCTTTCCATGGTCAATGCCTGCAGATAGCTTTTCCCGCTCTGTTCCAGACCCATTTTTATAAAAGTTGCTTCCTGTCTCAAATCACGCTGCATTGTGGTCATCGACCCCTGGTACATAATAACCGCAATCAGCACGGAAGCAATGATAACAGCCGCCGTTGACAAAAACAGCAGACCGCTGAAAATTTTATTTCTCATAGCCAGCTCCTATACGATAACCGACGCCGCGTACAGTTTCTACCAATGCTCCTGCTTCGCCCAGTTTCAGCCGCAGCGTACGCACATGAACATCGACAGTACGTGTCTCGCCGGCAAAATCATAACCCCAGATATCAGTTAAAAGCTGTTCGCGCGTAAAAACCTGTCCCGGCCGCTCTAACAGCTTATGTAAAAGCTCAAATTCCTTAAATGTCAGAACTACCTCCTGACCACCGGCCATCACGCGGTGTTTGTCGATCTCCATTACCAACTCGCCGGCAGTAAGCCTGCTCTGCTTATCCTCCTGCTTATAACGCCGCAGTACGGCTTTGACCCGCGACACCATTTCCATCATGCCGAAAGGTTTGGCTATATAATCATCAGCCCCATTATCAAGACCATGAACTTTGTCGAATTCTGAGCCTTTGGCTGTTGCCATGATCACCGGCACCTGTGCGGTCCGTTTATCGCTGCGCAGCCGCTTCAGCAGACTAAGGCCATCTTCACCCGGGAGCATGATGTCCAGCAGAATCAGAGTCGGCTTGCCGCATTCCAGCGCTTTGAACAACTCATCACCGCTGCCTACGCCCAGAGCTTTAAAACCAACTGACTGCAATGTATAAACTTCTAATTCACGAATATTAGGATCGTCCTCCACGCAAAAGATCATGCACAGTATCCTCCTCATGTGCTCCTGTAATCATAAACAGCACCCATTGGGAAATGTTTACCGCATGGTCGCCGATTTTTTCAAAATACTTGGCGATCATCAGGTAATCAATAGCCTGCTCTCCGCTATCCTGCGTGCTGCGTATGACCTGGATCAATTCTTTTTTTGCCCTGCTGAACAATTCGTCAACGACATCATCGTCACGCTCTACCTGCTGAGCCAGGCGCAGATCGCCCTTCACAAAAGCGTCCAGACTGGTACTGACCATCTTTTTCGCCGCTGTCGCCATTTGCTGCAAAAGCGTTGTATCGTAATCCCTGCCAAATTCAGCCTTGCCTAAAATCTCAGCAATATTGCCCGCCTGTTCGCCGATACGGCTCAAATCCGTAATCATTTTCAGCGCCGCTGAAATCTGGCGCAAATCAGAAGCGACAGGCTGCTGCTTCAAAAGCAGATTTATACAAATATTCTCTACTTCCCGCTCTTTTTCCTCTGTGCGTTTGCCTAAAATAATAATTTCTCTGTTCAAAGCATCATTATCTTCCTGCAAAGCCTGCATCACATGCTCCAAAGCATTCTCGCACAAAGTGCCCATTACGATCAGTTCTGTGTTCAAAAGCTCCATCTGAGCCGCAAATCTGCTCCTTACCATCAGCCAAACCTCCCTGTAATATAATCTTCAGTCTTTTTCTCCTGCGGGTTCGAGAACAAACTATCAGTATCGTTGAACTCTACCACTTCACCCAAAAGAAAAAAGGCTGTTTTATCAGAAATACGCACCGCCTGCTGCATATTATGCGTTACAATCACGATAGTATAATTTTGCTTCAATTCCAATGCCAAATCTTCTATTTTCAGGGTCGAAATCGGGTCCAGTGCCGAAGTAGGCTCGTCCATTAACAAAACCTCCGGCTGTACCGCCAGCGCGCGGGCAATGCAGAGCCGCTGCTGCTGACCACCAGAAAAACTCAAAGCGCTTTTATCAAGCCTGTCCTTGACTTCATCCCAGATTGCCGCCTTACGCAAAGCCTCCTCCACCATATCATCCAGCTTAGCTTTGCCTTTGACGCCATGTGTTCGAGGTCCGAAAGCAATATTATCATACACACTCATCGGAAAAGGATTCGGCTTTTGAAAAACCATGCCCACACGTTTACGCAGCAAATTAACATCGTCATTGGCATAAATGTCATCATTGTCCAGCAAAACCCTGCCTGTAATACGGCAGCCTTCGATAAGATCGTTCATTCTATTCAAAGATTTCAGCAGTGTTGATTTGCCACAGCCAGAAGGACCTATAAATGCAGTAATCTCTTTTTCCGGTATCCGCATATTGATATTTTTTAGCGCATGGAATTCACTGTAATATAAATCCAAAGTTTCAATAGCTATTTTCGTATCCATATTATTTTCCCTTCATCAATTGTTTTGCCAGTCTGCTCGACAGAGCGTTGATAGCAACAACGATCACAACTAAAATTACAGCCGTCGCATAAGCCTGTTTCATGTACAAACCCTCGCTGGCCAGCACATACATATGTACTGCCAGAGTTCGTCCTGACGACAGCACCCCGTCAGGAAGTGCCGCCACCGTACCGGCTGTATAAATAAGCGCTGCCGTTTCGCCTACGATTCTGCCAATGGAAAGAATAACGCCCGCCAGAATACCGGGAACCGCTGAAGGCAGAACTACGGCAAAAACGGTCCGCAGCTTGCCTGCCCCTAAGCCATAACTGCCTTCACGGTAGCTGTCAGGGATAGCTTTTAATGCTTCTTCTGTCGTGCGCATGATAAGAGGTAAAATCATGATCGCAACAGTACAGGCGCCGGCAAGTAAGGAATAGCCCCATTTCAAATAAGTAACGAAGAACAGCATACCAAACAAACCATATACAATCGAAGGGATACCGGCAAGAGTATCAGCAGTTACACGTACCAAGCTTACCAGCCTGTTGCCGCGGCTGGCATATTCGACCAGATAGACCGCCGCAAATATACCAAGCGGAGTCGCAATAGCCAGCGCCATTATTACCATCAGCACTGTATCAACCAAAGCAGGAAACAGAGAAACATTTTCTGAATTATACTGCAAAGCAAACAAACCTGTTTCTATATTTGGCAGCCCCTGCCACAAAATATACCCCAGTAAAAAACTCAACACCATGAAAGTAATCAGCGCTGCAGCAATCACACAGCCCAGTAAAAACAACGACAGCGGATCGCGTCCGCATTCATGCAGCTTACGGTTAAGCTGCGCTTTTAAACCCGTCATTGCTGCACCACCTTACCTTTCAGGTACGAAAAAGTCAAATTAATAATCAGGATAAATACAAACAGAACAACAGCCGTTGCAATCAACGCATCACGGTGCAGATCCGCAGCATATCCCATTTCAATGACAATATTTGTTGTCATCGTGCGCACGCCTTCTAAAATACCTATAGGCATTCTGGCCTGATTGCCTGCGACCATAATTACAGCCATCGTCTCGCCGACGGCCCGTCCCATTCCCAGAATGATCGCCGCCATAATCCCCGACTTGGCAGCCGGCACGACTGTAAAAAATACACTGCGGACATGCCCTGCTCCTAAAGCCAGAGCCCCTTCATAATAACTGTCAGGCACCGCACGCAACGCGGCTTCAGCGACGCTGATCAGTGTCGGCAAAATCATCATGCCTAAAAGCAGTGAAGCCGTAAGCATACTGCTGCCGGTACCGCCGATATGTTCACGGATAAACGGGACCATCACTACCAGTCCGAAAAAACCATAGACAACTGAAGGAATACCAGCCAGCAATTCTACAGAAGGCTTCAGCACATTGTATATTTTCTCAGGACAGAAACGCGCCATAAAGACAGCCGTCAAAATCCCGACCGGAACTCCAACGACGATCGCTCCCAGCGTAACGTACAAGCTGCCCAGGATCATCGGCAGAATGCCGTAGACATCGTTGGCAGGACGCCATCTTTCTCCTAAGAAAAAATCTGCAGCGCCGATTTTGCCGATAGTCGGCAGCCCGTTGGCAAACAAAAACAGACAAATCATAGCTACTGTAGCGATAGAGGCACACGCCGCCAGCAGAAAAACAAACTTCATTATTTCTTCTTTACGCTTCTCCATACTCCCTCACATTATACAGGCGGCTGCCCCTAGAGGCAGCCGTTAGTTTACAGTGTTCAGTTTTATCTGCTTACAGTTTATTCCATTCAGTAATCTTGCCGGTAAAGATCGCTTCGACCTGTTCTTTTTTCAGATCGCCGACTTTATTATCTTTATTTACGATTACCGCAATACCGTCAGTAGCGATAACAGTTGCTTTTAAGCCCTGTTCCAGCTCGCTCTTCTTCAAGTCGCGTGAAGCCATACCAATGTCACATATACCGCTGACAGCAGATTTAACGCCGGTAGTGGAATCACTGCTCTGGATCTCGATATTAGCAGCCGGATTGATTTTCATATACGCTTCTTTCAGTTTCTCCATTGCCGGAGTTATGGAAGACGAACCTGCTACAACTACTTTACCTGCCGGTTTGGTTCCTTTATAAGGCGCAGCTTTGTCATCGCCGATGCAGCCGGCCTTAGCTACTACCTCCTGGCCTTCTTTTGACATAATGAAAGCAACGAAATCCTGGGCAACTTCGCTCAAACCATCTTTCGTACAGATATTGAACGGACGGGCGATTTTATAAGCACCGCTTTTTACATTGGCTGCACTTGCTTCTGCACCATCGATTTTCAGCGCTTTTACTGTATCATTTAAAGAGCCCAGTGAAATGTAGCCGATAGCGTCTTTATTACCGGCGACAGTAGTCATCATGACCGAAGTATTATTGGTAATGGCAGCATTATCAGTAGTATGGTCGATTTTTTTGCCGTCAGCATCCTTCTTCTCAATACCGAACAATTCTATAAAGGCACCGCGTGTACCGCTTCCATCCTCACGGGAGATAACAACGATCTTACTGCCTGCTGCCGCATTATCAGCCTTCTTTTCCGATTCACTGCTGCCGCAGCCGGTAAAAATCATCGTACTCATTGCTGCTAATAAAATACCTGCTGCTTTTTTGTTCATTTTCATCACTATAGCCTCCAAAATTTTTATGATTTATTTTTAGTTTTCTGACTATGGCTATAGCATATCCCAGCAAAGTAAAATCCGTTAGTGCAGTTTTGTAAAATCAATGTAAAGTTTGTAAAACGAACTGTTTTACAAAAAACAGCCTCCAACAAGTAATAAAACTTGTTGGAGGCTGTTAAAGATTATTTTTAAAGCGGAAGCTTGACTGAAATCGCTTCGCCAGCTCTGAACAGTATGGCATCTAACGCCTTCTGTGCAACTGATCCGCTGCCGATAAAGAAATAGTCAGTAGAATCTTCAGCTTTTATCAAATATTTTTTATTATAAAGTTCTTTATCATTCTTTAAATCCACGATCCGCAAAACCAGCCCGGTTTCCACATTTTTATCAAAATATATAAAATTAAAATGTGTTTCTTTTGTAATGGGCTGCAGCTCGGTATAAACAAAATAATCTGCCCCGCAGCCATCAACCTGCGCCGTCAATTCTGCAAATGAAGCTTTTTCGAATGACTTTTCTTTGAAGTTTTCACCATAAGGTTCAGCATCGATTTCAAGATAAATTCCTTCGATTTTCTTCTGCAGCTTTTCCAATGCTATTTGGGTAAGCTTTTCATCATAACGTGTTCCGGCGATATTGTTAAACACCAAAAGCACGCTGCTTTTCTGTCGCAAGCTTTTAGCCGCTTCAGCTTCGCAGGCCGCAGTAAAAAATACAAATATCATTAAAAAGACCCCCATAAGCCTTTTATCAAAATATTTTTTCATTATAGAACCTATTTTTTATCAGCAGCTACCGCAACAGGTTTTTCTTCCGGCAATCTGACAGTTAAAACAGAAGTGATCTGTTCGTTGATCTTATTCAGGGCTTTCATGGCAACCGATTTATTACCTATGCCGCCGATCATTGTGCTGTCGGAAGCTTTCTCAGTAACCTTGCCATTATATAAATATTTACCATTTACCAAATCAATGATTTTCAATGGTACAGTAGTCGTTATATCTTTACCAACTGTAAAGAACGTCACTTTGTCTCTTGCTATAAACGGCTGCACTTCAATAAAAACGACATAATCAACATCTTCACCTTCAAAAGCATCAACTATATCGGCTCTTTCAGCCGTAGTAATATCAACAATACCAACTTTGTTTAACTTTTCGATATATGGTTCACCATTGATATAAATATATTTATCATCATTGATGCATTTTTCCAAATTGCCTAAAACCACTCCATCTACTTCGTCATTATAAGTAGTCTCGGCATTATTTACATAAAGCACAGCTACTTTAGGCATATTTTCCATTCTTTTGGCTTTTTCTACCTGATATACCGGGTCTCTCTCCACCCTGATTTTTTCCATTCTTTCACGCATAGACACAGGAGCGTCAGCAGGTTCTGCAGCAAGTGCCGTAGCTGTGCTGAGTGCAAAGATCATAGTTAATAAATACAAAATTACTTTCTTCACCATTATCCCACCATTCTTATTTTTATGGACTTCCATAAATTCTTTACTGTATCTGATAATTTATCACCTCTTAATTCTACAGGTAAAACTTCACCCAATTATTATTCTTATAGCAAAAATACTATGCAAATACACTTTAAAGTTTTGCTTGTATTTTTATAAATAAATCATAACACACATACATATATCCAGCAATACTGTTAAAATAAAATTACAAAAAAATAATCTTATCACACATTTTTCAAACAAAGCCATCTATGTTATAAAATCACAAAGCGGCAACACAATAAATGTGTTGCCGCTTTTGCAGACAAACCTGAATACCTTGTTACGAATCATTAATCTTCTTTTTGAAGTTCTTCCTGTACATAATTAGGCAGAGCAAAAGCACCGAGATGTACCCCGGGATTATAATAACGATTTTGCAGCCCAAATTCAGACCAGCGTTTAAAGTCCACATCTTTCACTGGATCAAGACCTTTCGAAGCAAACCCGAACAACCAGTGTCCAGAAGAATAGGTAGGCATATAAAATTGATAAACTGTTGCTATGGAAAATACCGAAGCAAGTTTTTTATGCGCCCGGCGCATTTCATACGCATATTCTTTATAGTAAGGTGATTCGTGCTGATTGATCAAGATACCCTTATCATTCAGCGCCCGGTAGCAATTGCGGTAAAACTCGGTCGTAAAAAGACCTTCGCCAGGTCCAAGCGGATCTGTAGAATCGACGAGTATCAAATCATATGCACCCTCAGGCGCGTCTTGTACGAATTTTAACCCGTCGCCAAAAATCAGATTGATCCGCGGATCATTATCCAGCGCACAAGCAGTCTGTGGAAAATATTTCTGGCACAGACGTACGACACGTTCATCGATTTCGACCATATCTACCTGCTCTACTGTTTTAAAGCGGCAGACCTCACGTGCAGTACCACCGTCACCGCCGCCAATGATCAAGATCTTTTTGATGTCCGGATTAACTGCCATCGGCACATTACTGATCATTTCATGATAAATAAATTCGTCCTTTTCGGTAATCATAATCAGCCCGTCTAAAGTGAAAAATTTACCAAAAGTTTCCGAATCAAAAAAGTCTATTTTCTGAAAGGGAGTCTGCTCGCTATATAATTGCTCTTTGACCAAAATCGAAAGTTTGGCGTCGGGAGCGTGAAATTCAGAAAACCATAAATCCAGCATACTTACTCCTCCTTAAAGATTGATGCGGTCCATATTTTTGCCGTAGAAGATCTCGTCCATTTCATGACGCAGCTTGGCCTCAATCCGTTTTACTTCGCCTGGATGCAGCTGTTCTTTGCTAAGCCCGAACAGATAGTTATCAAGGTCGAAATCTTTGAGCTTACACTTGGTATGGAAAATATTTTCCTGATACACGTTCACGTCTATCATCTGGTAATGTTCCTTTACCAGCTCAGGGATATAATCTTGAATTGAAGTGATATTGTGATCTATAAACAGTTTATGTCCTGTAATATCACGCGTAAAACCACGCACACGGTAATCGATAGTCATAATGTCGGTATCGAAACTGTGGATCAGATAATTAAGCGCTTTCAGCGGTGAGATCTCACCGCAGGTAGATACGTCGATATCGGCCCGAAAGGTACTGATACCACCGATAGGGTTATATTCGGGATAGGTATGCACCGTGATATGGCTTTTATCTAGATGGGCTAAAACTGTTTCCGGTAAAGGGCCCGGAGCGGAACTGTTATCTTCAGCACCAACGCTGTGCAGACAGCCTTCGGCAATGAGGATAGTGACACTGGCGCCCTGCGGCTCATAATCCTGCTTGGCGATGTTCAGAATGTTTGCTCCGATAATGTTGGAAACATTTGTTAAAATTTCCGTAAGACGGTCGGCATTATACTGCTCGTCGATATACTGCAGGTAAGCCTCCCTGTCTGCTACCGTCTTAGTGTAGCAAATGTCGTACATATTAAAGCTCAGGCTTTTCGTCAGATTATTGAAACCATGTAGCTTTAATCTCTTTACCTCTTTCTCCAATTCAACAAATCAGCTCCTTGTCACCAAATTTATTGCAAGTTTGCAATATGGATTATATTTATTATATAGGCAAACTCTGGCAAAAACAATAAAATAAAAAAATACTTCCTACGTTACGTAGGAAGTATAAAAATCCAGTTTAGCGCATATTGATGAATTGTAAATCTACGCCGAAGTCGCCTGCTTTCAGCGTTTGGATAACAGCCTGAAGATCGTCTTTTTTAGCTCCGCTGACGCGTACCTGATCGTCCTGCATCTGAGCATTGACTTTCAATTTAGTCGCTTTGATCGCGGCTACGATCGCTTTGGCTTTTTCCTTCGGTATACCCTGCAGGATAGTAAGTGTCTGGCGAACTGTGCCTTTGGATGCCGGCTCTACCTTACCCAGCTCCAGGCAGCGCAGCGGGATATCACGTTTAGCCATACGGGCACGCAGCATATCGATGATAGCGTTCAGCTTATATTCGTCTTCAGCTGCCAATTTGATACATTTTTCTTCTAATTCGATGCTGGCATCACTGCCGCGGAAATCATAACGCTGGGCGATCTCCTTTTTCGTTTGATTGACCGCATTGTCCATTTCCTGCATATCGACCTGCGATACAACGTCAAAAGAACTGTCTTTAGCCATGATGTCACTCCATTCATTGATTTGTTAATAATAATATTATATCAAAAAATCGAGAGCTTGTCATTTCGTCAGCGTCACCGTATCGATCAGCTTGCCGTCCTGCTTCAGGCTGGTCACTGTCAGCTTGCCGTCATTAACAGTCAGCTTCATATAATTAGGCTGGTCAAGCACGCCGTCAAAAGCGACCTCCTGCGGCTTGGCACGCGAACCGGCCCATGTTTTATCACCACTGCGGCCCGAAGAAATATAGATCGTTCCCTGTGATGCCACATTACCGTTTTTAAACGGAGCAGAACGGCCGTAGGTATGATTATGAGCAGAAAAAACTACATCGACATTGCCACGGTCAATAACCGGAAAAAGTGCCGAGCCCAGTTCATTGGGTCTGCCGTCCTGATAGCGGAACAGATTACGGTGCACCAACACGATTTTCCATTTCTTATCACTGGCGGCCAGATCGCGCTCCAGCCAGCTCACCTGACTTGCGATCAGTTCAGGCTGCCACTCGTTTAATTCCTCCTGCTGCGTATCGATTACAGAAAAATGCACATCGCCGTAATCATAGCTGTAAGCCTGCTTCTGCAAACCCTCCGGCCCATTCAGGGGCAGATCGAACAAATTAAGATATAAATCGCCGCGGTAAGGTTTCCATTGCAGCGAATAATTTTCATGGTTGCCACTGATAGGAGCAACCGGAATCTGCGGCAACAGCCCGGACGCTCCACGGAACCAACTGCGCCACTGGCTGTATTGCTCGCCGTTATCTACAAGATCGCCCATATTGATGAAAAAGGCGGCTTCCGGATCGTGACTGTAAGCATAAGCGGCAGTCTTACGCCAGACATTATAATCAAGGCTTTGCGAATCGCCGAAGATCAAAGCCGTAAAAGCGCCTCCGGTATCTGTTTTCAACGTTTGCCAGGCAGAAAATTCTTTGCCGCCGCCAGCCCTGTATTCATAAACAGTTCCCGGCTCCAAAGCTGTCAGCGTCACACTTTGCTGATAAACCGTCCCTGAATCTGTTGCAAATTCTTTACCCTGCGCCCGCACCCTGTGAAGCTCATTTTCGCCCTGCAGCTTATATTCCACCCAGGCATCGCTTTCCGGCGCCTGCGTCTGCCACATAATAGTCCGCGAGGTTTTACTGTCGGCAGTAATCACCTGCCGCAGCTGCTGCGGCTCGTAACGCGCAGGCTGTTCGGCGCCGCAATATTGACGTTCATAAAAAAAGATACCGATCCCGACCACGGCAAGCATCAATGCCAGCAGGCCAGTTTTTGAAAAAGCTTTACTCCATCTCATTTTTTCCCCTCTCTCCCGCTACCATACTGTTTTATGCCAAGCTATACCGCTCCCAAAAGACCGTAATTACCTGCCGCATAAAAAGCAGTTCCGTAAAAAATGTTGATATCATTGCGGAAAAGGACGACAACAGCGCCCTCTTCTTTTTCCTTGTTTAAATTATATAGGTCTGGTCTGCGCTCCAGTCAAGAAAACATTTTGTGAAAAATAATAGGACCCGCCGATAATATTTTCCGGCGGATCCAAAACGTATATGCTTTATCAGTCTATGATATTTTGCTTGTAATCGTGATAACAGCTTCTCAGCTTCTCCATTGTTTTTACCATTTCCAGCTTTAACTTGGAGGCGGCATCAAAATCGCCGCGGCTAAAAGCATCGCGGATCATAGTAAAGATACACGGAGCCTCGACAGAATCTTTAGCCAACATAACACGCAGCGCTGCGATCTTCTCCCACAGCTCATCGTCACATTTATTATAGAAGCCAGTGTCATGCAGACATTTCATTGCCACGATCTCAGCATGGAATTCGGGGATGATCCTGTTTAAGAGCTCGGTCTGCCAGCGAACCAAGGCACCTTTGGCAAAAGAATCGATAAATTCTGCGCGCAGGATATTGCCGCTGGTAAGAGCAGCTTTCTTTTCAGGATATTTATTAAAGCCGCACATATTTTCCCACACAGTTGCAGGCGGTTTACCAAACAGACGGCTGCGTTCTTCCTCGCTGAAGTCTTCAAAAACATCATCTTCGCTGCGGTATTCGCGGTCTTTTTCCAGATAGAAGCCTTCAACGCCGGCCTTTTTGGACAATTCGGCTTCCAGTTCCTTCAAATTTTTGCCTGATTCCACACAAGCCTTGATTCCATCCCACATTGCCAGATAGAAAGCAGCGATAGCAATATAGGTATTAGTATAAGGATTAGGCGAACGCATTTCTATACGGGTCGCCATCGGACTGTCGATATCGCGGATCAAACCTGCCAGAATCGTACGGTTACGGGAAGGGACCTGCGGACTGATACCCAAAGAGGTAACGATACAGACAGGGGCTTCAAAACCTGGCTTCAAGCGGTTCAATGAATCGATCGTAGCTGAAATAAAAGGATTGATGACCTCATAGTTCTTCAAAAGGCCCATCATTGAACCGTAACCGATAGCGGACAGAAAATCCGCTTTCATATCGCCGGGCGCAAACAGATTGACCATTTTACCATTTTTGAGTTTTGCGGCAATACCGACATGGGTATGTTCTCCGCTTCCTGCAACGCCGGGGATCGGTTTAGCCTGGAAGGAAACTTCCAGACCGTTCATCCGAAAAACCTCTTTAACGATAATGCGGGCCAGCAGTTCGTTATCAGCAGTTTGTAGACCGACGTTAAATTTCCAGTCTACTTCCAGCTGTTCCATAACATGCGTCATATGACCTGCGCCGTCGATCTGTCCACGTACGCCGCCGCATTCTTTATGGCCCATTTCCGGTTCCAGACCATAAGCTTCCATCATTTCTATAGTCTGTTCTAAAGCGGTACGCACGTTACCGCGGGTACGCTGCCAGTATTGCTCCTGCATCATCTGCGAAGAAGAAAGGGCTTCGATCGGTGCGTCTTCGCGCGGAGATTTGACCCAGAATTCCAGCTCGGTAGCACAGGTAAAGACCAGTTTTTCGATCTGAGACAGGTCAACATGTTCAAGACCTGCTATCTGCGGATGTTTTTTGAACATTTCCAGCATTTGTGCTTCCACATAATCCAGGCTGTTTTGCAGGATCGAACGGGAATCAACAAAGATTTCGTTGTGGATCAGGAAACAGGGTATGCGCAGGGTTCCGACCATTTTACCTGTCTGAGCATCAAAATGCTCGTAATTATAATCAATATACCAGTTGACACTTTTGTCGACCTTCATATCGACGCGGGCGTTATTTAAAGTAGCAATGCCCGGCAAAACAACGGAAGAACCATCAGTCTGAGCAGCCATACCTTCCAGGAAGCTGTTGATATCTTCGATAAATAAATTGATGGGCACTTTTTCGTCGGTATCGTTACCGGCAAAGTCAACACCCATAAAAGAAACAAATTTGATTTCCGGGTGCATTTCCAGCAAAGCCTTCAGTTCCTCCGGGGTTTGCTGTTCAGGGTTAATGTAATACAACATTTCTTTGTTCATCATAGCAATCACTTGCGGCACTGTGCCGCGCTCCTTTCCCAATGCTGAAGCTGAAATACAAATATAAAAAGGACCTTCCTATTTTTAAGCAATAAAATAGAAAGATCCCCA
Organism: Phascolarctobacterium faecium; assembly: GCF_003945365.1. NCBI lineage: Bacteria > Bacillati > Bacillota > Negativicutes > Acidaminococcales > Acidaminococcaceae > Phascolarctobacterium > Phascolarctobacterium faecium. The sequence goes on along the minus strand of NZ_AP019004.1, from coordinate 1,145,352 downwards.
TTGATCTATCGCCATCATTATAACAAACAACAGTCAGGCTTGTCCAGTGTTTAAAACAAACTTTAAGCACTTTTTTTAACCAAACACCAAATATCACTTGCTCAAAAGCCGGATCAATATTTCTTCCAGCTTTTCAAACTGCCGGCCGCCATAGCGGATTTCGATATTGAGCTGTGATAGTTCCAAAAGTGCCCGTTCCAGTTCACCCAATCCAAAGCGGCGGCTCTGCTCCGCCATTTTTTTTACAGCAAAAGGCGCGGCTTTTAACTCTGAAGCGATCTCGGCCTGCGAGGCCCTTCCTTCCAGAAGTTCTTTGACACGTCCAAGACGTCGCAATTGGAACGAAACCAGGCCGCATAGCGCCAGCACAGTATTACCGTGCTTACGTTCTTCACCCAAAAGCTCCAAAGTCTGCCCCAGCTTCTTTTCGGCAATGGCGTTCAGCAGCGCAAAGCGCGAAACTTCAGGCAACGCAGCGAAAGTCTGCTCGATATCATCTTTGGTCCAGATCTTACGTTCACCGGCGTAAACCGATAGTTTTTCGATTTCCTGTTCCAGCAGCAGCAGCGGCGCATTGTCAGTTACCGACAGATATTCCATGATCGTTTGTGACGCTTCATAATCAAAACGGCAGCCGCGCAGCGCAGCCTGTTCGTCCAGCCAGGGCTTCAGCTGATAGGATTTGAGAGACTTGCATTCCACCATCGCAGCAGTTTTAAGCAGGCTTTTATAAAGTTTACCGCGTTTATCGATTTTTTCGCCTAACAGCAGTACCTGACAATGTTCAGGCACATCCGCCAGCAGTTCTGCCAGCTCTTCCTGCTGCTGTTTGCGTTTTTCGCCGCCATCCTTACCTCCCCACAGCTTTTCATCTTTAATGATAACCAGACTGCGTCCTGAGAAAAAAGGGTAGGTATTGACAGCAGCAGATACTTCCTTTATATCCGTATCACGCTCAAAAACAGTTATTTCCCTGTCTTCCAGCGCGGCGTCGCCAAAAACAGCCCGCGGTAAAGCAGCGGCTATTTTATCTTTATAATAGCCTTCTTCGCCGAACACTGCGATTACACCAGCTACCTGTGTACCGGCACTTAATTGCTGCATAATTTTTTCTGCCGTGATTTCCATGTTTGTACTCCTTCAAGCCACTAAAAAAATTCCTTCTGATACCGATAACTATAACATTTTACCTGGCTGCCGTCAAAAATGATTTTAAGCGCTCCGTCCTGATCTGTACGCCGCACCTGAGCCCCGCAGGCTGCCAGACGCTGCAGCGTTTCACTGCCAGGATGGCCGTAGCTGTTGGCCGCACCGACTGAGATAACCGCCAGCTGCGGACTGACTGCCGCTAAAAACGGCATTGAAGAAGAAGCATTACTGCCATGGTGACTGACCTTCAATACCTGACCGGGCTGAATCTGTCCCGCTGCCAGCAGTTCCTCCGTTTCTGTTGCATCACCTGTAAAAACAATGCTGCCGTCAGCAGATACAACCCTCACGATCAGCGAGCTTTCATTTGCATCGCTGTCAGCTCTGCCGACAGGCGCGCTGATGATCTGTATTGCAGTATTGCCCAGGGAATAATTTGTGCCGCTCTCGGCATATATAAGCTGCGCTTTGGTATTCTTCAGCAGTGCCTGTATATCTGCTGAAGGCTGTTCCTGAGGCAGAATGAGCCTGCGTATAGGTATATTTTTAGCTACTGCGGCCGCTCCTCCTGCATGGTCGTGGTGTCCGTGGCTTAAAAGCAGCATATCCAGACTGCGAATCCCCAGGTAACGCAGATAGGGCAGAACGATACGGCTGCCCGTATCATAGTCACCACGCAGACCACCGGTATCAATCAGCAGCGTCTGACGCTGCGGTGTTACGACCAGTGCCGCATCCCCCTGTCCCACGTCGATAAAATGTACGGTCAGAGGCTGCGGCCTGAATTTATCATAAATCCCGATCCCCACCAGCATACAGCAGCATAAACCGATCAGCAACCGTCTTTCGCAAGCAGTGAAATCATCCCAGTCGCTGCTGCCGAAAAGCAGCAACAACAGTAAATAATAGACAGCGCCGCATAAAAGAGGCCAGCTGCCAACAGTGACAGTTGCCCAGCCGCCGGATGCCAGCCAGTGAATGATATTCAGCAAGGGGTGCAGTAAAAGCCCTGCCAGTAAAAACAGCAGCTTTCCCAACCCAAATATCGGCAGGAGGGCATATCCCGCCAGTGTCAGCAGTAGTGCCAGTTCCAGCAGCGGTACTAGAAGCAGATTAGCTGCCAGCCCACTCAGTGAAAGCTGATGAAAATAATGGATCAAAAACGGCAAAGCCGCCAGCTGTGCTGTTAAAGATACTGCCAGGATCTCGGCAATCCCCACAGGTAAGTAACGGGTACACAGGCCGCTCAGTACCGGGTAGAAATACAGCAGCCCCGCTGTTGTGGTAAATGATAACTGAAAACCTGCGTCCCAAAGCCAGCGCGGTTCATAGCAGAGCAACAGTATGACCACAGCACAGAAAATATTACTGCGCTGCGGCAGCCTGCCGCTAACACCGGCTCCAAATAGTGCCAGTGACATAAGCAAAGCCCTCAGTACAGGCGGTTTGAACCCGCACAAAGCCGCATAAAAAAATAAAATCCCTGCCAGCAGCGCCATAGTACAGTGGTTACGGCGCCGCAGCAGTACAAGCAGAAAGCCTGTCACCACTGCTATATGCGTACCAGATACAGCCAGCAGATGCGCCAATCCCACAGCAGCAAAATCTTCCCGCGTCTGCGCGCTGATACCGTCGTAACCACCTAAAGTCATACCGGCTAAAACAGCCCCGGCCTGTCCCGGTACAGTATGCTGCAGATTTGAACGCAGCCCTGCAGCCAGTCCGCCGATATACTGCCTGATACTTTGTCCGTCCCCGGACAAATACAGCTCACTGCCTTTTATAGACATTCGCCCTTGTAAATCCTGCAATTCGCTCCACAGCCCGCCATCCCAACCACCCGGATTGGCAAAATCAGTCAATGGTTTAAGCGTTCCCTGTACAATAACGCCACTGGTTATTTTCTCGCTAAGATCCTGCCCTTGGACGAGCACACGTACTTTACCCGATACTGCGATTGCTGTATCGGGTAAAGAGCTGCCAAGTTCCGCACTGTTTGTCTGCACCGCTTGCTGCAGCGTATGACAGGCAAGCACCAGACTGGTTCCCTGCGGCGTTACTTTGACACTGCCAGCTTCCACTCTGCCGAAAAGCCGTACTTCCTGACCGGTAAAAGTCTGCAAAGGCAGCTGCGGCTGACGCATGGCCCCGCTGCCACTGGCAGCGCCACAACAAAAACACAAACCAATACCTGCCGCGGCCAACAACTTTACTCCAGCCTTTTGGCGGCAGCCCCAGGCAAGCAGCAGCAGAAAAAATGCCGCCAGTATCAATGCTGGTATCAACGGCAACAGCTTACTGAGCCCTGCGTGGCAGCCAAGCAGAAATGCCAGTGTGGCGGCGACAATGATCTGTTCCAGCTGACGCTGCATCACAGCTCCAGATAAGGCTGCATTTTGCTAAACTTGGCCTTACCGATCCCTTTGACCTTCATAACATCCTCGATACTGGCAAACCCATGCGCCGCCCGATACTCAAGTATACGCTGCGCGGTAATATCACCGACCCCAGGCAACGCTGTCAGTTCGGCAGCCGTAGCCGTATTCAAATGTACCTTGCCGCCAGCTTTTGCTGTGCCCCTGCCACTCTCAGCAGCAGTCTTTACCGAGACCAAAGTATTTGCGCCTGCTGCCTCAGCAGCTGCACCTGCATTTACCGGCGCAGTCTGCTCACGCAATTGCCTGGCACTTAACCGCGGCACATTTACCTGCATACCATCTTTCAGCAGCTTTGCCAAATTAACTTTATCGGGATTAGCTTCCAGTGTCATTCCTCCGGCAGCGGCGATAGCCGCAGTAGCTCTGCTCCCTGCGGGAATTTCATATAAACCCGGCTTTGCTACCGCACCGCTTACATATACCTTGACTCCCCGAGTCTGTACCGCACTGATACCAGCTGCCGGTACAGGCACAACAGCAGCAGTATCCTGCGGGCTGCTTCCCAGCAGACTGCCGCCGGCACATAAAACTACGGCAGCCCCCAAAGCTGCTACTTTTCCTCTCAGCCCTCGTTCCATCATCGCTATCCAGCCCCTTTAAAACGCAAAAAAGCAGAGTTCCTGAGGTCAACAATAAATTCGTTATACCTTAGGAACTCTGCCATAGCGTCTTTATGATTTGATCTTACTGATCCAGCTATTTAATTTTTTTCTGCGATTTAAGGTCTGGCAACAATATTGACCAAACGTCCGGGTACGCAGACAATCTTCACGATCTTGCCGACATCGACCATAGCAGCGATATGTTCATCCGCCAAAGCCAGTTTTTCCAGTTCTTCCCTGCCGGCTTCCGCAGGTACAACCAAACGGCCTTTGACCTTACCGTTGACTTGCAGCACGATCTCGACATTATCGACCTTCATGGCCTCTGCCTCGGCTTTAGGCCAGCTTTGTGCATGCACGCTGCTGTCAGCGTCGATGACGCCATGCCACAATTCTTCGGTTACGTGCGGTACGAAAGGAGCAAGCAACCGCAGCAAAGCGGAAACGGTTTCATAAACCAGACCGGCATTGTAATTTTTCTGAGCTTCCTTATAAGCATATAAAGCATTGACCAACTCCATCATCGCACTGATTGCAGTATTGAAATTAAACCGCTGCTCGATATCGTCGGTAACTTTTTTGATCGTATTATGCAGCACGCGGCGCAGCTCTTTATCAGCTTCATCCAGTTTTGAAGTATCATAGCCGGTGACCTTTTGGGCCAGCTCACCCTGGAAGTGGCTGACGACACGCCAGACACGGTTGATAAAACGGAAGGAACCCTCCACGCCCTGATCGCTCCATTCCAACTCTCTTTCAGGCGGAGCAGCAAACATAATAAACAGACGAGCAGTATCGGCACCGTATTTGGAAATGATCTCTTCCGGAGAAACGACATTACCTAAAGATTTACTCATTTTCGCACCGTCTTTAATGACCATGCCCTGAGTCAGCAGGTTGGTAAATGGTTCGTCGTATTTTACAAGGCCTGCGTCACGCAATACCTTCATAAAGAAACGTGAATACAGCAAATGCAGGATCGCATGCTCAATACCGCCGATGTACTGATCGACCGGAGCCCAGTAATCAACAGCTTCTTTACTGAATGGAGCAGTATCGTTTTTCGGATCGGTATACCGCAGATAATACCAGGAAGAACACAGGAAAGTGTCCATAGTATCGGTCTCGCGGCGGGCCGGCTTACCGCATTTGGGGCAGGTGCAGTTAACAAAGCTTTCACTGGTTGCCAGCGGTGAAACGCTGCCCGCATCAAACTTGACGTCTTCCGGTAAACGTACCGGCAGCTCTGCTTCCGGCACAAGAACTTCGCCGCAGTCAGGACAGTAAATAATCGGGATCGGAGCCCCCCAATAACGCTGACGGCTGATGAGCCAGTCGCGCAGACGGTAGTTGACATGACGGGAACCAAAGCCCTGTCCTTCCGCATAATCCATAATAGCTTTGATTGCAGCATGCATCTCCATGCCGCTGAACTTGCCGGAATTTACCAGCACGCCCTCTTTTTCTTCATAGGCGGCAGTCATATCTTCAACTTTTAATTCCTGGTCTTTAGGAGTAACGACAACGATCTTATCCAGACCGTATTTATCGGCAAACATCCAGTCGCGCTGATCACCTGTAGGTACACCCATAACAGCTCCGGTGCCATAATCGTACAGGACATAGTTGGTGACCCAGATCTCTACCTGGCGACCATTGAAAGGATTGACAGCATATTTCCCGGTAAAGATACCTTCTTTTTCCGACTCGCTGGAAGTACGTTCAATATCGGACTGGTTGCGCACACGGGCGCAGAAAGCCCTGATCTCGTCTGCCTTCGGATTATCCCGGCACAACTGCTCTACCATTGGATGCTCGGCAGCCAGGACCACGAAGGTAACGCCAAATGCCGTATCCGGACGGGTAGTGTAAACAGGTAGCTTAGCATTGATGCAGGGCACGTCAAAGCTGAATTCCAGACCTTCACTGCGCCCGATCCAGTTTTTCTGCATCGTCTTAACGCGTTCCGGCCAGCCGTTCAAAAGTTTCAAATCATCCAAAAGTTCTTCCGCATAATCGGTAATTTTGAAGAACCATTGTTCCAGATCTTTTTTGACGACCTCATGGTCACAGCGCCAGCAGCGTCCGTCGATAACCTGCTCATTAGCCAAAACAGTGTTGCATTCACCACACCAGTTGACAGCAGATTTTTTCTTGACGGCCAAACCGCGCTTATAAAACAGCTCAAAGAACCACTGGGTCCATTTATAGTAATCTTCCTTACAGGTGGCAACTTCGCGGTCCCAATCATAGGACAATCCCAGTTCCTTCTGCTGACGGGTCATGTTGGCGATATTTTCCATCGTCCATTTAGCAGGGTGGATACCATGTTTGATCGCGGCATTCTCAGCCGGCATACCAAAAGAATCCCAGCCCATCGGATGCAGCACGTTAAAACCGTTCATACTGCGGAAGCGGGCAACTACGTCGCCGATGGAATAATTGCGTACGTGCCCCATATGCAGGTTGCCCGAAGGATACGGGAACATTTCCAGCACATAAGACTTGGGTTTGCCTGCATCAATATCAGTTTTAAATGCCTTGTTATCTTCCCAATATTTCTGCCATTTGCTTTCTATGGCATGGGGAGTATACTTTTCTTCGATCATTCTTCTCATAACCTCCTAAAATTTGCTTACCACCGCAGCGCGGCAAATAAAAAAGTCCCCGGCTGTTAGGCCAGGGACGAAATAGCTTTCGCGGTACCACCCTGATTGCCGAAAAAAAATCTCGGCCACTCAAAACCTGTAACGCCGGTTATGCGTCCGCGCTTTTGACGCGGCTCCTCCGCGGCGAGTTCACCTTGCTCCCGTATTGACTCGCAGCTGCCGTCAACTTTCTGCAACAGGGATCTGTGGTTACTACTCCGCTTCACCGAATTTGTTCATTCTGCAAATACTTTAACCATTATATCACAAATCCGCGGAGTTTCAAGTCTTTTCTTCCCCATCTGCCTAGTACGCGCTGCAGGCGGCTTTTAATGCTCTGCGCTCATCTGGAGCCTGCTTACTCTCCCTCCAGCTTAATAGTATGACGCTGCTGCAACAACAGCCAAAATGCCAGTGTGATCACCAGTACGATGATACCTGACAATGCAAACATATTGGCATAGCCCAATATCCCGGTAATAAACCCCAGCCCCATAGCGCCGACGACGATGCCGACTTCAATAAAAGCAGTAAAAAAACCCAGTGCCGGTCCACGTTCTTCCGGCCGGGTAACATCAACGACCAGTGCAGTAAGCGCCGGCACTAAAGCGCCATATCCCAGTCCGAATAATATTGCGATCAGCCCAAGCGTCCAAACGTTATCCATAATAAAGAAACACATAGCCGCCAGTGCAACCAAAAGTGAAAACGGCAAAATTACCAGACGCCTGTCGACATGATCGGACAGCTTACCGGCAAAGACCCTGCTGCCCATCGTCGCCAAAGCATAGACTACGAAAAAAATACCATAATCACTTATATTCCGCTGCTGCGCATAAATCGGTAAAAAAGTAAGAATCGCGCCATAGACCAGTGATGCACCCAAAAGGCACAGCGAAGACATAAAAATTACCCGCCGCCTGAAAATCGGCAGCAGATCCAGTTTTTGTTCCTGCTCATAAACAGGATTCGTTTCCTTGAGCGGCAGTAACACGAAAAAGCATACTAATGCCGTAACAAAAGTCACGTTGAACAAAAAAGGATAACTTTGTGTATGCTGAAGGATCCAAATGCCTGCTGCTGGAAAAACAGCCATAGAAACCACACTGCAGGTCTGATAAATCCCCAGCACCTCGCCGCGCCTGTCTACCGGCGCATAATCGGCTATATAGGCAGCCGATGCCGCCAGATACATCGCCAGACAAACACCATGCGCAAGCCTGAGTACGACCAGCGGCACCACGCCGGTAACTCTGCCGAACAGCAGAAACAACAGTGCAAAAGAAATCGTACCCAGAAGCATCATACGCTTACGACCCCATTCGTTGGCCAATTTACCCAAATACGGCCGTATAATAAAGGACGACAGGCCGAAAGCGCCACCAACCAGCCCGATATCGGCAGGTGTACCGCCCAACATCTCCACATACTGCGGCAATACCGGAATATACAAATAAAAAGCTCCATAATACAAAAAATTAGCCAGGCAAAACAAAATAAAATTCATTGACCACATACTGAAATCCTGCTGCTTTGTCATAGTTGCCCCTCCCCTGCGTTTTGATACTTTCATTGTATAAAAATGCTGAAAGCGGCAACAGCAACCAGGGATAGAAAGGAAAAAGATTCTCGCATCCTAATTCAGACTTTATATCTATATTAAACGGATTAATCAGACTTTGGCAGTAGACACAGGCATTTATTTTCGCGCTGAGGTCAAACCTGTCAGCAATTCCTTGCATTCCTTCTTAAAATAAGCTAACATAAAGTTAACATTAAGCAGCAAAAATGGAGCATAATTCATGAAAATTTACGCTATCGGCGACCTGCACCTTTCCGGAAAGCCTCCGTCCAAGCCTATGGAAATCTTCGGGAAACACTGGGCAGACCACGCCGCCAAGGTTGCAGCCAACTGGCATCAACTTATCCGCAGCGACGATACCGTCATCATCTGCGGCGACACCTCCTGGGCCATGGACCTGCAAGACGCTCTGACCGACCTGAACTGGATCGCCGCCCTGCCCGGGCGCAAAATCATTCTGCGCGGCAACCATGACTACTGGTGGTCATCTTTAAAAAAGATGCAGACTGCGACAGAAAATAATTTCAGCTTTCTGCAAAACAACTTTTTTACCTGCGGCACGACTGCCATATGCGGCAGTCGTGGCTGGCTCCTGCCTTCATCTGACAATTTTAACGCGGACGATGCCGCTATCTACCGCCGTGAAGGACTGCGCCTGGAGGCTTCACTGGAAGCTGCCAGACAAGCCGGCTACAGCGATATCATAGCCGCACTGCATTATCCGCCTCTTTATGACGCTGCAAATGAATCTGTTTTTGCCGAACTGCTGGAGCGTTACGGCGTCAGGCACTGCGTTTTCGGCCATATCCACGGCAGCGATGCAAGCATGGTTTTTGAAGGTATCCGCAACGGCATCACCTATAAGCTTGTCAGCTGTGACACGCAGGGTTTTACACCGCAGCTGGTAAAATAAACAGCGAAGAAGGCGTTTCCATGCCCAAAAATATTTCCGCAGCAACACTGATGGTTTTATCCGCCTGCATCATTTGGGGCGCACAGCCGATGTTCGTCACTTTTGTCGTCCGCGAGTTCGACCCGATCCCTCTGGTCAGTATCCGTTATTTTACAGTAGGCGTAGTGCTGCTGGCAGCGCTGGCTTACAGCGGCGAAAAACTGCTGCCACCACGCAAGGCCTGGCTGCCGCTGTTTTTGATGGGCGTCCTCAGCGTTGGCGGCAACAATGTTGCGCAATTTACAGGCCTGCAATACTCGACCGTAGCCAACCTTACTATTATTGCCTCGCTGACGCCTGCCGTGACCGCACTCTTAAGTCTGGTGCTGCTGCATGAACGGCTGCACAAGCTGCAATGGCTCGGTATCGCCGCCAGTATCATCGGCGCCGTTTACCTGATCAGCAAAGGTTCGCTTTCAACGATTATCAACCTGAACTTTAATTTAGGTGATATCCTGTTCTGCGTCAGTATGGTCGCCTGGGCTTTTTATACCATTCTTGTCGCGCAGGTCAGTAAATATGTATCTGCCTACAGCGCTGTAGCCTGGGCCGGGCTGCTTGGCTCGCTGACTACGGCTGCTTACAGTATCCTGACCGGGCAGTTTGCACTGCCCTATGACCTTTCCGCTTTAGCCTGGGGGTCCTATTTTTACGTTATTTTTATCGGCAGCCTGGTCGGTATGCTGTTCTGGAACAAAGGCATCCGCGTTATCGGCCCCAGTCAGGCCGCCGTGTTTATGAATCTGATGCCGTTAGTAGGCATCATCTGCGGCATCGCCTTTCTCGACGAAAGCTTCTATACTTCCGAAGCAGTTGGCGGCGCTCTTATCATCGCCGGTGTGTATCTGACTACTCAGTACCGCCTGCTGGCCTATAAACTGGCCAGATATCTGGTCAAACGCCGGCGGCAGAAATCATTGAACGACTGTTAAGCTTTTAAGTTACGGGCAGATGCCCGGCACTTTATAAATCATCATCGAAAGGTCTGTCAGCACTGCCATGCAAACGAACAAGCTTACCGCCTCGGCACTTTTGATCTGTACTTGCGTCATCTGGGGTATTCAACCTATGTTCGCCAAATTCGTCGTCAGGGAAATGTCGCCCATACCTATGGTCAGCATTCGCTACACTATCGTAGCCCTGACGCTGTTTGCTATGCTTGCCTGGCGCGGCGAAAAGCTGCTGCCGCCACGCAGGACCTGGCCGGCTTTATTTACCATGGGCATCCTTGGCGTCTGCATCAATAACGTTACCCAATTTACCGGGCTGCAATATTCGACAGTCACCAACTTTACCATTATCGCCACACTCACGCCCATCGTGACGGCTCTGCTCAGCTTTGTGCTGATCCATGAACGTCTGCACCGCCTGCAATGGCTCGGCATCTGCAGCAGCCTGTGCGGCGCGCTGTACCTGCTCAGCAACGGTTCGCTTGCGGCCATATTGACGCTGAGCTTTAATATCGGCGACGTACTCTTTTTTACCAGTCAGGTCGCCTGGGCACTGTATTCTATCATCGTCGTGCGCATCATCGACGATGTTTCCCCCTTTGCCATCGTCGCCTGGTCGGGTCTGTTAGGTTCGCTTACCACGGCAGCCGGCGCTGCTTATTTTGGCCATTTCGAACTGCCCTCGCTGCTTTCGCCGCTGGCTCTTGGCTCATATCTGTTCGTCATTTTTGCCGGCGGGCTGATCGCCATGATCTTCTGGAACAAAGGCACCGGCATCGTCGGACCCAGTCAGGCAGCCGTATTTATGAATATCATGCCGCTGGTCGGCATCGTCTGCGGCGTACTGTTTCTTGATGAACACTTTCTCGCCGCACAAGCCGTAGGCGGCGTACTCATTCTCAGCGGCGTCTATCTGACCACGCAATATCGTACCGTCGCCTATCGACTGGCAAAATATTTTACGCGTCGCCAGCGTAAACGACAGCCGCTACGCTGACATATCGATGATGAGCGACCTAAGCACAAACAGATCAAAATATCTCTCACAGTCAAGCTTCTTCTGCTCGCGTCTGCAACGGCGGCGAGCCTTTTTATTTTAGCAGGTACTATGTCATCCCCGACTTTATTGACACAGGCTGCGAACAGTGCTATGCTAAAAATGTTTACGGCATATGTCGCAAACTCATAACAATCACAGTAAAGGAGCGGTATAACAATGAAAATCGCAGTTACTTATCAGGACGGCGACATCTTTCAACACTTCGGACACACCGAATTCTTTAAAATTTACGACATCGAAAACACTGACATCGTCAAAACAGAAATCGTCAGCACCAACGGCAGCGGCCATGGCGCGCTGGCACAATTTCTGCACGAACACAGCGTCGATACTCTGATCTGCGGCGGTATCGGCGGCGGCGCCCAAATGGCATTGTCACAAGCAGGCATCAAGCTTTATGGCGGCGTTACCGGCAAGGCCGATGATGCAGTAAATGCTTTGCTCAATAATAAACTGAACTATGACCCGGCAGTAAAATGCGACCACCACGAACAGGAACACGGCGGCGCAGGCCATACCTGCAGCGCACACGGCTGCGGTAGTCATAGCGGCCACGGACATTAAGCACCTTACCCTGCATGATTTACCTGAACAGCAAAATTCAGTACACTACTTACTCACTGCTGCAGCAGTGAGTTTTCTTTTTCCGGACAGACTAAAAAGGAAATCCATCTGCACCACAGCCTTTACGCACCCGCTGCTGCTCAAGCTCATTCGTCGACAGCCCTACATAAATTTTCTTCTAAATCACCTGCCTGTAACTTCTTACTAGCCAGTATTTTCTCCATCGCAGACTAAATACATAGTCCAAATTCCAAAAATCAGGCTGCTTACACAAATGATTCTGCTAACCACTGTTTTGTAATCATTTCCCTGCTTCGGGGCAAAAGAAAACTGCCCCTGTTATATCAAGGGCAGTTTAAAAATATTTTTAAATTTTGTTTCGCGTACTACTGCTTACGTACGTTAGCAAGTAATACCTGTCTTTATATTCTGCTTACTGTGTTAGTATTGAGATAAATAGTATATTAAAACTCTAAACTGAATTTACTTTGTAGATAGTACGTTAGCAGAATATACCACGATGCTGTAACGTAAATACAAAACATTTATTTTTTTATCTTGTATCTTTTCTTGTTTATTTCTTTATTCTTTTATGAACAGGCGAAACAGTGACGATTTTAGCGGGGATAGAAACTAAAAAACTTATCAAAAAGAATAAAATTAGACAAGATTTTTTTGATAAAATAAATCGCCCACTTAACTTACATTTATTGTTTCTTTTTTCTTTTATATTATATTTATAGTATAATAAACATATAACTTATATTTTATGAGGTATCTGTCCATGAATAAAATTATACAAAATTTAATTGCTTTTCGAGAAGAACGTAACTGGAAACAATTTCATACCCCTGAAAATCTTGCAAAAAGTATTTCTATTGAAGCAGGAGAACTTCTTGAATGTTATCAATGGTCTTATGAAAATATTGATCGAAATAAAGTAAAAGAAGAACTTGCTGATGTTATGATTTATTGTTTATATCTGGCAGAATATTACAAATTTGACATCCAAGAAATTATTTCTGAAAAAATAACCAAAAATGAAGAAAAATATACTATTTCTGACTCCAAAAATAACTGTAAAAAATACACTGATTTTTGAGGTACATTTATGATAATTTATAATTCAAATAAAAACACTTTTATGAAATATGTAGAAAAAGGCATCATTAGTAATATTGTCTATGATGCATTTAGAAAAAAACTTGGTGAAGTAAGTATATCCGAACAATTATCCTGGAGAAATTCTTTACGTCATATGTATAATGTCTTAAACACGCCTACTATACCAGATGATTCTGGAATTGCCATAGAATATAGGCTTCCATATACTTCTAAACGAGTTGACTTTATAATATCCGGTAAAAATACTGATAACAGCGAACACGCTATGATTGTTGAGTTAAAACAATGGCAGGAAGCTAAAACTGTCAAAGGTAAAAACTCCATTGTAAAAACTTATGTTGGGAATGCGGAACGAGAAGTAACTCATCCATCATATCAAGCATGGTCCTACTCCAAAACATTACAAGAATATAATAAAATCGTCCAGGAGGAAAATATAACACTGCACCCCTGCGCCTTTTTGCATAATTATCTTATAGTAGGGAAAGATCCCATTATAGACGAGGAATTCTTCGAGATCATCAGAGAAGCGCCAATTTTCACACAGGCAGATGCCAAAAAATTACGGTCTTTTATTGCAAAATATATAAAAAAGAGTGATGATAATTCTATTATTTTTCGCATAGACGGCGGCAAAATAAAACCTTCAAAATCTTTGCAGGACTCCTTAGCCAGTATGCTTAGCGGTAATCAAGAATTTATCATGATCGAATCACAAAAAATAATTTATGAAGATATTATGTATACAGTAAATCACCTTAAAAATGATACTCAAGGGAAAAAAGTATTTATTATAAAAGGAGGACCCGGCACTGGAAAAAGTGTTTTAGCCATAAATCTTCTATCTGATATTATCAGTGAGGGTAAACTTGCTGTTTATGTAACTAAAAATAGCGCTCCTCGAAATGTTTATTTTGAAAAATTACGCCAGGGTAATTATCGTAAAAATTATGTTCATGAATTATTTAAGGGATCCGGCAGTTTTACTGATTCTGAAACAAATGATTTTGAAGTGTTGCTAGTTGATGAAGCCCACAGATTAAATGAAAAATCTGGCTTATATTCAAATATTGGAGAAAACCAGATCAAAGAAATAATTAACGCCGCACGGCTTTCTGTTTTCTTCATCGACGAAGATCAAAGAGTCACATCAAAGGATATCGGAACAATTGAACAAATAAAATACTTTGCAAAACAGCAACATGCCAAAATTATAGAAGCAGAACTCGATTCACAATTCAGATGCAACGGATCAGACGGTTATATAGCTTGGCTTAGTGATGTTTTGGAAATTCGCCGTACAGCTAATGATATTTTTAATAACGATGACTATACTTTTAAAATTTTTGACGATCCAAATGAAATGCGGGATGCTATAATCAAGGAAAACAAGTACCACAACAAGGCACGCCTATTAGCAGGATATTGTTGGAATTGGGAATCAAAAAACCATCCATCAAAATATGATATCATTTTTCCTGAACATCACTTCAAAGCTCAATGGAATTTTAGTAATACTACAACTTGGGCTATTGACACAGATTCAGTAGAACAAATCGGCTGTATACATACTTCACAAGGTTTAGAATTTGATTATATAGGTGTTATTATAGGCGATGACTTACGATTTGAAAATGGTCACATTATCACAGATTTTTCAAAACGTGCTCGCACAGATCAGTCATTGAAAGGCTTTGTAACAAAATGTAGAAAAGGTGATAAAGTTGCCTTGAAATTTGCTGATACAATTATCCGAAACACCTATAAAACTTTACTCAGCCGTGGCATGAAAGGTTGTTTTGTATATTGTACAGATCAAGCCTTATCAAATTACTTTAAAGAACGGTTGAAGCGTAATAACGATATTTACAATGAAATAACTTATACTGTACAGGAAGCCGCTGAAACAGCAGAAAATTTACTCATTTATAAAACAAAAAAATAATAATGTCAATAGAATAAGTAAATAAAGGCCAGTGCCATTTAGACACTGGCCTTTATTCTCTATAACTATAAAATACTATAATCAATCTTATAATATTCTTACAATTTTAGTACTCTTTGTTTTCTTAAAAATATCATTATTAATTTTTTCTATCCCTTCATCCATGTTATAATACCTTTAACTAACCACAAACGAGGTGAACTTTATGGCAAAATTCATTCCATTCGTCAAGCTGTCGAAAAAGACGCAGCAGGAGATCAACAAAAGCCGTCGCAAAAACTGGGGCAACATTGACCCGGTAACCAAACGTCCCGCAAATTCCAAAGCGTACAACCGCAAAAAAGCTCGGGCCTGGAAAGATACTTTTCCAACGTCTGAGCTTTTTTATTATCTTGTTAAGTTTTAAAACAAAATTTATTTATATTGTTGACTAAAAAAGTTGCATCCTTTCAAAGTCGTAGTATAATAGGCATTATAATAAATTTAAAGTTTTTGAGGGGATGCACTTATGCAAACAAAAAAATTAAAATACCTGCTGCTGTTTGCCGTTATCGCAATAGCCGCCGCAGTGGCATGGTACTTTGCCTACTGGGTCAAAACGCCGCAGTATTCGTTGGGCCTTATTGGCAGCGCAGTACAAAAGCACGATTTTGCGGCTTTTGAAAAGCACGTCGATATGGAAACACTTTACAGCAGTGCTTATGACGATGTCGTTGTTGCCTCTTTTGGTAACGAACGCCTGTCAAGCCCGATTCTGGCTGCGTTAGTACAGAATATCAAAGGTGTTGCCGTCCCGATCCTGATCGACCAGACCAGACAATACGTCAACGGCGGTACTATGGAAGAAGCAGATCCAAGTGATGCTGACTCGCCGATGCTGCAAAACAACGGCACTGATATTGTCAATAATCTGAAAAACAAGACAGGCGTCAATTCTATGCAGTATCAGGGTGTGGAAAAGATTCAGAAAAATGGCAGTGTCGCTGTCGTAACCATCAAAGTTTTCGACAGCGAATTAGACAAACATTTTTTAGTAGAACTTGCTATGCAGCAGCTTACTGACGATACCTGGCAGATAACCAAGATCAACAATCTGAAAACTTTGATCAATGAACGTGATCAGGCCTTACAAAACAAACTGGCTGAACTTAACGCTCCTGTACAAAAGCAGATCGGCGACGCTGTTGCCGTTTCTCCGCAAAAAATCTTTATAACTTCGGCTCCTTATTCCGGCGTTATACGCCTGTTAGAAGCAGATATTCAGCTGACTAACAACGCGATGAGGGAGTTGCAGTATTTTACCGGTGTTCTGGAGCTTTACAACGCTGATAATGAATTATTTTACAGTGGTAATTTTGCCAGCAGCAAAGACCTTGCCGCCAAACAGACCGCAGTTTATAAATTCAACTGGGAGCTGAACCCTTTTCTGACTGATGATGCCAAGGTTATGAACAGCGATTTCAGCAAAGTGACTTGGAAGGCTTCTCTAAGCAGTCTGTCCTTTGCCGACGGCTCTACAATCGAACTTTTAACGCAGCTGCCTGTTAAAGCAGCAACTAAATAAAAACCTGAAAGCCGTAACGCCGATCCAACAGCGTTACGGCTTTTTTATTACCACTGACAGCAGGCTTTCGCTTTGCTGCGGATCAAAGCACCGCCATCTTGCAAAGTTCCGTCGGCAGATGCCAGCTTCCACAGATCCCATCTTTCAAAAGTCGTTGCCGGCCCATAATCATCAAGGTCAGCCGCTTCTGCATGAGTCATAACATAATTATCGTCGATCGGCAAATCCAGTCCCCGGCACAAAACCGCTACTACCCGCGCCAAGGTTTCTAACTGTTGCCGTGTAGGCGGCACGCTGCCAAAGTCCACACCGCCATCGGCATAAGCCACCGCGTCGGCGCAGCAGCAGATGCTTACCGCAACTGCGCCGCTGTTACGATGCCAGGTATGCTCTTTATATTCTGTCAGTTTCCCGCAGCTGCTCCACACTGTACCATCACCTGTGATATTCAAGTGATAGTCGTCATAAGTATTGTTATAATGCCCCGCCGTCCAGTGCAAATAAATCCTTCTGATCTCACCCTTTGCGTTTTCAGCCAGCGCCGCCAATTCCTGCAATGTTATTTCACGCATTTTCTATCCCTCCGTCTCAGGCTGCCTGCGCCTGCTGCTCATCATAAAACTTCTCAACAGTTATATCACAGGTTTTGCCATTGCTTTTTATAATAATATCGCCGCATAAAGCCGTATTGAAAACATCGGCCTGTAAATTGTACAGTCTTTGTACCACTTCCGGGCTGGGATGCTTATATTTATTACCTTCGCCGCTGCTGATGACCGCTATTTTCGGTTTGACAGCAGCTAAAAATTCATTGATCGATGATGTTTTACTGCCGTGATGCGCCACTTTTAAAACCTGCGCCTGCAGTGCCTCAGGGTCAGTTTGCAGCAGATCACGTTCTACTTCGGCCTGAATATCCCCGGTCAGCAGCATTGCAAAATCTTTATACTCCAACCGCAGCACCAGACTGTTGTTATTGGTGTCAGAAGGAGTCCCCTTATACAGCGTCTGCGGACTCAGGACCTTCAGCTTCACCATTTCATTGACCGGAACTTCCTGACCGCCGCGCAGTACTTCAAAAGGAATCTGTTCCTTTTCTATCTGCAAACGAAAGTCGTTATACATTTTAGTTTTATAATTCTGACCGCTGTCATAAACATGTTTTACCGGAAACCTGTTCAGCACCGCTTTCATACCGCCGATATGGTCGGCATGCGGATGTGTAGCGATCAGCATATCGATCTGCTCGACATGATTTTCTTCCAGCTTGGTCAGCAGCCTGGCAGCTTCGCTGCGGTCGCCGCTGTCGATCAGGATATTTTTCCCCTGCATTTGTACCAGGATACTGTCTCCCTGTCCAATATCCAAAGCTGTAACGGCAAGGATATCGTCAGCAGTTTTCACAGCTTCCTGTGTTTTTGCCTCCGCTTTTGGCGGCATTTCTTCGGGTACTGCAGTATCCATCGTCTGTAACTGCTCCAGCAAAACCGGCACATAACTTTTTATCAGCTCGCTGTCTTTAGTAACAACGCCGGCTGCAAGCACCAGCGCAGCCAAAAGTATCGCTAAAAATGAAGTCTTCTTCATATGTTCCGCTCCTTAATTTAAATGCAGATCGTGATGCAGCGGCTTAAAAATACTCATTTTACCACCGCGCTCCAGCACTGCTGTTGCAAAACCTGCGTCATAATCTGGCAGCTCCGGCATTTTGCTTTGCTGCAGCTGTTCATTGCCGGGCAGCAGCAATCTTAAAGCATAATCTATTTTTACCGCTCCCAGCCACATCAGATACTCTATCTCGACATCGTGGAAGCCGTCCATATCGGTCCTCAGTGCAGCACACAGCTGTTCCACCTGCAATAGCTGTTCCATATTCATTCCCCTGGTTCCACGCTCGCGCCAATATTCTATAATCTTTCCTAGCCCACGACCTAAAATAAGCTGCTGATGCTGTTTCACCTCAAAAAGCAGCCGGCGGCGCAGATACACGACCTGATCCAGCCCTACTGCCAAAGTACGGTTGGCAAGCTCCAACTTGCTCATGTGTGAATTATCCCACAAAGGTTGGCTTGCACCGGATGCATCCAGCATCAGTAATGGAACAGGCGATTTCAACATACTTTCACTGCCCAGATTATCATAAACGCCGCCATCAGTCAGATAGAGCTTGGCCGGATTTTCCGGTTTCTGCGTTCCCGTACCGTAAAGATCCCTGAATTCTCTTGCCTCTACATCCAGTTCCAAAGGTGCGAAGCCTACCGGATAAGCAGCCGAAGCCGCAACGGCAAAAGCAATGGGGATATCGTCGATATCACTGCTGCGCCCCAGCAGATAACCGTAAATATCACTACTTTTAAACCTGAATCTTTTTAAGGTATTGATACAGGTAGCATTGCAGCTCCATTCTGTCGCTGCCTCTGCCTGCTTCATTTTTCTGCCTTCAAACAGTTCTTCGTCCAACACCTGTGGAAAAGCTTTACTCATCTTCGGCCTTAAAGCAGCCGCCAGAGCCAACTGCTGCAGCTTGGGCAGATATGGCAGCAGATAAGCGAGCCAGGATGCTTTTGTCATGATACGCCTGCGGAAATTGCACTGCCCCAGATTGATCAGTTTCGTTGTCACCCGCCTGTCAAAATCAAGCAAACTGCTGAAATCACCTTCTGCCAAAGCGCTGATGACAGCACCTGCCGCAATACTGCCGCCGGATACAGAGGTTATTTCACTGACATGTTTTTCAAGTCCCAGCTCTACTAATCTGCGGTAAGCCCCCAGACAGTAAAACGTAGCTCTGAAACCGCCGCCGCTGAACCCCAGATTGATCTTATTATCTATTTCCACTTCATTTTCCCTCCTTTGAAAAAAGCCGCCCATAACAGGCGGCTTTCTTAATCTTCCAGCCATACCGGCCTTCTGGCAAAACCAACATGGTAAACTATGTACTGCATCACCACCTGATGCTCACCGATATTCAGCAAATAGAAATTCTTCTCCTGTCCGATGATCCGTCCGCGCGGAGAATCTGACAGACAGCGGTTTAGCAGCTGACGCTGCTTTTCAATGTCTTCCTCATTTACTGTTTTTTCTGGATCGGTATTGCCGATAACAACACGTTTTACATAGCCCACCGCACTTACATCAAATGGTTTCGTCATCATAGTTACCTGCCTTTACACCTCATCAGGCAACATCATTATCAGCTGTATAATGTTCTTGCCCCTGTGCTCCTGCTGCCGCAGTTTTCTGGATACTTGTGGGGTTGATCGCCGTATTGAGGATATCCAAAACACGGGACAGACCTTCCGGCATCTCGCCCTGAGTAGCGCGGACCTGCACATGATATTTTGCGGAATTATCACTCTTACGGGTATTTTCCTTATGACTGGAGATAGATCCCTTAACTTTGGCTTTCATGCTGAAAGGACCGATCTGCAAACCCATCTCTGCTTCCAGCTCGCCTTTTTTATCGTCGATTTCCGACTGAGTTTCCGAAGATTTTACTTCCATATCGAAGGTAATATCTACCAGATCGATCGACAGAGACGGAACTTTGACCATCGCCAAAAGCGGGATATTCATTTCCACTTTTTCAGAAGCGGGACCATTGCCGTCATCGCCGTTAGCGCTGCGGGTAAAGCTGAACCCTACGGTACGTACGACCTGTTTATCGCCTTCCTTAACCAGGCCGACCTCTTCAATAAAGCGAGCCGTTGCGCCGGCCAGCATCGTCTGTGCGTCACAGGCAGCCTGCAGCGGACCGCCGATCAAAGACTCCATTGGCAAACCGCCGAATTCTTCCGCCATTTTTACTAATGCCATAATTAACTACATCCTTTCTGTTTGTACTTTATCAGGGCAGTATTTTCACCATCTGATCATTGATTTTCATAACTGCTTCAGGAGGATCGTTAGACTCAAACAGCAATTCTACATCGACAAAATTATCGGTATCCGTTTTGTTGGAAGACAAAATATTTGCCAGCAGACCGCTGTCATTGCTTTTACCATCGTCCCAGCTGCTCAGCTTCACTTTAAACTTTAGCTTCATCTCCTTCAGCTTCAGGGAATTCATCGGTACCAGCGCAATTTTCGGCACCTGCACCAGTACATATTCCAGTTCGCCTGTGTCAGGATTGATACGAGGATATTGGATATCAAAAGTCAGCGGTTTCTGCGACTCGTCAAAATAACGTTTCATAACATTCAAGTGCTGATTTTCGATCATGCTGTGCGCTTTTAAAATTGATTCCTGCATCGCTCCCAACAAATTCTCAAAGTATTGCTTTTTCGCCATCACGGCTCCTCCTCATAATCAAAATTTACGGCTGTAAAGATCGGTCACCTTAACCTGCAGTGCTCTTGCCAAAGCGTCAAGAACCGGAACAGTCGGATGCCGTTCGCCTAATTCGATCGCACTGATCATACTTGTACTGATACCTGATAATTTAGATAAATGCTTTTGCGTCATACGTTTCTCAGTGCGGACCTGGAAACAGATAATAACAAATCATAAGCCAGCCCCCCTTTCTAGGTGCCTTTTTCTTTAGCTCCTCCCCGCAGCTTCAAAAAGTTTTCCATACCGGCTTTGGCAAAATAACCGCTGATGATAACAGAAAACGGCCCGTCAACATAATCTATCAGCCTGTCCGGTATTTCTCTGTATATTAACCAAGTGCCGGCCGAAAACATTATGATGCCGACAAATAACCAGGTCACCGTTCCGACAACCTTTTTGGAGAAGCTCAGTTTTTCATCATCAAGTTCCATAGCTTTCACCTCCCTGGCTTTACATTACTATTATCTTTATCCACAATGGTGGAATATTATAAGAAATACTTTATTATTTTAATGTTTTGCGAATTTTTAAATTGTGAAACATTTTTATTTTTGCTTTTTGTCCTCCCATAAGTCCTCGCAGCTGTATCCCAGTACTTAGAAAGGGCAATAAAAAAGCCCCGCTTACAAAATGTAAACGGGGCTTTCGCCTTTTTCTGTATTTTTACAGGCCTCAGCATGTAAAAAACATGTATCAATATTCACTTTATTACTTTTAATTTTTTTAGATTACTTAAAGCGTTTTAAACGCAGGGCATTGCTTACTACCGAAACCGAGCTCAGCGACATTGCGGCCGCAGCGATCATCGGGTCAAGCAGAGGTCCGCCGAAAATGTGCAGCACTCCTGCGGCTACAGGTATACCAATAATATTGTAGCCAAAAGCCCAGAACAGATTTTCTTTAACGTTGCGGATCGTAGCCTTACTTAAACGCAGGGTAGTACTGATATTACGAATATCTCCGTTGACCAGCACGACCTGCGCCGATTCTATCGCCACATCAGTCCCGCCGCCAACGGCAATGCCCAGATCAGCCTGCGCCAAAGCCGGTGCGTCGTTGATACCGTCGCCAACCATGGCGACGATCTCCCCACCCTGCTGGAAGCTTTTGATCAGCTCGGCCTTATGACCAGGCATCAGCTCAGCTACTACTTCGTCCACGCCAGCCTGCTGCGCAATATAAGCAGCAGCGCGTTTATTATCGCCGGTCAGGATAACGGTACGGATATTCAGCTCGTGCAGCTTCTGCATTGCTTCCTGGGTTTCTTCCTTCAACGTATCGGCGATAGCAAAAATACCGCATAAATTACGGCCGATCGTCAGATAAACGATCGTTTTACCAACTGACGCTAATTTTTCGCCAAGTTCTATGGCATTCGGAGGAATCATTGCCACAGGCTGTACAAAGGACAAATTTCCCAACCGTACGTTGGTATTTTCACAACGGGCAGCGATACCGCCGCCTACCGTAGTTCTAAAATCTGTACAGGTCGGAAGTTCCATCCCTGCGGCCCGTTCTTTGACAGCTACTGCCAGCGGATGAGCTGAACCTTGTTCAATTGCCGCCGCCAGCCTTGTTATCGCTTCTTCTTTGGCTCCGTTCCAGCCGATAACGTCTGTTACTATCGGTTTGCCCTTCGTAATCGTACCGGTTTTATCAAAAACCGCCATTGTTACATTATGGGCTGTTTCTAAAGCTTCTGCATTTTTGAACAGCACGCCTTTTTCAGCACCCTTACCTACAGCGACCATGATTGCCGCCGGTGTCGCCAGTCCCAAAGCACATGGGCATGCAATAACAAGTACAGCAACAAAGACCTGAATGGCAAACTTACTGCCAGAGCCGGCAAACCACCAGCTCAAGCCGGCGACTAAAGCTATCACCAGCACTATTGGCACAAAAACCGCCGCAATTTTATCAGCTGTTTTGGCAATCGGCGCTTTCGATCCCTGAGCCGCTTCTACCATCTGCATGATCTGCGACAGCATCGTATCCTTACCGACTTTTTCAGCTTTAAAACGCAGATACCCGTCGGTAACTACTGTAGCCGCAAAAACATTTTCGCCGACACTTTTACCTACAGGCATACTTTCACCGGTCAGCATCGATTCATCAATACTGGCATGTCCATCTGTGATCACCCCGTCGACCGGTACCTGATTGCCTGGGTGGACGATAACTATATCACCAGTCAGTATCGCTTCACGCGGAATCTCTACTTCTCCGCCGTCCTTCCAGATAAAGCCAGTCTTCGGCGCCAGGTTAAGCAGGCTGCTGATAGCGTGTCCAGCTTCACCTTTCGCACGCAGTTCTAAAAACTTACCACATAAAACAAAAGTCAAAATAGCACCAGCAGACTCAAAATAAAGACTATGCACAGCATGCGGATTTATTCTTGCCAGAACTTCGTAGGTTGAATAGCTGCTGTAAATAAACGCAGCCCCCGTACCTAAAGCAACCAGTGTATCCATCGACGGAACACCATTTTTCAAGCTGATGATACCATTTTTGAAAAACGGACTGCCGGCATACAATATCGGCAGCGTTAACAACAACTGCACAAAAGCATAGACATCGCTCATCTGATCCGGATCTATCGGTACAGGCAAAAATTTACCCGGAACCATCGGCGCCATCGCCAAATATAACAGCGGCACAAAAAAGAAAGCCGCCACTTTCAAACGTTTCTTTAAATCAAGGGCATCCTGTTCCGCCCTCTGTTCAGCTGTCGATTCTTCGCCCGGCGCATCATGTACGACACCAAAGCTCATTCTGGTCACAGCTGCTTCCAGCTGCTCTATCGTCGCCTGATTTTCATCATAACGCACCAACGCCGACTGAGTCGCCAGATTGACTTCCGCTCTGTCGACACCTGGAACCTTCTTTAAAGAACGTTCCACGCCATTAGAACAGGCAGCACAATGCATTCCTGAAATTTTAATAGTTACTGTTTTCATAAGCTTTATTTTTCAACAGTGAAACCAGCTTCTTTTACTGCCATTTCCAACTGCTCCACTGTAGCCGGGGCTTCATATTCTACAACTGCCATGCACTGCTCCAGGTCTACTGCTGCGTGTTTTACGCCCGGTACATCCTCCAATGCCATTTTTACGCCGGCAACACAACCTGCGCACGACATACCAAAAATATACATACTCGCTTTTTCCATAATTTATGCCTCCATTTCGGAATTTGATCCAGTGCTGCCAGTAAAATCGACAGCTTAAATTTTAAGGTTAGCAAAAACTGCCCCTCTACATCTTATAACTCAATCTTAACAACCTGTACAGGCTTTGTCAAATAATAACTCTGCCTTACAGAAGCTTGAAATTATACGCAGCAGGCAGCAATTCATTCCTTAAATCTATTATAACATATGAGTCATTATTCATATATCTTTTTCTGAAAAACCTTTGTGAATTATTTTTCTGCCTGCCGCAGTATTACCACATTTACCTGCTTTTTCTAACTGTCCTGCTTTATTTTTCAACTTCTGTCTATTTTACACAAACCAGTTTTGTTTTATACTATATTTTGTAGATTTAACTGAAGAGGGTGTTTTTTATGCGTAATGACAATATTACAAGGCTGACGCTGGCAGGTATGTTTGCAGCTTTGGCTTTCGTTTGTTTTACTTATCTGCGGATCGAGATCCCCATGGGTGGCGGTATGACCGGCAAAATTTATATCGGTCATGCTTTTATCCTCCTGTCTGCTCTGATTCTGGGGGCAAAATACGGAGCGCTTACAGGTGCAATAGGTCTGTCCCTTGCAGACATTTTAGCCGGTTATACCACATCAGCACCGCCGACTTTTTTAGCCAAATTTCTATTGGGACTGGCGGTAGCCTTTATTGCTCATAAAGTTTTTAACCTGGCTGCGGCAGATGACAAAAAAGCGACTAAGATCGTAACTATAGCGGCTGTTTTCGGCTGCCTGGTCAATGTTATCACCGAACCGCTGATTCGCTATGGCTTTAAAGTCTTCGTTTTAGGACTTCCGCACCAGATAGCCTATCTATCTGCAATCAACTGTGCTGTTTCCATGGCGGTAAGCGCTGTGCCATCTGTTATTTTAGCAGTTTTCCTGTATAAAGCAGTGCAGCATAGTATCCTGAAAAGCTATAAATTTGTTTAACCTTACATTCACAATACCCCTAAAAAATGAAGGCCGCTGCTTGTTAAAAGCAGCGGCCTTCATTTTTAATAATCATTGTTTTATTTTAATCTATCATTTACAACAATAACAGCAGTCCTGCAAGGGAAACTAACGAAATACAGCCTGCGACAACTTTTTTCATGCAGGAAATCTTCTTCTCCCTGCTCTGAGCAGGCTCACATAAAGCTGCTTTTTCTTTAGCTGAAGCATCGATAAACGCTTTAGCATAATATCCATCCAACTCAAGCAGACTGTATTCCCCATTCTCAAATTGAACGGCCAGCTGATACACAGATGCTTTAGGAGGTTTTAACACTGCCCCCATGAGCTCCTGACCATATTCTTCTGTCATCCCCTCAAGTGCACAATCAGACTTTCCTGCAAAAGCATCTTTGATAGCTTCATCAGTTACAAATTCCCACGTATGAATTGTTTCTTTGCTGATGATAATTCCTTCATCAGGTTCTTTAAAATGCATCTTCGTTACGATCATACAAACTGGATTTAAGAAAACAGCACTGCCAGACAGATGCCCTAGGATCACTTTATTTTTAGCCATAAAATTTTCATCCTTCTTTACGACAGATTTTTACTATCATTACAGACTTGGCAATTTACACTTTCTCCCCTTCTTCCTGTTATTGATCCGTAATTTTCTCTGCTATTGCTGCTGTTTATTTCTAGCTTTGCGGCAAAGCTCCTGCCTGCCTCCTTTCACTTTTACACGAAATTTACGACAAAAGGCACAGTACTTTATCAGTACTGTGCCTTTATCTGCAAGATAACCAAACTACGCCTGTCTTAATATTTTTTATCTGATTTTTACACCGCTCTGATTATTTCTCAGCTCTGTTAATAGCGCATAGGATACCCAAAAGCGCAGCTACGTTGATATTACTGTCGATACCAACACCAAAGATATGTCCATTACCGGGAATCTTCAGTTCTATGTAACAAATACCCTTCGCGTCAGAACCGCGGGAAATAGCATGTTCGTGATAATTAACAAATTCATAGCCCTCTACGCCGATTCCTGCCAGCGCCTGGAAGAATGAATCTATCGGGCCGTTGCCGACACCGGCAACTTCTTTCATATCACCACAAACATCGATTTTACCTTCAAAACGAGTATGTGTAGTGCCATCCAACTCCCGTTGTTCCAGGAAGCTGTGAGAAGCCAGTTTGTATTTACCATCAAACTCTACATATTCACGGTTAAACAAGTCAACGATCTGTTCTTCCTTCAATTCATCACCAAAAGCATCGGAAGCAGCCTTCACGATATTGCCAAATTCAGGATGCATTTCCTTCGGCAGCCTGTAACCGACAGCATGCTGCAGCACAAAAGCTGCGCCGCCTTTACCGGATTGGCTGTTTATACGGATAACAGGTTCGTATTCACGGCTCAGATCAGCAGGATTGATCGGCAGATACGGTACTTCCCAATAAGGAGTATCGCTTTCCGCCATATATTCGTAACCCTTACGTATAGCATCCTGATGCGAACCGGAGAACGCGGTAAACGCCAATTCACCCGCATAAGGCTGACGCTCGGGCACCTTCATCTTGGTACAGGCCTCATAAATTTTTTTGACCGCCAGAATATTGGAAAAATCAAGCTCCGGATCAACGCCCTGAGTATACATATTCAAAGCAACTGTCACAATATCAAGATTGCCAGTACGCTCGCCGTTGCCAAACAATGTTCCTTCGATGCGGTCTGCTCCGCCCAGCAGGGCAAGTTCAGCCGCAGCAACACCTGTCCCGCGGTCATTATGCGGATGAATGCTGATAATAGCAGCTTCCCTGTTTTTCATCTTAGTACAGAAATATTCGATCTGATCCGCATATGTGTTCGGCGTTGACATTTCCACTGTTGAAGGCAGATTCAGAATGATCGGGTTCTCATTCGTTGCCCCCAGGGTTTCCATTACTGCCTCGCATATTTCAATAGCAAAATTGATTTCAGTACCGGTAAAGCTTTCAGGAGAATATTCATACCGAATATTCATACCGCTGCTGGCAATTTCTTCCTCAGTCAGCTGACGGATAAGTTTTGCACCCGCCACTGCGATCTTGATAATGCCTGGCATATCTTCTTTAAATACGACCTTCCTCTGTAAGGTAGAGGTAGAGTTATAAAAATGTACGATAACGTTTTTAGCGCCTTTAACTGCTTCAAAAGTTTTTTTGATCAGTTCCGGACGCGCCTGTACCAGTACCTGAATCGTTACATCATCGGGAATATGATGCCCTTCGATCAAAGTGCGCAGGATCTCATATTCGGTTTCAGATGCAGACGGAAAACCAACTTCTATTTCTTTAAAGCCAATATCTACCAGAGTCTTGAACATCAGCAGCTTTTCTTCCAGCTGCATCGGCGTAACCAAAGCCTGATTCCCGTCGCGCAGGTCAACACTGCACCAAATCGGCGCCTTGGTAATAGTTTTATTAGGCCATTGGCGATTCGGCCACTGGAGCGGCTGAAAAGGAATATACTGTTTACTTGCTTGTTTCATAAATATTTGCCTCCAATCTGTTTATGCCGGCGCAGCGGCCCAACTTCGGAAGCGGAAATAAAAAATCCCCGCTCCCTACGATAAATGCATAGGGGCGAGGAACTGTTCTCCACGCGGTACCACCCTAATTCAGCTGCCAAGCAGCCCTCTCAGCCTCAAACAAGGCCCAGGCGTTTAACGTTGCCACACGTTCTGCTCTACATATCAAGCAGACAACTCCGGGATGAGCTATACATAAAACTTTTGCCATCGACTTGCACCAACCGTCGACTCTCTTAGGCCTGCCAGTTTTATCTTGTTCCCTTCACAGTCTTTGAGGTGAAAATTTTTGAATTGTTAAAAGTTATTATACCTACTTGCCTGATACTTGTCAAGAGAAAAAATACGACTCTAAAACGTCATCTTTATTAAAATGATTACATAAACTAAATAAAAAGCATACTTTTACTGCATATTATAACAACAGTATTTATTTTTTTAATCCTGTTTAGTTAATTCAAAGGAGTCTTTTCATATTGACAAAAAGAAAACCCGCACAAATTGTGCGGGTTTTGAACTTCTGTTCCCAATGATTAACGTTTCGAGAACTGGCTTGCTTTACGCGCTTTTTTAAGACCGTATTTACGACGTTCTTTTTCGCGCGGATCGCGAGTCAGGAAGCCAGCTTTTTTCAAAGCCGGACGATATTCAGCGTCAACGTCGAGCAAAGCACGAGCGATACCATGACGGATCGCACCTGCCTGACCGGAAATACCGCCGCCAATAACATTTACGAGTACGTCGTATTTGCCTTTGGTTTCAGTAATTTCAAGCGGTTGGTTAACGATGAGTTCCAATGTTTTCAGACCAAAATAATTGGTCAGCTCACGGCCGTTAATAACGATTTTACCTTCACCCGGAACCAGGCGAACGCGAGCAACTGAAGATTTGCGACGACCAGTCGCACTATAAGTAACTACTGCCATTTACGTTTCCTCCTCCGGATTATCTTACGTTGATTTCTAAAGTTTCAGGTTTTTGAGCTGCATGCGGGTGTTCAGGACCAGCATATACATGCAGTTTAGTGTAGATCTGGCTGCCAAGGCGATTTTTAGGAATCATACCTTTAACTGCGAGTTCTACCATTTTTACCGGGTTCTTAGCGAGCATATCGCCAGCTTTTGTGTAGCTGTCGCCGCCAAGGTAACCGGAATGACGGAAGTAAACTTTTTGAACCAGTTTTTTACCGGTCAAAACTACTTTGTCAGCATTGATTACGATTACATGATCTCCGGTATCCATATGCGGAGTAAAAGTCGGTTTGTGTTTGCCACGAAGGATTTTTGCAACTTCGGCTGCCATGCGGCCAAGAGTTTTATCAGCTGCGTCAACAACGAACCATTTACGTTCGATATTGGACGGATTAGCCATAAAAGATTTCATCCTTATGTCCCTCCCTAAAGTATTTCCTGTTCGATGTAATTTTATCGTTTCTCTCCGGGGCTAGTGGAGATAGGCGTAAAATCACGTATGTATATTGTAACCATCTTGACATTTTTTGTCAAGTAAAATCAGGATTATTTTCTGATTTTTTCAATATCTGCCAGAAAATGCGGTATATAACCAACATAATCTAAATAAAGTCCCTGAGGAGGCGCCGGGGCAACCTTAAAATGACGCTTGCCTGCTGCAAATTCACTTTTAAATGCAGCAATACTTTTAGTGCCTTTGCCGACTTCTACCAGATGCCAGACGATATTACGCACCATATGATATAAAAATCCATTACCTTCAATGCAGAATTCCAGTTCTCCCTGCTCTTTTGGCAGCCATTCAGCGCGGTAAATCGTTTTAACAGGCGAACTTTGCACACTGCCGGCCGAACGGAAAAACGAAAAATCATGTGTTCCCAAAAGCAGCTGTGCTGCCTCCTGCATCGCTTCAAGCCGCAGATATTCCCGCATTTGCCAGACATAGTTACGCAGGAAAGGGTCCGCATGTTTATTCTGCACTATGCGATAACAATAACGTTTCCAACAAGCGCTGTATCTGGCATGAAAACCTTCGTCAGCTTCCTCAGCCTGCCAAAGCACGATATCCTTCGGCAGGATTCCTGCACAGGCCTTTAAAAGATTCTCCAATGGAATACTACCGCTGGTTGTCAGCGACACTACCTGCCCCCGTGCATGCACACCCGTATCAGTACGTCCAGAACCGGCTGTAACGATTTTTTCGCCGCAGAGCAAGGATAGTTTCTCTTCAAGCACCTGCTGCACTGTAAGAGCATTAGTCTGCTTCTGAAAACCATGGTAATTAGTGCCGTCATAAGCCACTGTTAATTTCAGAGTACGCATAACGCGTTCCCCCAGCGAATAAACGCCATCAGACCAATCAAAACAAACACTGTCGCTAATGCCGCATAGTCACGTCCATAATAAACGAGCTCGTGCATACGGCTGCGTCCTTCTCCACCGCGATAACAACGTGCTTCCATTGCTACCGCCAGATCATCGGCACGTCTGAACGCACTGATAAAAAGAGGTATCAAAAGCGGCAGCATATTTTTGGATCTCTGCATCAGATTGCCGCTGGAAAAATCAGCCCCGCGTGCGGTCTGTGCCTTCATAATCCTGTCTGTTTCCTCAAGCAGCGTAGGTATAAACCGTAAGGCGATCGTCATCATCATTGCCAGCTCATGCGCTGGTACGCCAAAACGTTTAAATGGGCGCAGCAGAGCCTCTATCCCGTCAGTCAAAACTATTGGTGAAGTCGTAAATGTCAGTATCGAAGAAATCAGCAGCAGCAGAATCAGACGCATCGACATTTTCAGGCCCATTTCCAGACCTTCCTGCGTTACTTTAAAAAATTTCCAGGAAAAAATTACATTTTCACCCTGCCCTGTAAACATATGGATTACCATTGTCAGAACAATGATGATCCACAGCGGCTTTATTGATTTTAGAACCAGCATCAGCGGCAGACGTGATAAAAGAATAATCAAAAATACGAAACCCCAAAGTATTCCATAAGATACGGCTCCTGAGGCC
Organism: Phascolarctobacterium faecium; assembly: GCF_003945365.1. Classification (NCBI taxonomy): domain Bacteria; kingdom Bacillati; phylum Bacillota; class Negativicutes; order Acidaminococcales; family Acidaminococcaceae; genus Phascolarctobacterium; species Phascolarctobacterium faecium. The sequence goes on along the minus strand of NZ_AP019004.1, from coordinate 1,114,737 downwards.
AGAAAAATAGCGACAATGAAAAATAATGTTATCAGTATCTTCGTCCGCGGGTCCAACTTATGAATCAGAGAATTTCCCGGGTAATATTGTCCAAGCGCAATGTCAGTCAGCATTTATTTCAACCCCTTTGCTGTTTTGATCTGCGCTTCCAGTGCTTCCGCAGTCATGGTATCCGCCTGGATTTCCATCCCGCGTGCACGCAGTTCATCACTGAGTTTAAAAAGCTGCGGTACGTCCATGCTTACCGCCAAAAGTTCATTTTTATGATTTTGATAAATTTCAGCAGGACTTCCGTCTAAAATGACGCGTCCACCGGAAATAACCAGCAGCCGGTTACTGTAACGGGCTGCTTCTTCCATACTGTGCGTAACTAAAATCACAGCCATCCGGCGTTTTTTATACAAAGCCATGATTTCTGCAAAAACAGCATCACGTGAACGCGGATCAAGTCCGGCAGAAGGTTCGTCTAAAATCAGATAATCAGGATCCATTGCTATTACCCCGGCAATCGCCACGCGGCGCATTTGTCCTCCGGAAAGCTGAAACGGAGACCGGCTGGCAAAGGTTTCAAAATCCAAACCCACAAATCTCATCGCGTCTTGGACCTGCTGCTTAACCTCATTCTCCTGCATCCCCTTATTCCGCGGTCCAAATGCAATATCCTCAAAAACAGTTTCAGCAAAAATCTGATGTTCAGGATATTGGAAAACCATACCAACCTGGTGTCTTGCTTTTTTTACGGCTTCACCTTTGCCGCTGATATCCAGTCCATCAATCGTTACTTTACCTGCCGACGGTTTTAAAAGGCCATTCAGATGCTGCACTAAAGTCGATTTTCCGCTGCCGGTATGCCCGATCACAGCAACAAACTCCCCTTTGTCCACAGTCAGCGAAACACCTTGCAGCGCTTTGCGTTCGTAGGGTGTTTTGGCCATATATGTAAATTCTACGTTTTCTAATGTTATCGGCATATGCTTTCAGCCAACTCCTCATTTGTAATAATTCCCTGCTGTAAATTCAGACCGCTTTGCCGCAAATCATCGGCAATTTTAGCAGCTAAAGGCGCTTCTAAGCCTAAAGCATATAACTCTCGTACATGACTGAACACCTCTTTCGGCGTCCCCTGCATTTTGAGCTTGCCCTCTCCCATAACAATGATTCGGTCAGCCTGCAGCGCCTCTTCCATATAATGAGTTATATAAACCACGGTAATGCCTTTTTCCCGGTTCAATTTTTTGACAGTAGTTACTATTTCTTTGCGTCCCTGTGGATCGAGCATAGCCGTCGGTTCATCTAAAACAATACACTTGGGTTCCAATGCTAAAACACCTGCGATCGCCACGCGCTGTTTTTGACCGCCGGAAAGCAGATGCGGAGCATGCTTGGCATAATCACTCATACCTACTGCCGCCAGCGCAGCATCCACTCTTGTTCTTATTTCTGCCGTCGGCACCCCTATATTTTCCGGTCCAAAGGCAACGTCTTCCTCGACAATTGCCGCCACGATCTGATTATCAGGATTTTGAAACACCATCCCCACATGCTGGCGAATATCCCAAAGATTTTCTTCTACCGTAGTATCCATACCCTCGATCAGGCACACACCTTCACTTGGCCTCTGCAAAGCGTTAAAATGACGCGCTAAAGTACTTTTACCACTGCCATTGGCACCAATAACAGCAACAAATTCACCTTGTCTTATTTCTAAATTGATCCCATCCAAAGCCTTTATTTCTTTATTTTCACTGTCTGTATAAACATGTGTTAAATTTTTTACTTCAATTATAGTTTGCATGGCAAACCTCCGCTTAATTCAGTACCTTTATATTATATTATTCCAGCCCAGGTACGTCAACCGCTTCCAGCACACTTGGTTAACTTTACAAAAATAAGACCCGGAACAGTCCGGATCTTATTTTCAAACTTTCTTATTCTCGAATTTGCAGCTGCAACATTTGAAACAAGGCTATTTTTACTTTACCGCAGCTTCCATAAATTAATACTGATATCCATATGTATAAAAAGAATTTCTCAGAAGTATCTTTCAATTCTATAGCAAAGCAAATTTTTCGCTTTCAAAAATTGCTTTCATACGGCACAGACAAAAAGGATGCCCTGCAGGATCAAACATCACACGCCATTCTTCAGAAAACTGTTCAGCTGCCATTGTTGCTCCGCAGTTAATCGCATGCTGAACCGCTTCTTCCAAATCATTGACTGCAAAGTCCAAATGCGCCATCTGCTGCTGTACTCCCGGTTCTTCCGGCCACACAGGCTGACAGTACTCTGGATTTCGCTGAAAAAGTATTCCCGGATAAGCTCCCTGGGACATTCCAGGTACTCCTATACAGGCCCAGTTCTCATCATAAAAAGGGATTTCCCAATTTAGCAGCTCTGCATAGAATTTAGCCAACGCATAAGGGTTTATGCAATCCAGTGTGAAAGAATACATTTTGATTTTCAATTCTTTCTCCATTTTTAATCCTTCCAATAAAAGATGATTTTCTTATTATTTATCAGCTTTCATCCAGCTGCGCATCAGCTGTACTTCACGCCAGCCTAAATATGCGGCCAGGACAGCAGCCGCAAAATCCGCTGTCATACCTGCATACATAACGCCGTTAATACCATAAAACAAAGGTAGTATGACAATCAGAGGCAGTAAAAAAATAATCTGCCTGGTCAGGGAAAGAATGATACCTTTAGTTGCTTTACCAATGGACGTAAAAAAATTGGAAGAAATCGGCTGGATACAATCTAAAAAGGTGAAGAACAAATAAATTCTGAAATATTCCTCCGCAAATTGATAATAAGCTTCTGATCCTTCACCGAAGAAACCAATGATCTGCCGCGGGAAAAGCTGAAAACAGGCAAAAGCAATAATGGATACTACCGTTCCTATCAGCAGCGTTAAGCAGTAAGCTTCTATAACACGTCCGTATTTTTTTGCGCCGTAATTAAAACTGACTATTGGCTGCAGCCCCTGTGACAACCCAATAATGATTGAAAAATAAATCATATTTACTTTCGTAATGATCCCTGAACAGGCCAGAGGTATCTCACTGCCGTATATTGAATCTGCGCCATAATGAGTCAAAGTATTGTTTAATGTTATTTGCACTACCATAATCGCAAATTGATTAAAACAGCTGGCAGCGCCAAGTGCCGAGATCAAACGGGAACGTTCCCAGTTTGGCAGCAAATCGTTTTTAGACAACGGCAAAGTCTTGAACTTTCTTAAATATCCAGCGACCATAAGCCCCGACACAACTTGCCCGATAACAGTTGCAGATGCTGATCCGGCAATACCCCAATCCATTACAAAAACAAACAGCGGATTGAGAATCAGATTGATAAAAGCGCCGGTCAGCATACAAATCATTGAATACTTAGGACTGCCGTCAGCGCGCACTAAAGTGCTGCCCCCCGTCCCCAAAATCAAAAACGGGAAACCCAGACAATTGATTCCCGCAAAAATAAGCGCATACTTTAAAACAATATCTGTTGCGCCAAAAGCGATCATCAAAGGTTTTAAAAATACCAGTACAAATACCGCTAGCACCACACCACTGCCAACAAGCAGCGTTATGGCATTACCAATATATTTAGCCGCTTCCTCGCGTTTACCTGCCCCAAGTTTCAAATTGAAATTAGACGCACCGCCAACGCCAAAAAGCAGCCCTAACGCAGTACATACCGTAGTTAACGGCAAAGCGACATTAGTAGCCGCATTACCGTACATCCCAACGCTGCGCCCAATAAAAAACTGATCAACAATATTATATAAGGCTCCTACCAGCATAGCTATAATACTTGGTAAAGCAAAATCATGTAAAAGTCTGCTTATTTTTTCACTTCCAAGTGGATTTTCTTCATTTACCTTCATAAATTATTCCTCACATATTTCTAACTTTTTCTCATATAATTATTATACATCTTTTTTATCCTGTATTGCTAATGCCACTTGTGAATTAACTGTGTCCCTTTGGGAATTTCCCACTAACAATAATAAAAAAACCAGGAACAAAAGTTCCTGGTTTTCATGCTTATTCTTAAACAAGCTCGATAATTGCCATTTCAGCAGCGTCACCGCGACGAGGACCTACTCTGTAAATACGAGTAAAGCCGCCTTGTCTTTCTGCATATTTCGGAGCGATTTCATCAAAAAGCTTTCTGGTAGCTTCTTCATCGACGAGAACTGCAAGAACTTGACGACGGGCATGCAAGTCGCCTTGTTTTGCCAAAGTAATCAATTTGGCTACATGGCTGCTAACTTCCTTAGCTTTAGTCACAGTAGTTTCAATTCTCTCGTGTTTGATGAAGGAGCTCAAAATGCTGCGAAACAAAGCTTTACGGTTGCTGGAATTACGGCCCAGTTTTCTGTATGCCATTCGTTTCCGACCCCCTTCTTATTCTTCGTCACTATTGCGTAAAGCCAGTCCCAAATCGGCTAATTTTTTCTTAACCTCATCGAGGGATTTACGACCTAAGTTACGTACTTTCATCATGTCTTCTTCGGTCTTTTGAACCAGTTCATCAACAGTATTGATGCCTGCACGTCTCAAGCAGTTGTTGGAACGTACGGACAAATCAAGATCGTCGATGGAAACGGAACCAGGACCTGCTTGGACAGGCTCCTCGACCGGAGCGGTCTCAGAACTGCCAACTACGGTGACCATACTGCTGGAAGCAGCGGTACCGGTTTGGAACAACTTCAGGTAATCAATCATGATACTGGATGCCATGCTGATTGCTTCGTCCGGCTCAACGCTTCCGTCTGTCCAAACTTCCAAAGTCAGCTTGTCATAATTGGTAACGTTACCAACACGAGTATCGGTAACACCAAATTTTACTCTCGTAATCGGAGAATAAATGGAATCCACAGGAATCATACCAATCGGTTGATCAGGGCGTTTGTTCTTATCAGCAGGAACATAGCCCAGCCCCTTGTCGATGGCAATCTCCATATTGAGTTTCGCATCTTTGTCCAAGGTCGCAATATGCAGCTCAGGATTCAAAATCTCTACGTCGGCATCAACAAGGATGTCTGCTGCAGTAACTTCTTGCTCACCGCTGCATTCGATACGTAAAGTTTTTGGTTCTTCACTGCTTACTTTAAGGCAAAGAGCCTTGATGTTGAGGATAATATCCGCAACATCTTCTCTTACGCCTGGAATTGTAGAGAATTCGTGCAGCACGCCGTCAATTTTAACAGCTGTAACCGCAGCACCGGGTAAAGAAGAAAGCAATACTCTGCGAAGGCTGTTGCCCAGCGTGATACCGTAGCCTCTTTCCAACGGTTCCCATACAAATTTGCCATAACGGCCGTCATCGCTGATCTCAGCGGTGACCATTTTAGGTTTTTCTATTTCGATCATGCGGAAAGCCTCCTTCTCGTGCGTATTACCACAATACGCCTAATGTTGGGTGGCAGATGTTCAACTAATTATTTAGAGTACAACTCAACGATGAGATGTTCTTCGATAGGAACATCGATTTCCTCACGGGTCGGGAAACGATCAACTTTACCGCTCAAGCTTTGAGCATCGAGAACGAGCCAAGCAGGAGTAGTTTTGGAAGCCAGGGTTTCAGCCATACCTTTGAAGTATTCTTTACCACGGCTGTTTTCCATAACGCTGATAACGTCGCCGGCTTTTACCAAAGCGGAAGCGATATCAAGACGTTTGCCGTTAACAGCGATATGACCATGAGTTACCAATTGACGAGCTTGGCTACGGCTATCGGCCAGGCCAAGACGGTAAACTACATTGTCCATTCTTCTTTCCAGAAGAACGAGCAGGTTTTCACCTGTAATACCTTTTTGTTTTTCGGCTTTAACGAAGGTATTATGGAATTGACGTTCTAACATACCGTAAATACGGCGTGCTTTTTGTTTTTCACGTAACTGAATACCGTACTCAGATACTTTTTTGCGTGCTTGACCATGCTGACCAGGAGCATAGGAGCGAACAGCAAAAGCGCATTTGTCGCTGTAGCATCTGTCACCTTTAAGAAACAGTTTTGCGCCTTCACGACGGCATTGACGGCATACAGCCTCAGTATATCTTGCCATTTAGCGGGTACACCTCCAATAAATTAAACTCTTCTACGTTTCGGCGGACGGCAGCCGTTGTGAGGAATCGGAGTAACGTCTTTAATGGAGTTAACTTCGAGACCTGCAGCCTGAAGAGCACGAATAGCTGCTTCACGACCAGCGCCGGGGCCTTTAACGAATACTTCAACTTGTTTCAAGCCATGTTCCATTGCAGCTTTAGTTGCTTCTTCAGCAGCCATCTGAGCAGCAAACGGAGTGCTTTTACGGGAACCGCGGAAGCCTAAGCCGCCGGCAGATGCCCAGCTGAGTACATTACCGTTCATATCGGCAATAGTAACGATAGTATTATTGAAAGTGGAACGAATATGAGCTACGCCACTTTCGATATTTTTACTTACTTTCTTTTTGTTGCGAACAACTTTTTTACCAGCCACTCGTTTATCCCTCCCTCACTGATTATTTCTTCTTACCTGCAATAGTACGTTTCGGACCTTTGCGAGTACGAGCATTGTTTTTGGTATTTTGACCACGAACGGGCAAGCCCATACGATGTCTGCGGCCGCGATAGCTACCAATTTCAATCAGGCGTTTTATATTGAGGGATTCCTCACGGCGGAGGTCACCTTCTACTTTATAATCACCATCGATAGTTTCACGAAGTTTTGCAACTTCTTCCTCTGTCAGATCGCGAACGCGGGTATCAGGATTGATACCGGTTTTGCTCAGGATCTCACGAGACAGGGTAAGACCGATGCCATAAATGTACGGCAGTGCGTATTCAATACGTTTGTCTCTAGGTAAATCGACACCAGCAATACGTGCCATTAACGCTGCACCTCCTTCTTAGCCTTGTTTTTGTTTATGTTTCGGGTTTTCGCAAATTACCATTACATGGCCTTTGCGTTTAATGACTTTGCATTTTTCACATATTGGTTTAACAGACGGTCTGACTTTCATATTTTAAACCTCCTCTTGCCTGTCTTTGGTTATTTGAACCGATAAGTAATTCTTCCACGACTTAAATCGTACGGAGTAAGCTCGACAGTAACCCTATCGCCAGGCAAAATTTTGATGAAGTTCATACGTATCTTACCGGATATGTGTGCCAGAATCACATGACCGTTTTCCAATTTAACTTGGAACATGGCGTTCGGTAGGGATTCTAAGATTGTGCCTTCAACTTCAATTACGTCTTGTTTGGACACAGCGTTTTACCTCCTTACTTCAGCGCCCCGAGACTAGCTTTAACATCAGCGTAAACTTTGCCGATTTCCTGCAGGCCATCGATTTCATGATATACGCCTTGTTTTTTGTAGTACTCGATCAACGGTTCCGTTTGCGAATGATATGCATGCAAACGATTTTTTACAGTTTCTTCTTTATCGTCGTCACGTTGATACAACGCGCCGCCGCATTTATCGCACATACCTTCCACCTTACTGGGATTGTATTCTACATGATATGTAGCGCCGCAGGCCTTGCAGATACGTCTGCCGGTGACCCTGCCTACAAGCTCAGCGTCAGGAACTACGATATTAACCACACCGGTCAATTTAATGCCCAGATCAGTTAAAATGCCGTCGAGGGCAACAGCCTGCTCTTCGGTTCTTGGAAATCCATCCAAGATAAAGCCATTGGCACATTCAGGTTTGGCTAAGCCTTCCCGAACAATACCGATGGTAACGACGTCGGGCACGAGGCCACCGGCGTCCATGTATCTTTTTGCCTCTTTACCTAATTCTGTGCCTTGCTTAACAGCTGCACGGAACATATCACCAGTAGAGATATGCGGAATTTTGTATTCAGCAATGAGTTTTTCTGCTTGAGTGCCTTTACCGGCACCCGGAGGTCCCATCAAAAGAATATACATTCTAATCTTCCTCCTATTTCATAAAGCCCTGGTAATGACGCATCAAAACCAAAGACTCTACTTGTTTCATTGTATCCAATGCAACACCGACTACGATCAAAAGGGCCGTACCACCGAAATAGATACCCTCTATACCGGTAATCCAACCAACAACATTCGGCATCAGAGCAATCAATGCGAGAAAGATTGCGCCGGCCAGAGTGATTCTGGACATGATTTTATCCAAGTAATCAGTTGTCGGTTTGCCAGGACGCAGTCCGGGAATAAAACCGCCATATTTTTTGATATTATCCGACATTTCAGCTATATTCACGCTTACTGCGGTATAGAAGTAAGTGAAGAATAAAATCATCAATACATACAAAGTAGTTTGAAGAGGAGTACCCCATGCAAACCAGCCTGCAACAGTTTTTACCCAAGGAATGTCTACAAACTGGCCAATCGTAACCGGAAACATCAGCACGGAGGATGCAAAGATGATCGGAATTACGCCTGCCTGGTTGACCTTTAAAGGAATGTAGCTGGTGTGACCACCGTACATTTTACGGCCAACAACACGTTTTGCATATTGAACCGGGATTTTGCGAATACCTTGAGAGATCGCTACAACAAAGACAATCATCGCCAAAGCTATCACCGCGAACAAAATCACGTTCAGAATGTTAACCGTGCCGGCTTGCAGATATTGGAAAATAACATGCATTCCATCAGGAAGTCTGGAAACGATACCAGCAAAGATGATCAGCGAGATACCGTTACCGATACCTTTAGACGTAATCTGTTCACCGATCCACATCAAAAATACCGTACCAGCAGTTAAACTGATTGCAATCAACAGAATCGACATGATCCCGGGGTTATTGATTGCTGATCTCAGACCATAAGCCATACCTAAAGCCTGGATAAAACCAAGCAGAACTGTACCGCCGCGAGTCAGCTGAGTAACCTTTTTCTGACCTTCCACACCTTCTTTGGACCATTGTTCTAATGTAGGAACAACGACCTTTAATAATTGAAGGATAATGGACGCATTGATATATGGAGTAATACTCATAGCAAAAATTGAGAATTTGCTCAAGGCGCCGCCGGAGAACATATCAAGCAGGCCAAACAAATTACCGCTTTGGAAAAGCTGCTCGATCATGGCTACGTTAACGCCAGGAACAGGGATATGTGTTCCAGCCCGAAAAACGATGAACATGGCTAGAGTAAATACAACTTTTTGCCTGAGTTCCGTAATTCTGAAAATATTAGCGAGGGCTGCGAACACTTAGATCACCTCTACTTTTCCGCCGGCAGCAATAATTTTTTCTTCAGCAGATTTGCTGAAACCCATAGCTTGAACCGTGAGCTTTTTAGTAAGCTCGCCGTTGCCGAGGATACGAACACCATCACGAATGTTTTTGATCATTCCGTGTTCGATCAGCATTACAGGTTCAACTACTGTGCCGTCTTCAAAGCAATTGAGACTACCAACATTGATTTCGACATAATTCATGCCAAATCTATTATAGAATCCACGTTTAGGCAAACGCAGATACAAAGGTTTTTGACCACCTTCAAAACCAGGACGTTTTACGCCGCCGGAGCGGGATTTTTGTCCTTTTTGACCTTTGCCAGATGTTTTACCAAGTCCGGAACCGAGACCACGGCCAACGCGAACGGAGGCTCTTTTAGATCCCGGAGCGGGAGATAATTCATGCAAATTCATCTGTAGCACACCTCCTTGTTTTAAGCTTCAACTTTTTCAACTTTCACAAGATGTTCAACTTTGTGAATCATACCGCGAATAGTCGGGGTGTCGTTTTTAACAACAGTAGAATTGATTTTTCCTAAGCCCAGAGCCTTTACGGTTGCGCGTTGATCCTGCGGGTAACCGATCAAGCTACGGGTCAGCGTGATTTTAACTTGTTCCATCATGCTACCTCCTTAGCCAAGTAATTCTTGTACGGTTTTTCCGCGCAGAGCTGCAACAGCTTCAGCACTTTTCAGGGATTTTAAACCTTCCAAAGTTGCACGAACAACATTGTTAGGGTTATTAGAACCTTGACATTTGGTCAAGATATCACGTACGCCTGCCAATTCAAGTACGGCACGAACAGGGCCGCCGGCAATAACGCCGGTACCTTCTGCAGCCGGTTTCAAGAACACACGGCCTGCGCCGAACACACCAATGATTTCATGAGGAATGGAAGTGCCAACCATAGGAACAGTAATCAGGTTCTTTTTAGCATCTTCAACGCCTTTGCGGATAGCTTCCGGAACTTCGGCAGCTTTACCAAGGCCCATACCAACATGACCGTTTTCGTCACCAACTACAACGAGTGCGGAGAAGGAGAAACGACGTCCGCCTTTAACAACCTTTGCAACGCGGTTGATGAATACGACTTTCTCTTTTAAGTCGCTTTCTTGTTTTTCGAAATTCGCCACTTTTATTCCTCCTTCTATTAGAATTGCAGTCCAGCTTCACGAGCCGCGTCTGCCAGTGCAGCAACACGACCGGTGTACAGGTAACCGCCACGATCAAATACAACTTCTTTAATTCCTTTAGCCAAAGCTTTTTCAGCAATAGCCTTGCCAACTGCTTTAGCAGCTTCAGTATTGCCGCCGTAGTTAGCTTTCAAGTCTTTCTCAACAGTGCTGGCAGCAACAATCGTTTCGCCTGTTACATCGTTAATCACTTGTGCATAAATATTGGACAAGGAACGATATACATTCAAACGAGGTTTTTCTGCCGTACCGATAATATATTGACGAGAACGGAGATGACGTTTTTGACGTTTCTCATTTTTATCAACTCTGTTAAGCAAGAGTTTCACTCCCTTCTTTTAGAAATTACTTCTTGCCTTTAGCGCCAGCTTTACCCATCTTACGACGAACGTATTCGCCTTCATAACGAATACCTTTGCCTTTATAGGGTTCAGGCGGACGCAGAGTGCGGATTTCAGCTGCAACTGCGCCGACTTTTTCTTTGTCTGCGCCGCTGACAACGATTTTGTTAGGAGCCGGAACTTCAAAAGTAATACCTGCAGGCGGCTCTTTTACTACCGGATGAGAGAACCCGAGAGTAAAGTTGATGTTATTGCCTTGTTTAGCGGCACGATAGCCGACACCGGCAATTTCTAAAGATTTGCTGAAACCGGTGGTTACACCGACAACCATGTTGTTGATCAGAGTACGGGAAAGACCGTGCATGGAACGATGAGTTTTTTCATCACTCGGACGTTCAACAGTCAGTACGCCGTTTTCCAGAGTCAATTTCATATCTTTATTGATTTGGCGAGATAATTCGCCTTTGGGACCTTTAACGGTAACCAAATTATTTTCAATAGTAACTGTAACGTTAGCGGGTACAGTAATTGGTTGTTTACCAATTCTAGACACTTATGAGCACCTCCTATCTTTCAAGTATTACCAGACGTATGCCAGCACTTCTCCACCGAGACCAGCCTTACGGGCAGCTTTATCGGTCATCAGGCCTTGAGAAGTGGAGATCACTGCGATACCGAGACCACCGAGGACTCTGGGCAGCTGATCTTTTTGAGAGTATACTCTCAAGCCGGGCTTAGAAATACGTTTGATACCGGAAATAACTTTTTCCTTATTAGCACCGTATTTCAGGCTGACGCGGATAACATTTTGTTTGCTATCGTCAATTACTTCAAAATCTTTAATGAAACCTTCAGCTTTCAAAATCTCAGCAATAGCTACTTTGATTTTGGAGCCGGGGATTTCAACTTTATCGTGATGAACCGAGTTTGCGTTACGAATACGGGTAAGCATATCGGCAATCGGGTCAGTCATTACCATACTTAAATACCCTCCTTCCTAATTTGCTGTTTTACCAGCTAGCTTTGGTTACTCCCGGAATAGCGCCTTGGTAGCTGTATTCACGGAAGCAGATACGGCAGAGACCGAATTTACGCATATAGCCATGTGGTCTGCCGCAAACCTTGCAGCGATTATAACGGCGAACTTCAAATTTCGGCTCATTTTTCCATTTTTCAATCAGGGCTTTTTTAGCCAAGGTATTCCCTCCTCACTTATGCGCTGAACGGCATTCCGAGGAGTCTGAGTAATTCTCTGGCTTCCTCGTCAGTCTTAGCGGTAGTAACAATGATGATATCCATTCCACGGACTTTATCGATCTTATCATATTCAATTTCCGGGAAAATCAATTGTTCTTTCATGCCCAATGCGTAGTTGCCACGGCCGTCAAAAGCGGTGGGATTTACGCCGCGAAAATCGCGTACACGCGGAAGAGCAATGTTCATCAACTTATCAAGGAAGTAATACATGCGGTCACCGCGCAGGGTAACTTTGGTACCGATCGGCATCCCTTGACGCAATTTAAAAGCTGCAATGGATTTTTTAGCTTTAGTGATGACTGGTCTTTGACCAGCGATCAAAGTCAGATCTGCAACAGCAGAATCTAATGCCTTGCTGTTAGCTACAGCTTCACCGATACCCATATTGATGACAACTTTTTCGATTTTAGGGATTTCCATAACATTTTTATAGTTGAATTTATCCATCATGCCTTTAACAGCTTCGGACAAATACTTTTCTTGCAATCTTGTTTTTGCCATTCAAAATTTCCTCCTTTCCCGGAATCTTATTTATCAATTACTTCGCCGCATTTTTTGCAGGTTCTTACGAAGCTGCCGGAAACTGCGGTCTTTTTAATACGAGTAGCTTTTTTACAAGCCGGGCATACTAACATTACTTTGGAAGAAGCAATAGCAGCTTCTTTAGTAATGATGCCGCCTTGGGGATTAGCCTGAGACGGTTTTGTATGGCGTTTTACTTTATTTACGCCTTCAACGACTACTTTAGCTTTTTTAGGCAGAGCTTCAATGATCTTTCCTTCTTTGCCTTTATCTTTGCCGGACAAAACCAAAACGGTATCGCCTTTTTTTACATGCATTTTGATTGCTGCAGTCATTTCAGGAACACCTCCTTATGTGCATTATCAGATTTCTTACAGCACTTCCGGTGCCAGAGAAATGATTTTCATGAAATCTTTATCGCGAAGTTCACGAGCAACAGGCCCGAAAATACGGGTGCCGCGCGGGCTCTTATCATCTTTAATTACAACTGCTGCGTTTTCGTCGAAGCGGATATAAGAACCGTCCGGACGACGAACGCCCTTTGCAGAACGAACAACAACTGCTTTTACTACGTCACCTTTTTTTACAACGCCACCGGGTGATGCATCTTTAACAGCGCATACGATAACGTCACCAATGTTAGCATATTTACGGTAAGAACCGCCCAATACGCGAATGCACATAACTTTCTTAGCGCCAGTATTGTCACCAACATTAAGAATGGTTTGTTGTTGTATCATGGTTTTCCCTCCCTTGCCAATTTATCCGATCGGCAATATCTTATTTTGCACGCTCTAAAATTCCAATAACACGCCAGCATTTATCTTTGGAAAGCGGACGAGTTTGCATAATTTGAACTACGTCGCCAATATGCGCTTCGTTATTTTCATCATGAGCTTTGAATTTGATAGTATGTTTTACACCTTTTTTGTAAAGCGGATGTTGAACAAAACGCTCAATAGCAACTACAACAGTTTTCTGCATTTTGTCGCTTACTACTTTACCGATACGGGTAACACGTGCGTTTCTTTCTTCGGTCACGACTGTTTCCTCCTTCTTCATACTTCAAACACACTCAGGCATTTAACTCGCGTTGACGCTGAATGGTCTTGATGCGGGCAATAGACTTTTTGACTTCGCGAATTTTCATCGGATTCTCACATTGTCCGGTTGCCATTTGAAAACGCAGGTTGAAGAGTTCTTCTTTCAAACCAGCCAATTTGCTGTCTAACTCGGAAGCAGACATTTCACGAATTTCTGTTGTTTTCATTAAGCTTCACCACCCTTTTCTTGTGCGGCAGCTTCGGCTTCTTGCTGTGCGCGGGTCACAAATTTACATTTAATAGGCAATTTGTGGCTAGCAAGACGCATAGCTTCTTTAGCGATCTCTTCGCTAACTCCGTTCATTTCGAACATAACACGACCGGGTTTAACTACTGCTACCCAATATTCAGGTGAACCTTTACCACTACCCATACGAGTTTCAGCCGGTTTTGCAGTGATCGGTTTGTCCGGGAAAATTTGAATCCATACTTGACCGCCACGTTTAATATAACGTGTCATTGCGATACGAGCTGCTTCGATTTGACGATTGGTGATCCATGCGGGTTCCAATGCTACCAAGCCATACTCGCCATGAGCGATTTTGTTACCGCGCATTGCACGACCAGTCATACGGCCTCTATGTTGTTTACGATGTTTAACTCTCTTCGGTAATAACATTAGTTTATGCCTCCTTCACCGGAGCAGCTTGCGCTACTTCTTTGCTTTCAGGAAGGACTTCACCTTTGTAAATCCATACCTTTACGCCGATACGGCCATAAGTGGTATGAGCTTCTGCTGTGCCATAATCAATATCAGCACGCAGAGTATGCAGAGGAATGCTGCCTTCACGATAGCTTTCGCTGCGAGCGATTTCAGCACCGCCCAGACGACCGCCAACCTGAACTTTAATACCTTTAGCGCCCATGCGCATGGTACGGCCAACACATTGTTTCATTGCACGGCGGAAAGCGATACGGCGTTCCAATTGAGATGCAATGTTCTCTGCAACCAAAGTTGCGTCCATATCCGGGGTTTTTACCTCAACGATGTTGATATCAATTACGCTGTCGGTCATTTTTTTCAAGTCGTTTTTCAGCAATTCAATGTTGCTGCCCTGACGACCGATTACCATACCAGGTTTAGCAGTATGGATAGAGATGCGGGCTCTATTCGAAGCGCGTTCGATTTCTACTTTAGAGATACCGGACAAGAACAGTTTTTCTTTAATGAATTCACGAATTTTAATATCTTCTAATAAGAATTTCTCATAGTCTTTGTCAGCATACCATTTGGAATCCCAATCTTTGATAATACCTACGCGGAGACCATGCGGATTAACTTTTTGACCCACTATCTTTTCCCTCCTTTTTCCGGGATATTATTTTTCTTTAACAGCAACTGTTACGTGGCTAGAACGTTTTAAGATTTTGAACGCTTGCCCACGGGAACGCGGATGGATTCTTTTCATGGTCGGACCTTGATCTATAAAGCAGGAAGATACGATCAGATTATCCACATTCATATCATAGTTATGTTCAGCGTTTGCAACTGCACTGCGCAGTACCTTTTCGATAACCTCAGAACCAACCTTAGGGGTATGTTTGAGGATCGCGAATGCTTCACCCACAGCTTTGCCGCGGATAAGATCAATCACGATACGCAACTTGCGCGGCGCGATGCGAACATATCTTGCAATAGCTTTTGCTTCCATGTTATTTTGCCCCCTTTCCCCTTATTTTAAAGATGTACTCTTATCGGCATGGCCTTTATAAGTACGCGTAGGAGCAAATTCTCCTAGTTTGTGGCCTACCATATCTTCAGTGATAAATACAGGCACATGTTTACGTCCATCATGGACAGCAATAGTATGGCCCAAGAAATCCGGAAGAATAGTGGAGCTGCGAGACCATGTTTTTACGACTTTTTTATCGTTAGAAGCGTTCAGCGCTTCAATCTTCTTTTGAAGACTTGCATGGACATACGGTCCTTTTTTGATTGATCTGGACACTAGGTTAGCCTCCTTTCTCTATCCTTATAATTATTTCGTTCTACGTTTTACGATTAATTTGCTAGAAGCTTTTTTCTCTTTGCGGGTACGAGTACCAAATGCACATTTACCCCAAGGAGTAACAGGACGTTTACGGCCAACAGGAGAATGACCTTCACCACCACCATGCGGATGGTCATTCGGGTTCATTACAACACCGCGGTTAGCCGGGCGAATACCGAGCCAACGAGAACGGCCTGCTTTACCGATGCAGATATTTTCAGCGTCGATATTGCCAACTTGGCCAATAGTGGCGCGGCAGTTGATATGCACTTTACGGATCTCACCGGAAGGGAGACGAAGCAGAGCATAATCGCCTTCTTTAGCCATCAACTGAGCAGAAGTACCAGCACCGCGGGCAATTTGACCGCCTTTGCCAATTTTAAGCTCAACATTGTGAACCATAGTACCAAGCGGCATATTTTTCAAAGGCAGGCAGTTGCCGATTTTGATATCAGCATCAGGTCCGCTTTCGATAACATCGCCTACTTTAAGGTCTAAAGGAGCGAGGATATAACGTTTTTCGCCATCAGCATAGTTTACTAAAGCGATACGTGCATTACGGTTAGGATCGTATTCGATGGTGGCAACACGAGCCGGAACACCGTCTTTATTGCGTTTAAAATCGATGATACGATATTGTCTTTTATTACCGCCGCCTTGATGACGAACAGTCATTTTGCCAGTGTTATTACGACCTGCATGTTTTTGCAGTTTTTCAACCAGCGGACGGTAAGGCTTATCAGTTGTAATCTCTTCGAAGGTAGACACTGTAATGAAGCGCCTCGAAGGAGAATACGGATTAAAGCTTTTAATAGCCATTTAATTTGCCTCCTTATTACGTCAAATTACATTCCTTCGAAAAGGGGAATCGTATTGCCTTCAGCAAGTTTCACGATTGCTTTCTTATAATCGGAACGTTTGCCAACGTATTTACCCATGCGTTTGGTTTTGCCAAATACGCGTACAGTATTTACGTTTAACACTTTTACTTTGAAAATTTGTTCAACTGCCTGGCGGATTTCCACTTTGTTGGCAGTCAAAGGAACTTGGAAAGTGTATTTGTTGTCTTGAAGCATTACGGAAGTTTTTTCAGTAATGATCGGACGGAGTAAAATATCGCGAGGGTTAGCAGCCATTATGCGAGCACCTCCTCAATTTTAGCTACAGCGTCTTTTGCTAAGAACACTTTATTGTTATGAAGCAGATCAAAGCAGTTCAGGCAACCGTTGGAAAGTGCAGTGACTTTCGAAATGTTGCGTGAAGACAGCTCAACATTTTCATTAGAACCGTCAGTGATGAGTAAAGCCTTTTTATCAGCTGCATCAAAAGCAGACAGCATAGTTACAACATTTTTAGTTTTAGGAGCATCAAAGCTCAAGCCCTCAACAACGATAAGTTCACCGGCAGCAACTTTTGCAGACAATGCACAACGAATTGCCAAACGACGAGCTTTACGGGGCATTTTTTTCGCATAACTGCGAGGTTGGGGACCAAAAGTGGTACCACCACCTACCCAAATCGGAGAACGGGTAGAACCGCTGCGAGCGCGGCCGGTGCCTTTTTGTCTCCATGGTTTACGACCGCCGCCGCGAACCATACCGCGGGTTTTGGTAGCAGAAGTGCCTTGACGTTCAGCAGCCTGTTGCATAACAATTGCTTGATGTACAACAGCTTCATTAAATTCAACGCCAAACACGAGATCATTCAATTCTATTTCTTCACCGGTAGCTTGACCGGAGATGTTATATACTGATAACTTCGGCATTAGAAGCATCCTCCTTTCTTTCGCTTACGCTCTTATTTATTAGGTTTTACTGTTTCTTTGATTACAACAAAAGAACCAGCGGCACCAGGAATGGAGCCTTTGACCAAAATAAGATTACGTTCAACATCAACTTTAGCAACAGTCAAACGTTGAACAGTTACTTGTGCATTACCCATACGGCCAGGCAATTTTTTGCCTTTGATAACTCTACCGCCAGGACCGGAATGCATAGGACCCATGGAACCAGGTTCACGATGGGATTTGGAACCGTGCTTCATAGGACCACGAGCGAAATTGTGGCGCTTAATAGTGCCTGCAAAGCCTTTACCGCGGGAAATACCGGTTGCATCAATCAGTTCTCCAGCAGCAAAAATGTCAGCAGTGATTTGTTGGCCGACTGTATATTCAGAAGGAGCAGACAACCGCAATTCTTTGACAAATTTAACCGGAGTTACGCCGGCTTTGTCAAAATGGCCTTTCATTGGTCTGGTCATATGTTTTTCTTTAACTTCACCAAAGCCAAGTTGAACAGCATTATAACCGTCTGTTTCTTCGGTTTTATTTTGAACAACAACACAAGGTCCTGCTTCTACAACAGTAACAGGGATCAATCTGCCGTCAGCTTCAAAAATTTGGGTCATACCAATTTTCTTGCCTAAGATTCCTTTAGCCATTATTGCACCTCCTCCTTACAGTTTAATCTCGATATCTACGCCGGCAGGAAGGTCAAGACGCATTAAAGCATCAACGGTCTTCGCAGTCGGTTCCAGAATGTCTACAAGTCTTTTGTGGGTACGCATCTCGAATTGTTCACGAGAATCCTTGTTTACATGAGGGGAACGCAGAATCGTATAGATATTTTTTTCAGTAGGAAGCGGAATAGGGCCGGAAACCTGAGCTCCGGTACGTTTCGCAGTTTCTACAATTTTTGCAGCACTTTGATCAAGCGCTTTGTGATCATACGCTTTTAAGCGTATTCTGATTTTCTGTGATTTTGACATTAATTTTTTTCCTCCTAATCGCCCAGTTTCTAAGAACGGACATACTCCGTGAAAATCTCCCTGTCTAGCAGGCAAGCAACCTCTCACATCATCGCAGGGCCATGCAAATAAACATAAGTAAATGAGGGGCTTTTATTAGCCCCTCATTCGGGATCTAATTAAAGATTATTCGTTGATAGCAGCAACAACGCCGGCGCCAACAGTACGGCCGCCTTCGCGAATTGCAAAACGCAGACCAGGCTCGATTGCGATCGGAGTGATCAGCTCTACGTCCATGGTTACGTTATCGCCAGGCATTACCATCTCAATACCTTCCGGTAATTCAGTTACGCCGGTTACGTCTGTTGTTCTGAAATAGAACTGCGGACGATAGCCGTTGAAGAACGGTGTATGACGGCCGCCTTCTTCTTTCGTCAGTACATATACTTCTGCTTTGAATTTTGTGTGCGGATGGATGCTGCCGGGTTTTGCAAGTACTTGACCGCGTTCGATATCTTTACGGTCTACACCACGCAGCAGGCAGCCGATGTTGTCTCCTGCTACTGCTTCGTCCAGTAATTTACGGAACATTTCTACGCCCGTTACTACTGTTGCTTTTTTCTCTTCTGTCATTCCTACGATCTCAATATTGTCGCCTACTTTGATGATACCACGTTCTACACGGCCTGTTGCTACTGTGCCACGGCCGGTAATTGTGAATACGTCTTCTACAGGCATCAGGAACGGTTTGTCAGTTGCGCGTTCCGGAATAGGAATGTATGCGTCTACTGCGTCCATCAGTTCCATGATTTTTGCTTCGTATGCTGCGTCGCCTTCAAGTGCTTTCAGTGCAGACCCTACTACTACAGGAATGTCGTCGCCGGGGAAGTCGTAGCTGGAGAGCAGTTCACGTACTTCCATTTCTACTAATTCGATCAGTTCCGGATCGTCTACCATATCTGCTTTATTCAGGAACACTACCATTGCAGGTACGCCTACTTGACGAGCAAGAAGGATGTGCTCACGAGTTTGCGGCATCGGGCCGTCTGCTGCGGATACTACGAGGATCGCTCCGTCCATTTGTGCTGCGCCGGTGATCATGTTTTTTACATAGTCGGCATGGCCCGGGCAGTCTACGTGTGCGTAGTGGCGGGTTGCTGTTTCATATTCTACGTGGGAAGTGTTGATGGTGATTCCGCGTTCTCTTTCTTCAGGTGCTTTATCGATCATGGAGTAATCCATGAATTCTGCGCCGCCTTTAGAAGCCAATACTTTGGTGATTGCTGCGGTCAGGGTTGTTTTACCATGGTCTACGTGACCGATGGTGCCGATATTAGCATGCGGTTTTGTTCTTTCATATTTTTGCTTTGCCATTTATTTTTCCTCCCTTAAATTAGGTTTTACTTTATATTAGGCTTGAGTGCCTTTGTTTTTGGCAATGATAGCCTCAGCAATGTTTCTCGGTACATCTTCGTAATGGTCAACTTCCATAGAGTAGTTGCCTCGGCCTTGAGTTTTAGAACGCAGGTCGGTAGCATAACCAAACATTTCGGAAAGCGGAACAAATGCGTTGATAACTTGAGCGCCATTGCGAGCTTCCATACCTTCGATACGACCACGGCGAGAGTTCAAATCGCCGATAACATCGCCCATGTAGTCCTCAGGAACAGTAACTTCTACTTTCATATAAGGTTCAAGGATAACCGGGTCGGCTTTAGTAGCGCCAGAACGGAAGCCCATAGAACCTGCAATTTTGAAGGCCATTTCAGAAGAATCGACTTCATGGTAAGAACCATCATAAACGGTAACTTTGATATCAACCATTGGGTAACCGGCAACTACGCCGTTTTCCATAGCTTCCTTAACACCGTTTTCGATCGGTCCGATGTATTCTTTCGGAATAGCACCGCCAACAACTTTGTTCTCAAACAAGAAGCCTTCACCTGCTTCACGAGGTGAAATTTCCAACCAGCAGTGACCATATTGGCCTTTACCACCGGACTGACGTACAAATTTACCTTCGGACTTAACAGATTTGCGGATAGTTTCACGATAAGCAACCTGCGGATTACCAACAGTACAGCCTACTTTGAATTCACGCAGCAAACGGTCAACAATAATGTCCAAATGCAACTCGCCCATGCCAGAAATGATGGTTTGTGCTGTTTCCGGATCAGTATGAACACGGAAAGTCGGATCTTCTTCTGCCAGTTTTTGAAGGGCAATGCCCATCTTTTCCTGGTCAGCTTTAGTTTTAGGTTCAACCGCAACGGAGATTACCGGATCAGGGAATACCATGGATTCCAGAATGATCGGAGCTTTTTCGTCGCAGAGAGTATCGCCGGTAGTGGTATCTTTCAAACCTACTGCTGCTGCAATATCACCGGAATAAACCATGTCGATTTCCTCACGATGGTTGGCATGCATTTGCAGGATACGGCCAATACGCTCTCTCTTACCTTTGGTAGAGTTGTAAACGTAAGAACCGGAGCCGAGAGTACCGGAGTACACACGGAAGAAAGCAAGTTTACCAACAAACGGGTCAGTCATAATTTTGAAAGCCAGTGCAGAGAACGGCTCGCTGTCGCACGACGGACGTTCGTCTTCTTCGCCGCTTTCAGGATTTACGCCTTTGATATGAGGAATATCAGTAGGAGCAGGCATGAACGCTACAACAGCATCCAGCAAAGGCTGTACGCCTTTGTTTTTGTAAGAAGAACCGCAGCAGACAGGAGTCATTTTGCAAGCAATAGTTTGTTTGCGGATACCAGCCATAACTTCTTCTTCCGTCAGCTCTTCGCCTTCCAGATATTTCATCATCAGCTCGTCATCGCTTTCAGCTACAGCTTCCATTAAAGCTTGACGGTATTCGTTGGCTTTTTCAACCATATCGGCAGGAATATCAACAAATTCTTCTTCTTTACCCAGAGCGTCGCTGTAAACGATAGCTTTCATTTTGATCAGATCGACCATACCCTGGAAGGTATCTTCGAAACCAATCGGTAATTGGATAGGTACAGCATTGGCATTCAAACGATCTTTCATCATTTGTACTACATTGTAGAAGTCAGCGCCGGTAATATCCATTTTATTTACATACGCCATACGCGGTACGCCATATTTGTCAGCCTGACGCCATACTGTTTCAGACTGAGGTTCAACGCCGCCTTTAGCGCAGAATACTGCAACAGAACCATCAAGTACACGCAGAGAACGTTCAACTTCTACAGTGAAGTCAACGTGACCTGGCGTATCAATGATGTTGATGCGGTGTCCATCCCATTGACAGGTGGTCGCAGCAGAAGTAATGGTAATACCACGTTCCTGCTCTTGAACCATCCAGTCCATGGTAGCGCCGCCATCATGGGTCTCACCGATTTTATGAACCCTACCGGTGTAGAACAGAATACGTTCAGTCGTAGTAGTTTTACCAGCATCAATATGAGCCATGATGCCGATATTTCTTGTTTTTTCAAGCGGAAATTGTCTGCCCACTTTTTTATCCTCCTCGTTATAGGGATCGGGCCATTACCAGCGGTAATGTGCAAACGCTTTGTTTGCTTCAGCCATCTTGTGGGTATCTTCGCGTTTTTTCACAGCAGCGCCGGTAGCGTTTGCTGCGTCCATGATCTCACCAGCAACACGTTCGCACATGGTTCTTTCACCACGCAAACGGGAGTAGTTGACCAGCCAGCGAATACCAAGGGTGGTCTTACGGTCTGCACGGACTTCAACCGGAACCTGGTAGTTAGCACCACCAACGCGGCGAGCACGTACTTCTAAAAGCGGCATAACGTTTTTCATAGCTGCATCGAATACTTCGAGAGGATCCTTACCAGTTTTAGCACGAACCAGATCGAAAGCATCATATACAATGCGTTCAGCAACGCCTTTTTTACCGTCAAGCATAATCTTATTAATAAATCTTGTCAAAAGTTTTGAGCCGTATACAGGATCCGGCAAAACGTCTCTTTTTGTTACAGGGCCTTTTCTCGGCATGTGTTTCCCTCCTTATGGATTATCAATTCGTTGTGTAGACTTGATTACTTTTTAGCTGCTTTAGCACGTTTAGCACCGTATTTAGAACGGGCTTGATTGCGGTTAGCAACGCCTGCAGTGTCAAGTGCACCACGAATGATATGGTAACGCACACCAGGAAGATCTTTAACTCTTCCGCCTCTAATCAGGACAACGCTATGTTCCTGCAGATTGTGGCCGATACCAGGGATGTAAGCAGTAACTTCGATACCGTTAGTCAAACGTACACGAGCTACTTTACGAAGAGCAGAGTTAGGCTTTTTCGGGGTTGTAGTATAAACCCTAGTGCAAACTCCACGTTTTTGCGGGCATTCTTTCAATGCCGGGGCAGTGGATTTTACAGTCAAAACTTCTCTTCCTTTGCGAACCAATTGATTAATTGTAGGCATATCGGCACCTCCTTCCGAATAAATAGATTTTAATGATTATAAAAATCCTTCAGCAGAGCTTCCAGATCCCTATCAAACTTTGAGTATCGCGGCTGTCGCTGCACCGACATGAATTCCGCAGGCCTTGCCGAGTTCTTGCATTGTCGCTACTTTTTCTACATCCACCCGAGCTTCAGCGCAGGCATCAAGCAGCGGCTGCACAACCCGTACATCTGCGTCATCAGCTATATAAACTGTTTTTGCAGTGCCTTTTTGAATCGCTTTAGCGGTTTGCTTGTTCCCGACAACTCGCTTCGTTGCTTGCTTTAACAACTCTACTGTCATCACAAACCCTCCTTGTAAAAGCGCATAGCTATCCCGAGATACTCACATATTGTATCACTGCCACTTGGCTGTGTCAATACTTTTTCTTGATTTTTTTACAAGCGCAAACCCGCATTAAACCGTGTTTTTTGTATTACACGGACCCTAGCGTTTCTTTTGCGTAACTTTGTAATATGTTTTACACAAAAAATCTTAATTTTGTAATCTTTTGGGACTCGTATTTCCATTTTCAGAGGATATTTTATATGTATTATTTCAGCATTTTTGACAAATTCAGTCATAATTTATCACCAGCTCTTAAATATAAAAGAAAAGCCTCAAATTTTGCTAAATTTGAGGTCAATTTGATTGGATTTTATTCTCCGTATTTAAAAAATTATATTTTTTTCTACTTCCATTGCCAGTAAATCCATTTTTATTTGCGATCCTTCCAGCAAAAAAAGGTATTCCATTCCTTTCGCCTGCCAAAAATAAATCATTAAGCAATCATTTGAATCCTCTGATCTCTGCATACGAATCCAATTTATTTTCTGTTTTTGTAGTCCCCACAATTTGCTGCCATAATCAGAAACAATTAAAGTTTCAGCAACCGCTATTTTCTTTTCTGCAGCCGTTATGTTTCCTGCCTCGTTAGTAATCCCTCCTGCAATTGTTTTATCCGCTCTTTTTCTAACTGCAAAATATATTCTGCTGCCAGCGTCATCAGTCAAACAAACTTGAAAAGGTTTTTCTGTATCTGATTCACCTCTAAATTTTTCTGGCAGCAAAAATTGCATATGTTCATCTGCATATATCTTATTTTCAGCCTTTTCTTGAGCATCAACAGAGCAAGTCAAAAACGTACTAACCAATAATATAAAAAAATATGCTGGTAAATCTCTGTTTTTTATCATGTTAGGCTATCCTTCCTAAAATGTATGGTAGAAACTTGTAAGAAAATTAAATCCCTGGTACCTTCTGGCATCAGCGCCATTAGAGTTTTTTCCGTCGCGCATAGAAAAGTGCTGTACCTTCAACGACAATTTATTTCTTTCATCCATTTTTAAATCACAGCCTATGCCCAAAGCAACTTTTTTTCTATTATCTACATATGAATCCGTCAGCGAGCTATATCTAATACCGTCGGCTATCATGATATCCGCAGCCAGACGCAGGTCTGTTTTTTTAGATAAATGTTTTTTCCATTCCGCACCAAAATAATGTACTGGAGATTCTTCAACTTTTTTATTCAAAATAATTTCATTATTCTCATGATAGTACCAATAGTACAACATTAAGTCCTGATCCTTGGCTAAATTACGGTTATAGGTCAACCGCGTTTCCCAAACTGCGCCTGTATCAAAAACACTGCCATCAGCAATCTTACTTTCTGCAGAACTGGTATGAAGAAGCTCACCTACCAGCTGCCATTTTTCTTCAGCGTGCTGCCAGCGTAAATACTTTTGCCATTCATTACCAGGATTGAATTTGTCATCATCGATATCACTGGTAGGATCATAAGAACCTCTGACTGAGTAGTTTGTTCCCAACGTCAGCAGATCTTTGTCCCCCCCTATTCTACGCGTAACCGCTATTCCGGGAGTAAAGTTCCAACCTTCACCAAACTCAGCAAATCTCACCAGATCTTCATCCATTCTGGCGTTGCGTTCGTAGCTTGACAGCTTCGCTTTTCCCGTAGGAATATTAATACCCAAATTATAATCAACTATATATTTATCCTTATTATTTCTCGTTGAAAAATATAATAAAGTATCTGTAAAAGTATTTATCTTGCCTTCATGTCCCGGCGTTGTATTCTTTGAACTTACATAATTGAAGTTAAGCCCCCAATAGCTATTTTTATTGGCATATCCAAAATAATAAGGCTGGACAAACTGGCTGCCACTCCAACCGTTTCCGTGCCAATTATAAAAATTGTTGCTTAGAAAGCCAGATACATCCTGATAAGGATTTTCTTTTTCTTTCAATAGCCGCTCGTAATAATCCCTGCTTGCCAACGCATAATCCATAGACCCGCCTGCATTATACACCGCTTCTGCCAATTCATTTTCCTGTTCACCAAGTTCGGCTGCGGCTTCGGCTCTTACGCCCAGCAGCAGATCAGTTTTATTCTGCAGCGCTTCATATTCAAGAAAAACTTTTTCCAGTTCAACATCAATGTTTTCGGCCTGATGTTGCAAATTACCTGCATAGGCATATGCAGTACCTACCTGCTCTCCACCCAAGCTTCCTTCTACCTGTGCATCATCAAGCGCCTCTGCATAATTGACCTGGGCTGCAGCTGCGGCCCAGGCATTTCTACTTTTCTCTTCCAGCTCCCGGACTTTTTGCTCATATGAATTATTGTCCCGCTGCATATGCTGCAGCAGCTCCTGATTAGCATTCAACAGAGCTCTGTTTTTCTCTGCCTGTTCTAACAAGCTCACTACCGTTGACCAGGAAGCAGCCATTTCCGTTTCCATCTGTTGCTTACTTAAAGCGGCTTCGTCCTCTTCCTGCTCAAAGCGCTTCCTGTAATCCACTCCTTTAGCTAACTCAGCTGCACTATCAGCAACATCTTTAACATCCGGTGGGACCGTAATAGCACTTGCATTACCTACTAAAGGAATCAACATGCAGATGCTGCAACACATCGTTATGATTCTATTTTGCATCTTCCCTTTATCCTTTCGTCAGTTCTTATTTGCGACGTTTGGAATACCACATCATTATCAGCGTCCCACAAACAACTACAGCGATCACCGCCAGATAACTTCCCAAGCGATTACCGGAAAAATTTCTAAAAATTTTGCTAAGTCCAGCATCCTGATGTTTTACTTCCTCTGCAAAAGTAAGAGTCTGTCCATTAGCATCTATTAAAGCGACCTGCCCATTAAGACTGGTTCCATTAATAAAAGCCAAACGCATAAAACTTTTCATATTCTCGATATTAGCATAGGTAAAGGCATAAATTACATTATCGCCCTTACGCGCAACCTGAAAAATATTTTTTCTATATATTGCGTCAGTAGCAATACTTAACCACTCACTGGTTTTTATTGTTCCATCTGCATTAACAGTTACAGGCAAACTGTCACCAATTGTCCGTTTATCCGTTAAAACTCTGTTTTGACCGGTAGTAATAACAGTTCCACTGTCATTACTAATAACTGCTTGTGGTCCCAGCTGTACTTTCCAGACTATGTTACCCGTATTATTTTGACCGATCCAGTAAGCTAGTTGCGCTGCAGCCGTCAGTTCATCATTATCCGGTGTCTGACTTAACCACATGGTCAGCACAATATCACCATTGCTGTCAGTATTGAAATACCCGGGAAAGTCTGCCAGACTCTCCTGTCTCGAATGGCTGCTTACTGCCAAATAGATGCTGGTTTCTTTCTCAATCACCGACCAGGCAACATCGTCATATCTTTTAGAACAGTCGATTATACCAAGATCATGATAAAAGGCAAACCGCACACGCCATCCTTGCTGATTAGCCGGCAAAACCGGCAGCTCAGCTTTTAAAATACCGCCGTCAGCATTCTCAGCGGTCAGCACTTCTGATCTGATCGGAATATCATTGACATAAACAGTCACGGCCGATTTCTTACGATCCAGAATTTTGGCATGCCTGAAATGCAATTCCACATAAGAACCTTCTTCAATATCATAATTAGAAGGTTTGGGAATAAATATTTCTGCTTCCTGATGAAAAGCACCAGCTGCTAAAATATCGTCATTATAGCCAATATCACTAAGCGTATAAATTCCTTTACTGTCTAAACCTTTTTTACCGGAAAGTTTTTCAGCCTGCACAGGCAAAGAAAACTGTGTTTCACTGCCGCTCAATGTTCTAACAAATTTATTATTACACAAAGCGTTAACGCCCAGCTTGGCACCATTTTCATTATTTCCCCCCACACTTAAATTATAATGACCGTTAAGGGAAGGAAATAATTTCAAAAATGCTGTATCACCGCTGAAGTTTACATCTGCCTCAACCTGTCCGCCCAATCTTATAACATTTGTATCAAGCACTGCATCTGGCTGTTCCAGCCTCGCTTCCCAAACCACCGGCGAACCATAACCCGACATTCGTCCCATAAACGACGACAGCCGCAGCATCGATATAATATTATTATCATTGATATTAGCAAGAGAAAAAGTAACATTATTCCGGGCGCCAAAATATTCATCTATAAAAGGATTAGGGAAATTGGCCAAACTATAATTCATAGCATCAACTTTGAATTTTATTGTTGTTTCCAGACGTATAATAAACCAATTAGCATCATTATCAATATCTTTACAGAGGCCCTCAATAGACCTGTGCAAAACACTGATGGTAATTTCATTAATCCCCTCTCTTAAACTGGTCAAGGGCAGCGCAACCTGCCAATTACTCCTAAAAGCACCATCTGGAACAAGTCTGCGGCTTTCCGCAGGGATTCCATTCACTGAAACTGTCATTGTCGAAATATCCGGCAGGATTGTCGGCGAATACGAATACCACAAATCCAAAACCGGTGCCACGGAAAGCTTCATACCGGGTTTAATTTCCAAAAATCCTGTCAGTGCCGCATTGGGGTTGCGCAAAACCTTGTCATCCATAAATAAACTTATACTGTATTCATTCCCCAGCACAACAGGCTTGAGTCCGAGTTCCATTGGTGCAGCATCCGCTGTACATATGAATCCCAAAGACCATATCATCGCCATCAACAAACATACTCTCTTGAGCATACTCCCAACACATCCTTAATATTAATCATTTCTCATAATGTTTTTTTGTATTGCGCTTTAATTTTAAAATTATATATACAAACACAGTTAAAATTACTACTAAAACTGCCGCCTGAACACTGACGATCTTGTTAATTTTTAAATATTGTTCTCCTGCAGCAGTTTGCCATGACTGCTTTACTTCTTCAGCCACAACCGCATTTACAACACCATCTGCTGCTGTAATTACGATTCCTGGTGCCTGCACTTTTACCGGCAGATATTTTAAATCTAAAAATTCGTAACCCTGCTTTTGCAAACCCTCAATAATAGAGCCAACTTTATCTGGTTTTAAATAACCATGGTAAAAAAAACAAGCAACAGCGCCTGGTATAGTTTTAAGCGAAGCACTTTTATTCATCATTTCTTCTACCACAAACTCGCCGCCGTCATAAAACCCCATATTCTCAGGTATAACCAACATTCCATAAAGGTATCTTGATCTCGTCATATACGGTAAGGTCATAGTAACGCTATCCGTATCATCAGAAATCTGCAATTGACCGGAATAAATATTGAAATATCTACTCAGAATCTCATATGTTTTTTGACTTGCGGCATAATGCGGAGCTTCAAAAGCTAATGGAATTAATCCGCAGCGCAGTAATTCCGAAATGCCTGCTTCTATACGGGGAACAGTAAAACTTTCTTCATCCTCCATTGGTCTATCATCTTTAGCATTCCAAAATTCATAGCCTTCGCCAGTCGTCGGTGAAAATTCATTTTGATGAGTGTAGCCATGCATAATAATGCTGGCGCCACGCTTTTGAGCCTCCTGCAGCACTTCTACCAATTCTTCCCGCTCGTGTAAATAATGTTTTTTCCCGTCCATAATTCCAACGGGGACTACACCGATAGCAAAGGGAATATTATATTTCTCTATTTTCTCCACCACAGCCTTAACGGCTTTAGGATCAACGATCGGACTTACATCTTCAACCCTTAAAAACGCTTTTGGTCGTTGGTCATCAGTATGCCGCTTAAATACCTGATGCAGTAAATAGCCCATATAATCATCAAACAGCTCATTAAATTCCAACATTCCAGAATAATAAATATTTTCACGCTGCCAAATTACTGGTACTTCATCAATAAACTTTTTTGCGGTTGCTATAACATTTACGTTTTTTCCTGGATCAGTATATTCAACACTCATCCAATCATAAAAACTTCTTCCCTTAAAGTTTATATAAGTCCAATCACTTACCTTACCCAATGATCTAAAATCATGCCAGCCTTTAACTTCTGCAAGCTGTTCAATATTATCTTCAAACCACAGAACCTGCCTTGCCCCTGCAATTTCTTCTACCAATTCCCGCGGCAGCTTTCTTTGCTGAAGCCCGGCATAAACTATAGTATCTGCATCTTGCAACAACCCTGGTTGCCAATCATCCACAGCTACAAGGACATAATCCTCCTCAAAATGTCCCAGATGTTCTGCCAGCGAAGTAACCAGCGGGAAAGTTCCACCGTAGCGCATCTGCAGATCATAGAGCAGGAAATTTCTGCCAGCAGTCTGTGCAAAGCAGGTGCCTGTCCCCAATATCAACATTAACAATACCAATATTATTTTTTTGACTAAAAGCATCCTAGCTGCCATTCACCAAATCTTCTTTCGCCCGCAAGTATAACATTTTATAATCTGTGTCCGTATTTTCAATCGTGGCATACCCCAGTGAAGTCCTTACACGCACCATGCGCTTGGCGCTACTGAGCTTGACCGGTATCAGTCCGACAGCAGTATCTATTTTGCTCACAACAATATTTAAGCCGCCGCTTTCTGTCTGAGGAAGGATCACGCCAATACTGCCGTCATCTAAAATCCCCTTACAATCAGTAAAGCGCAATTTACTGGCAACAATTTCTGCCACAGTTTTTTTGATGAACATAATATCCTGTTTCTTATAAATAGATTGCAGCTGTTGCAAATTGCTAATCTGAAATAAAAGCAGGGAAAAACTTGTACCGTAACGTTTAGCACGTCCTACTTCTTCTTCCAGTTGTTTAAAAAATCCCTGTTGATTATAAAAACCGGTACTCCCATCAAGAGTAACAAGTTTTTCCAGTTCAGACACACTGGCTATTTTAAACATATTTTTCTCTACCACCGCTGATAATTCTCCACCTAAGAAACCTCCAACAGGAAAACATAGCAATGCCAAAAAATCAATATAGACATCCGCCCCCATTTTTTCCAGTAATACGATGTCATATAAACTGTACATACTAAAAAACATTACAAAAACAATCGATAAATAAAGTCCCTTCGTAGTTCCTAACGAATAGGCAGTGATAATATTAAAACTCAGACACGCAAAAATAAGAAACACTAATTCTTTTTCATTGTTCAAAAAACACAACAATGTAATCACTGCTGCAATCAACAGCAGCAGCACAATTCCATTAAATATTGCCATATCGCGTCTCACAAAAGCTTTTTTTTGCATATTTCTAGAACCTTTCCTGACCATATCTTTCTTTAATTAGAGCTCCGCTCTGTTTTATACCAGTGGAACCCCTTTCCCTGAATCTTGTCCTTCAAGCTTTCGTAAAGCGCCTTAAATACTAAAATGATCCACAATTGGCAATATGTAAAATACATCAGACAAATCAAAAATAAATTACTTAAGCTGCCTTCGCCACGCTCTAAGGAAAGTGAAATAAAGGTTTCCGTTACAAAAAGCGCATAAGCCAACATCCATATCAGTGACAACGGCGCATCTATACTCAGACGAACTATTCCCAGTGCGCCTAAAACAAACAATATATCCGATATAATCACAGCCGCAAAAAATACAAAATATGTAAAAGCAAAATAAACTATATCTGTACCGATTTTTCTGTCTTTAAGCTGAAATATCCGCAGTAAATATTGGCTGATGATCCACAAATTTCCACGTGCCCAACGTGTCCTCTGTTTCATCCAGACACGCAGCGACTCTGGTTCCTGTTCCCAAGTTACGGCATGCGGGTACCAAAAGATGGTATAACCAAAATCATAAATGCGAATTGTCAGCTCCGTATCTTCGGTTAACGCCTGATCATTCCAGCCGTTAATACTTTCGAGGATACTTCTCCGCACAACAAAGTTAGTTCCAGGAATAGTAGTAAGACCAAACCAATAACACCTGCTGGCCTGCAATAACCACTGAAAACTCAAAGTCTCAATATTTATAAAGCGCGTAAGATAGTTTACATTACGATTGCGTGTCCGAAACTTTCCAACAACAGCCCCCAATTTATCATTAGTATATAATTTATAAACTAACTGCAGTAGAGCCCCTCTTTCCGGAGTATTATCGGCATCATAAACAGCAACATATTCACCGCAGCTGACTTTCAGTCCATGGTTCAGCGCATTTGATTTTCCCTTAGCACCCACCGGCGGCTGCAAAGTAACAACTTTCAGCTGTGGAATTTTCTTTTGCTTCTCTTCTAAAATCAGACCCGTTTTGTCACTTGAACAATCGTTTATCACCACTATTTCATAACGATCTTTAGGATAGGCAAATCTTCCCAATGCCTCAACCGTCCTGCCAATAACGGCTTCTTCATTATGCGCCGGCACTAACACACTGACAAAAGGATAGTAATCCATTTTCATATCAACGTCATCATCATGCATTGTTTTCAAAAAATGCTTGTATCCACCAACAGTTAAAAATACATGATAAAAAAGTATCAGCCAGGTTGCACCCATTGAAATAAAAAATAATCTTTCCGCGTCCATATATCCCCCAAAAACAGCTATTATTTTTTAACCTCTATCATAAGTAAGTTCCGTTCTGGCTCTTTCATACACTTCAATAACATCAATATCGCTTTCTTGAAAAGAAGCTGCGCCTATACTTGGTTTAACTTTTATATTTTTTTTACCATCTTCAAGTTCAACTGCTACCACTGTCAAAAACAAATGCAACTTTTCTACCACAGTAACCGCACCTTCAGCATTGGTTCCGGGCATTAAAATACCTAACATATTATCTATTAAAAGTCCTTTGACATCTGTACCGCGCATTTTCAGGTCAATATTTTTAGCAACTGCTATCAATATTCGGCTTGCACCAACATTACCATAGGCCAGCTGGATTTCATCAAAATTGGCAATTTGCAGCAACAGCAATGTAAAAGCTTCGTTGTAACGTTTAGCACGCCAAAATTCTTCATCTAATTTTTTAAAAAACCCCTGATTATTATAGAATCCCGTATCTCCATCTAATGTAACCAGTTCAGCTATCGCTTCAATATCCTTGGCTAAAGACTCATTCCTGGAAATACATTCCCCTAATTTGGCTGCTAAAACACTTATCAACGGTATCAAAAAAAGCCACGCTACATCCAATGGATCAACTGTCGTCATTTCTTTACTGATTATTACTGCATAAATAAGATAACTACCATAGCAAAAAGTAACACCTACCGAGAGCAAAAGCCCCCGCTGCAAGCCAATCATATATGAAAGCACTGCCACCAAAAGAAAAACACCAAAAAGTCCAAAAGCAAAAAATATATTCAGTGCTTCAAACCGTACAAGAATAACGGCAAATACACACAGAACAGTAATAATAAAACTATTAAACCAGATAACATCCGGTCTAAATTCTTTATTCACCAATTCCCTGCACCATCCTCAACATAAGTAATGCTTCCAACTGATCAAAAGCGTAAACCATACCAGAATCCTGATCACCAAACCCGCCGCCAAAATCTGAAACATCTTCTATTTGAAATGCCAAAACCTTACTATAGCACCACAAAGCATACTTACTGTCATTGTTCAGCCAAAATAAACGGGCCGCTAAAGCATACACTGCCGCAGACTCATTTTCGTCTTTAACAGAACCATCAAAATTATACCAGTTAGCTATTTTTTTATTTGTTTTTATTTCTTCTCGCATAAATTTAAGCAAGCTGCCTGTATCCCCATCTGCATTATACAAATTTAAAGCAGTATACAAATTTTCAACCATATTTATGCCAGTTTCATTCCAAACATATTTTTTTTCACTGTAACTAAAAGCAACCGGATAAAACCCATATTCTCTTTTTTCTATTTTCTGCAGCAATTCGCGTGAATTTTGCCACAACTCCTGCCATTTTTGTTTATCATACGCTTTCAGCATATCTATACTGTTCATATCCAAATAAAAAAGCGAAACATAGTCTGCTTTTTGCTGACTTCTGTCATCATAAAAGTCATATAAATACTTGCCATCACTGTCAAATTTATAAATAGACTCAGACACATAAGCCAACTGTTTACTATAGTCGCCCATATTATTTTGAGCAGCCAAATAATATGCTTTAAATATCCTTAAATCATCCACCAGTGCAGAAATTTGTTCGCCAGCATAATTTTCAGCATTAATTTTCCAGTAGTAATAGCCGGCCCGGTCCAAATAATATTTATCAGTTTGTGCTGCAAGCAAATCAAAGTATTGTCTGTCTTTCCTCAGTGCAGCATATTCCATGGCCTGCCCCATAGATTCACTAACTCCATAATCGGCCAGCCCCTGCTGATTGACAGAATAAATGATCACATCGTTTTGATCATGGAGTTTTTTCTTTAAAAAAATAAAACCGCGTTCATCGTCTACAGAATTTACCAAAATCGCTCGCTCCTGCTGTTTTCTTGTATTATTTCCCTGAGGATTACAATTAACAGTATTCACAAAAAAACAGGAAATTAATATCACCAGCACCGTAACTATCATTTTATGGCTTTGAGCTTTTGTCTTCATCATTCACCCATCTTCTAAAGATTATTTTGGTCTTTTATTATACGTTCCATTTGTTTTAGTTAATATTTATATTTTATTATACACTAATTATCATCTATTTAAAATATTTTATTTTGTCTTTATAGCAATATATTTTTTGAATTTCAAATATAAAAATCATCTAAAAAACAATTTTAAAACAGAAAAACCCGGCAGACTATAATGTCTGCCGGGTTTTTCTGTTTTATTTTCTGCTTACTTCTACTTCAAACATCCGTTTCCATGGTAAAGTGAAATTATACTTACTTACTCTGTCACCTAAAACAGGCTGTGCCAGCTCTAAAATATCTTTGGTGATAACGGCTTCAGCCTCTTGCACCTGTTGAGTGTTAAGTCCACTGTTAGGCCAATAATTAGGCCAAATCAATTCCACATAAGTCTTATTACGCACATTGGCCTGATAAGCCCAATCATCCAGGTATCTTACAGTAAGTAAGGATTGACGGTCGGCCGCATCCATACTTTTAGCCAGTAAACCTTGCCCCAAAGCAAAGCCCAATGTGTTTCCAGCAGTGTTCCAGCCACCGTAAGCAGCAAGTTTCTCCGCCAGATTTTCCTTAAACAGTTCTTTGACTAAAGCATTATCTGCACCATTGCCATAAGCAATATCAGCTACTGCGACTGCCTTGCCCTGCTTCAGATATCCTTTAACATCCGCAACAAATTCTTCTGTCTGTTTTGTTATCTCACCCGTATTTTTTGGATTAGAGGCTTCCAACGTCACTCCGTCCAACGGAGTATTAACAGCCAACACCAAATCTGCCCTCGTTAATTTAGCGGTAGGCCAGCCACCGGCAGCATGAATATGCTCTGCTGCGCTGAAAGCAATCGGGTCATCTTCATAGGTCGGTATAGTCGCTCCGCCTTTGCCTTCTGCAAAATCAATATAGACCATAGGAATCTCATAACTGACTCTGCTGGCAGCACGGCTTAATAAAATCAGGCCAAGCTGATCCGCGCCTGAGAAAAAGCGAATTTTTTCTTTTGGCAGTTCTCTGACAAGAATGTCCATTTTGCGTGCTTCTTTATGGGCCTGTGAATATGGTGCCGTATCATCGCGGCCAATCAGTAAATAGTCAAAATTACCGCTTTCTACGCCATGCAGCAAAAGTTCCGTAGTTGCTATATTCAAATTGCGGCGCTGCGCTCTGTCATCTTGAACAGCTTGAGGTATTTCCGCCTGTAACGCTGCCAGTTCTTTACGTTCTTTTCTGCTGATTTCTTTTAAATCCAGTTTATCTTCTAAGGCTCCCATTCTAAACAGCTTTGGTCCCCATTCGGCGTAATAAGCAGGTTCTACAGGAGCACTGCTGGCTTTGGGAGAACGCATGATAGTTGTAAATACATAAACAAAGGGGTCACCACCCTGCGCTTTCAACTTTAATAAACGTTCTGCCCGCTCTGTTAAAACGTCTTTCGGCAGATGATGCGTCCTCGAATCAACCAGTCCGCCATAGATCAGCGCATCTGATGAAACAACGATCGCATTGGCTGTTGCGGATCGCGCCGCCAGCCATTCATACAATTTATCAGGATTACCGCTATGATCACTGCTGGCAATATATTCTAATGGCGGCGTTTCCACATTCCATCCGGCTGCCTGCATAGTTTCCACTGCATAATCCAAACAAACCGGCCTGTTATCTAAAGGCACGAACAGCAGCGTATTCCTCCCCATACTGGCTTCTGTAATTGTAAACGGTAAAAAATATATTACGAACAAAGCTAAAACAAAACAAATTTTTTTCATACCGATAATCCTTCCCAAGCTTTTTCAATAAAAAATCTCTTCCATGTAAATTCTACACAGAAGGGTTTTTTTCCTGCTAACAACGGGTTAAACTGAACCTACTCAGGAAATCCTTCGTACGCTGATTCTGAGGCGCGGTAAAAATAACATCCGGGCTGGCATCTTCAGCAATCACACCCTGATCAATGAAAATAACGCGGCTGGAAACATCACGGGCAAATGCCATTTCGTGTGTAACGATCACCATCGTCAAACCTTCTTCTGCCAGTTCACGCATAACGGCTAAAACTTCGCCTACCATCTCGGGATCAAGCGCAGAAGTAGGTTCATCCATCAATAATACTTCCGGCTCCAAAGCCAAAGCTCTGGCAATAGCCACACGCTGCTTCTGACCTCCGGAAAGCTGATGCGGCTTTGCATTGATATAGCTTGCCATACCAACATGTTCCAGATATTTCATGGCAATTGCTTTTGCTTCTTCAGACTTTTTCCCCAGTACCTTAACCTGACCTACAACACAATTTTCCAAAACAGTCATATTGTTAAACAAATTAAACTGTTGAAAAACCATGCCTACTTTAGTACGGTATAAGGGAAGATTCTTAAAACATTCCAAAACATTTTCACCGCGGTAGCTGATAACTCCGTCAGTTGGTTGTTCCAAATAATTGACGCAACGGATTAATGTTGATTTACCACTGCCTGAAGGTCCGATAACACAAACTACATCACCTTTGTGCACATCAAAATCAATACCTTTTAATATCTCACGTTCTCCAAAATTCTTTTTCAACCCTTGGACGGATAATAACAATTCTTTACTTTGTTCAGCAGTCATTAATAATTACCGTCCTTTCTCTTTTTACCGGCCACATTAACAGGAAAATGACCACATGGATCCTGCATGGGATCAAAAGACACCAGTTGATAATCCTTAGGTCCATCCATTTTCCCTTCCCACCAGCGCAAAAGTCTTGAAGCGGTAAAAGTCATAATAAAATAAATAACGCAGGTAATGAAGAATATTTCAAAGTACCTGTAATATACGCCTGCTGCCGATTTTGAAGCAAAATACAGCTCTGTGACAGAAATTACATTCAAAACCGATGTATCCTTAATATTGATGATCAGATTATTACCGATCTGAGGCATGATATTACGCAGGGCCTGCGGCAGAATTACACAGCGCATCGTCTGAAAATGATCCATGCCGATAGCCACAGCAGCTTCGCGCTGACCCGGATCGATCGATTCAATACCGCCGCGTACAGTTTCCGCCATATATGCGCCCGTATTGATAGACACAACTAAAAAACCGGCAAACATTGGTGACATATCAATGTTAAACATACTCATAGCACCATAATATACTACCATAGCCTGTACGATCATCGGCGTACCGCGGAAAAGTTCTACATAAGCATTCAAGACCAATTGAGTCACTTTTACAAGAGCCTTTTTGGCAGCACTTGCCTTTGGATCCTCGGGAATAGTCTGGATAATACCTACAACAAGACCGATTACGCAACCGATCAGAGTGCCGACAATAGCCAAAAGTAAGGTCACACAAGCGCCTTTTAACAGAACATCACCATATTGATGCAGTAAAAAAGTCACCCATCCAAAAAATGACTCGGGCATTGTTGTCATAAGTTCCTCCACCTAACATAATTAATTGATAAAACACTGTTATTTATTATAGCACAGATATCCCTTAATTCGCAAAAGAATAATACGGTAAAAAAGGAAAATAAGGGACGGCATAATTGCCGTCCCTTTAGGCATAACCGGTAACTATTATTGAGCTAAAGGTTGTTTTTTAATAGCTTCGTCCATCATTTTATCAAAATCAGCAGCAGTCATTTTTTCCAAAACAGCATCCATTGCCTTAACAAGCTCTGTATTGCCTTTTTTCACAGCGATACCAATTTCAACATCTTCACGAGAAGTTTTGAAGCCTTTTCCTTCTTCAAAGTTCAAGACAGTCAATTCCGGATTAGCAAAAGCGGCAGCTTTTGCAGTAGGGATATCAGTAACGATCAGATTGCATTTTCCGGAAGTCAATGCAACAATCATACCAGGTACCGTATCAATAGCCGGCAATTTTTTTACATCGGGAACTTGATCAATCTGGTCATACCAGATTGTATTAAGCTGAGAAGTTGCTACGGAACCTTTTAAATCAGCGACGCTTTGAGCCTTAGCCTGCTCGGAATCTTTTTTTACCAGAGCAACTACCGTTGCATAATAATATGGTTTTGTAAAATCTACAGTTTCTTTACGTTTAGAAGTAATAGACATGCCTGCAATAGCAGCGTCAATCTTACCGCTGACAACTGCGGGAGCCAGACCATCCCATTCGATTTTATGGATTTCCAGATCAGCACCCATAGAAT
The DNA here is from genome assembly GCF_003945365.1 of Phascolarctobacterium faecium. Taxonomy (NCBI): domain Bacteria; kingdom Bacillati; phylum Bacillota; class Negativicutes; order Acidaminococcales; family Acidaminococcaceae; genus Phascolarctobacterium; species Phascolarctobacterium faecium. The sequence continues at coordinate 1,076,922 of NZ_AP019004.1, read as the reverse complement.
CAGCCAGCTTCTTAGCCATCATTACGTCATAACCATAAGCATACTCATTGCTGCCTGCAATTTTTACAGCACCGCCGTCAGCTTTGGTCTGAGACCAGTTGTAAGGAGCATAAGCGCATTCCATGCCAACCTTCAATACTTTTTTGTCAGATTTTTTCTCTCCGCCGCAACCAGCAGTAAAAGCAACTGCAGCCATCAGCATAGTACATACAGCAGCTGTAACTAATTTTTTCAAATTCATTCTTCTAACACGCCTTTCCATCAAATAAATTATGTGTTAATTTTACAGTTCTATGCGCAAGAAGTCAATATAAATCAGCATGTATACAATGCACATAACATTTTATCAGCTTTATAGAACTTATTTCACATAGTTGTTCATATTATTATCTTTCAAAATAACGTCATGAGCACCGCCTTCAACCAGCGAAGTTGAAGAAACCAAGGTCATTTTTGCGTTTTTCTTAAGATCGTCCAAGTTAAGAGCGCCGCAGTTACACATAGTAGAACGCACCTTGCTCAAAGTAAGCGTTACATTATCTTTTAACGTACCGGCATAAGGAACATAAGAATCAACACCTTCTTCAAAAGAAAGCTTAGATGCACCGCCCATATCATAACGCTGCCAGTTACGGGCACGATTCGATCCTTCACCCCAGTATTCTTTCATATAATTACCGTTGATATTTACTTTATTCGTCGGGCTCTCATCAAACCGGGCAAAATAACGGCCAAGCATTAAAAAGTCAGCACCCATTGCCAATGCCAGAGTCATATGATAATCATAAACAATACCGCCGTCAGAACAGATAGGAACATAAATTCCCGTTTCTTTATAATATTCGTCACGAGCTTTAGCAACTTCTATCAAAGCCGTTGCCTGACCGCGACCTATACCCTTTTGTTCGCGGGTAATACAGATAGAACCGCCGCCGATACCAACCTTCACAAAATCAGCACCGGCCTCGGCCAAATAGCGGAAGCCTTCTGCATCTACAACGTTGCCAGCGCCCACTTTTACTGTATCTCCATAATGCTCGCGAACCCAATCCAAAGTCAATTTCTGCCATTCAGAATAACCCTCTGAAGAATCAATGCAAAGCACATCGGCACCGGCATTAACCAAAGCCGGTACACGTTCAGCATAGTCGCGGGTATTAATGCCAGCCCCTACTACGTGACGTTTTTTACTGTCCAAAAGCTCTAAAGGATACTCTTTATGAGTAGCATAATCTTTACGGAAAACCATATACAATAAACGGCCTTCATCATCAATAATAGGCAATGTATTCAGTTTATTATCCCAAATGATATCATTTGCTTCCTGCAGCGAAGTCTCTTTGCCGCCAACAATCATTTCATTGATTGGCGTCATAAAAGTGCTGACCTTCGTATTCAAATCCATACGGCTGACACGATAATCACGACTGGTAACAATGCCTTCCAATTTGCCGTTCACAGTGCCGTCAGAAGTAACCGCTACCGTAGAATGACCTGTTTTTTCTTTCAGAGCAACGATATCTGCCAAAGTGCTGTCTGGTCGGATATTAGAATCACTGCTGACAAAACCGGCACGATGTGTTTTTACACGCGCCACCATAGCAGCTTCATTTTCAATAGTCTGGGAACCATAAATAAAGGATATACCACCCTCTTTGGAAAGCGCTATCGCCATTTTATCATCAGAAACAGACTGCATGATAGCAGAAACAAGAGGAATATTCAATGTAATCGCTGATTCTTCACCTTTTTTAAATTTTACTAAAGGAGTACGTAAATCAACGTTCGTCGGTACACATTCTTTTGAGGAATAACCAGGAACAAGCAGGTATTCACTAAAAGTATGAGCGGGTTCATCATAATAAAATGCCATTGTATTCATCTTCCTTTTCTCTAAATTTTATCTGGAGCTTGTAGGCTTTTTAAGCTGATTTAAGTTATACAAAACGTCCCAGTGCCAAAGCATTGGGACGTCATTATTATTTTTTTAATGCGCGCCAGGCAATATCCTTACGATAATGGGCATCAGCAAAGCTGATTTTTCCCGCAGCTTCATAAGCCTTATCTTTCGCCTCACGGATATTTTTCCCAACGGCTGTGACACCAAGCACACGACCGCCAGCAGTAACTATTTGGCCATCAGCACATTTAGTTCCTGCATGGAAAACAACAACGTCTTCCCTTGCAGCAGTCTCTTCCAAGCCACTGATAGGCAAGCCTTGTTTATAGCTTCCAGGGTAACCACCTGAAGCCATAACAACACATACAGCAGCTTTATCATACCAGCCGATATCAGCCTGAGCTAAAGTACCTGTAGCGCAGCACAGCATTATTTCTGCCAAATCACCATCAAGAAGCGGCATAATAACCTGTGTTTCAGGATCTCCAAAACGGCAGTTAAATTCAACTACTTTAATGTCGTCGCCGTTAATCATCAAACCTGCATATAAACAACCCTGATACGGTCTTCCCTCTGCCTTCATTGCTGCAATAGTCGGCTTTAAAACCTTTTCCACAGCCTTCAGCCGCATAATATCAGTCATAACAGGAGCAGGAGCATATGTTCCCATACCACCAGTATTTGGCCCTTCATCATTATCGTTTATCCTTTTATGGTCCTGTGCTGCAATCATGGAAACGATAGTATCACCGTCAGTAAACGCCAGTAAGGATGCCTCTTCGCCTTCCATAAACTCTTCTAAAACCACACGTGCGCCGGCACCGCCAAATTTAAGGTCTCCCATCATATCGTCAACAGCAGCAAATGCTTCTGCTTCAGTCATAGCAACAACTACGCCTTTACCTGCTGCCAAACCATCCGCCTTAACAACAATCGGAGCGCCTTTTTCTTTGATATAAGCCTTGGCTGTTTCTATATCCTCGCATACTTTAAAAAAAGCTGTAGGGATCCCGTATTTTTCCATCAGCTGTTTAGAAAAAGCTTTAGAACCTTCCAGCTCTGCAGCCGCCTTACTGGGACCAAACAATGCCAGACCTCTTGCCTTAAAAACATCGGCAATACCTTCAACAAGACTTGCTTCCGGACCAACAACTGTTAAATCAATACAGTTAGCCTCAGCATAATCAGCAAGTTTTTCTAATTCCTGCAATGGTAAATCAATACATTCACATTTATCAAGCAAAGCGATACCAGGATTTCCCGGTGCCGCATAAATCGTTTCCACCTGAGGGCTTTGCGCCAACTTCCAGGCCAGAGCATGTTCACGTCCGCCGCCGCCGATTAATAATAAACGCATTATTTCATCAACCTTTTCATCTTATTTACCTTCAACCAACTGCTTGGTCAGGTATTCACAGATCATAGCATCATATTCGGAAGTATGGTTAAAGGCTTCTTTGGCCAATGTTTTGCGTGTTTTGATGTCTGCGTCCCCATACTGCTGCAGCATAGCAATCAGGCTGGTATAACGGGCTGGGTTAGTAACAATAATTACATCACGGAAATTTTTAGCAGAGGCACGCACCATTGCCGGACCGCCAATATCAATATTTTCTATCGCTTCTGCCTCTGTAACGTTTGGTTTAGCAATTGTTTCTTTAAAGGGATACAAATTGACAACCACTAGATCTATCGGTTTTATATCATGTTTTTCCAAAGCTGCCATATGCTCGGGATTACTGCGTACAGCCAAAATACCACCGTGGATCTTAGGATTCAAAGTTTTAACACGACCATCCATAATTTCAGGGAAACCAGTCACATCGCTGACATAAGTTACAGGTATTCCGGCTTCTCTGATAGCAGTCATCGTTCCGCCGGTTGAAATAATCTCTACTCCAATGTCATGTAGAAATTGGGCCAGCTTCACAATACCGGTTTTATCAGATACACTCAATAACGCTCTTTTGATTCTCATTATTTATCACCTCATCTCAAGGATGCACGATAACGCGCCTTCCCTGTATTTCCAGCTTGCCTAACGCCCACAAACGTAAAGCCTCCGGCATCGCCTTATGTTCTTCAACTAAAATTCGTGCTGCTAAAGATTCCTCTGTATCGTCATTTAAAACAGGCACAGGTTTCTGTAATATAATCGGACCACTATCTGTTCCTTCATCGACAAAATGTACAGTACAGCCAGCAATCTTCACACCGTATTCCAAAGCCTGCCCCTGGGCATCAAGGCCTGGAAAGCTTGGCAAAAGTGCCGGATGGATATTTATGATTTTCTGTGTCCATTTATTAACAAAATTCCCGCTCAATATCCGCATAAAACCGGCTAAAACAACAAGTTCTGCACCATGAGCGCGCAAAGCTGCATCAATCTTGCCTTCAAACTCTTCCTTAGAAACACATTCTTTACGTGGAATTGCTACAGCAGCTATTCCAGCTTTCTCTGCACGTTCCAAAGCATATGCATCAGCCTTATCACTGATAACAACAGCAATTTCCAAAGGTAAATAGCCGTCGGCTATCCTGTCCAATACGGATTGCAGATTGCTGCCGCGACCGCTGACCAAGACGCCAATTTTACGGCTACTCACTGAAAACGCCGCCTTTCATAATTGCTTTTTTATTACCGGCAACAACATTTCCTAATTCATAGAAAGGTTCACCTACAGAAGTAAGATGACTACGCACGGCATCCGCTTCTTCAGGAGCAACTACTAAAACCATACCTATCCCCATATTGAACGTACGGTACATTTCTGCCCAGGGCACATTGCCCCACTCCTGCAATTTTTTGAAAACCACAGGTATTTCCCAAGCTGCGGCATTGATTTCCGCATCACATTTTTCTGGCAGGATACGTGGAATATTATCGTAGAAACCGCCACCAGTAATATGCACCATACCGTGAAGATCAAATTTTTCGATCAGAGGCAGACAGGATTTAGGATAGAGCCGTGTTGGTGTCAGCAGTTTTTCACCTAAACTGCAGCCAAATTCCGGAATCTCAGTACTCATATCATAATTCATCACTTCGAAACAAATTTTACGAACCAAAGAAAAACCATTGGAATGCACACCACTGGAAGGCAATCCTAAAAGTACATCACCAGGAGCAACTTTATCCCCGGTAATCATTTTACTTTTTTCAACAACACCTACACAAAAACCCGCAATATCATATTCGCCTTGGGAATAAAAACCCGCCATTTCAGCAGTTTCACCGCCAATCAAAGCGCAACCCGATTCTTGACAGGCTTTGGCGACACCCTGCACTATATTTGCAACTTTCTCCGCATCAACTTTATCGACAGCAATATAATCAAGGAAAAACAGAGGTTCAGCACCTTGCACTAAAATATCATTAACACACATTGCAACGGCATCTTGACCGATAGTATTATGCTTATCGGCCATAAACGCCAATTTTAACTTAGTGCCAACACCATCAGTCCCGGAAACAAGAATCGGTTCCTCATATTTTCCAGAATTCAGTGCAAACAAACCGCCAAACCCGCCCAAATCTCCGATAACCTCAGGACGATAAGTCGCACGAACACTTTCTTTCATTAATTCAACAGCACGATTACCAGCATCAATATCAACACCCGCATCGGCATAAGTCATTTGTTTTTTGCTTTGCTCGCTCATGGGGACCTCCTAATTATTTGTTCTCAAAAATATATTTCGAACCTTGACGGATAGTTTCTTCCGCATTATCGGGATAACCTGCATTGAAGCAAGCATAACACATACCTTCAGGATCCATACTGCTCAAAGAACGTTTTAATCCTTCCAGCGAAATATAGTGTAGAGAATCAGCGCCGATATACTGGCAGATTTCATCTTCTGTATGCGTGGAAGCAATCAATTCCTTTCGCACAGAAGTATCAATGCCATAATAGCAGGGGTCCGTTACAGGAGGGGAACTGATGCAGACATGCACTTCTTTTGCACCGGCATCCTTAAGTAATTTGACGATCTTACCACTGGTAGTACCGCGAACGATAGAATCATCAACCATAACAACGGACTTGCCTGCAACAACACTCTTTACTGGATTTAATTTTAAGCGAACAGCATTTAAACGCTGCTTTTGCGTTGGCTGAATAAAAGTACGGCCAACATAACGATTTTTCGTTAATCCTTCCATAAAAGGTACACCTGACTCTAAGCTATAACCAACAGCTGCCGCAGTACCGGAGTCAGGTACAGAAATAACAATATCCGGATGGATCTCTTTAGTTTCTTTTGCCAGCTCACGCCCCATATTGATTCGTGCCTGATAAACACATTGTTTATCAATAACGCTGTCCGTACGGGCAAAATAAACATATTCAAAAATACAGTGCGCACATTTAGACGGCATCTCTTTGGACCACATCATACTCTTAGGTTCGGCATAGTCATCTTCAAAAACCAGCATTTCACCCGGTTTGACATCACGAATAAATTCTGCGCCAACCAAATCAAAAGCACATGATTCAGAAGCCACTACCCAACCGCCATCAAGCTTACCCAAACATAATGGCCTGAATCCGTAAGGATCACGCACTGCAATCAATTTATGATCAGTCATGATCAAAATAGCAAAAGCACCTTTGATTTCATTAACTGCTTCAGCAACACGGTCTTCAACTTTCTCTTTCCGCGAGCGGGCAATCAGGCTCAAAACAACCTCTGTGTCAACAGTAGTCTGAAAAACCACACCATCTCTGGTCAAGCGAGACCGCAATTCGGCAGCATTAGTCAAATTACCGTTATGCGATAAAGCCAAGTTACCGCCGTCAAAATAAACGCGCAGCGGTTGAGTATTGTATGCCATACTGGAACCAGTTGTTGAATAGCGTACATGTCCGATAGCTATGTGTCCAGTAAGATCACCGACACCGTCTTTATAAACGTCAGCTACCAGACCCATGCCTTTTTTGACCTGCATATTGCTGCCATCAGTAGTAACAATACCGGTACTTTCCTGCCCACGATGCTGCAATGCATACAATCCCCAATAAGTATTGAGTGCAACATCGTCTTTATGCGAATAAATACCAAAAACACCGCATTCTTCATGTAATTTGTCTAATTCAAAGTCAATACCAGGCACAGTTAATTCTCCTTTTTCAACCATTTCTTACTTACCCTCAGCACGCATTTTTGCGAGCTTCTCACCTTTGGCTTTTACTTCTTCCTGCATCTGCAAACGATTTTCTGCTAATTTAGTAACCAGTTCAGGGTATTTTACAGACAGTATCTGTACTGCAAACAAAGCAGCATTTTTAGCGCCATTAATAGCCATCGTCGCTACAGGAATACCTGCAGGCATTTGCACAAAGCTTAAAAGCGCATCCATACCATTCAAAGGTGTGGCATTGATGGGAATACCGATTACAGGCACTGTAGTGTAAGCAGCAATAACACCGCCTAAATGGGCAGCAGCACCGGCAGCGGCAATAATAGCCTCTACGCCGCGATTGCGTGCGCCAGCAGCAAATTCATGTACCACATCCGGAGTACGGTGTGCCGAAGCAACTATCACCTCTACCTCTGCTCCAAATTCTTTCAGAGTTTTTTCTGCCGGCTCAAGAATAGGCCAGTCAGAATTACTTCCCATAATAATAGCAACTTTCATGCTTCTGCCTCCTAAAGTATCTGTGAGAAAAAATAAAACCCAAGTCGAAATCTTTCAACTGCTATATGCGCAACTAAAAATCCTTCTCGGGTCATCTCTACCATCTTATTTATTATTATAATTTTACCAATAGCTTCCCTATGTGTCAATTATAATGTGAACTTTTTAACAAAAAATCATCCTATCGTTCGCTTTTTTCAAAAATTAATGAAATTCTGTTGTTTAATTTGATAAAAACCTCTACTCCTTTATGATAAGGAGTAGAGGTTTTACTTAAAAGTCTGTAATTTTACTGTTGGTCGCTATTAGTAGTGTTATATTTGATTTTGATATCACGATAACGATTCATACCGGTACCAGCCGGAATAAGTTTACCAATGATAACATTTTCTTTAAGTCCTAAAAGCGGATCAACTTTGCCTTTGATTGCGGCATCTGTCAGCACGCGTGTAGTTTCCTGGAAGGATGCAGCAGACAGGAAAGAATCAGTAGCCAGAGATGCTTTGGTAATACCAAGCAGCACCGGACGTCCTTCTGCAGGCTGTAAGCCTTTTTCCAGCATTTCCGCATTCTGTGCTTCAAATTCTGCAACATCGATATATTCACCCGGCAGCATATAAGTATCGCCAGCTTCTTCGATGCGGATTTTACGCATCATTTGGCGAACCATAACTTCGATATGCTTATCGTTAATCTCAACACCCTGAGATTTATAAACTCCCAATACCTGTTGAACCAGATAACGCTGAGTAGCACGCACACCACTGATACGCAAAATATCATGCGGATTGAGTGACCCTTCAGTCAGACGATCGCCAACAGCAATTACCATGCCCTCGGTAACAGCGAGTTTAGACCCATAAGGAATAGTATAAATCTGCTCCCCATCTTCACTGGTAACAGTTACTTTACGGATGCCGTTTTCTTCACCAATGTGTACAGTACCAGCATTTTCAGTAAGTAAACCAGGATGTTTCGGTTTACGGGCTTCAAACAGCTCTTCAACACGGGGTAAGCCCTGAGTGATATCGTCACCTGCTACGCCACCGGTGTGGAACGTACGCATAGTGAGCTGAGTACCAGGTTCACCAATGGATTGAGCAGCAATAGTACCAACAGCTTCGCCAACTTCAACTTTTCTACCTGTAGCCAGATTACGGCCATAACATTTACGGCAAACGCCGACTTTGGCTTTGCAATTGAGTACGGAACGGATTTTTACTTTTTCACGCAACGAAGAAATCTGATCCGCCATATCTTCAGTAACATAATCATTGATATGGTAACAGATATTACCATCATTATCCAAAATATCTTCAGCAAGATAACGTCCTACGATACGGTCGCGCAAAGATTCAATAACAGTTTGTTTATTTTTACCTTCGGTAATCGATTCAATCTCAATACCTTCGATTGCATTATTGCGAACTTTAACATCGCGGACAGTACCATTAGCCAAAATAGCGTCGATAATTGCTTCGTCATAAGTCGCACCGGCTTCGATCAGCACTGTACCATCAGCTGCCACAACATCTTCAGCAACTTCTCGGCCATCAAAATGATGCATCATTGCTTCTTTCAATACAGCATTAGATTGTTCATCGCTGATATTAATCTGAATTGTCTCGGTTTCTTCTCCGCTCATATCGTCAGTAGCATATAAAACTACTTCCATGACCTTTGCTGCAGCTAATTTGTTATACAAATCTTCTGTCACAATCGTATCAGCTTCGACAATTAACTCACCTGTAGCAGGATCAGTAATACCAGCTGCCAAATTACGTCCAATAACAATCTCGCGCAGTTTATTCTGACTGGAACCCAAGGTTGCTTTGCAAAGACGTCCGCGCTCTTTTACAAGATTGATACCAACGATATCACAGTCATCTTCACGTACGATCACATCCTGAGCAACGTCAACCAAACGACGGGTCAGATAACCGGAGTCAGCAGTACGCAATGCTGTATCAGCCAAACCTTTACGAGCACCATGAGTTGAAATAAAGTATTCCAAAACAGTCAGGCCTTCACGGAAATTAGCCTTGATCGGTCGGTCAATGATACGACCGGAAGGATCTGCCATCAAACCACGCATACCAGCCAGCTGACGGATCTGCTGCGTATTACCACGGGCACCAGAATTAGCCATCATATACACAGAGTTAAACGGATCCATTGTGGACGACATAAGCTTATTGGTTACATCATCAGTAGCCTTGCCCCAAAGTTCGATAACCTTGCGATAACGTTCGTCCTCACTCATCAAACCACGACGGAACATACGCTCAGTTTTATCGATTTCTTTTTCCGTAGCAGCCAAAATCTCTGCCTTTTCAGGCGGAATTTTGATATCGGAAACAGCAATGGAAATACCTGCTTTACAAGCATTGTCATAACCCATTTTCTTAACAACGTCAAGGATTTCAGCCGTACGCAAATTGCCATACAATTTATGTGCCTTAGCAACAAGACGTCCCAATTCTTTTTTATCAAGCAGTTTATTCAAATGCCATACTTTAACTTTTTTACCGGATTCGTTTACTTCATCTTCTAAATGGAAGTACCGCATTTCAACCGGCAGTTCTTCATTAAGTATCGCATTGCCGACAGTAGTCGTTACCAGACTTACCCCTTCGCTGGAAGGTTCTTCATAAATATCCTTGTTCGGGATATAAATCTTAATACGTGCCTGCAGTTCAACTTCACCGTGGAAATAAGCCAGCAAAGCTTCATTAAAGCTGCTGAAACGCATCCCTTCGCCTTTAGCGCCTTCTTTGATGATTGTCAGGTAATATGAACCTAAAACCATATCCTGCGAAGGTACAGCAACAGGTTTTCCGTCTTTCGGGGCCAGAATATTATTAACCGAGAGCATCAGCATCCTGGCCTCGGCCTGTGCTTCAGCAGACAGCGGCAGATGGACTGCCATTTGGTCACCGTCAAAGTCGGCATTGTATGCAGTGCATACCAGAGGATGCAGTTTGATTGCACGCCCTTCAGACAAGATCGGCTCAAAAGCCTGGATACCAAGCCTATGCAAAGTCGGTGCACGGTTCAAAAGCACAGGATGTTCTTTGATTACATCTTCCAAAACATCCCAAACAGCAGTAGTAGCACGTTCTACCATGCGTTTTGCACTTTTGATATTAGTAGCCTGACCGCTGTTAACCAAGCGTTTCATGACAAAAGGCTTAAACAATTCCAGCGCCATTTCTTTAGGCAGACCACATTGATGCATTTTCAATTCAGGCCCTACTACAATAACAGAACGACCGGAATAGTCAACACGTTTACCTAACAGGTTCTGACGGAAACGACCTTGTTTACCTTTCAGCATATCAGAAAGAGATTTTAAAGGACGATTACCAGGACCTGTTACTGGACGGCCACGGCGTCCGTTGTCAATCAAAGCATCAACAGCTTCCTGAAGCATACGTTTTTCATTACGTACGATGATATCAGGAGCATTGAGTTCAAGCAATCTTTTTAACCGATTATTACGGTTGATGACACGACGATACAAATCATTAAGGTCAGAAGTCGCAAAACGTCCGCCGTCTAATTGTACCATCGGACGCAGTTCCGGAGGAATTACAGGAACAACATCCAAAATCATCCATTCAGGGCGATTGCCTGATTTCAGGAAAGCTTCACAGACTTCTAAACGGCGTACGGCACGAATTTTTCTTTGTCCGCTTACCTCTTTCAATTCAGCACGCAGTTCCGCAGTTAATGCAGATAAATCGATCTCTTCCAGCAGTGCTTTGATAGCAGTAGCGCCCATACCAACTTTAAAACCGCTGCCATATTTGTCGCGGGCTTCGATATATTCGCCTTCGCTCAACAACTGTTTTTTCACCAAAGGAGTATCGCCGGCATCAAGTACGATGTAATTAGCAAAATACAGTACTTTTTCCAGCGACCTGGGCGAAATATCAAGAATCAATCCCATCCGGCTCGGGATACCCTTAAAGTACCAGATATGAGAAACAGGTGCAGCCAGTTCGATATGACCCATACGGTCACGACGAACTTTGGAGCGGGTAACTTCAACGCCGCACTTATCGCAGACGATACCTTTATAACGAATTCTTTTGTATTTACCGCAATGGCATTCCCAGTCTTTGGTAGGTCCAAATATTCTTTCACAGAACAAACCGTCGCGTTCCGGTTTCAAAGTTCTGTAGTTAATAGTTTCCGGTTTCTTTACTTCGCCATAGGACCAAGTTCTGATTTGTTCCGGTGAAGCCAGACCGATACGCATAGACTCAAAATTATTTACATCCAACAAGAATCGATCGCTCCCTTCTATTCAATATCGTCGGAGTTATTTACATCTCCGTCCAACTCATCTTTAGCTTCCATGTTAAAGTTGCCAATATCTGCAACTAAATCAAATTCCGCATCTTCAACGCTATTTTCATCAACAGTATATTCATCTGTTTCAACAGCAGCAACAGCCGGAATCTCGCCGTCGATGTTCAAATCGAGGTCACGTGCAGTTTCAGTGACATCATCATCACTGTCGCGCATGGAAATCTCTTCTTCGTCTTCATTGAGCACCTTAATATCGAGACCGATACTTTGCAGCTCTTTGATAAGAACTTTAAAGGATTCGGGCACACCAGGTTCAGGAACGTTCTCACCCTTAACAATAGCTTCATAAGTTTTTACACGGCCCACAACGTCGTCAGATTTGACTGTGAGAATTTCCTGCAGAGTATAAGCGGCACCATAAGCTTCCAGGGCCCAAACCTCCATCTCACCAAAACGTTGCCCGCCAAACTGAGCTTTACCACCAAGAGGCTGTTGGGTAACCAAAGAGTACGGACCGGTAGAACGGGCATGTATCTTGTCGTCAACCAAGTGATGCAACTTAAGCATATATACGCAGCCAACTGTAACCTTGTTATCAAAAGGTTCACCTGTACGACCGTCATACAACCTTGTTTTACCACTCGGATCTACTCCAGCCAAATCAAGAGTAGCATTCATATCTTCTTCATGAGCACCGTCAAAAACAGGTACGGACATCTTCATTGCTTTGATGCTTTCTTCACCGAACTTATCGATTTCTACAGTTTCAGGCATTCCATATTTTTCAACATCATAACCGGCTTTCTCAAAACGATCAGCCAAACCTTCAGCACCGGCTTCAATCTGCATGCCTAGAGCGCGTGCAGCCCAGCCTAAATGAGTTTCCAAAATCTGTCCGATATTCATACGGGAAGGTACGCCCAAAGGATTCAATACGATTTGAACCGGCTCTCCGCTTGGCAGAAACGGCATATCTTCACGCGGCATGATGCGGGAAACTACACCCTTATTACCATGGCGTCCTGCCATCTTATCGCCTTCAGAAATCTTACGTTTTTGCGCGATATGCACACGAACTTGTTCATTTACACCAGGCGGCAGCTCATCGCCGTTTTCACGGGTAAATACTTTAACGCTGACAATTTTACCAGCTTCGCCATGTGGCACACGCAGCGAGCTATCACGAACTTCGCGGGCTTTTTCACCAAAGATAGCTCTCAGCAAACGTTCTTCTGCAGTCAGCTCAGTTTCGCCTTTCGGCGTAACCTTACCAACAAGGATATCGCCAGGACGTACTTCTGCTCCGATACGGATAATCCCGCGTTCATCAAGATCTTTCAATGCTTCTTCGGAAACGTTGGGAATATCACGGGTAATTTCTTCCTGGCCAAGCTTAGTATCACGGGCATCACAATCATATTCTTCGATATGGATAGATGTAAAGATATCCGCTTTGACCAGATCTTCGCTCAGCAAAATAGCATCCTCGTAGTTATAGCCTTCCCACGGCATATAAGCAACAATTACATTGTGTCCAAGCGCCAATTCACCATGATCAGTCGCCGGGCCATCTGCCAGCACCTGCTTCTCAACTACTTTATCGCCTTTATTGACGATAGGACGCTGATTGACACAAGTTCCCTGATTAGAACGCTTAAATTTTAAAAGTTCATAAACATCAACACTGCCATCTTCTGCACGTACACGGATTTCATTGCCAACAACACGCTCAACAATACCCGCACGTTTAGCAAGTACGCATACGCCAGAGTCAACGGCGACCTTATATTCCATACCGGTACCAACAACAGGCGACTGCGTACACAAAAGCGGCACAGCCTGACGCTGCATATTAGCACCCATCAATGCGCGGTTCGCATCGTCGTTTTCCAAGAACGGTATCAGCGCCGTAGCAATAGATACAACCTGTTTCGGAGAAACGTCCATATAGTCAACCTGATTCGGAGGCAAAGACAAAACTTCATTCAGATAACGTGCCGTAACACGTTCACCCAAGAAATAACCGTTTTCATCAAGCGGTTCATTGGCCTGGGCACAAATATATTCGTCCTCTTCATCAGCCGTCAGATAAACGATTTCGTCAGTAACACGTCCCTCTTCTTTATCAACCTTACGATATGGAGTTTCCATAAAACCATATTTATTGATAATAGCAAAGGTAGACAAAGAACCTATAAGTCCGATATTAGGACCTTCAGGCGTTTCAATAGGACACATACGACCATAATGTGAATGATGTACGTCACGCACTTCATAACCGGCGCGTTCGCGGCTCAAACCACCAGGGCCAAGTGCAGACAGACGCCTTTTATGTGTTAACTCAGCTAACGGGTTATTCTGATCCATAAACTGAGACAACTGACTGCTGCCAAAGAATTCTTTAATTGCCGCAACAACAGGACGAATATTAATCAAAGCCTGCGGCGTGATTACATCTACGTCTTGGATAGTCATGCGCTCTTTAACAACACGTTCCATACGGGCTAAACCGATCCGGAATTGATTTTGTAATAATTCTCCGACACTACGTACACGACGGTTACCCAAATGGTCAATATCGTCGCCTGTACCTAAACCATCCATCAGGTTGAGCAGATAACCAAAAGATGCCAAAACGTCTTCTACGGTTACAGTACGGTGTTTTTCGGGAATATCAGCAGTACAGATTAATTTCAGTACTTGTTCTTTTACGCGGATGAAAACCTCTTTCAATCCTACGCCGCTGAAAATTTCACTTTGCTCGATGATATCAATAGCTTTATCATCAATTCTAGTACCTGCCGGCAGAATAATTTCTCCGGTAGAAGTATCAACAAGCGGTGCGTCAATAACCTTATCCAGCAAACGACGGCGCCAGCCCAATTTTTTATTGAGTTTATAACGACCTACACTGGCAAGATCATAGCGCTTATTATCAAAAAATGTAGCTTCAATCAACTGCGTAGAATTTTCCAAAGTAGGCGGTTCGCCTGGACGCAGTTTCTTATAAATCTCAATTAAAGCTTCTTCGCGATTGGTAGTTGCATCACGTTCCAAAGTTGCCAAAACGGAAGGATGCTCACCGAACAATGCCAAAATCTCAGCATTGCTGGATAAACCCAAAGCACGCAGTAAAACCGTAGCAGGTAATTTCCTGGTGCGATCTACACGAGCATAAATAACATCATTAACATCTGTTTCAAATTCAATCCAGGCACCACGGTTTGGAATAACAGTAGTACCATACATTTTTTTACCACTGGGATCCATGGATACATTGTAGTATACGCCTGGAGAACGAACCAACTGACTGACAATAACACGTTCAGCACCGTTGATAATAAAAGTACCGGTTTCAGTCATCAGTGGAAAATCACCCATGAAAACTTTAGATTCTTTGATCTCGCCGGTGTCTTTGTAAAGCAAGCGAACGTTTACGTTTAATGGTGCCGAGTAAGAAGCATCACGCTCTTTACATTCTTCAACGCTATATTTAGGATCCCCTAACGTAAAGCCCTCAAACGAAAGTTCTAAATTACCTGTAAAATCCTTGATCGGAGAAATGTCATGAAAAATTTCGCAAAGACCTTCTCGCATGAACCACTCATACGATTTTCTTTGGATGTCAATCAAATGAGGCATTGGTAATACTTCATTGATTCTGGCATAACTGTACCGAGTCCTATCGCCTACGGGAACCGGTTTAAACATGTAATCCCTCACCCCTTCATATTTTGTCAGGCAGGCCAAACTCAGCCCGTTTCACGAATGACAAAAAAAGCAAGGTTCCAGATTGTCTCAAGGACCTTGCGTATTGTCTTCGATGAACGAACTTCATCTTTACCGTATGAGCAGTACACGATTCCCAACCACTGAGCCATCGTGACCGTTATCAAAATACCTGCAATTCATTTATTTACTGTAGTTTATTATGATATCACAAAGTTTTTCTATTGTCAATAGCAAGTAATAAAATAAAAAATAAGCTTCCTGCAAAACAGGAAGCTTATTAAAGTTCTAATTGAAATTATTTCAATTCTACGGAAGCGCCAGCTTCTTCAAGTTTAGCTTTCAAAGCGTCAGCGTCAGCTTTGGAGATTTTTTCTTTAACAGCTTTAGGAGCGCCGTCAACGATTTCTTTTGCTTCTTTCAGGCCAAGACCAGTTGCTTCACGAACAACTTTGATAACGTTGATTTTGCCAGCGCCAGCGGAAGTCAAAACTACGTCAAATTCAGTTTTTTCTTCAGCAGCAGCAGCGCCGCCAGCAGCAGGAGCAGCAGCTACAGCTACAGGAGCAGCAGCGGATACGCCGAATTTTTCTTCCAGAGCTTTTACCAATTCGGAAAGTTCGAGTACGGTCATAGATTCAATAGCTTCGATGATTTGTTCTTTGTTCATTATATATACCTCCATAAATTCAAATGTTTTATTTTTTGTTTTAACTTGCTTGGTTAGACACACTGCTTATGCGGACTCTTTTTGCTGACGAACAGCCTCGAGTGCATAAACAACGTTGCGGATAGTACCTTGCAGTACATTGACAAAACCGCTGATTGGAGCATTCATGCTGCCCAGCATTTTTGCAATGAGGACTTCTTTCGGCGGAAGTTCTGCCAAAGCTTTAATTGCAGCTTCGTCGATAACTTGACCGTCGAGTACACCAGCTTTGATAGTCAGAGCTTTGTTTTCTTTTGCGAAATCGCAAATAATTTTTGCTACAGCAACGGGATCTTCAGGAGCAACTGCAATTGCAGTGTTTTTCTCCAATACAGGCTCTAAACCTTCGATGCCGGCTTCATTTGCAGCAATACGCAGCATTGTATTTTTTACAACGCCATATTTGACGCCAGCTTCGCGCATTTTGCGGCGAAATGCTGTATCCTGAGCTACGGTCAAACCGCAAAAATCAACCAGAATAGTGCACTTGGAAGCTGTCAGCAATTCTTTGATCTCAGCAACTTTAGCTGCTTTTTCAGGTCTAATAACTGCCATGCATCACACCTCCTTCTTAAAAAATGATTTTATAAAATCAAAAAGACCTCTCGGCCTAAGCCGGAGGTCGCGAAGGTCTATCTTCATCGTCTCCAGCCTCGGCAGGTGTATTTCTACTTATGCGTTACCGCACCTGCTGTCTATGGCCCGATTATCTTCTGATTTATAAAGTTGTTACTACATCAAAAATCTTATTTGTCGCTGTTAGCTTTCAAAACGTCAATTTTTACGCCAGGTCCCATAGTGGTAGATACAGTTATAGATTTAATATACTGACCTTTTGCACCAGACGGTTTTACTTTGATCAGAGTATCGACCAAAGTGATGTAGTTTTCCAACAGTTGTTGTTCGGTAAAAGAAGCCTTACCAATAGGAGCTTGAACATTACCAGCTTTATCAGTACGATATTCGATTTTACCGGCTTTAATTTCGTTGATAGCACGGGTTACATCCATAGTAACTGTACCAACCTTCGGGTTCGGCATCAAGCCTTTAGGACCGAGGATTTTACCCAAACGGCCTACAACACCCATCATATCAGGAGTTGCAACGCAGACTTCGAAATCAGTCCAGCCGCCTTGGATTTTAGCAACCAATTCTTCGCCGCCTACATAGTCAGCACCAGCTGCTTCTGCTTCCTGAACTTTAGCGCCTTTAGCAAATACTAAAACAGATTTAGATTTGCCAGTGCCATGAGGAAGAACTAGAGCACCACGAACTTGTTGGTCAGCGTATTTAGGATTTACGCCTAATTTGAAAGCAACTTCTACAGTGCTGTCAAATTTAGTAACAGAAGTTTTTTTAACTAATTCTACTGCTTCTTTAGGAGCATAGAATTTGTCGGCTTCGATAAGTTTCAAAGCGTCTTGATATTTTTTACCAAATTTTGCCATTAAACTTTCCTCCTTGTGGTACAAACGGATAATTCCTCCCACATAAATAGTCGACTATAAATCAGTCAACGATGGTTATACCCATGCTGCGCGCAGTACCTTCTACCATTCTCATAGCAGCTTCGATATCAGCAGCATTCAGGTCAGCCATTTTAGCTTCAGCGATTTCGCGAACTTTATCGCGGCTCAATTGAGCAACTTTCTTTTTGTTTGGTTCGCCGGAACCTTTTTCCAGACCAGCAGCTTTTTTCAGCAAAACCGGTGCCGGAGGAGTTTTTGTAATGAAAGTAAAGGAACGATCTTCAAATACGGTAATTTCTACCGGAATGATCAAACCTGCTTGTTGAGCAGTACGTTCATTGAACTCCTTAACAAAAGCCATGATGTTTACACCAGCTTGGCCAAGTGCAGGGCCTACAGGAGGAGCCGGAGTAGCTTTACCAGCCGGTACCTGTAATTTTACCATTTTTACGACTTTTTTCGGCATTTATTACACCTCCTTATTATTCAGCTTCTTCAACCTGAGTAAAATCAATCTCAACAGGTGTTTCGCGTCCGAACATGCTAACCAAAACTTTCAGTTTACCACGTTCTTCATTGATTTCAGAAACGCTGCCGACACAGCCGGCAAACGGACCAGTTTTCAAACGAACCATCTGTTGTAATTGTAAATCAATTTTGGGGCGGCTTTCTTCTACGCCCATGGAGCGCATGATCTGTTTGACTTCTTCATCAGTCAAAGGAATCGGTTTAGTACCGGAACCGACAAAGCCGGTCACACCCGGTGTATTACGCACAGCATACCAAGAGCGATCATTTACAATCATCTCTACAAGCACATAACCAGGAAAAACCTTTCTCTGGACGCTGCGTTTTTTACCGTCTTTTACTTCAACCTCATTTTCCATAGGTATCACAATACGGAAAATTTCATTTTCCATACCCAAGGAATGAACTTTACGTTCCAGATTTGCGCTTACCTTATTCTCATAACCGGAATAAGTGTGGATTACATACCAACGTTTTTCTGATTCCATATTAATGATAGGGAAGCTTCCCTTTCCTCCTTACGCAGCCTTATTGCAAAATCAAGCGAAAAACAACATTGAAGAAGGAATCAATGACCCAAATCAATGCTGCACAAATAACAACCGCAATCAAAACCACTGCAGTATTAGCAATAAGCTCTTGTTTGGTAGGCCAGGTTACTTTTTTCAGTTCTACTTTAGTTTCACGCATAAAGCGTGTAATACCGCCTGCGTTCTTCACACCCGTAGTTTCCGGAACGGCCATTTTTTCACATCCTTGCTTGAATACCTGA
Organism: Phascolarctobacterium faecium; assembly: GCF_003945365.1. Taxonomy (NCBI): domain Bacteria; kingdom Bacillati; phylum Bacillota; class Negativicutes; order Acidaminococcales; family Acidaminococcaceae; genus Phascolarctobacterium; species Phascolarctobacterium faecium. The sequence continues at coordinate 1,057,857 of NZ_AP019004.1, read as the reverse complement.
TACTAAATCACACGTTAACAAAAATTATTTAGTTTCTTTATGTAAAGTGTGTTTTTTGCAGAACTTGCAATATTTATTCAGTTCGATACGATCAGGATCGTTCTTTTTGTTTTTGTTGGTTTGATAGTTGCGTTGTTTGCACTCAGTGCAAGCCATGGTAACTAAACTGCGCATATTTAACACCTCTCTTACTCATAGATTACCAATCACAAAATTTCACTAATATAGAGTACCACAGTTAACACTCTATGTCAACAAACTTTCAAAAATATGCTAAGACCGGTCTATGTCGGACCGGTCTTAGCAGAAAACCAAGTTATCGCTCTCTTACTTATTCGTTGATAGCAGCAACAACGCCGGCGCCAACAGTACGGCCGCCTTCGCGAATTGCAAAACGCAGACCAGGCTCGATTGCGATCGGAGTGATCAGCTCTACGTCCATGGTTACGTTATCGCCAGGCATTACCATCTCAATACCTTCCGGTAATTCAGTTACGCCGGTTACGTCTGTTGTTCTGAAATAGAACTGCGGACGATAGCCGTTGAAGAACGGTGTATGACGGCCGCCTTCTTCTTTCGTCAGTACATATACTTCTGCTTTAAATTTTGTGTGCGGATGGATGCTGCCGGGTTTTGCAAGTACTTGACCGCGTTCGATATCTTTACGGTCTACACCACGCAGCAGGCAGCCGATGTTGTCTCCTGCTACTGCTTCGTCCAGTAATTTACGGAACATTTCTACGCCCGTTACTACTGTTGCTTTTTTCTCTTCTGTCATTCCTACGATCTCAATATTGTCGCCTACTTTGATGATACCACGTTCTACACGGCCTGTTGCTACTGTGCCACGGCCGGTAATTGTGAATACGTCTTCTACAGGCATCAGGAACGGTTTGTCAGTTGCGCGTTCCGGAATAGGAATGTATGCGTCTACTGCGTCCATCAGTTCCATGATTTTTGCTTCGTATGCTGCGTCGCCTTCAAGTGCTTTCAGTGCAGACCCTACTACTACAGGAATGTCGTCGCCGGGGAAGTCGTAGCTGGAGAGCAGTTCACGTACTTCCATTTCTACTAATTCGATCAGTTCCGGATCGTCTACCATATCTGCTTTATTCAGGAACACTACCATTGCAGGTACGCCTACTTGACGAGCAAGAAGGATGTGCTCACGAGTTTGCGGCATCGGGCCGTCTGCTGCGGATACTACGAGGATCGCTCCGTCCATTTGTGCTGCGCCGGTGATCATGTTTTTTACATAGTCGGCATGGCCCGGGCAGTCTACGTGTGCGTAGTGGCGGGTTGCTGTTTCATATTCTACGTGGGAAGTGTTGATGGTGATTCCGCGTTCTCTTTCTTCAGGTGCTTTATCGATCATGGAGTAATCCATGAATTCTGCGCCGCCTTTAGAAGCCAATACTTTGGTGATTGCTGCGGTCAGGGTTGTTTTACCATGGTCTACGTGACCGATGGTGCCGATATTAGCATGCGGTTTTGTTCTTTCATATTTTTGCTTTGCCATTCATTTTTCCTCCGAATCTCTTTTGTTTTTTATAAAATAGGCTTTGACGCCATTTTACCATATTCGCTGTCTGCCTGTAAACTCCTGCTTGGTTTTATGACTATAATAAAAAAAACCCCATCACTGAGGTTTTATTTTTTATTGGTGGCGGCGCACGGATTTGAACCGCGGACACTCCGGGTATGAACCGAATGCTCTAGCCAACTGAGCTACGCCGCCATATTTATTTGGAGCTGATGACCAGGATTGAACTGGTGACCTTATCCTTACCAAGGATACGCTCTGCCGACTGAGCTACATCAGCATCGCAACCAAATAATCAAAATGGTTGCGGGGGCTGGACTTGAACCAACGACCTTCGGGTTATGAGCCCGACGAGCTACCAACTGCTCCACCCCGCGATGAAAACTAATTAAGAAAGTGGTGGAGAGGGTTGGATTCGAACCAACGAAGCGAAACGCGGCAGATTTACAGTCTGCTCCCTTTAGCCACTCGGGAACCTCTCCATTTGGAGCTGGCAATAGGACTTGAACCCACAACCTGCTGATTACAAGTCAGCTGCTCTACCAGTTGAGCTATGCCAGCACTTAATTAGTGACAAGGAAGATTATATATTAACATAATCATTTTGTCAACTACTTTTCAATTAATTCAGTAACTTTTTTTACAAAACTCTTTAAAAGTAAAAGTATGTTAAAGCAGCTACAGCAAGTATGATACGATAATATGCAAAAGATGTCAAGCTATATTTATGAAGAAATTTTAAAAACCACAGCACGGACCAGTAAGCAACTACAAAAGCAACCACAAAACCAATCGCCAACATCTGCAGATCATCTACTGTTAAAATACTGATATTTTTTAAAAGATCATAAAGACAGGCTACAAACATCAAAGGTACAGCAATCAAAAAAGTATAATTTGCTGCAGTCTCACGTTTTAAACCTACTAAAAGTCCACCCGCCAAAGTACTTCCCGACCGGGAAAAACCAGGCCACAACGAAAGCAACTGAAACGCCCCAACAAGCGCCGCCTGTTTTAAAGAGATCTTATCTAAATCATCCAATAATTCTGCTTGGTTATCTTTAGTCTTATATTCAGCATACATCATTAATAAAGCACCCAATACCAATCCTATCGCTACTGTAAATGGAGAAAAAAGATATTCTTTAATATATTTATATGCAAAAAAAGCCACGCCCATTACAGGCACAATACCAGCGGCTACATGCCAGACGCTCAGCCCTTTATCAGCCTGCCAGCCTTCTTTTGTAAAAAATCTAGCAAAACGTTCTTTATAAATAAAAATAACTGACAAAATCGCCCCCAGCTGTACGAAAACGTCAAAAATATCTGCCGCCGGACCATCAAAACCCAGCATATGTCCTACTATAATCATATGACCTGTTGATGACACCGGCAAAAACTCCGTTACCCCTTCTACAAAGCCTACTATTACCGCTATAAGATTCTGATCCATTATAATTATCTATCCTTCCATAATTACATTGCCACATAAATTTTACTAACTTCTACATTATACAGGTTATTATCGCTACCGCCAAGTTTAATTATATAAATTTACCTGAAATTTATCTGAATAATAAAGAAAAGGACAGCGGCGTCCATTTCCGCTGTCCTCTGAATGTTGCTGTAAACTAAAGTTCTTTTGTTTTACTTATTGGGTCAGTCACCAAAACATAAGCCCATTTGACGTCCTGTGCGAATTATATCGCTGTCTACTGGTACTAACCGTGGCTCGGAGGCAACCTTCTCAATAGGCTCCGTAACGATCTTATCGTTTTGCAGTGATACCATAACGTTATATTCCTTGCGCATGCAAGCCTCGGCCGCTGCTACACCATAACGCGTAGAAAGAACTCTGTCGAAAGGTGTAGGCGTGCCGCCTCTTTGTAAATAACCTAATACAGTACACCGCGATTCGATACCCGTTTTTTCCTCTATCTCGCGAACCAGTTTTTCTCCTGCTCCGCCAAGACGGATGGGCTCGAAGCTGCCCTTGACCATGCGCGCGATCGACATTTCCCCGCCCACAGGTCGTGCCCCTTCAGCTACAACAATAATACTGAATTGTTTCCCAGCAGCCTGGCGGGCCCTGATTTTTCCGATAACCGAGTTGATACTGTAAGGGATCTCCGGTATCAAAATAACATCTGCTCCGCCGGCTATGCCTGAATGCAATGCGATCCAGCCAGCATAACGTCCCATAACTTCCAGCGCCATAACGCGATGATGGGATTCTGCCGTTGTATGGATCCTATCCAAAGCTTCTGTAGCCATCGCCATTGCTGTGTCAAAACCAAAAGTACGTTCTGTACACGGAAGGTCGTTATCGATCGTTTTAGGTACCCCCACAACCTTTATTCCGCATTCTTTAGCCAGCCTTGCAGCTATATTTAAGCTGCCGTCTCCGCCGATAACCACTAAAGCTTCAATACCATGTTTTTCAAGATTAGCCAATACTTCCGCGCGTTTATCATAATAAACCAATTCCCCGTTTTCTTCTACTGCAAATTTAAAGGGATTGTCGCGGTTAGTTGTTCCAAGAATTGTTCCGCCCCGCGGCAGAATACCTGAAACATCTTTGTAATCCATCAGTCCCATCCGGCCTGTCACGAGGCCGTTAAAACCATTTTCTATGCCAAATATTTCATATCCATTATTAAGAGCTGTTTTCACTACAGCCCTGATGACTGCATTTAACCCGGGACAATCGCCGCCGCCAGTCAAAACTGCCAGTCTTTTCTTTGCTTGGCTCATTGCTTACCTCGCTTTTTAATCAACGTTCCAAACCGTAAAACCTTCCGAACTGATACGGATCGATTCCGTTCCATCAAATTTATCATAACAGAGTTTTCCTTCTTCAAGGTAACCCGGCCAAGCTGTTACAATCACAAATTTCTCACTAAGTTTATGCAGCAAAGCATCAACATCAATATGAAACACCGGTACGAACAGTGTTTGCAGACGATCCAACAAAATAACTTCGCTGTCATATCCTTCCAATATGTCTGCCATCATCTCAGGTGCTTTTGCCTGACGTTCTCCAGGAGGAACCTCCAAAAATTTTTCAGTAATTAAAAGGCGGCAATCGATGTAATCCCACTTTTTCTCTTCAGCAGCTTCACGCAATACTTTACTTTTACCGCTGCCCGGTTTACCTGTTACGATAACTACTTTTACATCGTGATCTTTAACGCCTTCTACAATTTTTACAAATTCTTCTACTTGGCTCATGTCCATTACCTCCCAATTACGCTCAGCGTAAAATTTGCCCTTCACTTTCTAGTTATTGCTATATTCGCTGTTTATTTACGAAATCCTTTAAAAAAATAACATCATTCAGAAAAATCTAAATGATGTTGCTTTTTTGTTTCACATTTATCAATTTATTAATCACGTTTACGATGACTGAACCGTTCGCTGGGATCAATAGCTAAAAGCCCACTATAAACCTCACTCAGATCAGTGTTATCATTACGATTTGTAATGTACTTTTCTAATTTGCGTTTCACTCTCTGCAAAGCATTATCAATTGATTTGATGTGCCTATCCAGTTCAACGGCAATTTCCTGATAAGATTTGCCATCCAGATAACTCATCAAAACCTTCCACTCAAGGTCACTGAGAATATTATTCATCTTATTCTCAATATCAGCAAACTCTTCCCTGCTGATAATCATATCTTCAGGATTAGCAACTTTAACACCGGAAATAATATCCAACAACGTTCTATCAGAATCCTCTTCATAAATAGGCTTATTCAAAGAAACATATGAATTAAGAGGAATATGCTTCTGCCTGGTAGCTGTTTTTATAGCAGTAATAATCTGTCGAGTAACGCACAATTCAGCAAAAGCTCTGAAAGATGACAGTTTATCGCCGCGAAAATCACGGATAGCTTTATAAAGGCCTATCATTCCTTCCTGAATGATATCCTCGCGTTCGGCGCCTATTAAAAAATAGCTTCTGGCTTTAGCCCGCACAAAATTACGGTATTTATGCAAAAGATATTCCTGGGCAAGTGCGTTATCTTCTTGTTTAGCCTTTAAGACGACATCTTCATCCGCCATGTTTTCAAAAGCAGCATAGGGATTATATGGCGTTTCCGTACTCATTGGCACAACCTCCGTTTCCTAGGAATTTCCTGCATCTGTCAGCTTTTTCATTATACTCCATAGTTATGTCAGCGTCAATTTTTAGGTATTGCGCCGCAGCTTTTCAAAATGATCCAGAATATGCTCCTGCAGCCTGCCGCCAAGTTCATTACGTCCCAAACCCCTAGCAAGTCTTTCGCTGCGCTGCGCGATCTGTTTTTTTGTAAGCAGATATTCTTCACGAAATTCACGCGCCGAAATCCTATAGGCCCCACTCCCTAAAACATTCAGCTGTTCTGCATAATCACTGGTCACAACAAAAACACTGCTTCCGCTCTTAACAAGATCATATACGCGTCGTTCAATCCATGAATCAGCGGTTTCACCTTCATTCGTGAAAACAATCTCCAAAGCTCCGTTTTTTTCGAATGATGCAACTCCCTGTACTTCCTGGGCATCAAAAACAACAATTCCTGAATATCCTTTAAAAGCTATATACTCGGCTAATTTTTCTTTTAAAAGTTCACGGGCATGCTCAAGGTTCTCTTCACGGAATTTACGAAAATCCTGCCAACTGTTGATAACATTGTAACCGTCCACTACAAGCCATTCTTTCATACTTTAAAAGCCCGCCTGCACCCGGCGCTGACGTACGACCTCGTACAGCAAAACGGCACCTGCCGCCGAAGCATTCAGCGAAGAAACTCCCCCCTGCATCGGCAGACTGACAATGATATCACACTTCTCTTTTACAAGGCGTCCCAGTCCTTTTCCTTCAGCACCAACTACAATGACCATCGGGCCAGTCAAATTACTTTTGTAATAATCCTCACCGTTCATATCCGCACCGGCAATCCAAAAACCAAGTTTTTTCAATTCTTCAATCGTCTGCGGAATATTACCAATTTGAACTACTGGGACATATTCAACAGCACCGGCAGAAATTTTCGCTACCACAGCATTTAGCGGACAGCTGCGACGCTTGGGAAGCAGCACACCATGCACACCAGCAGCATCCGCCGTTCTAATCAGCGCTCCCACATTCTGCGGGTCCTGCAGCTCATCAAGCAGCAGCAAAAAAGGAGTTTCATCTTTCTCTTTTGCCAATGCCAAAACCTCTTCTAAACTGTGAAAGCGAATAGGTGCAGCTAAGGCAACAAACCCCTGATGCCGCAAGCCATCTGCCAGTTTATCCAATCTTTCAGCTTTACAAAATTCCAAAACTACGCCCGCAGTCTTCGCCAGGCCAATAATCTCACTGACACTGCCGCCTTTGATTCCGTCCTGCACCAACAGTTTATTAATAGATCTGCCGCTGCGCAAGGCTTCTGTTACAGAATTGCGTCCGGCAAGAATTTCTTCAGACATAGCTCCTCCTAATTATCACTGTTGTTTTTGTTTTGCCGCTAAAATAGCGTCCAAACGTCCGCAACTCATTGCACCTTCTCTGCATATACCTTCACTTACGCAAGTAGGACCGGCATTTTCAAATAATACCGGTGCGGCTTTTTTACATTCAGCCAGCATTTTTTCTGCAAGCTGCCTGATCTCCCACTGGGCACGATTACAGCAGCGCAGGCTAAAGAAATTCATCAAAGACCTGACATTAAATGTTGCCACAATTTTAGTTTCAGCCGCATTAGGAAGTACATAACGGGCATCCTCTGCCGGGATTCCAAATTCATCAGTAAATTCATTATACCTAGCCTGAATATCAGCCATAAGCTGTTCAAACTTAGCTTTTGCCTCAGGCCTTGAGGAAATAGTAGGAGGCATAATAGTTTCAAAATCATGCTCTTTTACATAACGCTGCGATTGCTGTGAATAAGAAGCGATACGGTGACGCACCAGCTGGTGCGTCAATACTCTGGAAACTCCTTCTATAGCGAAAGTAAATGTAACATGTTCCAATGTCGAAAAATGTCCCATTTCCACAAGTTTACGCACTAATTTTGCTGCCTGTTCATCAGACATTGTTTCTTCAAGCTGGGCTGCACCAACGGGAGAATAGCACAGACGTGCGCTCATAGCAACTGTCTTTTCCGGTTCTGGTGTGTGTCTGAGTAATTTTACTTCCATGTTAATTCACCCTTTCTTCTGCATAGCCTCAGAAATAATTACAAAAGAACGCTCTAATATCTCCTCCAGTCGTTCTTCCCTGTCGCTCAAAAATAACCAGCCCAACAGCGCTTCAAATGCTGTTCCCATACGATATTCATGTACGGAGGCGCTTTTAGGCACTATCGATTTAGTATTACGGCCACGCTTGGCAATATAGGCTTCTTCTTCCGTCAAATCCGACAGCAATGCCTCCATTGCCTTCGCCTGCATAACCGCCGATACCATTTTTGAACCCAAATCATGTATAACACGAACCTGCCCTGAGGTTGGCAGCAGCCTCAACCTTACATAAAGAGAAAAAACAACATCACCGATATATGCCAAAAGTATCGGATTAAGTTGTTTCGGTTCTCCGTAAGTCAGCCCGGCAGCCGTACAGGCTGCCAAAGCATGAGCTTTTATTTGCTGATATTGTTCAAACTTCACTGTTTTTTCCAACGTACGCCTTGAGGCGTATCCTCCAGAACAATTCCTATCTCGCTTAATTTATTACGTAAAGCATCAGCCTGTGCATAGTCCTTATTGCTCCTGGCTTCCTGGCGCATAGCAATAAGCATTTCCATCAGTGGTTCTTCCAAACCGCAACTTTCAGCTTCAACAGCACCTTGAGTTGATTCCAGTACTCCAATAATAGAACACATTTCAGAGAAAACACTTTGCAATATAGACACAAGCTTTCCATCCGGTTTACTGCCGACGCTGACGATACTTTGATGATAAATATTAATTTCCTTTGCCAAAGCAAACATATGACTGATTGCCAAAGCAGTATTAAAATCATCACGCATGGCTTCCATAAACTCGTTGCGCAGTTCCAAAACTTTTCTTCGCAGCTTCAGGCTTTCCTCTGTCGGGCCAGCATTCATCAAAGCCATTAAGGCCTGCAGATTTTCCTGAGCCGTTTTCAACCTGGACAAGCTGCGCTGCGCTTCCGCCAACCTCTCATCACTAAAGTCCAATGGACTACGGTAATGAGTGGAAAGAATAAAAAAGCGCAGTGTTTCCGGCTCATAATGCTCGAGGATATCAATGACCATAAAGAAATTACCTAATGATTTAGACATTTTCTCTTCATTAACAGTGATAAACCCGTTATGCAGCCAGTATTTAACAAAGGGATGGCAACCTGTACAGCCTTCAGATTGTGCAATCTCATTTTCATGATGCGGAAAAATCAAATCACTGCCGCCGCCATGAAAATCAAAGGTTTCTCCCAAATATTTCATACTCATTGTTGAGCATTCGATATGCCAGCCAGGACGTCCTTCACCCCAGGGACTGCTCCAGGAAGGCTCTCCCGGTTTAGCAGCCTTCCACAAGGCAAAATCCATTGGATTATGCTTTTTATCGTTGACATCAACGCGCGCACCTGCCATCATATCTTCCAGATTACGCCCGGAAAGTTCACCGTAATGCTCAAATTTTTCAACGCTATAATAAACATCGCCGTCCATTTCGTAGGCATAACCACGATCAATAAGAGCTTTTACAGTTTCAATGATTTCCTCCATATGCTCAGAAACACGCGGATATACATGTGCACGACGCACATTGAGCTTATCCATTACCTCAAAATAAGCATCTATATAACGTCCGCAGACATCACTCCATAAAACGCCTTCTTTATTGGCAGTGTTGATTATTTTGTCATCGACATCAGTAAAATTCTGTACATGCAGAACATCATAGCCCTCATGCTCCAAAAAACGGCGGATAACATCCCATGTTACAAATGGACGCGCATTACCAATATGCGGATGGTTATAAGGCGTAACACCGCAGACATAAATATTAGCTTTACCCGGATGTACCGGTACAAACTCTTCTTTTTGTTTCGTCAATGTATTGTAAACTCTAATCGTCATTCCAAGCTCTCCTCTACAGAGTAATACCTGCCTTAGCAAGGCTCGCCCTAATTCTGGCTTCTGTACGTTCCAAACCAAGCAACGGCACCATTTCAGCCAGTTCCGGGCCATGCTGATTTCCTGTTAAAGCAACACGGATCGGCATAAATACAGCTTTGCCACCCAGCTTGGTAGCTTTTTGGATAGCTTTGAAAGCAGCTTTTACAGCAGGTCCATCTAAAACTTCCAGCTTAGGCAATTCTTCGAACAGCATATTCATTACTGTTGGTACTGATTCTTCCTGCAGAACTGCAGCAGCCTCTGCATTTTCAAATTCAAATTCATCACTGAAATACATAGCGACACATTCAGGGATCTGCGCAGCAAAAGCAACATGCTCTTTGGCTGTAGCAACTACACGTTTAAGCCATTCCAGCTTTTCGCCACACTCATCACCTGTCATATAGCCGGCAGCAACCATATGCGGCTTAGCTGCGGCAAAAAAAGCTTCCTCATCCAACTGCCGCATATAGTGCTGATTGATCCAGTTCAGTTTATCGATTTCAAAAACAGCGGGATTTTTAGCGACATGCTCCATCGAAAAGGCCTGAATCAACTCTTCCATACTGAAAATCTCCTGTTCGCTGTTCGGAGCCCAGCCCAGTAATGCCAGGAAATTATCAATGCCTTCCGGCAGATACCCCAACTGACGATACTGATCAACAGAAGTAGCGCCATGGCGTTTAGACATTTTTGTGCGATCCTTACCTAAAATCAATGAAATATGACCGAATGTAGGCTGTGTAAAGCCCAGCGCATCATAAATAAGGCATTGGCGCGGAGTATTTGACAAATGCTCTTCAGCACGAATAACATGAGAAATTTTCATCAACGCATCGTCAATTACTACAGCATAATTATAAGTAGGAATGCCGTCAGATTTTACGATAACAAAATCTCCGATTCCGTTAGAGTCAAAAACGACATCGCCGCGAACCATGTCGCGGACAAGTATCTGCTGATCAGCAGGCACACGAAAACGTACGGTTGGTTTGCGTCCTTCAGCTTTGTACTGTTCTATTTGTTCAGAAGTAAGATTACGGCATTTGCCCATATAACGAGGCATTTGCCCTTTGGCAGACAAAGCCTGACGTTCTGCTTCCAGCTCTTCATCTGTGCAGTAACAATAGTAGGCCTTACCTTCAGCCAGCAGCTGATCAGTATATTTTTTATACAGTTCAAGACGCTCTGTTTGACGATAAGGACCGTATTCCCCACCTACATCAATACCTTCGTCCCAATTCAAGCCTAACCATTTTAAGGCAGCCTTGATATTCTCTTCAGATTCGCGGCTGGAACGCTCAAGGTCAGTATCCTCGATACGCAAAACAAGCTTGCCGCCCATTTTACGGGCAAACAGCCAGTTAAATAAAGCACTGCGAGCGCCGCCGATATGGAACGGTCCAGTCGGACTCGGTGCAAATCTTACTCTGATTTCATTAGACATTAGAATGATCCCTCCAAAAATACTTATCTTGAATATTATACCACAAGGGCATGTATGAGTGCTAAGTCCGTAAAGACCTCACTATGTACTCAAACGATACCACAAGGACATATATGGGTACCTCGTTTCAGTAAAGCGAATTTACATCATCCTCTGATAATACTTACAACAGCCTCTGACGCCATCCCTTCGCCCCGTCCAACAAAACCTAATTTCTCTGTTGTCGTTGCTTTTACATTGACAGCACTTCTTTCAATCCGCATTTCCCGGGCAATATTAGCCGCCATCTGTTCAATATAGGGAGCCAGCTTAGGCCGCTGTGCCATAATAGTCACATCGGCATTGTTTATCTGCCAGCCATGCTTTTGCAGTAAACCAACCACCTGCCTCAACAGCAGCATACTATCGGCATCTTTAAATTTCATATCCGTATCCGGAAAATGCCTGCCAATATCACCAAGACCCGCTGCGCCAAGCAAAGCATCCATCAATGCATGAAGGGCCACATCGGCGTCAGAATGTCCTAACAACCCTGATTCATAAGGAATCTCAACTCCGCATAAAATCAATTTACGGTCAGCAGCAAGTTTATGTACATCGTACCCGCAGCCTACACGAAACTGCGGCCAGTTATTATTTTTTTCTATCATCTTACAAGACCTCTGCTTTTACATAAATTTTCTGCCATGATCAAATCTTCCGGCGTTGTAATCTTAATATTCTCATAGCTTCCTTCAGCAACAGCAACAGCTATTCCCAAACGTTCTACCAGTGAAGCGTCATCCGTTACATTACCATGCTGTTTCTGCAAAAGCTCGTATGCCTGCTTTAAAATACTGATTTTAAAAATCTGCGGTGTCTGCACAGCACGCAGAGTACTGCGCACAGGCGTATACTGCACAAGATTATTTTCATCCACAACCTTAATCGTATCCTTAACAGGCACAGCAGCAATAGCCGCACCGCTATCGGCAGCAGCGTTTAACACTCTTTTAAAAACCTCTTTGCCGGCAAAAGGACGAGCACCGTCATGCACAGCTATATAACCATCACTCTCCGTAACTGCAGACAGAGCATTAGCAACAGAATCCTGTCTTTCCTTTCCGCCGGCCACAACACAGAAGGGCAACAGCGGATAATACTCCTTACTGTATTCCTCCAGCATCAATTCTGCTTCCTTTACCTCCTGAGGCCGTACAACAGCTATCACTCTGCTTACACAGTCTGTGTCAGCCAGCATCCTCATACACTGTACCAGAAGCGGTAATCCGCCCACGTCGGCAAAAGCTTTATTTTTACCTAATCCCAAGCGGCTTCCAAGCCCTGCAGCCGGAACAATCGCTATGATTTTTTCCATAAACACCCCCGCTATTTCAGTTTTGCGAAAATCATTCTACCTGCTGAAGTCTGCAGGACAGAAGTTACTACAACAGCAGTATTTTCACCTACCAGTTTTTTACCTCCTTCAACAACGATCATTGTACCATCTTCAAGATAAGCAACGCCCTGATTATTTTCTTTGCCATCTTTAACGACAAAAACATTCATCTCTTCCCCCGGAAGAACCACCGGTTTAATGGCGTTAGCCAGATCATTGATATTAAGCACACTGACACCTTGTATCTCGGCAACTTTATTAAGATTGAAATCATTAGTTATAATAACAGCTTCTGTCTGTTTAGCCAATTTCACCAATTTAGCATCTACTTCATTCAAATCTTCAAAATCAGTATCTTCTACAAGCAATTGTTCTTTATTTTTCTGCTGTATCTCCTGAATAAGATCCAAACCTCGGCGGCCTTTGGCCCGTTTCAGATTATCAGACGAATCTGCCAGCTTCTGCAATTCTTCCAAAACAAAGTTGGGGACGATCAAACGACCTTCCAGAAAACCTGTTTTCAGAATATCAATAATACGACCGTCGATAATGACACTGGTATCCAGTAATTTATTTTTACTGTACAATCTGTCACTCAGCGCCAACGATTTAACTGCAGCCGGTTTTACCGCACCTTTTAAGCTAGGAATACTGCGGTTAAAAAAGCCTACGATATCCTTATGCTTACGTAAAGCAACTTTCGCCCCAATAATAGAAAGCACCAGACTAAAGATCAAAGGAATATAGGGACCAATAATCGGCAAATGCGAAAAAGGCCCACCCAAAAGGTTAGCCAAAATCAAACCAATACCAATACCAAGCGTCATAACAAGAATATCACTGGTCGGCACCTTGGATAAAACGATCGCCATACGTTCCGTATAGCCCATAATATGATAAATAAGCACCGGTGCAACAGCTACACCAAGACCACCAAAAACAAAGATGCCCACAGCACCTGAAACAATAGTTGCCAAAGCTATGCCAAAAAAGCCGTTGTCATAAAGATCGTAACCAAAAAAATCCGAAATATAAGGCAGTAAATATTCAGTAAGTATGAGTCCGGTAAGCGCAAACACAACGACAATGGTCAGCTTCAAAATCCTGTTTAACATCTTTACACCTCCTTTCTTTAAATAATATGGATAATATAATATTTTACTACAATTTTCGTATTAAAAACAGCTAAAAAAATAAAATACGTCGGAAAATCCGACGTATTTCACTAAAAAAACTTATTCAGCCAGTTTTCAATATCCTGCTGTTCAGCATTTTTTACAAGCATCACTTCGCTGATCAAAATCTGTCTGGCTGTACCCAATAATCTACGCTCGCCGGTAGATAATTTTTTTTCATTCTCCTGCACCTGCAATGTTCTTATTACATCGGCAACTTCAAAAACATTACCGCTTTTCATTTTTTCCAAATACATATTAAAGCGTCTGTTCCATGTAATAGCTTTATTGTAATTATCAGGACGTTCTTCCAAAACTTTTTCAACGGCATCAATATCATCATTTTCGATAACATGCCTCAAGCCAACACGTTCCACACTGTCGACCGGAACCATGACCTTCATCTCTCCAAGAAGCATTGCCAGGATCAGATAGTCGACACTTTGACCGTCACGTTCACGCTTTTCTATTGTTTTTACTACTCCGGCGCCGTGCATCGGATATACGACTTTGTCTCCTACTGCAAACATCTTCTGCCCTCCTAAGGAACACGCTATTTTTATATGTATTTATTTTAACACCTCCTGTTATTTTTGTCAAAATTTTATTATTTTATCATAGCTCCATATTTGTGTCAATCATTTTTTATATAAATTTTCTGATTTTATTTTAAAATAAACAAAAAGAGCGGAGAAACCTCCGCTCTTTTAAGCAAAAACCTTATCCAGCGCTTCTTCCAAAGTTTTAACCTGCACAATACCATTGCAGGGTTCATCCAATGACAGCTTGCCCATTGGCAAAACAAATCTTTTAAAGCCAAGATTCATAGCATCTTTGATACGCCTTTCCGGCGAACCTATTCGTCGCACTTCTCCTGTAAGCCCCACTTCACCCATGACTAATACGCCATGCGGAATCGGCCGATTACGATAACTGGACACCAGCGCAGCAGCCACAGCCAGATCTGCAGCTGGTTCAGTGACTCTCATCCCGCCAACCACATTGACGTAAGCATCGTAAGCGCCAAAATCCATTCCTAAGCGCCGTTCCAAAATCGCCAAAAGCATAGTGACCCGATTATAATCAAATCCAACAGCAGTGCGTCGGGGCATCCCATAAGGTGTTTTGGCAACCAAAGCCTGCACTTCAACTAAAATAGGCCTGTTACCTTCCAGGCAAGCACAAACAACTGAACCGGAAGCATCGTTACTGCGTTCTTCCAGGAATAATCCTGCTGGATTACTTATTTCCTGCAGCCCACTGGCTTCCATAGAAAAAATACCGCTTTCATTTGTAGAGCCAAAACGGTTTTTCAAGGCACGCAGCACCCGAAAAGAATAGGATCTATCCCCTTCAAATTGCAGCACCACGTCGACCATATGTTCAAGCAATCGTGGGCCAGCAATATTACCGTCTTTAGTCACATGACCGATAATAAGCACGGCAATGCCGCTGGTTTTTGCAAAACGCAGCAATTTCGCCGTACACTCGCGCACCTGTCCGACACTGCCGGCTGCAGTAGGCAGCTCGCTGTTGTACATAGTCTGAATAGAATCAATTACCAACAATGCCGGCTGCACTTCCTGTGCCTGCAGTAAAATAATATTCAAATCGGTAGCCGTCATCACCAGCAGGTTTTCACCGCTGCTGCCTAAACGTCTCGCCCGCATTGCTGTTTGCGCTTCTGATTCTTCACCAGAAACATACAAAACTTTTATATTATTCCGGCTAAACTTCATGCCGGCATCCAAAAGCATAGTCGACTTGCCAATGCCCGGGTCTCCGCCCAACAAAACCAGGCTGCCGGGAACAATCCCTCCCCCAAGCACACGATCAAATTCACGGATACCTGTCTGCAGACGACTGAGGGACTGTTCCGCCACCTGATGCAACGGTTTGGGCTTAGCGGTTTCGCCTACAGGCAGGTAACTCTGTCCAGGACGTTCAGGCACGTCCATTTCTTCGACAAAGCTGTCCCATTGACCACATTCCGGACACTTTCCCAACCATTTAGCCGTTACATAACCACACGACTGACAAACGAAACGTATTTTCGGTTTTGCCATTACGGACGTTCCTCTCCAGCTGCAACCAAGGCTTCTTCCTTGTGCGCTTCTTCTTTATCAAAATAGATTTTACCAGCCTCATCAGTACGGGTCAAAATAGTATCACCGCGTTTTAATTCTGAAGCCAGATACAAATCGGAAACAGGATCCTCAACCAGTTTCCTTAAAGCCCTGCGCAGAGGCCGTGCACCATAACGCGTATCCTTGCCAGCTTTTAAAAGCTCGGCCTTAGCCTCATCAGTAACCTTGATATCAAGGCCATTTTCCTGCAAACGACCTGAAAGTTCTTTGAGCATCTGTTCGACAATTTGCCGCAGTTCTGCTTCACCAAGCGGATCAAAGACCAGAATTTCATCAATTCTATTTAAAAATTCAGGACGGAAGATTCTTTTTACTTCTTCCAATACAGCACTTTTGCGTCCGTCGTTTACCTGTTTCTCACCAGTCGCAAATCCCAACGGCTTGCTGTCCAGTAAAGCTCTGGCACCAGCGTTGCTGGTCATAATGATAACAGCATTTTTAAAATCAACAGTCCGTCCCTGCCCGTCAGTCAAGCGGCCGTCTTCCATAATCTGCAGCAGCAAGTTGAAAACATCAGGATGCGCTTTTTCAATTTCATCCAGCAAAATTACCGAATAGGGCCGCCGGCGCACAACATCTGTCAGCTGACCGCCTTCTTCATAACCAACATAACCAGGAGGAGCACCTACCAACCGAGAAGTAGTATGCTTTTCCATATATTCAGACATATCAAATCTAATCAAAGCACGTTCATCGCCAAAAAGGTTCTCTGCCAGCGCTTTAGCCAGCTCTGTTTTACCTACCCCGGTAGGTCCTAAGAACAGGAACGATCCTACAGGGCGGTTTTTATCCTTAAACCCGGCTCTGGCTCTACGGATAGCTTTTGCAACAGCGTCAACAGCCGCATTTTGACCGACCACACGCTCATGCAGCGCCTCCTCCAAATGAATAAGTCTTTTAGATTCACCTTCGGTAAGCTTACGCAGTGGAATATTTGTCCAGGAAGCAACTACTTCGGCAACATCTTCTTCACTTACCGTCAATTTACTGCTTGATCCACTGCGCTGCGACTGACGCTCACCATCAAGCTGTTCCTGCAGCTTGCGTTCTGCGTCACGCAATTCAGCAGCACGTTCATACATTTGCTGAGTAATAGCCGATTCTTTTTCAATGCGCACTTTTTCAAGCTGTTGTTCAATTTCCCGCTGCGGCAAGGAAATCTTATAGCTTTGCAGCCGTACCCTCGAACAGGCTTCATCCATTAAATCGATAGCTTTGTCCGGAAGATTACGGTCAGTGATATAACGATCAGACAGACGCACTGCCGCCATAATCGCCTCATCTGTGATTTGAATACGATGAAAGGCTTCATATTTATCGCGCAGTCCCTTCAAAATCTCAATTGAATCATTAACATCAGGAGCACCTACAACGATAGGTTGAAAACGACGTTCCAGTGCCGCATCTTTCTCAATATTTTTCCGGTATTCGTTTAAAGTAGTGGCTCCTATAGCCTGCATTTCACCCCTGGCCAAAGCCGGTTTTATAATATTTGCAGCATCAATAGCGCCCTCTGCGGCACCTGCTCCGATGATAGTATGCAGTTCGTCAATAAAAAGAATAATATTTTTATTTTCTTTTACCGCTTCCAGTAATTCTTTCAAACGTTCCTCAAATTCACCGCGGTATTTGGTTCCCGCCACCAGATACCCGATCTCCAGCGAGAACACAATTTTCTCACGCAGTATCTCCGGAACATTACCGTCAACAATTCGCTGGGCCAGGCCCTCGGCAATAGCCGTTTTACCAACGCCGGACTCTCCAATCAACACCGGATTATTTTTTGTACGCCGACACAGAATCTGAATAATGCGTTCAACCTCTTTTTCGCGGCCAACAACGGGATCAATTTTTCCATCTGAAGCCAGCTGATTGAGATTGCGGCCAAATTCCGACAGCATTTCCAACACATTGCTCTTTGTTTCCACATCGCTGTCGCCAGCATTATAATTGCCATCTGTCAATGGCTGATTATCATAAACAGCCTTAATGACCTTCATGACCTGTTCTGCCGTAACGTTAAAGCGCCGCAATACCTGAGCAGCCACGCCTTCTCCTTCACGCAACAAGCCCAACAGCAAATGTTCGGACCCTACATAGTGCAGCTTAAAAGCTGCTGCTGCTTCACCAGCAAGCTCTAAGGCCCGTTTGGCACGCGGGGTATAACTGATCATCAGCTCAGTGCTGCCAGCGGGCTCCATCCAGCTTTCCAGCTCTTTTATGACCGCCTGATTATCAATGCCAAGTTTTTCTAGAATCTTCTTGGCAAAACAATTTTCAACACTCAGCAACGCCAGCAAGATATGTTCTGTTCCAACATGATCATGACCCTTATCCAATGCAAAACGCATCGCGTCTTCCAAAATACCTTTGGCACGTTCAGTAAAACGATTCATGATCTGTTCTTCTCTAGCTTTTGGTTTCAACAGCCCATCTAAAAACTCTTTGGCATTGAAAACAGTTCCCGACAAAAAATTAGACGGAGCCAATTCTTCAACACAATCCGAGCACAGCCATTTGTCGATTTGTTTATCGTTGACCACGCATACCACGTGGACCACAGCTTCTTTTAATCCGCATTTCTGACATAACATATCAATTCACCTCACTCACGTTCTGTCATTTTAGTAATAGCCGTCTCCAAAACAGCTCTTTTTTTAGCTTCATCAGCATCCAGAATTTCCATCATATACTGCAACAGTGATTTTTCGCGCCTGCTGATCAAACGGTTAGCAGCCCAGTGCTCAATCAAATCATGCACTGTCGGCTCACAGTTCTCTTCCTGCAATTCATGAGGCATCACCCTTACAATACGGACAAAGCCGCCGCTTCCGCGTCTGGATTCGACCATAAACCCCCGTTCAGGAGTAAAGCGCGTGCTCAGCACATAACTGATCTGCGACGGTGCGCACGACAGTTTATCGGCAAGTTCATTACGCTGTACTAAAACAGCGTCCTCTCTGTCCTCTAAAAGCTGTCTGATGATGAAATTTTCTATTGCATCTGCAAGATTTCTCATCTTAATTACCTTCCTTTTATCGTTTCAGCATTAAAGTCAAACTTTTCTGCCGGCATCTATAATTAGATTAATTCTATTATATTTGACCTTTCGACTTTTGGCAAGTAAATTATTCGTGAACATCTTTTCAGCAGAAAAAAAACAAGCAGACGCATAAAACTCGTCTGCTTGATCAATTTTTTTATTTTTGCAGCTTCCTGGCAAATTCATAACCAAGCTGCCTTGCTGCTTCCAGGTCTTCTGGCTGTGCCTTCCATTTACAGGTAAAACCCGGTTCCAACTCAAAACCAGCCGCTGTCAGCAAAGCTTCCATATCTTTCTGAGCTCCGCCGGCCCAGCCATATGTACCGAAAACAGCTGCTTTTTTACCTGTTGGGTTTAAGCCTTTAAGGTATACAAGCAGACTGCCCATAGTGGGCAGCATTCCGCTGTTCAGTGTTGAAGAGCCGATGATCATACCACCTGCTTCAAATAAATCCGCAACAGCAGTACTATTCGGAGTTTCGTTCATACGCAGCAGCACAGCATCACTACCGGCACTGACAACACCCTCCAGCACAGCACGAGCCATTTGCTCCGTAGCGCCCCACATCGTATCATAGGCAATAACTACACTGCTGCCGCTCACACCTTTGCCCCAGGCAGCATATTTGGCAATAATTTCCTGAATATGACTGCGCCAGATAATACCATGGGCTGTAGCTATCATCTTTAAATCAAGCGCCGCTGCTTTCGCCAGCGCTTTATCAATTAATTTCGCATATGGCCAGAGTATATTGGCAAAATATTTTTTTGCTTCATAAAAAAGTATTCCCAGATCCACTTCATCATCAAAACGTTTAGCAGCCGCATAATGCTGGCCAAAAGCATCATTAGAAAACAAAATCCCATCATCTGCACAATAGGTTGCCATACTGTCAGGCCAGTGCAGCATTGGTAAAGTTACAAAAGTCAATTCACGTTTGCCTAATGATAATTTATCGCCATCCTTCACGACCTGAAAATCATATAAATCACCATAATGACGAATTGCTTCCGCCTTCCCTTGAGCTGTAATAAAAAACTTAGCATTCGGAGCCGCTTTGACCAGCGCCGGCAATGCCCCTGCATGATCCGGTTCCACATGGTTCACTATTACGTAATCAATTTTTCCAGGGTCGACAACACGTTCAATCTTTGCCAATAATTCTTCAGCAAACATCGCTTTTACTGTATCGATCAAACAGATTTTTTCATCCATGATCAAATATGAATTATATGAAGCACCGCGTTCCGTCTTATATCCGTGAAAATCACGCACAGCCCAGTCAACAACACCCACATCATAAATTTTAGGAGCTATTTCCAATGGCATCATTTTTTACACTTCCTTTCTGAAAAACTGCTTCTTTATTTATTATATAAGCAAATCACAGCAAAGTAAAAATTTCTTTTAACAAAAAACAGTAAATTCTACTTACAAAATTCTATGCCTGATATTATTTTCACAAAGCCCGTTCAATAACACTGTGCTGACCTTTATCAATAAACAACCCTATTTGGTGGAAACTGCTCAAACTACTGCGATGTCCAATACTGACTATGGTAGTATCCGGCATTAAAGTTTCAACAAGCTTATACATCACCGCTTCTGTCTCCTCATCTAAAGCAGAAGTAGCTTCATCTAAAAACAGCCATGACGGTTGATAGATCAGTGCCCTTACAAAAGCCAGCCTCTGCTGTTCACCGCCGCTAAGCACATGTGACCAGTCTGCTTCGACATACAGGTCTTTTGCCAGGTAGCCAATCCGACATTGCTCCAGCAACATCACCAACTCTTCATCTGTTTTATGGCAACTGCCTGGATAAAGCAACGCTTCTTTCAATGTTCCCAATGGTAAATAAGGTTTTTGCGGAATAAACATCAGTTTCTCGGCAGCAGGCAGTTCCAATTTACCATGCACATATGGCCAGATACCAGCCACAGCACGCAGCAATGTACTTTTACCGCTGCCACTTGCGCCTTTGATCAGGATATTTTTATTTCGGCCGGGTACTAAAGTAAAATTGACATTTTTCAATAAGATCCTTTCATCTGGTAATTCAACCTGCAAGGACGCAGCTACGATAGTATCGTTGCGACTTTCCATTCGTTCAAGATCAATCTGCGGTTTTTCCTGTTTTACCTCGTGCATATGTACCCCAAAACCCGTAAGACGCTCTACAACTGCCCGCCATTCAGCCAAAGAAGCATACATATCTACAAAATATGATAATGATTCCTGCACCCTGCCAAAGGCACTGGCAATCTGGATCAGGCCGCCTAATGTTATTTCCTTACTTAAGTAACGCGGCATAGCCACTACGAAAGGGAAAATAATTGCAATCTGTGAATAGCCGGAATTAAGCCAGACCAACTGTTTTTGTTTTTCTACTATCTTCCAGAAATTATCCAGCAGCAATTTAAAACGCTTCTTAAATACGCCGCCTTCCTGTTTCTCACCGCTGTAAAACGCTACACTTTCAGCATTTTCCCTCATTCGCATCATACTGAAACGAAAATCCGCTTCATAACGTTGCTGAACAAAATTCAGCCCTACCAGTTTTTTACCAATCAAATGAGTAAGCCCTGTGCCAACAATGGAATAAACCAAGGCTACCCAAACCAGATAGCCTTCAATATGCCATACTTGCCCCGCCAAAGTAAATTCCAGTGAACCTGACAGTTCATATAAAATAAATACGAAAGACACAAAAGTACAAAAAGCCTTTAAAACACCGATACTGAACTTTAACGTCATCTCAACAAACAAACGCACATCCTCACTAATACGCTGGTCAGGGTTATCAGTATCAGAGCCGAACATCTGCAGACGATAGTAGGTCTTATTTTTCAACCATTCATCAATATACCTGTTAGTCAGCCAACGACGCCAGTTAAGCACCAGTACCTGCTGCAAATAAAAGGCATAAACTGCCAGAATAATGTAGATCACAGCCAGCCAGCCGAAATGTATCAGCTCATCAAAAATAAGTTCGGTCTGGTAATTTTGCAGTGCATTATAAAAGGAATTGTTCCATTTATTCAACAGCACCAGCATATACACTACGCCTAAAGTTAGTGCTATGATTGCCGTCAACAGCAAATAAGCCTTTCCCTTTTCTTCTGACTGCCAATAACTTTTGGTCAGGTACCAGACATCTCTGAGAAATTTACTTTTATTTTTTAATTCATTCATCTGCTTTTACCTCTAAACACTCTTTGTCAGAAATTTTCAGTTACCTTTTTTAAATACCACATAAATAAAAAAAATCCTGCAAAAAAATAATGCCCCGTCTTCAAGACGGGGCATTATATATTTACAAAACACCTAAATTTATTCTTCGCTGTGTTTTTTTCTGTTGAAAATACGTTCAACGACAACGAATAATACCGGGATCATAAAGATACCGATCATCGTAGCAAAGGTCATACCGCCAACAACGGCATTACCCATAGAAACACGGGCACCGGCACCTGGACCTGTTGCAATCGCCAAAGGCACACAGCCAAGAATGAACGCGAAGGATGTCATCAGAATCGGACGCAAACGCAGTCTGGCAGCATCAAGCGCCGCTTTAACTACAGGTTCGCCATTTTCCATGTTCATCTTTGCATATTCTACGATCAGAATCGCATTTTTAGCATTCAGACCAATCAGCATGATCAAACCGATCTGCATATAAACGTCGTTCTGCAAACCGCGCAGATACTGAGCGCCAAAACAGCCAAGGGCGGCAACAGGCACTGACAGCATAACTGCCAACGGGATAGTCCAGCTTTCATACAAAGCTGCCAGACACAAAAATACGAAGATCAGAGAAATAATGAAAATCTGTGTTGATCTGTTTCCTGCTTCCAGTTCGTCACGGCTCTGATCTACCCATTCATAGGTATAAGTAGTCGGCAAAATTTCTGCAGCAGTTTCTTCCAGTGCAGTCATAGCCTGACCTGTACTATATCCTGTAGCAGGGTTACCAGCTATTTTAATAGCTCGTACACCGTTGAAGCGGGTTACAGTAGCAGAACTTGTTTTACCTTCGTCAGTAACCAAGGTATTAAGAGGCACCATATCGCCGTTATTGCTGCGTACAAAGAAATAACGCATATCATCAACATTCGTACGATATTTTGCATCCGCCTGCATAACTACTTTCCAAGTACGGCCAAAAGCATTGAAGTCATTGATCTCACTGCCGCCGAGGAAAGTCTGTAAAGCTGTAAATACGCTTGCTACAGGTACATTTAGAGACTCTGCTTTTTCACGGTCTACGTTAAACTGATAAACCGGCGTATTAGTATTAAAGGTGGTATAAGCCATACCAATTTCAGGACGTTGATTGGCTTTAGCAAGAAATTCGTTAGCAACTTCCTGCATCCGCTCCATATCGTCACCGCCCAGATTCATCAGGTACATACTCAAACTGCCTGTGCTGGACGCACCCGGTAATGCAGGCGGATCAAACGCCATAACGCTTACCTGCGGCATTTGGGCACCGATGCCGTAAATCTGCGGCACTATATCCTGAGCACTGTTATCACGTTTGTCATAATCTTCCATCGCCGCAACGATCAGACCGGCACTGGACTTAGGGGCGCCAGTAAGGATATCAAAGCCAGATACTTCCATAACATATTTAACGCCCGGCAGCGACTTGATCTTATCACCCAGCTCCATCATAGCCTGAATACCACGATTACTGGATGCACCCTCCGGCAAATTAAATGACGTTACAGAATAACCCTGATCTTCACTTGGCACAAATCCGGTAGGAGTAACCTTAGCTACCCAGCCCAATAAAATAACCATAACCAGCAAAACGGCCATTGAGATTTTTGCATGACGGATACATTTTTCAACATTTTTAACATATTTACTTAAAGTATTGGCAAACCAGACATTGAACTTATGGATAAATTTACCAATAGGTCCTTTGACTTCGTCTTTATCATGCGGTTTCAACAGCAATGCACACAACGCTGGAGTCAGAGACAATGCTACGATAGCTGACAGCGCCATAGAAACAGAAATCGTTAAAGCGAACTGTTTATAAAGCTGACCAACAGTACCGCCGGTAAATGCAACCGGGATAAATACTGCTGCCAAAACGAACGCAATCGCCACAACAGGACCGGAAACTTCTTTCATCGCCCGATAAGTAGCTTCTTTTGGAGTCATTCCATTATCCTGGATGTGATGCTCAACTGCCTCAACAACAACGATCGCGTCATCAACAACGAGGCCGATAGCAAGAATCATCGCAAACATTGTTAAAGTATTGATCGAAAATCCCATCAGCACGAACGCACCGAAGGTACCAACCAAAGAAACAGGAATTGCCAGCAGCGGGATAAGCGTTGCACGCCAGCTGCCCAGGAAAATAAATACAACAAGAATAACCAGCGCCAAAGCTTCAAAGAAAGTATGAGCTACTTTTTCCAGCGCTTCGCGTACGAACTGGGTATTATCCTGAACAATAGTCAGCTCCATACCTTCCGGAAAACGCGTTTCAGCATCGGCCAATACGGCTTTGATGTTATTGACGGTTTCCAAAGCGTTAGCGTCGCTTGTTAAGTAAACAGGGAAAACAACAGAAGAACCGCCGTTCAGATAACCAGCAACGTTATCACTGCGGGCACCAGCTTCAATTTTCGCAATTTCTTTAAGCTTCAGGTTATTGCCGTTTTGAGAACGGACAATAATATTACCAAACTCTTCCGGAGTCGACAAACGCCCCTGGGCATTAGCAGAATATTGGAATTCCTGCTGCTCCGCTGTAGGACGCGTACCAATAGAACCAACAGGAGCCTGAATGTTCTGACTCTTGATTGCATTGGAAACATCATCTGCGGTCACACCCAACTGAGCCATTTTATCTGGCTGCAGCCATAGGCGCATTGCGTATTCCTGACCAAAAATATCAATACTGGAAACACCCTTAACGCGTTTGCAGGCATCAAGGAAGTTTGTCATCGCATAAGATGTAAGAAACATCGTATCAAACGTTCCATCAGGTGAGTGCAACGCAAAATACATGATGGTCTCGGCAGATTTCTTGGCTGTCGTGATACCGTAAGCACTTACCTCTGACGGCATGGAGGACGAAGCCTGAGAAACACGGTTCTGCACCTCTACAGAACCGATATCTGCATTTTTATCAAGATTGAAATATACGTCAAGTGTGTATTCGCCTACGCTGGTACTAGTAGAGTTCATGTACAGCATATTTTCTACACCATTAACTTTTTGTTCGATCGCCTGCGCAACAGATTCCTCAACAACCTCCGCACTAGCACCCACATAGTTCGTAGAAACGGCAATGTGCGGCTTGGTGATATCCGGGTATTGAGCAATTGGCAGGCTGAATCCGGCAATAGTACCAAGTAAGGTAATAAGTATTGCCAGCACTATCGCAAAGACCGGACGGTCTATAAAAAAGCGTGCCACAACTAGTTACCTCCTTAGGATTCTTTCAAAGATACAGCAGTATCCAATTCTGCCTCGGTCATCGGTTCAGGTTTTACCTCAGAACCCTGTTTAATTTTGTTGATGCCTTCGACAACAACCGTTTCGTTGCCTTCCAGACCACTTTCAACCAGCCACAAACGACCGATACGTGGCCCTAATGTAACTTCGCGCATGGATACTTTATTATCATCGCCAAGTACATAAACAAATTTCTTATACATAAGCTCGGTTACAGCACGCTGCGGAATCAGCTTAGCGTCATGTACAGTACCGCTGTTGGCCTGCAGATGAGCAAACATGCCAGGCAGCAGGATCTTAGCAGGATTTGGGAATTCAGCTTTCAGCGACAAAGTGCCTGTCCCCTGCGTAATGCTGCGGTTGACCTGATCGACACGGCCTTTTTCAGAATAAGTACTGCCATCGCTCAAAACGATCGTCAGATTTTCCAACGACGCTCCACCTGCATCATTATGAGCGCTCAGAAGTTTTAAATATTCGTTTTCTGCCAGACTGAATTCTACAAATACCGGATCTGTATTAGAAATAGTAGCAAGAACAGTCTGACCGGCAGTAACATAGTTGCCTACAGAAAGATCATTGGTATCTATACGTCCGTCAAAAGGCGCAACGACATTAGTTTCTCCCAGATCAATATTGGCATTTTCCAGCAAAGCCTGCTGTGCATCAACAGCAGCCTGCGCCTGTTCGGCCTCAGCGACCCTGTTATCAAGCTCCTGCTTGGAAACAGCGTTCTGCTCATATAGCTTTTTATAACGCTCCAGATCACGGCTGGTACGAATCAAAGTTGCCTGGGCACTGGCAAGTCCGGCCTGTGCATTCAGAACTTTTGCCTGATATGTACGCTGATCAATAGTAAACAAGGTCTGTCCCGCAGTTATTTTTTCACCGCCCAGGAAATACTTTCCTGTGATCTGTCCACTGACCTGCGCCATCAAATTGACTTCTTTCTGCGCCTGCACAAAACCTGTATAGTCATAAACGATCGGCGTATCGCGTTTGATAACTTCCATCGTTTTAACCAACGTTGCCTGTGGTGCCTGCTGCTCTTTGCTGCAGCCAGCCAAAGCCATCACGGTAAATGCCGCTACCGCAACAGCCAAGGCCTTTTTCCTTCGGCCTTTATCAAAAAAACTCAGCATAAATATATCCTCCTCACGTATTCAAAAAAACGGCTGCGCCCTGTAAAAAGGCGCACGGCTCCGCTATTTTCAAGAATACTCTTATTATAGTTTATCGTAATTATAAACGCAACCGCTATTTTAACCGATTAAAGCCTTTTTTCTTAATTTTTCGTATTTTTTCTCTGTTTTTCACTATTTGCTGACTGACCAGTCAGTTCTCTTTAAAATAATTCCGGTTTCAGTAAAAACTTTTTCAGATCGCTTGCAGCCACCGTTGCTTCCAACCACTCGCCGGTTTCACTTCGCTGACAAAACACAAAATTAGTCCCGTTATAATACCAGCTTTCAGGAATACCTTTACTGAAATCCACCTTATCTTTCTTTGTCAGCAACCTTAAAACAGGAAGTAAATCGGCATCACGTAAATTCAAAACATCACCAAGTGCCAATTGTGCTCCAGTTTGTACATCAATATTTAATGGTATCTTAGCAAAAATTTCTTTTTCACCTTCATCCAGTACACCAAAAAACACCATACTGATAAACTTTTCACTGACGAAGGTCAATGTATAATCAAGTTCGCAGCCTCCAGTTGACAGATTCTGCAAATAAGGACCAGCAATAATCGCAAAATCTCCATTGAGCTTATTTTGCACCTCAGGCGCCGCAATCGCAGTAAAAACAGGATAAGTTACGCTGCTGCTGTCATGCACCGCCTGCCTCGGTAAAATCCGCCAGTTTTTTTCATTATAGCTGCGATGGAATTTGTCGTCTTTATTTTTGCCGCCGCTGTAAAAAGTTTTACTTTTTAATTTCCATCCACTGCTGTCATCATATGACCACACCCCGGCCAGCTTGCCAAGCAGGTCTTCCCTGTTTAACCCACTGATGTTCTGCAGCGACAACAGTTCCAAAATCCCGTCCTGCTCCATATCTACAGCAACCAGCGAATGTATTTTCCCGACATACGGGCGTCGATACCCCTTTAATAAGGTACCGTCAACGTCATAAAGCCCACGCTGTTCATAAAACTCTTTCTCTTTGGGAAGCAGTTCATAATTAGTGCTGCCGTCTGCAAAAGCAATTTTACTGCGAAAATCCGGCATAAATTCCGCAGTTGCCGCTACACCTGCATTATCGCTGCCAGTAAAAATCTCCTTCACCGACTTAGGATCAGCAAAGTCAATGATACGATATTCTATACTGCCATCGTCGCCTCCCTGTCCAACAGACAAAATCAGCTGTTCGCCTCTGCCAGTAAACCTTGCTTTTTCTAAACTGCAGTCGTAACCGCCATTAATACTTGGTACATATGCCGTCAGCAATTCAGAGTCACTGCCTTTTAAAAGCAATAAAAAATCATTCCTGTAACTGCTGCCGCGAGTCATCTGACCGCCATACAGTTCCACAGTTTCCAGACTGCTGTTACCGTCAACATCCAGCTGCAACAGCGTCAGCGGTTCCTGCTCAGCCTGCTGTGCCGAAGCACTGTTCATACTGACCAGCAGTCCAGCTGCAAACATGGCTGCCGAAATCATTTTTTTCAAATTTATGATATTTCCCATGCGGGCCTCCGTTCTAAAAAATACTTTCATCTTTATACATTATACCAATTCCTTTACCTTACTGAAAGTTTTTTCTATTTTTGTCTATAGATATTTAAATATTTATTTAAAAATTCTTCTTTTTTTCTGCAAAAAATACTGCAAAAAACTTGGAGATATTGTAAAATTATGAAAGACATTATTTTGTCTGCACTACATTTTTGTACTTAGCGTACAATATAAGGAAGGGAAATAAATGAAAAAAATCTTGATTTTGTTTACATCAGTTTGTTTTATGTTCTTGATGGCAGGCTGCGGCGGTGAGGACAAAAAATCCGCTGACCCCAAAGCAAAAACAGCAGTATCTCTGGGTATGCTTCGCCTTACCAGTTCTGCACCGCTTTTTATCGCTTTAGATAAAGGCTACTTTGCCGAAGAAAACCTTGAAATAGATCAACAGTGGTTTGACGCAGCTCATCCTATTGCTGTGGCTACAGCTTCCTCTAAAGTAGACGTCGGCGCTACCGGTATCACTGCCAGTCTCTTCAATATGGCTGCCAGCGGTCAACAACTTGCTATCGTTGCCGATAAAGGCCGTGAACAAAAAGGCTTTTCTTCCTCAGCACTTTTAGTCACCTCCGATAACTACAACAATGGAATTACCAAGCTCGAAGATATCAAAGGCAAACGCATCGGCATTACTCAAAAAGGTTCTACCTTCCATTATATGCTTGGGCGGATGCTGGAAACCAAAGGATTGACTCTTGAAGATGTGGAGATCGTACCTCTTGGCAAATTGAGTGCTGTTATGGCCGCTCTTGAAAGCAAACAAATCGACGGAGCCATACTCAACGAACCCAATATCACCAAAGTGCAGACTGCAGGCTATGGTAAACTTGTCACCCAAGTCGGTGACGTTATCCCCTATCAAACCTCTGCCCTTTTCTTTTCTCCCAAATTCCTGAAAAATGAAGATGCAGCAGTACGTTTCTTAAGAGCATACAAAAAAGCCTGCAATTACTACTATGATGCAGCTATTGACAATAAAGACCCCAAAAAGCTGGACGAAGTCGTAGGCATTATCGCCAAATATGTTAAAGCTCCTGAAGCTGACATCAAGCTCGGCCTGCCTTATATCGATCGTGACGGCAAACTGCTGGACAGCGATATCCAGACTCAGATAGACTGGTATACTTCTCATGGCATGATCGAGGGCAAGCTTGATCCACAAGCCGTCACCAATACCAGCCTGCTCAGCAAGGCTATGCAAAAATAATTTCTCAACAAAGTTTTCCTTATTTTTATACTTTATCAAACAACACCGGAGGCAGTAGTTTAAATGAAATTAGTTATCGACAATGTCAGCAAAAATTTCATCGATCCTCAAGGCAAACAGCTGTCTGTACTTGAAAACGTCAGCCTGACTGTACACAGCGAGGAATTTGTAGCTTTGGTAGGGCCTTCCGGCTGCGGTAAATCGACTCTGCTCAATCTTACAGCAGGGTTGCTGTCACCAAGCGATGGGAGTATTTATTTCACAGATCTGACGGAAGGCCATACTCCTGCTATGGGCATCGTCTTCCAGGAAACAGGCCTGTTTCCCTGGCGCAGCGTTTATGAAAATATTGCCTTTGGACTTGAAGCCACAGGCGTACCAAAGACAGCACAGAAAGAACGGATCCAGCACTATATCAATTTAGTTGGACTCGGCGGTTTTGAAAAAGCCTTTCCGCACCAGTTATCCGGCGGTATGCGGCAAAGAGTCGGTATCGCCAGGGCGCTTGTCATAAATCCTGACCTCCTTTTAATGGATGAACCATTTTCTGCTTTGGACGCACAGACTCGCACGATCATGCAGGAAGAGCTTGTTACTCTCTGGGAAAAGACCAGACTCAGCACCTTATATGTTACTCACAATATTCAGGAAGCGGTAATGCTGGCTGACAGAGTCGTGCTTTTATCAAGACGCCCCGGTAAAGTCAGAAAAATCCTGACCATTGCAATTCCGCGAGCTGACAGGGAAAAAACTGAAAATACCGCTCAGATAGCCGAATTTATCCGCATCATCTGGGAACATATAAGCAGTGATGCCCGTGCGGCTCTGATGGAGGTGGAAGCTAATGGCTGAATATAAAATCCACAACCGTATGACTCACTGGCAGAAAACTTATCCGGCCTGGATATCTTTCGCTGCGATAGCCTTCTTACTGGCAGTATGGGAAATAATCTGCAGTACAGGTCTGATTTCCTCATTGTTTCTACCGGCACCAAGCGCAATCCTTACTGCACTCGGCAAGCTTATTACAAGCGGCGAAATCAGCCGCAGTCTGACAGCCAGTCTTTACCGCATTCTGCTGGGCTTTGCTTTAGGCAGCATCATCGGTTTGCTGGTAGGGCTCGTCACCGGCACCTCTGCGCTGATGGACCGAATAGGAACACCGATCGTCAATGCCCTTTATCCGATCCCAAAAATCGCTTTACTGCCGCTTTTTATTCTCTGGCTTGGAATCGGTGAATTATCTAAAGTCACTATCATTGCTTTGGGCGTTTTCTTTCCCGTTGCGATGAATACCTATTCAGGTGTCAAAAACGTCGACACATTGCTGATCAAGGTAGCTGTCAGCTTTAATGCCAGCTGGTGGCTGACGATGAAAAGCGTAGTTCTGCCGAGCGCATTGCCGGTAATCTTTGCCGGGCTGCGTCTGGCAGCGGGCACTTCACTGCTGCTACTTGTAGCTGCCGAAATGATCGCGGCACAAGAAGGTATCGGCGCTTTGATCCTGCATTATGGAGATCTGATGATCACCGACCGTTTAATGGCCGGCGTTATCGTTCTTTCACTCCTGGGACTCATTTTCAATTTAGGTCTGCAATGGCTGGAACATAAAATAGTACCCTGGAAGACCCAAAGCAAATAAACATAAACCCCGCTGCGATTAATCGCAGCGGGGTTTATTTATCCAATTACATACATTCTCTGATAGCTTTCGCCATCCGTTTTACACCTTCGATGATTTTCTCTTCCGGCATATTGGAAAAATTGATACGCATATTACGGTCAGTTTTACCATTAGGGTAGAAGGCATCACCGGTAACGCCGGCAACCTTCATCTCGATACATTTGTGGAAAACCTTATCAGCACTGCAGCCCTGCGGGAAAGTCAGCCACAGGAACAACCCGCCTTCAGGATGTGTCCATTCCGTACCTGCCGGAAATTCTTCCGCCATAGTTTTTAAAATCAGATCGCGGCGTTTTTTATAAAGGGCTTTGATCTCTTCAACATGCTTATCCAAATCATAATTTTCCATATAAGCGTCAGCTATCCCCTGGTCAAAATTAGAGGTATGCAGATCGGCGCTTTGTTTGATTTTTACATATTCACTGACAACGTCCTTAGAGGCAGCGACCCAGCCTAAACGCAGTCCCGGACAGAAAATCTTGGAAAAAGTGCCGAGGAACATAACCAGACCTTTGGTATCCATAGATTTTAAGGACGGTAATATCTCCCCTTCATAACGCAGCTCGCCATAAGGGTTGTCTTCCAGCACAGGCAGATTATGTTTGTTGATCACTTCCATAAACTTTTTGCGGCGTTCCAAACTCCAGGTACGACCGGTCGGATTTTGGAAATCGGGGATAACATAAATAAATTTACAACGGTCGGTAGTGCTTAAGATTTTGTCCAATTCTTCCGGAATCAGACCAACATTATCAGTTGGCACTTCTACAAAAGTAGGCTCATAGGCATTAAAGGCATTAAGTGCACCCAAATAAGAAGGACTTTCACATAAAACAACATCACCGGGATCAAGGAACAATTTACCTGCAAAATCGAGACACTGCTGTGAACCGGTAGTGATCAAAATCTCATCCGGATCAACCTCAGTATGATATTTATCTTTCATTCTGGCAGCAATTTTAGCCCTCAGAGTCGGACGCCCTTCGGTCGTGGCATACTGCAGCAGCTGCTGACCTTCTTTTTCCACCAGGTCATGTGATACTTTAGCTATTTCTTTCACCGGAAACAGTTCCGGTGCCGGTAAACCGCCGGCAAACGAAATAATATCCGGCTGTGCCGTCAATTTTAACAGTTCACGGATTTCAGACGATTGCATACGTTCCATACGTTTAGCAAATTTCATAAGTTCTTCCCCTCCAACATTATTAGTTTGTACAATAATAGTAGCTACTTTGTACGTTTATAATTAAAAATTCTATCACTCTTACTGGAGCAAGTCAACGTATAAAATCAAAACGCAACAACTTTCTCGATTATTTGTTTACATTTGTCTTTTTAAAGCGCACCTTTTGCATCAGAGAATAAAAAAGAGCGGCTTTTAGCCGCCCTTTTATTATTCTTAGTACATACCACGATATTTCATAGATTCTGCCAAATGACCCAATGCTACAATATAAGCCGCTGTACGCATATTAACTTTATGCTCCTTGGCAGTATCGTAAACTTTCTTGAAAGCATCTATCATCAGACTTTCCTGTTTTTCGATAACTTCTTCTTCAGTCCAGAAATAACGATACAGGTTTTGTACCCATTCGAAATAACTTACAGTTACACCGCCGCCATTAGCGAGGATATCAGGTACAACGAGAATACCTTTTTTGTCAAGAATCTTATCTGCATCAGGAGTTGTCGGTCCGTTAGCACCTTCAACGATTACCTTGGCCTGTACCTTGGCTGCGTTGGCTTTAGTCAGCTGCAGTTCCATTGCACACGGAGCAAGGATCGTAACATCCATAGCCAGCAGTTCTTCATTGCTGATGGGTTTTGAACCTTTATAACCCACAACGCTGCCTGTTTTCTGCAGATGTTTTTCAACATCATAAGGATTCATACCTTTGGGATTATGGATGGCACCGTTGATATCACTTAAAGCAACGATCTTTACACCCATATCATGGATCAGTTTAGCAGTCCAGCTGCCAACATTACCAAATCCCTGCACAGCGCAGGTAGCCTGCTTCGGCTTAATACCCAAAGCTTTGATAGCCTCGCCGGCAGCTACCATAACGCCGCGTCCGGTAGCTGCGTTTCTGCCTAAAGAACCACCCAGACAGATCGGTTTGCCGGTAACGAAACCCGGTTCAAACTGGCCTTTAATCTTGCTGAATTCATCCATCATCCAGCCCATGATTTTAGCATTGGTATTCATATCAGGTGCCGGGATATCCATTTTCTCGCCGATGATCGGAGCGATCCTGTCAATAAAGCCGCGAGTCAAGCCTTCCAGTTCTCTTTCAGAAAGTTTAGAAGGATCAACAACTATGCCGCCTTTGCCGCCGCCGTAAGGTAAACCTGCAACTGCGCATTTGCAGGTCATCCAGAAAGCCAGAGTCTTTACTTCGTCCATGTTGACTCCGGGATGATAACGAACGCCGCCTTTAGCCGGCCCCATAATGGTGCTGTGCTGACTGCGATAACCGGTAAATACTTTTGTAGTTCCATCGTCCATACGAACAGGAATGGAAACCTCCAGAGTACGTTCAGGAGTTGCGATAATGTCCGCAGCACTCGGGTCAAGTTTCATGACCTCAATTGCTTTGTTCAGAGGAATTTTTGCCATTTCAAACAGATTCATAATGATGCCTCCTTTAAATATTTTTTAATTTAAGCATAATTTTATTACATTTCTAGTTATCCCTACATTCCAAAATACATAGTTGAATTTTGTATAATGTATCCCCTCAGCTTTATTATAACTCTAAGCACAAGCGGCAGTCTAGCTATTTTTATACGCACAAAGAAAATTTTTTGAAAATTTTAGCAATTTATACACTTTCTGCAAATTTATGCATTTTTAATATTTTCCACATCACAAACGAGGAAATTCCTCGTAAAGCTTCCCAAAATCCAAACCGCAAACGACCTTATTTTTGTATTGTTCCCGTAAATCTTCCATGCCATTGCGCAAATGCTTCGAACTGATACCATATTCTATTG
The DNA here is from genome assembly GCF_003945365.1 of Phascolarctobacterium faecium. Lineage (NCBI taxonomy): Bacteria > Bacillati > Bacillota > Negativicutes > Acidaminococcales > Acidaminococcaceae > Phascolarctobacterium > Phascolarctobacterium faecium. Next base: position 1,023,898 of record NZ_AP019004.1, on the reverse strand, counting down.
AAAGATAGGCTTCCACAAAAGCTGCCAGATGGTCGCAGCATTTTAACACAGTACCATCAACGGCCCTATATCCCTTACCGTTCTCATTATATTTTAGCCCAATCTCTTCCGGCCTGCAGGTAATCTTCTCACCGTCAACAACAGCCCGGTTACTGAATTCATCTTCAGTAAAGTACAGGATATCCTCATGCCAGCTATGCGGTAGCAGCGGCAGCAATTTTTCTGCAACCTGACGTTTTTCAATATCCTTGATCAGATCGTCCAGCCCCTGGATTGAGCGTTTGATCGGCGAAATAATGTCGCGGGTCAGCACCTCAGGCAGGTCGTGGAATAATCCACACAGAAAATCATTGACGATACGCTCATCTGAAGCCTGCATTTTTACAGCACAGAAATATGCCAGAGCAGCTACGATCAGCACATGGCCCATTACTGAAGTTTCCGGCACACGCGGAGACTGCGCCCAGCGTTTCTGAAAACGCAGCTGACCTACCAGATCAACAAACTTGCTGGTTTTACCTTTCAGCGACAATTTCTGCACTCCTGCAAGATCATAGTGATCCTCGATCTCACTTTCTATAGCCGCTTTCGTTTCCTCAACACCGTAAATGCCCTGATTGAAATGATAAATAATACCAAATTCCCACTGAGTGGCCAGATAATGTGCAGCACGCAGAAGTTTCTTTTCCAGATAATTTTCCTGTGGTTCATCAAAATGTCTCTGCATTTTAGCCATAAAAACAGGATCCAGATCAGGTATCCGCTGTCGCAGTTCCTCATAAACCCAACTATTGAGTTTTTTACCATGCACACGCATCAATTCATGGAACACCGGCGGCTTGATATCAGTCAGCACGATCCGATGCAGAAATTCAAAAATACCGCCTTCGATCAGTACTCGCCAGTTCAGTTTTGCCTGATGATCCTGCTCCTCATACTTTGCAAGCACATACAAAATCATCATTTTATGCGCTTGCTTATCCAGCTCCGTGAAGCCGTTAGGACGGATGTGATCGTTCCAGCGCTGAATGTGCGCCGCTTCATATAAAAATTCTACAAAAACCTTATTCAGCATTTACTTCCAATCCTTTCATTATTTATAAAGCAGATACGGCCGCACCTGCTCAGCAAACTCCTGTGCTTCCCTGTCCCAACGCGGCAGCAGGCGCTCTAATGGCACCCCCACGCGCAAAGCCATTTCGCCCAGGGCAATATCTATTTTATAGCCTTTACCGCCATAGCGGGCCGGGTAAACAACCTTGTCAGGATACAATTCTTCAATGCAGCGCAGGATATTCGCCCCGGTAAGCGCGGCACGATATATCTCCACATCAGTAATATAAATTTCCACACCCTGGCACAGCTCTTTTGCAAACGCTCCGTAAGCTGGAATAAAAGCCGCCGGTCTGAAATACACGCCTGGCAGCTGCAAACTGTTCAATTTATCCGCAACCGCATCTTTTTCAGCAAAGGGAGCACCTACATAATAAAATGGTTTTGTTGTTCCGATACCAACCGAAAGGTTAGTATCCCCCAAAATACCCGTAGTCACGTAATATAAAGCCGTAGCAGCTGTAGGTATCTGCGGCGAAGTGCCTACCCACGGCAGCCCCGTATCCTGCCAGTACATTTTCCGCTGCCAGCCCTTCATCGGAATCACCGTCAAATCAAGGCCAAGCTTCTGCGTATCGTTGATATATATGGCATATTCCCCGATAGTCAGTCCATGACGCAGAGGCACCGGATAAAGGCCGATAAAGCTTGCCTGTTCTTGACGCAGCAGCGGCCCCTCCATCAATCCCCCAATCGGGTTGGGACGGTCGAAAACAACAAACTTTTTACCGGCTTTAGCACATTCTTCCATAGCATAGGCCATAGTTGAAACATAAGTATAATGCCGGGCACCCACATCCTGAATATCAACAGTCATCACATCGATCGAATCCAGCATTGCCGGCGTTGGCCGTCTTGCCGCTCCATACAGACTGTATACCTTCACACCTTTGTATTCAGCGCCGTCCACATCGTCTCCGGCAGCCACGGCGCCGAACAAACCATGCTCCGGCACAAAAATCCCTGTCAGATCAGTATGCGCCAGTAAAATATCCTCACTGCTGCGCAGCTTACTGTCAACACCGGTCTGATTTGTAATCAGACCCACACGCTTCCCTGCAAACAGCTGCTCATACTCGCCGATGCGTTCGATCCCTAACGTTACCGCCGGGCTATGCACCGATTTTTTATCCTGATCACGCCTGCCGGCATCAGCGCAGCCGGTTATTAAAACAACTACCAACAAAATCAATGCCAGTATCAATCGTTTCATTAATAAAAAGCCTCCAAATTTTGGAATTTTTCCGCAAAAAATCATCAAAAACTGTCATTATTGCGTATGAGTATCAATATTCTCTGTTTTTTAGCAAAATACCTCTAAATTTTACAAAAAATTATTGAATTTTTGGGTCAAATCTGTATATAATAAGTTGTTATCTGCATAAGGATAAAATCTGCATTACGAAAGGTTGTGACAAGCAAAAAATGAAAGAAATGGTCCGTTTACAGGGAATCACAAAAAAATTTGGTAATAACGTCATTATCCCCTCTCTCGATCTGACAATTTACGATGGAGAATTTATTACGTTGCTCGGTCCTTCCGGCTGCGGCAAAACCACTTTGCTGCGCATGATCGCCGGCCTGGAAACTCCTACCGAGGGCAGTATCTATCTGGACGACGAAAACGTCACTGCCTTGCCGCCCTATAAACGTGATGTGAATATGGTATTTCAACATTACGCGTTATTCCCTCACATGACTGTTGAGGAAAACATAAAATTCGGCCTGATGATGAAAAAAGTTCCTGCCGATGAACAAAAGGAACGTGTTGCTCAGGTCCTTTATCTTACCCAGCTCGAAGAGTTCCGCAACCGCCGTCCCCAGCAAATGTCCGGCGGACAGCAGCAGCGTGTCGCAATTGCCCGCGCTTTGGTCAACAATCCCAAGGTCCTCTTACTGGACGAGCCTTTGGGCGCGCTGGATTACCAGCTGCGCAAAAATCTGCAGCTGGAACTGAAAAACCTTCAGCGCGGTCTGGGTCTGACATTCATCTATGTAACGCACGATCAGGAAGAGGCATTGACCATGTCTGACCGCATCGTCGTAATGAATAAAGGCGTTATCGAACAGGACGACAATCCTGATAATATTTATCATTATCCTTCCACAAAATTTGTTGCCAAATTCATCGGCGAAAGTAATTTCTTCGATACTGAAACTGAAACTTTGGCCCTGCGGCCGGAAAAGCTGAACCTCTGCGAAGAAGCTGAAAGCGAAGATAAAGCCGCAGCGCACCCCGAGCCTGCTTTTTACGGCACCGTCGTCGATGTTGTCTTCTACGGCACTATCGACAAAGTCTTTGTCCGTCTTGACAACTCGAACCAGACCGTAGTCGCATATCAGTACTTTGACGACGTCAAACGCTGGACGCCCGACGAACGCGTCGGCATCTGGTGGTACGAAAGAGACGAGGTGAAAGTACAGCGATGATGAAAAACGGTAAACTGCTGGTAGCGCCGGCCCTGCTCTGGCTCAGCATCTTTTTCGTCATACCGCTGCTGATCGTCGTTGCAGTGTCCTTTGCCGGACGCACACCGTATGGACAGGTCATCTTTTCTTTTACCATTGATAACTACCTGCGGTTTTTGGAACCCTTATACCTTAAAATTTTTGCAGATACCCTGGTCGTAGCTATCGTAACTACGCTTGCCACGATCCTGATGGGGTACCCGCTGGCCTATACCATAGCCCAGCTGCCTAAAAAATGGCAGCAGCCCGGTCTGATACTGGTTATGATCCCTTTCTGGATCAATTTTCTGATCCGTTCCTATGCCTGGGTCATTATCCTGCGTTCACAGGGCGTAGTCAATACGCTGCTGTTGAATCTGGGCCTTATCGACCAGCCGCTGCAGATGCTTTACAATGATATGGCCGTTATGCTTGGTATGGTCTATGCACTGCTGCCCTTTATGGTGCTGCCGATCTATGTATCTATCGAACAGCTGGATACCCGGCTTTTAGAAGCAGCATCCGATCTGGGTGCCAAACCGCTGACAGCCTTTCGTAAAGTTACTCTGCCCCTGACCATGCCCGGTATTGCTGCCGGTACAATTCTGGTCTTCATTTCTTCGCTGGGGATGTTCGTTGTTCCCGACGTTATGGGCGGAGCTAAATCGGCGCTCATCGGCAATCTCATCCAAAACCAGTTCCTGTCAGCCCGTGACTGGCCCTTTGGCTCGGCGCTCTCCATAGTGCTGGCCGTACTGAGTCTGGTGCTAATCATCCTGTACTACAAAGCTCTGCAGGCACAGGAAGGAGGTGACGGCGATGCAAAAGACGTGGCGTAGCCATCTGATGGTAGCCTATTCTTTGGCTATTCTGGCTTTCCTTTATCTGCCGCTGCTGATCCTGGCCATGTATTCTTTCAACGAATCAAGGATCAACGCCGTCTGGACAGGCTTCACCTTCAACTGGTATGAAGCTCTTTTCCAAAACCGCCGCGTTTTAGAGGCACTCACCAACAGCCTTTTTATTGCTGTGATCTCTACAATAGCCTCGACTACGCTGGGCACGATAGCCGCTATCGCGCTCAATCGTTACCAATACAAGTACAAACCGGTCATCAACGGCCTCTTATACCTGCCGATCCTGATCCCGGAAATCGTTATGGGTCTTTCCCTGCTGGTACTATTTGCTCAGGCACAGGTACCGCTTGGTAAAACTACCCTTATCCTTGCACACATCACCTTCTGTGTTTCCTTCGTTGTCATCACTGTCAACGCCAGACTGGAAGGTATGCGGCATGAACTGGAACAGGCAGCAATGGACCTGTATGCGACTCCGTGGAAGACCTTCCGCTACGTCACATTACCGCTGGCACTGCCAGGTATCGTGGCCGGCGCTCTGATCGCCTTTACGCTATCTATCGACGACTTTATTATCAGCTTCTTTGTGGCAGGTCCCAATTCTACTACGCTGCCGCTTTACATCTACGCTATGGTCAAACGCGGCATCTCACCCGAGATCAACGCCCTGTCCACACTGCTGATGTTCGCAACGATCACGCTGGTCGTGATCGCTCAGATCCTGCAGCCGCAGCACACATCTGATAAAAACTCCGATTGATATCACAACTAACTGTGATACAATATAAACAACAAATAAAATGATGAAAGGGTGATCCGACAATGAAAAAACTTTTTGTTTTCCTCATCGCTATTTTAACGTTGGCTCTCATGGGCTGCGGCGGTGACGCTCCCAAAAAGGACGCAGCAGCTCCCGCCGGCGGCGACAAGCAAGTGCTGAACCTGTTCAGCTGGGCCGACAATTTCGATCCGGAGGTCATTGCCGAATTTGAAAAGCAAAACAACTGTAAAGTAAATTACGACGTTTTTGCCAATAATGAAGAACTGCTGGCCAAGATCCAGGCCGGCGGCGCGCAATACGACCTCATCCAGCCCTCCGATTACATGGTAGCAACTATGCTGAAACTGAACCTTCTGGAAGAGCTGGATCTTGATAAAATACCCAATGCCAAAAATATCGTCAGCAGCTTGAAGGCTCCTGTTTACGATCCCACCGGCAAGCATTCCCTTGTTTACACCTGGGGCATTACCGGCATCGTCTACAACAAAAATTTTATCAAAGAAACTCCCACCTCATGGGAAGACCTGTGGAACCCGGATTATAAAGGCCGCGTGATTCTGCTTAACGACAACCGCGAAGTTATCGGTATGGCACTGAAGAAAAACGGCTATTCCAACAATTCCACTGACCAGGCTCAGGTAGAAAAAGCTTTTAATGACCTGAAAACGCTGGCTCCAAACGTACTGGCTTTCGACACCGATACTATCAAGCAGAAATTTATCGCAGAAGAAGCCTGGATCGGTACTATGTGGTCAGGTGATGCTTCCTACACCTACAAAGACAATAAAAACATCGGCTTTGTGATCCCCAAGGAAGGCGCTACCATCTGGGCAGACACCTTTGCTATTCCCAAAGGCGCTAAAAACAAAGCTTTAGCTGAAAAATTCATCAACTTCATTTACGAACCCAAGATCAGCGCTAAAAACTACGAATATATCGGCTATAACGACCCTAACGAAAAAGCAATGGAATTCCACAGTGAAGAATTCCGCAACGATCCCATGCTCAAGGTCGGTATGGATAACATCGACAAAGGCGAATGGCTCATCGATATCGGCGAAGCCCTGCCTATGTATGACCGTTATTGGACTGAACTCAAAACCGCTAAATAAACACGTAGCGACCTCTGTTTATTTAACTCTGCTTTAAGATCAGGCTGTCTCCCATGAGGCAGCCTTTTTTATAACACATTAAAGGGGAAGTGTTTAGCTTTATGAAAAAACTTACATATTTACTGACCGCTCTCTGCTTTGCCGTTCTGCTGGGCGGCTGCGGATCGGACAACTCAGCTAAAGATGCCGGAGCGCCCCAGGTCCTGAACCTTTACGGGTGGGCAGATTATTTTGATCCCGATGTTATATCTGATTTTGAAAAGCAAAACAACTGCAAAATCACCTATGACGTTTTTTCTAACAATGAAGAACTGCTGGCTAAAATGCAGGCAGGCGGAGCCCAGTTTGATATCATCATGCCTTCCGACTATATGGTAACTACCATGCGCAAGCTGGATATGCTGGAAAAACTGGATCTTGCCAAGATCCCCAATGCAAAATACATCAGTGCTGACCTGCGCAAGCTGCCCTTTGACCAGACCGGCGAATATACCCTGCCTTATACCACCGGCATCACCGGTATCATCTATAACAAAAAATATGTCAAAGAAACTCCTGCCAAATGGGACGATCTGTGGAACCCGGAATATAAAGGACATGTACTGCTTTTGAATGACTGCCGCGAAGTTTTCAGTGTAGCCCTGAAAAAACATGGCTGGTCTAATAACAGCACTGACCCGGCTCAGGCAGAAGCAGCCTTCAAAGACTTGAAGCAGCTCAACAGCAGTGTTATTGCCTACGATACCGAAAACCTGAAACAAAAGTTTATTGCTGAAGAAGGCTGGATCGGCATTATGTGGTCAGGCGACGCCGCCTTTACCTACAGAGAAAATAATAATGTCGGTTTTGTTGTCCCAGATCAGGGCTCACTGATCTGGTCAGATAACTTCGCCATACCCAAGGGCTGTAAAAATAAAGAACTGGCCGAGAAATTTATGAACTATATGTACGACCCCAAGGTCAGCGCTAAAAACTGGGAATTTATGAACTGCGCCAATCCTAATGACGAAGCACTCAAATATCATTCCCAAGCCTATCTTGATGACCCCATGCTGAAAATTGGCAAAGAAAGCATCCCCAAAGGCGAATGGCTGACCGATATCGGCGACAGTATCACTATGTACGACCGTTACTGGACTGAGCTGAAAGCTGGTCAATAATAACAAAACAGGTTCACCGCTAAAGCGGTGAACCTGTTTTTATTAACCTGCATCTCAGCCAATCAGCTGCAGCAGTTCATCGATATTCTTTTTACCAAAGCTGATCTTATCATTATAAATCAGACAAGGCACACTCATAATTTTATATTGCTCGCGCAGCTCCGGGAACAAATTGATATCAAATACATCTATCTCGATCCCGTCATTTTCAACTGCCAGCCTGCCGGCTGCCATTACCAGCTCGGGGCACATCGTACAGGACAATGAAATGACCACCTGCAGCTTTTTCCTTCCGCTCAGCGCTTTGACCGCAGCCAACTGCTCCTCACTGATAGCCTGACCCGGCCCGGCCGCATTATACAGTGTCACGATAAATGAATTAAACTCATGACCTCCCGGCACACCGTGAAAACGGAATCCTAAAGACGTTCCGTCCGCACGGCAGACCTCGATATACGGCAGCCCGTTTGCAGCCTCCCCGGCTTCTTCCCAGCGCAGATGAGCGCTTAAGGGCGTCAGCTCGTTTAAAAAGCCGCGTATTTCTGCCGCCGCCCGGCTGTTATCCAATGCGGCCCGCAGTAATAAATCATCTGTAAATTTTGCAAAAACAGGCGTCAGCTGCGTTTTAATAGCTTCCGAAATAAACGCGCCGTCATCGGCAGCAGCTGCTTCCGTCTGCTTAACTGCCGGCTCCGTGATTTGCTTTTTAGTTACTGCAAAACGCGGCAGCTTCAACTTATCGTGCAGCTGTGCAGCATATTTCTCAAGCGAAGTAGCCGCTTTAGCGCCGTCAGACACCGCTGTGACCACCTGCCGCAGATTTTTGATGCATAAGTCACCGGCGCCATAAACGCCGTCCAGATTAGTCTTTTGATCCATATCGGTGACCAGATAACCTTCACAGTCAGTTTCCAAACCGTTCAACAGCGGGCCGCCTACAGGAACATACCCGGCAAAAACAAATACGCCGAAAGTCGCGTCACTGGTCTCATAACGTGTACGTTCACCGGTCTTGCAGTTTTCATAAACAGCATAACGCAGTACGTCTCCTCCGCCGACTTCCAGCATGGCAGTATTATACAGTACTGTTATCTGCTCGTGCCGTTTCGCTTCATCGGCGATCGACCCGGCACAGGTAAAATCATCACCGCGCACCAGCACTGTCACATGCCGCGCATAACGGGTCAGAAAAATCGCTTCTTCGGCAGCAGCAAAACCACCGCCCACAACAAATACATCCAGACCAGTAAAAAATTCGCCATCACAGGTAGCACAATATGCTACGCCGCGCCCGCGGTATTCTGACTCGCCTGTAAAACCCACCTGCCGTGGCACGGCTCCCATAGCCATGATCACACCCAGCGACTTAAAGGTTCCCTTATCGGTATGCACCTCTTTGATATCGCAGTCCAGCTTACTTTCCAAAGCCTCTGCCAGTAAAAACTCCGCCCCGAAGCTTTCTGCCTGCAGACGCATCTGCTCAGTAAGCTCTTTACCCGTAGTTTTTAAAACGCCCGGATAATTTACCACCTCGGAAGTAATCGTGATCAGACCGCCGATCTTCTCTTTTTCGATAACCAGCGTCTTATACTTGGCCCGGGCCATATAAACGGCAGCGGCAAGGCCCGCAGGCCCGCCGCCGATGATGATGACATCATACATCCGTTCCATGATCAGATGATCCCTACCAGATCAAGACTGGGTTTCAAAGTGCTTGCGCCAGGCTGCCATTTGGCAGGGCACACCTGATCGCCATGTTCGGCAACAAACTGCGAAGCCTGCACACGGCGCAGCAGCTCGTCAGCATTACGTCCGACATTGCCGGCAATAACTTCATAAGCTACGATCTTACCTTCCGGATTAACGATAAAGCTGCCTCTTTCGGCCAGGCCGTCAGCTTCGATCATCACATCGAAATCTCTTGCCAAAGCCCCGGTCGGGTCAGCCAACATCGGATACTGTATTTTTTTGATCGTATCCGATGCATCATGCCATGCCTTATGAACAAAATGAGTATCGCAGGATACGGAATAAATCTCGCAGCCGATTTTTTTGAATTCTTCGTATTTATTCGCCAGATCCTCTAACTCAGTCGGGCACACAAAAGTAAAATCAGCCGGATAGAAAAAGAACACCGACCATTTCCCTAAAATATCTTTTTTGGTAACCTCTTTAAAATCGTTGCCTACATAGGCCTGAACCTTAAAATCGTTAACTTCCTTGTTGATCAATGACATAATAACTGCCTCCTTATATAAACATAAATTCAGTCGCTTTAGTTAGCGTTCGCTAACGCACCTTTAATATAACATATGTCATTTAAAAACGCAAGGGAAATTTATTTGAAATTAATATTCATTATTGTAATTGATTTTGCAGCTCTACAAATCACTGCACTGTTAATAAAAATCCCGATGTGAAGCACGCTCCACATCGGGATTTTTATTGAATAACGCTGTTTTATACTTCAATCGCCAACCTGTTAATCACATTTTTCTCCATTTTCTCCTGTCAAAAAATATTTCAAAAACTTTTCTTCCGGTATTGGCCGTGAAAACAGATAGCCCTGACCAATATCACAGCCATACTCCTTTAAAATCTGCAGCTGCTGCTCTGTTTCAACCCCTTCACCCACAGTTTCAATATTTTTATTTACCGCGTTGCAAAGATTGATCGCCTGCTGAATGACCGTACGCGACTTATCATTTTCAAAAATGGTATCGATCAAACTTTTATCAAATTTTACCACGTCAAAATCATTTTCTGCCAAAGCGGCAATATTGGAAAACCCGCTGCCAAAATCGTCCAAAGCAATACTGAAACCAGCAGCATGAAAATCATCCATCAGCCTGGTAATTAATTTTTTCTCCAGGCCGCCGATACTTTCTGTAATTTCGATCTCGATCATCTGCGGCTCGATCTGATACTTGCTGCAAATAGCCACCGCCTTCTGCACGACATTCTTTTTTCGTAAAGTCGTACGCGACATATTAACAGATACCTTGATAAATTTTTTGCCATGTTTCTGCCAGTTATGTATATATTCGCAAACAGTTTCCAGAACGAAAAAATCGACAAAGCAGATCAGTCCATTCTGTTCCAATTCCGGTATAAAATCAATTGGCGGAACAAGGTTGCCTTTACCGTTCAGCTTTCGTACCAAAGCTTCCGCTCCATTTAATTTTTCATCACTTAAATTTATTTTGGGCTGCAAATAAACGGTAAACATCCGCTTGTGAATTTCCTGCAGCAGTTTTTTAGCTGCTTTAAAATATTTTCTGTCTATGCTGTGCAAATGTGTATGATATGTATCTTTGACTTCTTTCATTTTTTTATTTGCAGTCATAAACTGTTTTTGCATGTCCAGACCAGTACTTTTCCAGCTGCTGCCTACAGCGGTGCTGACATTTTTAATAGCTTTTATCTTTTCCTTAAAAGTTTTCAGAGCTTGTTCAAATTCAGCTTTAGTCTGGTTTATGCTCAAAACGACAAACTCGTCGCCGTCAATACGAAAGCAATGGCCCTCAAATACTTCAAGCAGACTTTTACCGACCTCTTTTAAGATAGCGTCGCCAAAAACAGAACCATACTGATCGTTGATCCTTTTCATCTCGTTGATGTTAATAACAGTTACACCTAAAGTCTCCGGCAGGTCATTTGCAATACTTTCAGCAACTTCTTCATAGTATGAGCGGTTAAAAACTCCTGTCAGCATATCCGTCCGACGCATTTCTTCCAGTTTTTCATAAATACGTTTTTCTTCCAGTTTTATGGTTTCTGAATTAATAACAGATAAAACCTGAAAACGCACTTTTTTATTATTCGTACAAACCAAAATACTTTTTAATTGCAAATATCGCTTCAAAAACGGCTGATAAACCTCTTCTAATAAGAAACCCTCCTGGGAAAGCAGCTTATTCTGGCAAAAAGAACATACTGTTTTTTGTCCATGCAAAACTTCATAACACTTTTTGCCAACATAATTCCCATCAGCCAAAAATTTCCTGGAAATATTTTTGGCTTCCTCATTCATATAGATAAGCTCATTTTTTTCAATATCTATCATGCAGACAGCGTCTTTGACCTGAGTATAAACCTCAAAATCTTTTTCACTGGTATCAATTTTTTTTATTCTCTGCCCGCTCATTTCGACACCCCTGTTCCCTCTTTTCTCCTGCAAAACAAATGCCGCCTGCTGATGCAGGCGGCATCTATAAATATAGCGCGTGATATCCGCCACATCCGACAATTTTAAAGTTTTAAAATTCGAATCTCACCCCGGCATTGATCTGCCATTTCTTTTGGATCTCGGCCCCGAAGCTGCGTTCGATATCGCCGTAGAACTGACTGGTTTTACTGAGTTTGATATTAGTCCCAAGACCCAGCTCAAACCAGGTATCACCATAATCTTTGGAAGTCGCCAGAGTTTCTCCGTTAGCAGCCTGCATCGTGATATCCCGTTCACCGCCGAACTCGTGCAGCAGCGAACCCTTGATATAAAAATCACTCCTGCCGTCTTTGGCCTTTTGACCTGCTACCAAGCCTACCCGGCCGATGAAGCTGTTCATTCCGCCGGCATACACTTCCGTTCCGCGGTCAGTAGTATAGTGTGCGCTGCCTAAACGTCCTGCTGTAAACTGCACCTGCGGTTCGATAAACGTGCCCCGTTCCCGGTTCACCTTGATCGTTTTGCCATATTCCACGCTCAGGCTGTACGCATGAGCTTTATAATCTGCCTTATCCGCATATTCTCCATAGGATTTGATATCCGTACTAAACTGACCTATCCGTGCCACAACGTCAGTATAATTGCCCTTTTCTCCATACCAGGTACCGTACAGGCTGCCTGACAGCAGCTTATCCTTACTGCTGCCACTGCTGTAGCCAGCCTTGCCTGTTCCGCGGTCTATGGCAAAACCGTAAGTGCTTTTTTCGTTATCGGCTTTATCGTAGCCCAGCTGGAACAGGTTATAGTTGCCATCAAAACTGCCGCTGCCAAATTTTCCGCCTACGTAACGGGCCCACAAATCGTCACCATCCTGCTCATTCGTACGGTAACGCAAGTCGCCCAACCGTTTGCGCAGTGTATCATTGCTACTACGCCACAAAGCATAGCTGTTATCGGCACCATCCAGCAGTACTTCCGTATCGTCATTGACAGTTTTTTCTATTTTAGTCAGATACCATTGCTCTTCAGTGCCGACAGCATTACCCGCAGCATCAAACGCCTCAGTCCCTTTTTTTATTGTTGGCGTTACATCCCACAAACCGCCGTTATTCAACTCTTTGCCTGTGAAAACAGCATTTTTACTGTCATCAGTGATCAATAGCAGGTTTTTTATACCCGTTACCTGTATGTTATTGGCAAGGCTGACATCTTTAACGCTGACGTAAGTAGTGCCTGCATCAGCATTTTTGATATGTACTTTATCGCCATTGACCTCGCTTGCTAGATCAGTATCTAAAATAAAACTGCCGCCGGTGCCCTTATAATCCCGTACTTCCAACTTATCTGCCCCAGCCCGCATATCGACCACAGCATTATTTTTATTTTCCAAGGTGGTTGCTTCACTGTCGGCAGTCATAAACCACTGCGAAGAATTATCAAAACTCAGATCAGTAGTCCTGTTTTTATCATTGCTGACCCCCAAGCTGGCTCCACGTAAGAATGACTGCCCATTTTTCATGCTGATATCAATAAGCGAACCATTAACCGCATCCGTAGTTAAATGCTTCACATCACCCGTCAGCTGTATGGTTTTCCCGGCCGCTGGATCAATAGTAACGCTGGCTGTAGTTCCTCCTGTAACCGGTACTGGCGCATCCCTATAACAATCAGTCACGCCAACGGCCAGACCTTTGTTTGTCTGTACAATGACATCACCGCTATACTCAGCAGCTTCTCCGGCTACCGTTGCAACAGTTCTGATCCCAATACCGCCTTCACTGGCTATAACGACACTTACATCTCCGGCTGCCGTTATTTTGCCGCTGAGCCCTACAGTACCATTCTGTCCCGCGGCATCTACCGCATTGCCAAGCAGGCTGACATTAGTCTGCGAACCAGATTCGAAAACAGTTTTTGCCGTACTTAAAACACCTAAAACTCCATATTCAGCATCCTTATTTGCCGTACCTGTTTGCATTCCGGTCGCGTCAATAGCAATATTCACAACAGAACCAGCCGCATGTTTGCTCTCTCTAGCGGTGCTATAATTCCAGACCCCCTGGATCAGTTTCGAACGATTTACACCACCCGCAGGCTTGGCATTGATCATAATATTTGTTTCTGAACCATTTCCTGTTTCCAGGCTGCCCATAGAACCGGTTATCCTGTCCCCCATAATAGCAGCCCGTCCCTGCGCCGCTGCTCCTTCCTTTTGGTCCAAAGTGATCAGCAGGTCATTCTTCCGTCCCTCCAAAAGCGTATTGCCTGTAAAGCCGACAACATACGTTGTATAAAATACCCTCGGCCCTATCAAAACCATTTTGACGTTATCTTTAGCATCAGTCATCCCGTCATCTATATCAGAAACAATACCGTTGACATTAAAAGACTTGCTGCCGTCAATGAAAACGTTCAATTCCTTGCCTACAGTAAGCTTGCCCTTGGCATAAGCACCTACGGCACTCTCAGAACTCGTAACAATATCAATATTCAAAGCACCCTTGACAAGTAGATCAGGAGCAGACGCAGTATCTGTCACATACAGTCCTGTGTTTCCATTCTGTAATTTTATATTGATATTGTCCGCAGTCAAATTACTCTTACTTTTGATGCCTGTCAGCGCATAACCACTTTTCAGTTCAAGCTCAATATTGACATCTTTAAAATCCAACCCGCCCGTTCCGGTATTCTTGATACCGTACATACTACCGCTTTCGCTGACAGCCTGAATATCGATATTATCAGCTGCAAATTTTCCTGAATTATTTATACCGATAAAATTGCCCTGCATCATACCGGTTATTTTGAGATTTTTAGCCAAAAAATCTCCGCCGTAATTTTCAATGCCCGCATTATAGATACCTGTTGCATTGTAGGTCTCATCCTTGCCTTGGCTGTTGCCGCCCAAATTTATTTCTGTATTCTGCGCTGTAATATTGATCTTAGAAGTTTGGGAACCGTAAATACCGTAATTAACAGTATAGTCATTTGGATCACTGTGTATCGCGTTATTCGTGATCGATAACAGCTCGCCGCCAATGTTTATGGTGGCATAATTACCGGCACGAACGGCATAAACATCCTTATCTGTTGCTGCTGTCGGATCGTCAAGGTCAACAGTAAGATTTTTATCAAAGGACAGTTCGATCCTAAAACCGTTTCCACCAGTGGAACCTGCGGAAACAGCCGAAGCCGCTTTATAACTAAACTGACTCTCAACAAATTTATCTATTGATACCGCGTCTTGATACGAATAATATTTATCTTTATCACCGGTATATTCTTCTTTGGAAATAGCATCGCCGGCCAAAACACTGTTCTGCTGCAGCGCTGCCAGCATCAAACTTAATACAACCGCCCGTTCCAACTTCTGTTTTCTCATTTTTCTCTTTCCTTCCATATTTTCCCAACAAATTTTGTATTTGCTGATTGAAATTTATGCAGTACAAGTTATCATTCCTTTTGCAAATATTTTATATCTATTTACAATATTTTTGATATATTACCATAATCATTATCTGAGCGCAAGATTTTTTGCATAAATGAAAACTTGCACAACTTCCTTCTGTCCTAAAAAATTTACAGGCAGTATCTTCTGCTTACAACGTTAGTATTGAGTTACTCTTTTGTTAACACTTCTTGGTTTTACTTAAAAACAACCTGCGAGAGAAGTAAAAACCTAAATGCTTTTAAAAGACTCTGCTAACGTCATTGAATAGTAATACTGTCTCATAATACATATGGCAATGAACAAGACCAAAGTTTACGTGTCAAAATATTATTTCACATATTTTTCACAAATATCATGTAAATGCTGGCAACTGCTGCTAAAAAACTCATGGCAGTTATAAAAACCACCTGCGGAAAACTTTTAAAATTTTTTACAGACCACGTAAACTTTCACCCTTCTCAATGCCATATGTATAGTGCAGGGGTAAAACACTCTATGCCAACCACTTTTGAAAGGAGCATCACTATGCAAATATCATCAGCACTGTATTTTTGATAAAAAATAAAACCGCAGACTTGCATAAGCAAGTCTGCGGTTCAATTTTTCACTTTTCATTGTTTTATTGTGCGGTACCGTCCTGTGTTTTCATATCTATCAGAGGTTCATATCCGACCGGCGGCTCTGCTGCCAGCCACTGCTGCTTACGGTCACTGGCTGCAAACAGATGCGAATCGAACCACATATAGAAGAATTTTTCAGCCGGCACAACAACGTAGCCGTCCTGTAAATGATCGGCCGTATCATAAGGATCAGCCATAATCAGTACGTCACTGCTGGTTATGTCATCCGTGCCCATCGTGTCATAGCCGATAATAACACGCCAATGCCCGCCCCAGTCTACATTTTCGACCATAATAGGTACATTGCGTTTAAGATGCTCGACTACAAATGCTTTAAATTCCTGTGTATTCTGCGGTGTTTTATCTTTATCAGCTGACGAAGTTACCTGCCAGCCTTTTTTCTTAAAATATTTGACCATACCTTTAGTATTAGTCCCGGTATAGGACTTTGTTCCCATGATCTTGCCGATCGCCAGTTCATCTTCCTCGCTGCGTCCCTGAAAATGTTCGACCACCATCAATGCAGCGGCAGGGCCGCAGGTATATTCGGTAGTTTGCTGATAGGTACGGAACTTAGGCAGCAGCACAAGCGAATCAGTAGGCTGCATATTATAAAAATCGAGCTGCTGAAAATAAGGCGATTTCGGCACATTGGCCAGTCCATTGTAGGACGACGCCCCAGCACTTTTGGTATCATAATTTGACGGATATGGTATCTGATTTTCATTACTCATACCCAGCATCAGCAACGCTGATGCTGCAACAAGCAGTGCGGCAAACAATTTCTTTTGCGGCATTAGTTTCCCTTCTTTCTTAGTGACGTTTCTGCCAGCCTCTGACTGCTTCCTCTAAAGCAGACCTTTCGTTAGGCAGATTGGTGCTTTGCACTCTCTGTAATAAATATTGCATGGCAGCCCTGATCTTACTTTTATCTTCTAAAAGCACAAGTACATCATGGCCGCTGATCGCCAGATCCTTAGTATGAACAGGCATTTTACTGCGGGCCAGTTCCAGCACCGCCGTTCCCAAAGCGCGTCCTTCCGCCATCAGTTCGGTATTCTTACCGGCGTGGGTCGCACCCATATCTGCTAAAAATACTGCTACCAGCTGTTCAAAAGCAGCAGTCATTTCATGACTGTCTTTAAAATTACCGCCGGCCGCCTCGCTGCGCAGCCAACGCAGCAATGTGCGCTCACCTGTCACCAGCATCGGTGCAAAGCGCATATGCCTCGCCACCAGCCAGACCACTCTTTTGACAAAGGAGGCCGGATAACGCAGCCGGCTTAAAATAACTTCTGCCATAACGGCGCTTTCAGCTTCGTGCCCATGATCACTGGGCTGACCTTCTTTATTAAGCCTGCGGATACCCGGAAGCCCTTTGGCTACATCGTGCAAAAGCAGGGCCCAGCGTATTGCCAGCTGAGGCGGACTGTTATCAATAGCCGCCAGAGTATGCTCCCATGCATTGTAGCAATGAAAACGCTGGTTCTGCGGCAATCCCGCCAAATGCTCCAGCTCCGGCAAAACATCTATTTCCCGATAAGTTCCATGTTCACGCACACGGCAGCGGCCGGCCGCCAGCCCTGTCGCCAGCAGCAGCATCAATCCCTTGCCGGCCCATTTGCCGAGCAGCAGCTTGTCCAGCTCTGTCCGCACACGTTCCAGTGATAGCCCGGCACTGCGGCTAACAGGAAAGCTGTAGCTCTGCGGCAGGTAATACGGCGTCTGCGGCTGACCAAATGCCGGGCCGGCGCCCTGCCGCTGTACATAATCAAAGCCCAGCTGACCGACAAAGCGGCAGGCTCTGTACATACGCAAAGCATCTTCCCGATAACGGGCAGGCGCATCACCGACAGTACGCAGTATTTTCTGCTGCAGGTCCTGCCTGCCGCCGTGATAATCGTATACATTACCGGACTGATCCAAAGCCATGGCATTGACGGTAAAATCGCGCCGCGACAAATCAGCCTCCAGATCGTCACAATACCAGACCTGCTCCGGTTTATGCGCATCACCGCCGTAGGCTTCGCCGCGGAAGGTAGCAATTTCTACCGTTTGTCCGTCCCGATGCACAACGACGACACCGAAATTCTGCCCCAGTTCGCCAACAACAGTAAACCCGGCCGGTTCTAAAATGCTGATAACAGACTCGGGTCGGGCCGATGTTGCAACGTCAAAATCGCCGGGTGTTTTTCCCAGCAGCAGATCGCGTACGGCACCGCCTACAACATAGGCTGCAAAGCCCTGCTCCGTAAGCAGCGTCAATATTCTGTTGATAATGGGCGGCAATAAAAATTGCCTGTTTTCAGCAGTCATAATCTCACTTTTTTTAGTTAATTTATTCTATCATAAAGTTTCAAATCATAGCAACTTTTTCCAAGCTAAAATTTAATCATTCTGGTCAATACCGCCATTAGGCAGCGGATAATCGACGGCAATACCGAAATACTCCCACAGCACTCCCTTTAAGTCGTATTTAGTATTGATGGTATAGCGGTATTTGACACGTCCGCCCAGATAAAACTTTAAAAGATTTCCCCTGATCGTTATATTGCAGTCTTCGCGAAAAACAGAGATCGCTTTGCCTTTATTGAGCGGCGAATCCGGATGAAGGTCGGTATAAATGCAGGCGGGAATAAAATCCATATCCAGCTGCGGTTCTTCTGTAAAGCCAAACAGCCTTTTCCAGGGTTTACGCCATTCCTTCTGCCACAGCAGCCAGCCAAAGAACGGATCGCGGCTGAATTTATATTCGCTGATACCGTCACTCTACACTTTGCCCTCTGCCATTTCGAGCGGACAGCGCGGACTTTCACTGTTGACGCCAACATCAGTCAGATAACGTTTATCTTCCAGTTCGATGCACATTACCCGATGCCGGCGGATCTGGTATTCCTCCAGCCTGTCGATAAAACGGGCAGCATAACTTGTGACTTTATAGCCCAGGGATTCCAGCAGCCAATTATACAGGCCGTTCAGCTCAAAGCAAATGCCGCCGCGGTTTTTCATAATGATTTTGGCAAACATATCATCATGCTCGAGCGAAGTCAGCCTGCCGCCCAAAATATCCAGATTCTCATAGGGCACATATTTCAAATGCGCGTCCTGCAGCAGCTTCAGCGTCGCCAGGTCAGGCGGCGGTACGACCTGCGGCAGATGCAGTTTACGCAGATATTGACATAATTGCCAATGGTTCATCAATGCGGTTTGCTTTTTCATTCCCATCACTCCATCCGCAATTATTCTCTTTCTTTTATTGTACCGCAAAAATACGTGTTACTGCAGAAAATTTTACAACGCTGCGGCTTAACCTGCAGTTAATAAAATATGGCTAAAAGATCATAAATAGGTTACAATAAAGTTAGAATGAATCTTGTCGGTGAGGCGATAAAATGAGTAGCAAGCGTTATGCGCAAGTTGATAAGGAATATTGTGTATCCTGCGGCACCTGCACTAAGGCCTGTCCGCTTCAGGCGATCAGCGTGCCCGATGGTATCAGCGCAGTTGTAGAACTGGCTCGCTGCATCGGCTGCGGTCTGTGCGCCCGCGAATGTCCGGCATCGGTGATCAAGGTGGTGACTGCTGATGTCTAAACGCAATCACTGGTATGATTATCTTTGGGTCCTGACGGCGCTGTATCTGGCTCTGGGCTTTTTTAATATTCTTTTCGCCTGGCTGGGACTGCTGTGCTTTTTCATTCCGCTTATCATGGCTTCTACATTCGGCACTAAATCATATTGCAATAAATACTGCGGCCGCGGGCAGCTGTTCGAGCTGATCGGCAACAGCTGGAAGCTTTCACCAAAACGCGATATCCCCTCCTGGCTGCGCTCACATACCTTCCGTTATGGCTTCTTGCTGTTTTTTACAACGATGTTTGTCAATATGCTGGTTTCTACCTACCTGGTCTTTACCCATGCTATCTATTTTCATAAGACAGTCAGCTTGCTGTGGACTTTTGACGTACCCTGGCACTGGGCTTACAGCGGCGGTGCGCAGCCATGGGTCGCGCAATTTGCTTTTGGATTTTACAGCATCATGCTGACCTCCAGCATTCTCGGTATCATCACGCTGCTGCTGTTCAAGCCGCGTTCCTGGTGCGTTTATTGCCCTATGGGCACGATAACGCAGCTCATCTGCCGCTTGAAACACCGCAAATAAACAACAGCTAAAAAGCAGTACACGTTTTCAAACGTGTACTGCTTTTATTATGCCAATTTCCGGGCAATCAGCACATCCATGCAATGCTGATATATTTTCTGTTAATAACATTATTCTCGCCTCTTTCTTTCAGTATAACAAACCTCATGGCGAACTCAATAACTTGTTTTTTGAAAACCAGTTCTTATCCAAACTCCAGTTTAAGTACTGTTTAACATTAAATATTTCTAATATATTTAATTATATAATACCGCTATTGACAAATATTCACTTATAGAATACGATGAAACCATACTGAAAGTTCAGCCTGTAAAATACAGGTATGTCCTGCAGATAAATCTATTAAGAAAAGAGGAATTTTTTATGTTTACATATGGTACATCGGATATTGCAGCAGACCGGGAGGTTTGCATAATCTAATATTTTGCCGAACCTCCCAAAAGGCTTTAATATAACCTTTAGGAGGATAAAAAAATTGTCTAAAATAAATTTACAAACATTAGGATTTTCCGCGAAATTCGCTGAAGAAGCAGCCAGTTTTGGCTGTTTCCCTGTCGGACGCATTTCAGCCCAGTATAAGGATCTTTACCGTGTCATAACCGAAACCGGAGAAGTATTGGCAGAGGTTTCAGGCAAGCTGCGCTTTAATGCCGCCGCACTTTCAGATTTCCCTGCCGTCGGTGATTTTGTTCTGCTTGACCGCACAGATACTTTTGAAGGAAGAGCGATCATCCATCATGTACTGCGCCGCAAAAGCGCGTTTATCCGCAAAGCTGCCGGTACAGGTAACGCTGAGCAGGTAGTAGCCAGCAATATCGATACGATATTCATCTGTATGTCATTGAACAGCGATTTTAATCTGCGGCGTCTGGAACGGTATTTAGCCATTGCCTGGAGCAGCGGCGCACTGCCGATAGTCATTTTAACCAAAGCTGATTTATGTAATGACGTAGCTGCTAAAAAAGCGGCGGCCGAGTCCGTTGCCATCGGCGCTGAAATACTTGTCACTTCTTCACTGGCCGATGCCGGTCACGAGCAAATACTTCCCTGCCTGAAGTGCGGCAGTACGGCTACCTTCATCGGTTCCTCAGGCGTAGGCAAATCAACTCTTATCAACCGTTTGGCCGGCACTGAATTTGTTACCAACGGTTTGCGAAATGATGATAAGGGCCGGCATACAACAACCAGACGCGAACTCATCACCCTTACAAACGAGGCTTTAGTCATCGATACTCCGGGAATGCGGGAACTGGGTTTAGAAACGGCTGATTTATCCAAAAGCTTTGCTGATATCGACGAACTGTCCCAGCAATGCCGTTTTCGTGATTGTACCCATACCCACGAAACAGGCTGTGCCGTTCAGCAAGCTATCACAGACGGAATACTTGCCGCGGACAGACTGGCCAGCTATCAAAAGCTGCAGAAGGAAGTACGCTATGAAGGCCTTGATTCCAAACAGATCGAACTGGAAAAATTCAGTACCATGTTCAAAGATATTGGCGGTATGAAAAAAGCTCGCAAATTTCTGCATGACAACGACAAGCGCAGACGCTGAAAACTGTGCCGGTAATATTATCAACCGTAAATGACCGACAATAAAAAGAAACCAGCGTGTACTATAAAGTACACGCTGGTTTTTTATTGCTCTTTAAATTTTACAAAGTCACCGATTCCCAAACCGGGAGTGACCATCGGCTGTACCATATTTTTAGGGTCAAGAGCAACTTCGATGATATAAGGCGCGTCCAGCTGCATAGCTTTTTCAACTGCTGCTGCCAGGGCTTCAGGCGTATCGACATGCTCTCCGGCTACGCCAAAGGCTTCGCCGTATTTGACAAAATCGACATAGCCGGGCATTTCGCAGGAAGTAAACCGTTTATTGAACTGCACGGTCTGCAACTGACGAATCATGCCTAAGCCGCTGTTATTAAAGACTATCGCCGTCACCGGCAATTTATAGCTGGCGATCGTAAACAACTCCGAGCCGGTCATTTTGAATCCGCCGTCACCGCTGATACTGATCACCCTGCTTTTGGGGCGGGCCAGCTGTGCGCCCATAGCCGCCGGCAAGCCAAAGCCCATCGTTCCCAATCCGCCTGAAGAAATCCACTGGCGGGCAAACTGGATCTTGATATGCTGAGCAGCCCACATCTGATGCTGCCCGACGTCCGTAGTGATAATATAATCCTTATCTTTGATAACCGGGTTCAGGGCCTTGAAAAACTGCGGTGCAGCTTCGCCGCCGAAGTCCTCGTCCATACTGGGCCAGCTTTCGATCAGCTGCCACCAGGCATCAAGATCATGCTTGACGCTGCCTGCCTCCAGCATTTGCAAAGTTGTGTTCATATGACCGGAAATACCGATACTGGAATAAATATTTTTATCCAGCTCCGCCGGGTCGATATCTAAATGGATAACAGTTTTATTCGCGCTATAACTGCTGCGTTCACCGGTAACACGATCGTTAAACCGGCTGCCAACAGCCAGGATAAGATCGGCTTCCTTAACGGCGTTGTTGGCGCGTTCGTGTCCGTGCAGTCCCGTCATCCCTAAAAACAGACTGCGGTAGGCACTGATAGCGCCTAATCCCATCAGGGTGCTGACAACCGGGATACGCAGCTTTTCGCATAAATGCATGGCATCATATTCCGCATCGGCATTGATAACACCGCCGCCTACAAGCATGACCGGGCGCTGCGAAGCATTGATTGCCGCCACTGCGGCAGCGATCTGTTTTTCTTCCGGCAGCTCTTTCGCCAGCGGTTCCAGCTCGCCCGGCTCATAATCAAGCAAAGCGGTCTGCACATCGCGCGGCACATCTACCAGCACCGGGCCGGGACGGCCTGTTTTCGCCAGCTGGAAGGCCAGCCGGATCGTCTGCGCTAAATGTTCAGGACGCTTGACCAGGAAATTATGTTTGGTGATCGGCATGGTGATCCCGGTGATATCTACTTCCTGAAATGCGTCGCGTCCGATCATTGCCACCGGCACCTGGCCGGTAATCGCTACGACAGGTATCGAATCTAAAAAAGCATTGGCGAGCCCCGTAACCAGATTGGTCGCTCCGGGGCCGGAAGTCGCTATACAGACGCCGACCTGACCGCCTGCACGGGCATAACCGTCAGCAGCATGGGCAGCCCCCTGTTCATGTGCCGTCAGGATATGCCGAATGTCAGCCGCTTCACGCAAAGCGTCATAAAAAGGCAGGATCGCCCCGCCGGGGTAACCAAAAACCGTAGTAACTCCTTGCTCTGCCAAACATTTGACCATTACTTCTGCGCCGGTCATCTGCATAAACTCACTTCCTTCCAATACTCAAAAATACATCAGGCCAGTTCTGCGGCGATCAGCTGCCCCATCTGCGAGGTCGAAACTTTAGTCAGACCTTCACCGCAGAGATCAGGAGTGCGATAACCTTTTTCCAAAACTCTGTCAATTGCCGCTTCGATAGCCTCGGCAGCAGCATCCTGATCCAAGGAATAACGCAGCATCATAGCTACGGAATAAATAGTTCCCAAGGGGTTAGCGATGCCCTGCCCTGCAATATCAGGAGCACTGCCGTGAATAGGCTCATACATACCGGTGCTGTCACCAAGGCTTGCAGAAGGGAGCATTCCGATACTCCCGGCAATCACTGACGCTTCATCCGAAAGGATATCGCCGAAAATATTATTGGTAAGCACTACATCGAACTGGCCCGGATTGAGCACCAGCTGCATAGCACAGTTATCTACATAGAAATTATTCAGTTCGATCCCGCTGTAATCCTGCGCCTGCATTTCGCCAACTATACGGCGCCACATCCTGGATGAAGCCAATACGTTAGCTTTATCGACGGAAGTTACTTTACCGCGGCGCTTTTTAGCAGCTTCAAAAGCAAATCTGGCAATGCGTTCTACTTCCGGGCGGGTATAGATTTCAACGTCAGAAGCCGTCTCTACGCCATCAGCATCAGGAGCAGCTTCATTTTTAGCGCCGAAATAAATGCCGCCGGTCAGTTCGCGTACGATCAAAAGATCAGTGCCGCTGACGCGTTCATTTTTAAGCGGTGATAAATGTGCGACAAAACGGGAAACCTTGATCGGACGCAGGTTACAGTACAGACCCAACGCTTTACGAATTCCAAGCAGCCCCTTTTCAGGACGGATCTCGGGAGCAACATTATCCCATTTGGGTCCGCCCACAGCACCTAGAAGCACGGCATCAGCAGTTTTTGCAGATGCAATAGTAGCTTCCGGCAGCGGTACTCCTGTAGCGTCGATAGCGGCGCCGCCGATCAGCTGTTTATCATATTCTATAGTCATACCGAATTTTTTGGCAGCAGCATCAAGTACTTCCACAGCGGCGTCAACAATCTCGACGCCAATGCCGTCGCCCGGCAGTAAAGTGATCTTCATTCTTGGTGTTCTCCTTTGACATAGTTGATAAGGCCGCCGCAGTCAGCGATCTTTTGAATAAATTCCGGCAATGGTTTGGTTTGGATAGTAATGCCTTTGTTAACGATTTTGATCTCGCCAGCAGCCATATTTACATCCAATTCATCACCGGCTGCAATTTTTTCAACATCCTTGCCAATTTCCAGCACCGGCAGCCCGATGTTGATTGCATTGCGGTAAAAAATACGGGCAAAACTGTCGGCAATAATGCATTTTACGCCTTTGACTTTGATAACGACAGGAGCATGCTCGCGCGAAGAACCACAGCCGAAGTTTTTGCCGGCAACAACATAGTCGCCCGGCTGCACGTTAGAAGCAAAAGTAGTATCGATATCTTCCATAGCGTGCTCGGCCAATTCGTCAAAATCAGCAATATTCAAATAACGGGCGGGTATGATAACGTCGGTATCGACGTGGTCGCCGTAACGCCATACTTTACTCATTTCATTACCTCCTCAGGGCTTGCGATATAGCCTGTGATCGCACTGGCAGCCGCCACATAGGGGCTGGCCAGATAGACCTCGCTGTCGACATGCCCCATACGTCCGCGGAAATTACGGTTGGTAGTCGAAACAGCACGTTCGCCAGCGGCCAGAATACCCATATAACCACCCAGGCACGGTCCGCAGGTAGGGGTGGAAACTGCCGCACCGGCATCGATAAAGGTATCAATATAGCCTAAACGCATAGCTTCTTTATAAATTTCCTGAGTAGCAGGAATAATAATAGCGCGGACATGCGGATGTACCTTACGCCCCTGCATCACCTCAGCAGCCTGCTGCAGGTCTTCCAGACGACCGTTAGTGCAGGAACCGACAACGACCTGATCGATCTTGATATGGCCGGATTCAGACGCCGGATGTGTATTTTCAGGCAGATGCGGATACGAAACGACCGGCACCAGATCATCTAATTTGATAGTGATCACACGGTCATATACTGCGTCAGCATCGGCAGTAACCGCTGTCCACTGACGGCTGACACGACCATTGAGATAGGCAATAGTTTTTTCGTCGACCGGGAAAATACCATTTTTGCCGCCGGCTTCGATCGCCATATTGCAGATAGTAAAACGGTCGGACATTGCCAGTTCGGCAACGCCGTCGCCGCAGAATTCCAACGATTGATAACGGGCACCATCGACACCGATCATACCGATAAGCGTAAGAATGATATCTTTGCCCTTGACATATTTAGGCAGTTTACCGGTCAGCTCGACTTTGATCGTGGCAGGCACCTTGAACCAGGTAGTGCCGCTGGCCATAGCCGCACCAATATCGGTTTGACCCATGCCGGTGCTGAGCGCGTTCAGAGCGCCATAAGTACAAGTATGAGAATCGGCGCCAATAATGATCTCACCGGGAGCAACAAGACCGCTGTCAGGTAAAAGCGCATGCTCGATACCCATGCGGCCAACTTCAAAATAATTGGTGATTTCATGCTGACGTGCAAAATCGCGCATGCGTTTACACATAGTTGCCGACTTAATATCCTTACACGGAGAAAAATGGTCCGGAACTAACGCGATCTTATCCTTATCAAAAACAGGACGTCCGATTTTTTCAAATTCAGCTATCGCCGGCGGTCCGGTGATGTCGTTAGCTAAAACCAAATCCACCTGGGCAACCAGCAGATCACCTGCCTGGACCGCATCGCGGCCTGCATGTTGGGCCAGGATTTTTTCCGTCATTGTCATACCCATAACTATAACCCTCCTAAGTTTATACGAAGCAGATCGCGGGGCCTCAGCCCCGCTCTGCCTAAGGTGTGTACTGATTATTTTTTCATCCAGCTCATCATGCCGCGCAGATTTTTGCCGACTTCTTCGATCGGATGCTCGGCGCCTTTGCGGCGCATAGCATTGAACGCCGGACGGTTAGCCTGGTTTTCAAGGATCCAGTTCTTAGCAAAGGTACCGTCCTGGATCTCGGTCAGAACCTGTTTCATAGCAGCTTTAGTTTCGTCGGTGATGATACGTTTGCCGGTCACATAGTCGCCGTATTCGGCAGTATCAGAGATGGAGTGGCGCATTTTAGCCATACCGCCTTCATACATCAGGTCAACGATAAGTTTCATTTCATGCATACATTCAAAATATGCGCTTTCAGGTTTATAGCCTGCTTCTACCAGAGTTTCATAGCCTGCAGTGATCAGAGCGGTAACACCGCCGCAAAGCACAGCCTGTTCGCCGAAAAGATCTGTTTCAGTTTCTTCGCGGAAGGTAGTATCGAGCACGCCGGCACGTGTACCGCCAATGCCTTTGGCATAGGCAAGCGCAATGTCGTAAGCTTTGCCGCTGGCATCCTGATGCACAGCTACGAGACAGGGCACGCCTGCGCCTTCAGTAAAGACGCGGCGTACGAGATGACCTGGTCCTTTAGGAGCGACCATGAACACGTCGATGTCAGCAGGAGGTACGATTTGCCCAAAATGGATATTGAAACCATGCGCAAAAGCAAGAGCAGCACCGGCTTTCAGATTAGGCGCGATATCTTTTTTATAAGTGGCAGCCTGTTTTTCGTCAGGAATCAGCATCATGACTACGTCGGCTGCTTTAGCTGCATCAGCCGCAGTCATAACAGTCAGACCTGCCGCTTCTGCCTTGGCCCAGGATTTGGAGCCTTCATAAAGACCTACGATAACTTTAGCGCCGCTTTCTTTTAAGTTAAGGGCATGTGCATGGCCTTGAGAACCATAGCCGATAATGGCAATAGTTTTACCATTAAGCATTTCCCAGTTTGCGTCTTTGTCATAATACATTTTTACCATTGTGTCTACATCTCCTTTTTGTTTACCAGATTTATTTAATTTTGAGAACTGACATATTACTAAATAGCTGAAGGTTTACAACTGCTTTCAGGCCAGGAATAACGCGATTTGCTGACATCCATAGCCGCATCGCCCCGTTCCAGCGCCACAAGGCCGGTCTGTACCATTTCCAGGATACCGTAGGGACGCATCACGTCGACAAAAGCATTCAGCTTATCATCGATGCCTGTAGCCAGAAAGATAAGCGACTCCCCGGTTACATCGACAGCGTGGGCCCTGAAAACATCTGCCAGCCGCAGCAGCTCGAGCCGTTTATCACCGGCGTGCACCTTGACCATGACCATACTGCGTTTGGCACTTGCCTTAGGCGGCAGGACTTTCACAGCCTCTACCTCGACCAGCTTGGCCAACTGTTTGCAGACCTGCTTGATAGTTGCATCGTCAGCCTGCATGGTAACAGTCATCCGCGAAAATTCAGGATTCTGCGTAATGCCGACTGCCAGACTGTCGATATTAAAGCCGCGCCGCGAGAACATGCCCGCGACCCGCATCAGAACACCGGGCTGGTTACGCACTACGATAGATAGGATCTGCTCCATTTTGCCACCTCCCATGGAAAATTGGTATAAAAAAACGCCCCCACCTGCTTAGCAGATAGGGGCGACTTTCACCGCGGTACCACCCTAATTTGACCTCATTGTCTCAGAGCCTTCGCTCTAAACGCCTAACGCTGCGCCGGCGTCGTTTCCTACTGCTGGTTCAGAAACGCGGCTCCCGGGTGAGTCTTATCGCTGTACCGCTACGGCTTTCACCAACCGCCGTCTCTCTAAAATCGGTAACATCAGCAACTTTGTTCCCATTCAATGCCTTTATTATCAAGTTGTACAAACAAAAGCTAATTTGTTCGTGCTATGTTTTACATTATGCCAGCATTTTCTATGCTTGTCAAGATTTTTTTGTATCATTCTTTTGTGATTTTTCTGAATTTTGTTTTTCTTTTACAAAAACACTGGACTAAATGTCAATAATATCATATTCTATAATATTATAAGAAAGTAAAAAGTTCGAGGTGCTTGTCCATGAAACTGCTCAAAGAAAAAATCATGTCCGAAGGCTTGGTCTTAAACGACGCTATTTTAAAAGTCGATTCTTTTTTAAATCACCAGATCGACCCTGAATTGATGATGGAGATCGGCAAAGAATTCCACCGCCGTTTTTCAGGCTGCGGCATTACTAAAATCTTTACGATCGAGTCCTCAGGGATCGCCTGCGCCCTGCCTGCCGGTCTGTGTATGCATGTACCGGTAGTATTCGCACGCAAACAGAAATCGGCGCTTATGAGCAGCGAGGCTTACAGCACCAAAGTATACTCCTTCACCAAAAAAGTCACCAGTGATGTGACCGTGCTCAAAAAATTTTTACCGGCCGGCGAAAAAATCCTCATCATCGATGATTTTCTGGCTAACGGCGAAGCGGCCCTTGGTCTGGCTAACATCGTCCAGCAGGCCGGCAGCGAAGTAGTAGGTATCGGCATAGTTATCGAAAAATCATTCCAGCCGGGGCGTCAGCGCCTTATCGACGCCGGCTTCCGTGTAGAATCACTGGCCCGTGTCCAGGCCTTTAAAGACGGCAAAGTGATTTTTGCCGAATAATTTATCGGATATAGATACTAAAACACCCGTTACTCAATGAGTAACGGGTGTTTTTTTAATCGTTACGCCGTTTATATTTGATGAACATATGGCAAACAGCAAGTCCCATCACGATATATGCAAGAAGGTTGATATCCTCGTTCAAGTCCTTAAAAGCGACATAACCCATCAAAACGACGATACCAATTTCTCTGTTGAAGCTCGTAATCACAGTTTTACAAGGTTGACCTGCAGGATACCGTCGAGCCCCTGCAGCAGTTTCAGTGTTTCTTTACCTACTTCGCTGTCCACGGTCATAAACATCATGGCGTTACCGTCTTTAAGATTACGGCTGACCTGCATGGTCGCGATATTGACCTTGCTCGCACCTAAAAGCGTGCCGATCTGCCCGATCATACCGGGTTTATCCTGGTTGCGTGCCACCAGCATGAACGGAGCCGGAGTAAGGTCGAACTGGTAACCGTCGATTTCGATGACGCGGATCTCTTTTTCACCAAAGACAGTACCGGCTACGGTAAAGATATTACCTTTAGAATGGATCTTGACCTCTAAAAGATTATGTTTGCCTGCATGTTTGCTCTCTATAACGTCGACTCCGCGGCTTTCTGCAGTCAGCGCGGCATTGACATAATTAACGCGTTCCTTGAGGATGGGTTCAAAAACGCCTTTTAAAACAGCACGCGTCAGCATACCTGTTTCCATTTCTGCAACCTCGCCGGTATAGATGATCTCTACCTTTTCGACAGCTGCTTTTTCCAGCTGATAATAAAGCTTGCCCAGATATTCGCCCAAGGTCAGGTAGCCCTGCATTTCTTTCAGCTCTGTCGGCTGCAAAGTCGGCAGATTGACTGCATTCGGCACCATTTCTCCATGCAAAGCTGCAATGACCTCTTCTGCAATGGCAATACCCACATTATCCTGCGCTTCTGTTGTATCAGCACCAAGATGAGGCGTTAAGACACATTCCGGCAGATCGATCAGCGGCGAGATCGGTTTCGGTTCGTCTACCAGTACGTCGATACCGGCGCTGGCAACGATGCCTTCCTTGATAGCTGCCGCCAGGTCATTTTCATTGATCAGGCCACCGCGGGCGCAGTTTACTACACGCACGCCACGTTTGCATTTTGCAAATTCTTTGGCTGTGATCATATCAAAAGTTTCTTCCGTTTTAGGCGTATGGATACTGATAAAATCAGCTTGTTCCAGCAATTCATCCAGTGTTTCACATTTTTCGGCGCTGTATTTACGGAAACGTGCATCGGCAATATACGGATCATAAGCTACGATCTTCATCCCGAAAGCCTGAAGTCTGGTAGCCACCAAACCGCCGATACGGCCAAGGCCGATGATGCCCAGAGTTTTACCAAGCAGCTCGCTGCCTTTTAAACCGGTACGGTCCCAGACCCTGGATTCGATCATTTTATGAGCTTTGACGACATTACGGGCAGAACTCAGCAGCAGACCGATAGTATGCTCGGCAGCCGATACGATATTAGATTCCGGGGTATTGACAACGATAATACCGCGTTTAGTCGCCCCTTCCATCTCAATATTATCAACACCGTTGCCGGCGCGGCCAACCACCTTTAAATTAGTGGCGTGCTTATAAAATTCTTCATTGATCTTAGTAACGCTGCGAACTACGATTGCATCATATTCAGGAATGATCTTCAGCAGTTCTTCCCTTTCGATATCAAAACGCACGTCTACATCAAAATCCGGCACTGCCTGCAGCAAAGCCACACCTTTGTCGGAAATTTTTTCAGTTACAATAATTTTCATTGTCCATCGCTCCATTCACCTGTAAAATAAAAAACTCCCGGCTTGATCAATTACAATCAAGGACGAGAGTTCTACTCACGTGGTGCCACCTTTTTTCGCCGCACAGCGCGGCCTCATTGCCGATATATCGGTCGGACCCGGACAGGTTGCTACCCCTGTCTCCTCCGGAGCGGAATTCAGTTTTTAGACGTTACGGCTTGCACTGACCGCCGCTTCTCTTTGCCGCCTGCCAACTTACTTTTCTCCATCGTCGGATAAATGAACTATGTAATTTTCAAGCTTGTATCAATTATAGTCCGACACTTTTGGCTTGTCAAGCAGCACAAAAATGTTTTTGTGTAATACATCTTACAGTTTTTCCAACATTTTTATCAAAGGATAAATACCAACTGTCAAAGCAACAGCCATGCTGACACTGTCAATATCTATTTTGCCAATGTACAGGCTGTTCAGCCCTGCAGCAAAGATCATCGTCAGCCAGAACATAGCGTACAATGCCACAAAAATCTGCACCCACCAGGGCTGCTCCTTATAAAGCGGCTGTTCCTGTTCGTTATTATTCTCGTTCATGCAAAACCTCCTCCTGCCACTCCAAAGTATCTCCTTCGTCTTTCCTGCCGTCAAGACGTTTATTGATTACACGGCTGCGTCTGGCTGCAGCGTCGATATGCCCGCTGGCTTCCTGCAGTTTCTTTTTTGTTTTATCGAGCAATAAGCTGAAAGTCACAAAATCCTGCTTAACGGCAGCGATCGTTCGCCAGACTTCACCAGTACGTTTTTCGATAGCCAAAGTTTTAAAACCCATTTGCAGACTGTTGAGCAGCGCTGCCAAGGTAGTCGGCCCTGCCACGCAAACGCGGTACGTTCTCTGCAGCTCATCCAGCAGTCCCGGCAAATTTACCGCTTCGGCAAACAGCCCCTCGATCGGCAAATACATGATCGCAAAATCAGTCGTCTGCGGCGGACACAAATATTTATTCTGGATATCCCTGGCTTC
Source organism: Phascolarctobacterium faecium (assembly GCF_003945365.1). NCBI lineage: Bacteria > Bacillati > Bacillota > Negativicutes > Acidaminococcales > Acidaminococcaceae > Phascolarctobacterium > Phascolarctobacterium faecium. The sequence continues at coordinate 992,391 of NZ_AP019004.1, read as the reverse complement.
ACTTTTCAGCCGCCGTTCAAGCTGCTTGAGCGCAATATCGGCAGCAGCTGTATCAGCCTGCTCGCGCGCCTCCAGCAGGCGCTGAAAATCCTCCTGCGGAAATTTAGCATCAATCGGCAGCCATACCGTTTCATCCTTGCTGCCCGGCAGCTTCAGCGCAAATTCAACCCTTTCCGCACTGCCCTGCTTCACAGCAACATTTTCGGCAAATTGCTCCGGTGCCAGCAAATCACGCAGCAAAACTCCCAGCTGCATTTCGCCCCAGATACCACGGTTCTTTACATTAGAAAGGATGCGTTTCAAATCGCCGACACCGCCGGCCAGGGTCTGCATTTCACCTAACCCTCGATGAACCTGCTCCAACCGCAGGCTGACCTGCTGAAAGGATTCTCCCAACCGCCGTTCCAAAGTCGACTGCAGTTTTTCATCAACAGTCAGGCGGATCTGTTCCAAATTAGCCGCAGTGCTTTCCGTCAGCTTTTCCAGTTTTTTATCCAGCTGCTCTCCCAAACGGTCAGAAGCTGCCTGACTTTCCATTCTGGCCGCACGGGCCAGAGTGTTTTGTTCGCTGCGCAGATCGCGTACATTCTCATAAAAACGTCGTTCCAGGCTTTCCAGCTGACTGTTCACCTCAGCTCCCAGTTCTTGTCCCTGCTGCCGCCGTGTCTGCAGAAGCCGCCACAGCATTATGAAAATCACCGCCTGCATTAAAACCAGCAGCAATAATAGTATCGTTTCCACTGTCATAGCCAAACTCTCTTTCCTTGATATTTATTAATTTATTATAGCAGATTAGCAAGTATTCTACACTGTCTTTTCTTATTTTTACATATTTACGTTACGATCCAGTTGGTGATATAATTATTAATAATTAATTGTTTAATTAATATTCAAAGGAGTGTTCTATATGAATCCAGTTGAAGCATCTGCCTCTTCAGCAGAAAAAATTCTTTTAGCAGCAACCGATTTATTTGCAGCTAATCACTTTAATGGCGTTTCCATCAAAGAAATCGCAAAAAAATCCGGGGTCAACAGCGCTTTGATCTCTTACTATTTCGGCGGCAAAAAAAATCTTTATCAGGAAGTTCTCAACGAACAGTCAAATTTATTTTTAAATCTGATCGCCCGAGTCAGCAGTAAGGACATAGCTCCTCTGGCTAAGCTGCGCGAATATATCACTGCAATTTCCGAGGTACAGAAGCTGCATCCTCACCGTATCCATCTCATTTACCGCGAGCTTTTGACCCCCACTTTTATGTGTGACAGCTTTATTAAAAACCGCTTATACAAAATCCATAAATTTATGTCCGAGCTGGTTACAGAAGCCATAGCTGACGGCAGTATCCGTAATAATATGCAGCCTACACATGTAGCTTTTACTTTGGAAAGCATCATCGTTTTCTTTTTTCTCACACATGATCAGATCCGTGATCTGGGACATTTTGAAAATGGTACTGAAAGCACTTATTTGGAAGAAGCTTTAAACACTTATTTGTCTTCCATTACCAATTAGTTCAGGAGGGCACCGACATGTCGATCAAAGAAATTTTCAGCAAGCTTCCATTTACAAAACGTCATTTGTATATTTTGGCAGCAACAGTGGCTATATTGCTGCTGTGCCATATAATCAGCAATGTTTTCGCAAAGCCCGATATCGTAAAAGAAGTTCCTTATGTCCGTACTGTAACCGTCGGTAAAGAAACTGTCGATAATACATCTTCCTATCCCGGCGAGGTACGCGGTCGTTATAAAAGCGATCTGGCCTTTCAGGTTGCCGGTAAAATCATCAGCCGCAGCGTCAATTTAGGCGATACAGTAAAAACCGGCGATATCCTGATGCAAATCGACCCCAAAGACATCGAGCAGAGTTTTGAAGCCAGCCAGGCAGCTGTAACAGCCGCCGAAGCCAATTATAAGCTGGCCCGCGACAATGCATCCCGTTACACGGCCTTATACAACAGCGGTGGTGTCAGCAAAGCCATGATGGAGCAATATAATACGCAGATGGAAGCGGCCGCTTCCAGCCTGCGTCAAGCCCAGGCCCAACTGATCACCAACAGTAACCAATTATCCTATACGCAGCTTATTGCAGACCATGACGGCGTAGTAGCCAATGTAAGCGGCGAAGTGGGTCAAGTAGTAGCTGCCGGAACTCCTGTTGTGACAGTTGTCCAAAGCGGCGAACAGGAAATCCAGATCTATGTCCCTGAAAACCATTTGGATAAAATCTATCCTCAACAGTCAGCCAAGATCAATTTCTGGGCTTTAGAAAACGTTTCGGCAGATGGTTATATCCGCGAAATAGCACCAATGGCTGACAGCGTTACCCGCACCTACAAAGTTCGTGTAGCCGTACCGCAAATGCCTGCAGCAGTCAAACTGGGGATGACTGCCAAAGTACACCTGCAAAACGGTACTGACAGCAGTATTTTGCTGCCGGCCACCGCCATTTATCAAACAGGAGGAAACCCTCAGGTCTGGCTCGTTACCAATAATAAAGTACATACCCATGAAGTTTCTATCGGCGGTTATGAAGGCAATAACGTCAGGATCTCTGACGGTCTGCAGCAGGGAGATATCGTCGTTGTCGGCGGCGTCAACAAACTGGCAGAAGACCAAAACGTCCGTCTGGAAGCTGGTGTCAGCCAATGAAAAATAACTGGGCCGCCTGGTCGATCAAACATAAGCAAATAATTTACTTTTTTATGTTTCTCTGTCTGGTCATGGGCATCTATTCTTATAATTCCTTAGGTCGCAGCGAAGACCCAAGTTTTACTATCAAGCAAATGGTAGTTTCGGCAGCCTGGCCGGGAGCAACCGCTAAAGAGGTAGAAGAACACCTGACAGACAAGATCGAAAAACAATTGCAGACAGTACCTAATATTGACAGGATAACCAGCTATTCACGTCCCGGAACTGCTGTTATCAATGTTTATCTGCAGGATACAGTACCGGTCAAAGAAATCAAACAGCGCTGGCTGGAATTGCGTAATATTGTCAATGATGGCAAAGGTGACTTGCCCGATGGTGCTTTAGGACCGTTTTTCAACGACCGTTTTGACGACGTCTATGGAAATATCTACGCAGTCACCTCTGACAGCTTCTCCTATGAGGAAATGCGCGTAGTAGCCGAAAATATCAAAGATAAATTCTTTCAGATACCTGATGTCAAAAAAGTAGAACTAGTAGGAGTACAGCCTGAAAAAATCTATATCCAGATGTCTAATGCCAAGCTGGCACAGCTGGGCATACCGATCAATACACTGGCTTCTACGATCCAGGCAGAAACAGCTGTCACACCGTCCGGCATGGCTGAAAGTGACAGCACTAATACCTATCTGCGTCTGACCGGTTCCCCTGATACACTGGCCAATATCAGCAATATTCCGATCCAGGCTAATGACCGTACCTTCCGTCTGGGTGATATTGCCGAAATCAAACGCGGCTATGCTGAACCGGCTGAACCGAAAATGTACTTTAATGGTCAGCCAGCCGTAGGTATCGCCATTTCTATGGAAGACGGCGGTAATAATATCAAATTGGGTGCAAATCTTGATCAGGCTGTTCGGCAAATCCAACAGGAACTGCCGCTCGGCTTCGAACTGGGACAAGTCGCCAACCAGCCGCAGGTAGTAAAAAACGCCATCGGTGAATTTACCGACAGCCTGCTTGAAGCCATCCTTATCGTGCTGGCAGTCAGTCTGCTCAGTCTGGGACGGCGCTGCGGCTATGTCATTTCGGTCTGCATACCGCTGGTACTTTTAGGAACTTTTATCGGCATGTATGCCATGAACATCGATCTGCACAAAGTATCTCTGGGAGCGCTGATCATTTCTCTGGGCATGCTGGTAGACGATGCGATCGTTGTCGTCGAGCTGATGGAAGTCAAAATGTCAGAAGGCTGGGAACGCACTAAAGCGGCCAGCTATGCCTTTGAAACCTGTGCCATGCCGCTGCTGACAGGTACACTGATTACCTGTACCGGCTTTATGCCGATATTTTTCGCCAAATCCAGTGCCGCCGAATTTGCTTCTTCACTTTTTCCTGTTATCTCAACAGCACTGCTGCTTTCCTGGGTCATTTCAGCAACTGTAGCGCCTGTTTTGGGACACGCCTGGATCAAGCCTAAACAGCTCATTAACGAAAACGATGTTTACAATACTGCTTTTTATAAAAAGTTTCGCAGCGTCCTTTCCTGGTCGATGCTGCACCAGAAAATAGTTATTCTGAGCACGGTCAGTATCTTTATCGGTTCCCTGTTATTAGTCCCGCTGATCAAGCAGGAATTTTTTCCGGCTTCTGTGCGTCCTGAACTTCTGGTAGAGCTCAATTTACCTGAAGGCAGCAGTATCAAAGCCACGGATGAAGCCGCCCTGAAACTGACCAATATGCTGAAGGATAATCCTGATGTTGAAAGCATCGGTTCTTATGTTGGAAAAAGTGCTCCGCGTTTCGTCCTCGTAATGGACCCTGTCCAACCGCGTAACAATTATGCACAGCTGGTAGTAGTTGCTAAAGATATTGATGCCCGTAAACGTTTAGAACCGCAAATACGCGAGCTTGTAGCAGCTAATCTCCCCAATGTCGTCAGTTATTCACGTTCTATCCCGCTGGGTCCGCCGGCAGCTTATCCTGTGATGCTGCGCGTAACCGGTCCGGATGACAATATTGTTAAAGAATATGCACAAAAAGTACGCACAGTTATGGCTCAGAATCCAGCCGTGACCATGACGCGTTTCGATTGGATGGAGCAAAACGGAGCTGCTAAACTTACCATCGACAACGATAAACTGCGGCAGATGGGATTGAGCCGTAAAGAAGTCGCCACTGCTTTGCAGGCCGAAATTTCCGGTTATACCGTAGCTCAATATCTGGAAGGAGACCAGGCTATTGACATGGTTTTCCGTCTGCAGCCTGTTGACCGATCTACCGTCACCGAGCTTGAGACCTTAACTATCCCCACATCTGCAGGTGCGGTGCCGTTGTCACAGGTAGCCCGTCTCAGTTACGAATCAGAAAACGGTATGATCTGGCGCCGTAACCTGCTGCCGACAATCACAGTCTGCGGCGGTATCGGCGAAGGCGTTACCGGCAACGATATCACGCAGCAGGTTTACGATGACCTAGCAGATCTGAGGCAAAATCTTCCGAATGGCGTTACGATCGAAATCGGAGGCAGTTTGGAAGACAGCGCTAAAACTTTAGGTTATCTGTTAGAACCTGTACCTGTAATGCTGCTGCTCATGATGATACTCCTGATGCTGCAGCTGAAAGATATCCGCAAGCTGTTTATCATTCTTTGTACCGCACCGCTTGGCGTAACAGGCGTTATGCTGGGATTGATAATTTTCAACGCACCGCTTGGTTTTATGGCCGAACTTGGTATCCTGGCCCTGACTGGTATCATCATTCGTAATTCCGTCGTGCTGATAGATCAGATAGACCTGCATTTGCAGGCCGGCAAATCTCCCTGGGAATCCGTACTGGAATCAGCTATCGTACGTTTCCGCCCTATTATGCTGGCTGCACTTACAACGATCCTGGGACTGATACCGATGTTTACCAGCCCCTTCTGGAATTCGATGGCCGTAGCCATTGCCTGTGGGCTGTCCGCTGCTACATTGCTGACCTTGATCGTATTGCCGGTCATCTATGCGGCTGTTTTTAAAATCAAACCCGAATAAATAAAATAAAGCAGACTGCGAGCTACAGCTCGCAGTCTGCTTTATTATTGCAACAGCTTTAATCCTTTTTCAAAATAACACGTGCCAGTTTGCAAATAACCTTTAATTCTTCCATATCGGCTCTTTCAAGCACTGTTTTCAACTCATCATTAAAAATAACCTGACTGTTGCTGACAGTATCACTCAAAAATTCATCAACAGAAGTGTTCAAAGCATTAGCTATGGCAACCAGTGTCTCCAGTCCAATTTTAGTATGAGCAGTTTCAATATTGCTCATATGCGGTTTGGAAATACCGATCTTCTCTGCCAGATCTTTCTGCAGAACACCTTGCTTGATCCTCGTCAATTTGATTCTTTTGCCGATGGAACAGTAATCAATCATCATGAATAAGCCTCCCCATATATTTTCCTAATATTCATATTAGCATATAAATTTCACTATCAGGTATGCAAAATTTGCTATGCATAAATTATATAACATAAAATTTAATTTTGTAAAGTTCTTGAACCCTATTTATTGTTTATTTTTGATGTTTATATACTAGAGTATATTGAAATTAACAAAAATTAAAGCACAACCCAGTTGTGCTTTACATCTTTTACTTCTTTTTCAGTTTTTATAAGCTTAACCCTTTTCCGCCAGCGCTCTGAGCGCTAAAGCATAACCCTGGAAACCCAACCCGCATATCTGCCCCAGGCAGGCAGCAGCCGTTACTGATCTATGCCGAAATTCTTCCCTGGCATGGATATTGCTCAAATGCACTTCTATCGTCGGCAAAGCCACTGCTTTTATAGCATCCAGCAAAGCTACACTGTAATGCGTCAATGCCGCAGGATTGATAACGATACCGTCAAATTTTCCATAAGCCTGCTGGATCAGCGTGACTAATTCACCTTCAAAATTACTTTGCCTTACTTCTACTTCCACATTTAATGCCGCAGCTTCCTGCCCGATATATTCACACAAGGCTGCATAATCCTGTTGACCATAAATATTTTTTTCACGTACGCCCAGCATATTGATATTCGGACCATTCAAAACCAAAATTTTTTTCATCAGCTTTCTCTCCTTGCCAACTCCAGTAATGCCTGTAACGCTGCTTCCCGCTCACCGTTATTATCTATGATATGATCGTGATACCTGCGGTATAGTTCGATTCGTTCCGCATACAAGTCAAAAACTTTCTGCCGCCCTGCTGCTAATAAAGGGCGGCTTTCTGTATCTATGTCCTGTACAATTTTTTCTGGCAGCCTGTCTATAAAAACGATAATGCCGCCGTTTTTTAATACCTCGATATTCTCTGAGCGTTTGACTACACCGCCGCCGGCAGCGATCACACACCCTTCCAATTCTGACAGATGCCTGACTGCCCTGGTTTCAGCATCGCGGAAGCACGCTTCGCTGACTGCGAACAGCTCCTTGATAGTCTTGCCTTCCAGCTTTTCAAGCACATTATCAGCATCATAAAAAGGACGCTTCAGATGCTGCGCCAACAATCTGCCCAAAGTTGATTTCCCGCAGCCCGGCATTCCGATCAAGACGATATTTTTCATAGCTGTTTTTCCATCTCAGCGGCAACTTTTAAAATGACATCGTTTGAAATTTCTCTTTGCAGCCAGATCTCCTCTGCTGCTACAGCCTGAGCTACCAGCATAAGCATCCCGTTCACAGCCTTTTTACCCAGCTGCTCTGCCTGCTGCAAAAACAAAGTTTTAGCGGGATTATAAATCAGATCGACCGCTGTTTCAAAATGCTCGACAGTTTCCAGACCTACCGGCGATACATCGGTCTTGGGATACATCCCAACAGGAGTGCAATTGATCAGTAAATCACCGGTATAACGCTCTAAATGTACGTAGTTGACGAATTGCGTCGGTACACTACTGCACAAGGTTTTCATATACGGAGCTATGCTTTGAGTATTACGGGAAACTAAAAATATCTTAGAAACACCGTGATCGATTAAATATTGAAGTACAGCTCTTGAAGCGCCGCCCGTACCTAAAACAGCCGCGCTTTTGCCCTGTACTTCGATGCCGTTATTTTCCAGCAAACGCCCAAAACCTGCATAATCGGTATTATAGCCGCGAATTGCACCGTTATGAAAATGGATCGTATTAACGGCTCCAATAGCCTGCGCTTCCATACTTAAAGTAGTCAAAGCAGCCATTACATTGATCTTGTGCGGAATGGTTACATTGACTCCGCAGTATTTACCACGCAATTCATGCACGCTCGCATATAATTCTTCAGGAGGTATCTCCAGCAGATCATATGTTCCTTCGACACCCAATTCTTTAAAGATCAGCTGATGTATCTGCGGTGATAAACTGTGTCCCAAACGCGCTCCAATCAAGCCAAAATGAACCATAACACAAACCTCCTATCTACCATCGGCAGGATAATTGCCTAATATCTTACAATATGCGCAGCTGTCGGAAAGCTGTTCTAATGCCTGACGTACTCTTTCTTCACGCAGGTTGCCTACCAGGTCGATGTGGAAGAAATATTCCCATGATTTACCTTCGATCGGCCGGGATTCCAAATTCATCATATTTAAACCGCTGTGATAAAAATGTCCTAAAGTCCTGTATAATGACCCCGGTTCATGTTTTACTGCCACTACTACCGTAATTTTATTAGCATTAGGCGCCTGTTCCGCTTCGTTAGAAATGACGATAAACCGGGTATAATTATTGGAATTATAGTTGATATTGGCGGCAAGAATCTGCAGCCCATACATTTCCGCAGCCTGCTTACCAGCCACCGCCGCCAAATGCTTATCCTGCTTTTCCCTCACTGTTTCTGCACTTTTAGATGTGCTGAAATAAGGCACTAACTCCATCTGCGGATACTGATGAAAAAACTCTTTACTTTGTGCAAAGCCCTGCGGATGTGAATAAACAGTAGTAACATCTTCGAGCTTAGCACCTTGAACGCCCAAGAGATTGTGCTCTATTTTCACGCACTGCTCACCAACAATAGAACAATCGTGATGCCGCAGCAGATCATAAACTTCGGTAATACCTCCGGTCGAAGAATTTTCGATCGGCAAAACACCGTATTTGATCTCACCGTTTTTGACCGCCTGCACTACATCCTCAAACAAAGCATAATGATGTCTGTTTATATGCTGTCCTGCAAAATATCTCTCCAAAGCCTGATGACTGTAAGACCCCGGCATTCCAAAACAGCCAACCTCCATGACCTCCTCCTGCGGCAGAACTCGCGGCTCTGCCAGCAGTACATGCTCCAAAGCCTTGCTCTGCTCCATGATGGTCGTCATCATCGCTGTAACAGCCGGTGCATACTCTTTATGCTGTAAACGCATACAGGCCTTTGAGAGCACCTGAGCTTCCCGAGCCGCATCAAGCACAGGCAGCCCCTGCTGTTTTTTATAGGCCGCAACTTCCAGCACTGCCTCCATCCGTTCTTCCAACGCCGCAACCAGCTGGGCGTCGATCTTGTCGATACGGCGGCGGATCGCCTCTAAATCCAATTTTTCCATGCTCACACCTCACCGTCAATATCCGCAGTCAACAGCATATCTAAAACAGTCCAGGCCGTAACACCTTCCACGACAGGTACTGCCCGCTGCACGATACAGGGATCATGACGACCTTTAATTTCCAATACCGTATTCGTATGCTCAGCCACATTTATCGTTTTCTGCGGCAGGGAAATAGAAGGCGTTGGTTTGAACCCTACCTTGAATACAACAGGCATGCCATTGGTAATCCCACCCAAAATACCGCCGTTATTATTAGTTTCAGTTCGCACAGAATCTCCATCATAATACAGCGGATCATTAGCCTGTGAACCGGTGCTGCGGCAGAAACCGAAGCCCATACCAAACTCCAGCCCCTTTACCGCCGGAATAGAAAACAGCACATGTGCCAGACGGCTTTCCAGTGAATCAAAAAATGGTTCGCCCAAACCAGCCGGCAAATTAAGCGCCATGCACTCAATACTGCCGCCAATAGAATCCTGACGCTCACGCGCTTCCAAAATCAGCGCCTGCATCTCTGCCCCACGTACATCGTCCAATACGGCAAATTCCTTCTGCCGCAGACTCATCAATAATTCAGCATCTTCTCCCAATGGGTCAAACTTCCTGTCAAAAATCTCACCCACATTATTGATATGTGCCCCTATAACAATGCCATACCGAGCCAGAGCCTGCTTGGCAACAGCTCCCATAAACACCAGCGGCGCAGTCAGTCGTCCGGAAAAATGCCCGCCGCCACGGTAATCATTGAAGCCTTTATATTTGATCTTACCGGAATAATCAGCATGCCCCGGTCTCATATTATCTTTTAGAATACTGTAATCCTTAGAATGACTATCGCTGTTAGGGATCAGCGCACACAAAGGTGTCCCCGTCGTCCGCCCTTCAAAAACACCACTCTGGATCAAAAAAGCGTCTTTTTCCTGACGCTGGGTCGAAAGCAGATTGCGGCCCGGAGCACGCCTTTCCATCTCGCGTTTAATAAAATCAATATCAATTCCCAGCCCCGGTGGTAACCCGTCAATCACAAGACCAATAGAAGCACCATGGGATTCGCCGAAAATCGTCATTTTTATTTTTCTGCCATAAACACCGCTCATATACTTTCACCCGTTCCCACAGTTTTGATCATTCCGCCTAAGGCTGTAAAATCCTGCCAAAATTCAGGATATGATTTTTGAACACATTCGCTGCCACTAATAATAACCGCCTTTTTGCAAACCAGACTCGCTACCGCTAAACTCATCGCGATGCGGTGATCGTTCCAGGAATCAACGCAGCCGCCCTGCAGACCTTCCGGCCGCCCCTTGATAATCAGCCCGTCAGACAGTTCTGTAACTGCGGCTCCCAGTTTATTCAATTCACTGGTCATCGCTGCCAGACGGTCACACTCTTTAATACGCAGCCGTCCTGCATTGATGATTTCAGTTGTACCTTCACTGACCGCTGCCAGTACCGTTAAGACAGGAATGATATCAGGACAGTCTGCCGCATCGATAACTACACCATTAGTCGACGCACTCGAGGCCGTATGATTACCTTCGGCATCACAGGTTATTTTCCCTCCCATCCGGTTGATAATATCCGCAACGACCATATCCCCCTGCAACGAGTCCCTGTTTAGTCCAGTACAGGTAATCTGCCTGCCCAGCGTGCCGGCTACAAGCCAGAACGCCGCCTGAGACCAGTCACCTTCCACCATGTTCCTGCCGCAGCGATACTTCTGACCGCCGCCGATATGATATTTATAATAATTTTCGTGTTCGATAACGATTCCGTATTTTGCCAGACACGACAAGGTCAGATCCACATAGCTCTGCGACTCCAGTACAGAAGTAATTTTCAAAACAGAATCGCCTGCAAGCAGCGGCAAAGCAAACAGCAGACCGCTGATAAACTGCGAGCTGACATTACCGGGAAGCTCGTAATCGCCGCTTTTCAGCACACCGTTCACCGTCAAAGGCAAATACCCGTTAGAGGCAGTTGTATAAGACAGCTCCTGCCTGTCAAAAATATCATAATAAGCCTGCAGCGGACGCGTTACCAGCTTTCCGTGACCAGTAAATGTCAGCGGCTCACCGCACAATGCCCCCAGAGGGATCATAAACCTCAATGTCGAACCTGATTCTCCGCAATCGGCAGTACTTTGCGAAACTCGAACATTACCACTGCCATTAATAGCCAAAGCTGTGCGTCCTGATCTTTCTGAAGGAACTTTTTGAAAACCGATCCCCAATGCAGTCAGACAGCGTAGAGTAGCTTCCATATCGTCAGACATACTGATATTATCAACAATACTGGTTCCCGCCGACAGTCCGGCACAGATAATTTCCCTGTGCCCCATGCTTTTAGATGACGGCACGCAAACACTGCCGTTGAGCTTTGCCGGTGTAATCTTCAATGTCGTCATGAGCTCTCCTATCCAATATAGGCAGGTATATCCTGCCAGTCTATTTTATGCAGGCGTCCGACGCCTATTTTTTCAATAATTACCAGGTTAATTTTTTTACCGCTCTTTTTTTTATCCAAAGCCATTGCCTGTAAAATTTCCTGAGCATCAAATACTGCACTTACCGGCAAAGCAAACTTTTTCAGTACGCGGCTCAACTCCTCTGCAGTACCTGCTGCCGTAAGGCCCAGCTTCTCCGTTTGACGCGTCATTTGTACCATACCGATGCCAACGCCTTCACCGTGAGTATAAGTAGTAAAACCGCAGCATTTTTCAATAGCATGCCCGATAGTATGCCCAAAATTCAACAGCATACGTTCTCCTGTGTCAAATTCGTCTTTTTCAACGATCCGCGCCTTGATATTACAGCAGGTCTCAATAATAATGTCCGCCTGCTCCAGCAGCTCCTGATCACTTTTAACAGCAGCGATCTGAGCAAACAGGCCGGCATCGCGAATACAGCCGTATTTGATCGCTTCAGCCAAACCATCATGCAAAAACCGCAGCGGTAAAGTTTTCAATAAATCCGGATCTATAAATACTGCTTTTGGCTGATAAAAGCTGCCTGCCAGATTTTTGCCTGACGGCAGGTCAATAGCCACCTTGCCTCCTACGCTGCTGTCGATCTGCGCTAAAAGCGAGGTCGGTACCTGAATAAAATCAATGCCGCGCAAAAAAGTAGCTGCCGCAAATCCGCCTAAATCGCCCGGCACACCACCGCCCAAAGTCAGGATCAAATCACTGCGCGTCAAGCCTGCCCGTGCCAGTTCGTCATAAACCTGACCCAGCACAGTTAAATTTTTACTTTGCTCACCGGCGGCAAAAACTATCCTCGTAACCTCAAACCCGCTGGCAGCCAGGCTGCGTTCCAGCCTTTCGCCATATAAAGGATCTACGTTGCTGTCGCTGATGATTGCCGCTTTTACCGCCTGAGAAAGCACTCTGGCCTTTGCCCCGATCTGATCCAGCAGCCCGGCTGCGATTTCAATATTATATGTTTTCTCACCTAACGCTACTGTAATCGTACGCATCAGTACAAATCCTTTCTTTTAATCGCAGCTTCCCGCATCATTTCCTGCAGGGCCTGCGCGTCGGCAGCTGTCAGCGCTTCGCGCCAGCGTTCCAACTGCTGGCTGAATGCAGCTAATTCCTGCAGAACGTTTTCCCGGTTCGCCAAAAACAAATCGCTCCATAAATACGGATTGATATCTGCGACCCTTGTTCCATCGCGAAAACTGCCGGCAATAAAATATTTCGTATTTTCATTATAAGAAGCACTGTTGATCAGCGCTACCGCTAAAGCATGAGGCAAATTACTGGTATAGGCGATAATGCGGTCATGCTCAACGGCATCAACCTGCACTACCTGCCCGCAGCCAATCGCGCCTGCAAAGCTGCTCAGCCATTCGATCGCCCCACTGCTGTTAAAAGCTGCCGGCACCACGATATAATTGGCACCGTCAAAAATCTCGGCCTGGGACATACCCAAACCGCTGCCTTGACGGCCGGCCATCGGATGCCCCGCAATAAATTCCATCCTTCCGGTAAGCAGTCGCTGCACGTCCTCAGGCAAGCTGCCTTTAATGCCTGTAGCATCGGTTATCAAAACATCACTCTGCAAAAAAGGCACCGCACTTTTTACAAAATCCAGCGTAGCTGCCGGATAAACCGAACAGATCACTACATCTGCCGCCTGCAGTCCTGGGCCTGCCCCGCAAAGAGCTTCGTCGATAACAGCCTGTTCCTGAGCCTGCCGCAGCACCTTGCCGTCAGTATCGACACCGATGATCTTCTTTACGCCCAGGCGCCTCAGCGCTTTGGCATAAGAACCGCCGATAAGTCCCATACCTACCACAGCAAAAGTAAGCTGCTGCCAATCCGTGCTTCTAAAACCACTTTCCACTACGTTCACCTCGTTAAACTTTCTCCATTCTACAATCCTACGATAATTTGAACGGCTTCTTGTTTTTTATCAAGCAAACAGCCGTTTTTAACATTATTATACTATATCCTACATCTCTCTGCCGATTATTTGCGCAATACCCTTCAATTCACCCATCAGGTGTGCAAAGCGTTCCGGCTTCAGTGATTGTGCCCCGTCACACAGTGCATGCTCGGGATCGTTATGTACCTCAATGATCAATCCGTCTGCACCGGCTGCGATAGCAGCTTTGGCCATCGGTTCAACCATCCACCACATGCCGGAAGCATGGCTCGGATCAATGACGATCGGTAAATGGCTTAGTTTTTTTACTGCCGGGATCGCGCTCAGATCCAAAGTATTACGGGTATAAGTTTCAAAGGTACGGATACCGCGTTCACACAAAATAACATTATCATTACCGCCGGCCATAATATACTCAGCCGACATGATCCATTCTTCTATCGTCGCTGATAAACCACGTTTCAGCAAAATTGGTTTATTTGTCTTGCCAAGCTCCTTCAAAAGCTCGAAATTCTGCATATTCCGGGCCCCTACCTGAATAACATCCACATCTTCCACGAAACGTTCGATTTTATCAGCTGACATGATTTCGGTAACGATCGGCAGGCCGGTTTCCTGTTTAGCGATTTTTAAGAGCTCCAATCCCTTTTCTTTCAATCCCTGGAAAGAATACGGTGAAGTACGCGGCTTGAAAGCTCCGCCCCTCAGCATAGCGGCTCCGCCGAGCTTTACCGACTTAGCAACGGAAATGATCTGCTCTTCGGTCTCTACCGAGCATGGACCGGCCATAACGATGATTTTTTTGCCGCCGATCTTGATCCCGTTGACATCCACTACGCTGTCTTCCGGATGGAACATCCTGTTTGCCCGTTTGAACGGCTCCTGCACACGCATGACCTTTTCTACCCAATCGTTAACGCGCAGCAGATTGATATCTAAAGTACTGGTATCTCCGATAACGCCCAGGATCGTCATATTCACGCCGACTATCTCATTGATCTGGAAGCCGTTATTGATCAGTCCGTTTTTAATCTTCTCACATTCCTGCATCGGTGCGCCTGGTTTCATTACAATAATCATTTTTGTTCTCTCCTTTTAATTTATATGGTTAAATTTAATTATAACCTGTTATAGCTCACGTCCAACGGCTCCTGCTATGATCTTCAGATCCTGCATCAACCTGCCGAAGCGTTCAGGTTTCAGGGATTGAGCTCCGTCACATAACGCATGCTCAGGATCATTATGCACTTCAATGATCAGTCCGTCAGCACCTACGGCTACTGCTGCCTTAGCCAGCGGCTCTACCATCCACCACATACCAGCCGCGTGGCTGGGGTCAACCACCACCGGCAAATGACTGAGTTTTTTTACTGCCGGGATCGCGCTCAGATCCAAAGTGTTGCGAGTATAATTTTCAAAGGTTCGGATACCACGCTCGCATAAAATAACACTATCATTACCGCCGGCCATAATGTATTCAGCCGACATCAGCCACTCCTCTATCGTCGCAGACAAACCGCGTTTCAGCAAAATCGGTTTATCTGTCTTGCCCAGCTCCTTCAAAAGCTCGAAATTCTGCATATTGCGGGCGCCTACCTGAATCACATCCACATCTTCTACAAAACGTTCTATCTTATCTGCTGACATAATTTCTGTAATGATCGGCAGCCCGGTAACAGCTTTAGCCTCCTTTAATAAATCCAGTCCGATTTCCTGCAGTCCCTGGAAAGAGTATGGAGAAGTACGCGGCTTAAAAGCGCCGCCACGCAGGATCGCAGCGCCCATTTGCTTCACATCCTCCGCCACGCCGATAATCTGTTCCCGCGTCTCTACTGAACAAGGGCCTGCCATTACCGTGATCTGTTTGCCTCCCACCTTCACCCCGCATACATCTACGATACTGTCTTCCGGGTGAAACATCCTGTTAGCACGTTTATAAGGCTCCTGCACACGCATAACCTTGTCAATGCAGTCATATACTCTCAGCTGATTCATATCGAAGGCAGCCGTATCGCCTACTACACCGAACAGGGTAAAATTAGCACCGCGGCTTTCATGGATCTGAAACCCCTTACTTTCCATCAAGCTTTTTACTCTCAATTCCTCTTCTGCGGGAATCCCCGGTTTCATTACTATAATCATTTATCTCCACTCCTTAATTTCATTTTTATTTACACAAGATAATAAAAAAAATCAGGCCTCGTAAGAGAGCCTGATTAAAAATTCATCTTCTTATTTACAGCAGCATATCTCAGCTACGGTATCGGCATCTGTTTACGGTAATAGAATTATGCAGTTTTGAGCAAGTAAAATAACCAGCGCTAAAATAAAAATAGCCCCGGCTAAAGTCAAAAGCATATTCATTTACCCAATTAGTTCTCAAAACAGATTCCACGATCAACCCACCTAATTTAAATTTCTTGTGTAAAACTTAATTGTTGTTATTTTAGACCCGTATCAAAAAGGTGTCAAGCAAAAGCATAAAATTCAAAAAAATTAATTTTTATGCACTGTCTATTGTAAACAATGTTACAACAAAATCAATGGAGCACACCGTTGATGCCACTTCCCAAAGTCATTACCCCGCCTATCAATACTACAAGCAGCGCAATGCGCTTAAATAAATGCTGATTGATACGGAAAAACATTTTTTCTCCCAGCCACCAGCCTAAAAGTACTGCCGGCAACACATACAGCGACAAAGCAATCAAATTTCCACCCTGAAATGTACCCGCAACAAAAAAACTGCCTAAAGTACAAAAACTGCCGATAGCAAAGATCCAGATCATATTGGCGCGCAGCAAATTTTTCTCCATATTCTCACTCAAAAAATATAAAGCGATCGGCGGCCCGCTGATACTGGTAGTCGCACTGAAAAAACCGCTTAAAAAACCAGCAGAAACACGTCCCAGCTTTTTATTTTTGACCTCAGGCACAAAATTTAATTCCATCAAAAGCGTTACAAGCAAAAGCGCTATCCCTAATAAAATCTTTAAATGATTAGCATCAGCCACTTTCAGCAGATACGCTCCGGGAATAATCCCCAACAGACTGCCGGCAGCTGTTATCAAAACTGTCGGCCACTCAAATTCTCCCCAGGTACGCCACATCATGATCACACGCACAATAACACCGGCGATAATAACAAATACAACTGTCTCTTTCGGCCCCATGACCATCGTTAATACAGGAGCTGCGATCAGCGCAAAGCCAAAACCAGTTACAGTACTGAAAAAAGTAGCAGCAAATAATATCAACGAAGCAACTGTCAAGACAAAATAATCCATGGTTTCTCTCCGCTCTTTTCTGAAATAGATATCTGCATTATAACACAAAAAAGAAGCCCCTACAAAACGGAGCTTCTTTCAGTCGTCTTATTTCAGCCATTGACGTATTATTTTTTTCAAAAGCTTTAGTTCAAACGGCTTGGCTATGTGTGCATTCATCCCCGCGGCCAGCGCCATTTTCACGTCTTCCGAAAAAGCATTCGCAGTAATGGCAATAATCGGAATCCAGACCGCATCACTGCGAGAAGCAGCTCTGATTGCTCTTGCCGCTTCATAGCCATTCATAGTTGGCATCTGGATATCCATAAAAATCAAATCATAATATCCTTCAGGCGCCGCCAGGAATTTTTCCAATGCTTCTGCACCATCACCAGCGGATTCACAAGTCAAGCCCAACAGCTTCAAAAACTCTAAAGCAATTTCCAGATTGATTGCATTATCCTCAACTACTAGTACCCGTTTACCGCTATAATCAATATCAGCAGCATTTTCGTTATCACCGGCAGGTTGTTCATACTCGACCGCAACTCCGTTCTGACGCTGCACCTTCAGACAAACAGAAGCAGTGATCTTACTGCCCTTACCAACACAGCTCTCAACATCGATCGACCCGTTCATCAGTTTTGCCAGGTTCAAACTGATCGTCATGCCCAGACCAGTTCCCTGTATTTTACTGACCCGAGAATCTTCTGCTCTTATAAACGGCTCAAAAATACGCTCGATAAAACTTTGTTCCATCCCAATGCCGTTATCTTCTACAATAAAATCAAAAACAGCCAGATCATGCGGTAACGGCTTAACAGTAACCGTCAGCTTTACCACACCTTCATCAGGCGTATATTTAACGGCATTGGACAACAGATTAAGTAATATCTGCTGCAGTCTCAACGCGTCACCCAGCACAGTTATATTTTTCAGTGCCTCTGTTTCCACAATCAGCTGATGCCGTTTCTCCTCAACAGCAGGTTTAATGATATCTAATGCTTCCTCAACTTTTTCTTTTAATAAAAATGCTTCCGAGTTCAATTCTGTTTTGCCGCTTTCGATCTTCGACATATCCAGAACCTCATTCAACAGCTCCAGCATATGTTTGCCAGAAGTGACAATTTTTTTCAAATAATCATCTACATGATCTTTGTCGTCGCAATGTGCCGCTAAAGCCGCCAGCCCCATAATAGCATTCATCGGCGTTCTGATATCATGCGACATTTTTGAAAAGAATTCACTTTTGGCCTGATTGGCCTGTAAAGCCAGCTGATATGCGTCACTGATGATTTGTTTATTTGCTTCCTCCTGCATCGTGCGTTCATGGATATCGCGCATCGTCAAAAGCAGCCGTTCTTTTAATTTACCAAAATATGAAAGCTTAACTTCTTTATATCTGTACCCGTCTTTAGCGGATGAACGGAAATACAGCATGACAGCCTCTTCCTGCTCCAGGCACTTCAGCAAACTATCAATACTCCAGCTTTTTAAATGCTCACAATCTTCTTCACAAACAAACTCTTTTATAAATACCGGCAGCTGTTCATTAATGCTGCCACGCAGCGGCAAGCCGTAATGAGCGCAATAACCGGCAAAACGCATCACATAATCACCACTGTTTAAATCACAGATGCAAACAGCATCATAGTCATGTTCTATCGTAAAATTATAAATAGGCTGCAGCTCGATTTTTTCAAGCTCCATTCCTTTTTGCTCGCTGATATCCTCAATGATACCAATGACAAAAGTCGGCTGCTGCTGATCATCCCATGACATAACAGTCATTGTTACCCGCACCCAGCACTGCTTGTTCTTGTCACAGAATGTGGAAGATGCAGTTTTAGCCCCATTATGAATAGCTTCGTACATCGCATAGCAATCTGCCTTACTTTCACCGCTCACAAAATCTTCCACAAAGCTTTCCGGAATATTCCTGTATTCCATACTACAGTTAAAATATTTACTGGTTCTTACCGGCATAACTTCCAGACGTTTTTGCGGATAATAATAAAAATGGAAAATTTTTGTTCCTTCCAGAACCTGGCGCAGCAGTTCCTGAGTACCCTTATCCTGCTCCAGCAATTCCTGATTAAGCAGCTCCATCTGCTTTCTGTTATCAATATCCAGAAAAACACTTTGAATAACACGTTCTCCGTCAATATTTTTGATATATTCACCGCTGCCAATGATCCAGCAATAAGTACCATCGGCCCTCAGCGCCCGATATTCAAAAGACTGTTTCCCCTTGCCCAGCAGTATCGCGTTCATGCTCTGATATACTCTATCACAGTCTTCCGGCGCAGCCAGATCTTCTATCCGCCAGGATTTACGCTTCCAGAATTCTTCTTTTTCATAACCAAAAATCCTGATAGCTTCCATATTGGCATTTTGAAAAACAATACTTCCGTCAGCCTGTGGCCTGTATTGAACGATACCGCACAATACGGACTGAAACAGCTCGTCATAATAATCACGTTTACGTACAACTTCTATCAGCTGCCTGCTCTTTTCGATATTGGCCTGTCTTAAGACCTCAACATCGCTGGCATTCTGATGATAACCGCGAATATAATAAGCATTATCGTCTTCTTTATATAACTTGCCGCTGCAGCGAATAAAAATTGTGCCCCACCATGGATGCTTCCAGCGATACTGAACCTCTACCAGCCTTTTGGTCGTCAGCATCTGTTCAATATATTTCTGCACTATTTCCAGATCTTCTGCAAGCACGCCTTGCGCAAAATGTTTATAGTTATCTTCCAGCGATAAACTCTTCTGCAGCCCTAAAAGTTCTAACATTTTATCATCGGCATACAGACGCACGTCAGTATTATTTTTGTTTATTTCCAAAAGCCATAAACCAATATTACTGATTTCCAATATTTCCTGCATCCAGCTGGAACTGTAAAAAATATCTTCTTTTAAGCCGCTAGAGTCCATAATAGTTCCTCTTTCTATTTCAAACTTCTTATTGTCTACATTATACCTTACTCTTAAACAATTTCCAATATTTGTTCTTTAAGAAATGTTTTTTAACATCCACAAATAACGCGCATAAAAAAAGACTCTCGCCCAAACGAGAGTCTTTACTTATTTTTCGCTTTGCAGTCCTTTTTCAGTCAGCATAGTCCAGCCTTCTTCCTGCACGATCAGGCCATCCTTCATCAAATGCCCCAAAGCACGTTTGAAAGCTGCTTTACTGATACCAAATTTTTCCTTAATGATTTCCATCGGTGTAGTATCACAGTAAGGCATTTTACCATTCCGTTTATGTAAAAAATTTAAAATATCTTCCGCATCGGCGATCATAGCATTTTCTTTTTGCTGGCGTAAGGACAGATTTACCCTGCCATCCTCACGAATATAAGTGATGCGAGCCGTGATCTCCTGACCAAAATCCAAACGCCCGCCGGGAACTTCACTGCGATGCAGAAACGCCAAAAAGCGCTGATTAGTAAAAATGAAGAAGCCTTCCGGCAGGATATTATAGATAGTACCTGTCACGCTGTCGCCGACCTTGACACCAACAGCAGGTTTGGAAGCCTTCAGCATTTCTTCTTCCACCCGCATACTGACAGCAGGGCGTCCTGTTTTATCGCGATACAGCTTTATCCAGACCAGCTGACCCGGCGACACATGCCCTCGCATTTCGCTGTACGGCAAAAATACACCGCGTTCAGCGCCGATATCCACAAACCCGCCGTCCTTGGTCACACTTAAAACCTTAACGTAACCGATCTGCCCTTCGCGCATTTTCGGTAATTTCTGGCTCGCCGTCAAACGGCCATGCGGATCTTTATACAAATAGACTTTAACTTCATCGCCAACATTGACCGCTTCCGTCTGCTGCAGCTTATGCAGCAGGATATCATCAGAAGTATCGCCCGTACCAGCGTCAAGGAAAGCGCCCATTTCGCCCAGACGTGCCACTTTTAAAGTAACAACGTCACCCGCACGATATTTAAGCTGCTTTGCCATGTCTTTTTCATCAGTCATTTTTGCTCTCCACAAATTCTTCCGACGGAGCATCAGCCCACAGTTGTTCCAGATTATAGAACTCGCGTTCTTCTTCAATAAAGATATGCGCAACACAATTACCATAATCCAACAAAATCCAACGACCTTCAGCATAGCCTTCTTTGTGAGTAACAAAAATGCCTGCCTCCGCCAATTTATCTTCGATATTGTCAGCAATAGCTTTAACTAGAATATTATTTCCAGCGCTGGCAATAATAAAATAATCAGTTACAGGAGAAATGTTCTCCATATTCAGCAGCAAAATATCCTTTGCTTTTTTATCGCAGGCTGCCGCCGCGATCTTGTGTGCAATTTCTTTAGTAGTAAAATCCATCTTTTCGCCTCCTTTATTCTTGTTCATCTTCATCATCTTTCATATAGGGAATGCCGATTTCGTCCAAAGATTTTTGAACTTCCTCGCGTGATGTAGCCCAATAGCTGATACCTTCTGTATCGTCAAAATTACCATACAGCATACCCGACTTGACCTTTTCGTCACCAAACAGCTTAAAGCTGTTTGCAGCCTTGATCATCGTCAAAGTGTTCATATCGGTCTCCACATGTCTGTCAACAGTCGAAAACAGCGCCGGGATCTTAGTCACCGTATCGATATTGAAAATCTGTGCTGCCGCCGCTTTCATAAACTTCTGCTGCCTTTGCACGCGGCCAATATCACCCAGCTCATCTTTGCGGAAACGCACATATTCGCCTGCCCGCTTACCGTCCAGATGCTGATAGCCATGTTTAATATCAATAACAAGATCGGCATAAGGATCTTCATAATACATATCCTTTTCCACATATAAATCAACGCCGCCGATCAGATCGATAACATCAATAAACGCACGCCAGTCCACTAAAACATAATAATGGATCGGTACCTGCAGCAGATTGGCTACCGTTTGCTTGGCCATCATCACACCGCCGTAAGCATAGGCTGCATTCAGCTTATCCCAACCAGCCCGGCCCGGGATCTGCACCTTGGTGTCACGCGGCAGCGAAAGCAGCGCAACCTTATTATCGCCGGGGTCAAAGCTGGCCAGCATCATCGCGTCAGTTCGCTTTGGTTCATCCGGAGCAGCATCACTGTCACCGTCATCTATACCCAAAAGCAAAATATTGATGCGCTTGTTCAATTTTTCATTTTGGGTTATCTTGTCGCTGGCACCAACAACATCAACCTTCGGCGGATTGATAAAATTGTCATAGATCCAGACTGTTCCCCAAAAAGCTCCCGTCAGCAGTACCGCCAAAACCAACAGTACAAATACCAGCCTGCCCCAACGTAATTTACGTTTCTTGCGGACAGGCCTGCTTTCTCTATTTTCTTCCACAGACATTGGCATCTCCTACAAATTCAATTTAAGCCTTTTAAACTTAGCCGCCAATTCGTTATACCCCTCTATGCAATGAGGGTGTACCAAAAGGTCGTATTCCAGCAAATAACGTATCGTCTGCGCATAAGCCTTTATCATGGCCTGTTCCAGGTCAACCTTAGCCAGCCGGCGCATTTCCTCGATACCTGCAAAATCACGGGTCGGCTCCAGCAGATCAGCCAGATAGACAACCATCGCCATCTTGCTCATGCCTGCCGCACCAGTAGTATGAAAACGGATAGCATCCAAAATTTCCTGATCGGTAACGCCGTATTTTTCCCGGGCGTAATATACGCCCAGTTTGGCATGCAGTAAAATAGGCTGATTCCTTTCGACATCATCCATCGGTAAACCCAAAGCAATTGTATGCATCAAAAGATCACGCGTAGGTATCTCACGCCCGCAATCGTGCAGTAATGCCCCAACGCCAACCTTTTCCTTATCCAGTCCGTAAAAAACTGCCAGTTCAAGAGCAGTATCGTATACAGCCAAAGAATGTTTAAAACGCTTATGAGGCAAAGATGCTTTAAGAAGTTTTTTCATTTCTGTGATATCCAGCATGATAACAACTCCTCTCACTACCATTAAGACTGGTAGAGATGCTCCTCTAAAATATACTTTTCTACACTTTCCGGTACCAGACCCTTAATAGAAAGTCCTCGTCTGACACGTTCACGAATGCCAGTCGAAGAAATATCTACTTCAGGAGTATCCAAAAGTATAATTTTATTCTTAGCAGGCTCGCCAAAAAATTCGCAAACCTTGTCAATAGTCTGCCCATAACCGGGCCTGTCAGCAGCTATAAAAGTCACTTCTGCCAGCAATTCCCTGATGCGGTGCCAGGTGTTCAGCATCGGCACAGCGTCGGCACCAATAATAAAATACAGCTCATATTCTGAATAGCGGGCCTTTAACTCCATAACCGTATCATAAGTATAGGAAACTCCGCTGCGCTGCAATTCAATATCAGTAACTTCAAAATAAGGATAAGGCTCCGTTGCCAGCTCCGTCATCCGATAACGGTCAGCAGCAGGTGCAAACTCCAGACCAACCTTATGAGGCGCAATAAACGCAGGAACAAAAATTATTTTTTCCAAGCCCAAATGCTCGTAAATAAACTTGACTGTCTGCAGATGCCCCAAATGAACAGGATCAAAAGTGCCGCCCATAATGCCAAGCTTTTTGCTCTTCACTCGTTTACCCACCTTCCTTATTATCACTATATTATACCAAAAACAGGCAAGCTTGCACAACTATATTAGAGATTTTGCAAAAAGGAAATTTTTTAATGCTATAATCTAAATATTTTTCGGCCGATATTGACAAAGATATAGCCTAATGTGGTATCCTAATAGTTAGCAAACGCTAACTATTAGGAGGCTTATATGAAAAAATTTGTATTAGCATTTTTTGTCTTACTTTTAGCCTTAACAGGCTATTTTTTATTTGCTCAAAGCGAATCAAAATTGAGCGGTCCAGGGACATTAACTGTTACCGACAGTATCGGAAAAACAGTTGTCATGCCGGAACACCCACAAAGAATAATATTTTTAAACCCCTCCAATCTAGAAATTTACACTGCTATCGGAGGAAAGGCGGCTGGAAAAGCCACCAGCGATTCCTATCCTGAAGACATAAAAGAACAAATCAAAGATATTCCCGATGTTGGAGCTATTTATGCCCCTCACGTCGAAAAAATAATGTCACTAAAGCCTGATCTCGTTATCGGCACTAACGTTCCATTTAACGTTTTGCTCATTGAACCATTCAAAAAAATCGGCGTTCCTGTTTACATCAACAGCATCACATCTTACGAAAATGTTTTAGATACCATTTCTTTTTACGGTCAAATAGCAGGCCATGAACAGCAAGCGCAAATCAAACGCGAAGAAATAGAAAAAAATTACTCAGCGCTTGTAAAAGATGCAGCTCCTGCTTCTGGTCCTAAAACAATGATCATCTTCGGTTCATCAGACAGCTTCAACATGGCTACATCTCAAAGCTTCAGCGGCGATCTTCTAAAACGCCTCGGTGGTCGTAACATCGCCGATGCCGCACCAGTCAAAGATTCAGCCTACGCACCTCTGAGCCTGGAATATATCGGCAAAGAAAATCCCGATCTTATCCTGATCATCACCATGGATCAGGGAACAGAAATTATTAAAAAGCTTAGAAACGACATGCAAAACAATGTTCTATGGCACGATATCAATGCCGTAAAAAAAGGCCACGTCTATGAACTGCCGTCAAACTTATTCCTGGTAAATCCAGGCACGCACACTATCGACGCTATGAAAATCATGAAGCAATATCTTGATAAAGCAGGTGGCAGCAATTGAACCCGATCAGCCTCGAAAAAAGAAATAAATTACGTATAATAATTTTCTGTGCTTTAGGCATATTTTTACTCCTCTCTTTCTTTATAAGTATTTCCTGCGGCGCTATAACGATCACCTATACTGATATATATACTGCACTTACAGGAGGTGGCACTGCTGATACTACCCGTATCGTCAACGTATTGCGTCTGCCGCGCACACTGGTCACAGCATTGACAGGGGCCAACCTGGCGCTTGCAGGCTGTATCCTGCAGGGCGTATTGCGCAACCCTCTGGCTGACCCCGGTATCATCGGTGTCAGTTCCGGAGCCGGGCTGTTTGCTATGTTCCTGATGATTTTAGCCCCCGAAGCAATGAACCTTGTACCTGCCGCCGCTTTTATCGGCGCTGTTTTATCTACTGGCCTGGTATTTTTCCTTGCCTGGGAAAAAGGCATCAATCCACTGCGTATGATTTTAGCCGGCGTAGCCATCGCCGCTTTTTTCGGTGGTGGTATGACTGCTTTGAGCGTATTTTATTCAGAACGTATACAGGGTACAGTCATGTGGATGGCAGGCGGATTTCAAGGCCGCAGCTGGAGCCATGTCGAAATGATCCTGCCTTATAGTTTTATAGGTATTCTGGGAACACTTCTATGTGCAAGGCAGCTTAATGCCCTGCAGCTAGGCGAAGAAGTTGCAAAAAACCTTGGTATTCGTGTTGTACGTATCCGCACTCTGCTGATCATTCTTTCGGCTTTGCTGGCAGCATCAGCAGTCAGCGTAGCCGGTATGCTCGGTTTTGTCGGACTGATAGTCCCGCACATCATGCGTCTCATAGTTGGCTCTGACCATGAATATCTGCTGCCATGCTCGGCAATCAGCGGCGCAGTTATCGTAACCCTGGCAGATACTGCCGCACGCACCCTGTTCACTCCGCTGGAAGTACCGGTAGGTATTTTTATGTCATTCCTGGGCGCACCCTTTTTCCTGTATCTATTAAAACGGAGGATGAGAAAATGAATACCGCGGCAGCCACACTAAAAGCACAAAATATTACTCTGCAATATGGAGCTCATAAAATAATCGATGATCTGAATATCAGCTTTCCCAAACCCGAGATCGTATCTATCATTGGCCCCAACGGCAGTGGTAAATCCACCCTGTTAAAAGCACTCTGCCGGCTGCTCACGCCATATGCAGGTACAGTTTATCTGAACGGCAGCGATATTAACGCTATGAACACCGAAAGCGTAGCGCAGATAATTTCTGTACTGCCGCAATCCTCTCACGCTCCTTCCGACATAACTGTAGAAGAACTGATACGATATGGCCGTCTGCCCTACCAGAAATTCTTTGATTCACTAAAGAAAGAAGACCTTGCCGCAGTAGAAGAAGCGATAAAAATCACAGAACTGGATAAGTTCCGCAGCCGCTCTATCAATACACTTTCAGGCGGCGAACGCCAAAGAGCCTGGCTGGCAATGGCACTGGCCCAACAGCCGCAGATCCTGCTTTTAGATGAACCTACTACCTATTTAGACGTACACCATCAGCTGGAATTGATGGAATTAGTAGTACGGCTGCATTACGAAAAACAGTTAACAGTCATTATGGTACTGCATGACCTTAACCATGCAGCTCGTTACAGCCAGCGTTTAGTCGCTGTCAAAAACGGCCAAATAGTTGCAGACGGGCAAGTAAGTGAAGTTTTTACCGAGCCAGTCATCGAACATCTTTATGACGTAAAAGCTCTGATCACCACTCTGCAAAAGGACGAAAACTGTTATCCTGTCTGCTTCCCCTACACTGTTTCGTAAAAATTACAAATAAAGTTAGCTAAAGCTAACTTTATTATTGACAAAATTGTGAAGTTATGTAATAATCAACGTGGTTAGCGATCGCTAACCACGTTTTTGTTTATGAGGCCAATTTATAAATACCTCATAGCAAATAAATATATTTCCATACGTAAGGGAGTGTAATGAGATGGGTAGTTTTAAGAAAAACAGGGAGGTATTATTAGCCCTATGTCTATGCAGCGCACTCGTCAATAATGTCTACGCTGCGGAAACAAGCAAAAGTCAGAACGACTTGGAAAAATACGTTCTGGACGAATATGTTGTAACAGCCACCAAAACAGCATTATCTGAAAAGAAAGTCCCAATGGCAACAGAAGTCATCACCCAGGAAAAAATCAAAAATCTTGGCGCCTACAGTGTCCGTGATGCTTTAAGAATGTCTATTGGTCTTGACGTTCAGGAAACCGGAATGACCGGTAATGTTGTTCAAATCAGAGGCATGAATAATTCCCACGCTTTGATTTTGATCGACGGCAGACGGATGGCAGGTGAAAACACCAGTGTTACAGCTAACGTATACGAACTGAGCCGTATCAATATCAACGACGTGGAACGTATAGAAATAGTTCGCGGCCCCGGCAGCGCACTATACGGCAGCGACGCTATGGGCGGTGTCATCAACATTATCACTAAAAAAGCAACCGATCCCAGCGCGAGCATCGGCGTATATACAGGTTCCAAAGAAATGGGAACCAATATGACCTACGCTTCAGGAAAACAAGGAAATCTTAGCTTTAAAATTAGTGGTAATCTTGAAGATATCCGCAAACAAGTATCAAAGTCAGATGGCGTCAGCACAAACATGTACGGTCCACGACGCTACCTTAACCTTTCTGCAAACTACGACCTTGGCAAAAACAGAGGCCTCGACTTTGACGCCTCTTTTATGAAAGAACAGTTTACAGCCTTTGATTCCAGCAATATCGAATGGTATAACAATAATCGTTCTGATTACAGCATAAATTATTACGGTAAAGATGACAAAAACAATTATAATATCAGGGCTTACTATAATACATTAAAAAAGGCAAACCAAAAACGTCCCAGTTCTAACTGGAATGGCATCGACTGGACAGACTGGGATCGCAGCGAATACAACACTTTAGTTATCGAAGGAAAAAATTCTTCTAAATTGACAGATCAGCATACCTTGACATACGGCGCAGAATACAGCAATCTTGGTAATAAAGGAACTCGTCTAGGCGCCGGCGGGGACAAAGTTTACCAAGATACTCTCTACGGAATAAGCAAATATGGTTCCGAGAAAAATCTGGAAACCTATTCAGCTTATATCCAGGACGAATGGCAAATCAACGACCGTTTCTTCGTGGTTCCTTCCATCCGTTTTGATAACCACAGCAGCTTCGGAAGCCATGTTTCCCCTAAAATAGGCAGCACTTATAATTTAAGCGACAACAGCCGTTTAAAAATCAACTACGGCAAAGGTTATCGCGCGCCAAGCATTGCCGAGCTCTATTATTCAATGGATCGAACCATGGGATCTATGCGCGTCCAGGTTTTGGGAAACCCTGATCTGGAACCAGAAGAATCGACTTCTTTTGACATCAGTATCGAAGGCGAAAAAGGCAAAGCTTTTACTAAACTCGGATATTTCCATAACAACGTAAAAAACCTTATTGAAAGCGGCTCTGTGCAGATTATCGGTATGCCGCCTTCAATAATTATGAGAACACAATACGAAAACATTTCTGAAGCAGAGATCGACGGTATTGAAGGGGAAGTTGGTTACAGTTTTAATAATAACTGGCAAGTCAAAGCAACCTATACTTATTTAGACGCCCGTGACAAATCAGATAACAGCTTTTTAAACGGACGCGCAAAACACAACGGTACGGTACAATTAGTTTACAGCGACAATAAACCAAATCCATTAACAGCAACCTTGTGGAGCCAGTGGTATGTAGACTATTTATCCAGAACCACCAATAACAGCATAACTTATGATAACGAATATACCTATAACACTCTTAATTTTATCGTCAACAAACAGTTTACTAAAAACTTCCGAGCCTATGCCGGCGTCGATAATATTTTTGATAAAACCTTCAATATTGACGATAATCATGCTTACGATATTGATGGCCGTACCTGGCGTCTTGGAGCTGAATGGACATTCTAATCAGAAGATACCTATTTAATACTTCATTGGATACTCTAACTATTTTCAACTTTTATAACTGCTGAACAAATAAAAACAGCTGACCATAAAATAAAGGTCAGCTGTTTTTTACATTCACCAACAAAATCTCCCGCATCTATAAACAATCCGTCTGTTCTCAAAACAGATAACTTTTAACGCTTCTTACCAAAAATCTGCAGCAGCCGTAAAAACAGGTTAATAAAATCAAGATACAAAGTCAAAGCACCCAGCACCGCAAATTTAGCAATACTGCTTTCATCGTCATCTATGCTGTGAGCGATTTTTTTAAGCTTTTGCATATCGTAAGCAGTAAGGCCAACAAAGATAACGATCCCCACATAAGTAAGAATCCACATCATAGTGTCATTTTTCAAAAACATATTGACGACCGAAGCGATGATCAAACCAATCAAAAGCATAAACAAGATACTGCCCATTTTGCTTAAATCCTTTTTAGTGACATATCCAAAAAGAGCTGTTGCGCCAAAAGTACCTGCCGTTATCCCAAAAGTCGTTGCAATGGACTCCTGCGTATACATAAGAAAAATTGCCGACAGTGTAACGCCGGTTACAGCTGAATAAACAAAAAACAGAAAGCTGGCCATACTCGCACTCAGCGAATTGATTTTGCTGCTGATGATCATAACCAACACGATCGGCGCAAACAAAAACGCATAAAACGTTATTTGACTGCCAAAGATCAGATTTAACAACGCCGGAGAATGTGCCGTATAATAGGCGACTATCCCCGTTGATAAAAGTCCAAAAAACATCCACCCATAAACCTGGGCAAAAAAGCTTTGTACAATACTTGTACGCTTAACTGATTCCACATATGATTGATTTTCCATAAATTTACCCTCCTTAAAATACTAATTATATAATACTAAAAATACTCCACTTTTCCAAATTTAGTTAATTGCAAAAAAACATAAAATTCCATCAAAATCTACTTTTATAATACCTCAACTTACAATAGCGCGCAATGCGGCCTTTTGTTCAAGTGTGCCATAAATATTATGTCCTTGATTATATACAAATTCACCACTCTCATAGGTAAGCATATAAATAGGACAAATCATAGTTTTACGTAAAAAAAGATATTCTAATTACCACATATAAGCAAGGATTAATATCTTGGCGGGATGCAAATGTAATTAGAACTTTCAATATAGAACTAGTACAAGTATAGAAACTACATATTTAAAGAGGCAACAAGATTGTCTAAAAAAAACAACATGGTCACTGATTACGAAAATCATTAGAACGCATTTTAACACCATACTATTAATGAAAGAAATTGCGAAGGCTATCAATGCATTCATACCAAGTATGACTGAAAAAATTATTTCTTGTACAAATTTGCTCGTACATAGCTAATTGACAAAGAATGTTTTACTAAATGGAGAAAAAGCCCAGATACTATCTTAGTTCACCTTTAATCCTTTCTCAACAGTAACTTGAGAAGATATGCATAAATACTAAATTTCTACAACTTGCTAAATTATCGCTATATTATACTAAAAACAGGTAAGCTTACACAGCTATACGCAAATATTTAATATAGTCAAATAATATTTTTTACTAAACAACTGATAATTCAATAATCAGCTTATTTTCAAACTCCATAATGTTCAAGTTGCTGAATAAGTTTTGTTATTTCAAAAATACTTTCCCTCCTTTTTACATCCAATTTGTATTTTTTTATAACTTTTCTATAAACACATTCCCAAAATGCAGCAACCATATTATTTTCTGATATTTCAATAATAGAATTTGGTTCTTTTTTCCTTAATAAAATAACATATGCTCCCTCTTTGATATGAATAATATTCTGACAAATATCATATTCATCATCCAGTATCACATAATAATTTACATTTCTTTCAAGCAATTCTAACAAATTAACAAGGTGTTTTTTGTAATCATATGCAGAATAATAGTATTGTTTTCCAAATATAATTTCTGATCCGGCAATCGGAACTACTCCTTTTAGTATATCGTTGAAAGCGGCCAATGGCATTATGTCTATAAATAGCTGTTCTTCTATTACATTATACAAATGGCAATTATCCCGCATCATAATCTCTAAAAATGTTCTGTTAGAAGTAATCCCGCAACTATCCATCAATCTATTCAAGATATCATTAGGTATCGTAGTAAAAGATAGTGATCTGCTTCTAGAAATACAATTAGGAAAATTGCCAGTTCTTTCCAACGCATGCCTAAAAAAAATAGATCTGTACTGCTCAAAATCATAAGTTCTTCCAAGTTTACGGCACAACATAATATATCCGTCAAATTCATTTTCAAACCCAATAATTACTTTTTTATCAAAACCTAATAATGTAAGACCCTGTTCTTTACAACATGAAATTGAGGTAGACGAAAGTACAGCCCAATCAGAAGCTATGAACAAGGTTCGACGAAAAAGTTCATCCTTTAAACGTGGATAATAATACATGTCTATATTACCGCTTAATATATAAGGCAACCATAAATTCATTAATTCAAGAATACCATTTAGATTTGTAACAGCAGGTATTATTATTTTAAAGTAACATTTCATATTGATTAACTTATTCAATATCTTTGATAAATATTTAGTATATTCAGAATTTTCCAGCAACCATTCTGTATTTTCATCTGTTGTTATCTTTATAATGCAAGATTTTTTTTGCTCCAGTATCCTGCTCAAAAAAAGTTCCAATGCCTGCCTTTTGCCTTCATTGCCAAAAAAAATATTTATTCCATCTTCCACGTGTTTAATTCTTTTGGATTCCAAATTTAAAACATCATTTTTATCAATATCACTTTCCCCTTTATTATTGGGAATCATACAACAATCTATTGCTCTCAAAAACAAACCTGCATTATTTATTCCGTCACTCATCGTTCCTGAAAGCCACTCTAAGAGAACATCCTCAATAAGCTGTTCCTCTGTAAAAGTTCTTATTCTTTCCATTCCTAAAATTTCAGCTAATGTAAAACGTTGATAATCTCCATTACAGCGCTTAGCAAAATATTTTGCCATTGCTTTTATATGATTGATATTCCTCGGTATGTTCCGCCGACCCTTTCTCAATCTGCTAATCATTGATGGATCTACATTGATAGCCTTAGCCAATTTAATGTTCGAAGTATGCGTAACCGATAATAAAAATACTAATTTATCTGAGAAATTCATAATATCACCTCTATTATAATACGATAACACAGACATAATAAAGCAACAATAAAATTGCCATCTTATGTCAATGCCAAATTTGAATTTAGGGTTTTAAAAATCCAACTTTCATATATAATTATTTATGAATTTAAGCAAATAATAATTATTATTTCATCTGGAGTACACAAAATTATGAAAACACATTTTTCAATTGCTGAAATAAAAACCACTATGAAATACCTTGAATCTTTATTTGATGTTGTAAGATTAGTGGATCCAATCGAAACCGCTATTCTAACAATAAAAAACGGTAAAATTCATCGCGAAAAATATTCATGCTATAAAGTATGGGATAAAAAAAACAGATGTGAAATCTGCAGCAGTATATGTGCATTAACCGATCAATGTCCCAAAACAAAGCACGAATTTTTGTCAAATAATATTTTCTATGTAGTTTCGCAACCAATTTACATTATATTGACAGAAAAAGAAATTGTAAAAGCAGTATTAGAAATTATCAGTAGAACTTCTGATCATCTTCTGGAAACCCCTATTCAACGACAAAATTTTTTTGCTTTGCTCAACGAAACTCAGCGAAAACTTTATGAAGACGAATTAACAGGAGTATATAACAGACGCTATTTAAACGAATTTCTATTTCTCCAGCATAAAAACTCTAAAATTCCAGAAAAATTAACTATTATTTTTATGGATCTACAAGATTTTAAACTCATTAATGATACTTATGGTCACTTAATCGGAGATAAGCTTTTAAAAAATATAGCTCAAACCTTAGTAGCTAATGTAAGAACCCAAGACTCTGTAATACGCTTCGGTGGCGATGAATTCATTATCATACTAACAAACTGTACTGAAGACCACATTCAATATAAAATTGATAAATTAAAGGCAAGATTATATGCAATATGTTACGATACAAAAAACAATTTACATATAACAGCAAATTTTGGCTATTCACATTCCAATAAATTTATTCTTTCTGATACAATGCTACAAACTATGATCCAAAAAGCAGATTCAATGATGTATAACGAAAAAAAATTGGCAAAAAAATCTTTGAACAGCACTTTTATTTAAAACATATTAGATTTTTAAATAATAAAATATACAGTTAATTATGAATAATTTAAAAAGATTTTTATCATTTTGTTGGATCATAATTTATTTTAGTTTTTCAATCATCACTTTCCCAACAATATACAACACCCGACCCTTTTCATAAGGTCGGGTGTTAAACTTTTATAAAACAAACCTTTTCAGCAGATACTGAACGCCAATAATGATGGCAACTAAAAGCAGCAGTGCTTTAGTACGGTCTTTTAAATCAAAAACAGTTTTAGGCCTTCTTAGATAATCTAAGAAGGCCTGCATTTTTTCGTGACAGGTTACTTTTTTAGTGATATTTTGCTTAACTTCATGTTCACTGCAATAATTTTTACTCATAGCGCAACGCCTCGATAGGATCTAAAAGTGCAGCTTTACGTGCAGGGTAGATGCCGAAGAACAAACCAATACCAACGGAGAATACCACCGCAATGATAATAGTCGGTATGGAGATCACCGTTTGCCAACCGGCAAAATAGCTGATGGCATAGGAGGAACCGATACCTAAAATCACACCCAGTGTACCGCCGACAACGCCGATCACCATAGCTTCGATCAGAAACTGCAGCAGAATATTGTTGTAAGTCGCTCCAAGTGCTTTACGGATACCTATTTCCCGTGTCCGTTCGGTAACAGAAACCAGCATGATATTCATAATACCGATGCCGCCGACAAGCAGGCTGATAGCAGCTATGCAGCCTAACAGCAGGGTAATGGTATTAGCAGTTTCCATCATTGTTTCCATCAAAGCTGCCAGATTACGTACGGTGAAGTCATCATCATCGCCTGCTTTGATTTTATGCCGCTGGCGCAGCAGCTGTTCTACTTCGCCCTGCACCTGGTCGATAACATTTTCATTTTCGGCCTGGATCGTGATCCTGTTGATGTGGGTAATACCCATCATGCGGTTTTGCGCCGTTGTCAGCGGTATGTATACCACGTCATCCTGATCCTGGCCGCCAGCCGATTGACCTTTGGCTTCCAGGACACCGATTACCTGAAACGGTGCTTTATTGATACGCAGAGTTTTGCCAACAACATCGCCTTCGGGGAACAGATTATCGACAATCGTCTGTCCGATAACACAAACTCTGGCTCTGCTGCTGAGATCACGTTCAGTCATATTACGGCCTTCAGCTAATTTATAGCTGCGGATATCCAGTACATTAGGTGTCGTTCCTTCAACACTGGCAGTCCAGTTTTGGTTGCCGACAACTAATTGATAAGATGAAGAAACAGCCGGGGCAATATAAGCAATGCCTTCGATCTGTTTTTCAATAGCGTAAGCATCTTCCGCCGTCAGACGCGCACCCTGACCGGCTGCCAAGCGTGCGCCGCTGGCAGTACGTCCACCGGACATAACGATAAGCAGGTTACTGCCCAGACTGGAAATGTTGTTTTTGACCTGTTCCTTAACGCCAAAGCCCAAACTGACCATGGCAATAACAGCGCCGACACCGATAATGATGCCCAAGAGCGTCAGCAATGTACGCAGCTTATTGGAAATCATTCCGTCAATGGCCATTTTGATAGATTCGTTAAACATGGTCAGCCCTCCATTCGTCACTGACCAGCTTACCGTCACGCATAGTTAAAATACGTTTGGTCTGCTCGGCGATATCCGGCTCATGTGTGACCATGACTACCGTTTTGCCGTTATCATTCATTTTTTTAAAGATATCCATAATTTCATAGCTGGATTTGGTATCAAGATTACCGGTAGGTTCGTCCGCCATAATAATGGCCGGGTCATTGATCAGTGCGCGTGCAATAGCCACACGCTGACGCTGACCGCCTGACATTTCCGTTGGATTATGGTCGATCCTGTCACCCAGTCCCACTGCTTCCAAAGCTGTTTTAGCCCGTTCCAGCCTTTCCTCTTCGGCAATACCGGCATAAACTAAAGGCAAAGCTACATTTAATTGTGCTGACAGTTTCGGCAGCAGATTAAAGTTCTGGAAAACAAAGCCGATTTTAGCATTGCGCGTACGCGCCAGTTCATCGTCACTATAGCCGGCGACTTCTTTGCCATCCAGATAATATTGTCCGGAGGTTGGTCTGTCCAGGCAGCCCAGAATATTCATCATTGTTGATTTACCACTGCCGGACGGTCCCATAATAGAAGTAAATTCACCGACACCGATTTCTACGCTGACGTGATCGAGCGCATGGACTACGGCATCGCCCATAACATATGTTTTCATAATATCTTCAAGCCTGATTACAGCAGTCATATGCGCAGCTCCTTTCATTTTATCAGTGCATCGGAGGGCCACCCATGCGATTACTGTTAGTTTGCGTTGCTTTAGCGGCCTTAACCAAAATTTTATCGCCTTCTTTAAGTTCAGGGCTGCTGACTGCGACCTTATCGTCACCGCTCAGACCGACTTCAACATCTACGTTGCGGATCTCTTTTGTTGCTTCATTATAAACCTGTACATAACGGCTGCTGCCTTCAGTACGCAGGCAATTAGCCGGTACCATCAGTACACCGTCTGCTTCATTGACAATAATATTTGCGCGGGCTGTCATTGTTGGCAGCAATTTACCTTCCGAGTTGGCTACATCTACATAAACGGTGTAATAAATAACATTATTTTCGGTAACAGCTTTACGGGATACCAGTCTTACTATACCTTCAAATGTTCTGTCCGGATAGGAATCAACTGTAAAGTTTACTTTCTGCCCTACTTTTACCTGTCCAATATCAGATTCATCAACCATGGTTTCGATCTGCATATTATCCAGATTGGCAATAGACATGATGACCTGAGGTTCGGAAATACCAGAGCTGATCGTCTGACCAACGGGGGTAGGTTTGCCTATGACATAACCGGAAATCGGTGTAGTGATGACAGTATCATTAACATTAGAGGTAGCCTGGTCATAATTTGCTTTCGCAACTGTATAATCGGCTTCTGCCAGATCATAATCAGATTTTGAAATAGCTCCTTTGGCCAGCAGTGCACTGTAACGATTATAAGTCGCTAAAGCATTTTCCATTTTGGCCTGCATTTGTGTTTGTGTTGCCGCCAGCGAAGTATCATCTAAACGTACCAGTACCTGTCCGGCATTGACATGATCGTTCTCTTCAACACAGACTTCAACGATACGGCCGGTTATTTTGGAACTGATATCGACATTATCTACGGCACTTAAACTGCCGGTAGCTGATATGCTGTCCGATAAATGTCCATATTCAACGGTCGCCGTCCGCACCGTTTCTTTAACTTCGGTACTGCTTTTATAATAACCATAGCCAAAATAACCGATCGCTATCACAGCTATCAAAAATCCCAGCAGATACTTATTACGTTTTATCCATGCTAACATCATACATCCCTCTTTACTTCCGTAAAATTAACAATTCTTATCAGCTCGTACTATGTTTAAAATTATAACTTATTCCATTCTTTTGGTCAAAACCTATGATAACGAAATTCTGTGTTTTTTTAATGACATTTTTTGCAAAAAGTATGACAAAAAAGTGATTTCTAAAAACAGAAAAAGCAGTCTGCGCTAGGCGCAGGCTGCTTTTAGTTTAAAAATCAACCACGTATTTGTCCGTCGCCGCTGATAAGATATTTGCTGCTGGTTAGCTCCGGCAAAGCCATTGGTCCGCGTGCATGCAGTTTTTGTGTACTGATGCCAATTTCAGCGCCGAACCCGAATTCAAAGCCGTCTGTAAAACGTGTTGAAGCATTAACATAAACTGCAGCAGCATCGACACGCTGCTGGAA
This sequence comes from Phascolarctobacterium faecium, assembly GCF_003945365.1. Taxonomy (NCBI): domain Bacteria; kingdom Bacillati; phylum Bacillota; class Negativicutes; order Acidaminococcales; family Acidaminococcaceae; genus Phascolarctobacterium; species Phascolarctobacterium faecium. Next base: position 955,765 of record NZ_AP019004.1, on the reverse strand, counting down.
CGTGCGGGCATGGTTATAGTCACTGGTGACGATACATTCAGAATGTTTAGTCCCATATTTAGCAATATGTGCAAGAGCCGCTTCCAATCCGCTTACTATTTTTACTGATAAACGCAGATCTCCGTACTCTGTGGCCCAGTCTGCTTCTGTAGCTGCCTGGATTCGTTTATCAAAAACCTGCGTCTTACCACAGCCGATAATAGTGACGCCGGCGGCAAAATATTCTGTCAGCATCTGCGGCAAAAATTCAGCAGCAGCGTCTTCATGCACCAGTAATGTTTCCATAGCATTGCAAACTGCCGGACGCTGTACTTTAGCATTGATCGCAATCGCACGCGCCATATCATAGTCTGCACCTGCATCCACATAAGTATGACAGACACCGATGCCTGTTTCGATGACAGGAACCGTTGCATTCTGTACCACTGCCTGAATAAGTCCAGCACCGCCGCGGGGAATAACTACGTCGACCAGTCCGTTCATTTTTATTAAATCAGTTACTGCCTGGCGATCACTGCTGTCAACGAACTGTATTGCTCCAGCAGGGATACCTGCCGCCTCTGCCGCTTGCGTAAGTATGCCGGCAATGACAATATTAGACTGCAGCGCTTCGCTGCCGCCCTTCAAAATAACCGCATTACCTGATTTTACGCACAAACCGATCGCATCAGCCGTAACATTCGGACGGGCTTCATAAATAATCCCGATAACGCCAAGAGGAACACGTACCTTAGTCACAGTTAAACCGTTAGGCAGCCTGCGCCCGTCTAAAACGTTACCGACAGGATCTTCAAGCTGCGCTACCTGACGCAGACCTTCAGCCATAGCGTTGATACGTACCTGGGAAAGCGCCAATCTGTCTAACATCGATTCTTTCATATTATTAGCACGGCCGGCTTCCATGTCTTTGGCATTAGCCGCCAAAATTTCCGCAGCCCCTGCTTCAAGCGCGTCTGCCATCGCCAACAGAGCTTTATTTTTGATCACGGTAGAAGTTACTGCCAGTTCACCGGCCGCACGATGTGCCGCTTCGGCTTTAGTACGCACCATTTCATAAGTTGTCATGTCAGATACCTCCTAACCTAAAATAACCAGATCATCACGATGAATAACCTCATCGTAATTTTTATGGCCTATTTTATCTTCTATTTCCGAAGTTTTTGCACCTTTGATCTGCTCCAGCTCGGCTGAAGAATAGTGACTTAACCCGCGAGCCAGTTCGTGCCCTGCCATATCGACAACGCTGACGGTATTTCCCGCTTCAAACTGTCCTTCAACTGCCGTGATTCCTGCCGGTAAAATACTGCAGCCACCGGCTTTACGCACGGCCTTGGCACAGCCTTCGTCAATAACAAGTTTGCCCATGATACGGGCTCCAAAAGCCAGCCAGCGTTTACGAAACTGCAGCCTGTTCTCTTTCGAAACAAAAACTGTACCTATATTTTCACCTTGCAAAATACGGGCTATGGCATATTTTTCATCACCGCGGGCAATTGCCAGATGGATACCTGAACTGGTAGCGGCTTTAGCCGCCTGGATCTTGGTAAACATCCCTCCTGTACCCAAGCTGCTGCCAACACCACCGGCACTGGCCTCAATTTCAGGAGTAATATCACTGACGATACTCACTAGTTTCGCATCGGGATGTGTCTGTGGGTTTGCGGTATATAATCCGTCCACATCAGAAAGGATAACTACCAGATCAGCATCGACGATGCCGGCAACCAGAGCCGACATATTGTCATTATCGCCTATTTTCAATTCATCTAAAGCTACAACGTCATTTTCATTGACAATAGGAATTACCCGGTTTTTCAGCAGCTCCATAAAGGTATTGCGGGAATTTGTATAGCGGTGCCTGTCCAAAGATTCTGTTTTAGTAAGCAGCACCTGCGCTACGATCTGTCCATATTCGGCAAAAAGCTTCTCATAGGTGTGCATTAAAATACCCTGCCCCACAGCAGCAGCAGCCTGCTTACCGGGAATAGTCTTTGGTTTTTCGGACAGCCCCAGACGGTCTACCCCTACAGCAACGGCACCGGAAGTAACAAGGATCATTTCTTTACCCTGATTCTGTAAGTCGGCAAGTTCCCGGGCCAGTCGGTCTATCTGTTCAAAATTACGTTTACCGTTAGCGTAAGTTATGGTACTGGTACCAACTTTCACTACGATACGTTTAGCTTCTTTAAGTGCAGAGCGGTCAAAAGTCATCCAGCTCAATCCCCTCGTTAAAATCTTAGTATTCTTTGAATTCAAATACCATATCGCGGATACGTACGGTTTGACCTTCCTGAATACCTTTTTCTTTTAAAGCCGCATCAATCCCCAGGCTTTTCCAAATCAGCTGGAAACGATACAAAGCTTCGTCATTATCAAAATTGGTCATAGCTACCAAACGCTCGATATTTTTCCCTTTTACTTCAAAATCAGCATCCGCACAAGCCGTGATCTCAAAACTGTCCGGGTCTATTTCATCCATAATGATATTCTCTTCTTCGTCCGGTTCCGGTTCAAAGTTCTGCAGCATCTCATAAGCCTTATACATCAGTTCCTGCAGACCTTCGCCGGTAGCCGCCGAAGCCTTAACGATTTCATAGCCTTTAGCTTCAACATATTCTTTAACACGCTGGAAATTTTCCTGGCCTTCCGGCAAATCCATTTTGTTGGCAACTACCAGCTGCTTGCGGCGTCCTAAACGTTCACTGTATTGAGACAGCTCAAAATTGATTTTTTCAAAATCCTCAATAGGATCACGTCCGTCGGTACCGGAAACATCCAAAACATGCAGCAGTACTTTTGTACGTTCTACATGACGCAGAAAGTCATGCCCCAAGCCAACACCTTCATGCGCTCCCTCGATAAGTCCGGGAATATCAGCAAGAACAAAGCTGCGTTCAGCATCGATACGCACCACTCCTAAAACAGGGGTCAATGTAGTAAAATGATAAGCGGCAATTTCAGGCCTTGCAGCCGAAACCTGTGCAATGATACTGGATTTACCGACACTCGGATAACCTACCAGGCCAACGTCAGCCAGAAGCTTCAACTCCAGCTTTATCCAGCGCAGCTCGCCCGGTTCACCTTTTTCTGCAAAAGTCGGTGCTCTGTTGGTACTTGTAACATAGCAGGCATTGCCTTTACCACCACGGCCGCCTTTAGCAATAACATATTCCTGTCCGTCCTCAGTTAAATCAGCCAGGCGCACACCGGTAGCATCATCGCGCACTAAAGTTCCAAGAGGTACTTTTACGATCACATCATCGGCACGTGGGCCTGTACAGTTGGAATTACCGCCGTGTCCGCCACGTTTGGCAACAAATTTTCTTTTGTAACGAAAATCTATTAAAGTATTGAGATTTTTATCAGCTTTTAAAATCACGTCGCCGCCGCGACCGCCATTCCCACCGTTCGGACCGCCTTTTTCAACAAATTTTTCGCGTCTGAAGCTGCTGCGGCCGTCGCCGCCGGCACCTGCTTCGACATATATTCTCGCTCGATCAATAAACATGATATTCTCCTCTATCTTCAATAATTAAATATTCAGCATAAATGTCTCGTTAAATTTAACGCCTGCCTACTTATCTATTTCTTTATTATAATACAAAAAGGCCGGTGAAAGCAAAGTTTCTTTATTTACTATTATCTTTTTCCAGCCAGTTTTTAAGCAGCGGCGCGGCATATGTTCCCATCGCCCTGTAAACGGCTGCCGTCGGGTGTACGCCATCCAGATAAGCATCCTTCAGTTCTGCAGCAGTCAGTCCAACAGCAGGCTGCAGATCCAGCAGCAATGTCCGCTCTGCAAAACGTGCGCTTATTACATCCCGCAGCGGTAAAATATATTCGTTTAACCTGCTTTCCGCCGTTACAAGCGGCAAAACAATACCCAAATCAAAGTTTTTACTCTGACAATATCTCAAGGTTTTATCCAAATCTTCCAGAATAAATTTCTGCGGACGCATTTGAATGATATCATTAGCTCCTCCCAGAAACAAAATATGTTTAATATGAGCCGGTAAAAACATAGTTTGCAGGCGAAATAAAATATCATCTGTACAATCACCGCATACTCCATAATTTAAGAATTTATCTCCAGTGACTTTTTCAGCTTCAGCAAGCCACGATGTACGCGGGCCAAAAGGGAAACCATAAATCAAAGAATCACCAAAACATGCCACTGTCTGCATTTTTTCACCACCTGCCAATTCTTAATGGCATTTTATCAAGCCTTCTCGTAAAAAGCAAAATATTTTTTTGAGGTTTAGCTTGAAAAACTTTTAGCCCTAATATAATTATGTAATTATATTAAACAGATTATGTAATCATTGTAAGATGCAAACCCTATTACAATACTGTATTATATAGACAAGGCAAAAGCATTAAATGCAATTACCTCCTCCCTTCTCTCTCAATTATTTTCATCCTTTCAACCTCAAAAAGCGGTTGCGACTACGGTGGTGCGAGTCGCAGCCGTTTTTTTGTTTTATAAATAAAAGGTTCCGTACTTAACGTACGGAACCTTTTATTTATTTTGTGCATTGGTATTTACCAGTATAGCATCTTTAAACTGTAAATTTTTGACAGTCGTTTCTAAAAATGTTTTTTCGTCCGCTGTCAAAGCCCGTTCTTTACTCATTATCATCAGATAAATCAAATTACCATTCTTAAGGGTGGCATAAATCTGTCCGTCATATTTCTGCCCTACGCTGTCAGCTATATAGCTGCTGAATTTAATAAAATACATCTTCCCATTCTGCAGCTCACCTGCGACTACCGGCTCCTGCCAACCGCTGTTTTGCAGATTTTCCGCAAAATAGTCCTTCATCACTCCGCCAGGTCTATAATTCAGGTCGGGCAATTCTTTTGTCAATTTACTGCTTTCCACCATAACATGCATTGTCATCGATTTATTAACAGGGGCACTTATTGAAAGCTGCGCGACCTGAACCCCAAGTTCGTCATTTGGATCGGTCGGCCTTTCCACAACTGTTACTGCATACTGTTCAGGCAAGCTGACAATACAACCACCATCAGTCACTTCATATGTTCTTTCAGCAGCGCAGGCAACCCCTATTGAAAGTATAAAACTCAAACTCATCAATAATAAAATTTTCCGCAGCATCATACCACTCCGTTCTTAAGTGTTCTGTTTACCATTATAACAGAAAGTAAGGTTCTTTGTATAAACAAAAAACCTTACTGAAAACTTTATTTTAATGAATCTTCCACATCACGCAATCTTCCCTTACCAATATTCTGATACAGATTATCATAACGTTCTTCTGCTAAATTTCGTCCTTCTTCCATAGCTTTTTTTATATCTTCAAAATACGAATTTACTGCAGCAGGTGACCATGTCTGCAATTCACATAACGCATACTTTCTAAAAAGTTCCGCATTAGCCCGTTCTCTTTTAACAGCATGTGGATATTTAAAGGCTAATTCATTCATCCACTTTTCTTCTATATCAACGATCCTTTCGATCTGTGGATTGTCCCGCAGGGTTGGTATCTGATCACCAATCAAAGCATATTTTTCAGTCATAACATTACGTCCGTCTTTTTTCGCTGTTTCCAAATCGCACAGCCACAAAGCAACTGTTTTATCCGATAAAACAGAATATGTCATACGGCGCATTTCCTTAAATGCAGGTATGGTATTAGCAGGAACAGCTTCTTCCGCATTGACACTCATAAACATTTCGGTCTCCAAATCAATGATCCGCTGCATGATCTCATTTCTCTGCATATTTTTCACTCCTTTACGGCAGCACGCTTTTGTGCTAAAGCTTCAACTTCCTCCAAATCTTTAAATCCTAAATTACCATACAGATATTGGTAACGTTCTTCAACTAAATTACGTTTTTGTGTCGCGGCTAAAAAGATATCACGATAATATAAATTTAAAGTTGCATCAGAATACGTTTCCAATTCGCAAACTGCGTATGTAGTAAAGCCGCCTTCAACAGCTATTGTCAAAGGATATTTTTTATGTACTTCAGAAAGCCATTCTCTTTCGATATCTACTATTTTGTAAATCAGTTCATTTTCATTTAACGATGGTATCAAATTTTCCATACGGGCATATTTTTCTGTCATTAAGTTACGCCCTGCCGCTGCTGCCGTTTCCAGGTCCTGTAAATACGATGTCAGTGTATCAGCCGCTAAAACCGAATGGCTCATTTCACGCATCAGATAAAAAGTTTTCAGCATTTCCTGGCAATCAGCTGGTTCACTGGCTTTAACAGCGATAAACATCGCTGCTTCACGGGCGATAATCTTTTCCAAAAGCTGTTTTCTATCCATTTACAACACCGTCCTCAAATAAGCTTATCTGCTGCAGTAACAATCGTGCCAGTAAATTTGCCGCTTCTCTGGTAGGATGGATACCATCACTGCCAAAAATACATTTCACATCCAGACTTTTTATCCTGTCATACCAGTCCAGTAGATTAACGCTTTTACCAAGCGTTAATCTTGTCAGCAGGTTATTATACAGAACGATCTTTTTTTCTAAACCTGCATGTTTTAACAGATGGACTTTCTCTACAGGAGGATTATTGATAACAATCACTTTGCTCCCTCTGCTCTTGGCAAAATTTAGAAAAAGCTGCAGATTATTTTTATATTCATCAGGCGTTACCCAAGGGTCACGACCGTATTGTTCAGAGTAAAGCGGCCAGATTTTTCTTCCTTCCGCCGGCCATAAATCTACCAGACCCAATTGTAATATCGTATAATCCGGGCGTAAAAATTCTATTTCATTGGCCTCGCCTTTTATAAGACTTAAGCTTGTATTAGCATGGCGGCAGCGATTTACCAGACATACATCCTCGGTAAAATTTGCGCTGAGCATCCTGCGCAGCTGCTCGGGATATGTTCCTGCGTAATCGAGTTCTACATTAAAGCTGTTTTTTGCATATCGCGGTAAACCGTAGCTGTCGCCAATTACCAATACTTTCATATTTCCAGCCCCTAAACAAATATTTTCTAAATACAGTACTGTTTTAAAATCTTATTTATTCTGTATAGTCTTCGTTTTCTTCTAAAACTACACCCTGTTGATCAGGCACTTTTATTTTCAGCGGTAAAATAAAAGCTATAATCGCCGAAAGAACAAAAGAACAGAGAGCAAATTTGATAGAAGCAATAAAGTTACCGGTAGTATCGGCAAGATATCCGCCCATAAAGCTGCCCAGCGCCGGTCCTATACCCATAACAATCAGGGTGGCAAGCCCCCACAATTTGCCCAGACTGACGCGCCCATAGATAGCACCGGCATAGCCAACGACGCCACCCGGTTCAATTGCCCAATAAACTGCAAACAGTACGCAGATCAAAGCACCCAAAGTGGTAGACTGCGGTCCCATTGTCATAAGCAGCAAACAAGCTACTGCGCCTACAGCCGGGCCGAAAATAAGCATTGTTTTTCTGGCTTTGATCTCATTTTTCATCGCTACAACTAATTTATCAGATACGATACCCAAAAGCGGCATCGTAAAGATACCGGCGATACCAATGATGATATAAAGGTTAGTTGCATTATCTAAAGTCATTTTCAAATCTTTGGTCCAATAGGTAACGACCTGAGTCCAAATCAAAAATTCAGCAACCATACTGGTCAAAAATGCCAGAATCGAACCCCAAATCGGAAACGTGCTAAAAGCCTCTCCAATTTTCCAGGGATACTCTTGTTGGGCTGCCGTGCCTTTAGCAGGTGGAACTTCGCCAAAAGCATGTAAGCCATACTGTTCCGGGTTCTTTTTTGCCAGTAATGCCGCCAGTAAAAGTGCTACGAGCGAAATCCAACCCAAAATTGTCATTGCATCACGCCATTGTCCTGCATTTTCGACCAGCATCGGTTTCACGCCCAAACTGAGTACGATTTGCGCCATTGGGGCACCGGCAAAAGCAATACCCCACATTTTGGCATAATATTTTCCAACGAACCATTTACGAATGGAAATGGTAGATGATACCCACAGCATACCTGTTCCGATACCGGCAAAAATAGCATAAGCCGCATAATAAGAATATAAAGATTCAACCTTCGCTGTCAGATAAAAGCCCAGCATACAAAAAACTGCGGCAATAGTATAAACAGGTTTTGTACCCCATTTATCCAAAATCATACCGCTAAAGAACGCTGTAATGGCATAAATGCTCATCATCAGCGAATAGCCTAACGATACCTGTGCCCCGGTCCAACCCATCGTCTGCGACATTGGCCCGGCCAGGATAGCAAAAGTAGAGCGGTAACCAAACAGGCAAAATACTGCCAGCCACGCAGCAACGACTACAAAATAAGAGTTTTTTTTCGCATCCATATAAACCATCCCTTCGTCTCAAAAATCTATAAAAGATTATGAGTTAATAGTAATTACAAATTTCAGCTCCATTTTGAAAAGAGGCGGATGCAGGCTCCTGCATCCGCCAACTTACTTTAGTTAAGGAGGAAGTATTGTAATAGACTTATTTACTTGTAAACTGTTCGCAATATACGGCTTTCAAATCACCGTAAGTCCAGTCTTTTTTCTTAAAGCCATCGCAGATACCAATGTTGTTTTCGTCAGCTTCTATAAAGCATTTGCAGCATTTACATTTAGCAATAGGCGTAAACATCGGACAGGTTTCGCTGTCAATAAGGATAATACTGTCGTTATTGGCATGGCAGATACCTTTAGCAACGTCAATAGGGGTAAAATTACGGCAATCAGCATGATTATTTTTAGCCATTGTGACTCACACTCCTTCGTATTCGGTTCTTGCAACAACTTCGTCTTGGATCGGTTTACCGATTTCTACCCAGTATTGAGTAAAGCCGGCTACACGTACCAACAAATCACGATAGTTATTAGGATGTTTTTGAGCATCTTTCAAAACTTTAGAATCGACGATATTAAATTGAATATGGAAGCCGCCTTTTCTCATGTAAGAACGGGTCAGATCCAACAATTTCTTAGAACCTTCGATACCTTTTACTGCATTCGGATGCAGTTTCAGGTTCATCTGTGAGTTTTGAGATCTGCTGTGATCCCAGCAAGTAGCGGATTCAAATAATGCATAGGCACCATTGCGGTCAGTACCAGGATATGCAGACATAGAAGCGTCAGCAAAAGTAGTACCGGAAAGACGCCCGTCAGCAGATGCAAGTGTTGCTGCACCTTGCGGAGCATGGGTAGATACAGACATCTGGCAAACATAGAACGGCTTAGCGTACAAGGATTCATATTTATCGCCGCAGCCACAGTACCAGTCTTCAAATTCAGCCAGAATTCCATCGACTTCAGGAATATCGTTGCCATATTTAAAGGATCTCAGGCAATCTGCGTGGATCTGATCGTAACGTCCGTCATCATCATCACGTTTTTCCTGAGCTTCAAGCGAGAAACTGCCAATTTCATCAGCATTTTTGAAGCCAAAGTTATTAATAAGCGCATCTGTAAGTTCTTCCAGAGTATATTTCTTATCTTCAAACACCAATTTTTTAATGTTGTACAAAGAATTGACCATATTGATAGTGCCTGTGTCTTCAATGTTATAAGTAGCATTGTAGCGGTAGCCCATATTGCCAATATGCTGGCCTTTTGCCAGGCAGTCAGGTTTCAGGAAGGAATTTACCAGCGACATGTTATGTTTACGCCATACATCATGCTGAATATTATTGGTAGTTACAAGGCAATCGATGACGATATCATAATATTCAAGGAATTGTTCATACAATTCTTCATAAGTTTTGAATGTTTTGTTATGAGGTGGCAGAACCTGCAAATCAATACGCCTGTCATAGCCATTGGTAAGAACCATTTCCAAAACTTTCGGATTGGAAATAAAATGTACACCTACGGAAGTCGGCTGGCCTGCGCCGCCCGGGATCCAATATTTCTTGCCATTCAATTCCAGTTCTTTCCAAATACCAGGCGAAGTTTCCAAACAGCCGCCGATCGAGAAGGCACGGGCATCTTCCAGGTTCATACCTTCCGGCCCGTAATTTTTCATGATAAATTCGATACCGCCGCGGTTATTCATCCAGGCCGGATAACCGGTACCGCTCTTTTCGCACTCTACAGCTTTCAACAGAAATTCTTCCGGCAATTTATCATCATACAGTACTGACAGTGTCGGTTGTGTGGTCTGACAAGTCATACCAGCTTCCAGCAGCAGCATTTCCAGTCTGTTGGCAGCCGGCTGACCGTCACGGGTCAAACCTCCCAGGCAGACATTATTGAAAGTATTGCCGGAAAGTACGCCGCCAACAACACCCATTGAAGCAAAACAATCAATACAGGTCATTTTTACACGGTAGCATTCTAAAAGTTCCAATACCTCAGCTTCAGTGATACGTCCGGCTTCCATATCCTGCTCAAACCATGGCCATAATACCTGTCCAATACGTCCGGGCGACATACCTGAAATAGCATCTTCATTAACAGAAGCCATATGGACCATATAAATCATTTGCAGAGCCTCACGGAAATTACGTGGTTGTTTATGAGCGATATGCTCCATGATCTCAGCTATCTCTTCATATTCTTTCTTTTGTTTAGCATTTTTCTCAGTTGCAGCCAAACGTTTGGCTTCATCAGCATAATGCAGATGCCATGTTTGGATACCTTCCAAAACAAGTTTGACCGCTTCGTAGAAATACAGCCTGCTCATACCGATAATGCCATCACCGTCAGGACGTCCTGCAGTTTCTGCAATACCTTCTTCACACATTTTGATCAAACCGTCATAACCATATTGCAGCGGATAGAAATAATTGATTACTTCACGGCCCTGCGGCAGTGTATAGCCGGAATCAAACATACAAATCAGGCTGCGCATAACAGCTTCTTTAATCGGATATTCCGGAACCATTTGTTCATAACGATGACCAACATCATCCACAGATTTGCCAACCCACTCACGAGCCAGTTTAGTTAAAACACGAACTTCGTCTTTGCGGATACCATATTTACCGGCAATGGAAACAACGTTACCAAAACTTTCAGTTACGTTGCCGCCACCAGCGCCATAAGCACTGACCTGGTCAGCACTGGCAGAACCGGAAGCTAAAGCGGCCTGGTACAGTTCGTCTTCCTTCGCCATAAAGAATCCTTCAGATAACCACGGCATCGGGAAAGAACCACGATAGTACTGGGTCTTAGCACCAACAAGCAACTCACCTGGATAAATACTGGGAGTCAAATGCTCGAAGCCCGCCTTTAATGCTCTGCCGCGGCGCACTTCCATAATGTCACCCTCATTAGCCTGAAATACACGGTTATACCAATAGGGAAATTCGCAGGTTACAGAAGACAATGTCTGCAGATAAATATCTTTCAACTTAGCAGCTCTTTCTGTAGCACCTTCTTTTACTTCGCGGTCAACCATCTCTTTCGGCGCTTCACCGCCAGCTTGGAGATTCAAGGACATACCTTGCTCTTCCAATACGTCAACGAGTTTTCTTGCCATAATAAATCCTCCTTTTTTACATAAAATTCACTATAAGACCTGCAGCATTTTTAGAAGCAGTCATCCATTCAGTATTCACGCTTGCTGCATCCTTAGGTTGCCTTAAGTGTACTATGCGAAAAATCTTAAGTATTGAGCCGCCAGTAGGAGTTGTAAGTCTGAAAAAATCAAACGCTGATACACCTCAGGTACTAGCAGGTCCTAAACACAAAAACAGCGGCAGCACACTGGTCCAAGCAAAACCAATGCGCTGCCGCTGTTTTATTGAGGAATTTTAAAATGGGGTGTCAGAACCAACATAGGCTTTGATGCCTAAATCAAGCAGCACCTTCTGCAAAGCTTCTAATTTTTCAGGATGCGTAGCTTCATACATACTGTAAGGATAAACCATACCACAAGACTTCCATTTTGAATCGCCAAGACGATGGAATGGCAGAAGATTGAATTCCGTTAAACCAACACTGTGCATAAACTCTGCAATGGCCGCCATATTTTCTTTACTGTCATTAAAGCCTTCGATAACAGGCGATCTCAAGACCAGTCTTCCCGACCAATCTGATTGTGCCAATGCCGCGATATTTGCTAAAATAAGTTCATTTGGAACTCCGGTTTTCTCTTTATGCTTATCAGAATCCATATGCTTCAGATCATTAAATGCAAAATCAACATATTTCATAGTTGTCAAATAGGTTTCCTGAGGGAAAAATCCGCTCGTTTCAATCGCTGTATGGATATAAGCATTACGGCACTCCTTCAGTACCGCCTGCAAAAAATCTTTTTGATACATAGGATCGCCGCCGCTGAAAGTAGCCCCACCTTTACCAGACCAGTAATGCCTGTCACGGTCAAAAATTTTCATCAGTTCGGAAACCTTCATATCTCTGGAAGCCGGGACAAAAGCTTCCTGTAAACAAGCATCCACACATTCATGACTTTCACAATGTCTGCACTTTTCCCAGTCTATTGCCAGGGGTATTTCTTTTTCATCGCTGATAGAGATTGCCTGATGCGGGCATTTTGGGATGCACCGGGTACAGTCTTGAGTCCTGTTGATGCATTTCATTACCCTAAATAAAGTCCGTACACGATTCTCTAAACCTTCCGGATTCGCACACCATTCGCAGCGCAGCGGACATCCTGATAAAAATACCAGCGTACGGCAACCGGGACCGTCATGTACAGAATAAGACTGGATATCAAAAATACGACCTGACAAATCCTGTTGAACACCTATAGGGGATAATGATCTTGCCATAAAAATCTTCCTCTCTGCCAAAAGCTTTGCGTATCATTACTTTCTGTTTCGATTGTACAATATTTCCCAGCTGACTTCTTGAGCCTTAGGCCGTATTATTAAATACAAAAAAGCCATAGGACTAATACTTTAGTCCTATGGCTTCATACCAATTATTTATCTTTTAAACTTTTCATAAACAATTCATCATTGACGATTTGCTCCAATAATCTTACCACATCATCCGGGTAGGCATATTGGCTGCATTCCTGCCGCAGTTTTAACAATGCTTTGTTATCATCGCCGTTTTCACTTACTAAAATACTGCCATAGCGGTCTAAAACAAAACTGATACCGGCCAGCTTTTCTAAATGGTATTCATTAATTTTTCTCTGCAGGGTTTCATCAACACCGTTCAAATAGCCGCGAATATACAGCAACAGTGGTTTAACCCATTTGTCCATTTTCAGCGGCTCTAAAAAAGTCATTTCATCCTCGGGGACAGTCCCCTTCTGTTTACATAAAGTAGCGATGATATCCTGTATCCGTACCAGCAGCAGTCCCTGCTCAGTTTCATTTTTAGATAGATTGAGATAGTCACACAGCTTACGGCAATAATGAAATTTGCGGTCAGCAACAACCACAGCTTCCGAGGATAAACACTGTTTCAGCAAAACATTCAGGCTCTCAATAACTGTGCCTCTGCTTTCCATTTCATCAAACATGCTTTTTTTACCAAATAAACTGTCTAAAATAGCATGCAGTTCATTGTAGTCTACAGGTTTTACCAAAAATTGGTCAGCGCCTATTTTATAGCCATGAATCCTGTCCGCAATATCATTAAGAACAGTAATCATTACCACGGGGATATGCTGCGTTTTTGTATTTTCTTTTAATTCCCTGCAAACTTCATATCCACTCATTCCCGGCAGCATGACATCAAGCAGGATAATATCCGGCAGATATCGTTCAGCTAAACTGATAGCATCTTTCCCCTGCTGGGCAGTAACAGTTTCATAGCCCCAGCTTTCAACAAAATCTTTAAACAAGTCCAGGTTTTTAATATTATCATCCACTATCAAAACAGTTTTCATTTACGCACCTCACCTTTCACTGTTTCTTCATTCCCTGCTGCAGCGGAATCAAAAAAATTACTTCCGTTCCTTCACCTAAAGCACTTTTTAAATAGACATATCCACCATGCATCTCAACCATCTTTTTTACCAGTGGCAGACCCAGTCCTGTACCTTCGTATTCACGGGTATAAGAACTGTCGACCTGTTCAAATTCCACAAATACTTTTTTCTGATCCTGCTCGGCTATACCTATACCATTATCGCGCACAATAAATTCGGCAACATCTTCACGCTTATAAACATAGATTTCTATCTGCCCGCCAGTTCCGGTAAACTTTACTGCATTTGATAACAGATTATATAAAATCTGTTTTAGCTTGGCCGCATCAGCTTCGATCATAAAATCATCAGGTTCAAATTTCAACTTTACTTTTAACTGTTTACTTGTCACATAACTTTTCACGTTTTCCACAGTCTGCAAAACAATTTCTTTCAAATAAAATTCGCTGTAATTAAGAGTCATTTTCCCGCTGGCGATCTTGGATATATCCAGAATATCATTGATCAGCTGCAGCAGATGAGTACTGCTGCTGAAAATATTAGCTACATATTTTTTCTGTTTCTGATTCAGTTCACCTAATATATCGTCCTTTAAAATTTCAGAAGAACCGATTATAGCATTTAGCGGAGTTCTCAATTCATGACTGATATTCGCCATAAACTGGGATTTCGCCACATCTACTTTCTTCAGCTCATTCAATGCCTCCTGTAAATATTTAGTTCTTTCCGCAACATTAAGTTCAAGCTGCTCATTGTTTTTTTGCAGTTCAAACGCCAGTTGCTTCTGTTGCTGATGCTCACATTCCAATTGCTCTAAATACAGTTTGCTCTCCTGTTTCCTAAGTTCTAACTGAGTTGTAAACTTTTCAAACATCTCCTGCAGCATAGCACCTTCGTCATCCTTTTTCCCATTAAGTATTGCTTTGTTACCAAAATTCTTTTCATAATAATCTCTAGTCAAATCGGTAACATGCACAATCGGACAGCTTATTTTTTCAGCCAGCAGCTGCCCTAAAATAAGCATGGCCCACAGACATAAGAAAAAAAGACCTAAGACATACTTATAATTATTACTGACAATTCCCGAAAATTTTTCTTCTGGGATGCCAATTCCTACAACAGCGATTGGTTCATCAGCACTGTTAAAAATTTTCTGATCTAAAAAAACATGTATTTCATCATCGACATCCACTTTTCCAAAATACTGTTTATCGTCTTCCAAATATTTACCTGTTTCATGCGGGGCCCTGCTGCCGACAAAATTACTTTTAGTATCAGTCTGAATATTCGAGGCAATCCTTATCCCGTCAATGGAAAAAGCCAGAAATGAATTATCCAGATTTCTGCTGTAGCGCTCAGCAAAGTAGTTATCATTATTAAGTACATCACATAATACAATAGCTCCGATAACGTCGTTATCAGCAGATTTATCTCTGATCGGTACTACAACTATACCCATCAGAGCTTTATGCAGATACTCCTGCGCCCCCGGAGACTGGTTAAGTATTTTGATCGAAAAATTGTCATATTCAAATGAATCTTTAGTAAACAGTTCTTCAAGCCCGACAACTTCTTCTGATACATGCGTTTTCCCAAACAGCATGCTGCTGGCAGCCAGGATTTTAACAGCACTGCCATCTGGATATAACAGATAGGGAGAACTGCTTGCCAATATACGGTTCTCTCGATCTACAATAACTACATAGTCAAGATAATTAAAATTACGTTTTAAATTATTTAAAGCCATAGCAAGTCTGTTTCTATCATCATACATGGCTTTATTAATATCTGAATCACCTGCGAAAAGCAATCCTGCTTTTCTCATCTCGTCCATCCTGTTTTCCATATCATTACGAACAGTTTTCATCGCAACCTGTAAATAGTTGCGTTCATTCTCCTGGATCTGTCTGTCAAAAAAATGCTGCGTTGAAAGTACTAATAAAAGCATGGGTACCAATAGCAAAACCAAAACAAAAATACTCAGTTTTTTCTTTATGCTCATCTTCTTTGCCCCATTCGATTTTATTACGCATTAGGTACTATCCTGCAATACTCCAAAATCAACTGCATCCGATCTTTAATATCAAGTTTGCTCAGGATATTGCTGACATGTGTTTTTATGGTTTTTTCACTGATAAAAAGCTGTTCTGCAATCTGTTTATTACTCAATCCCTGACAGATAAGCATTGCCACTTCTGCTTCACGCCTGCTCAAAATACCGTTAAAAACATTTAGATCAGCTTCAGTTTTTTCCGCCCCAATATTTTCAACAACATTTAAATCAAAATTTACCAGAGCCATTGTCTGCACCAGCAATTCCCCTATCCGCTGCAGCTTACGCTGAGGCATTAAGGGTATATTATAACGTTCTATAATTTCCTGAGGCACTGTCTGCGCCTCTGTAGCAATGCCACCGCCGTAGGCAATAGCAACCAGCTTGTTATTATAATAAACAGGGCACATAAAATACGTTAACCCCAAATAACACGTAAACAATTTTATCTGCTGAGTTTTTTTGAGAAAACACATTGATTTTTCTTTTTCCTGCTGACAGCGTTTTTTATTATTTTGAATTATCTGGTGACAAAGAAGACTTGAGTTTGACCACACTGTTAATGGAGTGCCTTCTAAATCAAAAAAGCATAAACTGATATTATCAACACGGGCAAAAGAATCCTGAAAGGTTTGTAATTTTTCCTTCCCAATAAATTTCAACCACTCCTGTGAAGAAAAAGTGTTGCGCATCATTTTCATCTCCTTAAGTACAACATCAAAACAACTATACGGCAGTGTAAAATGATTATATCGTTTCAATTGCCTTTTTACAACAAAACAAATATAATCTCAAAGAATTCCAAATACTTATATTGCATATTTATTCCTTTAATATCACTTACAAATATTTGCATACTTGGCACTAAAAAATCTTTAAAAGCATCCATATACCAACCATGTGAATATTTTCGGCTTATACTTATATTTTAATAGAAGTCTCTATCTGCAAATAGACTGCCAAAGTTAGAATTATGGTATTTATTTTACTCCTTAGGGATGATTATAGAAACAAACACCAGGCTATATTACAACCAAAGATGTATAAAATTACTCCTGAAGTTGTAATATTCGAGCATAATTTAAGAAATATTTGCTAAGTAAAAATAAAAACCACCCGTTTTACGGGTGGTTTTTACAAATACTGCCATACTTATCTGCTGCTATTTTTTTAATAAAAAAGCACTCACATAAGTGAGTGCTTTTAATTTTAAATTACATTGCTGCTTCTTCTACCGGATAAACACTGATTTGACGTTTGTCGCGGCCTTTACGTTCAAATTTAACACGGCCTTCGATAGTAGCGTAAATAGTGTAATCCTTACCCATACCAACATTGTTGCCGGGATGGAATCTGGTACCACGTTGGCGTACGATAATGCTGCCGGCAGTTACCAATTGGCTTTCGTGAGCTTTAGTGCCCAAACGTTGAGCATTGGAATCACGACCATTGTGAGAGCTACCGGTACCTTTTTTATGAGCATGCAATTGCAGGATCAGTTTAAACATTGCGATTCACCTCCTGTATGTATGAATGCGAACGTACTTCGGATACTGCTCTGCTACTCCCAGCAAACCATATTCCATAGTTGCCAGAATAGCCTGAGTCAATTCATTCGGAGTATTATTCAAGTTTACTTCTAAAATACCGTCTTCTTCATCTACGTGATAGGACGGCTGACATTTCAAATGCTGTTCCAAGCCAAGGATTGGCGTCTGCGTCAAAACAGAGACCGCTCCACAGACGATATCTTCGCCTGCTGCTGCAAAGCCTGCGTGACCGCTGACCTTATAGCCTGTTATCAAGCCCTGTTCGTTCTTAAATAAATCTACTGTTATCATCGCTGTTAGGCTTCGATTTTAGAGATTTCAACTTTAGTGAACGGTTGACGATGACCCTGGCGTTTGCGGTAGTTGGATTTTGCTTTATATTTGAAAACAAAAATCTTTTCAGCTTTGCCATGTTCAACAACTTTAGCAGTTACTTTAGCGCCGTCAACAACGGGTTTACCGATTTTAACATCGCTGTCAGCAACAACGGTCAAAACTTCGTCAAAAACAACTTCACTGCCAGCTTCAACGTCCAATTTTTCAATGTTCAGAACGTCGCCTTCGCTAACGCGGTATTGCTTACCGCCGGTTTTAATGATTGCGTACATCTATTTGCACCTCCCTTATGATAGACTCGCCAAATTCGGTACTCTAAAGAGTTTACGGAACCTCTCTGCGCGGTTGGGGACAGACTTAATCAGTCTATACTCAAGTATTTTATTACAAGCAGCGTTATTTGTCAACACCGGTATTGTCTAAAATCGAAAAGGTTTCTATATGCAGACCAGTATCTGCTTCGACGTTAATCTTACAGGCCAGTTCACGCTCCCACTGCCGCAGGTCTTTAGCCCGCAGCCATTCTACCATCCAGGGATTAGCAGAGATCAAAATACTGCGTGATGCACATGGTTTAGCAAGTAATGTCCGCAGACGCCGTTTTATTTCCAAAGCGATTGTTTCGCGTGATTGTACTCTGCCGCCGCCCTGGCAGATAGGACAGGGTGCATACAGGACCGTTGAAAGATTCTGCCGAGCTTTTTTCCTCGTGATTTCAACTAAATTCAAAACCGTAATATCCTGAACACGCGGCTTCATTTTATCACTAGACAGTGCCTGCTGCAGCACCTGCAGTATTTCCTGCTGATGCTCCTGCGTATGCATATCAATGAAATCTACAACTATAATACCGCCAATATCCCGAAGTCTAAGCTGTCTGGCGATCTCGACTGCCGCTTCACGGTTGATCTGCATAATAGTTTCTTCCAAATTTTCACGGCCGCTGTAACGGCCGCTGTTGACGTCAATAACGGTCATAGCTTCTGTATAATCGATCACCAGATAGCCGCCGCAGCTTAAGTCTATCCGTCTGTCAGAAATAGTATCTATTTCTTCCCTCAGTCCATAGTAAGCAAAAACGTCTTCCTGATTTTCATGCAGCAGAACCCGGCCTGTTGTACCGCCCGGCATATTCTTCAGTAACTCGCAGACACGTCCATATACTGCTTTGTCATCCAGAATAATTTGTGAAACATCATTTGTCAGATAATCACGTACGATACGTACTGATAAGTCTAATTCTCGATACAAGGTTGCAGGAGCTTTTTCTACTTTACCGCGTGCTTCAATGACACGCCAGTTAGCACACAAATGCCTGATATCCTCCAGCAACGCTTCCTCACTGGCACCAATAGCCGCCGTACGAATGACGATTCCCATACCATCAGGCTTTGCTTCCTCAACAATAGCTTTTAAACGGGTTCGTTCCTCTTTATTCTCTATTTTATGTGACACGCCAATATAATCCGCCAGTGGTAAAAGCACCACATAGCGCCCAGGCAACGTCAGCTCGCGCGTTGCAGAAGGTCCTTTGCTGCCCCTGGCATCTTTCGTTATCTGAACTAATATGGACTTACCTTCAGTAATATCATTACTTTCACCCAGATAAAGAAAGGCATTCTGCTGTAAACCAATATCAATAAAAGCCGCCTGGATACCGGGAACAACATTATTCACCCGGCCTTTAAAAATATTGCCGACAAGATGTTTTTCACTGCTGCGTTCTACTAAATATTCCATCAGACGGCCATTTTCAGTCAGTCCCATACGTGTTTCTTCTGCCGTAGCACTGATAATAATTTTGGTTTCCATACAAAAGCCCCTCCTTTCCTTAACTATTAAATAGCCTCGTCCATATGTTCCAGCATCGGCAGCCGGCTGCCATCAGCAGCTGCACGGTACAGATCCAGCCTGGTAATATCTGCCTTTTCAACAGGCAGCTGCATTCCAAAATGCTGATTCAGGGTATTTAACAGATCTGCTGCTTTCATACTGCCATTAGGTGTGATACGACAGGAAAATTTTAAAGTCAGCACATCATTTTTCTGACTGGCACATATTTCCGGTATATAAAATTTTACATCGATTTCTTTGATTTTGTTTTTAAGCTTTGGCGCTGCCTTGGCGTAAATAACACTTGGCGACGCGTTAAAAGCAGCTACGGCCTCAATATACTCACCTGAATAGGGAAGCTCAACAACATAATCGGCTCCGCCGGCGGAAGCCATCAGTGCCGGCGCGTTGTTCGCAGTTACATCTGCGGCCATAATCCGAATGCCGCGAGGCAGAGCCGCAGTCATTTTCTGTACAGCCTCGTGTACTTCCATCGGCTCGGCCAGTTCTATCTCTACAAATTCAGCCATACTGACAACGCCGACACCGAGCGCTGATGCCAGTGAAAACTTTAAATGCGGATTAAAGCCTTCTGAATAAGCGGCAGGTAATTTAGCTCGTCGGATAGCTCTTTCAATAGTCCGCACATATTCTAAATGGGAAATAAAACGTATTTCTTTCTCCTTAGTTATCTGCATCCTTAATTTCATACTAAGCCCTGCTCTTTCCAGTCGATTATTTTTACTCCCAGTTTTTGGCAAACACCACAGCCGGTGCAGACACCGTGACGGCAGTCATGTGTCAATTCTTCTGCCAGGGCTTTTTCATATTCCCTGCGCAGAAAACCGCGTGCTACAGCCGGCTGAATATGTTCCCAGGGGAATAATTCATCGGCTCCGCGTTCGCGGCCTATATAGAATTCTTTATTCAAGCCTGCGTCCTGCAGGGCTTCCAGCCAGCGGTCATAAGAAAAATGTTCACTCCAGCCGTCAAATTTAGCGCCGCGCTGCCAGGCCAGATATAAGGCTTTTCCTAAACGGCGGTCACCACGGGCAAAAACAGCTTCCATAACACTGGTCACAGAGTCATGATACTGGAAGGTGATGTTTTTTACTTTAAGCGCGTCTTTCAATAAAAACTGTTTACGCCGTAGTTCTGCTATATCATCCTGCGGTACCCATTGAAACGGAGTATAGGGTTTCGGCACAAAAGAAGAAGCACTGACGGTTACTTTTGCACCGCGCCGCCCCGTTACTTCCTGATATTTATATTGTACTGCCTTCGCCAGTTTAGCGATAGCCAGTACATCTTCATCAGTTTCACCAGGCAGGCCTATCATGAAATATAATTTTACTGACGACCAGCCTGACGCAAAAGCAGCACCAACCGCATTCATCAAATCTTCTTCTGTAACGCCTTTATTTATCACGTCACGCATTCTCTGACTGCCTGCTTCCGGTGCAAAAGTCAATCCGCTTTTCCGTACAGCCTGCACTTCTTTCGCCAGATCTACAGAAAAACTATCAATGCGCAGCGAGGGTAATGACACACTGACTTTTTCGTCTTTAAATTCTTCGATCATATCATGTATCATCGGCGCAAGACAAGAATAATCTGCCGTACTTAAAGATACCAGTGAAATCTCGTTATAACCGGTATTATCCACCAGTTGACGCGCCAGTTCCTTCAAAAGCTCCGGCCTGCGTTCACGCACAGGCCGATAAACCATACCTGCATGGCAAAAACGGCAGCCGCGGCTGCAGCCGCGAAAAACTTCCAGCATAATTCTGTCATGCACTATTTCTCCAAACGGCACGATCGGCGCTGCCGGATAATTGACCGTATTCATATCAGAAATAACTCGTTTTTCAACTGCTGCAGGCGCAGCATCACAGTTAGGAACAACTGCTGCTACCGTACCATCCTCATTATAAGCAACATCATAAAATGATGGTACATAAATGCCTTTGATCGCTACCGCACGCTGCAGGAAACCTTTCCGGCCAGCAGGCTTACCTTCACGTTTCCATTTTTTATAGGTATCCATCAGCTCGACCATAACTTCTTCACCTTCACCAACAACGGCAAGATCAAAAAAATCTGCCAGAGGTTCCGGATTATATACGCATGGTCCGCCAACAATAATAAAAGGATCTTTTTCTGTACGTTCCTCTGTTTTTACAGGTATCCGACCCAAATCAAGCATATTAAGAATATTTGTATAAGAAAGCTCATACTGCAAAGTAAAGCCTACAAAATCAAAATCCTGCAAGACCTTTTCCGTCTCCAAAGTTCGCAGCGGAATAGCATTAGCACGCATTTTTGCTTCCATATCTACCCAGGGTGCATAAACTCTTTCAGCAGCAATACCGTTTTCAAGGTTTAAAATATGATATAAAATTTTAAATCCCAGGTAACTCATCCCAACTTCGTAAATATCTGGAAAGGCCAGGGCAATACTTACTTCAGTTTCCTCCGAAGTTTTTACAATGCTGTTAAATTCTCCGCCTGTATATCGAGCAGGTTTCTGCACACTGCTGAATATATCGATAGTCAATTCTTTTTCCATGCTGTTCCTCCTCTAAAATTGCAGCTGCTGACGCCGCATATTGATGTTCAGCAGCAACCCGGCCAACAGCATATTCGTAGTCAGCGAGCTCACTCCATAACTCATAAACGGCAGCGGCACACCTGTAACTGGCATAATCCCAGCAGTCATTCCAATATTTACCAGTACATGGAACATAAACATAAAGGTAATGCCCACTGCCAGCAAGGTCCCAAAATCATCTTCGGCATTCAGTGCAATGGTCAAACCGCGCCAAATAACGATCAAATATAATAATAATATAATAATAATACCAATAAATCCAAATTCTTCGCCGGCGACAGCAAAGATAAAATCCGTATGATTCTCGGGCAGAAAGTTAAGTTGGCTCTGCGTACCCAAAAACCAGCCCTTGCCTGTCAAAAGGCCGGAACCAATAGCTATTTTTGATTGGATGACATGATAGCCGGCCCCAAAAGGGTCAAGCTCAGGATCTAAAAATACCCTGATCCTGTTTTTTTGATATTCTTTCAAAATATGCCATAATGCAGGCATTAAAGCAATAAGCGCGCCGCTCATATACATCAGCCATCTGACCTTAAAACCGCTGATGAGCAGCATCCCCAGCAAAATCGCCATAAAAACCAGCGACGTGCCCAAATCAGGCTGCTTCATAACCAATATAAAAGGTACAAAAACGTAAGCCAGCGCCGGTAAATAATCAGTAAAACTATCAAGTGTTTCCAATCTTTTATTTAAAAACGCCGCCAGACAGACAATCATTATTGCTTTTGAAAATTCAGAGGGCTGAATACTAAGAGGCCCGATCTGAATCCATCTTTGTGCGCCCAGCTGACTGTGTCCTAAAAACATTACCGCTAAAAGCAGGATAATATTAAAAACATATAAGGGGGTGGCAATATCTTTAAGCAGGCGATAGTCAAAGCGCAGCGAAAAAATAACCAGGGCCAAATCTATTGCTAAAAACAGACTTTGCCGTTCAACATGCCAGGCTTTACCTGTCGCTACGGCAAAGGAATGAGTAGCGCTGGCAATCAGACAAATACCTATTCCGACTAAACCCAAAATAGCTATAACCAGCCACCAGTCCAAATTACGAAAATATCTATTTTGCTGCATTTGCTATCCTTTCCGCAATTTCTGCTTACTTAACCGCTTGTGGCGGTATCAAACCTTCTTCTCTAAACCATTCTTCAAAAACTTTATATACAATCGGACCAGCTGAAGTGGAACCGAAACTGCCCTGCTCAACTACTGCTGCAACAACCAGTTCCGGAGCATCTGCAGGTCCATAGGCCACAAATAACCCATGATCACGTCCATGCGGATTTTCTGCCGTACCTGTTTTCGCTGCCATTGGCTTCGGCAGATCAGCAAAATAAGAAGCCGTTCCGCCAGGTTGTGCTACACCCATCAAACCCTGTTTGATCAGTTCGAGAGTTTTTTGTGATACTCCCAAAGCATACGGTTCCTGATGCTGACGCACTTCAAAAGTACTTCCGTCATTATTCAGCACTTTATCTACTAAATACGGTTGGTGATAAATACCGCCACCGGCAATACAGCTCATCATCACGGCCATCTGCAGAGGTGTTGCAAGGTCTATCCCCTGTCCGATAGAAGCGTTAAAAGTATCGCCCAGAGTCCAGTCCTCCCCTGTAAATATCTTGCGTTTATTTTCAGGTGTCGGAAGCAGCCCGGAAGCTTCTCCCTCAAGTTCAATACCTGTTTTTTTACCCATACCGAATTTGCGTGCAAAATTGACCAGATTATCGATTCCTAAGCGGTTGCCCATTTCATAAAAATATACATTATCCGACATACTTAAAGCCTGCTGGAAATTAATCCAGCCCAGAGCCTCTCCGCCGGCATTGCCCATGGGAACCAGCCAGTGCTGGCCGGAGTCAAAAATCAATTCTTCCGGCGTTACCTTGCCAAGCTCCAATGCCGCCGTACCTGTAATGATCTTAAACGTTGATCCCGGAGGATATTCGCCCGATATTACTTTGTTTCCCATAGGATAATTAGGATCGTTATTTATAACCTGCCAGTCCTTTTCCGATATCCCATTTACAAAAAGGTTAGGATTAAAAGCAGGTCTGCTTACCATCGCTCTTACCGCACCGCTGCGTGGATCAATCGCTACAATAGCCGCTGCTCTGGCATTAGGGGCAATACCGCTGGACCGCAGATATGCTAATTGCTCATCAACAGCTTTTTCCATAACTATCTGCAGTCCTCTATCAATGGTCAGCTGCAGGCTTTTACCTGGGATAGGATCACGCTGGCCCAGTTGTTTAACTACATTACCGGCAACATCAACTTCTTCATCAAAGCTGCCGTCTGTACCGCGGATCACTTTATCAAAAGTTTTTTCAATACCAAATTTACCAACGATACTACCGCCGGGCATCCCTTTATAGCTGCCTTCAGTAATATCATATTCACTGGCCTCGCCAACATATCCTAACGCGTGAACTGCCAGTTCTTTATACAAATAATTTCGGATCGGCTGTAATTCCAGCAAAACTCCAGGTAATTCCAGCCTGCGTTCTTCTATTTTTGTTACGATCTCAGGAGAAACATTACTTTTTAAGCGTGTTGGTTCATAACTGTTTTGATTAGCGGCAATACGCTTTCTTATTTGTTCTTCCGGCATATCTAATATTTCAGACAATGCTCCGATCACTTTTTCGTTATCACGCTGTCCCTGACGCTGCAGCGCCACAGCATAACCAGGCAGATTATTCACTAATTCCTGCCCTTTATAATCAAAAAAAAGGCCGCGCGGCGCAGTGATCTTTGTTCTGCGCAACCTGTTACCATCAGCCTGATTACCATAATAATCGCCTTTATAAAGCTGCAAATAGGCCATTCTGCCGAGCAAAATTAAAAATATGCATACTGCTGCTGCCAGCATAACTTCCAAGCGGCGCGCGTATCTTTTGTTCAGCACAATTTGACCTCCTTTGTTTAATGCAGTCCATCATCCAGTTCTATCCACTTCTGCAGCCTTTCGGTCAGCAGATACAACGGAATTACAAAAATAATATTTCCCAGGCAATAAGCAACCGTATCCTGCAGAGCCAGTTCTAACAGTAAGACCGAAAAGCCCCTGGCCATAATAAGCTGCAGAATAAAATAACAGCACCGCAAAACAACTGTTATTGCGCCAACCGCCACAATATTGTAAAACATACTGTCTTTAAATACTTTTTCTTTTGTATATCCAACATAATATCCTATCGCAGTCCTTGTCAAGATATGAAAACCAAAAATGCCTCCGGTTAAAAGATCCTGCAGCAACCCTACAAGGAAGCCTGCTATCCCGCCGGCAAATGCACCTCTCAGCATAGCAAAGCAATAAATCAGCAAAAGCGGTAAATCAAATTTAAACCACTGTGTTTGCGGCAAACTCATCTGTAAAGATAAAAATAACAGAAACAGGACGGGCCAAATCAGTTTCCTCATTGTGCCTGTCCCCCTTCGATATTACTATTTAATTTACTTGTTGCTGCTGCCGGATTGCTGTACCCGGTAACAACAAAAACTTCTTCTACTTTACTGCTGTCAACAGCAGGGTCAACATCTGCGTTCAGTAAAAGACCTGCCGCCTCAGGGCTGGTTTCTCTTACCGTCCCAATTACCAAACCTGCCGGATGCCTGCCACTGAAACCGCTGGTAATAACAACATCACCTTTTCTTACATCAGCTTCCCTGGGCAAATGCTCCATTTCTAAAGGCATATTTTCCATACTTCTTCCACAGATAACACCAACGGCTCTGGAATCAGCCCGCAAAATACGCGCCCCGATCTTACAACGGCTGCTGGTAATCAGCATGACCTTAGCAGCATCAGGATAAACCTCTTCAATCAGCCCGACGATGCCATCACCCGTAACAACAGCCATCTCTTTGTCCAGACCATCTGCCGAACCACGATCAATGATTACAACATCCTGCAGATCGCCCATATTACGCCCTACAACTTTTGCAGGCAGTAATTTTTGTTCGGGCACGTGCTCTTTATATCGCAAAAGCTTGGTCAAACGCTGGTTTTCGGCATAAAACTCAGCCATAGCTATATTAGCTCTTCGCAATTCAGCATTCTCTTTTTTTAATTGCTCATTTTCTGCTTCCATTGTCGTAATAGCTTTCAGCTTATTTCCCAAAGAAGACGCCGCGCCTGTAAATGTCTGGACGCCGCTGTTGACAGGACTTATGATCGCAACTACTGCCCTATTCAACACCGGAAAGCGTACTCTTCCTTCAACAGCTAAAGCCATAAGGGCTAACAACGCTATCACAATCAGAAGCAGGCTCATATTTTTCTTACTCACAATAATAATTCAGCCTTTATTTATTATTAGATGCCATAAATCCTTTTTTATAGATATCTACATTTTCAACCGCGATACCAGTACCTAAAGCAACACAGGACAAAGCATCATCAGAAACATAGACCGGCATTCCTGTTTCTTTACTCAGTAAACGGTCAAGATTACGCAGCAAAGAAGAGCCTCCTGTCATAACGATACCGCGATCCATAATATCGGCAGCCAGTTCCGGTGGAGTTCTCTCCAAAGTATTGCGTACAGCATCGACAATATTAGCCACCGGTTCACTCAACGCCTCACAAACCTGATTCGCATTGATAAGCAGATTTTTAGGCAGCCCTGTCACGAGATCACGACCGCGAATTTCCATTTCTGTTGCTTCCTCAAGTTCCATTGCAGTACCAATAGTAATTTTTATTTCTTCCGCTGTCCGCTCACCAATCAGCAGGCTAAATGTTTTCCTGATATAACGGACAATAGCATCGTCCATTGCGTCACCGCCAGTACGAATAGAACGGCTGATAACAATACCACCTAAAGAAATAACAGCCACTTCGCAGGTACCGCCGCCAATATCAACAACCATGCTGCCGGTAGCTTCCTGCACGGGCAGTCCCGCACCAATAGCGGCCGCCATTGGTTCTTCAATCAAATAGGCTTCTCTTGCGCCGGCCTGTACAGTAGCATCAATAACCGCGCGTTTCTCAACCTCAGTAACACCAGAAGGAACGCCGACAACAATACGCGGGCGTACTAAAGAATGTTTGCCAATCGCTTTTTTGATAAAGTATTTAAGCATCGACTGGGTAATATCAAAATCAGCAATAACCCCATCCTTCATCGGGCGAATAGCTACGATATGGCCAGGGGTACGACCAATCATCTGCTTAGCTTCAGCGCCAATCGCCAGCACTTCTTTATGCTCTTTATCAACGGCAACTACCGAAGGTTCTCTGATAATGATACCTTTGCCTTTCGCATGTACCAAAGTATTCGCAGTTCCCAAATCGATTCCCATATCATGAGCAAAACTTTTAAAAATACCAAACATTCTTCAACACCTCATTTATCTAAATAACCTTGCTCTCTAAAACTAAAAAATATCCCATCGCCTATGACCAGATGATCAATCAGCGGAATTCCCATAATTATTCCAGTCTCTGCCAGACTCTGAGTCAGTTCTTTGTCTTCCTGACTTGGTTTAGGATCTCCAGAAGGATGATTATGCGCTACCAAAATAGCAGCAGCATGGTGCAGCAACGCCGGGGCAAACACTTCGCGCGGATGCACAACCGAACTATTGACAGACCCTTCTGAAACTTGTTCCATTCTTATAACCTGATTTTTACTGTCCAATAATAACACCAAGAATTTTTCATGTCTTTCGTAACGCAATCTTGGCAATAAAATCTCAGCACCTTTTTGAGGAGACTCTATTTTTAACTTGACCTGACTTCCAGCTGCCGCAATACGCTTGCCTAATTCCAATGCAGCCAGAATCGTTGCAGCTTTTGCTGTCCCCAGTCCCTTTACTTCAGCAAGCTCGGCAACACTGTGTACGCAAGCTATATTTTGATATAAACCACCTGAAGCAGTCAATTCTTCTGCAATTCTTAAAGCAGAACGCTTCTGGGTGCCAGTACGTATCAAGATAGCTAAAAGCTCAGAATTACTTAACCCAGCAGCACCTTGCTGCATCAATTTTTCACGCGGTCTGTCATCCAGTGACAATTCTTTTATACACTGGCTCAAAAGCCCTTCACTCCAATTTGTGCCATCATTTGATACAAGCGGGTGAGCGGCAACCCCACGACGTTATTATAGCAGCCCTCTATTTTCTCAACTAAAACTGCACCACGTCCCTGAATACCATAGGCTCCAGCCTTATCTAAAGGTTCTCCGGTCGCAACATAAGCATTAATCTCAATTTCTGATAAGCTTCTAAACCATACTTTAGTCTCTACTACTTCTACTACATTCTGTGTTTTATAAAAAACAGCAACACCTGTCAAAACCCGATGCACTCTGCCAGATAATTTACGCAGCATCACTGCTGCATCATTATTATCACATGGTTTACCAAGTATTTCATTTTCCAAAACGACCATCGTATCAGCAGCAATCACAGGTATTTCACTGCCTGCCTGTCCAACAACTACCCGCCCTTTACCTAAAGCATTCACAGCTGCCACTTCTTCAGCGTTAGCTCCGCTAACTTCATCAAAGGCACTGGTGTATACATCAACATCCAACCCAATCTGACGCAACAATTCTAAACGACGCGGAGATCCGGACGCTAACCTTACCCGCATCAGCTCATCTCCTGCTTTTTTTCATTTTCATCTTCAGTATCATCAAAAACTATCGGGTCAGGCGCTTCTATTTCTATAACCACAGGCTGTACACCTTCGCGCACTGCATCCCGTTTAAAGATACGCGCATAATTAACAGCGACCAACAGCCAGATAACTACACCCAGCATCACAGGCATTGTCTTATCAATATCGAAAAATACAGCGATACTGTTTCCAAAAACAGCACCGGCAATCACTGACAATACAGGAAAGCCATACAATATCATCTGCATCTTACGTTTATTCATTTCCTGATATTCAACACCGACTACATCGCCAACTTTGGCATTGATAGGACACCAGGCTTCTAAATATTTAGGTATTTTTTCCCCTTTACTTTTATCTTTATCAAGCTTTATTTTCGCTCTTTCACCATGCTTCTCAATCAATAATCCTACTAATTCAGCTCTCATTTCTGCCATAAATACTCTCCTTAATTATAGGCGTGTATGAAAACATACCAATAACCAAATCCAAAAATAACGCCGTAAATAGCGACAAAAATACCTACACCCTGCCATGTAATAGGATAGCCAAAGTTAATATATTCGCCAAAAATACCTCTTTTATTGAAAAAAGTGTATTTCATACGTCTTTTGAACCATTTTGCCTTATTTTCTGATCCAACTGCCTTAGCAATCATAAAAATATAAAAAAAAGCGCCAACGAAAACTTGAATGATACGAGCACAAATCAAAGAACTATCTACATTTACCAATGCTTCCATTGTTTTCATCCTTTCTCAATAACTCAATTTAAGTTTAAAAATTTATCAGGCATCTGTTTGCGCAGTTCGCGCAAAAATTTTTCGCTGCATTTAAAAATAATACCAGCCAGCCTTTTATTATCTTTACCTTCAGTAAACACTAACAAACGCTGTTCATTAGGATCTACTGAAGAATACCTGTGAATATAATGACGGATTTTAGTTTTCTTAAAAAAACTTTTGATATATTTATTGGTATAACTTTCAGTTTTAGTCAAATCCACTTTAAAACTGCGTCTAATTCCCACGCCATGGCTTATGACTTCCATCTCGCCATCACGTAGAATATATGTATACTTAAAAACAACACGCCATATCCACATCAGCAGAAATAAAATATTAAAGCCCCAACCTAAAGGGCTAAAATATCCTGTATTGACATAACGATACCCTTCATAAATCCATAATAAAACTATAACGGCCAAACCGCCATATGATATCTGCATTCTGCGATCACTGACTTGAGATTCTTCTCTATATATTTCGTTCAAACAAAACAATCCCTTCATTCTCTATTATCCAAGGACTGAACACACCTTTAGACCATTTCTTATTATAACAAATTTTTGCTATAAAGGATACACTCTAAAGCCGTTCCTCTAAAAAAATTCACAAAAACAAGTATTAAAAAACAGGCGTGATATACACGCCTGTTTTTACATAATTCATTTTATAAAATTTACTGTTTTTCCGAAGTAAATTTAATTACCGGGGAAGAAAGGCCATACGATAGGAATTACAACCAGGGATACGATAAAGGATACGATAACAAGACCGGTACCTGCTTTAACATAGTCCATAAATTTGTATCCGCCAGGGCCAAGAACCAAAGTGTTCGGAGGCGTACCTACCGGAGATGCAAATGCACAGGATGCTGCAACTGCGATAGCCATCAATACTGCTTTCGGATCAGCACCAAGTTGTTGAGAAATCGCAATACCAATCGGGCACAGCAGAGCTGCAGATGCAGTGTTGGACATAAATTGTGTTAAACCGCAAGAAAGAATGAAAAGAATTGCAGTAACAACTAAAGGAGACGGAGAACCGCCCATCAGGCTTACAGTCCATTCTGCGATCATTTTGCCAGCGCCGGTTTTGTCCATTGCAGTGGATACAGGCATCATACCTGCGAACAGGAAGATAGTTACCCAGTCAATAGAAGCATAAGCTTGTTTTTCAGTCAGGCAGCCAGTCAATACTGCAACTATTGCACCAATGATAGCGGCCATTTCTAAAGATACACCAGGAATGCCAATAGCCATAGTCAAAACTACACAAAGTAAAATTACTGCGGATACGATTTGTTTGGAAGCGGAAGTTTCGTTAGCTTCAACTTCTTGTTCAATCTCCTGATCAGCATCAATTTGTTTATTCGGAAGCAAATATTTGCCTAAGAACATCATGTAGAGCATACCGGCTAAAGTTACAGGAATACCAATCCAAGCATATTCAAAGAAACCAAATTGCTCTTTCATTCCAGCAGCCTGCAAAGCACCGTTAGCAATGATATTCGGAGGAGTACCAACCATAGTGATGATACCACCGAGACCGCAGGCAAATGCCAAAGGCATCAATTGACGGGAAGCGGGAATCTTTGCTGCAGAACAAATACCAAGTACAACCGGCAGCAGACAAGCTGCAGTACCAGTGTTGGATAATACGGCGGACAATGCGGCGCCAACAAGCATAATACCAAACATCAAACTGTTTTCACCAGTACCGGAAATTTTAACAATAGAAGCACCAATTTTTTGTGCAAGACCTGTATAAAACATAGAAGCACCAACAACGAACATACCTGCAAAAAGTACTACGGTAGAATTAGAGAGGCCGGAAAATACCTGTTTAGCAGGAATAAAACCTAACAGGCCGCACGCGATAGCGCCGCCCATAGCCGTTACTGCAAGCGGGATGAGTTCGGTTACAAATAACAGAGCAATAACAGCTAACATAATAAGACATTTTACTGCTTGAGACATGAGAATCCTCCTTCAAAAAGTTAAAAATGTTTTAAGGAAGTAACAAATTACTTCCTATTATATATGTAAGCTAGAATGATTAAATTTGCTATTTTTTGCATATTATTAAAAAACTTATCTTTAGTTACAAAATTGTTAACAAAATTTAATTAACAGCTTACAGTAACAAGTGTAACAGATAAGCCAATTTTTTTCAAGATTTTTTCACAATTTTCGTATAACAAAAAAGTTCAAAAACTGTTAACTGTCTTCGTTATGCATATTTATACCATTTTGATACTTTTTGACAATTTTTTATTCATAGCTAAAACATAAAAAAACAGACGTGATAGTTATCACGTCTGTTTAATTTATTGCTCTTATAATAATACTTTCGTCTATCTTCCTAACAAATTATTTGCCGGGGAAGAAAGGCCATACGATAGGAATTACAATCAGGGATACGATAAAGGATACGATAACAAGACCGGTACCTGCTTTAACATAGTCCATAAATTTGTATCCGCCAGGGCCAAGAACCAAAGTGTTCGGAGGCGTACCTACCGGAGATGCAAATGCACAGGATGCTGCAACTGCGATAGCCATCAATACTGCTTTCGGATCAGCGCCAAGTTGTTTAGAAATCGCAACACCAATCGGGCACAGCAGAGCTGCAGATGCAGTGTTGGACATAAATTGTGTTAAAGCGCAAGAAAGGATAAACAAGACTGCAGTAACAACTAACGGAGACGGAGTACCGCCCATCAGACCTACGGTCCATTCAGCGATCAATTTACCAGCGCCGGTTTTGTCCATTGCAGTGGATACAGGCATCATACCTGCGAACAGGAAGATAGTTACCCAGTCAATAGAAGCATAAGCTTGTTTTTCAGTCAAACAGCCAGTCAATACGCAAACGATTGCGCCGATAATAGCTGCCATTTCCAAAGAAACGCCCTTGATGCCGATAGCCATAGTCAAAACTACGAGCAACAGGATAACGCCGGAAACTACTTGTTTAGAAGCAGAAGTTTCGTTAGCTTCAACTTCTTGTTCAATTTCCTGGTCGGCATCCAATTCAGCTTTCGGAAGCAGGTATTTACCTAAGAACATCATATAGATGATACCAGCTACTGTTACAGGGATACCAATCCAGGCAAATTCGAAGAAGCCAAATTTGTCAGCAATACCAGCAGCTTCCAAAGCGCCGTTAGCGATGATATTCGGAGGAGTACCAACCATAGTGATGATACCACCGAGACCGCAGGCAAATGCCAAAGGCATCAATTGACGGGAAGCAGGGATTTTAGCTGCAGAGCAGATACCCAAGGCAACCGGCAGCAGACAAGCTGCAGTACCAGTGTTGGATAATACAGAAGACAAAGCAGCACCAACAAACATTAAACCAAACATCAAGCTGTTTTCACCGGTACCGCAGAAATGAACTACAGTATTACCGATTTTTTGTGCAAGACCTGTGTAGAACATGGCTGCACCTACTACGAACATGCCTGCAAAGAGTACTACGGTCGAATTAGAGAGACCAGAAAATACTTGTTTAGCAGGGATAAAACCTAACAGGCCGCACGCGATAGCGCCGCCCATAGCTGTTATTGCAAGCGGAATGAGTTCGGTTACAAATAACAATGCAACAACAGCCAGAAGAATGAGACATTTTACTGCTGGGGACATTATAATTCCTCCTTTTAAATTAATTTTATATACAGCGCGTTCGGGGCGCGTATATCAAAATAAAGAGAATTTTGTAAAAGATCCTTAGCATTGCTTTCTATGAATTTTCTTGCAACACCTTATGCTTCATTATACCACTATGCACTCAAATTTAAAAGTGTAAGTTTTATTTAATTTACAGCTTTTTTGACATTAAGGTATATTAATATAATACAATAATACTATTTTTACAATATTTAAGATTCTTTGTCCACTCAAAAAACATTATTCAAAATAACCAAAAGAAAAATTAATGTTTTTATCTTGGTTAACCAGCTTCAGGACTGCATTATTACTTGAAACTATAAAGAAAGCTTGTACTTCTCTTTACTACAGCATAATGATTTGCTTTATATTTTTCTTTTTCCAAAAAAAATAGGTGCACGATAAAGTGCACCTATTTCTGTTTATACTATAAATTATTTGACAGGTCCAATCATTGCAAGCATTGCACCTGCAGCTACTGCGGTACCGATAACACCAGCTACGTTCGGGCCCATAGCATGCATGAGCAGGAAGTTAGCAGGGTTAGCTTTTTGACCAACGATTTGGGATACACGTGCTGCCATCGGAACTGCGGATACACCAGCGGAACCGATAAGAGGATTGGTTTTACCACCATCCAGAATGCACATGAGCTTACCAAATACAACACCGGCAAAAGTACCAGCTGCGAAAGCGATCAAACCAAGAACAATGATCAAAATAGTTTGATAGTTCAGGAAGGATTCAGCTTTCATAGTCAAACCTGTACCAGTTGCCAGCATGATCGTTACAATGTTCATCAAAGCATTTTGTGCAGTATCGGAAAGACGATCCAAACAACCAGCTTCTTTGAACAGGTTACCCAACATCAGCATACCAATCAAAGAGCATACAGGCGGAAGCAACAAGCTGATAACGATAGTAGTAACAACCGGGAATACGATTCTTTCAAAATGAGAAACCGGACGCAGTTGTTCCATAACGATTTTACGGTCAGCTTCAGTAGTGCAAAGTTTCATAATAGGAGGTTGGATCAAAGGAACCAACGACATATAAGAATATGCAGCTACTGCGATAGCACCTAACAGGTTAGGAGCCATTTTTGCAGCCAGGTAAATAGCAGTCGGGCCATCAGCACCACCGATAATACCGATAGCGGATGCTTCTTGCACTGTAAATCCGAGCATCATAGCGCCCAGCAAGGAAACAAATACACCTGCTTGAGCTGCAGCGCCCAAAAGCAAAGTTTTCGGGTTTGCAATCAACGGACCAAAGTCTGTCATTGCACCTACGCCTAAGAAAATCAAAGGCGGGAAAATTTCATGATTAATACCATAAAGAATTACCTGCATAACACCCGGTTGGTCTTCAAAACCTGTTTTAGGCACGTTTGCCAGCAAACAGCCGAATGCAATCGGAGACAACAGCAAAGGTTCAAAACCTTTACCAATAGCCAAATATAAAAGAATAATACCTACCAACATCATGATGGCATGACCCATGGTGAAAGCGGAGAAACCGCTGTCATTCCATACGGATTGTAAAGCAACTACAAATGCTTCCATAATTTCCTCCTACAAATTTTTTAGTTGAGAGACCTTTTCAAGGTCTCTCAGCTTGTTTGTATTACATTACGATCATAACGTCGCCGGTACCAACAGTTTGACCTGCGGAAATACGGACGTCAGAAATGGTGCCGTCAGCCGGAGCCATGATCTCGTTTTGCATTTTCATTGCTTCAAGAATCATCAATACATCGCCAGCTTTAACTGCGTCGCCAGCTTTAACTTTAACTTCGAGAACTTTACCAGGCATAGGAGCACTGATAGTAGCTGCGCCAGCAGCAACAGGTTTTGCAGCCGGAGCCGGTGCAGCAGCAGGAGCTGCTTTGGGTGCTGCTGCCGGTGCAGCAGCAGGAGCTGCTTTAGGTGCAGCAGCTTTAGGAGCAGCAACGCCGCCCATTTCTTCAACTTCTACTTCATATGCAGTGCCGTTAACGGTAATGGTATATTTTTTCACAGGGAATACCCTCCTTCAAAATTGTTTAAAATATATTAAACTTAAGTGTTGCTAAAACCTAACTTTGTTTTAGAAGCATTCTTTACGTACGCTAATTGCTTCAATACGAGCATTCTGTGTCCAGCCAGCTTCGGGCAGACGACGTACATAAGCGATATCTTCTGCAGAATGGCCAAGAGCAGCTACAGCTGCTGCAATAACAGCAATTACTTCACTGTCATCCTGCACAGGAGCTGCAACAGCAGCAGGTGCTGCGGCAGGTGCCGGTGCTGCTACTGGTTTCTCAGTTTTTTTTTGCGTTGGATCTACCAATTGGATGATTTTCATCAAAACACCCAAGGCTGCCAATACGCCAAAAACTATGGTCATATTGATGATAGAAATCAACCAAGGATTAGTAGTTACAGGACCCATTATTTCACCTCATTCTTCTTAATTAATTAAGCACTATACTGCAAGCTGCAAATTACAAAGGAATATTGCCATGGCGTTTTGCCGGGCGAGTTTCACGTTTGGACTGCAACATTTGCAAAGCGTTGATGATGGTGGGACGGGTGTTTTTCGGCTCGATTACGATGTCTACCATGCCGCGCATTGCTGCTTGGTACGGAGTTGCAAAGTTATCGATATATTCTTCCGTTTTTGCTTTTACATCAGGATCATTTTTGAAGATGATGTTAGCTGCACCTGCAGGTCCCATTACTGCGATTTCTGCAGTCGGCCATGCAATTACTTGGTCTGCGCCCAAATCTTGGGAACACATTGCCAGGTAGGAACCACCGTATGCTTTACGGGTTACTACAGTAATTTTAGGTACAGTTGCTTCGGAATATGCATACAGCATTTTTGCGCCGTGACGAATGATACCGCCGTATTCTTGGTTACAGCCAGGCAGGAAGCCAGGTACGTCTACCAAGTTCAGCAAAGGAATGTTGAAGGCATCGCAGAAGCGAATAAAACGAGAGGATTTGTCGGATGCGTTGATATCCAGGCAGCCAGCCATTACTTTAGGTTGGTTTGCAATGATACCTACGGTTTGACCATCCATACGTGCAAAGCAAGTGATAATATTGGTTGCCCAATATTGTTGGGATTCATAGAATTCACCGTTGTCTACGATGGATTTGATTACGTCTTTCATATCATATGCTTGGTTGGAGTTATCCGGAAGCAATGTATTCAAGGAGTCATCAATACGCATCGGGTCGTCACCGGTTTCTACGATAGGAGCGCATTCCATGTTGTTGGAAGGCAGGAAGCTCAGCAGGTAACGGATCTGTTGCAAGCAGTCTTCGTCGTTTTCTGCAGCAAAATGTGCAACGCCGGAAGTGCTGTTGTGGGTCATAGCGCCACCCAGTTGTTCTTGGGTTACGTCTTCACCAGTAACAGATTTTACTACTGCGGGGCCGGTAATGAACATTTTAGAAGTGTTCTTTACCATGTAAATGAAGTCAGTCAGTGCCGGGCTGTATACAGCGCCGCCAGCAGAAGGACCCATGATAGCGGAGATCTGAGGAACTACGCCGGATGCAATAGTGTTTTCAAAGAAGATTTTGCCGTAACCAGCCAAAGCGTCAATTGCTTCTTGGATACGAGCACCGCCGGAATCGTTCAGGCCAACAAGCGGAGCACCCATTTTCAGGGACAGGCGTTGTACTTTTACGATTTTAGCAGCATGCATTTCGCCTAAAGAACCACCTTCTACAGTGAAATCTTGTGCGAATACATAAACCAGACGGCCATCGATGGTGCCGTAACCAGTAGTTACACCTTCGCCAGGAAGTTCTTTCTTCTCTTGGCCGAAGTTTGTGCAACGATGTTTTACGAAACGATCCAATTCAACAAAGGATCCTTCGTCGAGGAGTGCAGCAATTCTTTCACGTGCAGTCATTTTGCCGGCTTCGTGTTGTTTTGCAACGCGTTTTTCGCCGCCTGCAGCCAGAATTACTTCGGACTTTTTGAGCATTTTCTCAATTTTTGCTTGAGTAGACAAATCTTACACCTCCATCATTATTAGGAGAACATTTTTATATACATCCCTACAAATTAAGGATGTAAAATTTTGGATCTTGACTACTGGTACTTTTTGCCATTCATCAAGAGTTCTCCAAAATTCCTGACACTAATTATAATCAGGAACGTTCTTTTTTTCTGTTGCACAGGTCACACTTTTTTATTATTTCTTTCACAAAAATTTCACTTCTAGATTATAACAAGAAAGTATTTTTCATCTAATTTTATTTGCCAGCAAATGAAATCTAAACAAAAAGCCACATAATTAAAAGTTTTTAATAAAAACTTTTAATTATGTGGCACAGGCAACAGATTTTTAAGCAATATTTAACTAAAATATTGATAGTTGAAGGTTAACTATGTCCAAATTTAAAATGAACATATTATTTCCTTTATATATGGGTAATTAGCATAATAAAAAACAGGCACACCATAAAAGATGCACCTGTTTCAATTTTAGTTATTTAGCAGCACCAATCATTGCAAGCATTGCGCCTGCAGCTACTGCGGTGCCGATAACACCAGCTACGTTCGGGCCCATAGCATGCATGAGCAGGAAGTTAGAAGGGTTAGCTTTTTGACCAACAACTTGGGATACACGTGCTGCCATCGGAACTGCGGATACACCAGCGGAACCGATAAGAGGATTGGTTTTACCACCATCCAGAACACACATGATTTTACCAAAGATAACGCCTGCAAAAGTACCAGCTGCGAAAGCAACAAGACCAAGGCAGATGATCAAGATGGTTTGATAGTTCAGGAAAGATTCAGCTTTCATAGTCAAACCAGTACCAGTTGCCAGCATAATCGTTACAATGTTCATCAAAGCATTTTGCGCTGTGTCAGAAAGACGATCCAAGCAGCCAGCTTCTTTGAACAAGTTGCCCAGCATTAACATACCAATCAAGGCAGTTACAGGCGGAAGCAACAAGCTGATAACGATAGTGGTTGCAATCGGGAATACGATTTTCTCAAAACGAGTTACAGGACGCAATTGTGCCATAACAATTTTACGGTCAGCTTCGGTAGTGCAAAGTTTCATAATAGGCGGTTGGATCAAAGGAACCAACGACATATAAGAATATGCAGCTACTGCGATAGCACCTAACAGGTTAGGAGCCATTTTTGCAGCCAGGTAAATAGCAGTCGGGCCATCAGCGCCACCGATAATACCGATAGCGGATGCTTCTTGCACGGTAAATCCGAGCATCATAGCGCCCAGCAAGGAAATAAATACACCTGCTTGAGCTGCAGCGCCCAAAAGCAAAGTTTTCGGGTTTGCAATCAACGGACCAAAGTCTGTCATTGCACCTACGCCTAAGAAAATCAAAGGCGGGAAAATTTCATGGTGAATACCATAAAGAATTACCTGCATAACACCCGGTTGATCTTCGAAACCGGTTTTAGGAACGTTTGCCAGCAAACAGCCGAATGCGATCGGAGACAGCAGCAATGGTTCGAAGCCTTTACCAATAGCAAGGTACAGCAGAATGATGCCAACAAGCATCATGATAGCATTACCCATGGTGAAAGCGGAGAAACCGCTGTCATTCCATACGGATTGTAAAGCAACTACAAATGCTTCCATTTATATCCTCCCAATGTTCAATTATTTGAGAGCTTCTAGTTTCAATCACAAATAAGCTCTCTTCTAAATATAAAAGTTATTGCTTTCTTATGACGCAAATTACATTACGATCATAACGTCGCCGGTACCAACAGTTTGACCTGCGGAAACGCGAACGTCAGAAATGGTGCCGTCAGCCGGAGCCATGATCTCGTTTTGCATTTTCATTGCTTCGAGAATCATCAATACGTCGCCGGATTTAACTGCGTCGCCAGCTTTAACTTTTACTTCGAGAACTTTACCAGGCATAGGAGCAGAAATGGTTGCAGAGCCAGCAGCAACAGGTTTTGCAGCCGGAGCCGGTGCAGCAGCTTTAGGAGCGGGAGCAGCGGCAGGTGCCGGTGCAGCTTTAGGAGCAGCAGCTTTAGGAGCTGTTGCAGCAGCGCCGCCCATTTCTTCAACTTCTACTTCATATGCAGTGCCGTTAACGGTAATGGTATATTTTTTCATGGATGTTAATCCTCCTTAAAATCTCGTAATAAAATAGATTAATTATTAACCCCAAATTAGAAGCATTCTTTACGTACACTAATTGCTTCAATATGAGCATTCTGTGTCCAGCTTGCTTCGGGCAGACGACGTACGCAGGCTATTTGCTCTGCGGAATGACCAAGAGCAGCTACAGCTGCTGCAATAACAGCAATTACTTCACTGTCATCCTGCACAGGAGCTGCAACAGCAGCAGGTGCTGCGGCAGGTGCCGGTGCTGCTACTGGATTAGCTGTTTTTTTTTGACGAGTAGGATCTACAAAGTAGATAACTTTCATCAAGAAACCCAGCATAGCCAATACGCCAAAAACTATGGTCATATTGATAGCAGCAATCAACCAAGGATTAGTAGTTACAGGACCCATTATTTCACCTCATTCTTCTTAATTAATTAAGCACTATACTGCAAGCTGCAAATTACAAAGGAATATTGCCATGGCGTTTTGCCGGGCGAGTTTCACGTTTGGACTGCAACATTTGCAAAGCGTTGATGATGGTGGGACGGGTGTTTTTCGGCTCGATTACGATGTCTACCATGCCGCGCATTGCTGCTTGGTACGGAGTTGCAAAGTTATCGATATATTCTTCCGTTTTTGCTTTTACATCAGGATCATTTTTGAAGATGATGTTAGCTGCACCTGCAGGTCCCATTACTGCGATTTCTGCAGTCGGCCATGCAATTACTTGGTCTGCGCCCAAATCTTGGGAACACATTGCCAGGTAGGAACCACCGTATGCTTTACGGGTTACTACAGTAATTTTAGGTACAGTTGCTTCGGAATATGCATACAGCATTTTTGCGCCGTGACGAATGATACCGCCGTATTCTTGGTTACAGCCAGGCAGGAAGCCAGGTACGTCTACCAAGTTCAGCAAAGGAATGTTGAAGGCATCGCAGAAGCGAATAAAACGAGAGGATTTGTCGGATGCGTTGATATCCAGGCAGCCAGCCATTACTTTAGGTTGGTTTGCAATGATACCTACGGTTTGACCATCCATACGTGCAAAGCAAGTGATAATATTGGTTGCCCAATATTGTTGGGATTCATAGAATTCACCGTTGTCTACGATGGATTTGATTACGTCTTTCATATCATATGCTTGGTTGGAGTTATCCGGAAGCAATGTATTCAAGGAGTCATCAATACGCATCGGGTCGTCACCGGTTTCTACGATAGGAGCGCATTCCATGTTGTTGGAAGGCAGGAAGCTCAGCAGGTAACGGATCTGTTGCAAGCAGTCTTCGTCGTTTTCTGCAGCAAAATGTGCAACGCCGGAAGTGCTGTTGTGGGTCATAGCGCCACCCAGTTGTTCTTGGGTTACGTCTTCACCAGTAACAGATTTTACTACTGCGGGGCCGGTAATGAACATTTTAGAAGTGTTCTTTACCATGTAAATGAAGTCAGTCAGTGCCGGGCTGTATACAGCGCCGCCAGCAGAAGGACCCATGATAGCGGAGATCTGAGGAACTACGCCGGATGCAATAGTGTTTTCAAAGAAGATTTTGCCGTAACCAGCCAAAGCGTCAATTGCTTCTTGGATACGAGCACCGCCGGAATCGTTCAGGCCAACAAGCGGAGCACCCATTTTCAGGGACAGGCGTTGTACTTTTACGATTTTAGCAGCATGCATTTCGCCTAAAGAACCACCTTCTACAGTGAAATCTTGTGCGAATACATAAACCAGACGGCCATCGATGGTGCCGTAACCAGTAGTTACACCTTCGCCAGGAAGTTCTTTCTTCTCTTGGCCGAAGTTTGTGCAACGATGTTTTACGAAACGATCCAATTCAACAAAGGATCCTTCGTCGAGGAGTGCAGCAATTCTTTCACGTGCAGTCATTTTGCCGGCTTCGTGTTGTTTTGCAACGCGTTTTTCGCCGCCTGCAGCCAGAATTACTTCGGACTTTTTGAGCATTTTCTCAATTTTTGCTTGAGTAGACAAATCTTACACCTCCATCATTATTGGGAGAACCTTATTTTATATACATCTACGCGGATGCAGACTCTTTGGTCCGCATCCGTGTAGTATGTAACAACTTAAAATAAAATCTTCAAAAGATTTTTGTAATTCCGTATTTTACGGAATTATTTTTTTGCCGGAGCGCAATACTCAAGCAAAATACCTACGGATTTCGGATGAACGAAAGCGATATCCATTCCGCCAGCACCGCCACGAGGAGCTTTGTCGATCATAGCAGCACCTTTTTCAATAGTGGTATCAATAGCTGCTTGAACATCATCAACGCGAACAGCGATATGTTGGATACCTTGTCCATTTTTAGCGATGTATTTGCCGATAGGGCCATCGCCATTTTCAGTGATATCAACAAGGAGCTCAAGCAAAGTTTCGCCACAGGGAATAAATACGGTTTTTACACCTTGCTCAGGAACAGCTTCTTCACCAGTGCAGCTCAAGCCAAGAACTTCAGTGTAGAATTTCTTGGAAAGATCCAGGTCTTTGCAAGCAATACCTACATGGTCAACACAAATTGTTTTAAACATTTCAAATTCCTCCTAAAAGTAATTTTGGTTGTTTTATCTTAAAACTTTACCAACAATGTCAGCGACAACAGAATACGGCTCAATTTCACGAATTTGAAGTTTTTCAACTAAAATATCAAATTCGGAAGTAGCTACAACATTCTTGTCGATATAACGGTTGACCCTGTCATTAAGCATAGCAGTAACTTCGTTTTTAATACGAGCTTTGCGTATTTTGCTCAATTGATCAGATTCAATCAAATATGCTTTGTGCTCTTCAATAGAGTCAACAACAGCTTCTATACCTTCACCCTTGCTGGCAATGGTCCGATTGATCGGAGGACGCCAGCCAACATGTTCGGGATTTAATTCCAACATCATTTCAATCTCAATGTTCAGCTTGTCCGTACCTTCACGGTCAGCTTTATTGATCGTGAAAAGGTCACCGATCTCAAGTATACCTGCTTTAATAGCCTGAATGTCATCGCCCATACCAGGAATAACAACAACCATTGTAGTATCAGCAGTTTTAACAATATCTACTTCAGATTGACCAACGCCAACAGTTTCAACAATAATAACATCAAAACCATATGCATCCATCAATTTAACAGCATCGCCCGCTTTTTGGGATAATCCACCCAAACTACCGCGAGTAGCCATGGAACGAACAAAAATGCCTTCATCGGCAGTAAGGTCCAACATTCTGATACGGTCGCCTAAAATTGCACCGCCGGAGAAAGGACTTGTAGGATCAATTGCGATAATACCAACTGTTTTACCGCGTTTACGATATTCTTTAGCAAGCTTGTCGGTCAAAGTACTTTTGCCAGCGCCCGGAGGTCCGGTTATTCCGATGACATAAGCATTACCGGTGTGGGGATAAATGGCTGTCATTATTTCAACAGCGTTATCATACTCGTTCTCTACGGCAGTAATAGCTTTCGCTAATGCTAAACGAGAATGGTTTAATACGCCTTCAACAATATTCAATGATCACACCGCCTTGTTGAGGTCCAATAAAAATTGTATTATGCAAGCCGGGACAAGCCCGGCCTGCAAAATTTTTGAGAACCTTAATTATTTTACGTTAGCGTTGATGAATTCAACAATGTTGCCAGTCGGAGTGCCAGGAGTGAATACTTCGGCAATGCCAGCAGCTTTCAAACCAGGAATGTCAGCGTCAGGAATAACGCCGCCGCCGATAACCAGAACATCAGTCAAACCTTTTTCTTTCAGCAGTTCAACTACTTTCGGGAAAAGGGTGTTGTGTGCGCCGGAAAGCAGGCTCAAAGCAACAACTTTAACGTCGTCTTGCAGAGCAGCTTCAGCGATTTGTTCCGGAGTCAGACGAATACCGGTGTAAATAACTTCAAAACCAGCGTCGCGCAATGCACGAGCTACAACTTTAGCACCGCGGTCATGGCCGTCCAGACCCGGTTTTGCTACTAAAACTCTAATATTAGACATTATTTCTTACCTCCCTATTATTGTTGGCTCTAAATTACAGAGCAGTATGAGATTGATATTCGCCGAATACTTTTCTCATTACGCCGCAGATTTCGCCTTCAGTTGCATAAGCACGTACAGCGTCAAGAATCAAAGGCATCAGGTTAACGGATTCGTCAGCACAGCCTTTTTCCAGAGCAGCTAAAGTTTCTTCAACTTTAGCATTGTCACGACGAGCTTTAAGGGCAGCAATCTTATCAGCTTGCAATTTGCCAACGGAGCCGTCAACACGCAGCAAGTTTTTCGGCGGTTCTTCTTCTTGTTGGAATTTGTTTACGCCAACAATAATACGGTCGCCTTTTTCAATGTCCATTTGCCATTTGTAAGCGGAGTCTTGGATTTCTTTTTGGATATAACCTTTAGCGATAGCTTCAGGAGCGCCGCCAATTTCGTCAATCTTTTTGATATATTCCCAAGCTTCAGCTTCGATTTTGTTAGTCAAAGCTTCAACATAGTAGGAACCACCCAACGGATCAACGGTGTCAGCCAAGCCGGATTCGTAAGCAACGATTTGTTGAGTACGGAGAGCGATGGTTACAGACTCAGTGGTCGGCAATGCCAAAGCTTCGTCTTTGGAGTTAGTGTGCAAAGATTGAGTACCACCCATTACAGCAGCAGCAGTTTGCAGAGCAACACGAACGATGTTGTTGTTCGGTTGTTGTGCAGTCAGCATGGAACCTGCAGTTTGAGTATGTACGCGGAGCATTTGAGATTTCGGTTTTTGAGCGCCGAATCTTTCTTTCATAACTTTAGCCCATACACGACGGGAAGCGCGGAATTTAGCAACTTCTTCGAGTACGTTGTTATGAGCGTTCCAGAAGAAGGACAGACGACCAGCAAAATCGTCAACGTTCATACCAGCTTTGATAGCTGCTTCAACATAAGCGATACCGTCAGCGATGGTGAAAGCGATTTCTTGAGAAGCGGTGGAACCAGCTTCACGGATATGATAACCGGAAATGGAGATGGTATTCCACAGCGGTACGTTTTTGGAGCAATATTCGAAAATATTGGTGATCAAACGCATGGAGGGTTTCGGCGGGAAAATGTAAGTTCCGCGAGCAGCATACTCTTTCAAAATATCATTTTGAATAGTACCGCGCAGTTTGTCAGCGGAAACGCCTTGTTTCTCAGCAACTGCGATGTACATGCAAAGAAGTACGGATGCAGGAGCGTTGATGGTCATGGAAGTGGAAACTTGATCCAAAGAAATTTGGTCAAATAAGATTTCCATATCAGCCAAGGAGTCGATAGCTACGCCAACTTTAC
The DNA here is from genome assembly GCF_003945365.1 of Phascolarctobacterium faecium. Taxonomy (NCBI): domain Bacteria; kingdom Bacillati; phylum Bacillota; class Negativicutes; order Acidaminococcales; family Acidaminococcaceae; genus Phascolarctobacterium; species Phascolarctobacterium faecium. The sequence continues at coordinate 911,058 of NZ_AP019004.1, read as the reverse complement.
CAACTTCGCCTTCAGCCATCGGATCGGTAGAATCATAACCGATTTGGGTCGGAAGGTCGAATGCGCAGGACAAGCCGCTGCCACCGTTAGCCAAGAGGTAACGATAACGTTTGTTGGATTCTTCCGCAGTGGAGAAACCAGCATACATACGCATGGTCCAGAAACGGCCACGATACATAGTAGGTTGTACACCACGAGTGTAAGGATATTCACCAGGGAAGCCAAGATCCTTCTCATAGTCGAAGCCTTCGATGTCGAGAGGGGTGTAGAGCCTGTTGGGCTCAAGGTTTGCACGTTCGGGATTTTTAGCAAGTTTAGCTTCTACGCCAGCCATGTACTTGTCAAATCCAGCTTTCAGAGTTTCATTTGCCATTCTCAAATCCTCCTTAAGAATATTGTTTTTGCACAATCCGGTTTGGACTGACCGAATTATGGTGAGAGTGTCCGTCATAGACGGTGTATATGGCAAAGCCCGAAGGCCTCGTCAACAGAATTTATTTACAGATAAGCTGTAAAGTTTGCCGGCAGAACTAACTATCTGCCGGCAAAATATTTCAGACAACAATCTCAGTCAATCGTCTTGACTAAGAATTATTTTTCCATGGTGCCGGTTTTTACGAAACGATCATGGAAGGAGAAAGCTTCATCCATAATATGCGGAGTTTGGCTATTGCCACAAGCTTCGCAAGCTCTCTTGAAGTAATCAAGAAGCAGCGGTTGATATTTCGGATTAGCAACTTTATCAATGATAACCAAAGCACGTTCTTTTGGAGACAAACCACGAAGGTCAGCTACGCCGCGTTCGGAAACGATAACATCAACGTCATGTTCAGTATGGTCAACATGAGAGCAGAAAGGAACTACAGAGCTGATAGCTCCGCCTTTTGCAAGAGATGTAGTGAAGAATACGGTCAGATAACCATTACGAGCATAGTCGCCGGAACCGCCGATACCATTCATAATCTTAGTACCGCAAATATGAGTGGAGTTAACATTACCATAGATGTCAACCTCAATAGCAGTGTTCATTGCAATGACACCGATACGACGAGCAACTTCCGGGCTGTTTGCAACTTCTTGCGGACGCAGAATGATATATTTTTTATATTTTTCTACATTGTCATAGAATTTTTTGAGGCAATCAGGGGATGGGCTCAAAGCGGTACCAGAGCAAACGCGGAGTTTGCCAGCATCGATCAAGTCGAACATACCGTCTTGAATAACTTCGGTATATACAGTCAAATCTTCAAAATCAGAGTTAACCAAACCGTTGATAACTGCGTTAGCAACAGAACCTACACCAGACTGCAGCGGCAACAGATTAGCGGGCAAACGACCTGCAGCAACTTCAGATTTAAAGAATTCAACCAAGTTTTTACCCATTTTTTGAGCATCTTCGTCGATTTCGCCCAACGGACGAACTTTATCAGTAATATCGCAGGGAACTACTGCAACGAGTCTGTCCAAATCGCAAGGAATATAAGGAGTGCCGATTACATCTTCCGGTTTTTCAACAGGAATAGCTTTACGATTCGGAGGATCCAAAGGCACATAGGAGTCATGCATGCCTTCCAATTCTACTGGTTGAGAAGTATTTACTTCAACAATAACTTTTTCAGCACATTGAACATAAGAAGAAGAATTGCCCATGGAAGTTGTAGGAATCAAACCAACCTGGCCATTGCCAAGGTCAATGATTTTGCAGGCTTCGACGATAGCGACGTCTACACATCTGCGGTTTTCCATGAAACCATAGCGAGTCATTTGAGCAACATGGCTCAAATGCAGGTCAGTATATTTTACAGAACCGTTGTTGATAGCTTTACGCAGATCATTGTTAGTTTGGTAAGGCATACGACGAGCAACGATACCAGCTTGAGTCATTGCGGTATCCATTTCAGGACCTACAGAAGCACCGGTCCAAACGTTGATTTGGAAAGGAGTTTTTTTGCCTTTTTCTGCCAGAGCAAGAGGCACAGCTTTAGGATAACCAGACGGAGTAAAACCACTGGTACCTACGTTGTCGCCATCCTTTACAAATTCTGCAGCTGCTTCGGCGCTCATAATTTTGCCGGCTACTGCTTCGCATACGCGATCTTTAATGTCGATCATGTTTACCTTCCTCCTTGTAAATAAAACAAATTGTGGCTAATGCCAGCGAAGTCTATTAACTTCACTAGTAAAAATACACTTAGTCGGCTAAATACCAACTATAAAAGCATAAAGTATTATTTGCCGAATAAGATTTTACCCATAAAAAAGGAGCACTTAGAAGTTTTGATTTACTAAAACAAAACATAGCCAAGTGCCAGCTTACTTCTATCCAAAGTGGCTACGCTCTGAATCGCAAACTGTCAGCAGGTAAAGCTTTCAGTTGAACTTCTTCGTTCTTCTGTCTACCAACCGCTAAAACATATCCAAGATATTTAGTTCTGCTTAATTTACTTCGACATTCCAACAAAAAATCCTTCAAAAAAAAACTTTAATTGTGATTTCTTTTTGAACTTTTTGTGTCCAGCTCTATTATAACACATAAAGAAGCAGTAAATTTTAGGCAAAATCACTACTTTTTTTAGTTTTTAAACATTTTTTCTTTAAAACGCTATACTACATATGATATCAGTAAAACTGTAACATGGCAAGCATTTTCTTTACAATTTACAAAGAAACACCCCTTGAGCAAAACTACTCAAGAGGTGTTTTGTGGTATCAAATTAGTACTTTCAACGTATCTGTTGATGATAGTGCGTATGCAGTAGACTATGAGCTTTTTCTCCGAGAGGTTTACCTAACCAAGTATCATAAAGCTCTTTAATTTCCGGATTTTCATGTGATTTTCGTAACTCATTGGCACTATCACAATCAAACAACCCTTCTCTACGGGCTCTTCTAATTTCTGCATTAACGGGAATCGGTTGACCGCCGCCGCCAATACAGCCACCAGGGCAAGCCATAACTTCAATAAACTGATAATCTGCCTCACCGGCTCTGATACGCTCTAATATCTTGCGTGCAGAAGCAAGAGTATGAACAACTGCTATTTTTACAGTATTTCCTGCAATAGTCAGTTCCGCCTCGCGGGTCTGTTCCATCCCCCGCACATCATTGTAATCAACAGTCTGCAAATTTTCACCTGTTAAAACATCAGCTACAGTACGCAGAGCAGCTTCCATTACGCCACCGGTAGTACCAAAAATAACAGCAGCACCTGTACCTGTACCCAGCGGAGAATCATAGCTGTCTTCAGGCAAATGTTTAAAATCCAGTCCTGCTTCCCGTATCATACGGCCAAGTTCTCTGGTAGTAATAACAACATCTACATCACGATATCCGGAAGCATTCATCTCCGGACGTGCTGCTTCCGCCTTCTTAGCAGTACACGGCATCACCGAAACGCTGACTATTTTTGCCGGATCAATACCAGCTTTTTCAGCATAATAGGTTTTAGCAATAGCGCCAAACATTTGCTGGGGTGATTTCGCAGAAGAAAGATGTGGTAACAAATCAGGATATTTAAGCTCTATCATATTTACCCAGCCAGGACTGCAGGAGGTTATCATCGGCAATACACCTCCGTTAGTCAAACGATGGAGGAACTCATGCCCTTCTTCCATAATCGTCAAATCAGCCGAAAAATTAGTATCGAATATCTTATCGAACCCTAGATTGCGCAATGCTGCAACCATTTTCCCTGTAACGATAGAACCTGGTTCCATACCCAATTCTTCACCCAAAGCCACGCGTACTGCCGGAGCTGTTTGAACTATAACAATCTTATCAGGATCATTGATAGCCGACCATACTTTTTCCGTATCATCTTTTTCCACTATAGCTCCAGTAGGACAAACACTCGCACATTGTCCACAGTAAGAACATTCTACTTTTCCAAGATCCTGTTCAAAAGCAGTAGAAACAATTGTGTCAAAGCCGCGCTCAGCAAAGCTGTAGACGCTCATTCCCTGCACATCACGACAAACACGTATACAACGTCCGCACAAAATACATTTTTCCTGATCGCGCACTAAGCAGGGGTTACTGGCGTCAATAGTATGTGCTTTACGGGCTCCGCCTTCGAATCTGATCTTGCGTAATCCCAAATCAGCAGCTATATTCTGCAGTTCACAGTCACCGCTTTTTTGGCACGCAAGGCAGTCCTTGGGATGATTGGCCAACAGCAATTCTACGACCATTCGTCTTGCTGCGCGGACTTTATCCGTATTCGTTTTCACTACCATACCTTCTGCAACAGGATAAACACAGGAGGCTACAAGCGTACGCGCTCCGGTAGCTTCTACGACACACAATCTGCAGGCCCCTTCCGGAGCAAGTTCAGAATGATAGCACAACGTAGGAATATGAATGCCGGCAGAACGCGCGGCTTCAAGAATAGTAGCATTTTTAGGGGCCTGTACAGTCTGCCCATTGATCGTTAAGGTAATCATTTCCATATCTATATAATCCTCCCTTAACCCTTAGTAATGGCCTTAAACGGACAAGCCGCCATGCAGGCACCGCATTTTATACATTTAGTTACATCGATAACATGTTTCTTTTTCACTTCTCCGGAAATGGCATTAACCGGGCACTGGCGTGCACATAACCCACAGCCTTTGCATGCATCAGTAATTTCATAATTGGCAAGCTTTTCACAGGCACCGGCAGGACAGCGTTTTTCTTTGATATGAGCTTCATATTCATGACGGAAATATTTTAAAGTACTCAATACAGGATTAGGAGCAGTTTGTCCCAATCCACATAAAGCAGTCTCTTTAATATTTCTGGCCAGTTCTTCTAACAGCTCTATATCGCCTTCTCTCCCCTGCCCTTCAGTAATACGTGTCAGGACTTCCAGCATACGCTTAGTCCCCTCACGACAGGGAGTACATTTGCCACAGGATTCAGATTGAGTAAAATTCAGGAAAAATTTTGCAACATCTACCATGCAGGTATCTTCATCCATAACTACCAATCCGCCAGAACCCATCATAGCACCTGCCGCTGTTAACGAATCATAATCTATAGACAGATCAAGCATTGATTCAGGCAGGCAGCCACCAGATGGACCGCCTATTTGAACTGCTTTAAATTTCTTACCTCCGTTAATACCACCGCCGATATCATAAATAATTTCGCGCATAGTAATACCCATAGGAACTTCGGCCAGACCTGTGTTATTTATTTTACCAGTCAGCGCAAATACTTTAGTTCCTTTTGACTTTTCAGTACCAAAACCAGCATACCAGTCAGCGCCATTAGTAATAATTGCAGCTACATTACCAAAAGTTTCAACATTATTGATATTGGTCGGCTTTCCCCAAAGTCCGGCAACTGCTGGAAATGGCGGTCTTGGCCGCGGCATACCGCGTTTCCCTTCTATTGATGCCATCAATGCAGTTTCCTCACCGCAAACGAACGCACCGGCGCCTTCCTTGATATGCAGTTTGAAGCTGAACCCGGAACCAAAAATATTTTCACCTAACAACCCCATAGCTTCAGCCTGTTCAATAGCTATGCGCAGACGTTTAATGGCCAGCGGATATTCCGCACGTACATAAATATAGCCTTCATCTGCACCTATAGCATAACCACAGACAGCCATACCTTCTAATATCTTATGCGGATCGCCTTCTAAGACGCTCCTGTCCATAAATGCACCAGGATCACCTTCATCTGCATTACAGATAACATATTTTTTATCACTTACAGACGCTTTAGCAAACTGCCATTTCATTCCTGTAGGAAATCCGCCGCCGCCACGTCCACGCAGACCTGATTTTTTGATTTCTTCAATAACATCTTCAGGACTCATGGTAGTTACAGCTTTAGCTAAAGCTTCATAACCGCCGACAGCAATATATTCTTCAATTTGTTCAGGATTGATAGCGCCGCAATTTTCTAAAACTAACCGATGCTGTTTCTTATAAAAATTTATTTCCGAATAATTAGGTATACTTTCATGAGTAAGCGGTTCATGATAAAGCAACCGTTCAACAATACGGCCCTTAAATAAATGGCTTTCAACTATTTCTTCTACATCCTCAGCTTTTACCTGGCAATAAAAAGTACCTTCAGGATACACTATAACAAGCGGACCATGTTCACAGAAACCATGGCAGCCTGTTTCTACTACCATAACCTCGTCGCTCAGGCCTTTAGCTTCAATAGCCCGACTAAAAGCAAGCTGTACTTCCTTTGAACCGGCAGATTTACATCCTGTTCCTCCGCAAATCAGGACGTGTGCTCTAATGTGCTGCATATGATTTCCCTCCAAATTTTATCAAATCAGTCTTGCATAATTTTGCCTACAACCATTTCTTCAACAATACGGCCATTGACAACATGCTCTGCAATGATCTTTTTCACGTCCTCAGGTTTTACTTTACCATAAGTAATACGAGGTTCTCCAGGACGGACAATATCTACCAGGACTTCTTTCTCACACATACCGATACAGCCCGTCTGCTGTACCTGAACATCATTAAGTTTACGCACTGCAAGCTCATTCAAAACGGCAGACATCACTTCGCGCGCGCCTGCAGCAATACCACATGTACCCATACCTATGATTATTTTAGTGCCGTCATTCTGACGAACTTTCATGTCTGCCTTTAATTTTTCACGTAGGGCCTTCAAATCTTCCAACGTTTTCATTTTATACCTCCTGCTCACACCTCAACTGCGATATTTCCTGCTTTAAATATTCTTCAAACCATGTATAAACTTCAGGTCTGGTAAAGTCTGCTTCATCACCAAGGAGAGATCTGATAACCCTCGTATCAATATCAAATCCCGATGTACCTATCTTATAGATAAACTTCAGTTCCAGATACGGCGTGCCTACCAGCAGCACTTTAATACTTGATACAATATCACCCAAAGGCGGGCGATCAATATTATCCTTTGCAAAAGCAGCTTCTACGACAGTACCTTTACCCTTACGAGATTGTATTAACAAATGTCCTCCGCATTGTTTAGTGACCATGTCCATAAAAGGTATTCCCATACCTACTTTACGTGTAGTCCGCGTAGTCACAAAGGGATCGCGAATTTTCTGCACCATTTCCTCACTCATACCATGTCCATCATCACTGATACGAAAAACAAAAAATCCATTTTCATTCTCATTTATTTCTATTATTACATTATGAGCTCCTGCCTCTATGGAATTCTGCGCTAAATCAAGGATATGCAAAGACAATTCACGCATGATTGTTATTGATATTTAGCTAAAATAGCCGACAGTTTGTCCGGAGTCAAACGACCATGAGTATCTTCATTAACCTGCATAACCGGTGCTAAACCACAAGCGCCGATACAAGCAACAGTCTCAAGGGTAAAACGCAGATCTTCCGTAGTATGTCCGGCCTTAATTCCAAGCTCTTTTTCGATAGTCTGCAAAATTACTTTACCACCACGTACATGGCAGGCAGTTCCCTGACAAACGCGGATAATATTACGCCCGCGCGGATTAAGGTGAAACTGGGAATAAAAAGTAACAACACCATAAATTTGAGCAATGGGTGTTCCTGTACTGGCAGCAATGTACTCTAAAGCATCTTTGGGCAAATAATTGTACAGAGCCTGTACTTCCTGCAAAATCGGGATCAAAGATCCTTTTTTACCCTGATATCTAGCCAGAATAGCATCAATCTGCACCTTTTCAGGATTTTCTCCGCCGCAGCAACTGCATCTTTTGTCAACCATATTCATAGTACACTCTCCATTTCCCTAAACTTTAATGTACGAATACTACTATAGCAAAAAAAACGTATATAATCAACACTATTTATGATTTTCAAGCATGAATAGTGTATACTTTATACTTTTAGTGTAACTAATATTCAAGATCATTAATAAAATAACCCGGAAACCAACTACGCCCGTCTTTTCCTGCAAGTGCAAGTTTTAATTCTGAAATAGTCGCTTCTTCAATGGTAATTTTATTCTTGGGGCCTTCCAAAAATTCAAGCATTCTGTGAGCATCAGAATTAGTGACATAAGGTAAATTCCCAGATAATCTTTTCAATTTCAGCTGCTCCAACTCTGCTAAACTGTTACGGCTTATCTCTACTCCTTGCAAGCCCATATCATTAGGAATAAATCCCAGCTGTACAAGCAAACTATATGCCGGTCTATCTATATGGGCAGCTAAACACAGCCCGCCAATTTCGTTTACTTTTCGTACAACCTCCTGCGCAGATAGCTGCAATGGTCCTAAAAGCATTCTTTCCTCTTCTGCAACAAAATTATCATCATCATCAACGACAAATTGCGCTCCAAACCGTTCAGGAATGTTTTTGAGGCCACGCATTGAAAAATCGACTATTTTCTGCCACCGCCGCAGCTGTTTCAAATTGTCAAACAAAACCACTATATGCGCTTCTTCCCTGCATTCAACTTCCATTCCCGGGAACACCTTAATACCATAACGTTCACCAGCCTGAATCGCCGCCACAGCATTAGCCGAAGCATTATGGTCAGTAACCGCCAACAGCTGTATACCATATTCAGCAGCCTGCATCACTATATGATGCGGCGTCATTTCGATTTCAGCACACGGGGAAAGCAAGGTATGGACATGAAAATCTCCGATAACGGTTTTCATTTTACATTCCTGATACCAAGTTCATAAAGCTTTCCAATGACATCATAAGCAGGTAAAGATGTAGCCAATATCAAAACGTCGTTCTGTTCTGCTTTTTTCAGGGTATCCTCTTCTATAGGCGCATCGCCTGCCACAATAACTGCCGACAGACCAATCAAAGAAGCTACTGCCGCTATATTCTGATGCCCCTGCATTGTCACCCAAATCATACCGGGAGCCGCCTGCCCCATAACATTACTCAGAAGATCAGAGGCATAGCCACCAATAACATCCACATCCACAGGAACCTCATGTGTCATCAGCTTTAACCCTAAAGTTTCAATAACTTCACGTACTTGCATCGCTTTCACCATCCTCCCGCAGTTCTTCTTCCGGCTCGCTGGCTATAGGTATCTGCTTTGCCAGTTCAAGCATACCATGTGCCAGGCGTTTTACACTGCTCCTTAATTTAAAAATACAGTCAATTTCATTGGCTTTCCCCTGAACGATGTCTTCCGCCAGGCATTGACAGCTTGGTGCTCCGCATGCTCCACAATCAAGCCCCGGCAAAGATCTGAGGACCTCCTCCATCTTTTCAAACTTTTTCATAGCCTCTAAAATATCGTCATCTAATTGCATCATCGGCCGCGGGATTAATTTTTTTACATAGGAAGCCGATTTGGGAAAATCCTCACATATCATACTCTGGGCCATGGTAGCCAGACGATCATCAGGTTCATTCTGCCTCATAATACTCAGCCTTAGCTTCAAATTTTTCTCAGCAACAAATTTATTCTCAGCAGTCAGCGGCCCGCCAATACAGCCGCCACTGCAGGCAGAACACTCTACATAATCGACATCGCGCATCTTATTCAGGGAAATTTGCTCCAGCACGTCGTACACGTCATTAATACCGTGTACAGCCAGACCGTTTTCAATTCCTGCAGCTTCCAGTTCCCCACCATAACTGCCCCAACTCATACCATAAGAAGATCCAGCAGTCACCTTTTTATCCGGCTGAATCTCTCCGCCCATGATTTTTAATATTTTTCCATAAATCTCTGCAATACTTAAACTGCCGTTGATTTGTGTATGCCGGACATCAACGGACTGCCTGATATTAGCATTTTTAGAAGGGCAAGGTGCAATAAACCAGACACCTATTTCTTCAGACTTTAAGCCGGTACGCTGCATAACTTCATTTTTTACATAAATAGCCGCAGCTTCTGTTGGAGGAAGTACAGGCACTACCTGTTTGATGAGTTCCGGAAATTTGACCTGAATCAGCCTTAAAACCGCCGGACAAGTGCAGGAAATCAAAGGTTTTCTGCCACCGTTATAATTTTTCAGGTAAGCAGCTATTTCCAAAGAAATATATTCAGAAGCTACTGCTACATCAAAAATTTCATCAAATCCCAGTCTATGTAACCCTTCCCAAATAGCCGCCGCACTTGTTTCAGGCGGAAACTGCGCATATAAAGAAGGAGGAGGCAAAGCGATATTATATTTAAATTGTTCAGTTTCTTCCAGTTTATCCGTTTCCGCCACGATAGCATGATAGCCACAACGCCGTAAACACTCGCCGCAGTCAATACAACGTGCTTCTATAAGTTCTGCTTTACCATTGCGGACACGAATGGCCTCGGTCGGACAAGCTTTAACGCACGTTACACAGCCTTGACACTGAGACCGTAAAAGGCGTATGGAATGAAAATATCCTCCAGCCATCGTATCACCCCTCTTATAAGTCTTCACTGATATGTTTGAATTTCATCTTTATATTAGTACCTGAGCCAACTGTCGATTGGATATCAAAATCATCTGAACACTTCATCATATTCGGCAGACCCATACCGGCGCCAAACCCCATTTGTCTTACATGATCCGGTGCTGTAGACCAGCCTTCCTGCATTGCCAGTTTAATGTCAGGGATTCCCGGTCCCTGATCAGCAATATATACAACCGTCTCTTCAGGAAAAATTTCAGCATCAACCTGACCACCGCCGGCATGAATGATTACATTCATCTCAGCTTCATATGTTCCAATAGCAATACGTCTGATTATATCTGCCGGAACGCCAATTTTCTGCAGCAACCGCTTTAATCCGGCAGAAGCTTCACCAGCCCTGTCAAAATCGTCACCGGCAACATCATAATGCATTTTTACTGATTTAGAATCACTCATTGCTCTTCCGCCTTTCTGGAACAGCCTCTCAAGCCATTACTATAAAGAATCCCGCAGGCTTCAAACAATGTATATTCTGTCGACATAATCGGGAGTTTGTTTTGGGCAGCTTCTTTCAGCATATCTTCTCCGGGCAGTTTCCCTCTTACCAAAATCACACCGCATAAATCAGTCATATCCGCTGTTCTTATAACCTGCATATTAGCCAACCCTGTGCAAAGCAGAGTTTTACATTTTGTAAAGGCTAAGACATCGCTCATAAGGTCAGACCCGCAACAGGTTTCAACCTGCCGACCAAGATATTCTTCACCTACGCATATTTTAGCGTCTAAAAGTTTTCGCACGTCATTTAAATTCATTCCGCTCCCCCTACGATTCCATATTTCCCTGAATTTATTGTAACTTGCCAAGTTTTTCCTGTAAAGCTAAATCTAAATCTTCCTCTTATGGTTATGCTTTTGTTAATTTTCTGTTAAATTCTGAACAGACCATTATTAAAATTGCAAAAAGCCAAAACAAAAGTCCCATTTGCATATTAAAATAAACATGGTCAGTCAAACCGCCCACTAAAATACCTGCAGACGCCATTAAATAACCTCTGCCAAAACCCTGAAGCCATCTGCTTTTACCAAAACGGGCCAATTCAGCAGCTTTCCAGATAATACAGAACCATAAAAGCAAGAATACTGCCAATCCATGCCAACCCAGTTCTGCCGTAATATTCAGTAATAAATTATGACAATGATACATAATGACGTCAGGATTGTTAAGATAAAAATCATATTCCGGATAAATAAACTGATATCCATACCAGCCAACACCCCACGGATGTTCTTTAATAATAAATAACGTACTTTCCAGATAGGCAAATCTAAGAGCAACAGAAGTATCTTCAGTCCCAAAAATAGAAATTATCCTATGCCATACTGCGCCACGGGCAAACCACATTCCCAAAATACCAATGCCTATGAGAGGCAATAAAGCCCGACGGCAAAAGCATACGCAAAACAACAATAATCCAACAGCTAAAGCAACCCAATTCCCACGTGAATATGTGTAAAGCAAACAAAGCCCGGCTATTAAAATTCCGCTGCCAAGTACCAGCTGCCACATTTTTTCTTTACTTGTACTAAGCAATCCTGTAATCAATGAAATAACCAGTACAAGATATCCGCCCAAAATATTCGGATTGACCAGAGTGGAAATAACACGTGTTTTCAATTCCGGAAAAGCATCATTATCAACCCAGGCCTCAGTAGGTACAACCCCAGTAAAATGCTGTACAATGCCATATACCGAAACAAACAATGACATTCCCAAAAACACACTTATTATTTGCAGAGGCCTGGGCCACTCATGCCACTTGTGCAAATCCAAGTCACTAGCTGCAGATGTTTTTTTATCAACAGCATAATGCAAAATCAGCCAGACCAATAGCGCGTATTGACCGACAACATAAATAAAATTGTAGGTAGACAATACCTCATCAGCTGAATTATGCAGCGACCAATAACCAAGTAATAACAGTAACCATAATAAAATCTGTACAAAACGTGGTAAAACAGGCTTCCTTTTTTCATGGCGCCGCAAAAACGCAACAATAAAGCCACTGAAGCCAGTGACTGCCACCATTGCCGAAGAAACTTCCTGCTGCAGCGGGATAACAGCTATTGTCGCCAACAACAGCCAATATACATATTTTTCTAAATTGGCATATTTTACGGCTGCAGCAGTCATCAATGACACCCAGCTTTCGCTTTCAAAAGCATATTCTTAAAATTCCCTACCAAATAAAGGGAACCGCATACACATATTACACTGTCTGCATCAGCTCCGGTTACAGCGGCTTCATACGCAGATGCCAAACTGTTCATAGCTTCAGCCTGATTTCCAATAAGGCTGCCCAATTCTTCAGCAGATGCTGCTCTGCCACCTTCGTCTGCCTTTACCGTATAAACTGTATCCATAGGTCTGAAAAGCTTCCCTATGACGCTTTTCATATCCTTATCACCCATCATCCCAAAAACAAACGTCCTTTTCTGCTGCGGATAATATTTATCGAGAGCATTTCTTAAAGCATCTGCTCCAGCCGGGTTATGAGCTCCATCCAAAATCACGTCAGGATTTTGAGAAATACGCTCTAGTCTGCCTGGCCAAATAGTGTTAGCAACACCAATATGCAAAGCTAATTCATTGATCCTGTCATCCTGTTTGGAGACAAGTTTAGCAGCAACTACAGCTAAAGATGTATTCGCTATTTGATGTTCGCCAGGCAAATTAATATTGTAGTCAGAACTATAATACTCACCTGCATGCAAAGTAAAAGTCTGCCCCTCCATAGTGCTTTTCACTTCTGTGCCCCAAAAAGCACTGCCATAAATATACAATTTGGACTGCTTGAACATCGCGACAGCTTTAATCGGTCCCAATGCATCATCTCCATCTGCGGCCGTTACTACCGGAACATTTTCCTTAATAATTCCTGCTTTCTGCATCGCAATCCGTTCTACAGTCGCACCGCAGCGATCAGTGTGATCCAAACTGACATTAGTAATAACAGAAACTACCGGAATGATAACATTAGTTGAATCCCAAAGTCCCCCCATGCCAACTTCAATGACTGCATAATCTACATTTTCCAAAGCAAAATACATAAAAGCAGCAGCAGTCAAAACCTCAAACTGTGTCGGCTGCTCACAAATGCCCTTTGCCACCACACTGTCTGCCGCCTTTTTCACAATAGTAATCAGAACTGCAAAACTATAATCATCAATATCCTGCCCGTTGATAACAAGTCTTTCATTATACTTTACCAAATGCGGTGACGTAAATTTACCTGTTTTCAAATCAGCAGCAAGCAAAATATTCGCTATCATACTGCTGACAGAACCTTTGCCATTTGTTCCTGTAACATGAATGGTCTTTATTTTTCTTTCAGGATTCCCTAATTCCCGCAATAATCCTTCAATACGTTCCATTCCCAAACGAATGCCAAATTTCCCCAAACTATCCAGATATGCCAATGTCTCCTGATAATTCATTTTAACCTCCAATTAATTACGACAGTAAAAACACAAAAAGCGGCGCGGAGTATCCGCGCCGCTTCGGCTGTTACTTTAAAGTTGCCAAATAAGTCAGACGTTCTTTCACGGCTTCCATTTTACCGCTCAGTTCCTCTGCTTTAGCCTTTTCCTTTTCAACTACATCAGCCGGAGCCTTTGCCAAAAAGCCTGCATTATTTAGCTTACCGGTAACACGTTTGATTTCTTTATCCATACTTTCCAGTTCTTTATTAAGACGCTGGGTTTCTTTTTCTACATCGATCAATCCTGCCAGAGGCAAATATACCTCGATTCCGGCAATAACAGCGGCCATAGCATTTTCAGGCTTGCCAGCCCCAATATCATCAATTATAAGCTCATCGATACTGCCCATCAAATTGATATAATTTTTATTGGCTTCAACGATCTCACGCAGTTCTGCATTCACTAACAAAATAGCCGGCACCTTTTTGCCTGGAGCAGCATTGACTTCCGCACGCATATTACGAATAGCTTTAATGCTTTCCATAATTGCCGTCATACCAGTTTCTGCTTTATCATCAAACAATCTCTCATCAACAATAGGCCATGGTGCAATCATGATACTGTTACTTTCGTGCGGCAGACACTGATAGATTTCTTCAGTGATAAACGGCATGTACGGATGCAGTAACTTCATAGCCGATGTCAGCACCTCTGCCAGGACATGCTGTGCCGTAGCTCTTGCCTCAGGATCTTCCTTATTATAAAGCCGCGGCTTAGCCAGTTCAATGTACCAGTCACAAACTTCACTCCAGATAAAATCATAAATAAGACGCCCTGCTTCACCCAGCTCAAATCGGCCCAAAAGTTCAGTAACATCTTTAACCGTATGCTGCAGCCGCGAAAGTATCCATTGATCAGCAAGTGTATATGGAGCCTGCTTGGCTTCTGCATCATAACCTTCCATATTCATCAAAGCAAAACGTGATGCGTTCCAGATCTTATTAGCAAAATTGCGTGTTGCTTCTACGCGTTCCCAGTAAAAACGCATATCATTACCAGGAGTATTGCCTGTGATCAGCATAAACCTTAAAGTATCAGCGCCGTACTTTTCAATAACTTCCAGCGGATCGATACCATTGCCGAGTGATTTACTCATTTTACGTCCCTGGCTGTCACGCACTAAACCATGAATAAAGACTTTATCAAAAGGAATATCCTTCATAAACTCCATACCCATAATCAGCATTCTCGCAACCCAGAAGAAAATGATATCATAACCTGTCACCAAAACACTGGTTGGATAAAATTGCTTTAACAAATCTGTTTTTTCAGGCCAGCCCATAGTAGAGAACGGCCATA
This sequence comes from Phascolarctobacterium faecium, assembly GCF_003945365.1. Lineage (NCBI taxonomy): Bacteria > Bacillati > Bacillota > Negativicutes > Acidaminococcales > Acidaminococcaceae > Phascolarctobacterium > Phascolarctobacterium faecium. Next base: position 895,904 of record NZ_AP019004.1, on the reverse strand, counting down.
AAGCTGAACTGAACCATGTGTCCAAAGCATCTTCATCCTGATGTACCGCACCACCGCATTTCGGACATTTATCAATATCAACGCGCGATGCAATAACTTCGCCGCAAGCATCACAATACCACACAGGAATCCGGTGCCCCCACCAAATCTGACGGGAAATACACCAATCACGAATGTTTTCCATCCAGCCGGTATAAGTTTTGGTAAACCGTTCTGGAACAAACTGTGTTCTGCCGTCTTCAACACAATCTACAGCCGCCTTTACCAACGGCTCCATTTTTACAAACCACTGTTTGGAAACCAACGGCTCTATTACACTGCGACAGCGCTGACAATGGCCTACAGCATGATTATGCTCTTCTATTTTTACTAAGTAACCTTTTTCCTGCAGTTCGTGTACCAGATTTTTACGACATTCATAACGTTCCTGGCCTGCAAATTTGCCGGCCTCTTCAGTCATATAGCCATCCATACCGATAACTACGATACTCTCTAAATTATGACGCATACCCATTTCAAAATCATTAGGATCATGAGCAGGAGTAATTTTTACAGCACCTGTACCAAATTCTAAATCGACATAACTGTCAGCAATAATGGGGATCTGACGTTCGGTTAATGGCAGCTGCAGCATTTTACCGACCAGATGACCATAGCGCGGATCTTCAGGATTGACTGCAACAGCAGTATCACCCAGCATCGTTTCAGGCCGTGTAGTGGCTATCGTAAGATAAGTTTCCATCTCACCAACAACAGGATAGCGGACATACCACAAATTTCCGGCATCATCTTCATGTTCAACTTCAATATCACTTAAAGCAGTATTGCAGTTAACACACCAGTTAGTAATACGGCTGCCCTGATAAATAAGCCCTTTTTCGTACAAAGAAACAAAAACCTCACGAACTGCCTGTGAACAGCCCTCATCCATAGTGAAACGTTTGCGTTCCCAGTCGCAGGAAACACCCAGGCTTTTTAACTGCTCGATGATACGGTCACCATATTTATCTTTCCATTCCCAGACACGTTTAATAAATTCTTCACGGCCCAAGTCATACCTGGTCTTTCCTTCTTCTTTTTTTAAAACTTCCTCTACTTTGATCTGAGTAGCCAACCCCGCATGATCATAACCGGGCATCCATAAAGTATTATCGCCCATCATCCTATGCCAGCGGATCAAAATATCCTGTAAAGTATTATCTAACGCATGTCCCATATGCAGCTGACCGGTAATATTCGGTGGGGGGATAACAATACTGAACGGCTTTTTATCTGCTTCTACCTCAGCATGGAAATAACGGTGTTCTTCCCAATATTTATACCATTTTTTCTCGACCGAAGCCGGATCATAAACTTTAGGAATATTGTGTTCTTCTGCCATTTTACTGCCTCCTAAAAATAAATAAAGTCCTGTTCCAAATTAAGAACAGGACGAAAAACTCCGCGGTACCACCTATTTTCCCAGACTTAAATCAAAGTTTAGTCCGGACACTTGAAACGCGTAACGTGCGCTAACGGATAAACCTACTTTGATTTCAGCCTACCGACTCACGGACGACTTCAAAGCCATAAAGCTAGGTACGTTGCAGCCTGGCATACCCTCTCTGTGAGCTCTGTACTTTTACTACTTCCGGTCATCGTCATTTTAAATATAAATTTAGGTAGCTATAATATTATCAATTGCCGCTCACAGTGTCAAGCATTTCTTCTCGAATCAGCTATTTGTAAAAACAAAATTCTATTATTACTCAGAAACGCCAGCCTGAGACAGCTCAGGGTTTTCAATACCTTCGATGCCGCCTATGTTGCCACGCAGAACGGCCCCCGGCTCAACAACTAAACTTCCCGCTTTAATATCACCGTTTAAAACTCCAGAGGCTAAAATCTCTAAAGTGCCGCGGGCCACTATATTACCTGTAACATTCCCGGCCACAGTAACATTTTCCCCAAAAATATTCGCTTCTATCACACCGTTGGGCCCGATTAAAACATCGTTTTCCGAAACAATAATGCCTTTAAAGTGGCCATCAATACGCGATGCGCCCTTAGTCTGCAAATTGCCGCACAGGATCGAATTTCTTCCAAGCAAAAACTCAAATTCTTCCAAAGGCAAGGTGCTGACTGCTACTACATCTTTTTTATTTTTCCCAAACATAGTTTTCTCCTTTTATTATCTTACTAATTCCAACGGATCTGTTGTCTGCCCGTTGACCAACACTTCAAAATGCACATGCGGCCCAGTACTATACCCGCTGCTGCCAACATAACCGATGACATCACCTTTACTTACGCTTTGCCCTGCCTGAACTGCCAATTTACTCATATGACCATAAGCTGTTTCGTAACCATATCCATGCTGAATCCTTACATAACGGCCATAACCGGACACCCAGCCAGCCTCTTCAATAGTGCCAGACGCGCTGGCATAAACCGGAGCTCCATAGTCATTGGCAATATCAACTCCCGGATGCCAGTCATAAGAACGATTACCGAAAGGATCGCTGCGTCCGCCAAAATATGAAGTAATAGTCCCTCCATTAGTTGGCCAAAGTGTCGGCAGCGCTGCTTTGCGCTGGTTCAACTCGCGTAATCTGCCAAGTAAATCATTCAACGTAGCTTTTCTATCTTTGACCTTTTCCTGCAGCACCTTGTTCTGCGCAGCATAGATATCAACAGCTTCTACTTTAGCCGCCTGAGGTCCGCCTTGTCCAAGATACTGACTGCGGTCGATCCCGGAACGTGAAGGCTGCACTGCGCCTTCACCAAGCTCTCGCCGAACCGCCTCTTCCAGTTTGGAAAGCTCTGCCATTTCTTTTTCAATAGCTTCATTTTCCTGCAAAAGCTGACCTATTTTCTGTTCCTGAACAGCTTTTTCACTCCTGTAGGTCAACAGTTCCTGTTGATCCTGATGTGCCTTGTACAAAATATGCGAAGACTGAAAAAGAACACCTGCACCAAGTAAACAGAGCAAACCGCAAACAATACCAACCTTTTTCAACAGGCTGAGGCGAAAATGGATGCTCCTGGGTTCGTGCCCTTTATGAGGTATCAACATAATCGTATATACTGAATCAGACTCTTTTCTTTGTCTCTTTATCGGTTCCAATATTCTGCGCTCCTTTGATCCCTGACAACTTCAAACTTTTAAACTCAAACATATATTATTTTCTCACATCAGCCATAAAAATACTATACCTTTAAAAATTTTTTATATAAAAACGCTATAAAAAATTCAGTAAACATGCCATTGCCAACACATCTGCCATATTTGTGAACAATATGAAAAATAAAAACGCAGGCAAAAGCCTGCGTTTTTAAAGTAAACATCAAACTACAGCACAGTCATTACATTCTGCTGCCGATCTGGTATATCAGCAAAGCCATGCAATATGCCAAGCCTGTTTGATATAGGAGGGCAAAGAAAGTCCAATGCCAGCTGCCCATCTCGCGCCTGATCGCGCCAATAGCAGCAAAACACGGAGATGCCAGCAATGTAAAAATCATAAATGCATACGCACTGGCAGGCGTGAACATGCTTTGAATAGTGGTAATCAAAGTCGGATCTTCTTCGGTAGCTTCAGCAACTCCAGCCAAGATACCAAATGTAGAAACAACTACTTCTTTAGCTAAGAAGCCCGTAATTGCTGCGAAAGCAGTCTGCCAGCTGTCAAAGCCAAGTGGAGCAAACACAGGTGCCAGATAATGACCGATAACAGCCATCATACTGTCCTGAGCATCAACCATTTCAAACGAAAAATCAAAGGATTGCAATAACCACACCAATCCGGAGGCCAGGAAAATTATCGTGCCGGCTTTAACAATAAAACCGCGGGCACGTTCCCAAGTATGAATAAGAATATCTTTTGCCCGCGGCCAGTGATATGCAGGCAATTCCATAACAAAGTTCGCCGGTTCACCGGCAAAAGCCTTGGTTTTTTTCAACAGAATACCTGAAACTACAACCATCACTATACCCCAGAGATACATCGAAGGACCGACCCAAGACTGCTCTGGAAAAAAAGCTGCCGCAAACAGAGCAAACACCGGAAGTTTAGCATTACAAGGAATAAACGGCGTCAGCATAATCGTCAGTTTACGATCACGTTCATTTTCAATCGTACGTGCTGCCATGATACCGGGAACACTGCAGCCGGTACCGATCAACATCGGAATAAACGACTTGCCTGAAAGCCCGAATTGCCTGAAAATACGATCCATAATAAAAGCAACACGTGCCATATAGCCACAGTCTTCCATGAAAGACAAAAATAAGAACAAAAGGCAAATCTGCGGTACAAAGCCAAGTACGGCGCCAACACCGCCAATGATTCCATCAAGTACGAGCCCTGACATAACTTCAGAAGCACCAGCTGCTTCCAGCAAAGCACCTGCGTATTCACTGATGCCTTCAAATAATTCTTCCATCCAGCCGATAGTTTCATCGCCCAAGGTCTGGATACAAATATAATAAACAGCCCACATGATGCCTAAAAATATAGGTAATCCCAAAACACGGTTAGTTACAATACGATCTATTTTTTCTGAAACAGTATTTGCATAATCAACATTGGCACTTTTATAACAGCTGCGCAGCATTGAGTCTATTTTCTGATAACGTCCGGAAGCGATGATACTTGCCGCATCATCATCAGCCTGCTGTTCAAAACGGGTAATCAAGACCTCTAGTTTGTCAAACACACCTTGAGATAATTTCAGTTTTTCAAGCAGCTGCCCATCACGTTCCAATACCTTGACTAATTGCCAGCGGCGTTCTATATGCGGCATAGGCGCTACCATTTCGCCAATTTCCTGCAATACGCGTTCAACTTCTTCTGAAAAGCTGTTGGGGTCTTTTCTGTCACATTGTGTTTGAGCAATCTGCACCGCCCTTGCCACGAGCTGTTCCACACCTTCACCGCTGGTAGCTGTAATCGGCACAACCGGGCACCCTAACTCTTTAGAGAGCAGCTCCGTGTCCAGTACATCACCGTTAGCTCTGACAAGATCCATCATATTGAGCGCAACTACAACTTTACAGCCCATTTCCAAAAGCTGCATCGTTAAATACAGATTACGTTCCAGGTTCGATCCATCAACTGTATTAACTATAACATCAGGATTTTCTTCCAAAAGATAATTACGGGTTATTACTTCCTCCGGAGAATACGGAGATAAAGAATAAATACCCGGCAGATCCATGACCTCAAAGCCATCATGTTTTTTAAGTTTGCCGCCCTTACGTTCAACGGTTACACCAGGCCAGTTTCCAACGTATTGTTTACTGCCTGTAAGATTATTAAATAGTGTGGTTTTACCGCTGTTTGGATTGCCCACTAGTGCTAATGTCTTACTCAAAATAGTCCCTCCTCGAATCAACTTTCACTAACTTTAAATCAAAATTTATTCCACCAGAATGTTCTGCGCATCTGCTTTGCGCAGCGAAAGCTCATAGCTGCGTACAGTTACTTCTAATGGATCTCCCAGTGGCGCGACTCTTCTGACGGTCACCGGTGTCCCCTTTGTCAAACCCATATCAACAATTCTGCGTTTCAAAGGTCCGGTGGCACAAACTTTTTTGATAGTTACGGTAGAACCGATAGGAACTTCTTTTAATGTCATCATACTTTTGCCCTCCTCACATTAGCTTACGCTAACTAGCCCACTTTTAAAAAGTTAGCTTTCGCTAACCTCTTAAAGTTTACTACTGCTAACTTATTTTGTCAACAACAATTTATTGCTTCTGATATTTTCACAATATTTCAACAAAATTATTTACCTGTACAATGATTTTATTATCCCTTTAAACTTTTAAATTTAAAGTTTTTTCAAAAAATCAGGACAGCATGTTTTAATCTGCTGTCCTTATAATGATTGAATAATAATATTTATATTTTTTTATACAAAATACGAATGGAATTCAAAACGCAGAGTATGGAAACACCAGTGTCGGCGAAGACAGCCGCCCACATAGACGCATAGCCTGCCAACCCAGCAGCCATGATAATAATCTTAATTGCCAAAGCAAAAAATACATTCTGCCAGGCAATTCTGGTTGTTTCCTTCGCTAGGGCAATTGCCTGAGGAATAGCCTGCATTTCCGAGTTCATAAATACAACATCTGCTGCCTCAATAGCAGCATCAGCACCACTGCCCATGGCAGCGCCAACATCGGCGCCTGCTAAAACGGGAGCGTCATTTATACCATCACCGACAAACATCACTCCACCATATTGTTTGCGTAAGCGGCCCAACTCATTGAGTTTATCCTGCGGCAGAAGCTTAGCTCTTACTTCGTCAATTCCAGCAGCACGTGCCACTGCCTGTGCGCTTTCTGCCGCATCACCTGTAAGCATGGCTGTAGTTAAATTCATCTTTTTAAGGGAGGTAACAGCAGCTACCGCATCCTCTTTCAATGTATCATCAATAATTATTTGTCCTAAATACTTTCCGGCTCTGGCAACCAGCACTTCCGTACCATAATTATCTTCTTCCCTAACAGAAAAATCAATTTCAAAACGTTCTAACAATTTTTTATTGCCACACAAAATTTTTCCATCTGAAACCTCGACAACTAATCCTTCACCGGCAATTTCTTCAAATGTTTGCGGCCGTTCGAGTTTCAACTCACGTTCTTTGGCCGCATTTACTATACTTGTAGCAATCGGATGACTGGAAACAAGTTCTGCGGAGGCACAAAGCTTCAACAGCTCATCTTCTTCCATGCCACTTACCGGAACCAGCTTTTGAACAACAAAATTCCCTTTGGTCACAGTACCTGTTTTATCCATAACCACTGCTTTAACATTTTTCAGGGCTTCTATTGTAACGCCGCCCTTAAAAAGAATTCCATATTTCGAGCCGGCTCCAATGCCTGAAAAAAACGCCAAAGGCACGCTCAGCACCAGTGCACATGGGCAGCTGATAACCAGAAATGTTAAGGCTGTATAAGTCCAATATTCCCAATTTCCTGTTATAAAGCCGGGTATCACAGCAGTTAAAACAGCTACTGCCACAACAAACGGAGTATAGATACGCGCAAAACGTGTTATAAACCTGTCTAACTGTGGTTTGCTGGCAGCAGCATTTTCTACAGAGTCTAAAATTTTGGTGACCATAGATTCAGCCAGGACTTTTTCTACTCTGATTTTCAGCATCCCTGACGTATTAATACAACCAGAAATAACTTCATCGCCAAAACTGCGTTTTACCGGCACAGGTTCTCCTGTCACCGGAGAAGTATCAAGCAGGCTTTCACCTTCTATAACTACTCCATCCAAAGGAATACGATCACCGGCACGTACCAGTAAAATGTCACCAACATTGGCTTCCTCTGCCGGGATAACACGCACATCTTCACCAATCAGCAAATTAACTACTTCCGGACGCATATCGACAGCTTCCATAATCTGACCACGACTTTTTTCAACCGCACGATGCTCAAAATATTCTCCGATACGATAAAACAGCATAACTCCAACAGCTTCTTCATATTGATTGATAGCAAAAGCACCTAAAGTAGCTACTGTCATCAGGAAGTTTTCATCAAAAAACTGTCCCTTCGTACTATTTTTTAAAGCGGTTAAAACAATCCTTCCGCCCAAGAGAATATATGCGGCAACAAGACAGTAAATATGATAAGCTTCCGGCACGAGTCCGGTAATTTCGCTGATTATAAACAAAATTCCGCCAAACACTATTTCTGCCAGTGAACGCTGTTCATCCGACATTGAAAGTATTCCACCGCTTTTTTTACGCTGATTAATATTTTCAGCCAATACCGGCTTGCCTATACGTTCAACTACTTTTACACCTGCTTCGATCGTACTGCAAATTGCCTGGACCTGTGGCAGCAATTGTGCGTGATTCTTCGCTGTCAGCCGCAGTTGTTTCGTAGCATAAGTTATCGTTGCAGCAGAAACATCCGGCAAATCATTGATAGCCTTCTCCATTTTTGCGGCACAATTGGCACAGCCCAGGTTCTCTAACAGGTATACCTTGCTTTCAAAGTTGAACGGCATCATCCCACTGCGTGGCACAACTTCTACATCCGATTCTATAGAAGCACAGATTTCACGAATGGCCGGCAGCAATACCTCGTGATTTTTGGCCGATAGACGCAGCTGTTTTGTTACAAAACTTACTGAAGCATATTCTACTCCAGGCAATTCTTTAATCTTATATTCCATTTTGGCGGCACAGTTGGCACAACCCAGATTTTTTAAAGCATAAACTCGTTTTATACAATCAGCATCAGGCATTCTGCAGATACAATTTTCCAAGCTTTCACCACAAACATCGCAATATTCCTCATGTGGATGGCAGAGCTCACATTGACATTCATCTGCATGCCCGGGCACATGATGATCATGCCCACAGCCACAGGCTGCATCATGGTCATGGCCGCTTTCATCTTCGTGATGATGATCATGTCCGCAGCCCTGACTGTTATGTTCATGTAAATTTTCTAAAGCATGCTGTGTTTTGCTCATTTTCCAGCCTCCTTACTTTTACTGTAATCTTATTATAACACATGAGCAAATATTCATATATAGTTTTTTGAAAAATTTTACAAAACTTTTGAGAAAAATAATACAGGCAGCTTCCATTCATTTAATATGGAAACTGCCTGTTAAAATAGCCTTAATCTTTCTCAAAATACCTGCTTCAGTTACTGCAAATTTAGAAGGTTACCTGTAAACGATTCCAAATAATCTGAGAATCACGTCCGCTTTCTTTACCTTCCAAATCATAGTAATCCAAATTATAAACCATATTCTTGGCCAAAGTATAATTTATACCAACACCATAACCTTTAAAGCCTTCTTTAGTGAAGTATCCCCAGTCACCAGCTTTCATCGTATGAGCAATAAATGTACCTGCCCCCTGATCATAATAATTTCCCCAAAGTCCCCAGGTCCCCTGTTTGGCGGCCTTGGCACCCTTATAAGCAGCACTGATGACAAAGCCGTCCGTATCAGCACCTTTTTCAACAGCTTTATCAGAAATATCAGAATTAAGATACATCGCCCCTAAAATAAAGTCACCAAAATTATAATTTGCCCCTGCATTCCAGACCGCGTTATTAGAAATTTTCGTAAACCCGGCATCTAAATCTTCAAATCTATCATAACCGGCAGCTAAATCCAAGCGGCCGATTTTACCAGATAAACTGGCGCCATAGGCCTTATCTGCCATATAACCGGAATCTTTTTCAGTAATTTGCCCCCAATAGCCGCTAATTTTTACATTTTTACCATATGTTAACTGAATAACTTCTGCAGTATCGTCATAAAGGTTGCCATTAGCTAAAAATACTGGCGCTTTCCCTGCCATAACATTAAATCCACCCAATTTACCTGTAACATAGGCTTGATTGAGTTTGGTATCTTCATCACCGGAATCATTAGCAAGATTCTGGTCATTTTGAATACGGGCCGTATAAGTCCAGTCTTCATTTACACTGCCATTTACAAATAAACGAGTGCGCAGACGATTTTTTGCAACACTGCCTTTGTCTTTCTTAAAATCTCCGTCACGCCCTGCATATTCATAACGGATTTGTCCTGTAATCTTCACATTATCCGCTTTTTTCTCTAAAGCTGCTACGCGTACTCCCAAGCTGTCCAGTTCATCGGCAAATTCTACAGCCAGGCGGTCAACATTAGCGCCTTTAGCCATAGCTTTTGCTACAATTTGTGCCATTTCATAACGTGTCATCAGACGTTCGCCGCCAAAATTACCATCGCCATAACCATCAATAATTCCGGCTGCCGCCAGTCTGTTAACGGCATCATAAGCCCAATGCCCGGCCGGAACATCAGAAAAAGGATTAGCGGCATACACTGAAGCAGTCACTCCCAGCACCATTGCCATAGCAAGCACCAAAGTTTTTTTCATCATAATCAACTCCTAAAAAATATATATGCTAAGCACACTTTTACCGATTTTATATTTTTAAAAGCGTACTTATTTGGCTGTGTTTAAATATGAATAAATAAGTATTTATTCATCAAAAAATATTTTTATATTGCAGCACCCATTAAGACTGCTGCAATATACTAAAAAATTATTTAACAAAATGACAGGCTGCAAAATGACCTTTCTTAATTTCTTGCAATTGTGGTTTTTCGCTTCTGCAAATTTCCTGGCAATACTCGCAGCGGCTCTGAAATGGGCACCCCAGCGGCAAAGCCAATGGACTCGGAATATCGCCTTCTAACGGCTGAATTTTTTCTCCAGGTTTGAAATCCACTTTAAAGATAGATTTTATCAAAGCTTTAGTATAAGGATGGACACCATTAACAGACAAACGACCTTTTTCCAATAATTCTACTACATTACCAAGATACATGACCGCGACCTGATGGCTCATCAAATCAACCAGACCAATATCATGACAGACAAAAAGATATGTAATATCTTTTTCCCGCTGCAGCCGTACCAGCAATTCACAAATTTTTTCCTGTACAGAAACATCCAGCGCTGAAGTGGCTTCATCGCAGACAATAATCTGCGGTTCCAGAGAAAGTGCCCTGGCTATACCCAAACGCTGACGCTGACCTCCGCTCATACTATGAGGAAAACGGTCTTTGAATTCCACTGGCAGCTCCACCATTTGTAATAACTCTGCAGCTTTTGCGTCAACTTCAGAATTTTTCAGTAACCCAAAATTCAATAAAGGCTCACATAAAATATCTTTTACCCGCATTTTCGGATTAAAAGCCGCTGTAGGATCCTGAAAAACCATTTGTATTTTTCGGCGGTTCTGGCGAAGCGCTTCTCCCTCCAATTTCAAAATGTTCTGTCCTTCAAATATTACTTCGCCCTCTGTCGCCGGATGGATCTGTAAAATAGTTCTGACCAAAGTACTTTTGCCGCAGCCGCTTTCACCAATAATGCCAAGAGTCTGTCCCTTGTAAGCATTTAAATTTACTTTATCACAGGCAGTGAGAACCTTGCCGCCATCTACCTGAAACTTTTTCGTCAGATTTTTTACTTCCAATACTATTTCTGGCGGTAATGCAACTCCATCACGGTCGCAGTTACAGTTCTCATGCGGGTGTAATTTTACGTTCTCAGGCATAATAACGCTTACCTCCCACAACCGGAACAGCCGCCAGCAGTTCCTTAGTATATTCATGCTGTGGATCGCCGATAATCTCTTCCCGCAGTCCGCTCTCCACAACCATACCATTCTGCATCACAACGATTTTATTTGACATATACGAAGCTACACCCAAATTATGAGTAACTATGATCACCGCGGCATTGTATTCGTCACGAACATCAACGATCTGCCTGATGATCTGCGCCTGCGTTGTGACATCAAGCGCGCTTGTAGGCTCATCAGCCAAAAGCAGTTTCGGGCTGAAGGTCATCGCCAAAGCTATACCTACACGCTGGCGCATCCCCCCTGATAATTCGAACGGATAACTGCGCATTACATTGTCAGGATTGGGCATCCTTACATCATCAAGCATCTTAATAGCCAGATCATAAGCTTCCCGTCTGGAAATCTGCGGCGCATGAGTCAGAATATAATCAATAAACTGTTCGCCGATACGGCGAATAGGGTTGATCATATTACCGCTGTCCTGAAAAATCATAGAAATCTCAGTCCCACACATTTCACGCCATTGCTGCGGCGTATTATCCAGCAGGTTTCTGCCGTCAAAAATGATATTGCCGCCGCTTACATGTCCATTACCCGGCAAACAGCCCATAATAGCACGTATCACCGTTGTTTTACCGCTGCCGCTCTCGCCAACGATAGATAAAATCTCACCCTTTTTCAATTCTATATTGGCACCAGTTACGGTAGCCTTGCTGCCGTAACTGATATCCAAATCTGTAACTTTTAAAAGCATTACAGTGTCCCTTCTTCCCACAGATTATTTCTGGGCAGGCTTGATCTCCTTCGTCAGCCAGTAATAATCACACGGTAAAATTTCTGCATTGGCAATAGAATTATTACTGATCATATTTGTCTGCGGATAACCAAAAATAATCGTTGCCGCATCATCAAGAATAATTTTCTGCATATCGATTACTAATTGACGACGTTTCGCCGGGTCAAATTCTACTGCCAGCTTATCGCTCAGAGCATCATAGGCAGGATTGCTGTAACCGCTGCCGTTCTGCGGATTATTACCGTTAACATTTGTTTTCCAGTACTGATTGATAAAGACCTCGGGGTCGCCTGCCTGCAGAGTAAGAATATTGGAAATCAGCAAGTCATATTCACCTCGCACACCAATCCCGTCCAAAACATTGTAATCAACATTTTTCAGGTTAACCTTGATACCAACCTTTTTAGCATCGGACTGGGTAGCTTCAGCAAACAAAGGCAATTCTGCGCGACCGCTGTAGAAAATAAAGTCCATCTCCAGATTTTTACCTTCTTTATCAACATAGCCATCGCCATTGGTATCTTTCCAGCCAGCCTCTTCCAACAGTTTCTTAGCACGTTCTACATTATAGGTATTAGGATCTTTTAACTGATCAAATCCATAATCGACAGAAGGCGGCATCAACGGTCCGCCAGAAGTAAATGTGTCCTTCAGTAAAACCTTACAGTAGGTTTCACGGTCCAAAGATGACAGCAACGCTTCTCGAACACGTTTATCATACATCGGCTTGCCTTCCTTAACGTTAATACGTGCCAATACGTCACGCAGGGAAGCAATAGCACTGATATTGTACTTATCTTTGTTGCTGAACAACGACATGTCGCCTGGAGCAATATTGATTGCCATATCAATCTCACCGGACTGCAGGGCCATAGCGCGTGTATTGGGATCATCAATAGTCGGGATCTCAACATGCTTAAACGGTACTTCGCCATCCCAGTAATTAGGATTAGCATCCATAACAGCTTTAGCTTTACTGTACGTATTGACCATATATGGACCGGTACAGATAGGCCCTTGCTTAGCATAATCACGGTCAGTTACACTGGTGTCAATAATAATAAAAAGCGGATCACCAAGCATTCCCGGTAATGTAGCAACAGGAGTGTGAGTTTTGATCATCAACGTCTGCCCGTCAGCACTGATATTGTCATATTCAAACATTGCTCTGGCACGGGCGGCTTTTTCAAAAGTACGTTCAATAGATTTTTTTACAGCCTCTGCAGTTACTTTGTTACCGTTTGAAAATTTTGCTTTATCATTGATTTTAAAAGTCCAGGTAAGCTTATCGTCACTGACCTGCCAATTTTCTGCCAGCCACGGAGTAGAATTCATTTTTTCATCAAATTTTACCAGACATTCACCTAAGCCGTAACGCATAACAATCCAGCCAAAGTAGTTATCTGTTGGTTCCAGACTGTCGGCAAAATTAGTAACGCCAAATTTCAAAGTGTCTTTGGCTGCCGCAGCTTTTTTGTCATCGCCGCCACAACCGGCTGAAGCAAATGCCATCAAGCCTATCATTGCAACAGCTGCTGTAAATTTAATAGTTTTTTTCATCATACATCTCCCTTTCAAATCCTTTTTATTTTATTGACTGTATATAAAACTTTATTCAACAGCTGAACTTAATCTTCCTGACGCGGGTCAAGCACATCACGCAAACTGTCGCCCCATAGGTTAAAGACTACTACCGTCAGAAAAATAGCCAGACCGGGAAAAAACATCAGCCAGGGAGCCGTCTGCAGCTGCTGACGGCCTTCATTTAGCATCAATCCCCATTCAGGAGCCGGCGGCTGCGAACCGAAACCTAAAAATGAAAGCCCTGCCAGTTCCATCATCATAGCGCCGATATCCGAAGCTGCTGTAATAATCATTAACGGTAAAATATTAGGCACGATATGTTTCCACAAAATATGTGTCGGTTTACCGCCGTTGACAACTGCCGCTTCGACAAAATCACGTTTTTTTATCTTTAATACCATACTGCGTGCCAAACGAGCGTATTTAGTCCAGGTAACGATAGTCAAAGCGATAATCGCATTGATCAGACTGCCGCCCATGATACCGGCAATAGCAATGGCCAGTATCATCCCGGGAAAGGAAATCATCATATCAGAAATACGCATAATAACCGTATCTACCTTACCGCCAAAATAACCGGCCAGAACACCCAGCAAAGTGCCTACTGCAAAAATGACCGCTACCAACAGCAAAACACTGCTCAGAGAATAGCTGGCACCATACAAAACCCGACTGAAATTATCTCGCCCCAGCTTATCAGTTCCAAAAAGATGTTCACTCGAAGGCGGCAGATAAGCATTTTTCATCGTAGCTTCCAACGGATCATAAGGAGCTAGCAACGGCGCCGCTAACGCAATCCCTATCAAAAGCAGCACCAAAAAACTGGAAAAGGCAAAAGCACGATTATTCTTTAATCCGTTAATAAGATTCTCCATGCTATCTACCTTCCTTTCGCAGGCGCGGATCAAGCCGGTTATAAGAAATATCAACAACTAGATTGATGACCATATACATAAGGGCGATCCATAAAACAATCCCCTGTACAAGCTGAAAGTCACGATAAATAATTGACTGGACCGCTAAATAACCAAGTCCCGGCCAGGAAAAAACGATCTCTACTACTGCCGCACCACCCAGCAGGTTGCCGAATGACAGCCCCAGCAATGTGATCAAAGGCAGCATCGCATTCGGCAATACTTCCCGCCAAAGGATATAGCTTTCACTCATGCCTCTTGCCCTAGCACCGACAACGTAATCCTGATTGAGTTCTTCCAAAACCGTCGTCCTTACCTGACGTGTATATTTGGCTGCCATAACTATACCCAACGTCGTAGCTGGCAAAATCAGAGTCTCCAGACTTACTCTGCCACCGACAATTGGCAGCCAGCCTAATTTTAAACCAAAAATCCACAATAGCATCAGCCCCATCCAAAAATTAGGGATTGAGACACCAAAAAAAGTCAGACCTCTCACAGCATAATCAAAAACACTGTTGCGTTTGACAGCAGAATAAATACCCAAAGGCAGTGAAAACACCAACATAAAAAGTGTAGAAGCCAGCGCTAATATCAATGTCGCCGGCAGTGACTGCATCAATTCTTCAACAACAGGTTTTTTAACCATATAGGAAAACCCAAAATCACCCTGTACCGCTCTTCCTAACCAATCTAAATATTGAAAAATAAAAGGCTTATCCAAACCCAATTCATGTCTCAGCGCATCAATCTCAACCTGACTGACAACAATATCCTCATTACCGGCAATCATTTGCCTGACCGGATCACCTGGCGACAGCATAACTAAAGCAAATGTTACAAAGCTGATACCCAAAAGCACCAATACGATTTGCCCGATCCTGCCCCAAATCTGTTTGTTTTTCAAAGCTTCCCATCTCCTTACAAAAAAATCTCCTGCAGCCATGAACCACGGATGCAGGAGATCATAAAATATTGTTTAAACAGGCAAGACTGCCTATTTAAGTCAAATTTCAGGAACTAGCTGCTGATCCGTCACCCGCGGATATGGCAAAAATCAAAGGCTGCGATCTGACTTACGCAATATGCGCTTACAGTGGCGTGACCGTGCCGGATTTACACCGGACTTCCCTAATTCAACCTTGAGGCACCTTTGATAAAATTATTAAGTTGTATTAATATTAGCACAAACCATATACTTAGTAAACACTTTTATTTAATCTTATAAATCTTTTCTCCAAGCTTTCTCAATGAATAAAATAATATTAAAGACTGAATCCCAACAAATATTAAAAACGATATCCATAAGCCATCATTGCCAAGTAAAGGTACTAACAGTCTCTCCACAGGCCAAAATACAGCTAAAGCAATCAGCATCATATTTCTTATAGGAACCGTATAAGTAGCACCTGTAAACATTCCATAAAGAGCTAGGCCTATGCCAGCTATCAAAGGATAAATAAGAACATAATATTTGTAAGTTTCTGCTAACACAGCTACTTCCTCTAAGTCTGTAAAGCAATTTATTAAAAATGTACTGCCAAATGTAAATCCAAGCATTAACAGAAACACCAACACAAACAACCATTTATAGGTCATTTTTAAAATCTGCCAAAATAATGCCCTGTTTTTCTGTCCCAGAGCCCTTCCTGAAAAAACAGAAGCACCATTAGCCATACCGTCGACCAAGAACGACATGATATCTTTCAGCTGAAACAGTACGGCATTCGCTGCCAGCACTACAGTTCCTAATGCAGCACCGGCAGCAGCAATAATATTGTTAACTGTCAGCAGGCAAGCCGTACGAATCATTAAATTAGTATTGACCAAAAGTATTTTCGTTAGCTCCTCAGGCTCTATAACGGTTTTATAATCAAAATTTTTATAATCAAAGTTACCATAAAGATACATTAGCCAACAGCCTGCGGCAGCGCCATAAAGCTGACTTAAAAGTGTAGCCCAGGCTACTCCTTCAATATCAAAATGTAATACAAATACAAACAATACACTAAGTATCATATTCAGGACATTGCTTGAAACCTGCATAAATACAGAAGCACGTACTTTTGTCTGCCCCATCAGCCATCCTAACGACACATAATTGAACAGTACCAGCGGTGCTCCCCAAATCAAAATTTCATAGTAAGCCGAACAGAGTTCTGCTACATCCGAAGCCGGAGCAACCAATGACAGATAAGCCGTCAAAATAGGTTTCTGCAAAATTATGCAGCTGCAGCTTACTATCACAGCAATGAACAACGGTCTTAAAAAAGCCAGTAACCCTTCTTCTCTGGAATCAGAACCCAAAGCTTGAGCGGCATATCCAGAGGTACTGACACGCAGAAAACCAAAAAACCAGTAAATATTATTGAAAAGAATTGCACCTAAGGCTACAGCCGCTATATACTTAGGATCAGGAAGCTGTCCCATTACAGCAGTATTAACCGCTCCCATCAGCGGCTGTGTCATCGTTGAAAGCATAAAGGGTATTGTAATTCCCAAATATTCCCTGTCTGTCAAAACATTTGTACACACTGATATATTTCCTTCCGTCGAGATCCTCTAGTATTTTAGTTATCATTCTAAAATGTTTTTGAGTTTAATTGATAATAGGTATTGTATGAACATACTATCATATGTTATACTGATTAGCAAGAATAAAATTAAAATAATCGTATCAAAACTTACAAAATAAAACTTGATAAGCAAAGGAGTTATAAAAATGTCAGATACTATGGATATTTGCGGTTTAAAAGCAGAACGAGGGCAGAAACTGCAAACTTACATTCCTGTCCTTGACTCTAATACAAAAATACCTATCACTATCATCAACGGTCAAAATGATGGTCCTACTCTTTTAATAACAGCCGGCATCCATGGTGGCGAATATCCTGGTATCGCAGCGGCAATAGAAATATCTCAGGCTATAGAACCAGAAGTTATCTCCGGATGCCTGATTATAATACATCCCGTCAATATTCGAAGCTTTTGGGAACGCAGTGCTTTCGTTACCCCCGATGATGGTAAAAACCTCAACCGGGAATTCCCCGGCGATGTCAACGGAACACTTTCACAAAAAACAGCCTGGCTGCTCAGTCGACATTTTTTCCCTTTAGCTGATTTTTATGCTGATCTGCATAGCGGTGATATCCATGAAGAATTGTATCCATACGTATATTATCCCGGGCTGCCCAACTCTGAAATTTCTGCAAAAGCGCGCGAAGTAGCCTTGGTTCTGGATATGAAATTTATGGTTCGTTCAACTGCTACAACAGGTGCCTATAATTATGCCGCCATTTCAGGTGTCCCTTCTCTCCTTATCGAACGAGGCGGAGCCGGATTATGCCGGCGTGAAGACATTGACGCCTATAAAAACGATCTTCATAATATCCTTTGTAAGCTCGAACTTCTTTGCAGTCCACAGCAACAACAAAAACATACCCCTGTTGATGTCACTGACGTTATTTATCTTGAAACTGATCAGGCTGGCTGTTGGTTCTCCAGTTGCCGTTGTGGCGACAAAATAAAACAAGGTGATAAACTAGGTTACCTGACTGATCTTTTCGGCAATACCATTACTGTCTATAATGCCGAACAAGATGGTATTATTCTCTATCAATGCTCTGCTCTAGCAGCTCCTAAAGGCACTATTTTAGTAACCTATGGTAAAGTTAAGAATAATTAAAATAATGTTGCTTGACAAAGCCCCAGCTAACCAATTACAATCAAAGTAATCTCTTTGCACTGCATATCGCTACAGTACAAACTGAACAGGCGGTAAACCTTTGGTTTTAGCGGCCGGGCCCATCGGGCAGCAGATTCGTAAACAAACATCTGCGGGACAGTAGTAGTTCCGCAGATGTTTTTATTATATCTGTGCCGCTGCAAGAGTAACCCCAGGGAGGTTATCCACCATGCAAGACAAAATTGCCCAGTCCGAACGTCTGGCCATGCAAGTTTCTATTAACAGTATCATCGTAAATCTAATTCTTTCAGTTGGTAAATTAGCAGCAGGGATACTGGCTAATTCTGCCGCAATGATTTCTGATGCCGTTCATTCCGCTTCCGACGTCTTCAGTACCTTTATAGTTATGGCCGGCGTCAAGATATCCAATAAAGCTTCTGATGCAGAACATCAGTACGGACACGAACGTTTGGAATGTGTCGCCGCCATCATTTTAGCGATAGTTTTAGCACTGACAGGTATTGGTATAGGTTACGCAGGTTTAGAAAAAATACTTCACGCTTCAGCCGAAGATTTGAAAATACCGGGCAGCCTTGCTTTGATCGCCGCAGTAATTTCCATTATCGTTAAAGAAGGTATGTTCTGGTACACTAAAAAAGCAGCTGCCAAAATAAATTCCAGTGCTTTAATGGCAGATGCCTGGCATCACCGCAGTGACGCATTATCCTCAATAGGCAGCTTTATCGGTATTCTAGGCGCCCGTATGGGCTATCCTGCTTTAGATCCTCTTGCCAGTGTAGTCATTTGCCTGATGATAGTTTACGCATCATACGAAATTTTTAAAGATGCCATAGACAAGATGGTCGACCGCTCCTGTGACGAAGCCACTATCAATACGATGACAGCTCTGATAAACGCTCAAAAAGGCGTTGACCACATAGACGTACTGCAAACCAGAAAATTTGGCTGCCGCATCTATGTAGATGTCGAAGTAAGCGCTGACGACGACCTGACTTTACTGGAAGCACATACTATCGCCGAAAATATTCATAAAGCAATTGAAAGTAATTTTTCGGAGGTAAAACATTGCATGGTCCATGTAAACCCATGCAGCGAAGTACACCATGACTAAATAAAAAAACCACCACTGTTCAAGTGATGGTTTTGGCAGGCGCACCCCTACGCCTGCCAACGAAGGAGGAGAGAAAGGATTTTCTATTCTTTTAAGAAAGCCTTGAAAACAGCAAATAAATCAGAATATATCTGCCGGACAGAGTGAAAATGTGTCCGGCATTTTTACTCTGTAGAACAATCAATATTTCGACCAGCAAGAATAAAACGACAATCATAAGAAAAGACCGTCTTCTCAAGGCGCGAAGACGGTCAAATGTTATCAGTCAAAGCGGTTCTGCCACTCTCACATAAACAGAACCTCATTGGTTAAAAACATCTCCTTCCTGTCTCTCGCAGGTCAAGCAGTGATGCTTATATAGGCTGCTGTCCGGCTTCAGGTATTACCTCGGCTTGTGCAAGGACTGACCTGTTACGGTGACGGGATCGCATCGGATTTACACCGATCGACATTTAAGTTCATAGAACACCCATATGAAATATTGATTTGTTATATTAATTATAAGCATTACTAATTATCTTGTCAACACTTTTAGTAAAAAAACTTCTAAATATTTTTTGCGTTATATATTACTAATAAGTATTAGTAATAATTTTATGTTATGTGAAAACATTTGCACTTCTATCGTAATTTTTAAATACGCTTATCTTATGCTGTAAAAAGATAAGCGTATTTTTCATTAAGCGTTAATAACGTCGCGTCTGCAACCGATAATACACACACTAGCTCTGGTTTTTCTTTTAGTCATCTACTCTCACTTCTTTCATTCTTTTGACAGCAGAGAATCTAAAAGCAAAAGGATATTGTTGCCAATAGCAGCGTGGAATCTAATGTTATCTTTATCGTCAATGCTCCACGCAACATGCATGGCGCTAGTTTTATTCGAATATAAGCGTTTAAATTCGTCAAGCATCTGTTTTGGTAATTTGACATACAGCATCATATTATATTGTTTAAATTTTTCATCAACCAGGACGTAGTGAGAGTCGAGAACTTCCAATCCATAACGTTTTTCGATTAATTCTATCAGGCCTTTAATAGCCGGGTTATCATTCATCTGTATTGCCTCCTTAAAAAATGGCGCGGCCCACAGGCGGCCGCGCCCCAATGGAGAATCCAAAAATTATTTTATTTCAAAAGGCGAGCTGTCTTTAACATTAACACCGCTCAGCTCAGCAGCAGCAAATCTGTTGATGAGATCTTGAACCGCCATAGTAGCCGAAATTTTTCCGCCCACTACTTCACGCTCGATCTCTTCTTTGCAGCCAATAATGGCTGGCGAACGATAAAACAGATTATGCAGATGTTCTTCAACCATGGTATATACCCAGGAAAGCGTCTGCTGTTTCCTGCGTTCAGCTAACACGCCATTTCCCCAGCCTTGTTTCATAAAGGCTTCGATAACATCATTCCACAGTTCCATAATTCCCGCTCCTGTATAAGCAGAGCAGGTATAGGCATGAGTCGTCCAGTTTTCGGTAGCCTGACGTAAAAATTGCAGGATACGTTCATACTCAGCTCTGGTAACCATTGCCCGCTGTTTATTATCACCATCGGCTTTATTGACGACGATTGCATCGGCGAGTTCCATTACGCCTTTTTTCATCCCCTGCAATTCGTCGCCGGCGCCTGTCAATACGACCAGCAGAAAAAAATCTACCATCGAACGTACGGTAGTTTCACTCTGCCCTACGCCTACGGTCTCGACTAAAATGGTGTCATAGCCGGCAGCTTCGCACAAAAGCAGTGTTTCACGGCTTTTACGAGTCAGACCACCCAAAGTTCCTCCCGAAGGAGACGGACGGATAAAAGCATTCGGTTCGCGTGAAAGCTGTTCCATACGTGTTTTATCGCCCAGGATACTGCCTTTGGTAACAGTACTGGAGGGATCGACCGCCAGTACTGCGACTTTATGTCCGCCACGACACAGGTTTGTGCCAAGAGCCTCAATAAAGGTGGATTTACCTGCACCAGGCACACCGGTGATCCCAACGCGTGTCGATTTACCAGTGTAAGGCAGCAGTTTTTGGATAACCTGCTGTGCCGTCTCAAAATGAGCGGCAGCATTACTTTCAACCAAAGTGATGGCGCGTGATAAAATTGCGCGGTCACATTTGAGGACACCTTCGACGTAATCGTCGACTTCCAGCTTACGGCGTTTGATAGCCGGAGTTACTTTGTCTTTTTTATCTACTGTTACACCTGGAGTTCCTTCATGACCGCCTGTAACACCGTACATTACCCGGCAGGCAAATTTATCGTTTTCTTCTTCAGGCACCCACGAAGGTTTATAAGTATCTGTCATGGCTTAATCCGCCAAGCGTCTGTTCAGCTCTTCCAGTACTTTTTTAGCGCAGACAGGTATAATGGTGCCGGGTCCAAAAATAGCTGCTGCACCGTGTTCGTAGAGATAATCATAGTCCTGGGCAGGAATTACGCCGCCGATAACGACCATGATATCCTCACGTCCGCGTTTTTTAAGTTCTTCTACCAGTTGCGGCATCAAGGTTTTATGACCTGCTGCCAATGAGCTCATACCAACGATATGAACATCATTATCTACTGCATCCTGCGCAGCTTCTTCCGGAGTTTGGAACAGAGGGCCGATATCTACGTCGTAGCCCATATCTGCGAAGGCGGTAGCAATAACTTTCGCCCCGCGATCATGTCCGTCTTGTCCCATTTTAGCAATATAGATACGGGGACGACGGCCTTCGCGCTGTTCAAAGTCATCTGTCATCTGACGAACTTCCTTGATAACATCTTCGTCAGCAAATTCGCTGCTGTAGACGCCGGAAATTGAACGGATGATAGCTTTATGACGGCCGCAGACTTTTTCGACAGCGTCAGAAATCTCGCCTTTGGAAGCACGAGCACGAGCTGCGTTAACTGCCAGCTCCAGCAAGTTGCCTTCACCGGTTTCCATGGAATGGGTGATAGCGTCCAAACAACGGCGAACTTCATCGTTGTCACGGTTAGCACGCAATTTTTTCAAACGTTCGATCTGCGCCAAACGAACTGCAGTGTTGTCGACTTCCAGAATATCAAGCGGATCTTCTTTTTCCAGACGGTAATCGTTTACGCCGACAATTTTTTCGGCGCCGGAATCGATATGAGCCTGACGACGTGCTGCCGCTTCTTCGATACGCATTTTAGGAAGACCGGTATCAATAGCTTTGGACATACCGCCGAGCTGTTCGATTTCCTGGATATGTGCCCAGGCTTTTTGGATCAGCTGATTGGTCAGTGCCTCTACATAATAGGAACCGCCCCACGGATCAATAACTTTGCAGACTTTGGTTTCGTCCTGAATGTACAATTGAGTATTACGAGCAATACGAGCCGAGAAATCTGTCGGCAACGCGATAGCTTCGTCCAAAGCGTTAGTATGCAGCGACTGGGTATGCCCCAAAGCTGCTGCCATAGCCTCGATACAGGTACGCGTAATATTGTTGAACGGATCTTGCTCTGTCAGGCTCCAGCCGGAAGTTTGCGAATGTGTACGCAAAGCCATAGATTTGGTTTTTTTCGGGCCGAAGGAATTAACGATTTTCGCCCACAGCATACGTCCTGCACGCATTTTAGCAATTTCCATAAAGTAGTTTTTACCCATTGCCCAGAAGAAGGACAAACGCGGTGCAAACTGGTCAATAGTAAGACCATGCTCAGTACCTGTACGCAGATATTCGAGACCGTCGGCTAATGTATAGCCAAGTTCGATATCAGCAGTAGCGCCTGCTTCCTGCATATGATAACCGGAAATCGAGATACTGTTGAATTTGGGCATATAAGCGGAGGTATATTCGAAAATATCACCGATGATGCGCATGGAAGCTGTAGGCGGATAGATATAGGTATTACGAACCATGAATTCTTTCAGAATGTCGTTTTGGATCGTACCTGCCATAACTGATTTGTCTACGCCCTGTTCTTCACCAGCCAGGATATAGAAGGCCAATACAGGCAGCACTGCGCCGTTCATTGTCATTGATACAGACATTTGATCCAGAGGAATGCCGGAGAAAAGAATCTCCATATCCAAAATAGAGTCAACGGCAACACCGGCTTTACCTACGTCACCGACAACGCGCGGATGATCGGAGTCATAACCGCGGTGAGTTGCAAGGTCAAATGCGATAGACAGACCTTTTTGCCCTGCCGCCAGGTTACGGCGATAGAAAGCATTTGATTCTTCTGCAGTAGAGAAGCCTGCATATTGACGTACTGTCCAGGGTTTGGTTACATACATCGTTGAATAAGGTCCACGCAAAAATGGCGGGATACCTGCCATATAATGCAGATGTTCGCAGTCTTTATAGGCATTCACATCATATAAAGGAGCTACGTTGATTTGTTCCATTGTACGGTAAAAATTTTCTTCAAAGGATTTACCGGTTTCAGTTTTTAATTTTTCCTTCCAGGCAGCAAACTCGGCGGCGCCTTGTGCGGGTGCCTGCTGAAAGGGAATTTGACTAAAATCAGGAATTCTGGACATTATCAGAACATCCCCCTTTCTTTTTGCATACGGAGCAAGGTTTCATAGCAATTGGATTTGACGCTGATGTAATCATCCATACCTGCAGCATCACAGATTTCTTTCAGTTCTGCGCTGGGAGCACCTGCCAGGAATACCTTCATTTCCGGATTTACAGCTTTGATGCCTTTCGTAACTGCTGGGGCCAGTTCCGGATAAGTAGCGTCAGTCGAGCAGACGATGGCTGCATCGGCACCGGACTCAAGCGCTGCTTTAACAGCTTCTTCGACAGTGAGGAAGCCATTATTTGTCACAACCTCAAAGGCAGCCACCTGCATGAAAGAGGTAACAAAATCGGCACGTGCTTTATGCTGCGGGATCGGTCCCATATTGGCCAGGAAAATTTTAACGTTTGCACCGGTTTTATCAACAAAATTTTCCGTACGCATACGCAGTTCTTCATAGCGTTCAGTCCAGCGATGCGGAGCAATAGCTTCAACCTTTTCGCCATTAGCACTGCCGGTAAGAGCTGCTGAAATTTCACCCATAGTTGCTCCAGCCAATAATGCTTTTTCAGCATCAGCGATCAAAGAACCCAACTCACTGGCATCACGTTTGCCAAGGTCGCTGAGTACAGCTTCTACATAAGCATTGTCGCGTACTTTTACGTTGACTTCCAAATCAGTTTTGCGTGCTTTAAGGATTCCTGCGAAATCAACTTCAGGCACTTCCAAAAGTTCTTCAGTCATGTTCGGGTACATGTTATTGCCGACTGCACGATCTTTTCTGGTAGCAAGATTTTTAAAACGTTCTTCTAAAATAGCTTTAACCGCTGCCTGTACTTTGCCGCTTTCAAGCGCTGCCAGTAAGCCGCCGTGGCTTTCGATTTCCTGGAACTTAGCCCAGGTTTTTTCCGTAAATTCTTCTGTCAGCGGTTCAATATACCAGCTGCCGCCGGAAGGATCGATCGGCTGAATAAAGTTGAATTCATGCTGTTCCATGATCTGGATATTACGGGCAATACGGCGGGAAAATACATCACTGGGACGAATGCAATGATCGAAAGGTTTGACATACATGCCGTCCATACCGCCAACAACCGCAGAGAAGGATTGTGTTGCCGCACGCAGCAGATTTACATAAGGATCGTATTTCGTCTGGCAGAAGGTAGAAGTGCTGACATAAAGATTGATCTTTTGTGCTTCTTCATCCCCACCGCAATTTTTAACGATTTGCGCCCAAACCATTTTCAGACTGCGCAGTTTAGCAATTTCCATAAAGAAATTAGCTCCGATACTGAAATGAAAACGCAGGTGGCGACAGAAGGTATTGACATCAATACCACGGCGTTCCATAGCGCGCATATAAGTTACAGCTGCATTCATAGCATACGCTACTTCCTGAATGTCGTTAGCACCGCCATTATGATAAACATCGGTATTGACAACTACTGTTTTAAGCTGCGGAGCATTTTTTTTAGCCCAGGCAATGCTATGTGCCATTTCGTCATAATATTCGTCCAGCGGACGAACTAATTCGCCGTCCAAAGCAAGTTCGCCAATCGGATCGACAGTAATAGCGCCATGTAATTTTTCGAGGGCCAGACCTTTTTTCTCGCAGACAGTGATTACAGCAGCCAAAAGAGCGATGTTGGAAGCGCCGGCATAAATATCGATTTCGAATTTTTCCAGATCAACACCATCCAGCAGTTTTTCCACGTCAGCTACAGTAGCCAAAGATACGCCTATATCAGCAACATCTTTTACTTCTGCCTTATCAGGATCATAGCCTTTGCGTGTCGCAGTATCTAAAACGACACTAGCAGCGGTAGTTCCTTTCAACAGCTCGTATTTAACCATTTCATTGGCTTCGGCAGGAGTTTTTCCATCACACTCCTGAGCAATAGTCCATACTTTATGGATATAACCTCCTGCATTAGCACCGCGCAGGTTGCTTTCCATGCCGGGATAGGTTTTATTGTGAGTAATCTTCTCCTGATCCTCTAATCTATAAATAGGATTCAGGGTGATACCCTCATAAGTTTTAGTGAACATACTCTTTTCAAAAGAACCGCCTTTAAGAGCAGTCACTACTTCTTGCTTCCACTCCTCATAGGACGGCGGCGTAAATTCATCGAAAGTAACCGGAGGGATAGTTCCCACTAAAGTTTCTTCCTGCTGAATCTCTGCTGTAAGGTTTTTATCTTGTTCCATATACGGCATCCTTTCATTAATTATTTTCTGTGCCGGGGTAGTAAATGTTCACCTCCTGTACTTTGCTTACTTATGTATCGCAGAATGGTTCGAGAATCTCCTACCGAAACTGCCTCTATAAGCCCCTTATCAAAAAAAGCAACCATCACAAAAAATGTGATGGTTGCTCTTGCCGCGCACCCCTACGCAGGCAATTGAGAAGAAGGTTCTTGCACAAAGAGAATTTGAGAATGGCAATAAACCCGGCAGGTTGTCCAGACCTGTCACAAATAAATATATACACTGATGGCTGACCTTATTTTCGAGGTCTAGCCATCACACTTCGACCTCAACGCGCTTACAAAAGCACAGAAAAACAGAAAACCGTTTTCTTAAAATAATATTAAGAAAAACGGTCAGAAATTCATAGCAAAAGATTCGCACTTCGTATTTACCTAAAATACGAACTCTGCAGCATCTCCTCCCCGTCTCTCGCAGGTCAATCAGCGATGTAGCTAAGGCAGTTCTTCTGACTCCGATTCATAGCTCACTTCACCTTCCCAGTATTACTACCAGTGGCATTTGAAGTTTACTCCTCGTTACAGCGGCGGGACCGCGTCGGAATTGCACCGACTTCTCTATTAAGCTCTGTAGAGCACCTTTAGCTTACAATATTCATTTGTTAGCTTAATTATATTTATTACTATTTCTTTTGTCAAGTCTTTTAATATATTTTTTCATATATTATTTTTCGCAAATAAAACAGTATCGTAGCTTACTATTTTATTCAGTAAGCTACGATACTGCTAATCAAGACTTTTATTTTTAAAATACATAGTGATTCCCAAAGGAACGCAGATATTCAAAAACAATAACCGTACTAATTGGTAAGTAAGAATGATTGAAACATCTTCTCCCATACTCATTCCAGCCAGACACATTTCCGCAATTCCGCCGGGAGCCATTGCTAAAAAAGCGGTTACTAAAGAAAACCCATACCGTTCTGACAGGGACCAGGCAACAACAACACTGACACCAATCATCAAAACGATACCACTAAAAATATAAGGCATCAATTCCTTAGTAGCCGAAAGTTTTTTGGGATCCAGCATTACGCCCATGTATAATCCAATACTTACCTGTGCCAGCATCATAAGCAAACCAGGCACAGGCTGTAAACTTCCCCAAAAATACGACCCTGCCGCTGTTGCCAGAATCGGCCCCAGCAAACGCGGTGTTGGCACCTTTAACTTAGTCGCAACAAAAGCGCCTAAAAACGACAATGGGACAAGAATAAGCCAATGCGTACCGTCTGTTGTCTGAACAATAGCATTGTTTTGCATAACCTGAGCACCTAAACCATGGATTACCAGAAATGGTACTGCTACAATAACGCCTACCAGCCTCAGAGTCTGCATAACGACAACAACATTTGCGTCAGCCCTTGGATCATCCTCCGACATCAGCATCATTTGCGTCAGCCCGCCAGGCATAATGCCCATCACACAACTGATCAGATTAGCCGAAGTATGTCTCGCTGTCCACCAGGCAATTAAAACAGCAACAGCTACAGCTATCAGCGTGGCTTCCAGTACCCCAAAGGTCTGATGCGTCATTTTCTCCCATGTATCAGCTGTAAAATTACGGCCAATACCATACCCAGCTACAAGCAAACCCAATTCACGCCAATTCTTAGGCCAGGTAACAGGCGAACCAGCTATCTTACAGGCTACTGCAGCAAAAATGCCGCCTAAAAGATATGGTATAGGCAATTCCATTTTTAAAAATAACGTTCCTAAACAGGCTGCCATAACAAACAGCAGCAAACGATTCAACATATTTCCCTCGCTTAATAATGCCCTTCCAGTGCCGTCATGATCCGCCCTATCAATTCACTGCGCATTGTATTCTGAGTTACAGAATAGGTCATAATACGGCTGTCATCCAGTCCCAGCTCCCGTTTGAATAATGCTTTTTGAGCCATCGCTGCATTTTTCGACAATTTATCTGCTTTGGTCAAAATAACCTGAACCTGCAGTCCACAGTCCAGTAACCAGTGATAGCTTTCAATATCGCTGTCCAAAGGCTTATGCCTGATATCAATAAGCTGACAGACCAGTCCTAGATTATCAGATCCGGAAAGATATTTACTGATAAATCCTGACCATTTATCTTTGTTCGTTTTAGCTGTTTTGGCAAAACCATAACCTGGTAAATCTACTAAATAAAAATCAGCACGTTCTTCCTGCCCTTCAGTAGTGCGTTTAGCCTGCAAACCATAAAAATTTATAGTCTGTGTTTTGCCTGGAGTCGAGCTCACTCTTGCCAAGCCGTTACGTCTGCAGAGCGAATTGATCAGTGATGATTTGCCAACATTAGAACGCCCTATAAAAGCAGCCTCTATTAACGGTGGTGTCGGATATTGGTCTGCTCTGACAGCAGATGTGATATATTGGGCATGAATAATATCCCAGGTTCCTTTATTCATCTTACTCCTCCAAAGCTAATTTCAACACTTGATCCATATGATTAACAGGAATGAATTTTATTGCCGCACGCACATTGACAGGAAGTTCTTCCAGATCCTGCATATTCTGTTCTGGAAGCAGAATGGTTTTTACACCATAACGATGCGCCGCCAGCATTTTTTCTTTAATTCCTCCTACCGGAAGCACTTTGCCAGAAAGAGTGATCTCTCCAGTCATGGCAATACCCGCTTTTATGCAACGTTTAGTCAGTGCTGAAACCATAGCCGTCACCATAGTAATGCCGGCGGAAGGACCATCTTTTGGGATTGCGCCTTCCGGTAAATGAATGTGGATATCAGTAGTTTCATAAAACTTTTCATCCAAATGCAGCTCTTTAGCCCGAGAACGAATATAAGTATAACCGGCCTGAGCAGATTCTTTCATAACATCACCCAACTGCCCAGTCAATACCAGACCTCCTTTACCGTTAGTAGCCAGTACTTCTACCTTCAGTAATTCACCTCCAACACTGGTCCAGGCCAAACCTGTGCAGATACCTATTTCTGCCTTGGCAGTCAGATCGCTTTCCAGAAAAATAACCGGTCCTAAATATTTAGTCAGATTTTTTTCGGTAACTTTAGCACTTTTTACCTGTTTCGTCACAATACGATGTGCTGTTTTACGGCAGATCGCCGCTATTTTCCGTTCTAAATTACGTACACCGGCCTCACGTGTATATTCGCGTATAACATGACGCAGAGCTGTTTCTGTAATATTCAAAGTTTTTGCAGTCAAGCCATGTGCCTGACGTTCCTTCGGCAATAAATGCAATTCGCCGATTTTCACTTTCTCGTCCTCAGTGTAACTGGTAAGTTGAATCACTTCCATCCTGTCTAATAGAGCAGGAGGGATAGTTTCTACCGTATTAGCCGTTACAATCCAGAAAACATGTGACAAATCAAAAGGGAATTCAATATAATGGTCACTGAAAGTGTTGTTTTGTTCCGGGTCTAATACCTCCAGCAGAGCCGAAGCCGGATCCCCCCGAAAATCAGAAGCCATTTTATCAATCTCATCCAGAAGAAAAACAGGATTCATGCAACCGCTGGTTTGCATACCATGAATAATCCTGCCTGGCATTGCGCCGATATATGTACGACGATGACCGCGGATTTCTGCTTCATCACGAACGCCACCTAAAGAAACACGGGTAAATTTACGCTCGATCGCTCTGGCAACCGAATGTGCCAGAGAAGTTTTACCCACACCAGGAGGTCCGACTAAACATAAAATCGGTCCCTTACTTTGTTTGGTCAAAGCACGTACTGCCAAATACTCTAAAATACGTTCTTTTACTTTTTCCAAACCGTAATGGTCTTTATCCAGTACTTTAGCAGCCACTTCAAGGTCAAAATTATCTTCTGTAAACTTACCCCAGGGCAAACTTAAAAGCACATCGATATAATTGCGGATTACGGCGCTTTCAGCCATCATCGGCGGCATTTTATAAAGACGGTCAAGTTCTTTATTGATTTTTTCAACAACTTCAGCCGGCAGATCAAGCTCTGACATCTGCTTCTTATATTCGTCTATTTCGGCCTGACGTTCATCACCTTCGCCAAGTTCTTTATTAATGGCTTTCATCTGTTCACGCAGATAATATTCTTTTTGGTTCTGTTCTATCTGTTTACGCACCTGCTGTGAAATATTTTTTTCCAGACCGGCAATTTCCAGTTCTTTGCATAAATACGTATAGAGTTTATTCATACGTTCTTTAACATCAACCGCTTCTAACAGCTGCTCTTTTTCTTCGATATTTATCGACAGATAACCGGCAATCATATCCGCAACCCGTCCTGGGTCAGTTTGGTCCTTAAAGGTCAGCAGCACTTCACTGTTAACTTTTTTGCTGGCAATAATCCATTGCTCAAACGTTTCAATCAGCATCCTGCGCAGCGCTTCCACTTCATTATCTTCACTGACAACAGAATCCATCGGCAGTGCATTAGCCTGGAAATATGTATCGACAGCCGGAGCTTCGATAATAGTTTCTACTTTGGCTCGGGCTAATCCTTCTACAAGTATCCGCAAAGCTCCACTTGGCAATTTCAATAATTGTTTGATTTCCGCTATGACACCATATTTAAATAAATCCTTCTGCCCGGGTTCCATCGTTACGGCTTCCTTCTGTGATACCAGAAGTATCTGCTTATCGGAAGTCATCGCAGCTTCTACTGCATGAATGGAACGCTCCCTGCCTACATCAAGATTTATAATCATACCTGGAAATACCAGCATTCCTCTTAAAGGAAGCAACGGCATTAAACGTGGTTTTGTTTCCATATATTACCCTCCTTTGCCAACAGTATTAACTGCAGCAAACGATATTTTTAAAGCATTTTCATTACTCAACTTTATTTTAACATAAAAAGGGGAAAAGGCTATGCCCCTTCCCCTTCTTTTTTTAATTGCTTAACTAGCAACCACCATTTTCGGTTCCATGTGTTCTCTGATTGCCGCTTCTGTAACTACACATTTTACAACGTCGATACGTGAAGGCACTTCATACATCACATTACGCATTACCTCTTCGATGATAGAACGCAGACCGCGGGCGCCGGCATTACGTTTAAGAGCTTCTTCTGCAATAGCCACTAAAGCACCGTCTTCGAATTCCAGTTCTACATTATCCATAGCCAGGAAATGCTGATATTGTTTAATCAAAGCATTTTTAGGCTCTTGCAGGATTTTGATCAAAGCGTCTTTATCCAAAGAATCCAGTGTCACAACAACAGGCAGACGACCTGCAAATTCAGGAATCAAACCGAATTTCATTAAATCTTCAGGCAAAACTTTTTTAAAGATCGTATCAGCTTTTGCTTCTTCTTTTGTTTTGATATCAGCACCAAAACCAAGATTCTTTTTGCCGATACGTGCACCGATAATATTTTCAAGTCCGGCAAAAGCACCGCCACAGATAAATAAAATATTAGTAGTATCGATCTGAATAAACTCCTGATGCGGATGTTTGCGTCCTCCTTGCGGCGGAACGCTGGCGACTGTACCTTCCAAAATTTTCAGAAGTGCCTGCTGCACACCTTCACCTGATACATCACGTGTAATAGAAGGATTTTCTGATTTACGAGAAATCTTATCGATCTCATCAATATAAATAATGCCTCTTTGAGCACGCTCAATATCAAAATCAGCGTTCTGGATCAATTTCAGCAGGATATTTTCAACATCCTCACCTACATAACCAGCTTCTGTCAAAGCAGTAGCATCAGCGATTGCAAAAGGTACCTGCAAAATCTTTGCCAACGTCTGTGCCAGCAAAGTTTTACCGCTGCCGGTAGGCCCCAGCATTAGAATATTTGATTTTTGCAGTTCTACTTCTTTATCCTTCGCAGGATTATTTAATTCATAGTTAATACGTTTATAGTGGTTATAAACCGCTACAGCCAAAGTTTTTTTTGCTTCTTCCTGACCAATAACATACTCGTCAAGAATATTTTTAATTTCTTTCGGCTTCGGCAGTTCGTTTACACTGACAACAGCAGCATTTGTTTCTTTCAGGTCTTCTGTCAGCATTTCATTGCAAAGTTCGATACATTCGTCGCAGATATAGACGTTATGACCGGCAATCAGCTTGCGGACCTGGCCTTCTCTTTTTCCACAGAAGGAACAAGTTATATTGCTGTCGTTCCCCTCGCCAAAGTTCATATTGTTATCTCCTTAGTATGCATCATTTCGCTTCTTCAGCTGCTGCCTTACGGGTTACAACTTCATCAATAAGCCCATAAGCTTTAGCTTCTTCGCTGGTCAGGTAATAATCGCGTTCAGTATCCTGTGCGATTTTTTCTTTCGACTGACCTGTATGTTTAGCTAAAATACCATTCATCTCTTCACGGATACGCAGAATTTCGCGCGCATGAATCTCAATTTCTGTAGCTTGACCCTGAGCCCCTCCCAGCGGTTGATGAATCATCACGCGGGAATAAGGGAGCGCGTAACGTTTTCCCGGAGTTCCTGCAGCTAAAAGTACAGATGCCATACTGGCCGCCATACCCATGCAAATGGTAGAAACATCAGGTTTGATATACTGCATCGTGTCATAAATAGCCAAGCCGGCACTTACACTACCGCCAGGACTATTGATATAAAGATGTATATCTTTATTAGGATCTTCGGATTCCAGGAAGAGCAGCTGGGCGATAACGACATTTGCCATCGCGTCGTCAATAGGGCCGGTCACAAAAACGATTCTGTCTTTCAATAAGCGGGAATAAATGTCATAAGAGCGCTCACCCCTGCTGGATTGCTCTACAACGATAGGCACATAGTTCATGTCTTACACCCCTTTTCTTTAAGGTTATATTTTTTAATAAAGTCACATCTGCCGCCGGAGCTTAAAGCGCCGGCGGCAAAATGCCATTATTTTGCGTTGTCAATAACAACGTGAGCAGCTTTGCGACGCAGAATATTTGCAAGCAAAAGTCCCATGTTACCATTGGATTTAATGATATTCTTTACTTCGTCCAGCGTAGCACCATGTTGAGCAGCAATAGCAGATAATTCAGCATCAACGTCTTCCATAGATACCTGAATGTTTTCTGCTTTAGCAATAGCATCCAGAACCAAATCAGTTTTTACGTTTTCAGCGGCAGTCGCACGCTGGTTTTCGCGGATCTTAGCCATATCCATACCAGTATACTGCATATACATTTCTAAAGTCATTTTACGGCTTTCCAGACTCATACGCATTTCGTCAACCATTTGGCTGATGCGGTCTTCGACCATAATCTCAGGAACTTCAAATTTAGCATTGGCAACAGCAGCATCAATCAATGCTTTTTCATATTCAACCTTCGCATTGTTTTCAGCATTCTGCTGCATACGTTCTTTGTACGAAGCTTTCAGTTCAGCAACAGTTTTATATTCACTGTTAGCTGCAACATATTCGTCATTCAGCTCAGGCAGCTCTTTGCGTTTTACATCTTGAACGTTAACTTTGAACACAGCTTCTTTACCAGCCAGTTCTTTAACGAAATAATCTTCAGGGAAAGTTACTTCTACATCAGTAGCATCGCCTTTTTTTAGGCCAACCAGCTGATCTTCAAAACCAGGGA
Source organism: Phascolarctobacterium faecium (assembly GCF_003945365.1). Taxonomy (NCBI): domain Bacteria; kingdom Bacillati; phylum Bacillota; class Negativicutes; order Acidaminococcales; family Acidaminococcaceae; genus Phascolarctobacterium; species Phascolarctobacterium faecium. The sequence continues at coordinate 862,417 of NZ_AP019004.1, read as the reverse complement.
TAAAGGAGTTAGAACCAACTTCCAGAGGATAGCCTTTACCTTCACCGCCGCTGAAAGCTTCACCGTCTACAGTGCCGGCGAAATCAATAATTGCAAAATCACCTTTTTCAATAATTGTACCTTCTTCAGCAATTACCATTTTGGCCTGACGGCTGCGCAGTTCTTCTACTGCAGCGTCAACATCTGCATCTTCAACAACAGCTTCTTTTTTCTCTACAGACAAGCCTTTGTATTCACCCAGTTCTATTTCAGGTTTCAAAGTGACTTTGATAGTCAGTTCCATATCTTTATTTTCTTCAAAAACAGATTCTTCAACTTTGGGGTCGGACACAGGAATCAGGCTCTCCTGATCAAGTGCTTTAGTATAGCAATCATTAGCAACGATTTCGAATGCTTCTTGTTTAATGGCATCTTTGCCATAGTGCATTTCAATAATGTTGCGGGGTGCTTTACCTTTACGGAAACCGGGAATGTTTACGCTGTTAGCGATTTTGCTTATAGCTTTTTTAAAGCCTTTATTCACTTCCTCAGCGGGTAAAGTAATTTTGAGGGTTGCGTCATTCACAACTCTTTCAACAGATACGTTCATTAAAAAATCCTCCCTTAGGTTTTATATGTGTACAAAATTAACAGCTTGTTCAAGGCCAATATCAAAAGATACTGACATAAATCGCTCATAATATCATATCACAAGGATCTAAAGTTGACAAGAAGCAACAAAAAACCCGGCAGGTTTCTGCCGGGCCAATATTCAAGTGGAGCGGAAAACGAGATTCGAACTCGCGACCCCCTCCTTGGCAAGGAGGTGCTCTACCACTGAGCTATTTCCGCATTGATTAGCAACAAGATGTATTTTAGAACAGAACGCCATCTTTGTCAACATTTTTTTGAAAAATTTCTATATTTTTTTACTTTTAAAAAATTCCCAAAACTAACTGGCTGATATTTTTTGAATGATCGGAAACGCGTTTCATATTTATTAATAATTCCAGCATTACAAAGCCAGCAACCGGATCACAACGTTTTTCATTCAATCGTACGATATGATTTTTCCGAATCTCTTTCTGATACTGTTTAACCTGACGGCACAATGCCCAGGCTTCTTCAGCCAGTTTCTTATCGTCTTTTTCCAAGGCTTCCAAAGCTTTGCCGCTGGCTTCTAGCACCATCTGCCCTAAAGTGTGCAGCTCGGCTTTAGCCTCATCTGAAAATTTTACATTATCTTCGTAAATCATCCGTACTTTTTTCGCTAAAGTTTCACCATGATCACCAATACGCTCAATATCGTTACAGGCATGTAAAAGACCTGTATGCCGGGCTGATAATTCCCTGCTCATCTGCGTTTCACTCATTTGCGTCAAATATTTGGTAACTTCTTCTTCCAATGCATCTATCACTGGTTCATGTTCTAAAACATAAGCGATTTTCCTGCTGTCCATGTCTTCCATTGCCGCTATGCTCAGTTCAACATTATGACGAGCCATGGTTCCCATGCGCACAACCTCTTTACCAGCCAGAGTCATAGCGATAGACGGGGTTTTAAGCATATTCACATCCAAATATATCGGTTTGCGCGAAATGACACCGTCACTGCCAGGCAGTAACCGTTCCACAAGCTTGATAAAAGGAGCAGCAAAAGGCAGAAAAATAAGTGTATTGATAATATTAAAGGCTGTATGCGCATTAGCGATCTGACGCGCTATATCATGAGCAGGTGATACTGCCAAAACAAGTTTTATGAACAATCCCATAAAGGTCACGAAAAGGATGCTGCCAATCAGATTGAACAACACATGCGCTAATGCAACACGTTTTGCCGTAACATTTGCACGCCAGGCCGCCATGATTGCTGTAATGCAGGTACCGATATTATCGCCCAGAAGTACAGGAATTGCACCTTCCAAAGGTATCAACCCCTGGCTTGCCATGGCAATCAAAATACCAATAGTAGCGGAGCTGGATTGAATAAGTACTGTCATTACAATACCTACGCCAATACCTAGAATCGGATTATGAGAAAATTTGCCAATAAAATCAACAAAGCCCTGATACTCGCGCAGGGGTAAAACAGATTGTCCCATCATACTCATGCCCAGCATCAGGATACCAAACCCAAGAAGTACCTGCCCCAGATATTTCCCACGACGGCGTTTAGCAAGCAACTGCATTGCAAACCCTATTGCCAAAATCAAAGTAACATAATCAGTAAGTTTAAATGCAATCAACTGGGCGGTAATAGTGGTACCAATATTAGCACCCATAACAATGCCGAACGCCTGTTTCAGTGTCATCAGCCCGGCATTTACCAAACCAACAGTCATGACTGTTGTTGCACTGCTGGACTGCAAAACAGCAGTTACAGCTGCACCCAACGCTACTCCGACAATCAAAACCCCGGTCAATGCTTCCAGTATTTTCTGCAATTTTTCACCAGCAGCACGCTGCAGACCATCACCCATCAATTGCATGCCATATAAAAACAATGCCAGACCACCTAGAAAGCCAAAGAAATATACCATAATTGCCCCCAGTTCTCACCTTTTTATTTTGTACTTGACTTTTATTATACTAGATTTTACAACGAGCTTACAAGAAAAAAACTTTTCCGCAGCGTCTTATTTTACTGTCCCGGCGGGACTTTTATGCAGCAACAAAAAAATCCCCATATCAAAATGATATGGGGTAAAAAATCAATATAACATTTGTATACTCAAGCAGCTCACTCTAATGCCATTTAATTCAAATGTCTGATAATCTCCATTATTTCTTCAACAGGCAGCACACTGCCGCCTGCAACAACTTTTTCATCAATAACCAAAGCTGGTAAGGCCATAACTCCGTAAGCGACTACACGCCGTAAATCATTAACACGTTCAAACTCAGCATGACATTTGAGTTTTTTAGCCGCGATGGCTGCATTTTGCAATAACAATTCGCATTGTTTCGTCATAGGCCCTAAAACCTTTATATGCATTTATATCACCTTCGCTTTTCTTAGTGCTTGGCTTACAGTTATAGGATACCAAAAGCCTTTGTCCTAAGTTGGGCTAAAAAGTGAACTGTTTGTGAATTTTCAGACAATTCATCCTACTTCGCTCAATATTGACAAATTTTACTTTATGACAGAACTTTATCAGTATGCTCCAAAATATTTTTTTCTGCCGATAAGGCTTCTTGCTCCAATGCTGCAATTCTTTCGACAAGAACTGAGCAATAGTCCTGATCGCTAATCAGATTAAGATTTATTTTTACATTATAAACTGCGCTACGTACAGCTGCCCTGGCCATCAATGCCGCTACAGCAGCATCTGTAATTACGGCTGGATTACCTAATTCTGCCGCTTCTGCCGCCAAAAGTAAAACTGCCAGAGCTTTTTCACCGATTTTCAAAGGTATCTCTGCTGCCATTTTAGCAGCTTCCTGAATTTTTATTTGGCGCAGTTCTTTTTCCAAATCTGTTGCTTTCGGCATCTTATAACATTTCATAAATGCTTCAAAAACGCTGGCATCCTCTTGTACCAACTGAAGCAATTCTTTTCGCAAATATTTACTTGCGGCTGCCAACCTAATCATTTCACCTTCTACCGATAAAAATTTTTCTTTTCCCACAGTAAGATTGGCAACCATTGAAGTTAACGCCGCACCTATGGCTCCACCTAATGCAGCGGCACCTCCACCTCCTGGTACAGGTTCTTTAGATGCAAGTCTTTCTAAAAATTCATCACAGTTAAGTTTCATAAAATCGTTCATTTTAGACTCCCTGTTTTTTTATTTGTAATCGCTCATCATGAGCAGGATAGTCAACCATTTTCAAGCTTCGCAGCGCAAAAGCAAAAAAAGTCTTATCCTTACCACAATCCCTCAAATGCCGTGCATTTTGCAGGCTGTAAAAACCATCGCCGCCACTGAACATAAAATCATTACTTATGACCTTATAATATTTTTCATCCGCTAATGTGCTGCCATCAGACAAAGTAACACTGCTAATTCTCTGTCCTTCCTCCCTTCTGATATCAGCACTGATCTGCAACCCTGAAAAACGCAGCCTGCTGATATCCGGGTTGCCAATACCATGTTCCAGAACCTGCCTCAGATCACTGCCTTTTACTTCTGCTGTATATATGGTACTGTCAAAGGGAAAGATTTTCAATAAATCACGAACCGTTACCCTTCCAGACGGCAAAGTATCACGTATAGCTCCACCGTTATATAAAGCAACATCAGCCTTAAAGCCGTTTTTCAAAACATCCATAAAAAAGTCTCCGACTCTTGATTCTCCATTACGGTCATTTGTCAGCACCTGGTTATTGACAGCTAAAATCTCATTATATTTAGAATCTATGTTTTTAAATATTGGTTCCAAAAACCTTTCCATTGCATTATCCTGTACTCTCGGTAATTCGCTTAATTTATAAATACGCGAATTTGCAGAAACAACCTTCTGAGCTGCCATGGAATATAACAAATTGATTCTGCCAACTGCCTCCCCATAGCATCCGGCCTGGATTACCGGAATATCTCCATATGTCCCGCTGACACACAAATGTGAATGTCCTGTGACAACGGCATCTACTCCATGAATTTTTTGCAAAATCGGTACTATCTCCCCTGTAATACCATGTTTCTCCCCTTGACTGCTGCCAATATGTGTCAGTAGAACAATAATTTGTGCCCCTTGCCTTCTCAACTCATCAACATATACCTGTGCAATCTGTTCCGGCGGTAAAATTTTTACCTTCTGCAAATTAAACTGCGATGCTTTTTCCTTAGTTTCAACCGTAGTAAGACCCAATATACCAATTGTCAAACCATTCCTCTGCAACATTACATATGGTTTAAAAGGTTCCGCAACTCTATCACCTGCAGCCTCAACAATATTTGCTCCCAAAATAGGGAAATTTGCTGCGGCAGCCTGCCTCTTTATTACGTCCAGAGGATAGTCAAAAATATGATTGCCTGCTGTATTCGCGCTAAAACCCATCTTATTCATCGCTGTCACAACTGGCAGTCCCTGATACTCATTGGCATCAATTGTTCCAGAAAACATATCACCACCGCCCAAAAGCAAGGATCCTACAGGATTTTGCTTCATCAGTTCGTTAATTACTCCTGACAAAACAGCAATTCCAGGATCAGCAGCTTCAGCACGCAGGTGCCCATGGAAATCATTCACACTGTAAATATCTATTTCGACAAAGTTTTTTTCTGCCGCATTTACGGCCGTTGCTATCAACAATAACAGTAGTGTTAACCATATCAGACTACATTTTTTCAGTCTGATCATTTTTCCACCCCCATTTTAAACTGCCTTGATTTTATTCGCCGCTGCCCAATATTTTCCCTGCTAAAAAAGCACAGGGAAAATTTCCTGTGCTTTTTATTATACTGTATTTATTTTTTTCAAATAACGACGTACCAAAACAGCCGCTGCGTAACCGTCTAAATTAACAGGCGGAACTTGCAAACCCAAAGGAAGTAAACGGCGCCAGCCCTGCGGAGGGTTTTCCTGCCAATACAAATTTCTGGCCTCTTCCGTACTGTAGCCTTCTTCTATCATTAATATCTTAATTACAGTAGTTACTTCCATCAGCATTTTTTTTATGCTGTCACAGTTAGTGCCGTTCCCCAAAATCACAGCAGCTGGAGCAGATCCTAATATTTGCGGCAGCACTTCTGGTAAAGTTTCTGTTGCCAGTACTGCAACCTTTTTTATTCTTCCATCTGCCTCTACCCATGCAAATCCAGTTTTAGCACTACCAGGATCAACGCCTAAGTACCATACTTTATTTTCCGGCATTTTCCACCTCTAAGCGCAGTAAAACCGGTCCAGAAGCGTTAATGTCACCTTTAGCATAGGCCTTAAGTATAACTTTCCCGCCATACTTAGCCATTTTCTCACCTGTTTCGACCATTGTTCCAGCATCCATATTACCAACCTTACCTGTAAGCGGGTCTGGTATGACTCCGGCAGCAACAGCTACACGGTTAATATCAGACAGAAACTCTAATATTTCACCATTCATACTGCTCTCACTTTGTTCAAGGTCTATTTCTTTACTAAAAATCAGCTCGTTATTTTTATAAATACGATTGTCCGCTGCCAATTCCAACGTACATACAGCCGGTTCTCCAGCAATAATATTAGCAACAGTCCTTACTCTGACAAAAATATTCCCCTGCGCAGCTTTAATGCGCGTCAAAGCCTCTTCAATTACCTCATTAGGCATCCATATGGCCTGCACAGGTTCTTCTGCTTCTATTCCCATACGATGCAGGGTCACTTCATTAGCCGTAGCTAAAAACAACTGCATTTGCCGACTATTTTCTTCGTCATTTAAACTGCCTTTTAAAACTCCTGCATAAACAACTTCGCCGCTTCGAAAAACAACCTGACCTTCACGAATAGCTAAAATTCCTCGCCGCAGACGTTCTGTCATCTGTTCCAGATTAGTTACTTCCCCTTCAAGAGACTGCTTAGCCTGCGACAATTCTCCTACAGCCGACTGAGCCTGCTGAAGCTGGCCTTTGGCTTCCTCATAATTCTGACGAGCAGCAACTAACTGATTCTCAATCGCCGCTTTTTCAGCCGCGCTGGCTTTTATCTGTTCATCCAAAGCCAGAATTGCCTTATTCTTTTCAGCAACATCAGCCTGAGCCTTTGCCAACGCCACAGACGCCTGATCTTTTTCTCTGTTCAAGGCCGCTAATTCATTCTGAAGCTTTTCCATTCCAAACATTGCGGTTCTAGCACTGTCAGAAGCAACAGCCATTGTTACCAAAGTAATAGAGGCGATCAAAATTCCGGTTATAACGGTCATCAACACAGAAGTATGATAGGGCCTTAAACCAAAAACAGAAAGTTTTTTCTTGCCGATCTTACTTCCCAGTTTATCACCAATAAAAGCAATCAAACCGCCAACTACTGCCAGAATTAAAATCAACCGTAATCCGAACATGAATACACCTCCTTTACTTCAAAATATATTTTTTAAATCAAGCGTTTTTCTTCTGCAGTAAAAATACACCGGCTCCCAAACAAATCAGATTGGGAATAATACATGCCAGCAGAGGATTCATCACCCCGCCTTTACCAAGACCTGTAGTAAGTGTCATTATCGCATAATAAATAAAGATTACGATAATACTGATACCAAGGCCAATAGAAGAACTTGTTCTTTGTTTCTGAGTGCCTAACGGAGCACCGATCATAGCAAAGAAAAAGCTGGCTAACGGAATCGAAATCCGCATATAGATTTCACACCACTGGCGTGCTGTCGGCTGATGCTGTCTTTCTAAAACAGAAATATATTCACGCAATTCCCTGATTGTCATTTCCTCAGGTTCTTTTTGTTCCCAGGAAATCTCTCTTGGAGTTACATCAAGCGGGATGATCTGCTCTTTAAATTTAGCAGTGCTTTTAATGCCTTCCGCTTCGTTCATTGTATAAACAGTACCATCTTCCAGACGCCAGGATCCATTTTCCCAGTAAGCTTGTTTAGCTGTTTGAATTCTCGCCAGATGAGATTTTTCAAACTCTTCGATCGTAATATTTTCCATTAAACCTTTTTCTTCATCAAAACGGCGGGCATAAGTAATTCTCTGAGTACTGCCACTCAAAGTTTTAATGATAACATGATCCTGGGTTCTCGGTTTAGTATTCTTTTTAATCTCATATTCTAAAATCCTGCCATACTGTACTTTTGCCGCCGGCACTACCTTCTCTGCCCAAACAACAGAAAACATGCTGACAAAAAAAGCTACGATCAGTACAGGTGCAACAATACGGTAATAACTGATACCCCCTGATTTCATTGCCACAATCTCGCTGCTGCCTGACAATTTACCAAATGCCATCAGCGAAGCCAGCAGCATCGACATTGGAAAGGTATAATTTACTACTTCTGGTAAACTATACATAAATAATCTGGCAATAGTTTCTCCCGAGGCCCCGTATTTAGTCATGTATTGTGTCAGCTTAAAAAGCATGGAGCTGGCAATAAAAATACTGGAAAACGAAGCGATACCAAAAATAAAAGGGTACAGCAATTCACTTAAAACATAACGATCCAGTAAGCGTAAACGCATCCCTATTCCTCCTACATGCTAAAGTTTTCGCCAAGATAATATTTACGTGCCGTTGGATCGTTAGCGATGGTTTCGCTGTCACCATGAATTAAAATTTCACCGTTGGCAAGGATATATGCTTTATCAACAATACTTAAAGTTTCTCTCACATTATGGTCTGTTATCAGGATACCAATTCCGCGCTTTGCTAAATGTGCTATCATTCCCTGGATATCTGATACAGCAATAGGATCGATTCCAGCAAAAGGTTCATCTAACAGAATAAAAGCAGGATCCGTAGCCAAAGCCCTGGCGATTTCAACACGTCTGCGCTCACCACCGGAAAGCTCTGTTCCTTTGCTTTTTCTTATGTGTTCAATACGAAATTCTTCGATTAAAGAATTCATTTTGTTCACACGTTCTTCCTCAGTCAGAACAGTCGTTTCTAAAATCGCTAAAATATTTTCTTCAACTGTCATTTTTCGAAAAATCGATGCTTCCTGCGGCAAATAACCGATGCCAGCCCTGGCCCGTTCATACATTGCCAAAGATGATATATCATCTCCATCTAAAGTAACTACACCTTCATCAGGACGTTCAATGCCTACAATCATATAAAATGTCGTAGTCTTACCGGCACCATTAGGCCCCAGTAACCCGACGACACTTCCCTGCTCTACTGTGATACTGACCCGATTAACAACGCGCCGTCCTGAATATTCTTTTACAAGATCTTTCGTTTCTATAATCACTAGGCGACCTCCACAGGTGCTTTGGCCATTTGTAATGCCGCATTTTCATCTGCAGTTACATTTTCTTTCTTCTCCACAGGCTTAGGAACATAAACAATTTTTACATTTCCACTGGCTTCTGCCTTATTAGAGGTATTGTTCAGACGCAGGCGATTTCCTTCTACTGTATTCCCATCCTGTGTCGCTTTTGCGTTACCAATCAGTTCTATATAACCGCTATTATTTGTTTCATAAACAGCGGTATCTGCAGAAGCTGTCAAATCACGAGGCGGGCTGGAAATAGCTACACCACCGGTCGCATTTGCCACACCAACTTTTCCATCATAAGTAATTTTCACTGCATCCAGAATGCTTCCATCAGCCATGGACAAACGTGCCCAACTACCAACAGTCTCAGCATATTCACGATTTTTATAATAATCAACACGTTCAGATGCTAAAGTTTTATCACCTTTAGTCAGACGAGCATCACCTATCGCCGAAGAATAATCTTCATTATGCATTACAAATGTATAACAAACAACATGCGAGTCATCACGATCAGCAACAACACCGCCAGTCAGCCTGCCGGATTTTGTTTTGCTGTTAAATTCAGCATTAGCAGCAGTTGCAGTACCGCCATCTTGTTTCAATACTACATTTCCCTTGGCCATACCGTCCCCAGACTGCATATCATATTCAATAGTATCAGCCTTCACACTGAAATTCGAGCCTTGAGCGCAAGCAGTCCCAAGCATGCCCACCATAAAAAATATCCCTATCATCATAACGATAGTCATTTTCAGTTTATTCATTATAATCGCCGCCTCTCTGAACTTCCGCATGCCCTTCTAATTTCAGTCTTTCAAATGCACTACTGGTAACAGCTTTGTCTCCTGTCGCCAAGGTATCATCTTTAAGCAGCCTTACATTCCCCGAAGCTGTAATAACATCTTCAGTCTGCTGCCAACGTATGCTTTCGGCAGTCAGCTTACCGCCACTGGATAGAACTGCTACCACTTTATCATTCAGTTCAAAATCCTTTGCCTCATTTTTTACTTTACCGCCGCCGGCCACAACCTCTAAAACACTGCCGTCTTCACGGTAAATTTTACCTTTAACACCTTTTAAAACAGCTTCACCGCTGCTTTTGATCTGTTCAACTTCTTCAACAGTAAATTCCCAGACTTTCTTACCGTCCACTTCTCTGGCCAAAGTACTATTCCTTACTTTAGCATTCGCCCCAGAGCTTTCTTTCTGAACTGGATTGTTGGAAGGAGCCTCACCGCCGAGCATAAGCCAGGCAATAATGACGCCTGTTATAACTATTGCACCCACGATCATCTGGAAGCCTTTATTTCTCAACATGCTCCTGCTCCTTTCCTGTAGGTGTGTATGGCGTATTCCAGCGATGCTGGAACCATAACCAGTTATCAGGATATTCCCTGATAACTTCTTCGACAATTCTGGTCATTTTTAATGTAACGCGATAGTCATCCAACTGCCTATCGTCGGTATCTTCATAGTAAATAGGATCTTTGACGATTGCCTGATGCCCATAATAACCTTCTTTACGTACAATAAAAATAGGTATAATAGGAGCTTTAAATTTCCTGGAAAAATATGCCGGTCCAGAGGGTGTAGCTGCCATTTTTCCAAAAAACGGTACAAAAATACCGTCATATCCGCCATCCTGATCTGCAATCAAGCCCAGCATGCGGCCTTTTTTCATTGCTCTGGCACAACCAAGAATTTCACTTGTACCACGAGAAAATATTTCCTGACCTACGCTTTTGCGCAGTTCGTTCATAAAATCACTGTAGACTCTATTAGGCTGTGGTTTTTCAACTGCACTTATAGGAAATCCATACAAAGATAAAGCAGCACCCAGCCATTCCCAATTATCCATATGGCAAGCCAGCATAACTACACCATGACCTTCATTCAACGCTTCCCATAACACATCCGGACGATCAAAAGTAACCAAACCACGAATATTATCTTTATTGAGTGCTGGCATATACATTATTTCCATAAAAGTTATGCCTAATTTCACAAACAATGACTTTATCGTGCATTTAGCTTCTTCATCAGAATAACCAAGTCTTTCCTTGATAGTTTCCTCTGCACGGATCCTCTGTTTTTTTGCAATTGTATGATAAAGGTGCCCTATGCCGATACCAATGTTCACCACCAGCTTATAAGGCAGCCATGATACCAAGGTACTGATTGTTTTCAGTAAATAGTAAAGCCACATTATTGAGCGTCTCCCTGTCCCTCTTGTAAATAACTGTTTACAATTTTATCCCAGTCACCACGAGCATTTAAAATAAACTCTGTAATTTGACGCACTGCTCCGCCGCCGCCTTTTTTTTCTGCTACAAAATGACATACCTGTTTTACTTCTTCTACAGCATCTGCCGGAGCACAGGCCAGACCAACCTGTGTAAGCACTGGCAAATCATTTAGGTCATCGCCGACATAAGCCGTTTCATTTAAAGACAAATTATATTTTTGCAGCAGCTCCGCTAAAGCACTTCTTTTCTCTTTAACATTTTCACAAACTTCGACGATCCCTAATTCTCTGGCCCTTCTGCGAATAATTGGACTGCAGCGACCGGTAATAATCGCAACCTGCAGTCCGCATCTTATAGCGCAGCTGATTCCCATACCATCTTTAGCATTAAAGCTCTTGAAAAGTTCCTGCTCAGCATCAAGATAAATCGAACCGTCTGTCATAACACCATCGACATCCAACACCAGCAATTTAATTATCTGAGCTGCTTTTTCTATGTTTTTCATTATACCACACCCTGACGTACCAAGTCAGTCATATGCAATAATCCAATAACACGACGCTCCTCGTCAATAACAGGCAGCACTGTAATAGGCTTAGGACTGTTGCTTTCCATCAGATGCAGTGCCTGAGCCGCCAGTTTATCTTTAGTAATAGTTTTAGGGGCCCTGGTCATCAGTTCAGTAACAGGACGCTGCAGAAAATCAATCCCCTTACTCAGCCCACGGCGAATATCTCCATCAGTCAGAACGCCAATCATAATTTCATTATCGTCAACTACAGAAACAGCGCCAAGCCCTTTATCAGTAATTACGAATAAAGCATCCTGAACAGTTGTTGCACCATTAACAACAGGATTATCAGCACCACTATGCATGATGTCCTCAACAGTTAAGAGCAGCTTGCGTCCCAACGAACCACCAGGATGGAAAACAGCAAACTGACTGGCAGTAAATTTACGTTTGGACAACAAGGCCAAAGCAAGCGCATCACCATAAGCTAATGCGGCAGTAGTACTAGATGTAGGAGCCAGCCCTAACGGACATGCTTCCTGCGAAACACCAACATCTAAAGTAATATCAGAATTTTTTGCTAAAGAAGACTCAGCATTCCCAACCATAGCAATCAATTTTGCCCCTATACGCCTTAAGGATGGCAGTATATGCAGTACCTCTCCCGTTTCGCCGCTATTAGACAGAGCGATCACGACATCGCTTTCGGTTACCATACCCAAATCACCGTGAATACCTTCGGCAGGATGGAGATAAAACGATGGTGTACCTGTACTGGCAAACGTAGCCGCCATTTTTCGTCCAATGATACCTGATTTACCCATACCAGTGATGACAACTCGTCCTGGACAGTCTAAAATCATAGCCACTGCTGCAGAAAAATGCTCGTCAACGCGAGGTACGAGCTCTAAAATAGCGTCAGCCTCCATTTGCAAAGTATTGCGCGCCTGCTCTAACATTTGTTCCATGCTCCAACTCCCTCTCACTTACCAGATCTAACCGCGTACTATTTTATCAATAGCCAAAACATCTGTTAAAAGTTTCTCTAACTTGTCCAAACGAACCATATTGGGTCCATCAGACAACGCTTCTTCCGGATTATCATGTACCTCAAGAAAAAGAGCGTCAATGCCTACAGCCGCAGCAGCTCTGGCCATATGAGGCACATACTGGCTTTGACCTCCGGAAGTCTTTCCCTGACCGCCTGGAATCTGAACGCTATGAGTAGCATCCATCACTACCGGATACCCCAACTCACGCATAATTGCCAAGCTGCGCATGTCAGTAACCAAAGCATTGTAACCAAAGCTGGCACCGCGTTCAGTCAGCATAATATTATGATTGCCTGCCTCCTCAGCTTTTTTCAGTACATTTTTCATGTCCCAGGGTGCGAGGAACTGGCCTTTTTTAATATTAACTACACGTCCTGTTTTTGCTGCTTCGTAAACTAAATCCGTTTGACGGCAAAGAAACGCCGGTATTTGCAGAATATCTAAAACTTCAGCAGCTTTTTCCACCTGAATAGTTTCATGAATATCACTGACAACAGGCACACCTAAATCTTTTTTAATCTGTGCTAAAATCTTCAACCCTTCTTCTAATCCCGGTCCACGGAAAGAGCTGTAAGAAGAACGATTGGCTTTGTCATAGGATGCCTTGAAAACATAAGGCACACCTAATTTATCAGCAATTTTTTTAACTTCCTTACCGATCATCAAACTGTGCTCATAACCCTCTAAAACGCAGGGTCCTGCCATCAATAGCAGCGGATGCCCCTGTCCAACTTCATAATCACCAACTTTTACAATGTTCATGTCCGACCTCCTTCTGGAATAAAACCGCTTATTTACTTAACAGCTCATTTACCGCTGCCAAATCTTCCGGAGTATCTACTCCAATACCTTGAAAATCACTTTCCAGTACTTTTATCTTATATCCGTTTTCCAAAACTCTCAACTGCTCCAAACTTTCTGTTTTTTCCAATTCAGTAGGTGCCAAAGCAGCGTATTGCAAAAGGAAATCACGTCTATAAGCATAAATACCAACATGCTTATAAACCTTATAGTGTTCAGTTTTATTACGGGGATATGGCATTAGGCTGCGCGAAAAATAAAGGGCATAACCATTATTGTCGGTAACAACTTTAACTGCCGCTGGATTATTATAATCTTCTTCCCGCATCAATACTTTCATCGTAGCCATTTTTAAATCAGATTCAGCTTCGAAAGCTTTTGCCAGCCGGTCAATAATCTCCGGCGGTATCATGGGTTCATCGCCCTGTACATTGACAATAACATCTACATCTGGAAAATTAAGAGCGACCTCTGCTAACCTGTCAGTACCACTGGGATGATCCGGAGATGTCATGATCGCTCTACCACCAAAACCATGAACCGTTTCAAAAACTTTCTCATTATCCGTGGCCACAATAACATCATCAGGCAGTTTGGCCTCACAGGCTTTCATATAGACATGTTGTATCATAGGCTTTCCTGCAATAAGTGCCAAAGGCTTTCCCGGAAGTCGTGTAGAAGCGTAACGTGCAGGTATCACACACAAAACTTTCATTACTCGTTCGTCTCCTTCTGAATGGCGTTCAGAATTGTTTTCTCAAATACTTCACGTCCTTCAGTAATTTTTATATCCATATTTAAAATATACAACGGCATTTCTCTATTAAAATAAATGAATTCCGTTGGTATTTTAACAGCGTCCTTACCAGTTGTTACCATAGCTACAACTTCTTTGCTGATGGCTCTTTCACTGATATACTGCATTTCCAGCATTCCGTAATCATGATGGTCAGGATATCGTATAGCTTCAATTATATCAATGCCGATGCAGGCCAGAGTCTGCTCAAACGATGAAGGATTGCCGATCGCAGAAAAGACCATAACTTTTTTACCCTGCAGCTCAGAAAGATCTTTCGCATTTTCATGTATGCCTTTATACCAGTCAGCAATTTCCACAAAATTTTTGGGATGATGGATGCTCTCAATAATAGGAGCATCTCCGTTGTACTTATCCAAAGTATCGCGTAATTCCTGACGGCTGAACTGAGAACTTTGATCTGTTTTAGTCAGCAGGAACAAGCCCGCCCTGTCCAAATGACTCAACGGTTCGCGCAAGGTCCCGCGCGGCAGAAGACAGCCATTGCCGAACATATTAAATGTATCAACTAAAACTACGTCCAGATCACGATATAAGTGCCAATGCTGATAACCATCGTCCATGATGATAACCTCAGCATTCATTTTATCCACAGCAAACTGACCTGTTAAGGCTCTGTTTTTACCAATAATTACCGGCACACCCGGTAAGGTTTTCGCCATTAAATAAGCTTCATCACCGGCCTCATAGGCAGTCATAAAAATCTTCTTACCATCACTGACAACGCCCATCTCCTGATCCCAGTGCGAACGATAACCACGATTCAGGATCACGACACGATAACCCATATTTTTAATAATAACAGCAACTTTTTGCGCGGTAGGAGTTTTTCCTGTACCACCAACAGTAATATTCCCTATAGAAATGACACAGCAATCTAATTTTTTCTGTTTCAATAATCCGGATTTATAAAAGTCTAATTTACAGCAAACACCAAATTCATATACATAGGAAAACATCCTTAAAATCCCCAATAAAATCCAACCAAAAAATGGGGTGTTAGGACCATGTGCCAGCTGATATAAATATTGAATCACCGCATCTCCATGGCGCAGACGCCCGCCGCCTTCATCATGCAGATTTCTGATATTTGTAGGATAGGATGCCTCAACCTTACTGTCAACAGTCGTTAATGTCAGCAGATCCTGCAGATATTCAATACTGCGTACAGCAGCACCGCGATTTTCTTTAATAACCTGCAATGATGCTGCTCCCATTTGCAAACGTCGTTCATCGTTTCCAACAATATCTAAAACTTCTTTAGTAAGCTCTGCACTGTTATTAATCATCTTGCAGGCACCGACCTTACTCAATAAAGCATATGAATCTTTAAAATTCTGCATATTTGGCCCAACTAAAATCGGTTTGGCATGCGCTGCCGGTTCCAGCACGTTATGTCCGCCATGTTTTATCAAAGAACCACCAACAAACACCACATCACCAACAGAATAAATACGACCTAATTCACCAATAGTATCTATCAGTAAAACAGGATATTTAGACCGAGCACCTTTGATTTCCAGGAGTTTTGATCTAAATCCGCTTTCCCAATGATACTGTTTCGCCAGTTTACTGATTTCATCGGCACGTCCCGGTTTGCGAGGTGCGATAACCAAACGGGCCTCAGGATAGCTTTTAATAATTTCATTAAACACATCAAATAAAACTTTTTCTTCAGTAGGATGTGTAGACCCTGCCACAATTACAGGATAAGCATTTTCAATTCCTAATTCTTTTTTATAGTTTTCCAGGTCCTCTGGTGTCACTTCCGCATAAGTCTGATCAAACTTCGTATTACCTGTAACATAAATCTTTTTGGGATCTGCGCCTAAATGACTGATATAATCAGCGTCAATACTTGACTGCATGCAGAATCTGCTGACTGTATTCAGCATATCATCCCAAATGCCATATAAATAACGATACGTTTTTACTGATTTCTCTGAAATACGGCCATTAACCATCATTACCGGAATATTTCTTTCACGAATAGCCCGCAAAAAATTAGGCCACAACTCAGTTTCTACCGGCATGAATATCCTCGGCTGAATACGTTTAACAAAAGATTCAGAAACAAACGGCATATCCAAAGGAAAATAGATAATAGCATCAGCTTCCTGAATTATCTGTTTAGCCATATTATAACCGCCTACAGTTACAGCAGAGACCAGTATTGGAGAATCAGGATATGCTTTGCGTATTTCTTTAACTAATGGACTTGTCGCAACAATTTCACCGACAGAAGCGCCATGAATCCAAATACAGTCCTTCTGAGCCACAGAAGCAATTTCTTCATCACGCAGCCCTCCCAGACTTTGCCGCATTCTGGTAGTAAAACCTGCTTCACAGATACAACGATAAAGAAAGTAAGGCAGTACGAACAAACAGCACACGCACAAAACCAAAAAATTATAAATAATATACATTCTTTAACCTCACTTCGCTTCTTTGTTGCGATACTGAATTTTATATAAATGTGCGTACAGCCCATCTAAGGCCAAAAGCTCATCATGTGTTCCTGATTCGACTAAATTACCTTTTTCCAGCACTAAAATTTTATCTGCGTTTTTAACTGTTGATAACCTATGTGCTATAACAAAAGAAGTCCTGCCTACCATCAATCTGTCCAGTGCTTCCTGCACCACTCTTTCACTTTCTGTATCAAGAGCCGAAGTCGCTTCGTCTAAAATCAGAATCCGTGGATTTTTCAATATTGCCCGGGCAATAGCTATACGCTGCCGCTGCCCGCCGGAAAGATTAACCCCTCGGTCACCAAGCTTAGTTTCATAACCATCAGTAAGCTGCATGATAAAATCATGTGCGTTGGCCGCTTTAGCAGCGGCTTCAATCTCTTCTTTAGTCGCATCCAGACGTCCATAAAGAATATTATTATAAACAGAACCATTAAAGAGCATTGTTTCCTGCGGAACAATACCAACCTGTTCACGCAGAGAATCTAACGTAACCTCTCTGACACTGTGACCATCAATTTTGATATCACCCTTGTTTACATCATAAAAACGCGGCAGTAAATTAGCAATTGTGGATTTTCCTGCACCGGACGGACCAACGATTGCTATTACCTCACCCGGTTTTACACTGAAAGAAAGATCTGTAATTACATTGCCTTTATCATTGTATGCAAAAGAAACATTTTGAAATTCCACTTTACCACTGACTTCCGGCAATTGCTTAGCATCCCTGCTTTCTGCTATTTCTTCCGGCATGTCGATAATCATAAATACACGCTGCGCTGCAGCCAACGCCTTCTGGATATTACCAATAACTCTGGTTAAACGTTTAATAGGATTAGAAATATTTACGGCATAGGTCAAAAAAGCGACCAGGGAGCCAGCAGTAATCGTGCCATTAATAACATTATTACCGCCGTACCAGATAATCATTGTCACGCCAATTGCTGCAACAAGCTCTACAACAGGAGTCAATGTTGCCATCAATTGCGCATTTTTCATATTAGCACGAAAATTCGCTTTATTTTCTACGTCAAAACGATCAACCTCGTAATCTTCCCTGACAAACGATTTGATAACTCTGGCAGAAGCCACAGACTCCTGCAGAACCGAAGTAATATCCGCAGTACATTCCTGGATTCTGCCGCCGGTTTTACGAATTTTTTTCCCAAAAAATTCCATAAACCATAAGACCACAGGGAAAGTGCAGACTGTAAAAAGCGTAAGACGCCAATCCAGATAGATCATCGCTACTACAGAACCGATCAAAATAAATCCTTCTGTAATCATCTCAATGGTATTCTCAACCATAGCTGATTGCAGCGCATTGACATCATTGGTAACATAACTCATGATCGTACCCGTTTTGTTCTTGTCATAAAAAGATACGCTGAGACGCTGTAATTTTTTAAAAACAGCCGCACGAATATCAATAATTACGCTTTGCCCAACGTAGCTCATCAAATAATTCTGACCATACCAGAACAAACCGCGTACGATGAAAATAGCTATAATGCTGGCAGCAATCCAATTCAGCATTGTGCCATTCTTATCAGCCAAAACTTCATCAATCATATCTTTGATAATCCAGGGAATATATAAATTCCCCGCTGCTGCCATAATAGTACAAACCATAGCAAAAAGCAGTCTGTGCATATATGGTTTTATATAACTCAAGATTCGTAAATATAATGTCATTGTTTCTCCTCAGCAATACGCAGAACCAATTCTGCAACTCTATGTACAGCACCGGGCTCTCCCAGACGCTCACTGACATAAGCCAGATCTTTTTTCATCTGCGTGTTCCGCTCCGGCTCCAAAAGTGCCAGAGCCTCCTGCTGCAAACGTTCCGGAGTGAATTCTTCCTGCAGCAATTCAGGTAAAATACGTTTGCCTGCAACAATATTTGGCAAGCCGATGTTAGGTATATTGATAACTCTGCGTGCAATAAAAGCGGTAATAGGCGAGGTTTTATAAACGATAACTGACCCCAATCCGCACAGCGCCGCCTCTAAAGTCACTGTTCCGCTTGTAGCCAGTGCCAGATCAGCACTGAACATCACATCGTAGTTGTCACCTTCTATTATTTTGACCGGTACTCCTGCAGCTTTTACCATATCTTCCAGCATTTTCAGAGGAATTGTTTTGGCTCGCGGCATAGTAAAATCTGTATCGGGACGTTTTTTTAAAATTAATTTTGCGGCCTGTAACATCGTTGGCAGCATTTTTTGTATTTCCATCAACCGGCTTCCCGGAAGTAATAAAATCAAATCCCTGTCAGCATTCTTTCCTGCTTTTTTCCAGGCAGCTTCTTTGCTAAGATGCGGTTTCACTATATCCACCAAAGGATGTCCAACAAATTCGGTGTCAGCCCCCGCATTTTTATAAACTTCATATTCAAACGGGAAAATGGCAGCAACTTTATTGACAATCTGAGCAACGCTCTTCGCACGGCTTTTATGCCAGGCCCAAGCAGAAGGACTGATGTAAGAAACTACAGGAATGCCTTTTGCTTTTGCAAGTTTTGCCAAACGCATATTAAACCCCGGATAATCAACAACCACCAGACAGTCCGGTTTTCTTTCTTCCATTACTTTGGCAAAAGCTTTTTTCAATTTAAACAACGCTGGTAATTTGCAAACAATCTCCGCAAACCCCATTACCCCATGTTCTTTAATATCAAATAACACTTCGCCGCCAGCTTCACGCAGGCAATCACCGCCCATACCGAAAACTTCAGTATCAGGAGCAATATTTTTTAATTCTCTTGTCACCGCAGCAGCATGAATATCTCCCGAAGCTTCTCCGGCAGAAATCAATATTCTAGCCATAAACGCTCCCTTCCAGCTATCAAAACACTTTAAAAAGTTTTCTAGTTCTTATTTTATTACACAACAATTCATTTTATATTATAACACAAAAACAGACTGAACGTATCGCTCAGCCTGCATAATTAGCAATTATTTTTCATTTATCTTGCTACAATAGTAATATTGTGAGCATCTGCCAAAGCCAGAGTTTTTTCTTTTTCTACAAGCAGCGTTCTGCCGGCCTCAATTACCAAACCGGTCGCTCCGGCTGCTATCATTGATTCCATGGTCTTTGTGCCAATGCTTGGCATATCAAACCTGTTATCCTGCGCCGGTTTTGCCGTTTTTGCGACAATAACACCTTTGCCAAGTGTTCCCCCTCGTAAAATGCAGGCATCAGTTCCTTCAATAGCTTCAACGGCCATTAAAGCACGATCTTTTACCACCACCGTCTGCCCAATATCCAAACGACCAATTTCTTTCGCCATTGCAAAGCCAAAATCCATGTCAGCCACTTCCGCTTCTGTTGGCATTCTTTGGGTCAAAACGCCAGGCGGCGGCAATAACGGCTGAATCAAAAGTGTCTGATCCATCACTTTGATGCCTTCACCTTCCAGCTCCTTGACAATAGCGTTCATGATGGTATCATCTTTACGGTCAGGTACGGAAGCCAGTATTTTTATTGCCCTAAGGTCAGGAACAACAGCTCCTGCTTTATATAAAAGCTCTTTTGTAACTTTTCCTATCATTGTCACTGTTTTTACATCATTTTTCTTCAGAGTACTAATGATCTTACCAATTTTCCCTATATGAATGTCATAATAAGCATCAACAGCCTCTGCTAACTCCGGATCTATATCAGGGACAACTCCAACAGCTATAACTCTATAACCCATAGACTTGGCTGATAAAGCTACATCCACCGGCAAATGGCCGATTCCCGACAATAAGCCTATAGTCTCCACCAGGTCACCACCTTAATCTCTGCGGGTACGAATAATACCACGTTCTACATTACGCAAAAAGCGCATCAAATGCTCAACAGGCTCGCTGCTGTCAAGCTCCTGCTCCATTGTAGCAACAGCCTCCTGTAATGGCAATCCGGATCTGTATAAAATCCGAAAAGCTTTTTTCAGCTGACTGCGTATTTCCTGAGCCATACCGGCTCTGGCCAATCCAACACTGTTCAAACCCGATACAAAGGCCGGATCACCTGCAACGATCATAAAAGGAGGCACATCCTGAGCAACACGTGCCATACCGCCAATCATAGCATTACGGCCGATCTTGCAAAACTGATGCACTGCTGATAATCCGCCGATAACAGCCCTGTCTTCAACAATAACATGTCCGGCAAGTGTTGCAACATTGGACATAATAACATTATTACCAACAATGCAATTATGTGCGACATGCGTATAAGCCATCATCAGTATATTATTACCAATAATAGTTTTATTTCCTTCACCAGTAGCTCTGTTGACGGTAGTACATTCACGAAAAACACAGCCATCACCGATAACCGTCGATGTTTTCTCGTCTTCAAATTTTAAATCCTGCGGATCAGCACCTATAGAACAACCCGGGAAAAATTTACAATTTTTACCAACTGTAGTATATTTATGAATCACCGCATGGGCTCCTATTTTACAATTGTCGCCGATGACTACTTCTTCATCGATTACAGCATAAGGGCCTATTTCAACATTTTTTCCTAAAACAGCATTGGGATGGATGATTGCTGTTTCATGGATTTTAGGCATAGGAATAACAACCGAACTCATTTCCTTCACTCCTCAATTTTAATCAAACAATTAAACAGCTTTATACTATATTATCTATATTCTGCCAAAGCTTTTACTTTTTCGCACGCTGAATTCGGTTGTTTTAACTGATTACGTACAAAAAACTTCCTATTTCATCATTTTACTGCAAATTTTAACGTTTTTTCATTTATTAAGAATTTTTTGGATCCATAATCGCAAAAGTACAATCACACTCACAGGCCACCTGACCATCAACCTTGCCTTCACAATGAATAACGCCCATATTTCCACGTATCTTTACAACTTCAGTTGTAGTAATAACCTGATCCCCCGGTACTACCTGACGACGAAAACGTACGTTATCGATCTTACCAAAGACCGCAATTTTGCCACGGTTTTCTTCCGGATACAGCATCGCCACGCCGCCGACCTGAGCCATTGCCTCAATTAAGAGCACACCAGGCATAATCGGTTCACCAGGGAAATGACCTAAGAACTGCAATTCGTTCATGGTAATATTTTTGACACCGACAGCCCTTTTCATCGGTTCCAACTCTAAAATGCGATCTACCAAAAGCATTGGGTAACGATGCGGAATAATTTTTTGAATTTCAATAGCGTCTAAAGTAATCATCATTTCTCCTCCTTGATCCTATAGGCTTGAATTTGCTTTGCTAAACAAGAATTAAATGCATGTCCTGACTTCACAGCAATTATATGCCCACGAAGATGCCCTAATAAATATAAATCTCCAATCACATCTAAAATTTTATGTCTGATCAGTTCATTATCAAATCTTGTCTCTGATAAAATTTTATCATCATCAAAAATAATAACATTTTCAATACTGCCGCCAAGCCCCAGTCCCATCTGCTGCATTTGCTTAATTTCACTCATAAATCCAACAGTTCTGGCAGCAGCGATCTCCTGCAGGAACTTTTCTTCTGTCAGCTCGATATCAAAATACTGTGTCCCTAAAGCAGGATGCGCGTTAACAGATACAAAAGAAATCCTGTAACCATCATACGGTTGAATCGTGATATATTTATCATCTTCATAAACAGAAAAAGCCCTGTCAACAGCATATATTTTTCTTGGCTCCGACTGCCTTATTCTGCCCGCCTGTAAAATCAGCTCACAAAATACAGCAGCACTGCCGTCAGTTACTGGAGGTTCCGGCGCAGACATCTCAATGCGGCAATTATCAATGCCCATCATTGAAAATGCCGCCATTAAATGTTCAACTGTAAATACCTCGGTCCCATTTTCACTGACAGTAGTAGCTTTAACCGTAGAACTTACATTCTCCGCTAAAGCCTGTATTTCAGGATGCCCCGAGAGATCTGTACGTACAAAAACAATACCCGTATTCTCTTTTCCCGGCAATAATTTCATTGCAACTTCTTTTCCTGAGTGCAACCCTATGCCAGAATAAGCAATAGGAGCTGCCAATGTTTGCTGCATTATTTCTTTCAAAATTCCCTCCTGCCTTTCCCCGGTTATTTCCTGACTGCAAATCTCTCACGCCCGTCTTTCCAGCGGTCATGTACCCAAAACCACATCTCTGGATGACTGATGATCTCGTGCTCCAAAATTACAACCAGCTCCTGAGTCACATCATAAAAATCCTTTTCCCTATCCTTGCTCTTAGGCGTATAAAGCGGCGGATATATTTTAACCGTACAACCGCCCTCTTCACTATTATGAATAAAACATGGTAAAACAGGAGATCCATAAATTCGCGATAAAGCAGCAGCACCTAAAGGAATGATACTGTCTTTTCCAAAAAGTTTTAAATCAACACCGTCGTCATTAGTATCCTGATCATATAGAACGCCAAGCAGTTTTTTCTCCTTCAGTATTCTGCTGATAGCAAGCAAACCATGTTCGCCACGATTATAGGCAACCTTTTGTCCCACCATTTCACGATATTCATTAATGAAGCGATCCATATATTTATTATTCTGTTTTCTCGTTATAGAAAGCATAGGATAGCCATGCAAAGCAATCGTTGCCCCTAAAAGCTCCCAGTTGCCAAAATGACCTGTTGCAATAATGACACCTTTATTCTGTTTATAGGCTTCTTCCAAATATTCCAGGCCTTCAACATTAACAAGCTTAGTTATATTATCTTTATTTAACAAAGGGAAGCGCATTACTTCTACTACCATTCTACCAAATCTGCGCAAACTTTTCTCTGCTATCTGCTGAGCTCTTGCCTTATCTACGCCAAGACACTCCTGTATATTGGCTGCAGCCATTTGCATCCGCCATTTTGGAGTAGCAACAACCGCAATTCCGCCTAATATCGCAGCTGTTAAATTACGTAAACATTTAGGAGCCACGCACATAATCCAGCTGAAAAACTTAACCACATAATAAGCAAGCACTGCTTTTGCACCGCCTTGTTTCTTATTTTTCCAATTTAGCTACAGTTTCTTCCAGTACTTTAACCTTTTTCAGCAAATCGCCGATTTTTCTGAGATTCGCTTCCTGTTTAAGCCATTCCTTATGCGGACGTGCCGGAAATCCTGCATAAAACGAATTAGAAGGTACATTATTGGTAATACCTGTTTTTCCGCCAAAAACACAATTGTCACCAATTGTGATATGCCCAACTGTACCAACCTGTCCTGCAAACGTAACATTATCACCAACAGTCACGCTGCCGCTGATCCCCACATGGGCTACGACCAGACAATTTTTCCCTAAAACATCATTATGACCTAAATGCACAAGATTGTCTATTTTTGTTCCCGCACCAACAATAGTACTGCCTGCAGTAGCTCTGTCAATACAGGTATTATTTCCTATTTCAACTTCATCCTCTAAAACCACATTGCCAGCCTGCAGTACACTGCTGTGTCTGCCAGTCTTTTTATCTGTAATATAGCCAAAACCATCGCCGCCGATAACGCATCCTGACTGCAATACAACATTATTGCCTATAACACAATTTTCTCTTATTGTAACCTGAGGATAAAAGGTACAAGCTTTACCTATTTTAACATGCTTTCCAACATAAACATGCGGATAAATTACGCTGTCATCACCAATTTCAGCATCTTCCTCAATTACAGCAAACGGCTGTATAGCAACATTTTTACCAATTTTAGCACTTGCGGCAACAAAAGCCAAAGGACTTACGACACGTTCAACATCCTCCCTGGCCCGAAAAAGCTCCAACAAGGCCGCAAAAGCTGCACGCGGATCTTTGACTCTGATTACAGGTCTATCAAGCTTGGGATCTTCCGGTGCTAAAACCATTACCCCAGCTTTACTGAGATGACAGTGTTCCACATGAGGCGGCACAGCAAAAGAAATATCCTGCGGTCCAGCCTCAACTAACCCGTTTACGCCTGTAACAATCAACTTTTGATCTTCATTTTCAAGTGTCCCCTGCAAATATTCTGCCAATTCCCTCAAAGTCTTTTCCATAACTCTGCCTCCCGCTGTTTTAAAAAGGCGGGCAGATCAACCGCCCGCCACATTTTATTTCATTTTTTCAATTACCGAATCAGTTACATCCACACCACCCTGAGGGACAGCATCTTTAATCAACACAGCTCCTAAGCCTTTTTCTTTAGCAACTGCATTTAACGCAGAATCCAGGCTTGCTTTTAATTTATTTTGCGCTTCTGATTGTACCAACTGCATTTCAGCCGTTTTATCTTCAACAATTTTTTTCTGTTCTTCCTGAGATTTGCCCTCCATCTCTTTAGTCATTTCTTCCTGCAATGCCTTTCCTTTGGTAGCAACCTCTTCTTTCACCGTTTTTACTATTTCGGCTTTGCTTTCAACAGCTTTCATATCAACCACACCAAATTCAGCATTACGCCCACTGCATCCAAAAGATACCATTGCAACTGCCACCATTAAGCCTGCCACTACTTGTTTTTTCATAATCTATCGCTCCTGTTATTTCATATTCTGCAAAGCCTTCACAACATCATCAGTAATGTCATCCGCTTTGATATTAACTTTAACACTATGAAAGACGATTGTATACTGCCGCTCGTGAGCAAGTTTTATCACATTGCTTTCAATATCGTTACGAATACCTGCTCTAAGCTTTTCATTACTTTCCTGCAGTTTATCAGCCTGCTTATCGATGGCAGCCATTGCTTTAGTCAAAGCTTCCGGAACTTTCGCCAAATCAGACTGGTCTTTTGATAATACCCCAGACATATCTCCCTGCATTTCCTGCTGCAGCTGCTCCGCATGCTGTTTTAATCTGGCCTGCGTTTCAGCCACCAAAGGCTCCATTTTAGTACCAATAATTTTATTTTTTGCTGCTAAAATCTGCTGTCTTTGCTGTTCCCGTTCAGACTGAACCTGGTTTAATTCATTTTGAACAACCTCACGTTCTGCAGGACGCATTTTTATAGCTTCCAGCCGCAATCTCAAATTTAAAATTTTTAGCTGGTACGCATCCTCCAGTTCCTTTTCCTGTTCGGCTAAAGCAGCATCAGCTTCTTTTACTGCTGCATCATAAGCATCTAAAAGTTTTTTCCGTTCTTTTGCTTCAGCAGCATACATTTGTGTCTGAAACCCGGCATCCATAAAATTAGCTTTACTGTTTTGTTTCAGCTGCTGCAGTCTGGTTAAACCAGCAATCTGAGTTTTGGCTATTTCTGCCTGCTCCTCACGATAACGCAGTAATTTCTGCAATTCAGCTTCACCCTGTTTAAGAACAGTCTGTTTAGGATGAGCACTGAATGCCTTATCCCAATCAATAACGGCAATTTTATCCTTGCCGCCCGGATCATGACCACAGGCAGCAGTAAGTAATACGACTATCAAAATTATCGGTGTTAACCAGCGCATACTTTACCTCCTGCAGTTAAACAGAAACAAGGCCCTTTTGTAAAAAGGGCCTTGTCCGACATTATTTACCGCTTTGCAAAGCCTTGGATACCTCATCAGTAATATCGAGACCGCCGTATACAACGGTATTTTTGTCAACAACTACGGACAAACCTTTTTTATCAGCAACTTTTTTGATTGTTGTTTCAATCTTTTTCAAAACAGGATCCATTAATTCCTTTTCTTTATTGGATAACCGTTCCTGCAACTGCTGATAATAACGCTGTTTTTCAGTATCATTCATGGTTTTACTTTTTTCATCAAAATCCTTCTGGGCATTATCGATTTCCTGCTTCATACTTGTCTGTATATTCTGCAGATCAGGCACTTGAGAAAGCAGCATCTGATAATTAACAACGCCAATAGCCGATTCACTGGAAGCAGCTGATGCCACGCTGTTAACACCACTTTGGGTAAGTGTTAAAGCAAAACAGCCTAAAACAAAGATAGCTGCTACGAACAAAGATATCATTTTCACATTTTTTGGATCACGTAATTTTTGCATCATAATAAAAATCCCTGCTTTCAGTTGTAATTATACTAAATAATTATATCAGTCAAAATCTTTTCTTTCAACCTTTATCACAAATTTCCAACAATCCTGAAGTATGGTTTATCATTTGAATAAACATATTCCGCGCTCAAGAATTCGTGTATCCGGTATCTGACTCCAATTTCAGTAGTATCGCTGCCAGAAAAATATTCTGCCCGCAAACGCCATTTCGGCGTTATATCCTGTTCCAGGCGATAGACATTTTCTCCCAGCGGACTACGTCGCATATAACTGACTGTCGTTTTTCCGTGATGCAACGCATAACCGGCGGAAAAATCCCAGTCGACATCATCCAAAGTCACTCCGACCTCTCCGAAAATCTCATCCCGTTTTGATATGTATTTGCCAAAATGAGCGCGTCCGGAAATATTGTTCTCATTGCGCCCTATGTCACCGTAGCCTTCAAACCAGATTTTATATTCATCTGATTCCAGACGAATCCTTACCCCTGAATTAACTCCCGGCGTCAAAACTACGCTTGGACGCAGATTATGTCTTTTTACTTCAGGCTCTGCACTGAGTTCTGCCAGCAGTGATCTTTCCAGCTCTTCTTTATGCCTGCTGACATATATTACCGGCAGTCCCCTTAACTCCTGTGTTTTCTGTGCATAACGCTGTTTAATATTTAACAGCAGCAAATTGGGTATAGACTGAGAAACCATCTCATAATCAATACTTTGCACCAGCTGCCCTACAGGATAGACAACTACCTGTATAACGGTTCGCCTGTCTTCACGCACCACATCTACAGCAGCTCTGAATTCAGGCAGTTCAGCTTCAACCTTTTCCCTTACTAACCGGCGTAATACTCCACCGGCCCAGTCGGACGCATCTGCAGAAGAACCCTGCAAAACATCCTCCAGCTGTTTTTGTAATTCCGGCAGTTTCGACTGCAATAAGGCCGCCGTATTTTCTTCGACTCCTGAAAACTGTAAATCAACAAAAACATCATTTATCACTTCATTCCAGGGTGAAACCACCATTGTAACCTGCGTTTGTGTCCCCAGCTGCAACATTACCTGCTCCATCTGATATCCATTCAGGACTCTATCCCCAACTTCTCCCAGAAGTCTTGTATATTCACTGCGCACAGGTTCTACTTTTTCTGTGTCCTTATCAAGCAGCAGCTGTTCAGCAACAGTCTGCATACTTGCCGACATCCGCTCTAACAGAACCTTACTGGTAGAACCTCTGTCTAGGACATTAACGCTTACACTTTCAATAATGGCAGCATTTGCTGCCCGTGGCAGCAAACAAGCCAATAAAACTACAGCTAAAATTCTTACAATCTTCACGGCATACTACCGCCTGTTTTAGAATTGACCGCCGAAGCTGAAATGGAAACGTCCGCCCTGATCACCATAACCATAATCAAGCTTTACCGGTCCAAGAGGTGAGTTGATCCTTAAACCAACACCATAACTATACTTCAGCTCGCCCAAATCAAAGGCTGTTTCACGGTCTTTGTCCCAGGCATAACCGCTGTCTACAAACAAAACACCCTGCACTTTTTTCACGATCGGCATTCTATATTCAACAGTGCCCTTCAGCATGCTGTTGCCTTTGAACTGGTCATCTTTATAACCGCGCAACGTCTCGCTGCCGCCCATTGAAAATCTCTGGCTAAGCGGCATCCTACCAGAAGCATAACCAGCCCCAAGTTGCACGGCAATAACATTTTCTGCGCCCTGACGATAGTAATAACGATAATCAACGGAGTATTTTGTAAAGTCAAAATCACCGCCTAAACCAGCATATTCGATCGTATAGGCATTTCTTTTGCCTTCATGCGGATCATAAATATTATCGCGTGAATCATACACTCTGGCGACGCCGATACTGCGCGTTACACCAAAGTTCTTGTCTTGGCGATATTTCGCACCAGCTTCACCTGTTGGTCCATCATATTTCGGATTATAATCACTGTTCCCAGACCATGTAGATTCATAATACTGAGTACTATAGCCGTCGACGGCGCCTTTATAAATATCATCGCGATTCTTCAACGTCAGATAATTGCTGACATACTCGTTATTAGTCTTACGACTGAAAGTCAATTCCTGCCCACGACGTTTTTTGTCATAACGGGCAATTTCGTCGGCGTTACGGTCATAGTCCGCATATTCGTTGGTAACGTCGTACAAAGTAATTGTTGCGCTTGTTTCTTTACTGTCGATCCAAGGTTTTGTATAAGAGAACTCATAGTTCTTATTATCCGCACCGCCGAATTCCCAGCGAATATTAACTTTATCACCGGTACCACGGAAATTTTTATCACCGACTGATACCATACCGATAAATCCGTCCGCATCACTGTAGCCGGCACCGATACCAAAAGTACCGGTATTCATTTCTACAACGGAAATCTCAATCTCTACAGCATTAGGCTGCTGACCGGGGTTCAATTTGATATTAACATCTTCAAAATAGCCTAGATTATAAATACGCTGCATACTGCGGCGGGCATCTTTGGCATTAAAAGGTTCGCCTTTTTTCAGTTTCATTTCACGGATAATAACATAATCTTTAGTTTTAGTATTGCCCTTAATTTTAAAGTCTTCAACAATACCTTCATTTACGACCAACAGCAGGGTTCCGTCAGGCTGCATTCTGATATCCGCAACACGTGCTAAAATGTAACCCTCTTTATTGTATTCAGCTTCCAAACGCTGTACTTTTGCGTTTACTTCTCTGATATTGATCAGCTGATTTTTGGGAAGATCCAGTAAGCTTTCAATTTTTTCTGTAGAAATCTTTGTATTTCCTTCTACTGCCAGCTGCTGATAAATAGGATTTTCCATAACATGATAGGTAACCTGCACACCTTCCGGAACCTGTTTAAATTCAGGCTGCAGATCATAGAACCATCCCATATTATAAATAGCGTATAAATCCTTACCTAAACCTTCAGACGTCAAAGTCATACCAGGTTTAGTTTTTAAAACATTAATAATCTCTTCAGTTGGAGTCACATTATTACCGCTGACCATAATTTTAGTCACCAGCTGACCAAAATACGGTGCCGCAGCCTTTTCTATTTCTGCGGGAGGACGCATTGGCGGCTCTTCTTCACGGACTGCTGTAGTATTTGTCTGCGGGGCATTGGCAACAGCTTCCTGAGCAGACTTCGCCGCATCTTCTCTGGCAGCCTCTTTTTCAGCTTCCTGTCTGCTTACAGGACGTTTGGCCTCTTCCTGCTGTTCAGCATCACCAGCTTCAGCCGGCTGTTCTTCAGTAGTACCTTTATAGCGAGGATCGGAAATATCTTCAGATGGCTTATTATGCATATAATAAACTGTCTTTTTCCCCTTTTTACTCAGTCCGCCTTTATCTTTTCCTTTGCCTTTTTGTGCTTTCTGTGCTTTTTCAAGAGCAGCTTTGGTAACAATCTGCTCTTTCCCACCGATAGTCATGGTTTGGTTTTCAACGACATCAGCCGCACTGTTTTCCTGCGCCCAAACAGGAGTCGTCAGCAAAAGCGCTGCCAGGCTCAAAGATAAGGACCGCAACATATTTTTTCTTCTCATCCAAAAATCCTCCCTAAACTAGTTAGCATCCCGTAAAGTTCTGCGCGCTTCACGCACAAGCTGCCGCATATCTGCAGTAGGCAACTCCACACTACGCTGCTGTTCTTTTACTTGCTCTTTCGGATACTCTGACGGTATCACTACCGTTTTCTGTTCTTGTTCTGGTTTATCTGTAAAAGTCGGCACCATTTTATTGGGAGCCGCCTCTGTTTGAGGCAAATTTTTCTGCAGCTCAGTTGAAGCCATAACTGCAGCGGGATTTTGCAACTTCACCACAGGTTCTTCTACTGTTCCAGCATATAACCAGCCACCATAGCCAGCTAATACTACGATAGCCGCAGCAAGCAAAGCTAAACGCTGTCTGGTCCAAACAGAAACCCAGCCGCGTTTTTCCCGCAAATGCTTAATTTCCGCTTCAGCCAGCATCAAATCCAATTCACCGCGCATGCCGTTGTTTTCACGGAAACTTTTTTCAGCATTTTCTAAGCTGCTCTTAACATTGCGAATATGTTCACAAATGGATTTCGCCACCGTAAAAACCCCCTTCCGCGATTTTAAAATAATAAAAGATATATATATAATCACTAATATAAAAATTTTTTCACATAGCGAATTTTCTTAATATATGCCATATATAACGATTAAAGCTTATATAAGCAATTCTTGTTTTAAATAACGCCTGTTTTCTTTTATTAGCTTTTATTTAATTCGTTCATCAATCGTGAAAGCATACCTCTAACTCTGCGTACACCTTGTTTCTGCAGCCGATAAATGTGCCCCAGGCTCACATCGATTGATGCCGCTAAATCTCCAGCGCTTTTATCTTCCAGATAAATACCTGTCAAAACCTGCTGTTCTTTTTGCGGGAGCCTTTCCATCGCCTGAGTTATCTTATCATTTAAAAAATGCCGCTCTGCCAACTCAAATGGAGTAGCTTCATTTGATACCAAACATTCAGACCAGGCAAGGCCTGCTGAATTTACTCCATCCAAAGACAACATCTGGCTGCCATATTCAGCCTGCAGAAAATCAAGCATTCTTCCTCGGATACGGTGGGAAGCAAAAATGCTGAAAGCAACACCGCGTGTATAATCAAATTTTTCAGCCGCTTCCAATAAACCCACCGTACCTTCCTGAATCAATTCCAGGGTCTGTGTTTCAGTAAGCCGGAAGGCCATTGCTATTTTAAAAACCAATGGCTGATAAGCAGTAATTATTTTCCTGTACGCGCTTTGATCACCATCAGCGCAGGCACGCCATAAATCAAGTTCTTCTTCCCGTTCCAGCAAATTGATTTTTTGTAACTCCGTTAAATATTGCTGCAGCATCTGCTTCCCTCCTTTCATTTCATTTAAAAGGTTAGCCGATATTCCAGGCCATACCAATTCTCATTATTTTCATTTAAAGAATAATTTATATTCAAATGTTTACTGATCTCATACTGACCAAATACACTATGGTGCTCATTATCCATACTGGTAGTATAACCAACCATAAAGTTATCCGTCAAATATTTACTGAATAAAACATTATATTGGTTACGTTCATCAGGTGTGAACTCACGGTTACGACGTGTATCCATTTCGATACCAGACCGCAGTTTTCCTGAATAAACCCTGAATTCATCAAGCCCCAGAGCCTCTTTAAAAATTTGTTCAACGTCACCAAATACCGCCATTTCCAAACCGGCAGTCATTAAATTCTGTAAATCATCGCTGTCGACACCTTCACTGCCGGTAGCTTCACGCTGCAGAGTCAGCATCCGCACGATCTGATCTTTGGTCAGCGGCGGCGAGGAATTGAGCTGTAGGTCCATTTCTTCAAGCGGTCCAGAAATGCGCATTCCAATATCATAACGCTGGAACTTTGCTGTAGCCTCAAGATTCACCGTAGGCAGAACGCTTCCAGGTATAGGCCAGGCAGCAGAAGCAGAGCGAACTTTAAATTGTGTGCGCAAATAACTGATCGAGCCTCGATCAGCACTGATTGTGCCACTTATATTAGTATACAATGTACTGCCCTGGATATGCAATCCTCCGGCAAGCCATAAGTCATATAAATATTTATTATACAAATGGATTTTCGGTCCCAGCGTTATCTGCACATCAAGACCAATATTACTTTCACCTTCGCCAAACTCCGGTATTGTCGGCATATTGACGAGCACGTCATCAAAGCGCACTTCACCTTTAAGCAGCGGCCGATAACTAAAGCGAGGACCTTTTCCAGGAGGAGGCGGCGCGCTTCCTGCTTCTGGTCTCACAATGAACCTCTGCGGCGTTACTGTCAAATTGCCATTGATACGTCCTGTAAAAATATCAGAAGCTATTTCTGCGTTATCAGCAACCAGGTCAAGCTGATAAGCCTCACGTTCATTGGAGCGCAGCGCATAAGTACCGCTTCCTTTAAATGAACCCTTGCCAAGCTTGGCTGAAATATCTTTAAGCGCAACTTTATTGCCTTCAAACTCTATATCTGTATGAATATTTTCAATAACAGTCTGTACATGTTTAAATTTCAAAGACCCATCAGGAATTTTTACAGCACCGTAAACCAAAGGTTCCTCAAGCGTACCTGCCAGTTTAACCTGACCCTGCGTTTCACCTACGCCCCATTCCACCATTGGCGAAATGACCTGCAAAATACCCAGTCGCGCATTGTCCAAATTAAGCTGTACATTCATCTGCGCGTTAGGATCACGCCGCTGTTCTTTTGATCTGAATAAATCCAGCGGTACATCACCATAGGCACTGGCCTTATAAATATCTTTATTTAACATCGCCTGCTCTATTTTCAGATTATCATTCGCAAGCGAAAGCATCGCTGTAAAGTCATCGAAGCCAATGCCGGCCACACTGCCGTTTTTCACTTCCACAGAACCGTTTCCTTCAGGATCCTTTAAGGTTCCATGCAGCTGTACGAACATATTTAGATCACCGGTAACTTCAACAGGATCTGACATAAACGCTGTTACCAACGCAGGATTAGCATCTACAGCACCGGCCTCAAGTTCCAGCTTCCCATTAGCCAGATCAACCTTACCGCCGACAGCAACGATTCCCTTATCTGTAACGTCCTTTGTTTCCATCAGTTTGACATCATCAAAATACCAGACTTTATCCTGCAAATGACCTTTAAACTTCATTTCTTCATATTTAAGATCATTAATAGAAATATCATCCACCCAGACATCAACAAAAATACCTGATCCCGGACCATGCGGATTAATTGCAATTTCGCCCTGAGCCAAACCATCTACATTATAATCAGCTTTAGCCATTTTAAGTATAGACCTGACATTACCATATATAGCCACTATATTGCCCTGCAGCAATTTTTGCTCATGGTTATAATCAAGCTCTGCAGAAAGCACACCTTTAGGCGCCTGCTTAAATGATCCCAGCAAATGATTCTTTATTCCGCCGTCACTATCCAATTTGCATTGGATATCCGTCAATTCTTCGCCGTTAATCATAATAGATTTACTGCTGACGTCACCATGGAAAAATGGTTTCGACAAAGTGCCAGTCAAGGTACCATGTGCATTTGCATATCCGTCTAAATCAACAGTATCGTCATTAATCGGTAAAGCACTGAGATCAATGTCTCTTATATCCACTTTAAAATCAAGATTTTTTTCTGCATCCATTCGGCCATTAAGCTTGGCCTCTGTTGATAATGCAACAATATCACAGTCACTGATTACTAAATTATTGGCCTGATAACTGTAGTCGGTTTCAATCTTATCTATAAGATAACCTTCAGCACTGCCGTCGGTCAGCAAAAACTTACCGCTGATATCCGGCATCGTTAAAGTCCCTTTTACAAACATTATATTATTAACGTTGCCAGTAAGCTTCACTTCCGGTGCTACAACCTTGATGAAAGGTTCGGCTCTTACTCCTGCTGTCTCAACATCCAAATCAAAAACAGGCTCTTCACCCTGGAGATTGATGCTGCCGTTTAAAACACTTTCACCTTTGGCCATTGTCACCTTGTAATTTTTCAGGACAACAATGTTATCCTGCATACTCAGTCCACCATGAGCTTCTTCAATTTCCAGTCCAGCTATATTGACCTGCTTCAGTTGAGTAACACCTGTAAAATCAACCGCATCCTCAGTTCCTGAAACATCAAATTGCACTGCTGCCAGACCGCTGCCCTGCTGGCCCATAAAATCAAGAACAGGTGCAATTGGGAAATCTGTTACGGATCCCTGCAGTTTAAATTCACCTGCACTGGAAACTGTTCCTTGAGCTAACAATGCTCCTGTTTCTGTAAACGCCGAAAAATTATTAATTTTAAGGCCATTTTGGTCAGCATCAATGTCAAAATCAACTTTTTGCAGCAGCAAATCACGCCAACCTAAACGCACCGTATCTGCGGCCATGTTGACTTCAAACTTATCATCTTTGATTATGCCTTTCATCGCCATGCTGCCATCTACAGTAAAAACATCGTATGGTCTGTCATGCAACGGCGCAGTTTTGACATGCTCTACGTCAAGTGCTGCTACTACATTTCCGCTTCCAAGATCATATTCTGCCAGAAAATCAACTCTGCCTCCGCCAAATTCAGCACGTGCAGTATTTATCTGTGCCTTGTTATCAATGATTCTAAAAGGTACAGAAAGTTTTCGAACTTCTTCATTTTTTATTTTCAGTAAGTCGGCAGTCAGTAACCCGCGCCCCTGAATGTTATCCTTGTCCTTAAAATCAAGATCCCCATTAAGCTGTACCGTCTGTCCATCTACAGTCAGTAAAAGTTTGTCTGATTTAACGGCTTTGTCATTAAAAGCAACCTTTCCGTCAATACCTACAGGAAATTCCTCATCTCCGTAAACAGCAACGCCTGTCAGTTTTTCCAAAACAACGGTGCCCGACATAGCGATATCTTCACCACTATTAGTCCACAAAAGATTAACATCCGCAACAGCACCCTGGAAATTTTTAACTTTTCCAAACTCTTCTGCTAAAGGGGCAAACGCAGTTAAAGCAAAATGGTCGCTCTTTACTGTTAAACTGCCTACAGCCTTCATGTCAATCAGGCCCTTGAGTTCCAAAGCGTCTTCATCATGTAACAGTTTCGCATCAATAGCAAATTTCGGATTACCCCCACCGTCAACAGAACCATTCAAACCAAAATCCCATTCCCCATATGGAGTTTTGGTTACAATATGTCCATTTGCAATATCTAAGATTCCATAGAACGGTGTCTCATCAGAATCTGACGGTTTCAAAAAATCCTGCACGTTCCATTGCTCTGTTTTATTCAGTGTTAAATAAATAGTCGGCTTTTCCAAAGAAACTCTGTCTAAAGCTTTATTTGTATTAAAAAGAGCATGCCAAGGCGAGATATGCAGCTTAACATTTGGCAAATCAGCAATCAACTGCTGCTTCTTGTCCTTCACCTGCACATCAAATACGGACAATTCTAAGGCACCATTCCATTCTACACGGGCAATATCAATAGAACCAGTAATATAATCCTTAGCTAAATTCGACACCAAAGGCGGAATCTGAGCCAAATATCCCGGCACAATAAATTTTATGATACTGTAATATACTATGCCGACTATTGCCGCAATTCCCAGCAACCAACGAAATAGTTTATTCATGTTCTGCCTCCGCAGTAAAAGTCATAATACAACTTATTTTACTTCGACAAAAAACAAAAACCTCCTTCATTTTAATTATAAAATAAAAAATCCCGCCTGAGCGGGATTTTTATAATTATTCTGCTGCAGTTTCTGTAGACATAGTCGGCAGATTTGTTGTATTCGCAGCCGCAGTAACAGCTACAGGTACACCCATCGAAGTTTCCAATGCAATTTTCGAAGTATTGTAATCATACAAAGCATTGACAAAATTCGTTTTTGCCTCGGTCAGTGCAACCTGCGCGTCAATAACGTCCAGGTTAGTACCTACACCGGCCATATAACGAACCTGCGCAATATGGAAATCTTCTTCAGCCTTAGCGACCGCTACCTGTGTAGTAGAGATACGTTTCTCAGCTTCACGCAGTCCCAGATAATTGCTGCGCACTTCCAGTTCCACAGAATTTACTGTATCACGATAAGTTTCTTCTGCCTGCAGCAGTTTTTCTTCCGCCGCATGTACTTTAGACAAGGTAACGCCAGAGTCAAAAATATTCATTGTCGCCCCAATGCCTACGGACCAGTTCTCTTTGTCATCACCAGGCCAGTTACTACCACTACCGCCCCAAGATTCAGTTGCAGATGCAGTAACTTTCGGCAAAAAGCCGCTTTTAGCCACTTTGACAGCACCTTTAGCCGCGTCTACAGCTAAACGGCTTTGCTCCAGCTCCGCACGGTTCATTGAAGCGTAATCAAGGCAATACTGCATATCATTCTCGTAAGGAGTATACTGCAGACTGTCTTTAAGTTTTAAGGTCGTATCTAAGGAAGTTCCAATAATCTTGTTCAACGAGGCTTCAGCTACATCATAATTATTAGTAGCCTGAATCAGCTGCTGCTGTGCATTAGCCAAAGAAACCTCACTGCGCAGTACATCTACCTTGGCTACAACGCCTACATCATATTGCGCCTGTACATTTTTCAGATGCTCTTCCAGCTGATTAACAGAATCCTGATAGAGGTTTTCCATATTGCCAGCCTGCAGCAGGCTGAAATAGCCGTCTGTAGCCGTCTTTTTCATTTCGATGTAAGCCTTGGTTTCACCCAAAGCATAGCTTTTGTAATTAGCCTTAGCCTGATCTATCGTTCCTGATAATTGTCCACCAGTATAAATGGGAATCGAAGCGGTAATAGAATTACTGTGAGAATTACCAAGATTTTTGCTATAACTGCTAGTAGCTGTATTCCACTGTGGATCTGCATATCCACCACGTCCAGATCTATGTTCCGCATCAATACTGATACCACGTCCGGCACGTGCTGCATTAAGTTCCGCTCTGGAACCTTTCTTTTCAGATACAGCGATCTTAATCGCCGGATTTGTTGTCAAAGCTCTTTGTACAGCATCGTCTAAATCAAGCTCCAAGGTTTCGGCAAAAACCGACTGACTGCATAATAAACTTACTGCAGCCGTAAGCACCAGCACCTTTCGGCTCTTTTTATAATTGAACATTATTTTCGTACCTCCAATCGACTGACTGGCTAGTCAGTATAAGAAAATTATATTTTTTTATAACCCAAAAGTCAAACCTTTTTTTAAAAATAACTGCGCAATCCGACATAAGTATTGTTTTTGTTGCCATTACGCACATCAGTCTGCTCACCCAGCAATGAAAGATTATCTGTCAGCTTCAACTCCCCGCCGACTTTTACTTTCGTATCGTTAAAGTCATAGACCTGACTGTACAGCTTAAAAGAATTTCCCAGTCTATAATCAAAGCCAACGCCAAATTCTCCCTGCATCGCTCCCATACTTACAGCAGCAGACCCAAAATTCTTTCCTAAGGAAAGATCGAGTTTGTTGGCATCACCAATATCATAACCGCCGATATAAACGAATGTATCCTCTTTAGGAGTAAAGGTAACTCCCAAATTGCTGCGCCAGTCACTGCCCTTGACACTGCGTGTTACATCAGCCTGCACCTTTGCCGTATCCAAAACTCCCAGCATTCTGTTAGCCTTATCACTTGCTTCTCTGGCGTTATGCAGAGTAGCTTTGATATCAGCTTCAGTCTGCGGATCTGTTGCGACCTTTTCCAATAATTCCGTGGCTTTTTCGATTCTGCCGCTGGCATTAGCAAGATTTTCAATGATTCTTGCCATATTCTGTCCAGCGCCACCCTTATTTGTCTCAACCATGATGTTTTCCATCTGGCTGGCAGCGTTATTCATTCTTACGGCCATTTCACTCATCTGCTGTACCATCAAATTTATTTCCTGCTGATTAGCTACAGCAACATCTGCCATGACCTTAGTAAAAGTGTTCATATTATTACTGATATCACGGGCATTTACAAACCCGTCACGCATCGACCGCTGTACTTCAGGATCGCCAAAAACGTTATTCAGCGCTTCTGCAATCCCCTCAACTTTTGCCAGAACTTTAGATGAAGCATTCATAAACTCATCCAGCCCTGTTCCCTGCTCACCTTCCAGCTTATCGCCGGGATGAATATATTGTCCTGTCATTTTTACAGGAGGCAGCACATCTACAAAACGCTCCCCTAAAATACCATCAGACCCCAAAGAAAAAACCGCTCCCTTAGGAATCTTGATATCTTTATTGATATCAGCCACTACATCAACACTGTCACCATTTACATTAACTTCTTTAACAGTGCCAACCTGTACGCCGGCATACCTTACTACATGTCCCGGCATCAGCCCCCCAACCTGCGGATAAGAAATCTGCAGTTTATAACCGCTGCCAGAGAAACTGAAAGCGCCTAAAAAAGTAATGATTCCTGCTAAAAGTCCGATACCGCCTAAAGTTAAAGCGCCAACTTTTACTTCGTTTGAACTCATTACTGTACCGCCTCCTCTCTGATTTCTTTACCGCGAACAAACGCGTCCACAATTTGATTATGACCATTTCTTATTTCTTCAACAGTGCCCAAAGCGACGATTTTTCCCTTATAAAGCATAGCAATCCTGTCCGCCGCATAAAAAGCTGATTCCATATCGTGAGTTACTAAAACCGATGTCACCTGCAATTGCTGCTGCGTTTTCCTGATTAAACGGCTGATATTATTTGACATGATCGGGTCCAGCCCCGCCGTGGGTTCATCATATAAAACTATTTCCGGTCTATTAGCTATAGCTCTGGCTAAACCGACTCTTTTCTTCATGCCACCTGATAACTCAGCCGGATATTGTTCTTTTGATTGAGGCAAGCCAACAAGTTCTAACATCTCATCAACGATGCTTTGAATTTCTGATTCACTTTTATCAGTATGCTGGCGCAGTCCAAAAGCAACATTTTCACCAACTGTCAAAAAATCGAATAAAGCAGAATACTGAAATACCATTCCCATCTTTTGACGCAGTTTGTTCCAGCCATCTTCATCCAGAGAACTTACCTGCTCCCCCTGAACAAAAATTTCTCCGGCAGTAGGTTGCAGCAAACCTATCATTGCGCGTAAAATAGTACTTTTACCACTGCCAGACGGACCTAAAACGGCAAGAGTCTCCCCTTGTCTGATATCCAGATCAATATTATTTATAACCACATTTTCACCAAAAGTAATATTTAATTTTTTTAAACTTATAATCGGTTCTGCCACAGGCAGTACCTCCTTTAAACATACAATAAAATTGACAAAAAGTAGTTAGTTATAAATATAAGGACTATAGATAAAACAACTGAACCAGTCGTAGCGATACCAACACCTTCAGCACCCTGTTTGGCACCCAGCCCTTTATAACAGGCTACAATAGCAATAATACCGCCAAAAACAGCACTTTTAAGCATACCGCCAACCATATCAAATGGCTCAGCAAACATTTTTATAGAATTTATATAAGTAAAAGTACTAATTCCGGCATAATAATGAGAAACCAGCCAACCGCCAATATTACCAATTGTATTAGCAAAAACAATCAGCACCGGCATCATTAAAACAATTGCCAAAAATCTTGGCACAACCAGATAAGTTGTAGGATTTGTAGCCATTACTTTCAATGCGTCGATTTGCTCTGTTACTTTCATCGTGCCGATTTCCGCAGCAATGGCTGCACCAATACGACCAGCAACGACAACACCTGTCAAGACCGGTACCAGTTCGCGCCCCATCGCAATGGCTACAATACCACCAACTGAGGAAGAAGCACCAAAACGTACAAATTCCTTCGCTGTCTGTACAGAAAAAACCATACCTGTAAAAAGTATCGTCATCATAACTATCGGCAGTGAATCAGCTCCCAGCTTCGCCATTTGTCTGACGGTTTCCTTCCCGTCAGCCTTGCTGATACGCTTAAGAGTATCCGTAAAGAGCAGCATCATCCGACCGGCATTAGCACAGCCTTCAAGCATAATCTTGCCTATGTCGTTACATATAGTCTGCAGCATTACGAAAGCTCCTTTCTCTCACAAATAAAACAATAATTGTCTATAATTCAATTTTTTACTTCAAATTCCCTGCTTTTAAATATACTTTATTTTTATGGCTTTTTTATGGCTTCTGTCAACAAATTATTTTACTACATCAATAACAATATCTGTTGTACCGTCAACAATAAAATTCATTGTAGTTTTTTGTTTCATCGGACTGCCCTCAAGCATAGACGCAAATCCGCCACCCGACTGCATTGCTGCGTTAGATGCGCCCTGGCCGGCGGCAATATCCACAATAAGATCATTATTCTGATCAGCTTCGTTGATACTTTTTATAAAATCATTTAAAGTTTTACGATTATCCTTCTGCTGTGCCGGCACACCCTCTTCACGCTGTTTCCTCAGCAGATTCTGAATCCATGCCAGTGAGCTGCCGCCGCGGACAGTCAGAGGCAATTTACCTTCCCGCTGCTCTTTCGGTATCTTAAACAGTACGGTCTTCGTAACTTTTGGCGCCCTGTAAGGCTGCAGCTGCACATCAATATGGACAGTATCCCCAGGTGCAGCCTCTTTTTCCCTTACTGCAGCACTGATAATCTCGGCTACTTCTGCTTTATCATCAAGAACAATATTGATATTGACTCCGTAAATATCAACTTTTTCAAATTTATTTTGTGTTAAAATCGTTCCTGCTTCCACCAATTCCTGATTGATCAGTTTGCCGATTCCTGCCGCTGCATAATACATATTTTCCCGCTGAACATTGATCGGCCCGCTGATATCACCTCTGCCATCAATACGGAAAGAAAATCTTGCTGTACCGCCGCCTTCACGATCCATAGTTTTAGCAACAGTATTATAAGCTACTGCATCCAGCATTGCCGGCAGCAAAACTTCATCATCTATAACTTCCACACGTGAGCTATTATTGATGCCTCTGGCTCCATCAGTAACAGAAACATACACTGGTACAACAGGCGGACCCTGACCGATCTTACCTGCAATTCCAGCACTGCGGTCCTGAGTGATAGTACCAATAGTTTCACCTATATTACCAACTTTATAAGCTGATTCCAAATTGGGCAGAGAAGCTAAAATCCAGGCCTTATTCATAAAATAACAGGAATCACCGCGCTGCATAAAAGGATGGCCAAATGCCAAAATTTCACCGTCATCGCCAACCCAGGTAACTGTTCCCAATGCCCCTAACTGGATATCACCACGCATTAAAGAAACACCTACGGCACTTCCTGGCTGTAAAGGCTGCGTGCTCGAAAAAGAGCCGCTGCCGCCGACACCTGTTGCTTTCAGTCCAAACGGTTCCAGCTTTTCACTCAAATAACGTACACCTGACTCTGTAAAACCGCCTGCCATCAAAGGTGTATTTTTCGGTAAAAATTCTGACGGACGCGGTGCCGGTTCATTTAAAAGATCCAGCATCCTGCCTATAGGCGTTAAAAAGCAATACTTGGGATCGGTAAAAGCTTTACCGAATGCCACCGCGCCGGCAAGTCTGCCATTAATATAGACTGGACTCCCGCTCATGCCCTGAGCAATACCACCACTGCGATCAATAACATCACCACTGGCTTTAATCAAAATATTATGCCCCATAGCATCGTTACCAATGACACCTAAAACTTCTATATTAAATTCTTCGATAGTGTCTCCTTCTATGACGGTCTTCGCAATACCGCGCATACCCGGAACAATATCCTCTACCGGCATCAGCGGCACATTTGCACAAACCAGCGCACTGCTGAGACACCAGATTATTAAGCTTAAAATAAATATCTGTTTTTTCATAACTCTCCATAATAGTGCAAAACCGGCGTGAGCAGAGCAGCACGCCGGTTTCAATTTTGTTCTTAATTAGCCGCTATACGCACCACAGTTTGTCCGTTGCTGATATTATCGCCCGGTTTAACCAAAACAGCAGTTACTTTTCCGGCAATATTAGCTCTGGCTGCAGGCGCAGGACCGGCAATAGTTTTGACTTTAACCAATACCTGACCTTCACTGACCTGCATTCCTACAGCAGCCAGCCCATCTTCCAAAACAACGCCATTCAAAGTAGTTTTCTGATCTACAGAAGTATCTGCGAATGCCAAAGTATAAGCTCCGCCTAAAATGCAAAGTACCGTCAGCACTGCAATAACTTTCCAGTTAATTTTTTTCATTTTTCTCACTCCTTCCAAGAGGAAGCATCGGGATTTCTGCATATCTCCCTATATTGTATTATACTATTCTAATTTAGCTTTGACAAGTCAGTTCTTCTTAGAGAATAAGCCTAAGCCTACACTGACAGCCCGTTCGTTTCCGTCAGAAGGATTATTTAAAATCTTATTATTGAGTACCATTTCACTGGACCCGCCGCCATCAAAATTAAGTGCTGATACCGCCCCTAGTTTAATCATATAACGAGCAACTTCATCTAACGTCATCCCCACAGAATTAGTACGGCGTCCGTCTGCTACCAATATCACCACAGTACCGTCTTTTTTTACCCCAATAGCGGTTCTTGGAGCTCTGCCATAGGCAATATCTCCGGCAATCTGCTCACTGACAGAACGCACATTTAGTTTGCCGTCTTCTACCAGCATCGGACCTGCACCCAAAACCACTTCAGCTTTATCAGCAACAGTATCCCCCAATGTTTGCTGAACACTGGCTCTATCGCCAATCTGCAGCTGTTCCAGTATTTTGGCATTAGTTCCATGCGCGGAAACTATCACACTGTTTTTGTCTATGCGCAGGTTCCCTGCTTTACTGATTTCAGCGACCTTACCATCTTTAATACGTACCTCACAGCCAAAACTATTTGTTCGTGTCGACGGGCCAAAATAATGTGTATAAATGACGACATCCTCCGCAATACGTTCCCTGTTGATCCCTTTAACATGCAGTTTTACGCCCAATGCCGGCAGCATAACACTACCGTTATAAGCCAGATCTTTCATGATTTGCGGTTTGCCGTCAGCAATAACAAACGCACTGCGGGCCTTATCCTCCATACCAAGCCACTCGCCGTCGATTTTTAGATTGCCAATAATCCAGCCGCTGGTATCGAAATATGAAGCATTGACAGCTGCTTTCGCCCCTAAAGTATTAACGGCTTTCAGCAGCCTTCCACGTCCGTTCCTGTCTATAGCTCCCGAAAACGGCAGTATTTTATAATCACTATTCGGTGCTACTTCCAAAATATGCATCTGAATCGGCAGACCTTCCATATCATCCTGCCAGAAGGTATATTGCAATCCTTTGCCCTGGTTCACTGTGTTTTTAGTCACCAGGATACGGTAAATATCTAAAACAATACGGTTTGGCTGCTGCAATGCAAATACTTTATACTGCTGCTCTTTATTAAGAGACACAACCAATTTAGACGCCTTACGTCCGTCTTTTTTCAAAACCACGCTTTTAATGATTGGGTCTTTGACCTTTTCACTCATTTCTTTAGCAACAGCTGCATCAATATTCACTACTATTGATGAACCCTGTTTATCATCCTTGTACTTAACTTTTTCATCAGTATCAAGTACAATCCTTACCCGTGTAGGGCTGCTGCTGTAACGCATTTTATTTACTGTCGCCGCCCAGGCCTGAACAGGAAGCAAAATCAAAAGTGCCGTTAATATTATTTTAAAAAAATATTTTGTCTGCAACATTCTATCGAACCTCCTAAAAAATAATACACAGCCGCAAGGACTGTGTATTAGCACTTACAAACTACCGTTACCAACAATAGAACCGGGACGCAGTTTATTCAAATCGATTAAAGCCTTACCTGTCCCCAAAGCGACGCAGTCAAGCGGTTGTTCAGCGACATAAGTATCAATACCGGTTTCGTCCTTCAATACTTGGGAAATACCATCCAACAGCGCACCGCCGCCAGTCAGATAAATCCCCTTGTCAACTATATCCGCTGATAATTCAGGCGGACATTTTTCCAAAACTGATCTTACTGATGCAACCAGTGATGCAACAGACTCTCTCAAAGCCTTACGACCATCCTCAGACGTGACTTTGATAGTAGTCGGCAGTCCAGTCACCAGATCACGTCCGCGAACCTCCTGCTCTACCTGCCTTCCTTCAGGATGCACCGTCGCCACATTAATTTTTATCTCCTCTGCTGTACGCTCACCAATCAAAACATTATGAATGCGTTTGACATGCCTGATAAT
The DNA here is from genome assembly GCF_003945365.1 of Phascolarctobacterium faecium. Classification (NCBI taxonomy): domain Bacteria; kingdom Bacillati; phylum Bacillota; class Negativicutes; order Acidaminococcales; family Acidaminococcaceae; genus Phascolarctobacterium; species Phascolarctobacterium faecium. The sequence goes on along the minus strand of NZ_AP019004.1, from coordinate 817,978 downwards.
AGCTTCGTCAAAAGCATCGCCGCCAATCCGCAAGGAGGCGTCAACAACAACCCCACCCAAGCTCAATACGGCAATATCAGTAGTTCCGCCGCCGATATCGACAACCATACTGCCAGCTGCAGCTGCAATATCCAAACCTGCTCCAAGAGCAGCTGCTAGAGGCTCTTCTATCAAATATGTTTTCGAAGCCCCAGCCTGCATCGTAGCTTCTAAAACAGCACGTTTCTCAACTGAAGTTACCCCGGTAGGGATACATACCATAATACGCGGTTTACTGAAAAAACTTTTACCTGCAACTTTATTAACTACGTATTCCAGCATTTTTTGGGTAATTGTATAGTTGGCAATAACGCCTTCTTTCAAAGGACGAATGGCAACAATATTGCCGGGCGTACGTCCAATCATCTGGCGCGCCTCTTCACCTACGGCTAAAATCTTATTTTTGTCTTTATCAATTGCCACAACAGAAGGCTCATTCAAAACGATCCCCTTCCCTTTGATAAAAACCAAAATATTGGCAGTCCCCAAATCAATACCTATATCAACACTATTAAAAAACATTTTTTCACCCGCTTTTAATCATTCCCGCCGACACGTTTAATATCAGCGCCTAATCCCTGAAGTTTAGCTACTATTTCTTCATAACCGCGATCGATATGATAAATATCACAAATCTCGGTTGTCCCTTCAGCAACCAACCCAGCTAAAATCATTGCTGCCCCTGCACGTAGATCCGTTGCTCGCACCTGACAGCCTGTAAGCTTTGCCGGACCATCAACAACTGCACTGCGACCTTCGGCAGTAATACTTGCTCCCATACGGTTTAATTCCACCACGTGCATAAATCTATTTTCAAATACTGTTTCAGTGACTTTGCTGCGACCTTCGGCGATCGCCATCATTGCCATCATCTGTGCCTGCATATCTGTAGGGAAACCAGGATAAGGCAAGGTTTTTATGTCAATAGCCTTAAGCTTTTCTCCACCTACCACACGTACTCTGTCGACATCTTCTTCAACTGTTACGCCGGCTTCACGCAATTTGGCAATCAAAGGTTTCTGATGTTCTGTAAGAACATTCTCTACAACGATATCTCCGCCAGTCATAGCAGCAGCAATCATATATGTTCCAGCTTCAATACGATCAGGAATTACTGTATGATCAGCACCGTGAAGCTCTTTTACTCCTTCAATGCGGATAACATTCGTGCCTGCGCCACGGATCTTTGCTCCCATTTGATTCAGGTAGTTAGCCAGATCTACTATTTCAGGCTCTTCCGCAGGATTTTCCAAGATAGTAGTTCCTTCTGCCAAAGCGGCCGCCATCATCACATTTTCCGTAGCACCAACACTGGGGAAATCAAAGTAAATAGTAGTTCCAACTAACCCATTCGGCGCCGTAGCTTCAATATAGCCATGTCCCTGTTCTATTTTTACGCCAAGAGCTTCAAAACCTTTTAAATGAAGATCAATCGGACGTGTACCAATCGCACAGCCGCCAGGCTGCGAAATACGCGCCTTTCCTTTACGAGCCAACAATGGACCCATGACAAGAAATGATGCTCTCATACAGCGTACCAACTCATAAGGTGCTTCACAGGAAGTTATTTCCGTACTATCTATATTCAGTACATGGGGTTCACTGGCATCGACTTTGATACCAAGGCAATTTAAAACAGCACAAATCGTACGTACATCATCAAGAGCAGGAATCTCCTCTAAACGACTTGGGGTATTTCCCAAAATCGACGCAGCAATAATAGGCAATACAGCATTTTTTGCTCCACTAGTTTTCACAGAGCCTGTCAGACGATTACCGCCTTTGACAACTAATTTCTCCACCCAGATAGCCCCCTAAAAAATTCTATATTTATACAAAACAAGTTAATTCCATAAAATAAAACTTACTGTAATATTTTATCATTTTTGATGTACTTGTACAATGACTTTTAATGGTTTTGAAAAATTTCACATTTATCACAGTTTCTTCGCAAGTTTACAGCGTCAAAGTGTTATAATATTGATTAAAGGAGATGAAAAACTATGATAAATGCAGAAATAGAAGCTCGCGAGCTTCAGAACAAGCTTTCGCACATTTGCCCTGATGCAAAGATAGACTTCAAAATCCCTACTGCCAATGAAGCAGTGATCACAATCCATAACCCTAACGGCGGTTTGCCTATCAATATTTTCAGCAATGATTTTGATCACGAATTCAAAGTAATTTACTTCAAAACGCCGCGTTTTTTCCCTTCTAATCAAGACGGGATCGATGCTTTGCTTAAAGCAATTTCTGATTATATTACAGGTAAAATTGTTTATATGGACATTATCAGTACCAGTAATAATTCATATCCTCGCGATCGTTTAGTTCCTGTAAGTGAACTTCCGGAAGCTGATCTGGATAAACTTGCCCGCCTTTGTATAAACAAGAATCTGCTTAGTGAAAGCGAACTCCGCTTTGAACTGCAAGCCGGCTCCTCTATTTGTATCAATTTTTGGGATCAAAACAAAAATTTCTGTTATAAGATGCAAAACGGAAAATTAATTAAAGAATAATTTTCAAATAAAAAACTACCAATCATTTGATTGGTAGTTTTTTATTTGCTTAATCTTTGGCGATCTGCCAGGATATTATAGTAAGTTTCTTTTTCCATAATCTCCCTGCGAATGCTTTGCTTAGCACTTTCCTCAGAACACTCAGCCAAACGTTGGCGCAGAAACGCGAGATCTTGTTTCAGATGCAGCATTTTATTTCCCGAAATATCCATAATTGGATCCGACACTTCTGATCACCTTCCTTTATCAACAGAATACTATAGAAAAGTTCTTTTAGCAAGTAAAAAACCCACTGTTTTACACAGTGGGTTTTAATTTAATTGTCGTATGCGATCAACGTCCTAATTTATTGTATGCACCCAAGCGGGCAATAGCCCTTCTCAGAGAGTACTGAGCTCGGTTAACATCCAGGTTTTCGGTCTTATTTTTCAAACGCTCTTCAGCACGTTCTTTAGCCGCTTCTGCTCTGGCTTTGTCAATATCGTCAGCCATTTCAGCAATAGTCGCCAGAATAGTGCATTTATTAGCGTTCATTTCCATAAAACCACCACAAATCGCAACATAACCTTCTGTGCCATCTGCCAGACGATATTTCATCGGCGCGATGTCCAAGCTGGCAATAACAGGAATGTGGTTAGCCTCGATGCCAATACCGCCATCATTAGTGCGGAGGCCCAGGTATACAATTTCATCGGAGCTGAAAAGCAATTTATCCGGAGTGACAATTTCTAATTGCATACAATTAGCCATTATTCAGCCTTCATAGTCTCAGCTTTAGCAACGGCATCATCAATGGTACCAACCATATAGAAAGCACCTTCCGGCAAATCATCATGTTTGCCTTCCAGGATTTCTTTGAAGCCGCGGATTGTTTCTTTCAGCGGAACATATTGACCGGGAGTACCGGTAAATTGTTCAGCAACAAAGAATGCTTGGCTGAGGAATTTTTGGATTTTACGAGCACGGGCAACAGTCAGCTTGTCGTCCTCGCTCAATTCTTCCATACCAAGAATTGCGATAATATCCTGCAATTCTTTGTAACGTTGCAAAATAGCTTGTACGCCACGAGCTACATTATAGTGCTCTTCACCAATAACCAGCGGATCAAGGATACGGCTGGTGGAGTCAAGCGGGTCAACTGCCGGATAAATACCAAGCTCTGCAATTTGACGGGAAAGTACAGTGGTAGCGTCCAAATGAGCGAATGTTCCTGCAGGAGCAGGGTCAGTCAAGTCATCCGCAGGCACATATACAGCCTGTACAGAGGTAATAGATCCAGTCTTGGTGGAAGTAATACGTTCTTGCAAAGCACCGATGTCATTAGCTAAAGTAGGCTGATAACCTACTGCAGACGGCATACGGCCAAGCAATGCGGATACTTCGGAACCAGCCTGGATAAAGCGGAAAATGTTATCAACAAAGAGCAGTACGTCCTGGCCGCCAACATCACGGAAATATTCCGCCATAGTCAAACCGGTCAAGCCTACACGCATACGAGCTCCAGGAGGCTCGTTCATCTGACCGTAAACAAGAGCTGTCTTATCGATAACTCCTGATTCTTTCATTTCGCACCACAAGTCGTTGCCTTCACGTGTACGTTCACCAACGCCTGCAAATACGGAATAACCACCATGAGCGGTAGCGATATTATGGATGAGCTCCATGATAATAACTGTTTTACCAACACCTGCGCCGCCAAACAGACCGATCTTACCGCCAAGTGCATACGGAGCGATCAAGTCAACGACTTTAATGCCGGTTTCTAAAATTTTAGTTGTTGTAGCTTGTTGGTCGAAAGTCGGAGCCGGTCTATGGATAGGCCAGTAGTCGGCAGCATCAACTTTTCTCTCGTCGTGGTCAACAGTTTCACCCAATACGTTAAATATGCGGCCCAAAGTACCAGGACCAACCGGAACACTGATTGGTGCACCGGTATCAACAGCTTCCATTCCACGAACAAGACCATCGGTAGAACTCATTGCAACCGCACGGACTACATTGTAGCCGATATGCTGCATAACTTCACAGGTAAGGTGAATTTTCACTTTACCATCGTCAGTTGTACCATCGATTTTGATAGCGTTCAGGATTGCAGGCATACTTTTCGGAGGGAATTCAATGTCAACAACAGGGCCAACAACTTGTACTATTCTACCAGTATTCAAGGTTTTAGCCTCCCTACGAATTATTCTTATTGTTGTTTCAATGCTTCGGCGCCGCCGCAGATTTCGCTGAGCTCACGGGTAATAAGTGCCTGACGTGCCTTATTATAAGACAGTTCCAGATTCTTAACCAGCTTGCCGGCATTATCCGTAGCAGAAGACATCGCGGTCATTCTAGCGCCCAATTCACTGGCAGCAGATTGTACCAGTGCGGCATAAACAATAGTTTCAAGATAACGCGGTGCCAAAACCTTCAAAATTTCTTCAGCTTCGGGTAAGAAAAGGTATTCGACACTTTTCTTAGTTGCACCGGTTTCTTTTTCCGGTGGTTCTACCGGAAGGATGATATCGCTTGTCGGAATTTGCGACAGAGCGGTTTTAAATAAAGTGAAAACAATATGCAATTCATCAAACTGCATATCACCGAAACGTTCAGCCGCATCGGTAGCGATAGCCACAGCATCATTGTAACTGGGTTTATCAGAGAAGCCAAGATGCGAAGAAATAACATTATAACCACGACGCGTAAAGAAATCTCTTGCTCTGCGTCCACTGGTGATAATAACTACGTCTCCTTCAATTTCAGAAATCTCGGCAACTGCCTTTTTTAAAGCATTACTGCTATAAGCACCGGCAAGACCTTTATCAGAACATACAACCAAATAGCCGATTTTTTTGACTTCGCGTTTTTGCAGCAAAGGATGCTTTTTGGCGTCTAATCCGGCCACCATGCCCTTATCACAAACAATATTAGCCAATACTTCTTTGATCTTCAAAGCATATGGGCGGCTGGAACCTGCTTTTTCCTGCGCTTTACGCAATCGGGCGGCAGCAACCATTTTCATAGCTTTAGTGATCTGACCAATATTTTTGATGCCTTTCATGTGGCGATGAATCTCGCGTGCAGTAGCCATCAGTCAATCACCTACCTTCACTGACAATAAAGGTATCCTTGAACTCAACGATCGCTTTTTTCAAAGCTGCTTCATTTTCGTCGGTGATTTTCTTTTCGTCACGGATGGAAGCACCAATTTCAGGATGGTTTGCATCCATGAAATCAAGGAATTCACTTTCCATGCGAGTGATGTCTTTTACTGCAACATCATCTAAATAACCTTTAGTACCGAGGTAGATAGCCATAACTTGTTTTTCTACCGGCAACGGCACATACTGGCCTTGCTTCAGTATTTCAGTCAAACGTTGGCCGCGATCCAGCTGAGCTTTGGTAGCTTTATCAAGATCGGAAGCAAACTGAGCGAACGCTGCAAGCTCACGATATTGTGCCAAGTCCAAACGCAGAGTACCTGCGACGGATTTCATTGCTTTGATTTGAGCCGCGCCGCCTACACGGGATACGGACAAACCTGAGTTAATTGCCGGACGGATACCGGAATAGAATAATTCAGATTCCAGGAAGATCTGACCGTCAGTAATAGAAATTACGTTAGTAGGAATAAAGCCGCCAACGTCACCAGCCAGTGTTTCGATGATAGGCAATGCGGTGATAGAACCATTTCCAAGTTCTTTATTCAATTTAGCAGCACGTTCCAACAAACGGGAATGCAAGTAGAATACATCACCGGGATATGCTTCACGTCCTGGAGGACGGCGGAGCAGCAGGGACATAGCACGATAAGCAACAGCATGTTTAGACAAATCGTCATATACACAAAGTACATCTTTGCCCTGATCCATAAAGTATTCTGCCATTGTTACACCAGCATAAGGAGCCAGATACTGCAAAGGAGCAGAATCAGCAGCAGTAGCTGCAACGATGATAGTATAATCCATAGCCCCATGTTGTTCCAAAGTACGAACAATACGTGCTACGTTGGAAGCCTTTTGTCCGATAGCTACATAAATGCAGATAACACCGAGGCCTTTTTGGTTAATAATAGTATCAATAGCAACAGCAGTTTTGCCTGTGCCACGGTCACCGATAATAAGTTCGCGCTGACCACGTCCGATAGGGACGAGAGCATCGATACATTTGATACCAGTTTGCAGCGGAGTATCAACAGATTCACGATCCGCAATACCGTGAGCAGGAGATTCAACAGGGCGTTTTTCTGCATAAGCTATCTCGCCCTTGCCATCGATAGGAGCACCAATAGCACTGACAACACGACCCAGCAAAGCTTCGCCTACAGGAACATCCATGATATTGCCGGTACGGCGAACCAAATCGCCTTCTTTAATGAGGGTTTCGCCACCCATTAAAACGATACCAACAGAGTCAGGATTCAGATTCAGTACCATACCGGAAACATTGTTCGGCAATTCAACCAATTCGCCGGCCATAGCGTTTTTCATACCGATAACGGTAGCGATGCCGTCACCGATTTTTTCAACTATACCGACCTCTTCTAAGTTAACATCCACATTGTAATTCTCCAGCTTTTCGCTGAGAGCATCAGTCATTGCTTCTGGTTTTTCCAAAGCATAGTCATGAACGTCAATACCATTCATAACAACTTCCATTTTCTTCAGTTTACGAAGTGCGGAAGCATCATATACTTTGTCGCCAATTTGAACGATGATACCACCGAGAATAGAAGGATCAACATTTTTATTAAGGAAAATGTCGCGGCCTAACTTTTCGGTAAGAATTGCAGAAATGGATTGATACTCATCTACAGTTAATTTTTTAGCTGTAGTAACTTTTACATCTAAGAGTTCTTTAATAGAACCAAGATCAATTTTGAAGTCGGACAATTCTTGCTTAATTAAAGCAATATTTTCTTCACTCTTCATAATTGTACCAATCACCTCCGTATACCGGCTCTCATTATTACCGCCTTTCGCTAAAGGGCGGTGTTAATTTCGTCCGGCCTATTGAGCAACAAGCAAATTATTGTTTCAATACAGCATCAACAATATCGCCTGCTAATTTTTTGTCTTCTTCAGAGCCTAATTTTTGTTCAACAATCTTGCTGGCAGCAACCAGGCTAAGATTGATAACATGGGCGCGAATTTCGCTGAGAGCCTGCTTTTTCTCAAGAGCAATAGCTTCTTTAGCAGTTTTCACAATTTGATCTTGTTCTGCTTTAGTATCAGCAAGAATCTTATCGTGCGCAGTTTGCGCTGTTTTACGCGCATTGTCGATAATGGCTTGAGCTTCTTGACGTGCAGCAGCTAATTTAGCAGCATATTCTGCTTTAATGCTTTCAGCATCAGTTTTAGCAGTTTCAGCAGCAGCTAAATCGCCGGCAATTTTATTCTTGCGGTCATCCATGATCTTCATCAGGGGTTTATAAGCAAATTTCGCAAGAATGAAAACGAGAATCAAAAAGTTCAGGACCTGCGCAATAAGTGTAGCGTTAAAATTAACCAATTATAGCACGCTCCTTTTCTGGTTTTCCATTACGAAATTATTTAATGAAGGGGTTAGCAAATACGAGAACGATAGCGATAACGTAGCACAAGATAGGCATGGATTCAACCAAACCTACACAAATCAGCATAGTAGTCATCAATTTACCGGATTCTTCCGGTTGACGAGCCATAGATTCGATAGTTCTGCCGCAGAGGTGACCGTTACCAGTACCAGCGCCGTTTGCAGCGCCTAAACAAACAAGACCCGCGCCGATTAAAGATGCAGCGGTAATGATTGCGTTTTCAGTCATTTCATTCATCCTTTCAAAATAAGAAAAATTTTAGAGTTGATTAATGCTTAATGCTCATCATGAAATGCGATGGCAAAGCTGCTTAAAGCAAGCATCGTAAAAATAAAGGCCTGCAAGAAGCCGATAAACAAACTGAACATTACCCAAAGCTCCGGGATGACCCACGGAGTCAGTTGATACAAAACGATCAACAGAATTTCGCCTGCCAGGATATTACCAAATAGACGAAGGGCCATGGTCAGCGGCTTTGTGATAGCATCAAGAAGGTGGATCGGTAAAAAGCCTGGTTTAGGACTGATAAAATGTTTAAAATGTCCTATTCCCTGCTGATGCACACCAACTGCATATCCGCCAAAGGCTACCATTAAAGAAAGCGCAAAAACAGTGTTGATATCATTGGTCGGGGAAGTCCAATGTACACCGATTTGCGGCAGCATACCAAGTTCATTGCCAATGAAAATGAACATGAACAAGGTGATCATAAACGGCGCCATATACTTGCGTCCCTTCATCCCCAAAGTCTCTTCCATCAATCCGTTTAGGAAATCAATAAAAAACTCCATTCCGTTTTGCAAGCCACTTGGAACCAGCTTCGGATTTCTAGAAGCAATAAAGAACAGTAGAAACACGATCGCCATTGTAATCCATGTCATATACATGGTTTGCATATGTATTACAACTCCTGGCGCCCATTCCTGCGCAAAATAATGAATTATCTCATTTGCGTTCTCAGCTTCTTTAGCCATAGCAGCTGCTTCTGTTCCCATTCTCTCACACTCCTTTCTTCACGCCCTGCTTTTTATTGAGCTGGTACGCGATAAATATTAGATTAAATATTAAAAATATATGTATCAGCAGAAACCCCATGCATACACCAAAAACATGGTATTTCAACTTTAACATCACAATAACTAAAGCACCGGCTGTTATTCTTCTGACCCAACGAAAGCGCTTCATGGTTTTAAGCGCCGCTTCTGGCTCTCCCTGCGGCAGTGAACGCTGAATCCCCACAAACATAATCAACGTATCCAATAGCCCAACTGCACCGCCTAAAGCAAGCCCGGAAGCCAGCTCCTGATAACCCGCCATTTTCACGGCAAGAGCTACTGCAAAAGATGCAATAGCCAATCTTGTCAGAACTTTTTTATACCCCATTGTTACTAAAGGGGTGAAGTCAATCATTTTCATCAGTTTTTACTACCTCATAAAACTGTCCGGCTTCAACTAAATATAAAAACAAAATAGGCATTTTGGAAAAAATCAAGAATAAATCATAATAATTTTAATATTTTTCACAATTTTTGTCTATCTTAATTAGGACTGAATTCAGATAAAATTTTGATGTCATAACCATTTTCATGCAAAATCTTTCTGATGATCCGCTCGCAGGCCCTGCCATCACCATACGGATTAGCAGCTTCAGCCATACTTTGATAATATTTACTATCATCCAACAACAGACTTGTTTCTCTCAATACATCATCATAAGCAGTGCCAACAAGCTTTACAGTACCTGCATCAACCGCTTCAGGACGCTCCGTAGTATCACGAAGAACCAATACAGGTTTGCCAAGGGCAGGAGCTTCTTCCTGAATCCCCCCGCTGTCAGTCAGCACAATATCTACCTTCGCCATCAAATTGGCAAAAGGTTCATAATCCAATGGCTCAATCAAATGCACCTGCGCAAGCTTACCCAATTCTTCATCAACAATTTCTCTTACTTTAGGATTTTTATGGACCGGAAAAATTGCTTCAACATCAGGATGATTTTCTAAAACCTTTCGCAGAGCCTGATAAACATGCCGCATCGGTTCACCTAAATTTTCGCGGCGGTGCGTTGTAACTAAAATCAGGCGTTTTCCTCCTGCAAGAGCTTTCTGCAATCCAGAGTCCGTAAAACGGTAATCAGCTTTAACTGTAGTCTGCAACGCATCAATTACCGTATTACCAGTCACTACGATTGCCGCCGGATCAATATTTTCTTTCAGCAAATTATTCTTACTGGTAGAGGTAGGAGCAAAATGTATATCAGCAATGGCTCCGGTAAGTTTACGATTCATTTCTTCAGGATACGGAGAAAATTTGTTTCCTGTCCGCAGTCCGGCTTCTACATGCCCCACTGGAATCTGGGCATAAAAAGATGCCAAAGCCCCGACAAAGGTCGTAGTTGTATCACCATGCACCAGCACCATATCAGGCTGTGCCTCTGCCAATACGTCCTTTAATCCTGCCAAAGCCCGGCCAGTAACGTCATATAAAGTTTGTCCAGCGGTCATGATATTCAAATCATAATCCGGCTTTATTGCAAATAACTGCAGCACTTGGTCCAACATTTCGCGGTGCTGCGCCGTCACAGCTACGATTGGTTCAATAAAATCAGGGTATTTCTGCATTTCCAAAACTAACGGACACATTTTGATTGCTTCCGGACGCGTACCGAAAACTGTCATTAGCTTGATTTTTTTCACGACTTCGTCTCCCAACTATTCAATACGGTATGCAATGGATTACCAAATCAGCTTACTGAGATTAATAATTAACGATCGTTCAAAATACCTATCTTTTTCGCACCGAAAACTACGGCTGTAATAATAAGCGCTATAATTATTGCCGCATAATAACCGCCAACCTCGGTCAGCAATACTGCAGCAATACCAAGTATAGCACTGATGATATACATCAGTAAAACAGCCTGACGCTGCGTCATTCCCATTGCCAGCAGTCGATGGTGCAGGTGTCCTTTATCCGGCTGGAAAATTGGTCTGCCATTCGTGTAGCGACGTACAATAGCAAACGCAGTATCCATAATCGGCAAACCTAAAGCTATGGCTGGCACAATCAAAGCTATTGTAGCCGCACTTTTAACAGCGCCAAAAATAGAAATAGCCGCTAACATATAGCCGATAAACATACTGCCGGTATCACCCATAAAAATTGTTGCCGGATTAAAATTATAACGCATAAAACCTACAATACCGCCAGCCAAGGCAGCTGTAATTACAGCAACAGGATAAAATCCCTGCTGAATAGCTACCAGAATTACAGTTATTGATGCGATACCAGCGACTCCGGCTGCCAATCCATCCAAACCATCCATCAGATTGACAACATTGGTAAAACTGATTACCCAAAAGATCGTAAACGGTATCGACAGATACTCCAGATAAAAATACCCACCCCAGGGATTATTAAGCCATTCGATACGAATGTCAAACAACACCAATACGGCTGCGGCAGCAATCTGCCCCAGCAGCTTAACCTTTGCCGGCAGCTGATAAACATCATCAATAATGCCGACTATCAGAATCACCGTACCGCCAAGCAAAAGCGCCATTACATCCTTAGACAAATGCATGCTGCATAAAACAGCTACTACAAACCCAAGATAAATGGCCAGACCACCCAATCGCGGCATGATGCCTTTATGAACTTTTCTTCCGTCAGGCTTATCTAATGCACCTATACGAAAAGCCAATTTTTTGACATAAGGTGTCAAAAGCCAACTGGTAAAAAGAGCTATCACAAAAGCTAAAATATACACTTGCAATTATTCACCTCATAGCGTTCAAAGCCGCTTATTTATACCTAAAAATTCTACATTCTTCTTATAAAGGTCATTCTTGTGTAATAGTATATCAAAAAAATACCATTTTGAACATTTTTTCTTTGATTTTTTTGTTGCGAAAGCAACATTTTCAGGAAAAAATAAATACAGCAACTGCCAATGCCTTTAAAAAGCACTGCAATGCTGTATTTATTTTAATCTTCATCGTGCAGTATCGTTACCTTCATATTGGCAGCTTTCAACATCTCCTCAGCCAATTTATCAGGATAAGGATTTGCATAAACAATCCGCTCAATACCAGCATTGATCAATATTTTAGTACAGACAACACACGGCTGATGAGTACAATACAACGTACCTCCGTTAACGGATACGCCATGATAAGCGGCCTGAACAACGGCATTCTGCTCAGCATGGATACCGCGGCATAATTCATGCATTTGTCCGGAGGGTACTTTCAATTGTTCACGCAGGCAACCTGTCACTGAGCAATGCTCAAGTTTAGAAGGCGTACCGTTATAACCGGTAGCCACTATCTGTCTGTTCTTGACGATAACAGCACCGACGCTGCGACGCAGGCAAGTGGAGCGCTTGCTTACTACCTGGGCTATCTCCATAAAATAATTGTCCCAGTCAGGTCTGTTATCATACATCAATGTGTACCAAAAATACGATCACCGGCATCGCCAAGTCCGGGAACGATATAACCATGTTCATTAAGTTTTTCATCTAAGGCGGCAGTATAAACTGGCACATCAGGATGCTCATCATTCATAACCTTTACTCCTTCAGGAGCTGCCACCAAACACATAAAACGAATATTTTTTAAACCGCGCGCCTTCAGCATCGAAATCGCAGCAGCAGCGCTGCCTCCGGTTGCCAGCATCGGATCAACCACAATCGTCACGCCATCTTTATTATCAGGAAGTTTGCAGTAATATTCAATCGGCTTTAAAGTTTCTTCATCACGATATAAACCAATAAAACCTACCCGTGCATCAGGAATCATCTTCAATACGCCTGTCAGCAATCCTAAACCAGCTCTTAAAATAGGCACAACAAAAATATCGCCGGCTACTTTATACCCTGTAGTTTTAGCTACCGGAGTGGCAACTTCAACTTCCTGCAACGGCAGATTCCTAGCCACTTCATAAGTCATAAGCATTGCTATTTCATCCAGACATTCACGAAAATCACGTGAAGAAGTATGTTCCGCACGCATTTTAGTAATTTTTTGTTTAATAAGCGGATGATCTACAACTGTAACTTGCATCATTAAAATCTCCTTCCTGAATTTAGAAGCCGGGATACATAGGATATTTAGCACATAAACCCGCTACCCTAGCTGCCGCTTCCTTATGTTTTTCCTCATTTTCAGGATTATTCAAAACTAAACCAATGATTGCGGCGACCTCACGCATATCCTCCTGTTTAAAACCGCGTGTAGTGACGGCAGCAGTACCCAACCTGATACCACTTGTAACAAAAGGACTTTCAGGATCAAACGGAATCGTATTCTTATTGCAGGTTACACCAACCTCATCTAATAAATGTTCTGCTATCTTACCAGTCAGCTTCTGACCGCGTACATCAACCAGAATCAGATGATTATCAGTACCTCCTGAAACAATACGGAATCCTTCTTCCTGCAAAGCTTCCGCGAATACTCTGCAATTATCAAGAATATTCTGCTGATATACTTTAAATTCAGGTTTTAACGCTTCACCAAAAGCAACTGCCTTGGCAGCAATAATATGCATCAAAGGACCACCCTGAATACCAGGGAATATTGCCTTATCAATAGCTTTAGCATACTGTTCCTTACACATAATCAGGCCGCCGCGCGGACCGCGCAGTGTTTTGTGTGTAGTTGTCGTAACGATATCCGCATAAGGCACAGGGCTGGAATGTAAACCAGCGGCTACAAGTCCGGCAATATGCGCAATATCAACCATCAGTAAAGCACCGACACTATGCGCTATCTCTGACATACGTTTAAAATCTATGATTCGGGAATAGGCGCTGGCACCAGCAACGATAATTTTAGGTTTTGTTTCAGCAGCAGTTTGTGCCAAAGCATCGTAATCAATAGTCTCAGTATCATGATCAACACCATAAGGAACTACGTTATAATAACTGCCGGAAATATTTACTGGCGATCCATGTGATAAATGTCCACCCTGAGACAGATTCATTCCCATGATAGTATCACCTGGCTTCAGAAAGGCAAAATAAACAGCAGTATTTGCATTAGCGCCAGAATGTGGCTGTACGTTGACATGATCAGCACCGAATAGTTTCTTTGCACGTTCTATAGCCAGTATTTCCACTTTATCGACATATTCACAGCCGCCATAATACCGATGTCCGGGATACCCCTCAGCATATTTATTAGTCAGAACAGTACCCATCGCCTCCATTACTGCAGGAGAAACAAAGTTTTCGGATGCGATCAATTCTATTTTATTTCTTTGCCTACCAAGCTCCTCGCAAATAGCAGCATTAATTTCAGGATCGACAGCAGCTAATTTTTCCAGATTCATAATTACTCCCTCCAAATCAATATTTTATCTTGGGTATTTGGCACGTTCTCCACCGATTAAAGGAGGACGCGTCCATGCCGCGGTGAGCACAGCCTCGCCGATCTTAGATTCCGACAAACGTACAGGTACGGCAACTCTTTTAAGATGCATACCTATCAGCGTCTGCCCTATATCAAGGCCCGCATGAGCCGAGATTGCTTCAACTATAATGGGTTCCACAAAATTTTCATATGCTGCTGTCGCCATTGCGCCGCCTGCATGCTGTACAGGCCGCACAGTAACTTCCTGCCAGCCATACTTCTCTGCAGCATACCTTGTCGTAACCAAAGCACGGTTCAAATGTTCACAGCACTGGATCGCTAAAAAAACTCCATGCACCTCAGTCACCTTAATTAATGCGGCAAACATCGCCTCAGCAACTTTCATGGAGCCAGCAGTACCTATTTTATCACCAATCACTTCACTGGTACTGCAACCAACAACTAAAACCTGCCCTGCTTTGACCGCACCTATTTGCAACAGCTCCTGTGCCGCAGCTGTTACCTGTGCAGCTATTTCTGCAGTATGCATTACCGCATCGCCTCCAGGGCAGCTATTTTGTCAACACGACGTTCATGACGTCCACCTGCGAATTCACCCTGCAGCCAGGTATCTGTTATCATTTCTGCCAGTCCCACGCCAATAACGCGCTCACCCATACACAGCACATTTGCATTATTATGCTCACGGCTCATTTGGGCAGAAAATACATCGCCGCACAAAGCCGCTCTGATACCGTGAATTTTATTAGCAGCAATAGAAATACCAATACCAGTACCACAAACCAAAATACCCCGTTCGGCTTCGCCTGTATTAATAGCCTGACAGACTTTAGCCGCATAATCGGGATAATCTGTAGATTCTTCCGTATAAGTACCACAATCAAGCACTTCAATACCTTTAGCAGTCAGATACTCCCTGATATGATTTTTTAAATGGATCCCGCCATGATCACTGCCAACCGCGATTTTCATATAAGTCACCTCTAAATATTTTCTATACACTTTTCATGTTTTAAACAAATTAAATCATAATGTTATTTTAACATAAATTCAGGCAAAAGCGTACCGCTTTTTGAACAAAGACTTCCGTTGACTACGGTTACAATTTGATAACCTGCCGCCTTACGAAGTCTGTTCATTACTGCCAGCCCCAAACCGTCTTCACTGACACCCTCAGCAAAAATCATCTGTACATTCTGTTTATCGAAACCACGCAGCAGACTATAAAGCTTTTCTGCAAGGCTTTCAATATCCTGCCCCCACGAGCTTACCAAGATATTTTCAGTTTCAGGAATATGAACAGCAATTTTTTCACTGCATAAAACACCTGTTTTAATGCCCTGAGCGGCAGTCGCCGTCACTATAGGCAGCATATTGCTGATAGCTTCACCTTCAAATAAATACATTGCTGCCTGCGGAGCATAGTGCCTATATTTCATCCCAGGTGCTTTAGGTTTAAAATCACCCTTTCCTTCAAGCGCCGGATCAATCTCTACTGCTCCTAAAACTTCTTCCAACATTTCACGGGTAATTCCGCCAGGACGTAATATCATCGGTACTGCTGAAGTCGTATCTACTACAGTCGATTCGACACCAATACCACAACTGCCGCCGTCAATTACACCAGCTATTTTCCCCTGCATATCGTCCCAAACAGCAGAAGCGTCCGTAGGACTTGGTTTACCAGAAATATTCGCTGAAGGAGCTGCTATAGGGCGACCTGTCTCTTTGATAAGCCTTGCTGCTATAGGATGCGAAGGCATTCTTACACCTACTGTGTCTAACCCGGCACTGACCTCGTCAGGTATCAAATCAGACTTAGCTACGATCAAAGTCAGCGGTCCTGGCCAAAATGACTGCATCAATGCCCGGGCATTAGCAGTAAGTCCACTTGTCAGCGGCAAAATATCCTCTACTCTGGCAATATGTAAAATCAAAGGGTTGTCAACTGGGCGTCCTTTGGCTGCAAAAATTTTAGCCACAGCTGTACCATTCAGTCCGTCAGCACCCAGACCATACACAGTTTCCGTAGGAAAAGCAACTACTTCGCCTTGCCTTAATAAACAACCCGCTGCCTTTAAAATTTCTGTTTCATTATCAGCTTGTAAATTCCAGTAAATGGTCTGCATAATAAGTACCTTCTCTCGTCGCAAAAACCATACGTTCTATTTCTGCATAATCCTTACGCACTGCCGTTACTATTAGTCCAGCCTGGCGGCATAACTGACAAACCGACTGCGCCTGATCGATGCCAACTTCAAAAGCCAGCAACCCGTCCGGCTGAAGCCATATTTCACAGCCGGAAACGATTCTTCTATAAAAATCAAGTCCGTCAGCCCCCCCATCCAGAGCTCCAAGGGGTTCCTTCTGCACATCGGCTGCCAGACCTGCAATAGCCGCAGCCGGAATATAAGGAGGATTTGAAACAATAATATCAAATTTTTTATTATAATCAAGCTTACTGAACAGATCAGATTCAACTAACGTCAATCTTTCACCGACACCGATATTTTCGGCATTTTCGCCAGCAACAACCAATGCAGCAGATGAAATATCGACAGCCGTACCTCTTGACTGCGGCAAAAGATCCAACAATGATACTATAATAGCACCGCTGCCTGTACCAATGTCGAGTAAATTTTCAGCACCCGCTCCCACAGCAGCCTTAGCAACACTTTCTACCAGCAATTCCGTTTCAGGCCTCGGAACCAGTACTGCAGGAGTAACTTTAAAGCTGTGCTTCATAAAAGCTTTGGTTCCTAAAATATACGCCAATGGTTCCTGGTTAGCGCGCCGCGTAACATAACTGCGATATTCAGCCAACTCAGTATCATCCAACGGTTGATCAAAATGTACATATAAAGTTATTCTTTCGCATTTTAGAACAGCACAAAGCAGTATTTCAGCATCTAAACGCGGATTTTCGATCCCTTTATTTGCGAAATACTGCTTTGTCCATTCCAAAACCCTTGTAATCGTCCATAAGGGTTTATTTTCCATATTATTTCACCTGCTGCAGCTGCTCGCTCTGTTTGGCCGTAAGGAGCGCGTCCAGTAATTCATCCATCTCGCCGTTGAGCACAATATCAAGTTTATGCAAAGTCAGCCCGATACGATGATCGGTCACACGACCCTGCGGATAATTATAGGTACGTATACGTTCACTGCGGTCGCCTGTGCCAACCTGGCTTTTACGGTCCTGAGCCGTAGCCGCCCGCTGCTCCTCCTGCGCCTTCTCCAAAATTCTGGCACGCAGAACGCGCATGCATTTTTCACGATTTTTGAGCTGTGATTTTTCATCCTGGCATTGAGCTACGATACCTGTCGGTAAGTGCGTGATCCGCACTGCTGATTCAGTTTTATTGACATACTGGCCACCTGCACCGCCTGCACGATAAGTATCCACCCTTAAGTCGGCAGGATTGATTTCCACATCAACCTCTTCAGCCTCAGGCAGTACTGCCACCGTAACAGTAGAAGTATGCACACGTCCCTGTGACTCAGTTTCCGGTACTCTTTGAACCCTATGTACGCCGCTTTCGAATTTCATTCGGCCATAAACACCGTCACCACAGATCTGGAAAACAACTTCCTTAAAGCCTCCCAATTCAGTCGGGTTGGAATCCATAATTTCAATGCGCCAGCCCCTAGCTTCTGCATAACGGGTATACATCCTAAAAAGTACGCCTGCAAACAAAGCGGCTTCGTCACCGCCGGCACCGCCTCGTATCTCTACAATAACATCTTTATCATCGTTGGGATCAGATGGCAACAGTAAAACAGTTAACCGTTCTTCATATACAGCCAACTGCGGCTTCAGCTCTTTCAATTCATCATAAGCCATTTCTGTCAGTTCTCTGTCATCGCCAGCAGCAATTATCTCTTCCGCATCATTTTTTGCTTTTACCAAATCACGATATTCGCGGAAAACAGTTACGATATCAGTCAGCTTAGCATGAGCTTTAGTACACTTCTGCCATTCTTTTTGATCAGCGATGATATCAGGATCACTGATCTTAGCCTCTAAATCAAGATATTTATCTTCAATTGCCTGTAATTTATCCAGCATTGTTTTCTCCTGTAGATTGCTTTTCTGCCAATTCTTCAGGCGGCAGCACAGCCTTAAGCGAAGCGATTGCCACTTCAATCTGAGAGTCGTCAGGCTCACGTGTCGTCAGCTTCTGCAGACAAAGGCCCGGAAAGATAGCTGTTCTAACCCAGGCTGAATCAATGTGCGACCCTGCATAGCGAATAATCTCATAGCTTACGCCAGCAATAACCGGCATCAGAATAATCCGTGACATAATACGTTCAAACAGATTCGGCCACCCTAAAAAGGTGAAAACGAACATACTGATCAGCATTACAATCATCAGAAAATTAGTGCCGCAGCGTGGATGCAGTGTACTGAACTGACGTACATTCGCTACTTCCAGCGGTAAACCTGCCTCATAAGTATAAATCGTCTTATGCTCAGCACCATGGTACTGAAACACTCTCTGAATATCCTTCATCGAAGAAATAGCAGTTATATATCCGAGAAAAATCAGCATCCTCAATGCGCCCTCGGCTAAATTCAAAATCATATGGTCATGAGTCCATGCATTCAAAAAGCGCATTGACCAAGTAGGAATGATAATAAACAAAACTACAGCCAAAACAATCGAAAATGCGATCGTCATAGCCATTTCCTTACTATCAAGTTGTTCATCGTCTTCACCGGAAACCTGTGCCGAATAAGCCAGCGCCTTCATTCCGTGATATAAAGATTCACAAAGGGCGACTACGCCGCGCAGCAATGGTTTTTTCAAAAAAGGATACTTGTCTGTAATACTGTTAGCCGGCCCAACATCAATAGCAATTTCCCCATCCGGCTGCCTTACAGCTACAGCAATTTTATCCTTTCCCCTCATCATCACGCCTTCAATAACAGCTTGTCCGCCAACATTAGGTTTCTTTTCCATGACAATATCTCCCTAAAAGTTTCGGATATAAACACAGCAGAGCTTTCGCTCTGCTGTGGGTGTAATTATTTTTCTTCTACATTGTAGCGTTTGTTGAATTTTTCAATACGGCCACGAGCAGCTAAGTTACGCTGTTGGCCGGTGAAGAACGGATGACATTTAGAGCAAACGTCAACACGCAATTCCGGATTAACGCTGCCGCTCATAAAAGAATTGCCGCATGCGCAGGTTACTTTAGCTTCACCATATTTCGGATGGATGTTTTGTTTCATTCTGATTGCACCTCACTTTACTGTCTAACTATTATATGACTATACATCATAATTCTATATTAACGCTTATAAAGTATACCATAGTACCCCTAGCTATGCAAGAACTATTTTCAGAAACTTTACTTTTACCTGCTTGCACCACAACTACGGAAGGGTTATAATAAGCGCAGCAAGCATTTCAGGATGCAGCACTCTTTTTAATGTGCACGTAAATAAACAAAGTTTGAGCTATGCAGCTCTTGATCTTTTCACTTATAAGAAAGGCAGGTTCTAAATCTTGAAAAAAACATCCTCTGAAAGCAGACTCGTCATCAGCGAGGTCATGATGCCGCATCAGGCCAATGTAGCCGGCAATATCCACGGAGGCGAGATCATCAAGCTGATGGATTCTACGGCTTATGCTACGGCACGCCGCTATGCACGTACTAATGTCGTTACAGCCAGGGTAGACGAAGTAGAATTCCACCTGCCGATTTTTATCGGCGATCTGGTTATCTGTACAGCACAGGTAGTCTATGTCGGCAATAGCTCCATGGAAATAGTCGTAATAGTAGAAGTCGAAGACCTGGAAACAGAAGGTAAAAAACGGGCTTTGACTGCATTCTTCACTATGATAGCGCTTGATAAAAAAGGCCGTCCCACCAAAGTACCAGAACTGACTCTGGAAACAGAAGAAGAAAAACGCGCCTTTGAAGAAGGACGTCTGCGCTATGAGCGCCATAAACATAAAAAATAAATCGGCCAGCAAAAATAGCAGGCGCTGCACTTGTAACCACAACAGCAGAGCCTGCTATTTTTTATTCTGTATACATCTGATTCGTCAGCAGACAAAGAAAAATATTTGAAATTATACCAAATTTATTCTTTAACAGTTTCATTTGACTCTGCTTTTTGCTTAGGCGGCTTTTTATTATATTCCTGCATTACAGCATCCATATCTCCCTGCAACCACAACTCTAAAGCATCCGCCATTTTCCCCACTGCCTCCGCTACAAGCTCCTGTTCTTCAGCACCAAAGCGCTGTAAAACATGCTTGACCACAGCTTTATTATTATGGGCAGGATGCCCGATACCAATTTTGAAACGCGGGAATTCACCTGTTCCTAAATGTTCCTGCACGGATTTAATCCCATTATGTCCACCAGCACTTCCTTTGCGGCGAACTCTGACCTGCCCTGTCGGCAAGTCAAGATCATCCTGAACCACAGCAATATCCTGCGGATCAACATTGAAAAAGTTCGCATAGGCACCTACTGCAACACCGCTCAGATTCATATATGTCGTCGGCTTTAAAAGCAGTACTTTTTCAGGTATGCGATATTCCCCGCACAGAGCATTGCGGTCATTCTTCCAAGTATTTACACCCCAGCGGCGGGCCAGTTCATCCAGCACCATAAAGCCAATATTATGACGGGTAGCTTCGTATTCTTTTCCGATATTACCCAAACCAACAATAAGTTTCATGTCATTCTCCTTTTTGCATCAGTTCATTGACGGTAACAAAATTATACCCTTCCGCACGCAGTTTGTCGATAATGACTGATACTGCCTGTATTGTTTCTTCTCTGGACGCAACGTATTTAGGACTGTCACCATCATGCAGCAGAATGATAGCCCCCGGATGCATCTGTTCCATTATCCGGTCAACGATAACTGAAACTCCAGGGTTTGTCCAATCACGCGGTATCACTGACCAGTTAACTGCTGTCAGACCATTTTTCTGCAGTGTATCAATCACAGCCCAATCGCGAAACCCATGCGGCGGACGCATTAATGTGATTTTCTGTCCACTCAGCTTTTCCAAAATCCTCTTGCCTGCAGCAATATCTTTTTGCTGCTCCGCTAAACTCAATTTCAAAAAGTCACGATGCTTCAATGCATGTAAAGCAATCTCATGCCCCTGCGCAGCAATCTTCGCCACCAGTTCAGGATGCTTTTCAGCATTTTCAGCAACCATAAAAAAAGTCGCTTTGACCTGACGCTGCTCCAATATTTTTAGCAGTTCATCTGTATAAGGGGGATAAGGACCATCATCAAAAGTTAAAGCCACATTTTTACCGGCAGCGAAATTATGTATTACAGTTGTACCGTAAAAACTATAATCAGGTAAAACTGCCAGTAACAGCAGTACTCCTCCAGCAAGTATAGAGACAGCCGCCAACATGGCGGCAATTCTGCGCCTGACCATACCATACCAGCCGCACCATAAAGCACCCGTACCGATAACTGTCAGCAGTCCTATTATATAAATAAGTCGCATAACCTTCTCCTAACTTATGTTAAAGAGGCTTGCCCGCAGGGACAAGCCTCTTTAAATGCTTAAATAAACTTCTTATTTTTCAAATAACTGGCTGACAGACCAGTCGTTGAAAATACGTAATACAGTTTCTGCAAGAATAGGTGCCACCGAAAGAACCTTAATTTTCGGATGTTTCTTAGCAGGAGGTAGAGGAATAGTATTAGTAACAACCAACTCTGTAATATCTGATTGCGCAATACGGCTTAAGGCCGGATCAGTAAGAACCGGATGTGTACAGCAGGCATAAATCTCTTTGGCCCCAAATTTCTTCAAAGCCCGGGCACCTTCTGTCAAAGACCCTGCTGTATCAACCATATCATCAACTAAAATAGCAGTTTTACCTTCTACAGAACCAATCAGATTCATTACTTCGGCTACGCCCGGTTCAGGACGACGCTTATCAATAATAGCCAGACCACAGTTCAGACGTTCAGCCATATTTCTGGCACGACTGACACCGCCAAGATCAGGGGAAACCACAATCATATCGTCAAGATTTTTTTCTTTGATATATTCTGCCAAAATCGGACCGCCGGGCATATGGTCAAAAGGTATATTAAAGAAGCCTTGAATCTGAGCAGCGTGCAAATCAATAGTTACGAC
The DNA here is from genome assembly GCF_003945365.1 of Phascolarctobacterium faecium. Classification (NCBI taxonomy): domain Bacteria; kingdom Bacillati; phylum Bacillota; class Negativicutes; order Acidaminococcales; family Acidaminococcaceae; genus Phascolarctobacterium; species Phascolarctobacterium faecium. The sequence goes on along the minus strand of NZ_AP019004.1, from coordinate 795,345 downwards.
ACGGGTAATTCCTGCCGATTCCAACAGGTCAGCCATCAACTTGGCGGTAATAGGCTCACGCCCACGGGCTTTACGGTCCTGGCGTGCATAACCGTAATAAGGTATGATTGCTGTAATATGGCTGGCAGAAGCACGTTTAAAAGCATCCGCCATGATCAAAAGTTCCATAACGTTATCATTAACGGACGGGCCACAGGTAGGTTGCACGATGAAAATATCTTTGCCGCGCACGCTTTCATTTATCATTACTTGTACTTCGCCGTTATTAAAGCGGTTGATAACGGCATCGCCAACAGTAGTACCTAAATAAGCGGCGATCTCTCGTGCCAAATCAGGATTGGCATTACCGGAAAAAATTCTGAGTTTATTCTCATCTGACAACATTGTCCCATCCCTCCAAGAATGTTTAAGGTTTAGTTAATCATTAATAGTATACAACTATTAGCTACAAATCCACAAGTACTAAAAACCGTTTTTTTATGTAAAATCAGCCGTTGCGGTATTTTGCAGCCCAGCCTTCAATATTCTTCTGTTTCGCACGGGCAATACCCAAATCATCTTCCGGTACATCCTTAGTGATCGTAGATCCTGCTCCAATATAAGCTCCGGCACCAATTGTAACAGGAGCAACCATATTGCTGTTGCAGCCGACAAACGCATTATCTTCAATAATAGTGCGATGTTTTTTCTTCCCGTCATAATTTACAGTGATACATCCACAGCCAATATTGACAGAACTGCCGATATCACTGTCACCGATATAACTGAGATGCGGCAGCTTGCTGCCAGTACCAACATGAGAATTTTTTACTTCCACAAAATTGCCGATCTTCACATTATCGCCAATAACAGTATCAGGGCGCAAATGCACATAAGGACCAATCACAACGTTATCCTGTACTTCGCAGTCGTGTCCATAAACAAATTGCAGTTCCGCAGTATTCCCGATTCTGACATTTGTCAACCGAACATTAGGACCAATCTGGCAATCTTCACCGATCTTCGTAGTCCCTTCCAACCAGGTATATGGATAAATAACAGTGTCCTGACCTATTTCAACACCTTTTTCGATAAAGGTACTGGCAGGATCCATGATCGTTACACCGTCATCCATCAGTTTATTCAGAATCCGCTGACGCATAATGTTTTCTGCTTCTGCCAATTGGCGGCGAGAATTGATGCCCATGATCATATCGCTGTCAGCAGTAGCAACACCGCCGACTTTTTTACCCATTGCGTTCAATTTTGCCAGAACATCGGTCAGATAATATTCACCCTGCGCATTATCACAAGTTAAAGTAGCAAGCACCTCAAAAAGCAACGGCGCCTCTACACAATAAATTCCTGTATTGATTTCTTTGATTGCTTTTTGTTCTAAGACAGCGTCTTTTTCTTCTACAATACCCAAAACGTTGCCGTCTGCATCGCGTATAATCCGTCCATACCCTGCTGGATCGTCCATGAAAGCAGTCAATACTGTTGCTGCGGCCTGTGACGCTACATGGCCTTCATAAAACTTTTTAAGCTCTGCTGCTTCTAATAACGGCGTATCTCCGCAAATAATCATTACCGTACCGCAAAAATCTTTTAAAACAGCTTCCGTCTGCATCACTGCATGTCCAGTACCAAGCTGTTCAGCTTGCAAAGCCATCTGTGCCTGTTCGCCAACCATTGCTTCTACCAGTTCTGCTTCATGACCCACGACCACTACCTTCCGGGCAGCCCCTGCTGCATCAGCAGCATCAAGTACATGCTGCAGCATAGGTTTTCCGCCAATTTTATGTAAAACCTTCGGCAACTTGGACTTCATTCTGGTTCCTTTGCCTGCCGCTAAAATAACCGCCACTAACTCTGACATGGATAAACCTCCGCTTCTAAAATAACAACTATAATTTTTACAGTAATTCTACTCGATAACCAGCACGACGCAAAGCCGCCACCAAAATTTCCGCATGGGCGTGATCACGTGTTTCCAGATCCATTTCTACCTGTGTCTGACCAATAGGCAGGTTACGTCCAGCATGCTCATGATAAACATAAACGATATTAGCTTTATACTCTTCGATATACGAAACAAAACGACGCAATTCGCCGGGTCTGTCAGTCAGATGTGTCAACAGCTTAATACGACGCCCCGATTTTACCAAGCCGTTTTCAATAATCCTGGAAATCATATTTACATCAATATTACCACCGCTGATAACAGCCGCAGTTTTATCCGCGTGGGGAATATTACCATGCAGCATAGCTGCCAGTCCAATAGCACCGGCACCTTCGCTGATCATCTTCGCCCGCTCCATCATGAGCAGTATCGTCGCCGCAATATCATCGTCTTTAACTACAAAAATATCATCAACATATTTTTGAATCAAGTCAAAAGTGATTTTACCAGGAGATTTTACAGCAATACCATCAGCAATCGTTTGTGCTTCCGGAGTTTCTACCCACTTGCCAGCATGCTTGGATAAATACATTGCCGGGGCACCACTAGCTTGAACGCCATACACTTTGACATGCGGCGCTACAGATTTAACCGCTGTGGCAATACCCGCCAAAAGACCTCCACCGCCAATAGGAACAACTATTGACCGTATATCCGGACATTGTTCTAAAATCTCCAGGCCAATCGTTCCCTGTCCTGCAATTACCGCCGGATCATCAAAAGCATGAACTAAAGTTGCACCTGTTTCCTTCTGCAGACGTACAGCCTCTGCAGAAGCCTCATCATAAACTCCACCCTTTAAGACAACCTCAGCGCCATAACCCTTTGTAGCTTCAACTTTCGCCAGCGGCGCTCCTTCAGGCATAACAATAGTTGCTTTAATACCAGCAGCCTGAGCTCCTAACGCCACGCCCTGCGCATGATTTCCCGCCGAAGCGGCAATAACGCCATGTGCTTGCTGTTCTTTAGTTAAGGTCTGAATACAATTTGAGGCTCCACGTACTTTAAACGATCCTGTACGCTGCATATTTTCCAACTTCAGTAGTACTTCATACCCTGCCATTTCACTAAAAATATGACTGCTTTCCAAAGGTGTTTTATGCACTACACCTGCCAATCGTTTGGAAGCAGCTTCCACATCTTTCAAAGTTACCTGATCTTTTGTCATTTTTTACATCCCCTCATAACGGACTGATATCGATCTTCCGATTTTCTGTATCAATATCCTTTAAAACAAACAAAGCCGTATAATCATCAATCATTTTCTTTTCCGGCTCCTGCGTCGCAATGAAAAATGCTTTTCCTACAACTTTGGCACCAACCTCTTCCGCCAGTTCTGCCATTCCACGTGCCGTACCGCCGGCCTTCATAAAATCATCGATCACCAAAACCCTCGCGGAACTTGGTAAAGCACGTTTCGGCAAAGCCATTGTCTGAATCTGTTTGGATGAACCGCTCACATAATTAATACTTACCGTAGAACCTTCAGTAATCTGTCCAACACGTCGGGCCATAACCACCGGAATATTAAAAGCACGAGCAACAAAAACTGCCAAAGGTATACCACGAGTTTCCACAGTCATAATGTATTCCGGCTCTAAATGCCGCAGACGCTGAGCTATAATCTCCCCCAAACGCATTACCAGCTGCGGTTTAAACAGCAGATCTGTCATATAGATCATACCGCCTGACAATATTCTTTCTGGCTCAGCCAGCTGCAAAGCCAGCTCTGTTAAAAATTCCTCATTAGCTTTTTCGGAATGACATGGAATAAAACGCACTCCTCCGGCAGCGCCAGCCAAAGTTTCAACCCTACCCAAATCATAGGCTTCCAATCCGGCACGCACAGCTAAAACATCTTCACTTAAGGTCGATTTAGCAACCTCAAATTTTTTACAAAAATAAGTAAATGAAAACAATTGATACGGATGGTCCACCAGCTGCTTTGTCAAAGCAACTACACGTTCCATACGTTTGACTCGAGCCATAGCGCCCCTCTTTTCTACTTGCTATTCTTAAAATATTTTTCCAGCAGCTGCCAGTCTTCTTCTTTATCCACATCCATACCGATCTCGGGATAATGCGAAACTACAGCTTTCCCGCTAAATCCCAACAACTCTGACGCCCGCAATTCTATATCTGACAGAGTCAACCTGTGCAGCAGGAATTTAAGCACAAAACCAAAACCTAACCAACCGCACAACTCCCAAGGTTTTTTGCGGCGGGCAAAAATATCTTTGGCTTTTATTACCCCGCCGGAAATAACATCAGCATTCAACAGCATCATATTGCCGCCGGTGAATCTACCTTCAGGTAAGGTAACATAAGTACGTTCGGCACCAGGAAAAGCTTTTACACAATCAGCTTCAGGAATCACAGGATAATAAGCATCTGCTTCCACAGCCTCAGTCTGCTTCAAAAAATCCTGCACGGCCGCAGAGGTCAGCAAAGGTATATCGTCACAAACAAATAAAATTTTACTGTTTGCAGGCAATAATGCAGCTGCAGCTGCAGCTGTTTCAGGCATTGAACTGGATTCCACGGCAACAAGTTCAGCACGCTGCGGCAATACTGCCGCCTCCCATTGACTTCCATCAGCCGCAACTATGATCCTGCCGATCTGTCCGCTTTGATCCAAAGCATCAATAATATACTCTACCATCCGCCGTCCACCTAATGGAGCCAGCGCTCTGATATTAGTTCCAACGGCTTTTTGCAGCCACGGCGTTTTCCCACCGGCCAAAATAACCGCATTATACATACCACTTAACCTCTTTCGGTTTTATTCTTTATTCTTCTTTTCATTATGACTTTCAACCATGTCTTTGAGCAAAGTATGCTCGGCATTTTCCAGATGTATACGTGCAGCATTCTGTGCTCTTTCAACATCGCGGGCAGCAATACTGTCAACGAGAGCGCGATGTTCTTCCATCGTATCCGCCAAACGACCCGGATACATCATCGAACGACCGCGGATAACTGTAATCTGCTCACGCAGGTTATTAATTATATTACGCAGTCTTTCATTACGGCTGGCCTGATATAAAACATCATGGAAAGCAATATCTACTTCAACTATTTTATCCATATTATTTTCTTCAATATGCTGGCCGATTTCTACTAAAAGCCGCTGCAATGTTTCCAATTCATCATCATTAATACGTTCTGCAGCAAGACCTGCTGCCAAAACATCCAGTGAAGTACGAATTTCATAAACCTCATTGATATCTTTAATAGAAATATCTGCTACATAAGTACCGCGCCTGGGGATCATTACAACAAAGCCTTCCAGTTCTAACTTACGGATAGCTTCGCGTACAGGAGTGCGGCTGACGCCCATTTCATCGGCCAGTTGGATTTCCATTAAACGCTCACCGGGACTAAAAGTACCATCAATGATAGCCTGACGGATATTTTCACATACCAGTTCACGCAGAGGTTTGTAACTGTCTAGTTTAATCGGTCTAAGGTGCCCACTCATCTTCAGATCCTCTCCTTTTGTACAGTAGTAGTAACAGCAGTCTCCAGATCAAGCTCTGACAACTCTGTCAAAATTCTCTCAGTTATCTCTTTTTTCTCCGCCACAGCAAAAACTGTAGGCCCACTGCCTGACATTAAAGCACACGTTGCTCCTGCCGCCAGCATCTTCTGTTTAATCTCGGCAATGACCGGATGCGCAGGTATCGTAACGCTTTCCAAAACATTACCGCAACTCTCAAGCAGCAGTCCTGTCGCACTCTGCTCCAAAGCTTTTATAATACCGTCAATATCAGGTCTTTGATTGACCTTTTGCTGACGGAAATTACCATAAACCCAGCCAGTTGCTACTTCAAGCTTCGGCTTTGCCAATACCAAAAGTAGTTCAGGCGCTTCCGGCAATTCCGTTAATATTTCACCACGCCCCTCTGCCAGAGCTGTTCCACCTGTAATGCAAAAAGGAATATCAGAACCAAGCTCCGCCGCTAACTTTTCCAGCTCTGGCGCCGTCAAATCCAGTTGCCAGAGCCGGCTAAGTCCACGCATCACTGCTGCCGCATCACTACTACCGCCGGCAAGTCCGGCTGCTAAAAAAATTTTTTTGTTCAGTCTGATATGAACGTTCGGGATTTTACCACAGCAACGGGCTAAAAGCTCCGCTGCCTTCCATGCCAGATTATCAGGACCGCCGGCAAGACCACTATGATCTGTTTCAACCACAAGTCCTTCACCTTCTTCAATTTCCACTGCATCGCTCAAACCAACACTCTGCATCACCATTCGTACTTCATGGTAACCATCGGAACGCTTGCCCAGCACATCCAGTCCTAAGTTTATTTTTGCATAAGCTGTTTCATATATTTTTTCCATAATATAGCCTCGATTGTTTTCCTGTATACAATATATTTTATCTTGCTTCGCGTGTAGTCGCAAGATAATTCGAACATTTTTATAAATTTTTTCTGTTTTATTTGTGTTTTCAGTCTTTTTTTCAAAAATTTTACTTATTTCTATAACCCACAACATTGCTTTTTTTCTAAAAAGTGCTACTATGTATACAATATTCGCAAAATTTGCACAAAGGAGCTTTTTTATGCGTCAGCACTTATATCGCTATCTTATGGTCACCTTAGGCTGCGTCCTTATGGGTATTGCCATTAACGCCTTTTATATGCCCAATAAGCTCATCAGCGGTGGCATCGGCGGCGTTTCTGTTATTCTATATTATCTCATTGGTCTGCCAATGGGCATTACCAGTCTGCTTTTAAATATACCTTTATTTGTCGCTGCCTATAAATTCATGGATCGGTCCTATATTGTCAGCGCTCTGTATGGTATGCTTGTTTTTTCAGTTTCGCTTGATGCCTTCCATTTCTTAGCTGAAAAAGCGCCTTATGTCCATGACCCCATGCTGGCCTGTATTGCAGGCGGCGTTATTTATGGAATCGGTGCAGCAATGATGTACAGAGTAGGCGGCAGCAGCGGCGGCACTGATATCATCGGCGCGATTATTAACAAACATTACAGTATCAGCATTGGTACTACAGGCTTTATGTTCAATATTATTTTAATGTTTATTGGCGTTTTCTACTTTGGTTTAGAGGCAGTGCTTTATACTCTGCTTGCCTTCTTCGTTATGTTTAAAACCTGCAATGCATTTACAGATGGATTTGATTACAAGAAAAACATTATTATCATCAGTGAACATTATGAAGAAATAGGCAACGGCATAATTGAAGTAATTGGACGCGGCGTTACTTACCTTTATGCGGAAGGAGCCTACACACATCAGCAGCGTAAAGTTCTTTTAGTTGTTGCCAAACTTACACAGGTCGCAAAAATCAAACAGATCGTACGCGATATTGATCCTGGCTGCTTTATGATCATTCAAGATGCCAACGACGTTTTCGGTAAAGGGTTCACATCAAAACCATCTGCTCATAAAAAGAACAAAAAAATCTTCTGTACTGTTGACACTTTAAAACAAAAATCATAATCAACTGTTTCAATTTAACTTATTGTAAGTTTCATTCCGTTTTTTTACTACAATCGAAAACTTATTGAAGCTTTGTATGCCCGCTAATAATTATGCTATTATTGGCGGGCATTTTAAATTTATATACATTTTTTGTTTATACAGGGACTTTTATAGTCCCTTTGGGACGTTTCATCGCATTCTTTTCTATCCGCTTGTTAAAGACTTTTGTTTTTATAATTGTTATTTTTTTGTGAAATAATTGCACTTTTATTATTTTATGTTATAATTTATTAATAGGGTAATGCATTTTTTGATTTACAATTTTCAGACAGCTTATTTCACCGAAGCATTAAAATACATTTTCGTCTTAACTAAGGAGGACTTTATCATGACATTCAAAAAATTTTTCAACGCTTTGATTGAGACCCATTTTTATCTGATGCATTAATCAGAGTTTACTGTGCCTTTCTATAATAAAAAGCACGGCATCTTTTATACGGTGCCGTGCTTTTATTTTTATCAGCTGTATGCTAAACTGTTAAATATCTTAGATAAAAAAAGAAGGTTTAGCATGTTACAAAGCGCTTATATATCGATCATCTCCGGTGCCAGCTTATGGGGGCTTATCGCTCTTTTTTTCAAATTTTTAACCGCCTGCGGTTTCTCGCCACTGCAGATAGTTGCTCTGCGGGTATTATTTGCAGCTGTACTGATGACTGCTGTTATTTTTAAAATAGATCCTAAGTTATTAAAAATCCGCTGGCGTGACAGCTGGCTTTTTATCGGAACAGGAATTTTCAGCCTGGTCTTTTTCAACTACTGTTATTTCCGCTCTATCGAAAGCAGTTCAATCTCTATTGCAGTACTGCTTTTATATACAGCACCGGTTTTTGTAATGCTGCTTTCTATATTTTTGTTTCGCGAAAAATTTACACGCTGCAAAATGCTGGCACTTTTGTCAACTTTCTGCGGCTGTACTTTTATTACTGGTATCTTCAGCAGCAAAATGACATTGACCTTAGAAGCCTTTGGTTTCGGACTTGCCTCTGGTATCGGTTATGCCCTGTACAGTATTTTTAGTAAACTGGCATTAAGGCGTTACAACACACTTACAATTACCGCTTACACATTTTATTTTGCGGCCATCGCCGCATTACCTATGGCTGAACCATTACAGCTTTTCACCTTGCTTGCAGATTTGCGTGCTCTTATCGGTGCCATTGCCATAGCCTTGATCTGTACTGTGGCCCCATATCTGCTTTACACTCGCGGTCTTCAGGATGTAGATGCAGGTCAGGCATCTATTCTTGCTACTTTAGAACCACTGGTCGCAGCCGCTATTGGCATTTTTATTTTTGGAGAATCTCTGACAACTGCTAAAATCCTTGGCATGATCCTAATCCTATCTTCTATTTTTATCTTAAACACAGCTAAAAACAATGTAAAATAATACCATATCAATGTCTAAAAAACAGCCGGTTTAAAAGCCGGCTGTTTTTTATAAAGAGCGCGCTGCCATTGCACCAAACCAAGCACAAACAACACCCACGACAACACTGCCAATAATATTCAAACCAGCACCTGCCAGATTACCTTCTGACAGCAGCGTCAGCGATTCATAGCTAAATGAAGAAAATGTTGTCAATCCTCCCAGAAAACCAACGCACAATAATAAACGCCAATAAGGGGTCAACAAACCTTTCTCTGTAATCAGCACCATTAAAAATCCCATTGCCAGGCAGCCTGCCGCATTGACAATAAAAGTAGCCCAAGGCCAGTGGCAATGCCAGCGTATAAAAATATAATTTGTAACCAAATAACGGCTTACGGCACCAATACTGCCGCCGAGCGCCACTGCTAATAATTCCTGCATCTTTCTTCCACCTTTACAAAAAAATAAAAAGCCGATACTTCGCCTACACGGCAGAAGTCATCAGCTTATCAACTCTAAGCGGTTCAAACGACTAAAGTCATTTAGGGAGTACCCCATTCCCTTTTATTACCTTACCAGTTTTGGCATGCTCTGTCAATTCAGGTTGCCAAAAATTCACACTTAAGTTAATATTTAATCAGTAAAGGAGTGTGCTTATGTTACTTATAAGTGCTTGTTTATTAGGAGCAAAAGTAAAATACAACGGCAGCAGCAATTACTGCACACTGCTTGCCAAATATAAAGATTGTGGTCTTTTTATACCGATCTGTCCAGAATGCCTGGGACAGCTTACTATACCACGTCTACCAGCAGAAATTACCGGCGGTGATGGCAGCGACGTTCTTAACGGCACTGCTAAAGTATACGACAATGCTGGCTATAATGTTACAGAAAATTTTATCAAAGGTGCTGAAGCTGCTCTGGAAGTCGCCCGCAGAAAACAAATAAAATTTGCGGTTCTCAAAGCGCGCAGCCCTTCCTGTGGTACAGGGAAAATTTATAACGGAAATTTTAACGGTACACTTATGAACGGTGATGGCGTAACCAGTGCTTTATTGAAACAAAACGGTATTACCGTTTATACCGAACTTGATTTAACTGAAGAACTGCTTAACGAACTATTGGTTAGATAATAATTATAACAAGAGATATATTTATAGTTTTATATAGATAAAACAGAAAAGCGCTCTTAAGAGCGCTTTTCTGTTTTTAAAAAGGAGAAATTTATGTACAATTCTTCCTCAGTCGTCCCAATTAACCGGGGAAGAAAGGCCAAACCATCGGAATAACGATGATGGAAACGATGAAGCAGAGGATAACTAAAGGCACGCCGACTTTTACATAGTCCATAAACTTGTAACCGCCAGGTCCCAACACCAACGTACAGGGAGGAGTGCCTACCGGAGTTGCGAATGCACAGGATGCTGCTACGCCGATCGCCATCAGTACTGCTTTCGGAGACGCGCCGAGCTGCTGGGAAATCGCTACGCCTACCGGCGCCAGCAATGCTGCTGCTGCCGTATTAGACATGAACTGCGTCAAAGTACAGGAGATAATAAACAGTACTGAAGTCATAATGATCGGGGTAGGAGAACCACCCATTAGGCTTACTGCCCACTCGGCGATCAATTTACCGGCACCGGTCTTATCCATTGCAGTGGACACAGGCATCATACCTGCAAACAGGAAGATAGTTACCCAGTCGATAGAAGCATAAGCCTGTTTTTCAGTCAGACAGCCGGTCAGTACGCAAACCAGCGCACCGATGATAGCTGCCATTTCCAAACTGATGCTCTTAAGGTCAAGCGCCATAACGATGACTACGACTGCCAGAATCAAACCGGAAATGATCTGTTTTTTACTGTCATGTACAGTAGCTTCGATTTCCTGCTCGATTTCCTGATCCGCATCCAGCTCAGCTTTCGGAAGCAAATACTTGCCGATAAACATCATGTAAGCGATCGCTACAACTGTCAGAGGAATACCTATCCAGGCAAATTCGAAAAAGGAGAATGGCTCATAACCAAAAGAAGTCAGAGCACCGGAAACGATAATGTTAGGCGGTGTACCTACTAAGGTAATGATACCACCAACGCCTGCGGCGTAAGCCAAAGGCATCAACTGACGGGAAGCCGGGATCTTAGCTGCGGCGCAGATGCCAAGAACAACTGGCATCAGACAGGCTGCCGTACCTGTATTAGACAGAACGGAAGATAAACCTGCGCCGACAATCATGATACCAAACATCAAACTGTTTTCGCTGGTACCGGAGAATCTAACGATAGAAATACCGATTTTCTGTGCCAGACCAGTATGGAACATGGCAGCACCAACAACGAACATACCTGCGAAAAGTACTACTGTTGAATTAGAAAGGCCCGAAAAAACCTGTTTGGCCGGGATAAAACCCAAAAGGCCGCATGCGATAGCGCCACTCATAGCAGTGATGGCCAAAGGAATAAGTTCAGTAATAAATAATAAAGCCACTATTGCCAGAACGATTAGACATTTTACTGCCGGTGTCATAAGACTCACCTCAATTCTCAAAATAGACTACATAAAATTTCTCCTTCGCTTTTGAAAGCTATTGCTTTCTTAACCTTTATTGTAAAGATTTTTTTCAACTTATGCCGAAGTTAATTGTTAACAAATCTGTTACAATATTGCTGATAATATTTGAATTAAATTAAACAAATGTTCAACTTTTTGTTGCTGAGGCAACATATGTTCGTAGATTAGCTACTGAAGCCATTCTCCAGCCCCATATATTCCACTTTATTTTAAAGTATATAAAAACATTTTTACGTTGTATTTTAATCACCCTGCTATTTTTATTTAAAAATTCGCTTGCATTTATTAATAAAATAAAAACGCCAATATCCGTAAAAGGATATTGGCGTTTTTTTATAATTATTTTTTTAAAGCATGCAAATATTCAGCACATTCAACAGCCGCATTACGACCTTCTGCAAAAGCCCATTCCACAACACCTTGCCCACGCCGAGCATCGCCTGCTGCAAATACACCGGCACGTGAAGTATCAAAATAGCCGCTTCCTTTAGCGATCGTGCCAACAGGAGTTTTATTAAAAGCAAAAGTACTGAACACAGCAGGCTCCGGTCCTGTAAAACCAGTAGCAAGCAGCAAAAGCTGCGCCGGGATTTCTGACTCCGAGCCTTCGATCAACTGTGGTTTAGGCAAGCTGCCCGAAGCGGAGCTTATCCATTCTACCTTAGCGATGCGAACCCCTTTTACAAAGCCATTATCATCATATAAAACATCCTGAAGCATAGTGCCGTATGATAATGTAGGATCACTGCTGACCAACTCACAGAAACCGTCCTGCGTTTTTCCGGTCATCTCACATTCCCTCAGCTCCAGCTGAAGGATACTACGGGCCCCTTGGGCAAAAGCCACTGCAGCGCAGTCGATACCAGTATCTCCTCCGCCTATAATCACTACATCCTTACCTGCCGTATCAGCGGGAACAGATGTGTTTTGCTCCAACATTTCCTTCGTTACATAAGTCAGAAAATCTTTAGCATAGTAAACACCTTTAGCATCATCGCGGATCATTTTCAAACGTCGCGGTGAAGTACTGCCAACACAAACAATAATCGCAGCAAATTCCTTTTGCAGATCGGCAAAAGTTACCTGCTTGCCTATTTCTGTCTGCAGACGAAATTCCACTCCTGCATCCTGCAGCGCTTCTATTTTCTGCATGACGATATTTTTAGGAAGCTTAATATTAGGTACGCCATACATCAAAAGCCCACCCGGACGATCGTCACGCTCAAAAACCGTCACTTTAAAACCTAACCGAGTCAATTCGTCAGCACTGCCTAAACCAGCAGGACCTGAACCAACGACGGCAATTTTCACCTCGCCATCTGCACGCGCCACAGAACTGGGAATAGGATTAATCATAAACGCTTTCTTTACAAGAAAATCTTCAAGCTCTCTATCTTCACCCCATAGCTTTAAACGAGGCGGTAAATCTGGCAGTGTCAAAAAAGTCTCTCTGTCAAATACTGCTTGCTTCCTCAGCATCAGCTTCACCTTCTTTTACAACCGTCGCAGAAGTTTCAATAACATCAGCTTCACTATTCAGCAAACGCATAAACTCCTCGCCGGTAATCGTTTCACGTTCCAGCAGAAAGGCTGCCAGCTCGTGTAATTTTTCTTTATTTTCTTCCAGAATCTCACGCGCTTTCTGATGAGCTTCTTTGATAATTTCCAAAACTTTGGCATCAATTTTACTGGCTGTTTCGTCAGAACAGTTCAACGAAGGATCTCCGCCAAGATAAATATTAGTCATTGTTTCGGTAGCCATCATATCGAATTCTTCCGTCATACCCAGGCGGGTAACCATCGCACGCGCCAGCTTGGTAGCCTGCTCAATATCATTGGAAGCACCGGACGTAATAGAACTGAAAATAACTTCTTCTGCAGAACGTCCACCAGTAATAGTAACGATCTTATTGAAAAGTTCTTCTTTACTCATCAATACATTATCAGTTTCAGAAACCTGCATAGTATAACCCAGGGCTCCAGATGTACGAGGGATAATCGTAATTTTATGGACAGGAGCTGATTTTTTCTGCAAAGCAGCTACCAGTGCATGTCCAATTTCGTGATAAGCAACTATTTTCTTTTCTTCCGGCGGAATTACAGCGCCTTTACGCTGATAACCGGCAATAACTACTTCAACAGATTCCTCTAGATCGCTTTGGCTTACACAGGTACGGTTCATTTTGACAGCACGCAGGGCAGCCTCATTGACAATATTCGCTAATTCAGCACCAGAAGCACCCGCAGTAGCTCTTGCTACCGTCAAATAATCAATATCATCGCAGGTTTTAATTGCCTTCGCATGCACTTTCAGAATTGCTTCACGTCCCTGTAAATCAGGCAGCTCAACAGGTATACGGCGGTCAAAACGACCTGGACGCAAAAGCGCTTTATCCAATGATTCCGGACGGTTAGTTGCAGCTAGGATCACAACACCTTTACTGCCATCAAAGCCATCCATCTCTGAAAGCAGCTGATTCAAAGTCTGCTCACGTTCATCATTGCCGCCAAATTGTCCGCTGTCACGACGCTTGCCAATAGCATCTATCTCATCAATAAATACGATACAAGGAGCTTTTTCCTGAGCCTGCTTGAACAGATCACGGACACGCGCCGCACCCATACCAACAAACATCTCAATAAATTCACTGCCGGAAATACTGAAAAACGGCACTTTCGCCTCACCTGCTACAGCTTTAGCCAGCAGAGTTTTACCTGTACCAGGAGGACCAACCAGCAAGGCACCTTTTGGCATATTGGCTCCGATAGCCTGATATTTCGCAGGATTATGTAAAAAATCCACTAATTCCATCAATGCTTCTTTAGCCTCATCCTGCCCGGCTACATCGGCAAAACTTTTACCAGTCTGTGCTTCTACATACACCTTGGCATTACTCTTGCCAAAACTCATGGCATTGCCACCACCCAGTTTGCTGCCCATATAACGCATAAAAAGCTGGCCCAATGCGAAGAATATCATGATCGGTAAGACCCAGTTCATAAAGAAATTAACAAGCGGTGAATTTTCCTTTGGAATAACCTGCGAAAATTCTACTTTGCTCTTCATTAAGCGGTTAACCAAATCAGGGTCTTCTACCCTGCCTGTTACATAAATTACTTTGTTATCACTGTCTTTCGCAAGAACAGCTATCTTATTATTAGTGATCTCTACTTTTGCAACCTTACCATCGTCTACCATCTGTAAAAAGTTACCATAGGAAATCTCTTTGACCTGCGGGCTGAAAAACGTTGGTACGATAACCGTATTGATCAGTAAAATTATTGCCAAAGCCAAAATATAATAGTAATAAAGCGGCTTTTTAGGGGGAGCTTTTTTCTCTGGCATATCCGAACCTCCAAATATGTACATATATTGTACTTACATTATTATTCTATATTAAATGATAACCGTTCTTCGATAATTAAACAAGCAAAAAATCTGTGAAAGTCGGCAATAATACTTTCTTTTTCATTAAATAAAGTATCGAAATAATTTCTAAAAATCCTAACCACTGTTCTGCCCTGATTTTCCTGTCAGGAAACAGTCCTGCAAATTTTATGCATATACCGAAAAATTTTACACTAAAAAACCACAACTTAGCCGGTGTTTCAAAAAATGTATACAAAGTGCAGTGCAAGAATTATGTATACATGAACTTTTGATGTTGCCAGAAGTACTTTTTTCTTATACAATGGATACGGTCTCAACCAAAGGAGGGTTTACCATGAAAAAAATTAAAACAGTTCTAGTTGCTAACCGCGGCGAGATCGCGATACGCGTTTTTCGTGCTTGTAATGAATTAGGCATCCGTACTGTAGCAATATACTCTAAGGAAGACACTTTATCTCTGCATCGTAACCGTGCCGATGAAGCTTATCTGGTCGGTGAAGGCAAAGGCCCCATAGACGCTTATCTTGATATTGAAGACATCATGCGTATTGCTCGAGAACACGATGTCGACGCCATTCATCCCGGCTATGGCTTTTTATCAGAAAACAGCCAACTGGCTAAACGCTGCGCTGAAGAAGGATTCATCTTTATCGGTCCGTGTCTTGAACACCTGATAATGTTCGGCGATAAGATCAATGCCCGCACGCAGGCTGAACTGGCTGGTATTCCAATGATTCCCGGTTCTACCGGCACAGTCAGCAGCGTAGAAGAAGTACGTGCTTTTGCGGGGAAACACGGTTTCCCGATCATTATCAAGGCTGTTAACGGCGGTGGCGGACGCGGCATGCGTATGGTAGCTTCCATGGACGAGCTGGATCAGGCTTACAGCCTTGCCAAATCAGAAGCACTCAAAGCCTTCGGCAGTGACGAGATCTACCTTGAAAAATATCTGCAAAACCCTAAACATATCGAAGTACAGATCATCGGCGATACCCACGGTAACATTGTACATCTGCACGAACGTGACTGTTCCGTACAGCGCCGGCATCAAAAACTGGTCGAAGTTGCTCCTGCTTTCTCTCTGCCTCAGCAGCTGCGCAGCCGTATTTGCGAAGCAGCCGTTAAATTGATGAAAAATGTTGATTATATCAGTGCTGGCACAGTTGAATTTTTAGCAACACCGGACAATAATTTCTACTTTATTGAAGTTAATCCAAGAATTCAGGTTGAACATACAGTTACCGAAGAAATCACCGGTATCGATATTGTACAAACACAAATTAAAATTGCTGAAGGCTATTCCATCCATGATCCTGAAATAGCGATCCCCGAACAAAAGGACATCATTACCCATGGCCATGCTATCCAATGCCGTATCACTACGGAGGATCCGGCCAACAATTTTATGCCAGATACCGGTAAACTGATCGCTTATCGCAGCGGCGGCGGCTTTGGCGTACGCCTGGACGGAGGTAATGCGTTTACTGGTTCCGTCATCACCCCGTACTACGATTCCCTGCTCGTTAAAGCAACCACCTGGGGACTGACACATCAAATAGCTATCAGTAAGATGCTGCGCTGTCTGAAGGAGTTCCGTATACGCGGCGTTAAAACCAATATTCTCTTTTTGGAAAATGTACTGCAGCATCCGCAATTCACTGACGGCAGCTACAGCACTAAATTTGTTGATGATAACACCGACTTGTTTATTTTCCCTAAAACACATGACCGCGGTACTAAACTGCTCAATTATATTGCCGATATCTCTATCAATGGCTATTCTAACGTAGGTGTACAGCCAAAACCGGAATTTGCCCCCCTGAATATGCCCAAGCCCTTTATCGGTAAGATTCCTGATGGCAGCAAACAGGTTCTTGATGCCCATGGCCCTGCAGGATTGGCAAAATGGGTACAGGCCCAAAGTGAAGTACTAATCACTGATACCACTTTCCGCGACGCACATCAGTCATTGTTTGCGACTCGTCTGCGTACAAACGATATGATGAAAGTAGCAGCTGCTACAGCAGGAAAACTTCCAAACCTTTTCTCATTCGAATGCTGGGGCGGCGCTACCTTTGACGTTGCTTACCGTTTTCTCGACGAAAGTCCCTGGGATCGGCTGCAGCAATTCCGTATAAAAGCCCCTAATATTTTACTGCAAATGCTGCTGCGCGGAGCCAATGCAGTTGGCTATACCAGCTATCCTGATAATGTCGTCAAAGAATTTATTCATCTGGCCGCCAAAAACGGTGTCGATGTTTTCCGCATCTTTGACAGCCTCAACGGACTTGATAATATGCGTCTTTCCATAGATACTGTGCGAGAATGCAATAAAGTTGCCGAAGCGGCACTGTGCTATACCGGCGATATTCTGGACCCCCGCCGGGATAAATATGATCTGAAATATTATGTGGATATGGCTAAAGAGCTGGCAGCCGCCGGTGCCAATATTATTGCAATCAAAGATATGGCTGGACTGTTAAAACCTGAGGCGTCTTACCGCCTTGTCAGTGCTCTCAAAGACGCTGTTGACCTGCCGATACATCTGCACACACATGAAGGCAGCGGCAATGCTATCCACACTTACGCCCGTGCCGTCGATGCCGGTGTTGATATTGTTGATACAGCGATGTCCGCTATGAGTTGCGGCACTTCTCAGCCCAGCGGCAGCAGCCTCTATTATGCGCTCAGCGGTCATCCGCGCCAGCCGCGTGTAGACGTCGATGCTATGAACGAACTATCCCGTTATTGGGAAACCGTACGTCCATATTATAAAGCCGCTGACCAGACCGAACTGTTTCCAAACCCGGAAGTATATGTACACGAGATGCCGGGCGGCCAATACACCAACCTTAAACAGCAGGCAACCGCTCTCGGTCTTATCGAACGTTGGGAAGAAGTCAAAGATATGTATCACCGCGTCTCAATGATGTTCGGTGATTTAATCAAGGTAACTCCTTCTTCTAAAATAGTCGGTGATATGGCTCTCTTCATGGTACAAAACGATCTCAGCGAAGAAGATATCTATGCTAAAGGTGACGTACTCGATTTCCCTGCTTCTGTAGTGGAATTTTTTGAAGGCCGTATCGGCGTTCCTTATCAAGGCTTCCCTCAAAAACTGCAGCAAATAGTTCTCAAAGGACGTAAACCTTTAGAAGGCCGTCCCGGCGATACTTTGCCGCCTGTTAATTTTGAGGAAATAAAAGCTAAACTTGCAGAACTGGAAGCACCTATTACAGAAGAAGCCGTCAGCTCTTACTGTCTCTATCCAAAAGTCTTTACTGACTGGGTCAAACGCGTACATGATTTCGGAGATGTTTCTGTACTTGATACACCAACATTCTTCTTCGGCATGAAAATAGGCGAAGAAATCAAAGTAGAAATCGAACAAGGCAAGATGCTGGTCATTAAGCTTGTACATATCGGCGAAGCCAATGCCGATGGTATTCGTACAGTATCCTTCGAATTCAACGGTCTGCCCAGGGAAATCGATATCAAAGACAGAAATGTCAAAGCTACCAATATCAGCCGCAAAAAAGCTGATAAAGCCAATCAGGGTGAGATCGGCGCTACTTTATCAGGTTCCGTTGTTAAAGTACTGGTGGAAAAAGGACAAGCAGTAACTAAAGGCACCCCGCTTGTAGTTACCGAAGCTATGAAAATGGAAACAACTATCGCCGCCCCAATCAGCGGTATCGTAGCCCAGATCCATGTAACAGCAGGTAACCGTATCGAAAGCGGCGACTGCCTGCTGGAAATCGAATTAAAAGCTTAAATAATAACCGATTAAAGCCCCTGTTCTTATTGAACAGGGGCTTTAATCATATAACTTTTAAGTACGATTTTCCATTGCACTCATCATTGTCAAAGCTGACTTTCTTCCCGCAACACGCGGCCCGTATACTAAATACTGCACAGCTATCATCACTGCACGATTCAATTGATTCTGCCAGAACAAACCCATTGGCGTCAGCTTATAAACACCATCAGCAGCTTCCATTAAACCGTTGTTACGCCAACGTTCCAATAAAGGAAACAACAATTCAGAAAAAGGTATTTCTGATAAGCTTCTCAATTTTTGAGGTTCAAAGACGCCACTGTCAAACTGACCTTTGATTGCGGCAAAAACAGGCGCAAACCCATCTCTTTCAAATAACATAACAAAAGGCTTTATACCCTTATCAACCAGGCTTCCATATTTTTCCAGATCAAACGGCTGCATATAAGCATAATTGCCTAATGATCCGCCGCAGCCGGCTCCGAAAGCCAGAACCTGCGCGCCTTCTTTCACCATAGTATTATAACGGCTTATTTCCCTGTCATCAGTTGCCCAATGGCAACAGCTCAGCTGACGGCAGCCATTCCTGCTTAAAAATTCTGCGCCGCTGACAAAGAGCTCTGCCAGCTTCCTCCCTGTAGGGAAATTACTCTGATCAGCTTTAAATTGATTGCCCAGCGGCGTCCCAGGAAAAATCTGCAGTTTATACAAATCGACACCACTAAGACCGCAATCCAGATAAAACTGTAAATCTCGCTGCAGCAATTCTTTTGTCTGCCCCGGTAAACCATAAATCAGGTCAATGATAACCTTTGTACCCGTCTCAGCAAAAAGCTTCAATTTACGCACAACTTCTTCGCAGGTATCAGGACGCCCCAGTTGTCGGCGCAGATCCGTAGCAAAAGTTTGCACCCCAAAGCTAAATCTGTTTGCACCATTTTCGATGCAAGCAGCAAGTTTCTCTTCGTCCATATCATAAATACTGCTCTCAACCGTAATTTCACAATCAGAACTTAAAGGAAGCACTTGGCGTACCTTCTGCAAAATACTGCTGAGCTGTTCTTTCGTCAAGGTTCCAGGAGTCCCGCCGCCAAGAAAGACCGCTTGGATTTCCGCAGTTTTCAAATAATGCATATTACGCATCTGTTCCAGCTCTGTCAAAAGCTTGGTTACATATTCTGCTTCTGCTTTTATTGAAGAACCCTGTTTAAAAAAGCTACAATAAGTGCATCTGATCTTGCAAAAAGGAATATGGATATAAGCTGCTATAGGCCTGCTGCTGGAAGCTTCACGCAAAAGCTTCTTGAAAGCATTCTGTCCCAGAGGCGACGGCAGCGGTTTGATGCCTTTATCTTCAAATAAAACATCAACTTCTTCCATTGCCGCATATGCGCTTGCAGCCTTCTCTTTGCCGATAATTTTTTCTAAATCCGGCAGACGCCAAAAGTGCTCCAGCCTCTTTTTATAAAAAACCATTAAGTCACCTTGCGGTTTCTCTGTCAGTAATTTATCCCAGGAACTAGTTATTTTGTCTTTAAGCATCATTTTGCCCAGCGTGGTGATTTTGTCTATTTTTTTCATTTTTAAAATTACCCAGTATTTTCTAAAAATCCATACAAATTTTATTTATAAAACCTGTCATAAAAAGTGATAAATTTTTGTATATACTCTCCTGCAGCTTGCAAATCTGCTTCATCAGGATGAGTACTTGCGTCCTTCCACCGTTTTTTACTTTCTTCCGTAGGTGCATGCGAATGTCCTTCAGGCATCTTCATCATTGTTTCGATCAGCTTCGGATCAATCGCACCGCGAATAGATAAAGTGCCTACTACTTTACAGCCGGTGCTTAAATATCTGCCGGCATTGGCTAATGAGCTGATCCCGTGCTCAGAGTAAGCTTCTGCTCCCAACGTTTGAAAAAGTACGACTTTTTTATTATCCAAAGTCTGCAAAAACTCCTGCATATCCTTATCGGGTTCACCTTTATCGACCCAATAACCAGCAAAAATAACCTTATAATCATCTACTGCCGGCACCTGCTTCACAGCAGCAAGGTCACAGCGTTCTCCTGCCACTTCATAAAATTTCTTTGCAACTTTCTCTGTATTGCCGGTTTTACTGGAATAAACAATCAAAAAATCTTTCATAAATTTTCATTCCTTTCATATTACGTTTGCTGAAATAACATTGTTCCATGAAGTTAGCCTTAGCTTACTTATGTTGTCATTATAAACCATAATTCAAAATCTTGCCAAAATAATTTTTTAGCCTTATTCCTGCAGCTTCGATGCCATATATTCTACAGCCTGAGAGTATCTAAGTCCTGGATTCAAAAGAAATAATTCATCCGGCAAATAATATACTGCATTATTTTTTACTGCCGTTATTGATTCCCAGGCAGGACTGCTCATAACGTCATTTTGCAAACGCACTTCAATATCGTTTTTATCTCCCATTGAGGTAATAAAAATTATTTCCGGGTCTTTTTCTATTAAGAATTCCAGATTATAAGGAGCTTTATCAGACATCTGTTCACCAGTTGGAGCAGTTACACTCTGAATGTCCTGGACAATATTATGTAGTTGCAATAACTTGGCAACACAGCCAGCAATACTATTTTCCTTCTCTAATGTCACATTTTGTGCGCTGCTGTGTAAAATAGCAACCCTTTTAGTATTTTTAGGAAGCTGCTTAACTGTATTCTGTACTTTTTTGTCAAGCTCTGATGCAATTTTTAGCCCTTTCTCTTTCTGGCCAGTCAGTTCACCTAAAATTTTTATACTATGTTTGACATCTTCATAAGTTTTTAAATTTAAAACTACTACAGGAATACCATTTGCTTCAAAAAGTTGGATGTATTTTTCATGCATCCCCTTATAAGCGACAATCAAATCAGGCTTCAATTCTACTACTTTTTCAGTATTGATATTAAAAATAAAGCCAACAACAGCAGCATTTTTGGCAAAATCAGGAGTCCTGACAATTGTGGATTCCGCCCGTCCTACAACATTTCCATCTAAAACTTCCAAAAGTTCTAAAAAAGAAGGTGACAGAACTACGATCCTTTCAGGCTTTTTGGAAAAAGCAACCTGCCTGCCATTATCGTCCGTTATTTTCATCAACCCGCTATCTTTATGAATTTCTTTTGAAGTGCAGCCATACATAGTTACTGAAACTGCCAACAAGCACAGCATTAAAATTATTTTTTTCATATCATAACTCCATTTAAAATATCTAGCAGGCATTAAGCCCGCTAGATATTTCTACTATGTATTAAAATTTATATTCCATACCAACTCTATACAAACGTCCTAAATTTCCATCAGCATAAGCGCCAAAATTCCTATGATTACTTATGTTATCGATCCCCAAATAAATCTTGGCATCTTTAGTAAGGTGTTTTGATGCCATAATATTAGCAATAGTAAAATTCTTAGTAGAATATACAGAATTCCCCATTGTACTCTTATCTGCGTTGTGATAATAATAATTTAGATTAGAAACAATATCAAAACTGCAATCCCATGCATAAATATTTTGCGGTTGATAAGATACACCAAAAGTTAACTGATGCTTAGCACGATCAGTTAAACGCGTTCCGCCTGTCTTATCTTTAGCCTCTAAATAAGTATAACCAAAATTCATAAAAATATTTTTCCCTAATTCATGCGAACCATAAAATTCTACACCCTGTAATGTTGCCTTTGGTACATTCCGATAAGTCATAACCTGATCTCTACCAAGTCCCGGATAGCTATTGGGATCATCATCAGTAAATCTGCCTGTCCAGTATGAACTTATCAAATCCTTAACGTCATTGCGGAAAATTCCTAAATGAGCTGTAGTTTTATCTCCCCAGTCCTTCTCCACAGCTAATTCATAACTTAAAGATTTTTCCGGTTGCAAATCTGGATTACCCTCAAAAAACTGTCCTGAGCCACCCGGATTAGCAGCGTACATCTCCCAAAAATGGTACAACTCATTAACTGTAGGAGTTTTATACCCTTGACCGATAACAGCCTTCACACGTATGTCTTTAGCCGCATTATAAGTAGTTGCCAAACGGCTTGTTATTTCACTGCCAAATTTATCACTGTAATCATAACGTACAGAAGGAATAATCAACCATTTTTCATCAGGTTTAAATTCATCCTGAACATATACGGCAGTATAATTAATAGCCGCTTCATCATAAGCATTATATGCACTGCCTCCAGCTACAGGAGTACCTTTCTTCTTTAATCTGGTCCCTTCACTGTTATCCCGGCGGTACTCCAGCCCTGCCGTTAAATAATGTTTATCTCCCATATGCCATGAATCGTGACCTTCAATAACACTCAAGGTCCTTTTTACAGTATCAATCTTAGGATCTTTAACAGTTATTGTTCCAGGTTTGCCGCCCGTAAACATTTGCGTAACATCCTGACTTGTATAACGTTTATCATAAACCGATTGATAAGCTCTGATAATCCAGCTTTGCTTTTCATCATCACCTTTATAGGTCAGTGAATAATCTGTACGTTTGTTATCATTATAAATAGTAGATTTTTTATTTTGCCAGACTTCACCCGGCCTCATAACTGTTACAGATGAACTACCCTTCTGATTATCCTCTTTAATCCTGCTGAAATCGGCAGATAATTGATTTCCATTATCAAACTTATAACCTACACTTAAAGATATCGGTTGTTCCTTTCCATAAAAATTCATTTCATCTCCGCTGCCTGCTGGATCCATATAAGGCCTATTATTATTCAAGCCAGCATTTAACTTATAGGATACATTTTTTTCAACCCCCTGCAGATAAACATTAGACTTGTAGCCAGCACCTTTACCATTTTCATACCAGCCATATTCATAATTGATACTACCGGCATTTTTTTCCGGAGTTTTTGTAATTACATTGATAACCCCCGCCATAGCATCACTGCCATACAAAGCTCCGGCTGGACCTCTGATAATTTCTACACGTTCCACATCCTCCATGCGAATACGATCAACGTCCCAGGCATTAGCGGAATTATAGGAAAGTTCCCCACCCAAACGCTTACCGTCTACCATAATTAAAACATGCCTTGACTCACTGCCGCGAATACTGACATTACTGCGTCCCTGAAAATCATTAAAGACGTTTACTCCCAACGCAGATTTTAAAGCGTCACGCAACGTTTTCGCCTGTGTTTCTTCCAATTTTTTGCTGCTGACAATTTCTACAGCCGAGGGGCTTTCCTTCACGCTCATCTCCGTCCTTGTAGCAGTAATGACCATAGGGTCAAGTGTAAAACTTTCTGTAACTTCTTCAGCATGAGCAGTAACACCACTAAACAAAAAACTTGAACCAATCAGTGTAAATATCAATGACCTTTTCTTTACAAATCTTCTCACCTTTAACCACATCCATTTCCCATATTATTTCTACATTTATTCAAAAGCTTTTGCCCTTGAAACAAAATAAAACGCTCTTCTGCATATAAATACAGAAAGGCGTCAAATAATTGCGCAATCCCATCAATCGCAGGAATTTTATAGCGTCAAAATCAGGCAGTTCTTCTGGCTCTGCTTCATCGCTCGTCTTGCCTTCCCAGTTTCCCAGTGACATTTTAAGACTAACTCTGCATTACAGCTGCGGGACAGCACAGGTTTTACACCTGTTTCTCTATTAAGCATTACTGCACCTGATCTTATATATTTATTGTTTTATACAACTATTTAGAATTTTTACTTATTTGTTTATATAATTGTTTTGATAAATATTCCTATTATTTTTATTTTATCATCAAGTAGTCCCCCCTGTCAAGCGCTCGTCCGCATCGAGCGGACGGCACCTGACGCTGCGCTTATTCAAAAGATTTATTTCTTCTGATACAAAGAAAACACCGCTTGTTTAAACAAGCGGTGTTTTACTATTATTTCTTAATATTCATCAAACATTCTTTGAATTTCCTCTGGACTTTTCGTTCTAAGCAGCGCCAATTGCAGAAGTATTCTGGCTTTCTGCGGATTAAGACTGTCCGCAGCTATAAATTTGTTATTAGTATCGTCTGCACTCCGGCTTACGATACCATTACCGACCCTCGTACTGCGTACTACAGGAATACCACTTCGAGCAATCTTGATCAGGGCAGGCTTTATATTAATATGCAGATTCCCGTGACCAAAGGCTGCAATAACTATTCCCAGCGCCCCAGCCGAAACTGCCGCTCTTACTAAAATATCATCACAGTTTACGTGCAGATAGACGATATCAACTCGCGGCAGAGCAGTTACTTTACTGATATCAAACTCAGCTGCTGCCGTATGCCGACGCAGACTTGCTTTATAGAAAATAGGTTTCCCATTTTGAAAATAGCCTAAATATCCCAGTTCCCACGATTTAAATGTTTCCACATGTGTAGTATTGGTTTTAGTTGCATCACGAGCCCCATTAATTTGATCATTCATTGCAATCAATACGCCCTTACCAACCGCCTCTTGCGAACCGGCTAAAGCAACTGCATTCAGCAGATTGAC
Organism: Phascolarctobacterium faecium; assembly: GCF_003945365.1. Taxonomy (NCBI): domain Bacteria; kingdom Bacillati; phylum Bacillota; class Negativicutes; order Acidaminococcales; family Acidaminococcaceae; genus Phascolarctobacterium; species Phascolarctobacterium faecium. Next base: position 770,266 of record NZ_AP019004.1, on the reverse strand, counting down.
AGGACCATCGGCACTCATCGCTGTTGCCGGACGCATAGCGCCAACTAAAACCACCGGTTTCTCACTTTTAACAGTTAAATTTAGAAAATATGCTGTTTCTTCCAGCGTATCTGTACCATGTGTAATAACAATACCATTGACTTCCGGCTGTTGCAGAAGTTCACTGACCCTACGGCTTAATCTCAGCCAGATATCATCAATCATATCAAAACTGCCGATATTGCAGAACTGTTCACCAGTTACATCCGCAACTTCAAGCATTTCCGGAACAGCATTTATCAAGGTCTGAATACCTATTTCACCAGCCTGATAGCCTGTCATTTCTGTATTAGAGCCTGCTCTACCGGCAATAGTTCCACCAGTTCCCAGAATTACGACTTTTGGTTTCCTCATCATTTACACCTGCCTCAATACCATTTTTCTAAAAGGATATATGAAACTATAAGTGTCAATACACAACCTACGGCCCAAACTGTTAGCATCGGACTTGCCCACAACATTTTTCATCACATCCTTTACTTTTGATCACATTTCTGTTATTCGCTGTTTCTTTTTATTAGAAGACAGTAGCCACATTACCGCAAAACTGACGATCAACCCCCAGGCACCGGCTGCCATAACGCTTTTTTCAATATTAGTAAACAGATAAACAACCATGTAAGTTGCTTCTCCTGCAATCGCTCCCCAGATAGCGGCAGTAGCATTAATACGTTCAGGCCAGATAATAGCAATCAGCATCGGTGCTAATGTAGCTGAAGCGACACCAGAAATGCCAATCCAGACCATGACTCCCATAAATTGCGGTGGATGCAGTGTCATCAAAACACAAATAATCCCAAAAACTGCCGGCAATATCTTCGTCATCATAAATGCGATCCTCTGAGCTTTTTCCTGCGGAATATTTATGATTTTACGTTTAACCAACGTTTTAATAAAAAGATCATTAGCAATACAGGTTGTCATAACCAAAAGCAGACCACAGGCTGTCGACATCAATGCCGCTACAATCGAAACCGCAAGCAGCGTGCTGATAATGGGATGAAAATAAGCTCTGACATATTCTACTACCGCATAGTCAGGCTGCTGCAGATCAGGATTCAGTGCCAGCATATACAAACCGCCAAAAATTACCAACATACAGCAGAATGAGGCAACAATCCAAGTCCAGATCATTTTTTTCATATCTTTAGGATCTTTTAATGCTAAAATTTTTGTCAGCAGCTGCGGTTGTCCAGAAAAAGCAAATTCAATCAAAATAACACCGAAAACAGTAGCGTAGCTGTACATATGTAATGATTTAGGATTAATGACCGCAGTCAACAGTGGATCACGCGCAGCAATGATCGTACTGACTTCTGTAATGCCGCCCTTGAAGAAAAAGAATCCTGACAAGAAAACAATCACACCAGCAAACATCATCAAACAAGTCTGACCAATACTTGTATAAACATCCGCAAACAAACCACCTAAGGTGACATAAACAATAGTAACTACAGTTACCGCAATAACGGCAGTACTGTAATCAATATCCAAAAGGCCTGATAAAAGCGTACCGCCTGCCGATAATTGACCAGCCACATAAAACATCTGAATCATAACGATAATAGAAACCAACGCCCTCAAAAAGTCACTTTTATACATTTCTCCCAGCCAGTCCGGCAATGATAAAGCTTTAATTTTAGTGTTACTGTCACGCACACCTTTTGCAATAACGATAAACCCTAATGTAGACCCGCCAAAAATAGCTAAAAATATCCATAAAGCGGAAGCCCCCCAGGCGTAAGCGTATCCGACATACCCCAGAAAAGTAGCAGCACTAAAGAAAGAGGCGGCAAAAGCCAATCCTAATGATATCGGTCCCATACTTTCGCTGGCAACCGCAAAATCACTTAACCCTTTTATTTTTTTAGAGCCAATAAAACCCACATAAATAACAAATATCGTATAAAGAGCAAACCCAACATAAAGACACGTTTTCAAATCCATAATAAATTTCTCCTTTCGCGCTTATTAGCTACTATCCCCCTTCCATAATAGAATGGATGCATTTCTTGTATGTATAACTAAATTTTTATATAATGAACTTAATCTGATAAATTCAACCAATTTCCTAAATTTAAAATAACATAAAATGCAACTTTTAGGATAAAAATGAACTCAAGATGACAAAATCTGCAATAAGATGCATGATTTTGCCTTTATAAGGAGCAATTCATGCTGAACTTTCTTTACCAAACAATGAGTCATTTATGGTTTGGACTAGCAGTATTTTTAATTATTTTCTTTATCTGCAGCCGAACCGCGTTTTTTCAAACAACCTTATTTCAACAAAATTATTCGTTAAAAAACAAGCTACATATTATTGCGTTTTTTTCGTTGCTAGGCATCCTCAATACTTACTGGTCTTTATATGGCGAAAGCTGGCTTATCAACACCAGTTCCATCTTTATTATCGTAGCTGGTCTAGTCAGCGGTCCTTTAATCGGTTTCTGTACAAGTCTGCTCATCTCTGTTCACTATGTTTTGTTTATCCATACCAAAGCTGCTCTCGTGAGCGGCTGCTTTTTCCTAGTAGAAGGGCTACTGGCAGGACTTTTATCACACTGGTTCAAACAAAAAAAAGAACTGCTGCCTCACGCTATCGGCGTAAGTTTTATTTTCGCTTCCAGCCATATCATTTTACTCGCCTTATTTTGTTATCCCCACACATTTACACCATCAATTGAAGATTGTGCTCTCCAGGTAATGATCACGACAGCTTTAGGTACCGGTTGTTTTATCGGTCTTATCATGGACAGTTATAAACAGAAGGATATTCTTGAAGGGCTGGCGGCAAAAATTGCACTGAATGTTACTAATAGTTCAATTTCTATTTTGCAGAATGGTTTCGATCAAAATGCCGCCCAAAAAATTACGGAAAGCATCCTGCAAAACGTCAAATCCTTTGACGTTGTCTGTATTACCTCTAACTATCAGCTGCTTGGCTGCGCAGCCTGTGAACAAGAACAGCCATTTCTTGACTACCTGCAGAGAGACCTGGAAACACTGCTATCAGAAAAATTTTGCCTGAACAATAAAAAGCTTACTGTACTTACTTCTTATCAGGCTTTGCCGCTGGCAAACGATACTGCCACGATTGGTTATCTTTGTGTGGGACATATAGTTGCAGAAAAAATGACTGCCTTTGAAACAAAGCTGGCTGAAGGTATCGCAACAATGCTTTCTACGCATATCGAAATCAATCAGATCAAAGAACGTACTAAACTGCTGGCCAATGCTGAAATAAAAGCTCTACAGGCACAGATCAATCCGCATTTTTTATTCAATGCCCTAAATACGATCAGCTATTATTGCAGCGTACAGCCTCAGACAGCTAAAAAACTTATCAATTATCTGGCTGATTATTACCGCCAAAACCTTGCTGATCCAAATACATTAATTTCCCTGCGGCAGGAACTGCAGCACATCAATGCCTATATTAATATTGAAATAGCACGTTTCGGCGACAAACTAAAAATAAATTATGAAATTGATGACACAGCCTTTTTTAAGGTTCCAGCCCTGATTTTACAGCCAATAATTGAAAATTCTGTCAAACATGGTCTACGGTCAAAATTAGATGGCGGCACTATCACTATAACAGTCAGCCAAGATACAGAATATTTTTTTATATCCGTGCATGACGATGGCATTGGCATTCCTGAAGCAAAACTGGCTTCGCTGCTTCTTGATATCCCTGGCCGTAAATCCATTGGCCTGACTAATATACATAAACGTCTAATGGCAATTTACGGCCCGGACAACGGTCTTCATATAGACAGTACATATGGTACAGGTACTACCGTCAGTTTTAAAATACCAAAGCAAGAGGAGGATTGAAATGCTAAAAATAGTTATCGCAGATGATGAATTTCCGTCCCGCCAAGAACTGCGAGCCTTACTGGAAACTAACAGCAATTTGGAGATCATTGCTGAATGTGAACATGGAGAGGCAGTACTTGATTATTTTTCAAACAATACTGCTGACGCTGTTTTTTTAGATATTGAAATGCCAGTATTAGACGGACTGGCCGTTGGCGAGAAACTTAAAACTTTGCCCAACCCTCCGAAAATAATTTTTTCCACAGGCTTCGATCAATTCGCAGTACGAGCCTTCGAACTTGAAGCTTTCGATTACATTCTTAAGCCCTATACTAAGACACGCCTGCAGGCAACTGTTATAAAATTGCAAAAAGTTTTGCAGAATCAATCTCAGCAGCAGTTGCCATCCCGCTGTAATTTTCCTATCAAGCTCTCTATTTGGAACAACAATAAACTTTTAGTCTTTAATCCCAAAGAAGAAATTTATCTTATCAAAACAGATACCAGTAAAAAAATACTGATCTATACCAATAAAGGTATTCTGGAATCAAACCTGCCTTTAAAAACTTTGGAAGAAAAACTACGTCCCTGCGGTTTTTTGAGAACTCACAAAAGCTATATTGTCAATATGAATAAAGTGCGCGAAATCATTCCCTGGTTCAATGACACTTATATACTGACCGTTGAAAACTGCCTGGAAAAGGAAATTCCCGTATCACGGCACTTTATTCAAAGTTTTAAAACTTTCCTCAATTTATAGCCATTTGGGTTCCCAACTCCATTTACTAAATGTTTCCTTAAATTTACAATTATTTAACTTTTTATATTCCTACTAACCTTGTAGAATTTAGTTAAAATGTTATAATGAAAGTATCAAGGCAAATTATTTTAGGAGGTGTCAAGCTATGGCACGATTTACTTTACCACGTGACATTTATTATGGCTCGGGTGCAATCGACGAATTAAAAAATCTGAAAGGCTACAAAAAGGCAATGATCCTCACCGGTGGCAGTTCTATGAAACGGGGCGGTTTTTTGCAGAAGGTCGAAGATATCCTGCATGAAATCGGTGTGGAAACCCAGCTTTTCGAAGGCATCGAACCAGATCCGTCTATCGAGACCGTCTTTAAAGGTGCCGCAGCCATGCGCAAATTCCTTCCTGACGTTATCGTCGCTATCGGCGGCGGTTCACCTATAGATGCGGCGAAAGCCATGTGGGTCTTTTACGAGCACCCCGAAGCAACCTTTGAAGAAATCAAGAAACCTTTCAATATACCCAAACTCAGGAATAAGGCTATTTTCGTAGCAATTCCTTCTACAAGCGGTACGGCAACAGAAGTAACTGCATTCTCGGTCATTACTGATTACTCTACTAATATAAAATATCCGCTGGCAGATTTTGAAATCACGCCGGATATTGCTATTTTGGATACCGATATCCCTCTGACCATGCCGAAAACTTTGACTGCTCATACAGGTATGGATGCTTTGACCCATGCAATCGAAGCTTATGTCGCGTCTGCACGCAGCGATTTCTCTGACCCGCTGGCACTTAAAGCTATTAGTGATATTTATGACAGTTTGATTGACAGCTATTATGGTGATAAAAATGCACGAGGCAAAATGCATATTGCTCAATGCCTGGCTGGGATGGCTTTCTCGAATGCACTTTTAGGTATAGCCCACAGCCTGGCCCATAAAACCGGTGCGATGTTCGATATCCCGCACGGCTGCTGTAATGCGATCCTGCTACCGTCTGTTATCCAATATAATGCCAAAGTTTGTGCTGACAGATATGCAACTATAGCGCGTATGCTGGGACTTACCGGTAATACAGATAAACAGCTGACTGATGCACTTATCGATTCAATCAAAGAATTGAACAAAAAACTTGGTATCGCCCAAACCTATAAAGAAAACGGCGTCAGCGAAGAATTATTCAAACAACATATAGATGAAATCGCCGCCAATGCAGTATTGGATCCCTGCACTGGTTCTAATCCGAGAAAAATTGATGCTGAAGGTATGAAGAAGGTTCTGACCTGTGCTTATTACGGTGAACCCGTAACATTCTAAAATAAACAGCAAAATACCCTGCTCAGGCAGGGTATTTTTTTCTGTCAAGAATAGCCTTATATGGTATAATAGGCATAATTTTAAAATTAAGGGATGAACTTTATGGATAAAAATGAACACAGTATTTTTGCTTATGTAATGGATCAGCTAGATGAAAATGGCATCTATCAAGGAGGTGCCTTGATAGATGATCCGACTCCGTCATTACCACGGCCATTAGGAAGCGATGATGCCTATATATATACTGCCGAAATGCCGCCTGACTTGCCAGGTGCTGAAGCCGTCTGCAGTATGCTGCTGGCTTATGCTGATGAACCTTCTGCTACTGCAAAAGCGGTTCTTGAAGAAGCATTGATAAAAATTTTATGTGTCAGTGTTTGTGATCCGCTTGTAGAACTGCTGTCAGAAGACGAAGTTCCCGAACCACTGCTTGCTTTAGCCGAAGACTGGCTGTATACAGCGCATAAACGTGAGCTTGTTAAATATGCAATCGTCATCTTAGCAGTCTTTGGACTGGAGAAGCTGCGCAAAGAACATTCCGAAAACCTTTGGGATGATTTAGTCGATCTTTGCCGCTGTGAAGAATTCACTTTTTTCCTTACCTTTGCCTACCGTATCAATAATATTGCACCACAGGACGAGCTATGGGAACTTGTTCGCTCTACCAGAGGCTGGGGACGTATATTCACCCTCTATGATCTTGAATGCACTACAGAAGAAGAAGAAATTTGGCTGCTTCGGCACGGTTGTGAAATCGAAATCGATTATGCTCCGATTTGTCTGGTAGTAATGCGTAAGGGACAGTTATTACACCATTTGCATAAAGAGCAGCTGGACTATAAAACTTACCGTGGCTGTCTTTTGATCATTAATAATTTTATTATGATGCTTGACCGTTACTATATTGGAAACAGTGATCCAACTTATATTGATATCAGCGGTATCGATTCTAAGACTCTGATCAGCGAGCTTCTGCGCCATGCTGAACGATATGATAAAACTCCTGCTGACCTGATTGGAATAATAAACATTTCCATTGGACTGCAAAAGCTTATCACCGACAGCAACTGGGCAGCATTACCTTCTAACGCCAGCCACGAACTGGTAAGCCGCTGTGAAAAACTGATTTACAGCCGCGACTGGTATGAGGAAGTGCAAGCACAATTATTCAAAGAAGATGGCAGCGTAAATTACACTACTGCTGAATTTGCCTTTGAACTGGATATTGATATATGGGAACGTCTTTTCGATTATCTTAAGCAGCACCCTCTGGAAAGTGCTTTGTTTCCTTATCTTCTAGGCTTTGAAAACGATGAACGTCCCCAGAAAGTATTGACTTTTATCGAAAAAAACATCAATACCTATACACAATCAGAAACAGCGCTTTTGATCCCGCTGAAATACCTGGAAACGCACCCTGGTACCGGAGTTCCTATAGTCACAGCCGCTTTGACCTCTATTTACGATTGGCCGCGCGGCGCTGCTTCTATCATTCTTGAAGAATGGGGACACGAACAGCTTACACCAGCATTGCGGGCGGCACTTATCACAGCACGCAGACTTAGCCAGCATCCGTTGATTACTATGCGCATAGATGCCTTACTGGAAAATAAACCGTTCAGCGTTGCTACCATGCTGGAGCAGCTGGGCAATAAAAACTGACAGATTAATAATTAAAACGGTTCAGCTAAGCTGAACCGTTTTAATTCATACCGCATCATTATTTTATTGCAAACTAACATATAAAAGATACAAATTGAGTGCTGTAACAATAAATCCTACCGCATAAAGCAGACCTTTAGTAAAAGGCTTATTAGCATAAGTCCCCATTACTTTTGGTGAAGAAGTGAGCCAAATCTGCATAAATACAGTCAACGGAAGCTGCACACTAAGCAGCATCTGGCTGACGATCAATCCCCAGAAGGGATCATTGATGAAATATAAAACGATAACAGCAGGAACAAATGTCAGCAGCAAACCAACACGTGAATGAATATCCTTCATATCGTAAGATTCACCGAACATACCTGAAAAAATAGTAACACCTGCCATACCCGCCGTTGTTGTAGAAGCAATCCCTGCAAAAAGCAGTGCTATTGCAAAAATATGTGCTGCATTCTCACCTAAAAGCGGCACCAGCAGCTCCTGAGCCTGCTGTAATTCACTGACACTAACTCCATGAACAAAAAATGTTGCAGCGGCCAGCAAAATCATGGCACTGTTGATTGCCCAGCCGATACTCATAGAAAATAAAGTATCGACAAATTCAAAACGCAGCTGTTTTTCCATCAATGCCTTATCTTCCAGGTTCCAATGCCTGCTTTGAATAATTTCAGAATGCAGAAATAAATTATGCGGCATAATTACAGCACCTAAAATACTCATTACCACCAGCATCGAGCCTGCTGGAATATTAGGCACAGTCCAGCTGACAACGGCCTGCGGCCAATCAACATGTACCATTGAAATTTCAAATAAATAAGACATGGCAATAACAGAAACAAAACCCGCTATCCATGTTTCCAAACGACTGTAGGAATTTGTCCACAACATCAGTGTGCAAACGACAGCGGTAATCACAGCACCAGCCATAATTGGAATGCCAAACAACATATTAAGTGCAATCGCCGCACCCAAAATTTCAGCTAAAGCAGTTGCCTGCGCCGCCATAATAGCAGTAACCAGAATTGGACGTGAAATACGCTTAGGTAAAAATCTTGTCGCTGCTTCCGATAAACATTCACCTGTGACGATGCCCAGATGAGCTACATTATGCTGCAGCAAAATCAACATCAGAGTTGATAACGTTACGACCCACAGCAAAGCATACCCGTAATCGGCGCCGGCCGCCAAATTAGCAGCCCAGTTTCCTGGATCGATAAATCCCACCGTTACCAAAATACCAGGTCCGATAAAACGCAAAAGTTCTTTCGCTTCTTTACTTTGCTTGTGAATCTGTGAAAGTTTATTTTTAAACACATTTAACATGCACTTCACTCCACATCAAAATTAAAATTATTATCTATTGATAATATTATAAAGCTATTTAATTGAAGAGACAAGCTACGCAAATTATATATTTTAATTATTTAGTTACGATATCATACAAAAAACCCCTCCCATATTATTATATGTGGAAGGGGTTTTAATTTTAATAAGCTTCTGACCATAAAACCAGTTCATCACCATACAGCGATTTTTTTAAATCAATAACGCGCTGGTTAGAACTGCCTCGAAAACGCAGATTGGGATTTTTTAAATCGAGCTTAAATTCGCCGTCTACTAAAACGTCTATATAAGAAAGCAACTCCTCAGTAACCGGCCAATCACATAAACGACCCGTAAGAAGATCCTGTTCAAAATCATACCCGGTATAACACCAGATCGTTTTTTCAGGATAAGCCTTACGTACCTTACGCAGCAACGGCAAAAGTGCCTGTTGATTAGACGGCTCAAAAGGCTCGCCGCCCAAAAGCGAAAGCCCGCGGATAAACCAGGGCTCCAATCCTCTGACGATTGTATCTTCCTCTGTTTCTGTAAAAGGAGCACCATAATTAAAGTCCCATGCTTCCGGGTTAAAACACCCTTTGCACTGGTGAGTGCAGCCGCTGACGAACAGCGACACACGCACTCCCGGCCCATTGGCGGTATCATGGGTCTTTATCGTAGCGTAATTCATTTATAACGCCTCCCGCTTACAGATGCAGGACGCGGGATTTGATTTCTTTAGTCTTACCCACGTTCCAGAAATTTTCACCTAAATAGCCACAAGTACGGCGAGTAACATTCATTAAAGTCTGATTTTTATTACCACAGTTAGGGCACTCCCATTCCAAATCATCGTTGATGATAATCTCACCATCAAACCCGCACACATGGCAGTAATCTGATTTAGTATTAAATTCAGCATATTGAATATTGTCATAAATAAAGCGAACAACATCTTCCATTGCTTCCAGGTTATGGCGCATATTAGGAATTTCGACATAGGAAATAGCGCCGCCCGAAGAAATACGCTGGAACTGGCTTTCAAAATTGAATTTACTAAAGGCGTCGATATCCTCACGAACATCTACGTGGTAAGAATTAGTATAATAGCCTTTATCCGTTACATCGGCAATAGTACCAAACCGTTCTTTGTCAATACGGGCAAAACGATAGCACAATGATTCAGCAGGCGTACCATATAAGGCAAAACCTAACCCTGTTTCTTTTTTCCATTTATCACAGGCAGCACGCAGATATTTCATCACGCGCAAAGCAAATTCTTCCCCTTCAGGTGTTGTGTGGCTGACATCTTTCATTAACTTAGTCATTTCGTACAAACCAATATAACCGAGTGAAATAGTAGAATAGCCTTTTTCCAGATATTTATCAATAACTTCGCCTTTTTCCAAGCGTGCAATCGCTCCATACTGCCAATGTACAGGACTGACGTCACTGCGAATACCCTTTAATGAGTTATGACGGCACATCAAAGCTTCATAACAAAGCTGTAAGCGTTCATCCAGCAATGGCCAGAATTTTTCTTCGTCGCCATGTGCCAAAATAGCCACCTGAGGCAAATTCAAAGATACGACACCCTGATTGAAACGGCCTTCGAATTTGTAATTGCCTTCGTCATCCTTCCATGCAGCCAAAAAACTACGGCAGCCCATCGGTGCGAAAACATTTCCTTCATAATTCTCACGCATTTTTTTAGCAGAGATATAGTCAGGATATAAACGTTTAGCGCTGCATTTTACAGCCAGCTTAGTAATATAATCATACTTGCCGCCCTTCAGGCAGTTATGTTCATCAAGCACATAAACCAGCTTCGGGAAAGCAGGCGTTACAAAAACGCCTTTATCATTTTTAATGCCTTCCAACCGTTGCCGCAGAATCTCTTCTACTATCATTGCATTTTCTTCCAGATATTCATCGTCCGCCTGCAGATTAAGGAAGATAGTGACAAACGGAGATTGTCCGTTTGTTGTCATCAAAGTATTAATCTGGTATTGAATTGTCTGCACACCGCTGCGCAGCTCATCCTGCAAACGTCTTTTTGTAAGGCGCTCTACAACTTCATCAGCAACACTGTCACCGACCTCAGCTTTGATCGTCAGTTTGAATTTTTCATAGCTGCGGCGCAGATATTTGCCTAAATGACGAATATCGACAGACTGCCCACCATACTGGCTGCTGGCTACTGAAGCGATGATCTGAGTCATTACTGTACAAGCCACCTGAAAACTTTTCGGGCTTTCGATCAGTTTACCGTTCATTACAGTGCCGTTATCCAGCATATCGCCAACATTGATCAGGCAACAGTTGAAAATAGGCTGTACGAAGTAATCAGCATCGTGAAAATGGATAGCGCCCTCATCATGGGCTTTAGAAATCTTCTCCGGCAGGATCAGACGGCGGGTCAGGTCCTTGGAAACCTCGCCGGCAATCAGATCGCGCTGAGTAGAAGCCATAACAGCATTTTTATTAGAGTTTTCCTCCATAACATCTTTATTACTGTTACGGATCAGAGATAAAATGGATTCATCAGTCGTGTTAGCCTTACGCACCAAAGCGCGAGTATAGCGGTAAATAATATAAGACTTGGCCAGGTTGAATTTCCCCTCGTCCATAAGCTGATGCTCTACCATATCCTGTATATCTTCAACCAAAAGACGCATGCGGTTTTTACTTTCCACATAATGAGCGATAGCTTCGATACGTTCCTGATCGATACGGTCTTCCGGTTCGACTACCTGATTGGCTTTCTGGATAGCAACTATAATCTTGCTGCTGTCAAAATCGGCAGTACTGCCATCACGTTTGATTACTTTCATAACTGACGCCTTCTTTCATAATTTCTTATCGTTAACGCCAAACAAAAATTATTATTTATGCGTAAAATTTACATTATCATCATAGCACAGCGCATTGTTAATGTAAAGCCAAAAATTACTAGATGTTGTGTTTTATTTTGCACATGCAACCATATTTGGTAGAAAACTTTCTTTTGCAATATTTAAATAAGGTCTCAAAAATACTACTTTCGGTATCGAAATAAACACAAAAAAGACGGCTTAAGCCGCCTTTTTTAGAAAATCATAGCAAACTGTACACTCTTACAAAATTGCCTTCTGCTAATGCCCAAACAGCAATATTTAACTGCAACGACACAACAGCCGAATAATACTCCCTGCTCTTATTACCATTTTTCAGGAATCCCAGCGAATGTATCCACTACAATCATCGCCGCTGTAGCCTTAGCCACCAGGGTATCATTGTCCAGATCACGCACTTCGATATTGATGGTTACCAATCTGTCGTCAGCGTGTGTTATCCGTGAAGTAGCGCTGATCGTCGTACCCACCGGTGCGCCTTTGATAAAATCTGTAGCAATAGTTGATGTCACTACCCTTTTACCTATCGTTGCACCTGCAATGCCTGTAGCATTATCAGCCAGCGTTGCAACCAGTCCTCCATGCGCCATACCATTAAGATTAGCATGCCGCTTAGGATCTACTTTTACTGCAACTGTAGCGCTGCCGCAAGACATATCTACGATGTAAATGCCGCACTCCTGCATAAAATTATTATGCGAATAAATTTCGCTGACCTTTGCTTTGATCTTTTCCGCTTCAACCACAGGGAGTTCCTCCTTAACGCCGTCTTATGCCAGACATTCAGCCAGGTCTGCTGCAAAATCTGCGCTTGCTTCCAGATTATCGATAAGCCCGCACAGCTTGGCCGTTTTTTCTTCGCCGTAAACAGGAGCAGCCAAAGACATAAATTTTGCAACACTTTCATCCCAGCTCATCGGATTAGGCGGATCTCCTTTCGGAAAATCTACCTGTAACTCCAATACTCGCCCATCTTTACAGCGAACGATAAGCTTTGATGCCAGTTTTGCAGCATCAGCAGCATGTACCGCCTCGATCGCAGCATCACGCATGACCTTGGTCTTCGCCATCAAGCTACGGACTTCAGCATCACCAATAACTTCCGTCAGGAAGCGATCAACACCCATATCGCCGTATTTGAGCATCCCGGCAACACAATATTGGATACTGAACTTGCAGCCATACGGATTTTCAGGTTGAGGATTATTGATCAGAAAATCAGTGATCTCATTGACTAAAATCTCTATCGCTTCAACATCATCAGGCTTCAATCCATGCTCAGTACGCAGCACCTGCATCGCATACAGCGCGGCATGAGAATGTTTACAGCAGGCATAAGGTTTGAACGAATTATTATCAATCTTATATATACCATCATTCAGCCCATCCGTCAATTTTTCCAAATGCGGCTCTGTGACCATAGCCCGGCAAAAGCCTTTTTCTCCTTCCAATATCTTTGTCGCACCAGTAAAACCAGCACGGGCCAGATATGCTGAAAGTACGCCGGCATATGAACTTTTACCGGCATGCAGAGTTTTGCTCATTGCGCCCTCTTTCAAAAATTCCCACAACCCTGCCGCCTGTGTACCAGCACTGCCAAGACATTGCAGCGTCGCAGCCGCATCAAGACCTAAAACCTTCGCTGCCGAAGCGGCAGCGCCTAAGGTACCTGCTGTACCAGTAGTATGCCAGAAGAAATAGGACTCAGGGATAACGGATTCGCCTACGCGGCCGCCAACCTCATATCCTGCTACTACAGCTGCCAACATATCTTTACCGCTTTTATGCTCCGCCTCAGCAATGGCAAATACCGGCGGTACAACTACTGTAGCCAGATGTATAATAGATGGATTATGAAGGTCATCAAAATCAAGGGAATGGGAAGCGCTTCCATTACAAAATGCAGCATTTAAAGCAGTAGTTTGTTCCGTCTGTCCAGCCAAAACTGTAGACTGTGCCTTACCACCGCCATCCAGCAGCAACTTACGAATGATTTGGATAGGTTTTTCCTGCGAACCGCGAATACAGACTCCCAGCCAATCTAAAATACACTGCTTTGTAATCCGAACAGTTTCCGGACTCAATTTATCATATTGTATGCTTGCCACAAAATCAGCCAATGCTTTCGTTGTCATAACAATCAACTCCGTTCTTTCACTCACAACCTGTCAGTCAGATCAGAACATGGAACCGTCCTGTCTATATTCTCCGAATATTTCTTTCATCACGCCGCATATTTCTCCCAAAGTGGCATAAGTTTTAACAGCGTCAATCAGATAAGGCATCAAATTTTCTTCGCCGGCGCAAGCTTGCTTCAGCGCCGTTAAAGCAACATCGACGGCTTTCTGATCACGTCCGTCTTTCATCTTTTCGACTTTGGCAATCTGGCGTTCAGCAACACTAAGGTCAGCAGTCAGAACATCCTGTTCCGCCAGTTGTTTATTATCAACAAACTTATTAACACCGACAACTATAGACCGTTTAGTTTCGATATCGCGTTGATCTTCATAAGCATGAGCCGACATTTCACCCTGCATATAGCCTTGCTCGATAGCAGCTACAGCACCGCCCATAGCATCAATTTTCTTGATATATTCATAAGCTTCTGCTTCCATCCTATCCGTCAGGGCTTCTACATAATAGGAACCTGCCAGCGGATCAATAGTATCGGTAATACCACTTTCATAAGCCAGCATCTGTTGAGTACGCAGTGCCAGAGTAGCCGACTCTTCAGTTGGCAAAGCAATCGCTTCATCATAAGCACAGCAGGCCATAGACTGAATACCGCCTAAAACGGCGGACAACGCCTGCCAGGTAATACGGGCTACGTTATTAAGCGGCTGCTGAGCAGTCAGAACACTGCCGGCAGTATGCACATGCACACGCAGCATCTGTGCTTTCGGTACTGTAGCACCATAACGTTCTTTCATAATGCGCGCCCACAAACGGCGTGCCGCACGGAATTTAGCAACTTCCTCAAACATATTAAGTCCGGCAGTAAAGATCCAGGAAATACCAGGAGCAAAATCATCTACCTTCTGTCCGGCCTTGATTGCCGCATCAATATAAGCCATCGCATTAGCAAATGCAAAAGCGATTTCCTGTACACAGGAAGCACCGGCTTCACGAATATGGTAAGCACCTACGCTGATCGTATTCCATTTTGGAATACTCTTAGAGCAATATTCAAAAGTATCTGTAATCAGCCGCATCGAAGGCCGTGGTGGGAAAATATATGTGCCACGGGCAATATATTCTTTTAAAATATCATTTTGAATGGTGCCTTTTAATTGTTCCGGCTTAACACCCTGCTGTTCGGCAACAGCAACGTACATCGCCAAAAGCACTGCAGCCGGGCCGTTAATAGTCATAGAAGTACTGACTTTATCCAAAGGAATACCTTCAAAAAGCTTTTCCATATCAGCCAGCGAATCAATAGCTACGCCAACTTTACCAACTTCACCATGCGAAAGCTCCGCATCGGAATCAAGTCCGATCTGTGTCGGCAGGTCCATAGCTACCGACAGGCCGGTTTGACCTGCTTCCAGCAAATATTTATAACGGGCATTGGTTTCCTCAGCTGTAGCAAAGCCTGCATAAGCGCGCATCGTCCACAACCGCCCACGATACATAGTCGGCTGTACGCCGCGTGTAAAAGGGTATTGTCCAGGGAACCCGCTTTTAGAGCAGTAATCAAAACCTTCTACATCCAAAGGAGTATACACGTGTTTTTCTTTAAATTCTTTTCTTTCAGGAAATTTGGCATTGGCTTTAGCAACCTTTGCTTCATAATCCGCCAGTCCCTGTTTGATTTCTTCATAATTAGTCATGTCATTGACCCCTTTCTCATTCCGCTTCGCTGTTTACAGCATAGTGCCGGTTTCATAAAATTTTTTCTGCATATCGAAACAATGTGCCAAATCAATTGGCATATGGGCGTTTTTTTGTTGTGCAAACCTCAGATATTCCAAAAGCTGCGGCC
Source organism: Phascolarctobacterium faecium (assembly GCF_003945365.1). Classification (NCBI taxonomy): domain Bacteria; kingdom Bacillati; phylum Bacillota; class Negativicutes; order Acidaminococcales; family Acidaminococcaceae; genus Phascolarctobacterium; species Phascolarctobacterium faecium. The sequence continues at coordinate 754,466 of NZ_AP019004.1, read as the reverse complement.
GAAAATCAGGGTGTGCGCAGTTATTTATGATAGCTTTAGCACGTTTGACGGGACTCAAACCACGGATGTCGGCCACACCCTGTTCAGTAATAAAAACCATCGTGTCATGTTCAGTATGGTCTGCATGAGTAACCATAGGTACTACACTGGAAATCGAGCCGCATTTCGCTGTAGACGGCGTTGAAAAAATCGTAAGGAAACCGTTACGCATATAATCACCGCTGCCTCCAATACCATTCATCATCGTGCAGCCCATAACATGCGTTGAATTAGCCTGCCCGTAGATATCAAATTCCAACGGCGTATTCATAGCAATAACTCCCAAACGCCTGATAACCTCGGGGTGATTACTGATATCAAGCGGTCTTAAAACAATACTCTTACGATACAAATCAGGATCTTCCTTGTACATCTCCCAAACCGAAGGCGAAGGAGTGAACGCGCAGCCGGAGGCTTTAGCTATCTTGCCCAGCTTGATCAGACGAAATACAGAATCCTGTAAAATCTCGGAATACATTTCCAGATTTTCAAATCTGGATTTGGCCAGTCCTAAAAGAACCGCATTGGCAATACTGCCGACACCGGACTGCAAGGGCAGCATTTTCTCCGGCAAACGTCCCATCTTTTGTTCATACTCTAAAAATTCCACCAAATTCTCAGCAATTTTGATGCTTGCTGCATCAGGAGCAGTCAAGTCACGCACATGATCCAAAATATCAGACTCCACGATACAATCGATACGATCGATACCGCATTCTACATAAGGTTTACCTATCCTGTCCCCCGCATGATAAATTGGAATCTCAGTTCTATTTGGCGGGATCGCCGGAATATAGATATCATGCATACCTTCCAGATTCAAAGGAATCGAAGTATTGACTTCGATAATGATTTTCTTGGCATGCTTCACAAAAATCGGCGCATTACCAACACCAGGACCTAAAATAATATTACCTTCTGCAGTAATTGCCGTAGCTTCAATGATAGCTACATCTACATCACCAAAAAACCCATAATCTACCTGCTGTCCGAAATGGCTCAAATGTTGGTCCACATATTCAATCTTGCCTTCATTGATGCCCTTTTTCATGCTTTTGTTGGACGCGGCATAATACGGCATCCTGCCTTTTATAGCGCCAACTGCCGCCAATTCCTCTTCAATTTCCGGACCAACAGAAGCGCCACTCCAGATATTGATACGGCAGCGTTTACCTTCTTTGATAGCTTTGGCTAAAGCTATCGTTGTTTTTTTAGGGTAGCCGGATGGGGTAAAACCACTGACGCCCACATTCATTCCATCAGTAATCAGCGCCGCAGCTTCTTCCGGAGTAACGATTTTGTCAAACAACTGCGGATTTCTTAATCTCGTGCTGTCTAACATTTTCATCCCTTCTTTCCCAGATTTAAATTTCTCATACACCTTTCTTCACTTTCAGTATAATTCCGGAAACTTATAACGTAAAATACCAAAAAGCAATAGAAAATATTAATTTATTTGATATGTTTAAATTTGGTTTTCGAGTTTAAAATTACACTTTTCTTTATTTCTATTCATAAAATTAAATTGATGTAATATTACTTTTATAAAAAATTCATTCTAACAACATTTGCCATTTTCATTGACAATATCTATCTTTAAACATCAAAATAATTGATATAATTTATAAGTTTTATTTATATGCTTATCTAAAGTTATAAAAATTTTTTCAGAAAAAGATAGGTTTAAGCTGCTTTATCATCTATAATGTAGTTAAACGATAAACAAACTACAGTTGGCTTAAACTTAAATCTATATTGCCAGTAACAGGAGGAGAGCAGACTATGGACATGGAATATTACCGCAATTTTATTGCCATCGTCGAAGCAGGAAGTCTTTCAGCGGCATCCAAGCGCGTACACGTTGCCCAGCCAGCCCTCAGTAATCAACTGAAGCTGCTGCAGAAAAAATTCGGCACTCAGCTAGTCAATATCCGTCGCGGCGTACATAATATAGAATTGACCAATGCCGGCTGCATTCTTTATAACAAAGCTAAATATCTCTGTTCGCTGGAAGATGATACCCAACGGGAAATATCGGACTGCGTCAACGGCTATACAGGTACTCTGCGAGTCAGCCTGTCGCCTTCGATGTCGATTTCCTTTATTCAAACTTACCTCAGCAAATTTTCCAAAGAATATCCGCAGATCAACTATGAGCTGTACGAAGTTTCCATCTTGGAACAAATCAATCAGATGCTGACCGGGAAAACGGAGATCGGCGTTGCCAATGCTCCGCTGACACAGGAAAGCCGGTTTGATACTATCTATACCAAGCAGGAGCGCCTTGTTGCAGTAATGCACAAAGACAATCCCTGGCTGCCGGCAGACGACAAAGCTCTGCTTTTGGCACATATGGAAGATATGCCCATCTGCCTGTCACGCGGCTGTTCGACTTTATTTTTAAACGTTTGTTCCGATTCCATGATCTTCCCGCAGATCCTGAGCATTAATTCTACTAAACTGTCTACAATAGCCTGGGCAAAAGAAAATGCCGGCATCGCCGTCGTACCAGCTTCACCGGGTGAAATTTTTGACAACGATCTGATTTGCAAGATCATCCGCGATGACAGACTATTCCTGAATAAAACGCTATCTATTGTTAAAGGACGTCCACTTTCCAATGTCGCCCAACTGTTTTTAAACTATTTTTCACAGCATTCCTAAGCTTCAAAAATTGTTTAAGAAGGTGAAATTATGATTACCATTACCAACAAAACCGACTGCTGCGGCTGCAGAGCCTGTGCCAGTCGCTGCGTGACCTCCTGCATCACTATGGCACCAGACGAAGAAGGCTTCAATTATCCGCTGGTCGATACTGACAAATGTATCCACTGCGGTTTGTGTGAACGCGTTTGTCCTCTGCTGCACAAACCTCAACCTCATGAGATTTTAGCTGTTATTGGCTGTAAAAATAAAAACGAAGCCGTTCGCTTTGTCAGCTCCAGCGGCGGTTTTTTCTCCCTGGCTGCCGAAAAAATCCTGGGACGTCAGGGGACAGTCTTCGGGGCGGCCTTTGACGACAACTGGCACGTTAGACATATCGCTGTCACAAGCGTCAATGCAATGAATAAATTACGCGGTTCCAAATATGTACAAAGCGATATCAGCACTACCTACCAGGACGCCGAAAAACTGCTTCAGGCAGGCCATACTGTTTTATTCAGCGGTACGCCGTGCCAGATCGGAGGCTTGAAAGGATATCTGCGTAAAGACTATGAAAGGCTTTATACCATTGACGTAGTCTGCCATGGGGTTCCCAGTCCCAAAGTCTACCAGAAACGACTGGACGAAGTCACCGAGTTTTCGTCATCACCGGTAATAAAAGTCAATTTCCGCGATAAAACTCCCGGTTGGAAACGCTTTAATATCGTTTTTCAAACTGAAAACCATATCTTTGCAACACATAAACGCCGCGGTCCATATATGCGTTTATTCCTGAATAATGTCAGTACTCGCCCTTCCTGTTCCGACTGCGCTTTTAACAATAAACACAGCCTGGCTGATCTGACGATAGCCGACTATTGGGGCGTCAACAAGCATTTCCCGCTTTTCGATGATGATAAAGGCGTTACGCTGGTCCTCGTCAATACTGAAAAAGGTGCTGCTCTTTTTAAAGACTGTCGCAACGAACTGGAATGCCAGCCGACAGATTTTAAACATGGCGCCGAATACAACGCCGCTGTGGCTGGGAAAATGACGCCACATCCTTCCCGACGATCGTTCTTTGCCGAGTTGGATCACAAAAGCCTGTCTGCTTTAGCCGACGAAATCCTGGGTGCTGCTGAAAACTAAAACAAACTCCTTAGACTGCATGTCTAAGGAGTTTGTTTTTTATCGCAATAATTATTACAACATTCGTTTCACTTTGTTATCTTTTTATATTATAATTAATTTATAAAAGTTTTCCTTCAACTATAAAGGATAGGGAAGGTATTTATAATGAATTCCGAAAGAAATGTCCTCAAACTCATCGATGATATCAGTAATCTAACATTATTTGTCGTCGACCGATCCACTCTGCAGATACTTTACTGCAATCAGACTGCTGCAAAAGCCGGTTTCAAGAAAGGTGTGCGCTATCATCCTGACACACTCAGCTTTGATGCCGTCAATTTTCATCAGGGTGATTATCAGTATTTTGCTGAAAAATCTATTTTAGGAAGCAACGTAGATGTCCGAGTGAAAAAAACTCTTTGGGACGAGGATGGCAGACAGATCCCTGCCTTAGCGATTTCTGTCACACCTCATATTTTTGCCGGCGAAGTCAAGATCAGACACGACCATTCCAAAGATCTTCTACAAGGTATCGATGTTCTCTTTGACGAATATGTAGTTATCGATCTTATCGACGACCGTTATATTTCTCCGAAGCTCGGCCCCTGTGCTTCGGCCTTTCCGCATGCCGGCAGCTTTACTCAGGCCAATGATCTTTACGGTGAAATGCTGATCCATCCTGAAGACAGGCAAAAATTTTGGGACCTTACTTCAATGAAGAACCTGCGTCAAAATATGCCGCAGGAAAATATGCATATCATTGGCGAACTGCGACGTCTTGTTGCGCCAGATAGCTTTGAATGGATCGAGACTCATCTCGTATCTACAATTGATACCCAAACCGGACACCTGAAAGTACTATGGTGCTACCGTAATATTGAAAAACAAAAACAATTTGAGTTGAGTCAACGCGAACAAACCGCCTGGATCGCTCAGTTAAGTGAAGAATATTATGCTGTTTACCTTGTTAATCTACGCAATAACACTTTACGCGGCCTGCGTGTCCCAGAACAATTCAAAAAAATCGTACATATGGAAGAATGCTATGATAAACAGTTTTCCATGTATGTAAACGAATTCGTAGACCCTAAATGGCAGCAGACGCTCTTAAAAATTACCAACAGCACCTACATCATTGGCCAGTTTGCCAACGATAATAACCGGATCGAGCATATTTTTAAAAACAAGCAGGGGTTTTGGCTCAGTGTCAAGATCATTCCGGCCCCAGGCTACTCTGACGCTTATCCTTATGCGGTACTGGCCTTTGAAGACCTGACCCAGAAAGTCGAACATTCGCTCAGTGAAAAAACTGCCAAAATGGCAGTTGCCCATATGTACGCACTGGCAATCAGCGTCGATATGGAGCGCCAGGGTTATAACTGTATCCATTATTCAGAAGAGATAATCTCGCTGAAAAAACGCGGCCGTTACCGTGATTTCTACGATCAATTTCATCAACAGCTGCTGGACAGTGACAAAGCGCTTTTATCAGGAATCTTTGATGCAAAACTTTACAGCAGACAAACCTATGCCGAAGGCGAGATGCGTATTTGGGATAAAAACAAAAAACTGCACTATTACACCTATTACGGTACCAGGATCTCTACAATCGAAGGTGAAAAAATCATGCTGCTGCTGCGGAACATCGACGATAAAAAGCAGCAGGAACATGAGCTTGCATTACTCAGCGCCGACAGAATGCGCCATCATAATATCGCCAATGCGCTGGCTGAAATGTACTATGCCGTTTACTATGTCGACCTGCAGGAGCATAGATTTTATATTTTACGGCTTACCGAAATCATCACTGCTAATATGCTGAAAGGATTAGAAGATCATACCGAAGCCTGGACTACTTTCGTCAATAATTTTGTTCATGCAAAATTCCGAAAACAGTTGGCAGAGGCTTTTGCTTTAGAAAATATCTATGCAACACTGACTCAAAACAATAAAAACTCTATCGAAATAGAATTGCTGAGGCGTTTTGCCAACGACAAATACGAATGGGTACGTCTGGAAGCCCAGGCCATCAAAAACACCGAAGGAACTATTACTGGCTGTGTTATCGCTTTTCGGAACATCCATACGCAAAAACTGGCCTATGAGAGGCAGCAGCAGGCATTAAAAGCTGCTCTGCTTTCTGCAGAAAAGGCCAATACTGCTAAAAGCTCTTTTTTGTCAAATATGAGCCACGATATCCGTACTCCAATGAACGCCATCATAGGTATGACTACGATTGCACAGCAATACCTGCACGACCCTGTTCGGGTCAATAACTGCCTCAGCAAAATCGAACTGGCCTCAAATCATCTTTTAGAACTGATCAACGATATTCTCGACATGTCTAAGATCGAAAGCGGCAAATTATCACTTAAGGAATCGCCGCTCAATCTAGCTGAACTTATTCATAACCTGATCTCACTCATCAACCCACAGTTAAAAGAGCATCAGCATGAACTGCATGTAAATACACATAATATCAGTGACGAATATCTGCTGGGAGATACTGTACGCCTTAATCAGATCTTTACTAATATCCTCAGTAATTCTATCAAATTTACGCCCCAAGGCGGAAAGCTCAAGCTTGAGATCACGCAATTAACACTGGCTCCAACAGGTTATGGGCATTTTCGTTTTGTTTTCAGTGATAACGGCATTGGCATGGATCAGGAATTTTTGCCGCACCTGTTCACCCCCTTCGAACGTTCCCAAACTTCAAGTATGGATAGTATCGAAGGCACAGGTTTGGGTATGGCTATCACTAAAAATATCGTTGATTTGATGGGTGGTACTATTGAAGTCACCAGCGCGGCAGGCTCTGGAACCACCTTTACAGTCACCCTGCCCCTGAAGCTGGCCGATAAGCAGCCTGTCCCGGTTTCTGCCATTCATAACAAGCTGCAGGCCCTGGTCATCGATCAGTATCAAACTTATGCTCCTAATATCCTGCAGCAGCTGCAGCAACTGCAGATTAACGGTCAAGCTGTGTCCAGCCTTGCAGAAGCCATTACTAAGCTAACAGCCGACCTAAAAAGCAGCAGTGACTATACAACAGTCATCATAGTCTATAACCCAGATTTGGATTTGGAAAAGATGTTAAACGAATTACGCCAGCTGTCACCAACATTAAAGATAACTCTGGCGATCACCTTCTCCGACCTCAGCCAGACCATTAAAGACTATTCTTTTGACGCACTTCTGATCCTGCCGCTGTTTAAAACGAACCTCGCACAGGTACTCAACAAAATGCACCAGACAGTTACACCCAGAACGCAGCACGTGCTTCGGTCTGCTGCTAATGAACCAAACTGCAGCGGTAAGCGTATACTTATCGTTGAAGACAATCCGCTTAATATGGAGATCGCCTGTGAGTTGATTGGTATGACCGGTGCCATGATCGAAGAAGCCACTGATGGCGAAGCAGCACTGACAAAAATTACTCAGGCTCCAGAAAATTATTATGACCTTGTTTTTATGGACGTGCAGATGCCTAAACTCAATGGATACGATGCAACCAAAGCGATCCGTAAGCTACCACGCCAAGACGCAAAAAAATTGCCGATCGTTGCTATGACTGCCAACGCCTTCCTGGACGACATCAAAAAAGAACGTGAAGCCGGAATGAACTCACATATTACCAAACCGTTCCACTTGGAAGAACTGTTTGCTGTTATCAGGGAATGGCTGCAATGCAATTGAACGTCATATCATGAAAAAAAGACTGCCGCAATTTTAAATTGCGGCAGTCTTTCATATTTTCGTTACAGAACTTCTACTCTTTTTTGTTTTAAAACCTTAAGCAGCAAAGCCAGATCCTCAATATCATAACCGTCATTATTTACTTCCGGCGTAACATGCCCCTGCAAAACACTGCCCAGCAGCGTATCGACGCTGCACTTGAAAAAATGTGCCAAACGCAGTAATACCCTCAGACTGACACTGACACGTCCGTGTTCAAGATTACTCATATGAGTCTGCGAAACATCCAAACGCTGGGCCAGCTCACTTTGACTGATACCGTGTCTGATACGCATTAACCTGATATTCTTACCAATTTCCTTATAATCGGGATTCATAAAGATACCTCCTTCATCACCTGTTACTAAATAAATTTATTTTTGCGCCGATTCTGTTCCTGGCGGCAGATCGCTGATAAGTTCAGCCGGATCTACCTCAAGTGCCTGTGCGATAAGAAAAAATACTTCCAAACCGCATCTGGCAGCACCACGTTCTATTTTTGATATATAGGAACGGGTCAAACCGGCTTTAATAGACAATGCTTCCTGACTTAAACCTTTCAGTCTTCTGTAATATAAAATATTTAAGCCTATACTTCTATATTTCTCAGCAAACATGACTTTTTTCACCTTAACAATTAAACTTTTATAGATATTGGTTTTATACTTATTATCTTACAAAAAAATGCATTTGCTGTATAAAATACAGCACATACGTGCACTATATTACTCATTTATACAAAATAAAATTATACATGCAAAGAAATTATATGTCTTTAAATATGTAAATGCACTTAAAATTAATGAATTTTATTATTTTTTATATTTCAAATATTTTGCTATTTATATGAAATAATTATATATTTTATATAAAATTACGGCTTGTTATAGCTATAGTTCTACTTATTAGTACTCACCGTACAAATAAGTGGTTTTCAGAAAAGCAATATGCGAATTACGAGTAATTAAAAACTCACACCCCGGAAGATGTGAGTTTTTAATTACTTTTCTTCGTTATTCTATTCGTCCTGATCTTCGGTATCACTATCAGAAAACATACTCAAATCAGTATCGTTACCACCAGCCAGATTATCCATCTTACTACCTTGCACATCGCCCGTATCGGAACTGCGAGAATTGCTGTCAGCTTGTTCTTCCTGACCGGCACCAGCTAAAATATTCTCGAAACCAGCACTAAAACTGCTGCCAGAACCACTTGCATTCAGGCTGTCATCACTGTTATGTATTTCAATTGTTCCGACACCAATATTCGTGTTTTCACCACTTGGATTTATTATTACAGGGGTATGCAGCTCAGAAGTTACAGCAGAGCTGCTACTATGATAATTATCCTCAAATTCAGGCAGTTTAGTAATATCATGCTCATCTTCAGGCAGTTCTGGTGGATCAGGCGGTAGTGGCGGTGCCGGAAAGATATCTGCATAAGCCTTGCCAACACCTTTGTCGTTATACTTAGAAATATCGTAAGTATTGCCATCTTTATCGGTCGTCGCATAAACAGCCTTATCAGAAACAATTGCACCTGGTCCCCATCCTACTATCCCACCACAATACTGTGCATTACCGTCTGTAGCAATGACCTGCCCTAAATTCAGTGCATTCTCTACTATCCCTTCAACAGAATTACCAATAATTCCGCCTACCTGGTCCCTGCCTTGTACTGTACCTGTATTTAACACATTATCAATGCTTTTAGAAGATGTGCCTACTCCTATAATCCCACCAACACTATTACCGCTACCGCTAACAGCACCACTGTTTTCAGCCCTACTGACAGATACACATCCAATACCGGCACTGGGAGGTCCTGACATAGACACGCCGCCCCCCATACCAACAATACCGCCTACCGCTGTTCTTCCTGTTATTGTCCCTGAATTATTGGTATTCTCTAAAAGCATATCATCATCACAATAATAATATCCTAAAATTCCCCCAACACTATCTAATCCGCTAATGTTACCATTGTTGATGGCATCGACAATTATTTGTCCAGAAGCATTACAGCCAATAACACCGCCGACATAACTATAACCTTTTACTGTACCTTCATTTTTTAATTCACTGACATAGTTGGAACCTTCAGCATCATTATAACCTAGTACACCACCAATATAATAGCTTGAACCAACACTCACACCATCGGTTACAAAAACACTTCCTTTATTAAGTGCTTTGCTCACAGTTCCGTTATTTTCACCAATAGCTCCGCCTACTTCACGAGCTCCGCCTACAAAACCTCTATTTTCAATATTATATACATAACCATTTACTTTATTTTGTCCACAAATCCCGCCGACAAGTTCATTTCCCTTAATACTTCCATCATTGATACCGTCAGAGATATTCCCATTATTCTGTCCAACAATTCCTCCAACAGTACTATTGCCACTAACAGAAGCATAGTTATGGACACTATTTATAATACCTGTATTAGCTCCGGCAATACCACCTACAGCACTATTATTTCCAGCATCAATTTTTCCTTTTAGTAAAATTCCATCAATAGTACCTGTAGAAGTATTTTGTCCAGCAATACCACCTATCCCAACACCGCCGCCAGTCAAATCAATTTCTGCATCTACATTTTTAACACTTCCAGCATTATAGCCAACTATGCCCCCTGTATAACCACCCGTACTATTAATAACTTTTATCTTGCCAACTATACCATCAATCTCCCCAAGACCCTTATAATTATACCCTGTAATGCCGCCGGAATAACCGCCGCTAGTATTATTTACTGTTATATCAACTTCAGCATTCTTTATTATTCCTGCATTAATGCCAACAATACCTCCGGTATATTTACTTGTTCCTGAAACAATACCACTTACTGCAACATTTTCAATTAACCCGTTATTCTGACCTACAACTGCTCCAACAGCCTGGTATCCACTAATATTACAATTGGATAAAGTAAGATTTCTGATTACACTGCCACTTGCAGTTTGTCCGAACAACCCTTTGTAGCTTCCATTCCCACCATTTACAGTTACATTTTTTATATCATTCTCCAGACCGTCAAAGGTTCCCTTAAACGTACTGTCAGCGCTGATGGGTATAAAACTATTAATGCTGCTAGCATCAATATCATTTTTTAAAGCATAATTGCCGCTTAGATTAGTATTAATGTCCTGCAGCTGCTCAGCATTTGTCACCCACATATAACCTTTTACACTCTGAGCTCCGCCATTGATATCAAAATTTTTATCCTTACCTGCATAACCGTTAGCATCATGAGCGGTATACCCCAACACAACGTTACCATTGGCAAAATCTCCGTTAATAACAGCATTGCTGCCGTCAAAATCATCTCCGCCCAATTTTATATTATCAGTATCTAAAACGATACGGCTGCCCTCAAAACGCAGTGTGTCTGCTTCCAGTTTACCCATATTGACAAGCTCAGCAGTTCCCGCTATCCCAAAATCACTGATACCAGCGCTGTTTTTAAAATTTTGTAAAGCTGTATCGACATCAGATAAGCTCTTAGTAGAAGCCGTCAGCGAACCAACATTTACCTGTGCCGTTTTACCAAACAAAATCCCATTGGGATTGATCAAAAAAACATGTACCCCTTGTCCATTCAAAGCGCCAAAAATCTCACTGCCCTGTCTGCCGGTAACATAATTCAAAATAGCGTTCATATTCTTAAAATTTACCGTTTCTCCAGCAGCAACATTAAAACTATCCCACTTGACCGACACATTGCCTGTACCGGTAATATCCATCTGATTACCGCTGGACGTATAACTGCCGTTACCAGTAACTACCGTCCCACCCTGTGGCAATCCCCATGCGCAATTAGAAAAAGCCAAAGTGCTAACTACTATAGCGACCGTTGTTTTCCCTAGTCTCTGCCTGTTTTTCATCTTAATCCGCTCTTTTCCGCTCACGATATTCTTAAAACAATTTGTATAACCTGAACCATAACCTGCCGTTTTTATCTTCCGCCTCACTGCGATAAGATTCACCCTTTATCTTGCGTGCATAATCCAGTCTTGCGTACAAGCTGCGATCCAAGCTATAAACTGCGCCAATACCCCAACCTGCCAGCCTGCGATGCGGATCGGAGGTATCTCCGTCCTTTCGTGCCAAAACCTCACCTACATCAGCAAACAACGTCATACTCATACCTTTGACCGGAGTTTGATACCTTAATTCTGCCGTTGCCTGATAACCGCTGTCACCGCCTGCTTCACCCTGCGGATAGGCTCGCACCGCATCAGCACCCCCCAGATAAAACTGTTCACTGCTGTCTAGATTGCGGTTTGCTAGCTGTCCATGTGCAAAAATATAGAACTGTGTCACTTTGCTTAATTTACTGACATGATTAACATCAAAATTAAAGCGGCTAAAGCCGCCTTCCGTCCTGCTGAATTCATCAGCAGCCTGAGCTTCCCCGCTGCGCAGCTTTAAATTACCGGCACGTAAGACAGCACTGTAACCACTATAACTAACAGCACTTTGCAGACTTCCAGTCAGTCCAAGATGAAACACATCACTGCTTTTACGTGCCGTATAATCAAAAACACGCAGTTCATCATTCAAACGGTTATGCTCATAGCCGTAAATCAACCGTAAATTTCCGGATTTCCTGCCGCTTAAAGGCTGCGAACCATATAGGCTCACCGTTTTAGCCGTTCCTACAGCACCTGCCTGCGTAAAATAATCCCCTAAAGTATAATCCGACTCCGCGCAGCTGATACCTAAACGACCTCCCGTTCTATTAACCGCTGTTTCATAGCCTAAATTATAATTTTTCATCTTCTCATTACTAAGCATCCCGCCAATAACAAGCCTGTCCCCGCTGCGCAGCGGCTCATTAACAATGACCTGCATTCCGTAACGGTAACGTCCCGAATATTTACCGCCATAATTGTCAGTATAAACAGCGCCTTCCACAATTGGCGATGCCTCTAAAACAATTGTTAAACTGCTGCTGCCAATCTTATCACCAGGCTCTAAAATACCTTTGGCCTGCACACCGGGCAATGCATTCAGATTATTCAGCGTCATTTCTAAAATATCACTGCGTAACTGCATCCCAGCATATAAATTTTTTAAAAACCCTTCCACAAAATGATCTTCAAGACTTGTAGAATTTTTCACTCTTAACTTATCCAATACCCCAGGAAAAACCTTAATTGTCACAATACCAGCCACAATATCCTGCCGAGGTAAAAATGCAGTTGCCACAGGATATCCCTGTTTTCTGTAATAGACAGATAAAGCTTTCGTCAACTGCTGCAAATCGTTAACAGCCAAATTACGTCCACTGTATTTTCCCAAAAGTGCCTTGGGGGGGGGCAAATACTCCTCTATTCCACTAACATCAAGTTGGAATCTTTTAACATACACCATCGACTGCGATTTTTCCGCATGTTCCGAAATATCATCTTTATGTACAACGACACGCTGATTATTAAGCATATTATCAGACATCCCATTCTGCTGGACGTCACTGCTTGGAAGCTGGTTAGCAGCATAACATCCGACAGTCTGAGACAAGACATAAAGCATAATTACAACTTCTTTTTTCACCCCTGTCCATCTCCCCACTCTTCCAGTCATAATAATACCTATTATAAATTTTAGTTTCTATTTTAATCTATTATCCTACTAATGATTCAAAAAAGCAATTATTTCTAATAATAATATTAAAAATAATTAAATTATATGTACTTTATTATACATTTATTAGAATTTATATTTTAATCAAAAGACTATCAAGGATTATGTGCTGATTATATTTATTTTAACTGCAGACTTTTCTGATTTATGCTGCAAACTTCTATTACCCGTTCCAAATCGTTTGTCAATTTCTATAATCACTTACTAAAAGCTAACAAACCACTATAAAAAAACTAATATATTTTTATACTATAAAACCATAACAAAATATAGAAAATTTCTATTATTAATGATACAATATTTATATTATAACAAATTATTTTAATCTTATTGCAGTAAAAATTAGGTAATTATGGGCGAGGTATATATATGAATACCAAGATCAAACAAACAATAGCTTTATTTTTTACAGTCATGTTATTGTTTGTTCTGGTGCTGCCACCACTATCCGCAGCCGCAGATGCAAGTCCTATTAAAATAGGCTATTATGAGGACGGCGACTATATGTCCAAAAGTCAAAGCGGAGAATATAGCGGATATAATATTGAATATCTACAAAAAATTTCCAAACAATCAGGACTTCCTTTCGAAATGGTTGATATTGCAAGCTGGAATGCTGCATATGATATGCTGGTTAAAGGTGAAATCGATCTGCTGCCGGCAGTTTATCATTCAGAACAGCGGGCAGAGGAAATTTTCTTTTCCGGCCAACCAATGTGCAGTATTTATACTACCCTAAACGTTCGTATGAATGATCCACGCTATGATTATGAAGATTTTAAAGCTTTCCAGGGCATGAATGTCGGCATTATCCGCGGCGGAGTAGACGGCGAAAGGTTTAAAAGTTTTTGCCGTGAGCATAATCTTGTTTTAAATATTATTGATTATGACGAAACAAGTGTACTTTTAGAGGCACTTGATAATGGTACACTGGACGGTGTTGCCATTACCCACCTTGGAAAAAACAGTACTTTCCGCAGTGTAGCCCAGTTTTCTCCCAGTCCTTTATATTTTGCCGTAACCAAGACAAATCCCGAGTTACTGTCTGAAATCAACAAGGCCATGAATAATATTCTATTGGCTAATCCTGGTTACAGCCGGGATTTGTATGATAAGTATCTTGCCCCAAGCGTTAACCAAAAGCCTGTTTTTACTAAAGAAGAACTCCAATATATAAAACAAGCTGCACCGATATTAGTATCTTATGACCCTTCTTTTGCGCCTTTAACATACCAGAGTAAAAAAAGCGGGCAAATTACTGGCGTAACTGCAGATATTTTTGAATTTATTGCCAAAAACAGCGGTCTGCGTTTTGAATTTGAAGCACATAATCAAACTGAAGCTCTGCAACTTTTACAGCAGGGGAAAATATCTGCTTTGGCTTTATCTGACGGTGATTACCTTTGGGACGGTAGAAACAATATCAATTCCACACTTTATTATCTACGTGCACCTACCTCAATGATCACCAGATACGATTCAGATAAATTGGAAGTAATTGCTTTGCCTCAAGGGTATCAGCTTTCTGAAGCTATCAAGGCAGCAAATCCATATTATACCTTCAAATACTATCATTCTATCGAAGACTGTCTTAACGCAGTTTTGCACAATAAAGCTGATGCTGCCTGTACAAACACTCATGTTGCCGGCGCTTATCTAAGCAGATCAGCTTACCAGGGTATGCGCACTATAACCTTAGCTCAGCCAATCAATGAAATGTGTGTAGGATTATCTGCGTCGGGCGATCCGAAGTTGTTTTCGATCATTAATAAGTGTATCCAATATCTTCCTACAGAGCAGGTAGACGCCTATCTTGTAACGCATTCTGCCAATACCAAAGAAGTCAGTATGCTGGAATTTATTGAGCAGCATCTTTGGCAGGTAGGCTGTATTGTGATACTGGTCCTGAGCATAATAATTCTGCTGATAGGCAGTAATTTAAGAAACGCTTTACGCAGTAACCGCCGTATTCAGGATCTGCTGTATAAGGATGAACTGACCGGTCTTTATAATATGAACGGATTCTATCAGAAATGGGAAGAAAATAATACCCCCAAAAAACAGCAGTCATTTGTTTTACTCTACAGTGATATTTGTCAGTTTAAATTTATCAACGATAACTTTGGTTTTTCTACGGGTGATCAGGTACTGCAAGCCAGCGGTAAAATATTACAGGAAATCCTGGAAGATGATGAATTCTGCGGAAGGATATCCTCCGACCATTTTGCTCTCCTGCTAAAGTATATTTGCTGGGAACACTTAGACAAACGCATGCAAAACTTTGTTAAAAAGCTGAATTGCTGGCGTAAAGCGAAAACCGATATTCCTTATAAAATTGATTTCGTATTTGGTGTTTGTCTGATTGAAAAAAATGCTACTATTGACCTTCATCAAAAACTTGATTTAGCCAATTATTCAAGACGCTACGCAAAAGATACTCCAGGCAGTTTTATTGTTTTATATGATGAAAAAATGCGTGCTCAGGCACTTTTAGCACAACAGTTGGAAAGCCGCTTAGATCAGGCTCTGCAGGAAAATGAATTTGTAGTCTATTATCAGCCCAAGGTTTCTATGAAAGATGGCTCCATTATAGGAAGCGAAGCTTTAATTCGCTGGAACCATCCTGACAAAGGTTTTCTGATGCCAGGCGTATTTATCCCTATCTTTGAGAAAAACGGTATGGTTAAAAAAGTTGACTTGTGGCTGTTTGAAGAAGTTTGTAAAACAATGCGCACTTGGTCAGAAAAAGGCTATCCGCTTTTCCCTGTTTCCTGCAATTTTTCAAGACTACATTTTCAACAAAGTGATTTCCCTGCACGAATCTGTGAAATCGCTGACCGTTGGAATGTTCCGCACCATCTTTTAGAATTGGAAATAACCGAAAGTGTCCTATTGGAAGAATCAACGACTATTGCAGAGGTTTTTCAGATACTTAAAGAAATGCAATTCAAAATAGCCATTGACGATTTCGGCTCCGGTTATTCATCTTTAGGTCAATTACAGCAACTGACTGCAGATGTTTTAAAACTAGACCGCAGCTTTGTAAGCCACGGAGTTGCAGGTATGCGTGAAAAAATAGTTGTCGGCAACGTAATCCATATGGCCGGAGAGCTTGGTATGCAGGTAATCTGTGAAGGTGTTGAAACACAGGCACAATCCATAACACTACAGGAAATTGGCTGTAAATATTCGCAGGGATTTTATTTTTACCGTCCTATGCAGCTGGAAAACTATGAAAAATTACTTGTTGCAGATAACTAAAAATACTGCAAAATAATCTATTGATAATTAAAATATAAAACACCGCAGAAATCTGCGGTGTTTTATATTTCTAAGCTAAGTACAATAATGCACGTATTTTAACTTCTGTATAGACAAATGTAAACAAAACCTTACTAAATATCTTTCATTTCAAAAACAGTTGATAAATGATAAAATAAACATATGACAATTTCACTGATAATCTTAAATAAAATACACTTCATTTAAAAAAGTGCAAAAACCGAGGGGATGCGATAAAATGGCAACGCTGCTACAAGAGATATTGACAAACAACCATGAATTTTTGGCAAATAACAAGTGTACAAAAGAAATATCCAAATATCCGCAGAAAAAGTTTGCCCTGCTCACTTGTATGGACACCAGACTTGTTGAACTGATCAACAAAGCACTGGGCATCCACCGAGGCGATGCAAAAATAATTCAAAATGCCGGAACCTCTTTAATCGGAGAAATGGGAGAAACCGTAAAAAGTCTTTTGCTAACCATCTATGTTTTTGATATCAAAGAAATTTTCATAGTCGGACATTATGATTGCGGTGTCGCTCTGACATCATCAAAAGACATATTACATAATATGAAAAGCAGAGGCGTCTCAGAGCAGCAATTAAAACTGATTGAAAAAGATTTTCAAGTTTGGCTTGATCCTTACACCGACCCCGCCAAAAATGTACTTACAGTCATTAAAAAACTTAAGGCAAATCCTTTTATTCCCAATGATATACCTATCCACGGACTTATCATTGACCCCCATACGGGTAAACTTGATCTTTTAGCAGATGGCTATAAAGAGACTTAAGACAAATCGTGCTCCCTGTTTTTTAGCGTCGTCAAATTTTTAGTTTTTATAATCACTATTCTAATATATCAACGTAATATTTTGGTCATTGCCAATATTCTACAAGACACCTCTTTACTTTATCGTTACAATAGTTTTGTAATGCTTGGAGCTTATAAAACATTGTATAGAAAAGAGGCTTATTATGAATCTGCAAAATGAAAAATGTGTCATCGTCGTTGACGAAGAGCTGCCGTTAGGAATTATTGCAAATACTGCTGTGATCTTGGGGATAACCCTAGGCAAAACCATGCCTGAAGCAGTCGGTCCTGATGTAATCGATCAGACAGAAAAGAGTCATCTCGGCATTATCAAATTCCCTGTTCCTGTCTTGAAAAGCTCTGCAGAAAAACTTAAATATATCAGGGAACAACTCTATCAAGACGCTTTTCATGACCTGCTCGTTGTTGATTTTTCTGATTTAGCGCAGAGCTGTAAAACTTATGATGATTTTACTCAAAAAATGACTCAAGTACCGGAAAGCGCTTTAAAATATTTTGGTCTTGCAATCTGCGGCTCAAAAAAGAAGGTTGCTAAACTTACTGGAAGTCTGCCTTTATTACGATAATTTTATATTTTTGCCATTCAACTTTCAATGCCAACCCATTTATTTTCAAAACAAAAAAATCCATGCAAACCGTAAAGTCTGCATGGATTCTACATTTTCAATTGGTGGAGACAAGCGGGATCGAACCGCTGACCTCTTGAATGCCATTTCCAGCCACAAGCCTTAAAAAAAGCTTGATTTTATGTCGCTAGCAGCATTATAGCGCTTGTTTTAGCAACCGCGAAAACCCGCATTTTTTCGTGAAGAAACAAAGTCATAAACTCCCATTTGACTCCCATTAAATTTTATCATATTAAGCCTACGTAATCAGTAGGCTTTTTCCTTTTAGTATGCGTATGTCACCCATACACCGGCTTTTTTATCTTGCCAATCATATTCGCCACGCAGACCCAGATACTTGGATCCTATCAATCGGCTCACTCCGTAGCTGATACCTGTAACGTAGTGATCAATATCAATCTTGGCTCCGATCTCCCGCAGAACCCCTGGCGCGGACGGTGGCAAGGATTTCAAGATTTTCTGCTGCAATTCTTCCTGCTTCTTCGACCAGGCTTCCAGCTCTGTCAACTGCTTCTGCAGCTGATCTATTTGCAGTTTGGCTTCGCTCGATGCTTGATCCGATAGCGTCTGCTGTTCCCTTGCTATCTGTAATTCCAGCGCTAATTTCCTGCTGATTTCTAATTGCCTGGTTGAGTTTTTTTCCAGTGTCACCAGCTCGCTTTCCGTTATCATGTATGCCGGCTCGGCTGAACAGGTAGGCAAGAAAAAGAACTGCGCCAACACCCAGACCAATAAGGAAGCGATTATTAGATATCCAACTTTTGATTTTTTCATACATACTATTCCTCCATAGAAAAGAAAAAACGCAAATGCGGAGCACCTATCGGTGTTCTACACTTACGCTTTTTATAGTACCAAAAAGCACTCTGCGTAATTTGCAAAGTGCTTAACAAACTTATTCGACTGTAACCTTGCTAGCCTCTATTATGTATTTTAGTAGTCCATCTCTTCCATCTTGTTCAACGAACTCAAATCCATTATCTTCATAAAATCGTCTAAGATGGGGCTCGTCTCTACACTCCACCAATATAACCCTGCCGCCTATTAGATGCCGGATTTTTAATATTTGCCCCATTGCTAAACCTAAAAGTTCTCGTCCCGTTATCAAAGGAATTTTGGCATAACCATTAGCAAAGTTTTTAGATAGCTGACCAATCAAAAATACCGAAACCTCGCTAGGTTCCTTGCTTCTAAACCCAGTTATCTTTTTTCTTACAACACCTGAAACTTTACTTCTTACTATCAGAGGTTTTACTGTAATAGCGAAATATCCAGCCAATACGTTTTCATTCTTATATCTTGCATAAACAAGATATGTACGAGATAACCCCATTTTCTGATTTATTATTGCTTTATCTTTTAGAAAATATTCAATATCTTCATCAAATGGGCATGAAAAATTGGCGAGTATACCTTTACATTCCGTTTCGTCTTCCAGAACGTCAAGTACATCGCCAAGATGCAGAATACTATACCCCATTATTTTTTTACTCCATTCAAAAACGAACTGAGTTTTTCACGTTTTATACATTCAACTTTATGATTTTGCTGAAACGTAACATTCCTGCTATTTTTGATTGCATCTGCGTATCTAACAGCATTTTTCTTATTAACAGAAAACTCTTTCATGAAACTACTTGTAGCCATAACTACTCCTCCCCTACTATCCTAATAGAAAAAAGGGTACACAAAATAAACCTATTCGCAAATTGCTAAAAATAAAAATCGCCAAATTGCGATATCTCCTTTTGGTATTCTCTTGTTATGTATAGTTTACGCTACATATCCCCCCAATGTCAATAAAACAGCAAGTTTTTTATTTGTAAATTTAATTTACAAATACATATCAAACTCTACTTTCGCACGAAAATCGTACGATATAAAACGAGAAACAGCAAATTGCCAGCATGTTAAAAACGACGCTGCTCTGCCGTTTCTCGTTAGTTTTAATTTTAGCGCGCGTTTTTTTAGCAACTTAAATCGCACGATAATCAAACGAAAATCGTATGAAAACTTTACTTGAAACTACTTGAAAGAACTTGAAACCTACAGCCCAAAATAATTATGCAATGCGCCTAAAGTAAAACCGATAATCATACCAATCCAAAAAAGTTTGCTAGTGATATACTCTTTAATCTTTTCCATGGTCAAACCTCCTTTCAACTATTTCTATTTTGGAAATAGTTAGTTTACCAATTATGATGCCACCAGATCGCCTTACCACGAATTACATCACCGCCTGGCTTTAGTACTCCATCGCCCGGTAAATCAGATAATTTCCACAAGTCCCAGCGTTCAAAAGTAGTTGCCGGGCCGTAGTCATCTAAGTCTGCTGCTTCTGCATGTGTCATTACGGTATCGGCATTAATGTCCAATCCAAGCTCCTCACACAGTACAGCTACAACTTTTGCCATACTATCTATCTGTAACTCTGTCGGTGGCACGTTGCCAAAATCGACACGACCATCAGCATAGGCTACAGCATCTACACAACAAGCTAAAGCAATCCCAATAGCTCTAGAATTGCGCCGCCATGTATGAGCCTTATATTCAGTCAAATCGTCTGTTGTCGCCATAACAGCGCCGTCGCTGTCAATGTTTAAGTGATAGTCACTAAAAAACTGGTGATAATTACCAGCTGACCAGTGTAGATAGATCTTATCAATATTACCTCTAGCCCTTGCTGCTAACTGCCGCAGCTCATCTAAAGTGATTCTTTTTGTCACCATTATTCTCTGCCTCCTGTTCAAACTTGTCAGGGACACCGTCCCCGTCTTTATCTACTAAACTTGTAGCTATAAAGGTCACAAATGCAACCATAGCCGGACCTGTGATCTCACGTATCAACGCCAGCAGGTCAGACATAATAATCTTATCTAGCCATAACCACATATACATCCATGCAGCGTAATAGGTCAGTACCAGCAAAACGACTGCAATAAAATAGCCTACAATGACAGCCATTATTTTTGGCGACATTGAGGCTACTTTATTTCTGGCACTCACT
Source organism: Phascolarctobacterium faecium (assembly GCF_003945365.1). NCBI lineage: Bacteria > Bacillati > Bacillota > Negativicutes > Acidaminococcales > Acidaminococcaceae > Phascolarctobacterium > Phascolarctobacterium faecium. The sequence continues at coordinate 733,506 of NZ_AP019004.1, read as the reverse complement.
ATTAAGTTTTTTATTTTCTCAAACATAAATATCACTTATCCTTACATGAACAGTTATTACATTTGTTTTCTACCAGTAATAGACGTTCGCCAACTTCATCAATCCTGTTATGTGCAGATTTTGCCCTCTGATCAATCTCAGCAAATTTTATTTTTAAATCTGTTGTACGTTCTTGTTCCCTATTAATAGTCTTAGCTAAAGCGTCAACAGTCTTTTGGAGGTTCTCTATTGCTGTAGACAAAGGATTTATTATCCAAATCTTAAATACAAAACCTACTATGCCAAATAAAAAGCTAAAGATTGTTATTGAGGCCATTGCCATTTCAACCATCTTTGCACCGCCTAAATTTTAGTTGTCCATTTTATTTTTTTAATTGCACTTACCGACTTACCGTTTTGCACTTTGTTCCGCAGACTATAAAACCGATTGTAAGCCGCAGACTGCTCTGCTGCTGACTTAACCAGTACACTTTGAAAATCAGAAGCTGATAGCATTACCCATAGACTTTCGCCTTCAGCATTTTTTACGCCATAGCCATTCTCCCCTTTTAATAGTGCAACATTATAGGCAGAATTAAATTTGTTAATATCTGCTTCCAGACGGTCAAAATAATAGGTAGTATCACCAACTTTATACTCAGTCGGTCTATCGCGTTCCGCTTCGTACATAGCGTAAAGTTCTGCAATTTTCTGCGCCTTTGTTTCCTGCAAATCTAAATCAATAACGCTTCTTTTAACACCAAAATTTTCTAATTGCTCATCGGTCGGATTTAGCGGCCACGAAACATTTGGTAAAAGCCTCTTGATTTTATCAAAGTCATCATAAGTATTACCTAAATAAGTGTAGACTATCTTTTTATACATTTTAGATCCTCCTCTTTAACCGCTAAACGGCAATGCTACACTATCGCAAACCTGTATACTAAAACTACCTGTGTCATCTACAATTGCAATAACATTTATGATATTGTTAGCATTTGCAGTTAATACCGGCGCAACGCCTTTCGGGTAGTATACTGCGCTATCTGTCGGGAACGTCCATGCTACTGTTGGCACTGTAGCACCTACAGCAAGCCAGAATGTTAATGTTTTGCACATATACGGGCTACTACCGACCGTCGCTTTGAAGTTCATTCCTGAAAAATTCATGTTTAAAGACGACGGATTATTAATCGAACAGTTAATTAGATAACAATTCGCCGACGTTTGGTAGCTAATTGTATTACCAGTGTTTGGAGTTGCGTAGTAGGTGTTTTCGGCTGTTCCCATAAAATACAAACATTGTTCAGAATTTTCGGCACTGATAACACCTGCACCTACACCGTTTTTGTTGCCGACGTAAAGCCTGTTCGCTATTCTTACATCACCGTTGTTATTCGGGAGTTGGATGTTCCACGCTCCCGCCGCTACGCCTATTTCAACTTTATTATCGTCCCCCATAGCTCTTATACCTAGATTTTTAAAAGCATTTGAATAGGTGATAATAGCGTTGTTATTGAATTTAATGTTTATGAAGTCGCTGAATCCGTTAAAATCGCCGTTTTTATTTAAATGTAATTCGTTGCCGTTAAACTCCATTGCGCCAACACTACGAAGTCGCAAACTACCTTTTGTATCTGCTGTTGTCGGATTTAAATAGATGTTGCCTGTCGCTCCTGCTCCAACTTGTAAGCCATTCGTATTGTTGAAGTCTAGAATACGATTAGCTAAAAAGTCAAGTGTAGCCGTCGTTTCAGTCCCGCCCACTGTGGCAACTTCTGTTGCACCAACATTAAAAAAGTGCGCCAGTCCTTCTGTGGCTGTATAATACATTGCTCCCGTGGTAGTGGAATTTATCTTTGCTTGCGTTGTTGCGCTGTTAGGCTTCATGCCTAATGTGATAGTTCCACCAATGCCCGCAAGTGCGCCGTCCCTCACTGTTATAGGTTTATTAAATGTGTTTGTTCCTGTAAAGTTATTATCTCCCGCGGCAGTAACATCACCGCCGCCACCGCCTGCTTCAATTGTAATATCTTTCGTTCCGTCGAACGGTACGCCGTTGATAGTGCGGGCAGTGGCAAGTTTGGTCGCTGTGTTTGCGTTGCCTTCCCATACCACACCAGTAGCCGGGGTGTAAGTTGCAGCAAGATTAGAATGTAGATATGCAGAAGTTTTTGTGTTTGCTTCATCCGATACAACGGACCATTGCGGCACCGACCCGGATTGTAGGGCTACAATCTGGTTTTCAGACGCTTGAATAATGACGTTACCGTTGCCCGCTGCATTTATTAAACACTGTTCAGTCTTATAAGAAGGTTTTTCACCCAGCGTAATTATACCAGCACTACCAGCAGCGGTAGCAGCGCGAACAACTATGTTTGAATTGAACTTATTCGCCGCCGTAAAGGTGTTAGCTGCATTGAGCTGCGCATAGCCGCTTAAATCATGGTTACCGCCTAGAATATCCCATTGTGCGCCGTCCCATGCTACATTGTCCCCTGCTTTAATACCGTGGTCGGGGTCTGCCGTTTCAACGTTCCACACGTCGCCTACTTTCTGCCCTGTAGTCGGTAAATCGGCGTAGGTAGCAACGCTGCCTTTATATTGATATACCGTTGTTAATCCGAGTTGTTCGGCGGTTACTTTGTGCGGGTTATTGAAGTCAGCTTCATGTCCAGCAAGGTCAGTAGCTACTGTATTAATTTTTTCTGTTAAATCTGTTGTAGTATTATCTAAATCAGATTTTAACGTATATTCTACCCAGTTTGACCACTCCGACACGGTAACAGGATCGCTGTCCGGAACAATCGTTCCGAATCTAACATAAGTTTTACCGCTAGCTTGCCCCATAAACTTTTGCCTGATGTATGTTTCGTTGAAATCATCGTCTACATCCAACCAGCCGCTGCCTGTTTCCGGCGCGTTAGTATTATTGGATGCTTCCAGCAGTTCGCGGGCAAATTCTGTTTTGTCATTAAGATCTACAGCAGTATCAATATTATCGTAATAGCGTAATTCTTCAACAACAGGAGTAAGGCTGTCTAACCTATTTAACGCTGATGTGGCATCATTTTGCGCATTATCAGCCGTTGTCTGCGCATCTGTCGCAGTCGCAATCGCAGTATTAGCAGAAGACTGAGCATTGTCCGCAGTTTCTTGAGCTTTGGCCGCAGCTTTTGCCGCATTATCTGCAGTTTTTTGAGCGTCGGCTGCAGCTTTTGCCGCATTATCTGCAGTTTTTTGAGCGCCGGCTGCAGCTTTTGCCGCATTATTTGCCGTAGTCTGTGCGTTTTGAGCAGTAGTTTCAGCGTGGTTAGCTATTTCTATTGCAGATTGTGCTGCATTATACGCCTGATTTGCAGTTGTTAAAGCCTGAGTTGCTATTTCATATGATCCATAAGACATATTTCCTATATCGTTTATAGCATCCTCTGTCTGCTGCTCAAAGCTAAGTCCTGGCAGTGGTCCAGTCAACGGTGTATACTGAAATTTATAGTATGACCGATTATTTATTAAAGTCTGGATGTCAGCAGCAATACGCGCTGACCGTAAAGATGCGGCACGTGATACTTTTGTGTAGTTCATTTTTACTGCCTCCCCTAATTACTTAACGTTGCTTGAATAGAACATTTTGAAAATCGATTACCATAAGCTGTAGTAATGTTAATGATGTCACCTTGTTTAATTGAATACTTAAAAGTGTTAGCATCGCTGTTTGATGTCGGATAACCCCAATAATGACCTTTACTACCTGATTTTGTTACACTAGTACTCATGTTTAATGTACCAACTGTATTCCCATTAACTTGGACTGTAACATTTGCATAACTGCTCCAACCTCCATCCGGGGCTTGTCCCCAGTCTGCTGTAGCCATAACTGCTATGCTATTAGCAGCAGCTGCTGCAGTAAAATTCAATGTATTTTTACCGCAGACAGTTTGACTGCTGACCAACGTCTTTTTAGCATCATCTACTGCACTATTAACCAAATCCTTTATCTGATCAGCACTAAGCGATCCAAGCCACACCAAATATTCTTGCCAATAAACAGTGCTTCCCTCTGTGCCAGGTATTACAACACCCGCAGCAGTGTCAACGCCGTTTTCTTTAATGCACATATAACTGATACCGTTATAAATAACCATACAGTTAGGCGCATAGCGAAGTGTAGCTTTATACTGCCACTGACCTCCTGATTGCAACCAATAAGCAAAAGCTGACAGCATATAATATATACCATTAAAATCCGCTCTCTGGGGCGGCAAACCGCCTGCTTCCGGTTTAACCTGTGTTATCGGCGGGAAGCCCTGTGTTAAACTTGCGCGCCCATCCGTACCAGCATTGTCATCTGGTGGGATAGTTTTTAAGCCTTGATCTGCAAAAGGCCGACTAAAAAGATTGACTGGTTCCTGTACTACTGGTAATGTTGCCATAATTTACCGCCTTTCTATTCCGTTATGGTTCCAACAGGGTCAAATACGCCGCAGTTAAAAGGCTGCAACCCGCTGCCAGCAAAACCAAAAACATTTTCTTTATCGATCTGGTATAAGTCCCAGCCTACTCCGGCTCCGACACATAGAGTGCCGCCAACCTTAAACAACGCCAGTTCTTCATCTGTAAGATAACGTTGAAAAAGCCAGCGAACGTGCATTGGATAGGTATTGTAGTAAGTACCGTTTTTATCCTGCGCTTCGATGATGACGCTGAAAACCATAGCGTTATACTGTGGAAACAGCTTATTGATCATGTAGTTTAGTGTATAAAGCGATGCGTCAGTAATATTAGCCAAAGCTTTATACATAAGCAATGTCCTGTAAAAATCATCATCAAGCGTTATTTTAGTATCATCATCTAAAATAATAGTGCGTGCAATACCAACGATATTGCCCCATGTATCCAGTCCTACACCGGTAGCTGTTTTAATGTCCATCATATTTTTATAAAAAGTCTGGATATCGGCATCCGGGCGAATATTGGATCTGAAATCATCAAGTATTTGCTTAATCACAGGGCTTGCTGAATACTGCGACTGGATATACGGCTGAGGTTCCATCCTGATATCATCGCTTGCCCTGACGTCCTCTTGTCCATGAAAGTCCATGTTAAGCCTCCAAAATTACCGTTACGTCATCCTCCGACAACGTTGGCATATTATCCAGTGGGATATCGACTTCGTCGCTGAAAATCCCATTTGACGGAAAAGCAACCTCTATAGACGAAAGATTTTTCACACCGGCACTCGTAACCGAGTTATAAAAACGGCTGGCATACAGAGTATCACCCATTTTCACCCGTGGCTCATCCACGGTTTGGCCGTTAAAGTTAGCCAAAACAGCAGCTTTAATATCTGCAGTAATGGTAGTAGGTGTTGTCGCTGTCTGTTTAAGAGTCACCTTGACTGCTGCTCCTACTACAGTAGGGCTTTGATAATAATAAACCTGCTCACTGCCATTAGTAGGATCTGCAATCGTTACCTTCGTGTTTCCCGTAGTCCCGCAGCCGCCGTCAATTTTCTCGTGCATTGCCATAGCTATTTTTTCCTGTTCACCGCCGTAAACGCTCAAATAAACGCTGTGAGGAGGAATTGTAACGCCATATTTTGTTATTGTCACATCCCCGCGGTTTTGCTCGATTCTACAGGCGATAACGCCGTCGATATTGCCGACTGTCCCTTCAACAGCTTCTGCAAGCCCGTGGGCATTTTTAGCGACACTGTCACTACGGCGCTGTTCAAATTCAGCCTGTGTCTCAAAATCGCGCCCAGGAGCACCAGCAGCAGCGTTATTAACACTATCCCAACCAGGTATTACAGTAATAATCTTATTAACGATATTTGCTCCGACTTGTATTGGTCCATACTGACTACATCTAAAGATACATTCTGCTATACCGGTTGCACCAATCGTCGTAGCATTGATGTTGTAAAAAGTGTAACCATTAACATCCTGCACTACGGCTCCATAGGGGATTATAGTACCCTGCAAGCCAGCGCACTGGCATGTTACTAGTGTCGGTTGCGCTACCTGCCGATCTAAAAAATAAATCGCGGCTAAAGCATCCTGATAAATACCTGTGGCCGTTTTAGGGTTAAATCCATTAGCCAGTCGTAACACTTCCCCGTCTTTTTCGGCTACTAATGCGGCCATACCATCAATCAGTTGACCTGCTGGCGTTTCTGGACCGGTATTAAGTTCTGGCGCACTTTCATCAGTTTTAAATGCAGTTTTCCAGTCAGTTGCAATTTGATTACGTATCGTACCGGTTTCATCAGCAATAAAGCCAGTATCAGGGTTAAATATTATTGCCATATCCCTGCTCCTTTCCAAAATGGGTATAAAAAAGACACTATATCGCTATAGTGCCCAAAAATATTTTTAAAGCTGTACACTTACTGTTGTGCCGCCATCCAATGTAATAACTACATTACCACTAACCAGCCTGCCGTCATCGTCATATTCGAGTACTGGCTCGCAGCCAGTCGTCCCCGATATTGACATAACGGCTTTTTTTATGCGATTAACAAGCATGGATTCCGACACATCAGGACGTTTCCCCAGTTCGATATCAAAGTGTGGAATACCTTGAGTCGCATTAAAATAAGCGTCATTAGTAAACAGCCTGATTCTATTCGCCGCATTCTGCGCTACTGCATAAGCCCCTTTTGTAGTAGCAATATTACCAGCATCATTAACATTTATATCCCAGTTTTTATCAAGATATAGGGTATGCCCATACTTTATTGCTGGATTGTAAGGATCAATATAACTATCATATTCGCCGCCGGTAATAAGAGGCTCCGGATTATTTGGTACAGGTATCGGCTCAGGCTCCGGTGACAAAACTGTGATTTCTGCAATGCAGGTATTTTCACTGTCTAAAGATGACAGCAGACCTTCAAACGGATACCTGACCATTTGCCCTTGCAACTGTTCAAAATTATAAACTGCAGATACTTCTTCTATATACCCGCCAACCACTCGTAAAGTATTCCCTTTAACAAATTCACTTTCGTCAGACACAGCAGTAACGTAACCTTTAATTGTCGGATACGCTTCCCATTCTCTCAGAGTATCAGCTTTAACATACTTCGATGCATCTGGCGCCGTTGTTATGTAGCCTTTGAGCGTAGGGTATGCTTCCCATTCTCGGCGGGTTGCAGCCTTGATAAACTTCGACTCGTCAGGAGCTGCAGTTGCGTAGCCTTGTATAGTGACTGTTTCTGCCATAGTTAGCCTCCTTTATGCTGTTACAGCCGTTTCAGTAAAGCTAAAGTTGATTAAATCCATGGGAAATGCACTGCCGATTTTTGTAGCATCGTGTATTAGAAATATTAAAATGACAGCACTGTTTACGTCTGTTATTTTATTTTCTTCTGTTATTGTTAAAGCATTTCCATTATCCATGCGACTAATTCCAATATAATCACGTAGTAAAGCCGTATTAATTTCCTGAATGGTTTTAAACATAAGCGGAGCGCATTGATCGTAACTATAACGATTGCCTAAAGCTCCTATAAAATTGCCGTTGTTCATATCTCTAAACCCTATTTTTAATGTACCCTCGGAAATTTCAAAACCGCTTTCACATCTAAAATATAACGGCATTATTACAGGGGGATAATAACCTCCAGTGGAAGTACCGCTGCCCGTCATTAGAGAAAATGTATTTATTGCCCCCAAATTTAAAATATTTTTAACGTCTACTTCTGTACCGTCTTTTGCGCCGGCAGTACCGTTGATATACCAATGTAAATGATTAGCCATATTTTAGCCTCCTATACCTGCCAATTTAACGGCAGCGCGTACAAAATTAAACTTGTATCAATTGTACCTGTTTCATCCGATGTTGAAGTAAACTCTATTGTAAGTTGCTGGTTTCTATCTGTTACATTTTTTAAAAATCTAATCCCTGAATAGTTACTGCTACCTTCTAAATTTATGACATTTTTCGTCATATAAACATTAGATATTTTAAGAGATTGTTCAACAGTAGTACCGATCAATACGCCTGTATAACTTTCTCCTACATCTGCTCGAATAGATACACTGACGGTTTTTGTAGCTGGCGTGCTTCCAGAAGGAAACATACCATCTGCAACTATAGGATTGTCTGCAGTCACTTCTGTTCCGTCTTGCGAGCCCGCGGTGCCATTAATATAAAATCTAACCATTTTTACGCCCCCTGTTCGCTTACAGTTTCAATATATTTGAAAACCAAATTATTGACTACCGCTGTACTGTATTGCACATCTGCAGGAATATTGGCTCTTACATAAAATAACGTATTAGTGCTACCAATATTGCTGAAAAATAATGTACTGCTCCACGTCTTAGCATCTGCTGATAGTTCCAACCAATCAGGATTAGTCCCTATGACCGATATAGTAACGTTATAAACATTGGTTTCTACAGGGCAGCGTAAAGCGTATTTCACTGCATCGCCCAAGCTTCCTTTTTCTGCAGCATACTTTAAAGGATTCGTAGTTAAAAGCAAAGCCCCATCTGTACCTCCTGCTGTCACCGTCCCACCGTAAAACCCTAATTGTGCCATATTTTTACCCCTTTCAATCAGCCAGCCGGAAAGGATTGATATGAAAAGCTATCATAGCCCTACCGCTTAAACCTTTTATTTTCCAACCTAAATAAATTCTTATATAAAACCATTTACAGTATCTTTTACAATAATAAAAGCTCCACGTTTTAGTGAAAATATTTCTGTCGTCCTGTACGATGCCGATATAACACGCATCTTGATCTGAATTTTCATAATTTCGGTAAGTCTTGACATCATACTTATCATAATCACGTCCGCAAACCTCGTATGCAAAGCCATAACCAGTATTACGATACAACCACCATAAACGACAGAAATAACGCTGCACGCGCTCTCTAAGCGTAAATTCAGGATCAATTATTTTAACATATCCAGGAATCATCAATGCCCCGTCTTTTACTTCGGGATAATAAATATAGTGCTTATCAAAATCGTATCTAAATATTTTAGGCACAACTTCTTTTGCAATAAAATCTACGTCAAGGCAGTTATCATATGTCTGCCACCAACGCAAACATTTTGGCATATTGCCATATTCATCAGCAAAGAAAATCACCAGCCAATTAGTCAGGTAGCAAATTATACTAAAAGCAACATCGGCTATGATATATAATATCCAATTCATTTTATTCACCTTCTTTTAGTAATCTAGCACAGTAGGTTTTACCGCGTTAATACGCTGCGAAAATCTTATAAATGCACTGCCGTCTGTTCCGACTATTCCACTGCCATAAGCGACCGTGATACGATAAGTTTTCAGCGGCGTGACACCGATATAATTCGTAGCGCTTGCGCTGTCTTGTCCCCAAGCGCTAAACCATGTTTTACCGCTAAAGTTTGAATACATGCTGCAATAGCAAGGCTCGCCGGTTATGCTGCCGTTTATTCCGCCACCTACGTAAACTACATTTACGGCGGCGGGAATAATAATATCAAACGTATCGCGAAAACCGTCTTCATCTGCTGCCGTTGTACTCCACAAGTCAGTATCTACATCAGGCAGCGGTGGGGCGCTGTCCCCCCCACATCTACAAACAAGCGTCTAGTAAACATATTCGCACCGCCTTTTTTATTCGTCTATTAATTGAATATCTACTGTTTTCCCGTTCCTTCGGTCAAAGTAATCTAATACCGTAGTATCATCGAGCATTTCGATATAGTAATATGTGGCAGCACCATTATAAGTTACGTTATTTAACGAATACATATTATCAGCTACATATATCGTTATTTGACTTATAGCACTCCGGGTATCGCCTGTTAACGCTACTGTTAACGTGTTTGTCATATACATACCTGTCGAAACATCCTGTAGGGCGTCTATTCCAACTTTTTCTATTGTGTGCTGCATAAATTGAGCGGGGCTTATCCTGCCAAAATTATTTATAAAAAATCCCGATTGATATTCACCTAGCTCGACATTGTAGTTTTGCCCTATGGTTAATTCAAAATCATAATTAACAAGGGGGGATAAAACAACATATTCTGTTTCATATTCAACGTCAGTATCAATAATCCACGTCCCCGACGCCGTGTTATATCCAAGTTGGGAGATATTATAAGTTATTTCTGTTCCGGTCGGTACGTTTGCAAACACGGCTATGCCTTTATTGTCCGTGTTTGATATATTACTTTTCCCGTTATATGCTATCTCTACACGGGCTGAACTGATGTGACTGCCGTCGGCTGTATCTACGTGAACTTCAAGTACTGAATACGTTTGCGGCGGTGTCCCCCCCGAATTTATTAATAAACGCCGATTAAACATATTTACCTCCTTATTTCGGACCGCTGGTATTACTGCCGCCACTTTCTACACCACCGTGCACGTGTTTCGTAAGGCTTATGCCATTAGCGATAACATCACCTTCAACAGTTACATCGCCTTTAATATTCACACCTGATGTAGCAATCAGATTGCACTTATTATCCTGCGTCAACTCTAAGTAGCAGCTAGGAGCCTGATTTAAGAAACCACCAATGTAAAAACCATCAGACTGGCTATGTTTACGTAAGCTACCTGGTTGTTGTGGTTCTGTTGTCCCTGCTGTAACATTACTGCTATCAGATTGGGCAAAAACAGCAACTCCGATATCATCAGGGACCGGGTCAATAATCAGTGCTGCTTTACCTCCCTGTATTCTACTGTATGGCAAATGATACAACGTTACAGGCTGCACTGCCTGACCTTTGCCATCTACATAGGTAACAAGTGGCAAAACATCTACATAACCTGTAGGTCCTTGTGCCCCCTGCGTATCAACGGCAACGACTTTAACCGGCTGTGCAGTAGCTATTTTGTTCTGCAACATACGCACAAAAAAATCTATAGCATTAACATCACTGTTAGCGCTATAGATATTTTTTTGACCTTGTACTGCTTCATTATTTGACACGCTCATACCCCCTGAACCCACACGCCGTTAAGGCTGGTCATCCAATCGCCGCCAGTTGGTTTATTGGCACTCAATTTATGCTCCAACTTACTTATCTTCCATATCCCGGAAGCCGCCGGCAAAATCGTTTGTAACTCGAAAAACCCGCCCAATGAAAGATTGGGATTAAAGTAGATCTTGCACTGTACGCCGTCATTTGTAAATGAAGGATAACCATACTGACCTGAATCGCCTTTAACCAAAACCACATTCCCAGAATTTTTGATCTCATAAGGCTGAATGATAAACTTACGGTCATCTATCAACAAATCGATACCAGTCTGCCGTGCCAATTCATGCGCTTTTTGGATAGGTGAGCCAATAAACGTACTGTTCTTTACGCTGGCAGTAATGCCTTTGTTTTCAAAACCATACCCAGCTTCGCCAGCAAAAATTTTCATTAGTTTTTCGATTGTTGTTTCGCCTTTGGCCGACGTAGGAGGAGTCGGAAGCTGATTAGGATAATAGCCTGTTCTAGCTTCGATTTTAAAACTGACGCTGCCATCATTTCCGATCACTGGTACAGCAGACGATATTTCACCTTCAAATACTGTATTCAGCTTCCGTCCCAACTCGCCCGCTTCTATTTTGATAACGTTATTAAAAGTTTGCAGTTTCCTGAATGCCAGCATAGTTAGCTGCTGCATAGTATCTAACTTCATGTTATTTACTGTAACAGTAGCCTTGCCCATATCCTCGCCTCCCGGTTTAGATACGTTTACTTCGATCGGCAGTCCTTCAAAGCTTACAGTGTTGCTGCCGCCATTAAAACTACCTTGCCGCATATATACAGTTGTCCTGATTGTTTTTTCGCTGAAACTTGTCATAATTCGTCCTCATAGTAAAGCACATAACGCGTTCCAAGCCCGCTATAATGCGGGGCAGTATCTTTGTTCGTCATATCGGCAAAAAATAGCGTACCGCTAAAATACGGCGTCGGATACTGCACTAAATCCATTGCTGTCAAGCAAATACCTCCCTGCCTTACAATAGTACCGTCACAGGTCAAATCCAGATACATATAATCACCCTTTTGGTACAAATGGATAGTACAGTTTTGTCCATTCAACACAATATTAAATTCTTGATTTGGTATTTGCTGTAATGGTATGACTTGCATATTATCACTTCCCGCTTGGATATTTCACTTTGCCTATTCCCTTATGCATTATTGATTCAGCTCGTTCTCCAGCTTCCTGCTGTTCACCTGTCGGCTCGGCTGGCGTAGTAGTACCGGTATTTACTTTGCTGGCATCTGACGGATTTTTAGCGTCAGCCGCCGTTATGGTACTGACATCAACACTACTGTAAGCTACATCGACCTCACGAATTTCGACAAACTGCGCATTAATATGCAGCACACCTAAGCCATCAGTAGCATTAAGACTGTAATCGTAATTTTGCAGTGTCATACGCTCATACTCATAAACTGGCGTAACAATAGAAAAATAGCTGATTTCCTGTTTTAAATTCTCTATCATGTCAATTACAGATTGTAAATAAGCATTAGTCCCCGAAAATGATAGATCAGCGTTGATTTCCAGAGGGCTAGTAACTTTGTTATAGCTCATAAAAGAACCTTTTTCGATAGGTTCAGATACCACCTTGCCACCCGATGTAACGCTTACCTGAAATACAACTGCGTCCGGCAGTACATTTCGTCCTTGCTCATTTACAAAGCGCCATTTACTTGATTGTTTTTGTTTGTCTGAAATTGGTAATGTTGTCATATCTTATACCTCTATCATTAATATGATCCATTAGCAGGCCCATCAACAAGCGGACTGCTAAGAGCCTCTCGAGCAAATTTATCACGTGCTTCTTCTGCATCTTTAACACCATAAAAATTATTAGTTAGTTTGACATCGGTATGACGATTGCTGTTATCTATCCCACCAGCTCTACGGTCATCAATAGACAGATGCACGTTTTTATTGCCATTACCGAAAAAGTTGAGCAATTTGTTAAAGATAGGTGCGACAAAATCCCACCACTTAAACAAGGTATCCTTCATGCTGTCAAAGGTTTTATTAAAGCTGTTTTTCAACTTACCAAAAGAGTTAGCTACTCTATCAGTTGCCTCTTTGCTACCAGATACTAACATCCTAATAACGTCTATAACAAACCAAACTGCATCATAGACTGTTTTAGCCCAGTTCCAGATTGTAATACCAATACTGAGTAAAAGTCCACCAAAATCAATAACATGTGGCTTTATCTCGGTCCAGACTTCTAACATAACAGTTTTAAATTCTTCAAAGGCTTCCAGCGCATCATCAACAAAACCATTGATAATTTTTTTCGCATTCTCAGTACTCCCAAAAATTGATTCATAAAAATCGCCAAAAGCACTTTCTCCGCCTTCGAGCCATACTATAAAGTCCTCAAAAACTAACCCTATAGCCAAAAGTGCTGCCAATAACGCACCCCATGGCGATAAAAGAAAAGCCTGCGCTGTTACAAATAGTTCTTTTAAAACCGGCAATAAATGTACTGCTACAGCAACCCCAACTCCAATCAAAACAGGTATCAATGCTTCGGCGTGCTGCGCCAGAAAAGACAACCCTTCGGCAATTTTCGTGGCTACCGGAGCAAGTACCCTGTAACCCGGCAGAAGCATCATCTTCATAGCTCTGGCTAAATCATTACTGGCATTAGTAAATTCTTTGGTCGCTTTAGCATCTTCTTTGGTATACACACCAAGTCTTTTAACATGCTCTAACTGAGCATTGATACCGGCACTGCCTTGCTGTAGCCATGCCACAACATCAGCTCTGCCGATGCCTATCTGCCGGCCTATGCCTGTAGCTTCCTGTTTGCTCATATTGCGGAAAGAATCTGCCATCTCCATTAAATATTGTTCAGAGTTTTTTAATTCGCCATTAACATTTTTTACCGGTGTTAATAACCCCTTTTCTACTGCATCTTTTAACGGTCCACTGTCATTATAAGCAAGATCTGTCATCCAATCGTTAATATCAGCAAACAGTTCACCAACTTCCTCTCCTGCGACACCTGCCATCTCAGCGGCACCCTGCCACTGCTGCAATTTCTCAATATTGATGCCCAAGGATTCGCTTAATCTGTCCACTTGAATAATCTCCTGCGTGAACTGTTGCACTATCTGTCCTGATGTAATAGCGGCTAAAGCAGGGGCAACCACACCCATAGCGATACTTTTCAATTTGTTGCTTACATTATCAACTAGTGCATTGATATTTTTATCTACATCGCTGGTGTCCATACCAATAGCAATAAAAAATTCATCAACAATATTCCTACCTGCCATTATTTCGTTTCGCCTCCTCCATCGCTCGATATTCATTGATATTATTGACTACAACGATCTCATAAAAATCGAGCAGATCCTCGTAGCTGTAAACGCTCTGCAATTCGCAAAGCGTTGCCAACTTTTGAGATACTACGATACCGGTCAGCGTCCCGACATTGCGGTAGTTTTCGCAAAGGTAATTGACGGCTGGACCTGCTGGCCTTGGGCATTCTGCCCGATCTGAAAAAAATCAAAATTCACCTTTAATGCTTCCCATCTCAGGCGATACAGATTTTTAAATTCACCGATAATAGTATCGATATTCGCCGCAGTACACGGTACAGAAAAGCTTGTATTAACTGGGTCTGGTACGTGCTCACAACAATTCAAAAGCTCATCGTAAAGCGGCTCTACTTTGTCATAATCCAGCTGACCAATAACCTTAAAAATTTCCTGCAGTTTGTCGGGCCCACTGAATTTAGATTTTAAACTACTAAATTCAAAATCGCTGATTTGTCCAGTAGCAGAGTTAGCCAATAAAGCAACAACTCTGTTAACCCATCGTTCGCCTTTGGTTGCCGGCATTTGTTTGACCTTAAAAGTCAACTGGCGGCCATCGTCAGTAATATTAAATAAAACTTCTTTTCTCATAATTTACTCCTTACTTAACACTTTCAAAATCGAATGTATAAGGGATCGGCGCAAAAACCTGCTGTGCATCTGCCAAAAGCTTGCCTGTCTTTAATACACCGTTGCTGTAAGTAAGCGTTTTACCAAGTGCCGGAATAGACATCAGCAATGTAAGCCAGTAAATCTTTTTCCCTGAACGTGTAGCCCTGGCTAAAGTATCAAGATATTCGACGCTAGGGCTGGACGGTTCAAGTGTAATAGTCAAAGTTTTTACTCCGTCTACATAACCGGCAACCATTTGACCGTCGACGCCTTTTCGTGTTTCTGCAAAGGTTTCATCTGCCTGTGAAATCATAGCATCAGTAGAAAATTGTTCTAAAATGATACCCTGCGGAAATAAATCTTCGCATTGTAATACAATTGTCGCATCAGCGGATGTAATGTTTCTATTTTCCATGTTGTCAACTCCTTAATTTTAATAAAAAATATTTAACCCTTCTTGTTTTATACGTGTACACGTGTTATAATATGCATGTGAGGAGGTCAGCTAATGGTCACAATGAAAGATAAAGACCTGCTAAAATTACTAATAAAAAATGGTTGGGAATTAGATGGCATAAAAGGCAGCCATCACCGACTAAAGAAAGATGGTAAATTAGAGGTTATACCAATTCATGGAAAAGACATGAAACTCGGACTATTAAAAAAGATTTTAAAAAGAACAGGGCTTGAATAAAGCCCCGTTCTACATATTATAAAAGGAGTAAATATTATGTTACTTATTTATCCAGCAATTATACACGATGACAAAGACGGTTTATGGGCAGAATTTCCAGATTTAGTTGGATGCTCTACACAAGGGGACAACCAACAAGAAATTCTTGCAAACGCTGCTGAAGCAGTGGAGTGTTATATCTTAGGTATTTTGGAAGCAGGGGAAAAACTTCCTCAAGCAACCTCTCCTAAGAATATTATTCTCGAAGAAGAAAATACATATATATCTTTAATTCAGGCAAATATAGATTTAGCGAAAAATACTAAATCTGTCAAAAAAACTTTGACCATCCCAGCTTGGCTTAATCAAAAAGCATTAGACGAAAATATAAACTTCTCTAATGTTTTGCAAAAAGCCCTGATTAAAGAATTAAAAATCGGATAAAAAAGATCCCTCAATTACGAGGGATCTTTTTATTTATAATACTGCTGTAGCTGGCAATTCTACCTTATGAACACTGCCGCCATATGTATACCACAGTCCCATAACAGGACTTTCGCGGTTAGCACGAACAACTGCCCCCGGGTCTGTTATCTGTAGATAGTAGCCGTTAGTAAATATCTCACTGGATACATCCTGACCGATTTCGGTAATCAGCTCAGCTTTCTGCGCTTCAGATAAAGTCACCCCAGTATCAATAATGCCATTATTCAGTGCTCTGTTGATTGGATCACTGCACCACGCTCTGATAATGGCATAGCCACGTTCTACGTATGGTACACGTCCCGTTTGATTCAAGCCGTTCATAATAGCTACCTGCAAAGCGTTACGCAGCCAGATATTACCAACATATGCATCAGCATAACCAAAGTTACCGCCAATCATCTTGCCCTGATAATATTGGATAAAGTCATCATTACGTGTAGCCCAACGCCCGTAATAGTTACAATTCATAGCTACCAGATTTTCAGCAGTGGTTTCATCTGTCACGGATGCAGCTAACCCTGTTTGTGTTTTGAAAGCATAAGTTACAAGGCCGTTTACCCTGTTCCAATCAATGCACGCACCAATAGAAAGGACCAGTAAAGCATCTTCTAACCCACCAAAGGTTAAGATAGTCCCTTCAAGATTTGCTGCAATTAAAGTATTAGGCAAATTGGAAGTATTGCTGGGCAGCGTATCTGCAGGGTTTTGTGTCCAAGGGCAATACATATAAGAAACATTCTGCAGATTAGTCCATTCGGCCAAAGCAACAACAGTTGCATCGTCTACTGCATCCAACGTGGTAAAACTTACCCAGTTTTGGTTTTGATCGATAATGCTGTCCATATTTTGACTCGGGGTAAGTTCAGCAGAGCCGGCAGATACCAAAGCTCCGGTATCTGTAGTAAGACCTAAAGCCTGCGCCGGAGTATAACCTCCAACCGCGGTGCCACCAGAAGCAACCGAAACTGCCGATGCAACACCGGTCGTAGCCGATGTAACAATAAAGCTGCCTAAATTACTGTTATAGTTTACTGTAGTCCCCGTAAGTTTTGCCTGCAGCGCGGCGGCCACATCGCTTTGAGTATTGGCGCTGCTAAAATCCAGCCCTGTCACACTTTTTTCAGTACCGTCGATACTGATAGTCAAACCACCGTCTGTAATGGTTTTCAGCGTTTCCAGATTTTTCGCTGTGCCACCGATCAAACTACCGGCTGCTGCTTCAGTTAGCAAGCGGGCAAAACGCAGACGGCGCGGTTTCCTAAAGCTATTATCATAACCTAAAAAATATTTTGTTGCAGCCAGATATTCAGCACTGTCAAGTCCGAAATAACTTCCTACAGCTGCTTTAGATGTAAAAGCCATTGTCCCGGGCACGATGCACAAAGGATTTGTTGTTAAAATAAGCCCTGTAATTTCCAGATCATTACCGCCGGCGTTAATAACCCGCGGCGTTACATTTACAATTTGTGATGCAGGAATTGCCATAATATCACTCCTTTTTTGGTTTATGGTGAGCGTCGATATTTTCGACCAGGTTGATCTCAACCTTTTCTGCATACTCCTGGCTAGTGCTAACGCTTTCCCATTGTGTCAGGTGCAGCGTCACACGATAGCGGTGTATGTATTGGTCACTTAAATCGACAAAAGGTAAATAGGCCATATCGTCAGCGTAATTAAAGCCGATAGCATAGCCTTTGAAAAAATCAACTGCAATATAATCGCGTCCCAGAGTAGCCAATGCTGAGGCTCTTTTGTGTGCTGTCATCTGATCATCACAGACAAAGTCAATATCAATCGTGTATTCATACAGGGCCTTTGTCGTATAGATATTGTCGGCAGCCTGCGCATCGTCGCCGATATTAGTACCTACACGCGAAGTATCAGAAACAGAAATTACCGTATAATCCTGAACATCCGGCAGACTGGCCCTGTTAAAATAACCTCGGTAAATATTGTCCTGTACCACACCAGGCGCGAATTTCAAAATAAAATCGTTTACTGCCTCAAACATTTGTATCACCCTTGCTCCAGTCGCTGGCGCTAAAATCCGGTGCCGTGATTTGCTGACTGATGCCTGCATTAGCCCAGCCGTCACGTGTCCAATCCTCAATAACAGACGTTATCAGCCACCAAGTACCATCAATCCGTTTAATAAAATCACCACTGCGTAAAAGCGGCTGACGTTGTCCTGCTGAAATCGGCATCACCATATCCGAATATAAAAAAATCTGCTCACTGGCTTTGGTATCACCCACACGTTCAAGATGCTGCAGCGCCTGTGTATCCAGCGGCTGAAAGTTTACCTTAACGGATTGCGGCTCACTATATTTGCTTTTGACTATGCCTTTGACGTTGACCTGTCCAACAGATTGATAAAGGGTACATTCTTCATCAGGATGCACAGCAGTAATAACGCCCCGCACGACCTTATGCAAGTTTAAACCTATCATACCTTCACCTCATAACTGACAGCGCCAATCATTTGACCTGTATCAATCAATACTGTTTCAGGATTTATCGCCTGCAGATTCTTACCGCTACGGGCACGCCGTTCTTTAGCTTTTTCTGTAGATTCTTTATTACCGCCCGGTGGCCACGCCTTAATCGTCTTTTTAACATCGCCAACAGCAACAACCGCAGCGCGTTCATAGGCACGCTTAACATTCGCCCTTGACATACCTGCCATTTTGATATTTTTTTTGATACCAAGTACCCATTTCTTAATATTCTTGCGTGCAGTGTGCTTCATAAAAGGCCGACGCGGATTATGGCCGCCGTATTCGTTAAGATAGGCCACATAAGCCACTGATGTTCCATCTGGATAAGTAGCCCTGTCAAAAAAGCCTACCTTTGCCTGTGCCTTGATCGCCGCTATTTCCCGCAGTTTTTGCTGCAACTTTTCGCCACCGGTTATTTTTTTAACATGGATGCCAGGCATTGTAGCGCACCCCCAAACGATATTTAGCGGTGGCCGCCCAGTAAATTGCTCCGCACTGCGTCTGCTGATACCAGTTAGCATTATTGAACGGCGTTACCGACACATTGACTTTTCCCTCTGCTGCGCTTGTTATTGTTCCTACCAGCGTGTCACCGCGCTCTTTCAGCGTTGCAATATGGCAGGTCAGGATATAAAGCAACGTTTCGCGTTCAGCAAGGTCCGTAACCAGCGATTTAGGCGTGTTATTCAAAAGCAGAGTTGCCGCATTAAAATAATTAGTTAAGATAACATCGGACACCGCAGCAAATTGCGGATACAGTTCCTTGAATTTGGCAGGATCAAATATTACTACTCCGTCCATGATCAGCCATTATAGGGACGGCTGTTTGCTTTTTTGGTATCGGCAGGCTCAAAACCATGTCGCAATTCAGCGCGTTCTTTAGCAGCAGCTCTGGCTTTGGCTGCAGTAGTAGCAAAAACCAATCCTTTTTTAATAAACTCATCGTCAGGACGATGTTTTAAAATCCATTCCCAGGCATCTTTTGGCACGCCCGTAGTCACACCATAGCCACCAATAGGGATAATGCCTTTTTCTTTGCCGCGCAGGTTTGTGGCATTACCTTTGATAACGATAGCTACTTGACGTCCGGAATTATCTGGAACCATAAATTTCAAGTCGCGCGGGTAGTTAGAGCAGACGGTTACAGTTTCACCGCTAGTCTGCATCGGTGCTTCTTCGACAGTTTCTTCTGTTTCGCCACCGATTACTTCGCCGTCAACAACTTCGTCAGTAGTAGCCGTCGAAGTCACTTTTTCCGCTTCTTGTGTCGTTTCTGTAGTTTTGTTTTCAACTTCGTCAGTAGTAGTTTTAGATGTTCTTTTAGTTGCCATATTATCGCTCCTTTAAATAAAAAAGGCACCTGTGTTTCACAGATGCCTTAATTTTAAGTTTATACGCCTGCCATGCTGGCGATCGCAAACGGACGATAGATAATCGCGCCATAAGTACCGAATGCAAATTTCTGCTCCCAGCTGGAAGTATTCGGGATAAGCTGGAATGCACGCATTTTTTCGCTATACCCCAGTTGTGCAGTCGGTAAACCCTGTACAGTCCTAGCAATCAGCATAACACTGTTACCGCTGGTTGCTGCCAATTCAGGCAAAGTTACAAAGCTGATATTGTCAAAATACTTAGTAAGCATATCTTTGACGCTAACGTTGAAATCAGTAGCTTTGCCCAGCATAACATTGACAGTAGGCGGAACTGCAAGCACAAGGTCGGACTTTTCGTCGATATTGCCATTAGAATTCTCAAACAGTTCTGCTGCCAAAAGCAGGATATCATTATAAATCTGTTGAGTAGTTTTATCTGTCCATTTAGTCTTGTCTGTATCAACTACGGACGGTGTCAGTGCAGCAGGCAAATTTGGGTCATTGAGTAACCCATAGATTTCTTTACCTTTCACGCCATACAAATAAAACTTATTCTGTTCCTTGTTGATGATTGTAGCGGCGCTACGCTGTTTTTCAGATGCCAGATTGATCATGGCCCGGCCAGACACTGCCATTTCTAACTCACCATACCGGATATGGGTTTGAGCCAGATAATTTTGACGTGTCGGATAGGTAACATTAACGTCAGCCGTAGCACCGTTGCCGTAGTCGGTGTATTCAGTGCTTTCACCGGTAGCCTCAACAGCCTTGAAGATAGCGTTGCTGTCAGTCCAGTCGCCTTTCTTCGTTTCACCAAAGATCTCGCGGGCGTTAGTTGGTGCTGTAAGAATTTCCACTACAGCAGGATCAATCCATGTAGTCATTACAGCTGGTACACCGCTGTTAGGAGCAGTAATCATTGCAGCGCTATCCTGTAAAATACGCTGCATATTTTTTTCAGTAATAAAGCCTTGTGCGCGATCAAAGACAAATCCCTTTTCGCGCATCAAGCGCATTGCATCTCTTTCAGTAAGCATTATTTATGTCCCCCCTTACGCGCCAGCTGCCGGAATAACCGGAGTGGCTCCGTAGTTAGTAATAATCGCGATGCCACCAGCTTCTGCACCAGTAGCAAATGCCCAGTCGGTTTCAACCGAGCCGGACACAGTAGCACCGGCAGCGCCACCCGATACAGCGCCTGTAGTTAAATTTGCAAACACCTTCTGCCCTTTGGTTACTGCAGCCTCCGGTTGAACATAGAAGTCCCCTTCGACCATAATGCATGGAGTATAACCTTCAGGCACAAAGTTCTGCGCAGGATCAAAGGATGCGATAGGATAAATCACATCGCGACAGACGAAGCCTAAAGGCTTGCCGGTACCGCTGGGCAAAACTTCGCCCTCATTGCTCGGGTCATCCCAGCAGAAGCCACCGATAGGTACATCGGCGCCTGCAATACGTCCGAGCGATGTAGATACGATAGGGTTGACAGATGCAAACGCACCCGGTACACCCACCGCAGGATAAATATTTACTTTAGTTTGAAAATCAGCCATTATTTTAATCCTCCTCTACTGGATTTTTTCAAGACGTTCAAAAGCTTTCATGCTTCCTTCGTCTAAAGTACTACGACGTCCAAAAGCACTGTCGTTAGCGATAGGATAAGCAGCTTTAGCATCAAGCAAAATATCAACCATACCTGCATAAGCAGCTTTGCTATAGTTGGCAGGGTCTTTGCCTGCTTGACGCAAAGCGAATGCATAAATATCCTCGGCACTGTCAAAAGCCATAGGGTCCTGAATAGTGCCAACAATAGGTCTTACTTTGGCTGCAGCGTTGTTTAACGCACGCAAGCTACCACGCATCTCTTTAGCAACCTGAGCTTTAACTTTAGCGATAGTATCCTCGCCTAGAGCACGTTTTTCTCCCTCACGTTCGTGGTCACGGTCAATACGTGTAGGATCAGCCTTTTCACGTTTTTCACCATATTTGACGCCCATTTCAAAGGCTGCTTTAAAAGCAGGGTCCTTCATTTTTTCGTCAAGTTCATCATCTTCAACTTTGACATCTTCGTCCAAGACTTTTTTCATTCCCTCAGATTCATGTTCACTGTCAAGTTTCCGACGCTCTGCCGGATCTTTTTCCAGTTTTTCACCATACTTGACGCCTTCCTCAAAGTCGTCATCCTCTAAGGTTTTTTCAATATCCTCATCGGCAACGTCTGCACCTTTAAGTTTGGTCAGAATCCCTCTGTAAGCTTCATTGCTTTCATCATCCAAACCTGGCATAAACTTAGCTACGATTTCGTCAACGGTAGCATTAGCATCAATATCAAGACCTACTTCACGCGGGTCGTAGCCCTCAACTTGTGCTTCAATAACGTTGACCGCTTTTAAAAAGCCAGCGCTGGTAACTTCGGATGCTTCGATGCCTAAATTAGCATCCTGCGCCAAACCGTTGCGACGGCGTTTAAAAGCTGTAATTCTTTGTCTTTTGGTCATTTGTTTGGTCCCCCTTTGTTTAATAATATTTAAATGTGGCATACTGTCTGCAACGGCTACATCAGCCCCTGCACGACCTTCTGCCACAAGCGCGACATGGTTTCCCGATATCTCACGCATAATAAAGTCATAATGTACCTTGTCACCATTACCTACGTCATATTCTCCGGCTGTAAAGTCTGGCGTAAATCTGTAAGCGCAGGAAATTTCTCTCGCTGTGCCATCCTCAATAGCAGCAATAGCTTCAGCATCAGTAACGCTCATACTGTTTTTAAGATACGGTGCTTCAAACACTGCGTCTGTCCCTGTACTACCGACTGTGTAATCCTTCTGTGGATTATCTGCGCTGATAGTATGGTGATCTAAAAGCAGCGGCAGCCCGTTAAAAGTCGAAGCTGCTTTTTCCAGTTCTTCAGGATCACGCAGCCCATAATAAATGCGGTCCGGATCAAGACCTTCTTCTTCCCAGCCAGGCAGTTCACGGCCAAGGTAAGGATTGACACAGGCCTTACTGATAGGCGTCAGCGCAACATGTAAATAACCGTTGTCGTCAATGTGGCGCACACTCAAACGAGCGTCAAAAGCAATTTTATTTTTATCTCGATTCATTTTGGTTTCACCCCCTCTCTCTAAAAGTGGGCATAAAAAAGACGCCTACTTTTGTAGACGTCTGAGTTATTTAATCATTCATCAAATCCGGGCATTAAAACCTCAAATTGGCAGTTACAATATATAAGCTCACCCGGTTTGACGTTTCTGCGTACATCTTTATCGTACAACCCATCTGACAAAGGAAATACTTTCCCATTCATTTCAACATGAGTTTTACGGCTGCTATATTTACCTGGCACGTGTATCCAACGACCTTTAGTTGCACCTAACGCCTGTGCATTGGCAGTTGCCAGTTGCTGTGTAGCCTTATTGGTCTGATCTCTGGCAATAAGTACGGCACGATGCCGTATTTTTTTATTTTCGCCATCAACAACACGTTTTAAGACTTTTTCAAGGTATTTCGCCAGTGTCGCCCGATCACCACCACGCTTAAAAGTGCCCGCAGTGACTTTTTGTATTCCTCTCAAATACTGCTGCGGTATGGATTTAATCATTCCAACATTTTCAGCAACAATCTCACTGATGAGTTGTTTCTGCGCTGCTGTGTAAGAAGGAGTTATCGTCATACCCACTTCCTTTAGCTTGCGCTGGATCTGCGCCATAGTTCGCTTATTGGTTTTATCCGCAAACCACTTAGCCAGTTCGCGGGCCTTTACATCAAATTCACGGTACCACTTTTGTCGAAGCGCCTTCATTATCTGTACCCACTTAACCGAAGCAGCATCAGTAACAAGTTCGTTGTTATAATATTGAGTTATTTCCTGCTCAACATCTTTTTGCATCTTAGCAATAAGTTCCTCTAACACTCGCCTGTATTGCAGTTCCCAAGCTATACTTGGGCGACTGCGACCAAAAGTTTGCTGTTTCATATATTGCTCCTATATTGGTAATATGATATAATGTATTTACCAAATAGATTGTCGACAGCAGAAAGTCGCCTTAGCTGCTAACGAATGATGGGAACTGGGTGTCAATCCCAGACGGCGTCCATCCGACAATCTATTTTATTTTTTTGTTCTTCTCTTGAATTCAGTTAGAAGAAATGTAAAATTATTTTCATGCAGTTCTGGTGAAACAACAGCAACTTTTCCGTCTTTCGACAGCTCAAAAGTTCCTCGATCATTTTTTCCCAATGCACCTGTTTCAATAACATTACCAAGTTCAGAGAAAAATTTATCAAGTTTCTCTTGTGTAAACCCCTGTTTAGTACGTTGTGTAATTATATGTTTTAGCCCCGCTTTATCGTCACCCCATAATACACTTATGCCGCCTATATCCTCACGGGTAAAGGCGTTTTTTTATATGTCCGTTTTTCTCTTGAAGCAACTTATCTATAGCCTTTTGACCTGTGTAGCCTTTATACTCCTTGCCCATCAATTCCTTCGCCGATTTTGTCAACTCATTGCCACTTTCACTTGAACCGCCGCCAGATGTAAATTTTCCATCTGCATCTCGCTTGTGATCGCTTTCATTAAAATTGGCATCTATTGTCACTTCTTTCCGTTCAATATCAGGGCTATCGAGCGGATCAAGAGACAGGTCAAAAGGTTCTAACGGGTCAGTACTCGGAGCAGCAGGGTCATAAGGTTCTAAATTATTAAAACCGCTGTCCGGATCATTAATCAACTGTTCGCGTACTTCTTCCGGAGCTACGACCCCAGCATCCATAAGCATTACATTAGTTTCAGCTTTAGTCTTATTATTGGTAATTTTAAGCGCTTCATCATCTTCTGATAATGGTGCAAATTTAAACTCTATTGCCGGATCAATTTCGCCAAACGCATTAAGCTGTAAAAGTTTGCATAACCTTGTCATAGGTTCGCCAAACATTTTCTGCTGCAGACTTTCGATATTATCATAGTGATTACGCAGGTCAGAGTCGCCGGTATTAAAACCTGCCGGTGAAAGTCCCCACATCTTCGTTACAGGCTCGTTAAACATCGCCGCAACATATTCCATTGCCTGCCTTACCAAATCAGTTACACCAGCCAAAGACGTGGTCATAACGACCAAATCTTCTTTTTCTTTGTCGATCGTAGCACAGCCGTCATTACTCCGGTTCTGGACAAAATACTGTATGCGCTGCTGCAGTGTCGTATCCATACCACCACTTAATATTTCAGTCATATCAGTTTTAAAAACAGTAAGCGAATATTTTTCAAGCAACCGGTTTGCCGACTCTCGACAACCAGTAAAATGACTTACTGCATCCAATACCTTTTGCGCTAATGATAAGCCAAAAAAATTATAAGCCGGCCGCAGAATAGTTGGCAGTGCATTTTCTGCGAAGTACAGCATCCTTGAAGCATGTACTGGTATCCCCTGCACATACCATAGTGTAGGCTTGTAATAATCATCTGCCATCGGGTTAACCGAATTATAATAACCAGGGCTTACTACATATGGCTCAATAAGTTTTACACCTTTAAACCCACCTTGTTTGATAGTTTCCTGCGATAAAATCAGAGGATCAGCCCATCTATCCTGCGCCTCTCCAGTATCAATAAAGCCTAGCGTGCCGCCATAATACCCGCAATAGCTAGAAGCTTTATTAAATATCGCAGGCAATTTATATTTCACAGCATCTTCGTTAAGTTTTTTGACTTTATCGTCATTATCATCAGTATCAGTGTCATCGTTATCGCCAGTCCTGATAAACTCGCCCCATTTACGAGTCATTTCGTCAGACCGCATTTCAATGCCGGCGCGAACAATCCCGACTTGCGCAAGGCCTGTTAAAACACCATAGCCGACAAACATCGGGATACCTTCTGCGGCAAGCCCCTTGATGCTGTGCTCTAAAAGTGACGATACCGGAGCAAAGCAACTATCTAAAATAACTTGCTGTTCTTCCGGCACACCACCCAAAGTATAGGGCAGGTTAAAATCATCCGGGCACAACATTTTAGGAGCAGTATCGGCAACTATCATGTTATTTATTTTCATTTTTAACGGTTTTGAATGCGGTTTCGTTCTCATTTTTACCTCCGTAATATCCGAGGATTAATTTTTCTTTTGTATCCTGTAGCCATCTTTTCTGCGATGCCAGTAGTAGCATCAGGTGCATCATCATGCGCATTTTTACCTTCACGTTGATACCGATTCATATCTTCGTAATATTCAGGCCACCGGTCTTTCCAATTTGCAGGAAAATAAATATGTTCCATAACCCAAGTAGCATTAGATAAAATACGCGCTTTCTTGTTAGCTGACTGATGAAACCAATTTATACGACATTTATTCCAGTTGTATTGTGTCTGTAAAATACTCCCTACATTACGCGCATATCCTCTACCACCATTATTACTTTCAATATCAGCATCATTTACATTGTTTTCAACAAGCATTTTTGCTTGAGCTGGCTCCGTAATCTCCATTGGTTCCTTAGTATATAAAACATCAAGTACATAAGCCTCTTTGTTATACTCGCCATAAACAATGCTGCACAAATAATCTTCGCCGGTATCGGCAGTATCGGTATAACATTTTATACTGCTAAACAACGATGTACCGTTTACATCTCGCGGAATATCATCATATGTTTTAAAACTGCTATATAAACAACCTTTTAAATCAATTGGTTCTTGTTGATAATTGGCCATAAATATATCTATACCTAATGTTTGTCTCTTAAACTCATACGACTTAGCAGAAAAGATCTCTTTACAGAGCATGGAACCATCATCTTGCTTGGCCTTAAGGTTGATATGCATTATTTTTTTACCTAATGCAGTAAATTTTGTTAGCACTTTGCCAGCTAAATCATCACTAGCCCAGCGCGTCATAATAATTATAATTTTGCCGCCTTCCTCTAAACGCGACAGCATTGTATTAGTAAACCAACTCCAATGCTCTTGCTTAACATTATCGTTATATGCTTCTTTAGCAGACTTAATTAAGTCATCTATGATCAAAAGATTACAACCAAAGCCTGTTGCTGTTCCGCTAGGCGATGTAGCAAGATAATTATTATATCCGCCTTCCAAACTCCATAGGTTCATAGCTCCGTCACCAGCTTTTATTTTTATTCCAGCAAACACATCTGAAAATACTGGTACATAATCATCTGCTTTTTCTTCTTGTATAGAATTTCTCACACCTTTGGCAAAATTAGTGGACAGTGTTTCGTTGTAAGAACCAGTCATAATCTTATAAGTCTTATCTTTTCCCAATATCCACTCCACAAGGTTTTGTGCAGTACGACTTTTCCCAAACCTTGGCGGTAAATTAAGTATTAAAACATCATCGTCGCCTTCTATGAATTTCTGTAAATTATCACATAGTGTTACAATATAGGGTCTGTCTTCGCGGTAAAAATCTGGTGCCTTTAGTTTGCAGTAATAAAAAAACCTTCGCCGTGCTAATTCACACTTAGCACCGAAGGCAATCATTTTTTTATTCATTTTCATCAGCTAGTTTCATCAGTTGATCTTCTGACAAATTTTCATATGGGTTACTTTCATGTTTTAGAGTTTTTACCTCCCTAAAAAGTGAATAACGTTTCCCAAGAAGTTCCGCAGCCTTTATACGATCACTTAGTTGTGGTGGAAGATCGAATTGATCATTTTCTTCACCGTTCATAACACTTGTTAAAAATTTTAAAACATCCTCGCCTTCGGCAATTAGTTTTTCTTCTTCCTCTTGCTGCGGCTTGGAACGCTCATCTATATACGCGAGAATGTTAGGCTTGGTTAGGTTTTCACAAGCAGTTACTCTAGCCGTCTTTTCACTATACCCAGCCTTTTTTGCAGCTTCTGTAGCATTGCCCAACTTTATATACCAATCAGCGAACAATTTTTGCTTTTTCGTAAGCTTATCAAGCACTATCATCACCTTCTTTATAAATAGCTACAAGCGCCAATAATATCTCTATTTCTTTAAAACTATCCAATACTGGCTTCTTTACAAATTTCTGTTTTTTCGGATCCTTTTTATTCATAGGAAATAGTTTATTATATTCTGCTGTTGTGTAAAGACGGTTGAGGATAATAATAGTTACAGGTTTATTTAATTTTCGGCTATACTGCTGCCTACGATCTATAAGATATATTTTTCCACGCTGTGAAAGTGCAGTACATAATTTATTTATTTTTCCTGAGAATCTGCCCATGGTCTCATCTAACCTCTCTAAAAATAAAAGCACCTAACCGAAGTTAAGTGCCTTTAGTTATTCTTATGTTATTTTAGAGTAATCGCTTCAACAAACGGGCAACCAGGCGACCGCCCTTTTTTATCATTTACATCAACAGGCCAATCTGTTAAAATACATCTTTCGCAATTTTCTCTTGGCGGAACATCTGCTTTGAAAAATGCTCGCAGATCACATTCCCCACAATTATTTGGCATTTTTCTTCCATGAATTGCTACAACAATATCTTTTTGTGGCATATCCACGCCTTTTAGGTCAATCCCTTCAATCTCTGCTCTTAACTCTAAGTAGTAAAGGTACTGCCCCATATGCGATTTTTGTTTTTTCAGCAATTCAATATCACAAGTAGGCGTAAAGTTTAAAGTACCTGCTTCATATTTGATTACCATATCATGTAGTTTTTCGTATCTAAGTTGGTTTTGCCAGTACTCAGCTTTAAACCTATCTTTGTAATCCGCACTATTCATTAATTCAACTGTATCTTTTAATTCCATTTCGGTTTTTCTCATAATTACACTTCCTTATTTTTATGCTAAATTAAGCCGCTGTATTACCCCAACGGCAGGGCAGTGTCCAAGCGCTAAGCCTGAACGTTTCACCTTTGCAGGTTATCCCGTTACTAGGCTTCCCTGCGATGTTTTGATACTACCAGTGCGGCCGCTGCAAGCCGCACGGTAGGTGCTATGGGTAGTTATCCGCATCATTCATACGATAAATTGCAGCTATCATATGCCATCATACGGCGAACGCCATAGCCAATATATTAGCATACGGTTTGCCACTTGCTCGGATAGTGAGCGGGTTACTGCGTATGCGTTATATCAAAATAAGCTATTTTTGATAAGTGGCTTTTCCCTACTTATCAAAATCCATGCTTTTTGATAAATCATTTAAAGGCCCGTAGCCGCAGCTTTGGACCCCAACTACTCACCCACAGGCTTTCGTTTTATTAATAAGACAGAAGCTTACATTAATAATATAACATATAAAAAGTAGAAAAAGGTTCAGAACTTTTTACTTCTTGTTTATTATTAATTCATAACCTAATACATTCAACAACTGTTCAGCTTCGCAAAGTTTTAGTCCTCTACGCATCTTATCGCAAAAGGCGCTTTCGCTAGTTGACCATCCATAACGACTATGCATAAGTTGTACAATGTCTTTCTGCCGTAAATTCGAAGGATAAAGATCTTTAATTATTTTTTAAAATTTAATATCAGCTTTATACTTTTCTTCGCCTTTAAAATAACCTATCCGTGGAGGAGAAGGAGGCTTTTTAGGTTCATTCTTGTATATATAAGACATCCTTAAACCTCCATTTCATTCTGTAACAGTAGTTGGATCAATAATACCTTCTCCTACAGCTAACATTACAGCCATCATAGCAATATCATCACGCCACGAATAATACGTATTTTTACTACTGATTCTCATTTCTCCCATAGTAAACTCAGGCGTTTCGTGTTTTATATACCTGCGTTTAGCTAATTCGCCAGTCAAAGAATTATTATATATACCAAAGCAATACTCTATAATCGATATCCATTTTTCAGGATTATAAAACTTAATATCCCATAGACCATCTTTTATAGTCACATAATGAAGCGGAGTTATATGCTTTAGTGCCGCTATAGCCGTGGGGTCTGATACTCGACTATGTCCATTATCTCCGCCGGTAAAACCACCTTTAGAATCCTGTTCAGCTCGTGCATCAATAATGGCATCTTTTATTTTTTGGTAATTGAAAAATTTGTTTTCTACAGACTTTAAGGTTTTCTTGCCAAGTATCATTATCATTTTACCCCCTATATCTACCGATGTATGAATATAGCGTATTTTTGCTCACATTCAGCTTTTGAGCAATCGCCGGAACATCCCACCCAGCAAACCCCATTTCAAAAATTGTTGTATGCATATCGCTCCAGTCAAATGCTTTAGACGATGCCGAATTTCCAAGCGGTTGAAATATCGGAATCCCACCGTGTTTATCCATGATATCCCTAAATACTACTTTCATAGTTTTGTGCGGCTTGTAGTGCTCTTTTCCCGTGTCTGTTTCTTTCCCTGCCCTAGCTTCCTCACGCCTACGTTGCTGCTCTTGTAAATGAGCTAAACGTGGATCTGTCGATGTTAGCGGATTTGCTGCACCTTTATACTCTTGTACTGGTGTATGTTCTCCTCTAATACAAGGATTTAAGCCTATAAACGCACAATAATATCTGTCCCCACAACTTTTTAGCCTATAACATTTTTCACAATCTATCACGTTTTCAGCTCCTTCTACCGCATTATCATAGTCCATACTATATATTGTCCTATCTCACTACCCACACCTATTGCTATACCCGTTATAACGCCTATTGCTATACCAATTACTAACGCTGTATTTGATTTCATTAGAATGGGATCTCCTCATCGAACGGCACCGCATGCCCGAACTGCTCAAACTCGCTTTTATCGCCGCTTGTACCGCCTTTATCAGATTTTCGCTCTACAAACTCCACACCATTTGCGATTATTTCAGACACCCAACGTTTGCTGCCGTCTTTGGCTTCGTAACTACGTATCTGAAGCCGTCCATCTACAAGTAGTCTATGCCCCTTTTGACAGCTGTTACCCACTAATTCAGCAGCTTTACCCCAAACAACAACGGGGATAAAATCGGTTTCTTTGTTGCCATTAGCATCTTTAAAAGATCTGTCTACCGCTAAAGTGAACTGTGTCACTACTTTGCCGGTCTGTGTATACTTTACGTCCGGGTCTTTGGTTAAGCGACCCATTAAAATAACTTTATTCATTACTATAGCCTCCAAATCTTCCAAGTTTTACAAAATATGTAAATAAATGCCAATATAACTAACGCCATATATACTATCCATGCAGATACAAGCCATTTTACTAATTCAATAATCTCAGTCATGTTTATACTCCTTACACTCCTCAAACAGTACCCAACCCCTACGGCTACCATCATCATCTACAAGCGGTACATTAGCTTCGTGCCGGTCGCAGTCGGTGTTAGTACAGGGTTTATCCATAAATTTGTTACTACGTATACAGTAGGCTTTATCGTTCGTCATCGTTCGATACCTCCTGAAACCAGCTCCAACATTTAGGATTTTTTTCACCTATGCTACACTTGGCAGGAATGTTTTGAGATAATTCGTTGGTAATTGGTATTATTATTGGAGCCTGATATAATGGGCAATCAGAACACGTTTCAGGTAATTTATCAACCAGTATTTTAGTCATTATTTATCTGCTCCTCCATCTTTTCGATTTCTTTTATCCACTGCGGAAGAATCTCTCCCCTATATATGTACCAATCTTCTGACCCTGTCCAATCTTCCACAAAATAACGTGCTTCTACTGGCAGTGTTTTTACGAATTCTCCCGCTGCAACCAAATTACGTAAATGTTTTCCTGGAATTATTATGCGTAGCCTATAAGCTGTTCGGCTATAATTAAGCCCATGGCTTGTTGCCCACGTCTGTTTTAATGGATCAGAATTTACTGTTAGCCACTGGCATTTTTTAATCATTCTAATTCCACGCTTTGTATCTACAGGACACATTCCAAGCGTAAGCCCCTGTCGCTTAATACTTTCAACATCCATAGCCGCACAAAAATGAAATAATTCTCTGCTCCTACTCATATCCTCAACACCTTTCAATCATCACATATAGCTTGACCGCAGTATTTGCAATAATGAGCATCATCATCTACCTCACGTCCGCATACAGGACATGCCCAGCCTTTAGGTATTTGTTGTGGAAAAGGACAGTTTGGTATAAAATGCTCTTCGACTACCAAATTTACTTCTTGCGGTATCTGCTTTTGAGCAGCCGTCAATAAAGTTATATAAGCATCCCTTTTCTCATTCATAGGCATTTTCCAGATGATTGGTTTTAATAAAGCTATTGATCTTTCTAGCTTTAGTATGTTCATTCGGGTTCACTCCTTGTTAGAAAATTTACTTTCAAGCCAGCGTCTATTTGAAAGCATATCTTCAATCCAATTCAGCAAATCATTTTTATTGTAATACCAGCGGATCGTCCCGCATACGTCCACCGCTTCTGCCATTACGTGTTTTTTAGCATGATCCATAAGGTATTGGTAAAGCTTTCGTTCGTTAAACTTTCCCTTGGTCAGCGTTCTTTCTATGCACGCCATGATTTCTTTACCAGCCATAACGCCAGATATATAGCCTTGCTTCTTTAATTCTTTTATTTTAATATCACATGCGCTCATTTTTCTTCACCATCCTTTATCTCAATTAATGGACAATCTGTATTCCTACAGCTTTCTAAAACCTTAAAATTCTCTCGTGCGCCCTCGATATCTATACAAAGAATATTAGGCACTAATGCTTTGCCATTAACTTAACAATACTGCCCTCTTTCATCTATAAAAGGACACTTTAAGCAATTCTTAGGCATATCCATTTCTTTAATTGCTATCATGCTCTTCGTCCCTCTCATAGCCTTGGCAATAAGTTTGTCCATTCATTAATACAAAGCGACAGCAATTATAGCCATAACTATCTTTATAAGTGCATTCCCCATTACTATAATGCTTGCAATTAACCCACGGACAATATAGTACTCTCTGCTTTGAATATTCATCTCTAACGTGTATCTGTACTACTACGTTAGCCAATTTAATTATTTTCATGTTTTTCTAGCTCCGTTCTGTCAGCCCAAGTAATCCTACGCGATTTAAACTTAGTTGGCATAGACATAACAGTAAGCTGAATACAGTTGCTACATTCTGGGGTTTCGCTCAACTCACTGTCCTTTCTGTTATTAATGCATAAATAACAATAGTCTAAGTATTTCATTTTTTATTCCTCCATTCTTACCCAACGTTTTTTGTCCTTAGGCATAAATTCAGAAGGTCTAGCAAAACTGTATTTCTCATTAGGCTTACAGTTACCACAAATAAAACTTCCTAGGCATTTGCACTCATGGCACCAGCCTACGTACTTGATTTCAAGATTTTTCATAATTTACACCGCCTTTCTACATTCGTCACACAAATAGTCAAACTTTCCCAAAGTACCTTCCGGATACTCACTATCAACGTCGATAAGCCTTCCGCACTTGCAGCACTCACAAAACCACCCGTTTTCAAAGTAGACCTTTAACGGAAGATTATTGATACTGCCGTATTCGTCCGCCCACGGTAATCGGCTAACGTTGGCATCTAAAAAATCAATATCCAATTCGCTAGCCCCTTCTCGTTTTGCTTGACCTCTTGTTTTTCCGTATACAATAACGGCGTATCCATCACCGTCACGCTCCTTACAGCAATACGCTTTCATCTACTCCACCGCCTTTGCTAATTTAACGGGATATCGGCTCAAACTACGAATCATGTAGTGCATAAGCTCAACTTTACGGCCGATGTTTAGCGTCATATGTCCTGACTTCTTCAATTCTATTATCTTAGCATTTTCCGGATTATATCCCAGTATCCCAATACCATGCGATATATGGCGGTAAATTTCTTCTTTTGCACTCGGATTATACAAAAGCTCTGTTGGTAAAACTAAATAATTATAATTGCCACAAAAAGATAGTTTTGCCTTACTTTTCATATCCGATAAGCTTACCTTAATTTCATACGATTTGAATTCATTTTTACTATTCATAGTCATAAAATCTACATATTCATCACCATAACCAGCACCCAGGCAAACTTCATAGCAACCATATACGCCAGCCTGATCAGCTTTGGCATAATACAACAGCGCTTTTTTAATTTCTTTTGTCAGTTCCGTTTCAGCCATTTCAACATCTCCTATTCTTCTCGAAAGTCAATATCCGGGTACTTATATAGCAGCATCTTCTTTTTGATCATATACACCTGCGTCCGCATCCCTTTCGTATCGACGTAATATATATGCCCGTCAGCTTCCGTCACCTTAAAATCAGCTCGATAAATAATCGGCCTTATCTTTTTACCGTCTCTCTTATAACCAGGCTGTAAAACAAATTTTGGCTGTAGTTCAACCTCTTTTACTGTACCTTCGCGCATCATCCAGTGTAACTGCCAGTAATAGTCAGCTTCTTTTTCGCTGTCGAAACGGATACCGTCTACCTCGGTAACTCTATTGCCATATTTCAGTTTGGATTCTGTCCCTGGTAAATTCGCCGGCGCCGTTACGCTGTCCGAACGTATTTTACTTACAAGGTGTGCCGGCAGTTCATTCCACGTCGTCATTGGTACATCGCCAAAGCATCTTCAAGATCTTCCTTTTCTCTCCGATACCGAGCTACTTTCCCACCGAGCTGGCTATTCTTCCGACGCAGATGTTTGAGTTCAGTCAGTATCTGCATAAGTACTGGTTTCAATACTGGTACATACTGATCGCCTGGTTCTTTTTCAATTAGTGCCATCATAATTTTTATATTTATTGGTTTCATAGTTTCCAACTCCTTATATTTAAAAGGCCGCCCCCTACGGGCTAATCACCTCCGCAGGGGTATACTTCCCTTTATGCTTGTATATAGTTAGTATGCGCGGCCGTTTTAACTTATCGCCAGATCTGCCACTCTACAAAAACCTCAGCTAAAGCACAACCGAGCTGCCATAGGAAACCTGCAGCAAAGATAAATAATAATGTGTATACTGTTTCACACTTAGTCATTGTGCTTCAGTCCCTTCATGACTTATACTAATATCTTCCAAAGATCTCAAATTCTCGAAGTTTTGAATTGTCTCCCGTGCCTTCCCGGCCCGCGGATCATCTGACCACATCAAGCAGCTCGGGCAAATATGCACCTCAAAATATCGACCTCTGGTTACATGACTACCCGCCGTTGTATCCTTATGGCATATATCGCAATTCATAATCTCACCTCAAAATGGTTCTGACTTATTAGTGTTCAGCTTGTCAAAATGTTCTTCGCCTAAAATCTGTAGTTCTGCCATATCTGCAGCAAGGTTATACATTTTTGCGTGCTTATTATTTCCATGTGTATCGGTAACCTTAGCTCTAAATTCGGCAATAGTCCCTAAGAAACAACCACAAGACACTGTTATACCTTTGTCTTTATTTTTGAAAAATGTCGTAAAACTAAATCTACTACCAATGCGACCGATCAATAAATAGTCAGCGTTGCCGCACACCCTAGCGTTGCCGCACACCCTAGCGTCGCCGTACACCCTAGCGTTGCCGTACACCTTAGCGTTGCCGCACACCCTAGCGTTGCCGTACACCTCAGCGTTGCCGTACACCCAAGCGTCGCCGCACACCTCAGCGTTGCCGTACACCTTAGCGTCGCCGTACACCCTAGCGTTGCCGCACACCCTAGCGTCGCCGTACACCTCAGCGTTGCCGTACACCCAAGCGTCGCCGCACACCTTAGCGTCGCCGTACACCCAAGCGTCGTCGCACACCCAAGCGTCGCCGCACACCTTAGCGTCGCCGTACACCCTAGCGTCGCCGTACACCCTAGCGTCGTCGTACACCTCAGCGTTGCCGTACACCTTAGCGTCGCCGTACACCCTAGCGTCGTCGCACACCCAAGCGTCGCCATCTTGCGCTAAGTTATCTTCTTTTTCCACATATCCACCAAGTTCACCAGCTTCAACACTTCCAAAGCTAATTAAAGCCTTAATCCTAAATAATTTCTTGCCCCATTGTTCTATAAACTCTGCTGTCAACTCATACTTTTTCATAGTTACCGCTCCTTTAAACTTTAGCTAAATCACCTTGACGACATGCTGACCGTTTTGGTACTACATCAGGCACTACCGGATGATATTTATAACACCGTTCACGATCAGCTACCACATAAGTAAATCCGCTTTCTTTATCTACTCTCAAAAACGGTTGATGTCCGCTGTATGGGCAATCAACAGTGTTAATACATTCAGCGCATTTTCGTTCGACGTCTGCGATAAAGCTGATATCGTTGTAATTACGCTTTATAAAGCTATCATCGGCGTCAGGGAAAATCCTCTTTGCTGCAGCTCTAACTTTCTCACTTATTGGCTGCCGTAGTTCGTCAAATGTTTTACCGGCAGCAAGATCAGCAAACAACTTTTTAACAAACTCATTTGCCGCTTTAGAATTACGCTCAATAGCTTTCTTTTCTGCGCCAATTTTATTCTGCCGGACTATAGACAGCGCTGTATTGATGTCGAACCACGTTGCCCAGCGCGTATTGTTATTAGCTACCCACTCAACAGCTTCCGCCCAATCATTGACCTGTGTATACTTGTATTGTTCCAACGTTTTAGCCATAAAGTTTTCCCGCTGCACATCATTCATCGGTGGTGGAGTTAAGCCAGCTGCTCGCCATACCACAAACGCAGCCTCTATATCGCCTATATCAAGCATTCAAATCACCTCACCATGCCCATTCTTTTTTCTGCTCTGTAACACGTATCTCATCTTCCCAACGCCTGTCCTGCAAGAAGGTTTCAGGGTATGGAATATAAGCCCCGTT
This sequence comes from Phascolarctobacterium faecium, assembly GCF_003945365.1. Lineage (NCBI taxonomy): Bacteria > Bacillati > Bacillota > Negativicutes > Acidaminococcales > Acidaminococcaceae > Phascolarctobacterium > Phascolarctobacterium faecium. Next base: position 696,845 of record NZ_AP019004.1, on the reverse strand, counting down.
GTTCTCTTTCCAACGGCTTGTCTGTTTATACCGCTCAACAGCAGCTATGATTTTTTCGTACAGCTCCACACAAGGATCAACCAGCTTGTTCCACTCGATTTTAGCTACAGGCTTTTTTACCTTCACTGGGTATGCTTCCCAAAATCGGGCAAAATATTCTTCCCGCTCACAATCAGGCGCTTCTTGTTTCTTTTCGTTTTGTTTATTATTAATAATATTATTTATATATACTTTCTTCTCCGCGCGAGATTGTGTTACAGGTTGTGTATCAGTTTGTGTTACAAGTTGTGTTACAGGTTGTGTATCAGTTTGTGTTCGGTATACGATACACAAATCAAATATCTGATAAAAACCTGATCGACTACCTTTGCCGCCCTGGTATGAAATCAGCCCCATCTGAATTAGAGTATTCCTATGCCTACTTAATTCAGTCCGAGAAATTCCACACACCGATTGCAGCATCGTGCTGGACACGGTAAACTCTTTTTGCCATCCGCCTAAATTGTTAAAGTGCAATAATGCCATATACAAATCAGCAGCTCGGCTATTAAGTTGGTTGAGTAACCGCCAGCTCCAAAACGCATTCATCTGTGCAACGTAGTTCATAATAATCCTTTCAGTCGTCTAAATAATTTCTTCCGATAATCTTCATAAATTCTTCTCTGCTGTGTTCAAGCTCAAAAACCATTTGGCACTCTACCTTTAACAAAGTCCCCAGTTCACTGCCATCATGCACAGCATTGTGGCAACGCCAGCACAGCCAACAGGTAAAACCGTTTTTATCGCTAATTTTCCGCTTGCCGGTACCATAGTAAATATGGTGCAAATGAAGTCCTGTTTCTATCCCACAGTTATAACAATATTTTCCTGTCTGCATGATACTCTTAGCCATGCTTTGCTACTTTCCTCAACAAGCTCAAAGAGTAACCAACCATTTTAGTCATAAGTTTTGTTGTACATCCAGTTTCCATTTCTAACGAAAGCATTAGGTGAGCAATGTATGCCGCAGTTCGTGCGTGTAAGTCAGCAAGATTTTCAAACTCCCCGGATATAATAACGTTCCCTTCTATCATCACAAATAAAGGCTCATTTTTTTCCAGCTTTTCTGTCAATATTTTCAGGACATGCTCTTTTTCTTTTTTCATTATTATTTCCCCCATTCTGCCAGCATAAGCGCCCTATCAGCATCGGAAATAAGGTTTATACCAATTTCCTTAGCATCGTTAATCGTTCCATCTAATAACCGACTAAATTCAAGCGTATTATAAGTACTACTGCCAAAATAACATTGTAGCTGCTTACCAGTCTGCCCATTGACAGTAACTTCGCCAAGATCCTTAACAGTACGCCATTGAGCTTTAAATCGCTCTGCAGCATTAGCTTTTGCAATTATATGCGTAAATACTCCATATCTACCCAACATTTCAAGATATAGCGCATCTTTATTTGTCCGTAGTTTAGCCGCCATTTCCTGTAACAAAAACCATAATGCCGCATTTGCATCAAGGCTACGTTGTTTTCTAATGATTTTTAATTCAAACTGCAATGGTTTTCCATCGTCAGCTTTCTTCTTTAATTCTGCAACCTCTTCCGCCTCTGACGATGAAAGCGGAATCACAACACTTGCCCCCTGCCATGTCTGAATCAGCTGAAGGTCTTTTACCGTGGTTTTCATTCCATTGCCTCTTCTGCTACTTCTATTGCATCAAGACACGCTTTTGCACAGGAATGCGCATTTTCATACTGTGGTTTTGAAAGAATAAATTTTAATCCTTCGATACCCATTTCTTCTACATTCTGCCAACCTGCGTTACCACGAACATAACATTTTGTACCATCAAATTTTACAAACTCAGTAGTTTTTACTGCAGCTTCTTCCTCTGGCACTTTAACTGGTTCATGTGCTATTGCCCCCTGCTCAATCCACTGCCGTATTTTAGCTCCTATTTCCGGGGTTATTACACCTACAGAATTATCAAAAAGACGTGTACGATCTTTGCTTGCCGTAGCCTCATGTTTTTCACGATCAATATCAAACATGATAGTAAATTCGTACTCCAACCCCTCACGTTGTACAGGAGCCATACCGACTTTTTTTATTTTCTTATCTTCGGTTTGAATATAATCTTGTTTGGACCGCATGGTCACAATAACATGCATTTTACTTTGCAAAATTGTCTGCACTAATTTATCATGCATTGGCGTAATATCTTTCCATGCAGCCCAAGAATTGCCCTTATATTTAGTTCTGGCAATTTGTTCTTGTTGCTCTAATAGCCCACCTGCTCCATTCCATACATGTGACAAACTATCAATGATCAACACATCATAACCAGCATTTTCAGCTTCTTTTATGGCATTGATGTAATTCGTAGTAGTAAAAGGCGGGACAATTTGCGCAACGTCATAATCATAAAGATCAGAATATAATTCGCCGCTACCATTTTCCGTATCTATCATAGCTATCTTTTCGCCTAACCCTTGTGCCATCAATAATGCGGAATATGTCTTACCGCTTCCAGATACACCACACAAAGCAATTTTTACATAGCTTCTTTTACGTTCTGCCTTTTTAAACATTACTTATTCCTCCCTTTACACCGCTCTGCACGTCTAAGCAATTTAACAGCCTGCTTTGCGGGGACTTTAGGCTCACCGTATGCTTGCTGAAGCGCACGAAAGGCCGCTAACTTTTCTTTCTCATTCATTTCTACGTCCTCCTAAAACTCTCTAAAAGTTTGACCGCCGCATCTACAGCGTGTATCCTCTATTGGCACTCTACATCCACAATGTACACATACAACGACTGGATATGGAGATGAACGGACTGGAAATTTAACTGGTTCTGAAAACGTCTTTTTTATTATTTCTACTGCAGTATTCAAACGATCGATTTTTTCCTGCTGTAACTTATCCATTTACAAATCTCCTTCGTTTTGCTAAAATAAAGGTGGACGCTAAACTTCGTAAAATTTACAGTCCACCTGAGCTATCGAAGCTGCAACTTCGGTAGCTCTTTTTCTTTTGCTTTGTCATAATCGCTCCTCCTAAACTAAATCAGATACTTCACAGTTCATTGCTGCTGCAATTTTCCTGAGTGTGGATAATGTCACGTCTTTACCATTTTCAATATCACGTAAATTCTTGTACCAAACACCACTGGCTTTAGCGACTTGATACCTTGACAATCCTTTTTGTTCACGAATTTGTTTAATTTTGTTCATCTTGACACCTCTTCCTATGGTTAGTATAATTACTATATATAGTGTGAACGTATATTCTGCTTTTCATTCTATCGTTCTCAACTATCTTAAGAATATTATGTAGAAAGGGGGGGATTTATGATGGCAAACACAAAACAAACATCAAAATCTGTAGCAAGCAAGGCATCCAAGATATTGAAAAACAATAACTACAGCAAAACATCTAAGTCTGTAGCTGGAAGCGCGCTCTCTCAGACTAAAACTACCGGCAAGAAGAAATAACTCTGGACAAGTTACTTTCTTCAAAGGATATGATGAACTCTGGATTAACATAAATTGTTTTACCTTCTGTTTTGACCTTAATAAATCCAGCTAGGACATCAGTATCCACTTCAAACTCTGTTTTGTCGAACTCATCACCGTTCGCAAGGCAGAGTTTGTTTGTTTTTATAAGACGTTTACCTTTGCTCATCTTAACACCCCTACAGTCACTACAGCAGCCATAATAGCAATGTATGTTCCGACAAATATTGCAGTAGTTGCTACGGTAAAATCTCTAATCATAAGCCTGCCACCTGCCCCATAGCGTAGCCAATATTGTAGATCATTCGTACTGCTACCAGAGCTGCTACTACAGTCAGCAACCACATAGCCGGATACCTTGCAATACTATCAAGTAAGTCTGCTGTTACATCAACCGCTGCTAAGTAAGCTAAGTGAATGTCTTTATAAATATTTTTCATTTTGCTACCTCTCTTTCTGATCCAATCAGTGCCAATAATGACTGTGCTGCTTCTCTACATTCTTTTATCATTCGGCTGCCAAGTTCGGTTTTACTTAGTGTCTTCTCTACCATCTCAGGCAGAAACTTTGACACGTCAGATACTTCTTTATGTACCCTTAATATCTTTATGCCCTCTGCATCATTAATCGGAACTAAACCGAAAATATCGCAAAATACAGGGTTTCGTTGCAGGTGTTGTACTCTAAGCCATGGAGTCCGATACATTTCAGTCATTTTTAACACAAGCCAATCAGGAACAACCCTGCCATCTAGTTCGTATTCTGCAAGACTACGTTCCGATACTATCAATAACATAGCTGCTTTAGGCCTTGTCATACCTGCAAAAAGTCGGGCATTTAAATAAGGGTTCATGCTGTTTTTTTGCATGTTGTAACTCTCCTTTCGTGATATTATTTCAAGTAATCAAACAGCCTGTTCAGCAAGTAGTTGAGCGGCTCGTTCTGCTTTACGCTTTTCGATACCTTTGCGTAACTCCTCTGCCCAGTTATCGGCAGATATTTGATCTTTCTTCCGATATTGTTTCATAGAAGCAGGCCTGCGTTTTGACTGATTGATTGCTTCCGCCTTCTTCCTGGCGTTTTCTTCATCCTGACGTCTAAAAAAATCTAAAAGTGTGTCCTCAAATACATACACCAGCGACCCTTTCTTACCACCGCCAGAATGAGGAAACTCACCTTTTGCCGCCCGGTCTTGCATCCCTCGGTACGAAAAGCCATGCTTTTCACAAAAGGCTTTTAGTGTCATTCGCATTACTTACAACTCCTTTCTGCTCACTCAGCAGATCATCAATAGTGCAACCTAGAATCTCCGATAGCTGTTTTAGTTTATCTGCACGTGGCATTACTTCACCCGACTCCCATTTCGCAACAGAAGATCTATCTATTTTTAATTTATCAGCAATATCTTGTTGCGTAAGACCTGCTCTATTTCTTGCTTCTTTCAAGTTCATTTTTTCACCACCTCTCTTTCCGTGAAGTTTCTTCACTATTCGAGTTTATTATATGTGCATTTACTCCACTTGTCAATACCTTTTGTGAATTTATTTCACGGCTTTAAATGTGAATTATAATCACATATAATATAATCGAGGTGGAAAATATGAACACTGCTGAAATTTTAAAATCATTGAGAGAGCAACATGGTCTTTCTCAGCAAGAAGTCGCTGATAAACTCGGAATAGACAGAACAACATATGTAAAATATGAAAGCGGAAGCAGTAAACCAGTACGTAAACTTTCTGAATTAGCCGCGTTATTTGGTGTTACTACAGATTATTTGCTTGGTAATGATGTAGATCCAAATAAACTATCGAACTATCTTGGTCCTGTTGTAGAAAATAAAAAAATACCAATCATTGGCTCCGTAAAATGCGGACCTAATGGATTGGCATATGAATATCTAGAAGGTTATGTTTTTGTTGATGATAGTCTTACCGGCGATGTTACAGCCTTTGTGTGTAAAGGTGATAGTATGAAAGATATCGGCATATCTGACGGCGATATTGCCATTGTAAGACGTCAATGTACTATCGAAAACGGTGAGCTTGCAGTAGTCATTATAAATGGTGAGGAAGGCACTCTAAAACGTGTCAGATATCACGATAATGTGATGATATTGGAAGCCGCTAATCCTGTTTACCCACCCAGAATTTTTTCTGGCAAAGAAATGAATGTAGTTAAAATTTTCGGCAAGGTTATCCAGGTTAGAAAAAATTTTTAAGAAATAGGGGATGATTTCATGGGATTTTTTTCTGCAAGCGAATCAGAAGTACAAGAATATATTGAAAGGCTTGTAGGATTAGCTGAAGTAGGAAAAATAAATCCTAATGATTTAGATCAATTAACAAGATTTGCAACAAGCGCATCATTTTCCAAAAAACAGTTACAAGAAGCGCAAGTTGTGGCCTGTGCCAGATTTTACAAGCAAGTTATGTCTGATGATATTTTAGACAATGCTGAGCTTGCAAATTTCAAATTGTTAATCGATTACTGTGCATATCTGCCAAAAGAAGTAAGAACAAAATTAATTTCAGCTATTGGCAACTTAAATTCAATATATAAAATAAAAACAAGTGGAGAATTACCTATTCTACCCGATAGCGCTGTAAATATTATGTTAAAACCTAATGAAGTTATTCATTTCGTTTCAGATGCATCCATGCGCAAAAAACGAAAAGTTACAAAAACCGTAAATTATAGAGGAATAACAACCAGTATAAAGATTTGTAAAGGCGTTAGATACCGGTTGGGATCTATTTCACCTACACGAGAAACTAATGAATTTTGGGAAGATGAAGATTATGGAAAATTCTTCATTACAAATCAACGTATAGGGTTTCTTGGTATAACAAAAAATTTTACAATTTCTATATCTAAGATATTATCTTTATCTTATGGTGAAGGCGGATTAAATATATTTAAAGAAGGACGACAAAACCCTTTTATTTTACATTTTCCGCCTTATGATCTTCCACTATATATAATTTCATCTTTAATTAATGGAATTGAACAAATTCCCCCTGAACAAATTCAGCCGCTACAAGCCAATTCTACTAACACTAATGACTTAGAAAATAATGAACCGAAACAATCTTTACCTAATCTTCAGATAAAGGATCAACCACCTATAAATAGAGAAAACAGTGGATGTTTCGGGTGTCTCAAAAAAATACTATATGGGATATTTATATTTGCGTTTTTGATAGGTCTTGCAAACAGTTGCGGGAAGTCGCCTTCAAATTCTGACCAAACTAAAACCCCTACTCCACAATCTATTCAAATACCCAATCTAACAGATCAACAATCAGCTAATGTAGCTTCTGTGTTAGCACAATGTGGCTTTGAAAATTATAAATTATCAGAGGATAAATCTTTAGATAACGCTACAGGAGCAGCTGAAAAAGGGTACAAAATTGAATATGGCGAACTAAATTACTATAATTTATTACTTGCACCAAATGGATCGGTTTATAAAATCACAAAATATGAATTTGATGTTTTTGCGAATGGTAAAGTCCAACATAACGCAAATGAATTTTATTTGAGTAGAAGTGATAAAGAATCATTAATGAAGATAGCAGAAACAGCAATAAAGAAAGAATTAGACGAAATGCAAGTTCCACATACAGACAAAATTGAGTATTGGGGCGTTTACGATTGGAGTTTTACTAAAAAGCCTGATAAAACTAAAATTAGTTCTTATTTTGTAATGACAAACGATGCAGGTGGGAAAAGACGCACTGATTTTTCCATGTATATTGATAACAAAACTAAAAATGTTTCTGATTTAACGTTTGACAAAAGCCGGGCCGATAAAATCCCGGAGAAAAAAGAATCTTTATTACACAAAATATTAAACTGACGAGGTACTTGAAATGAGGAAAATATTATTACTTACGCTTGCTTTATGTTTAGCTTTCTCCTCGCTCGCCTCTGCAGCTAGTTGGAAATGGCTAACGTCAACAGATGATGTTACAGTATCAATCAATACAGATAATATTACACGTGTAAACGGAATATACACAGTATGGGTGCAGATAAAATATGCTGATTATGCCCAAAAAAACTATAAAGGCGAAAAAATAGCCGTAACTTTAGAAAAAATGAATTTTAAACGAACCGAAATGGGCGACGAAGCCCGATCTCTTGAAATTATTGACTATAGTTCCAAAGGTAATTTTTTACGTAACACGAAAGGTTCTGAAACATGGGAAAGTGTTATCCCTAGTTCAATAGGTGAACAAATCTTTCAAGAAGTATTAAAATTACGTTCCGAGGCGGACAAAGCAGAGGATATTCAAATCCAAAAAGAAAAAGATGCAGAACAGACTCAAGCAGAAAAAGAAAAACGCAGCAAACAAAACAAAGAAAATACTAAAGTTGCAACTGACGTAGCACGTGCTGTTTTAGGTGGTTTATTCTAAAAAACAAAAAGCCGCTCCTAATGGAGCGGCAATATTTAAAACGCTTCACCAAACATACGTTTTAAAGGAGTTGATATTTTATGTCGCGCGTTCGAGCTAAAGGCGAAGGCTCAGTATATTTTGAAAAACAACGTCAAAAATGGCGTGTAAGAATAGTAACGCCAGCCGGTGTTATCCAGAAGCGTTTTGATTCACAGCAGGAAGCTATCGACTACAAAAACGAAGAAATAGCCAAAATCAAACAAAATGTCTATAATAAAGATGGTTTAGCTCCATTTGGACAATTTGTTATTAAATATCTTGCTGATTTTAAAACATATCCTACTGTATCAGAAGGAACAGAAATATTTTATCAGCGCCGGGCCAACAAAATAGCTCCTTTGGTAAAATATCCCATAAAAAATATAACAACTGAAATTTTACAGCACTACTTTTTGAGTTTAAAAAGTAGTCAAGATGACAAGCGCAAAACATATGAATTTTTAAAAATGGTATTTGCGTTTGCCGTATCCCGCCAAATAATTCAATTCAATCCTATGCTTGCGGTCCCCAAACCCGAACTAGCTTATAAAAACGAAGATGATGAACCTGAACCATTTTCACAGGAAGAAATCAAAACTATTTTAAATTACCTAAAATCAGATCACAACCAACATAAATACTATGTAATGATTTTGCTTGAAGTATCAACGGGCTGCCGTATCGGTGAGTTGTTAGGTATATTAAAAAAATGGTATAATTCTACCAATCAGCAGATAAAAATAAAAAAATCTGTAAAACAGGATAAAAACAATAAAACCATTCTAGGAAATACCAAAAACAGACAATCAATACGCACCTATGATCTAAGCCGTAAGTTATGCGATATCTTAGATGAATATATAGAACGCACTGAATATGCAAGCGAATATCTTTTCAGTACCCGCACAGGTACACCCATAAGCCGGAACAATATGCGTCGGACGTGGAAACGTATCCTAAGCGAGCTGAATATCCCCTACAGGCGCTTTCATTTTCTCAGGCATACATACATCACTGAAATGCTGGCACAAATGCCACTAGCAGATGTCAGTGCAGCCGTAGGACATAGCAAAATTGAAACAACCTTGAAATATGCACACAAGAAAAAAGGTAGCGGAAAAAAGCTTGCAGAAATTGCTGAAAATATGTATTACTAAAAGGTCAAAATAATTTACAAACTCCCATTCAACTCCCTTGACCCATTGAAAGGAAACTCCCATACAATAAAAAAAGCACTGCAAACTATTGCAGTGCCTACTTCTAACAGTGGTGGAGACAAGCGGGATCGAACCGCTGACCTCTTGAATGCCATTCAAGCGCTCTCCCAGCTGAGCTATGCCCCCAAGACAATTAAGATTATAATAGAAAACAGCCTTACTTGTCAATATAATTGTAAAATATAACTCAAAAATATTGCAGTAGGTTAAGCACCGTGCTATAATGTATGACGCAAGCAAAGACGCCTGCCTTCCTGGGTCAAATCTGCCTTCAGGAAGGCAGATTTATTTTTTCAGGAGTGTTTGACAATGCGTTCTATCGAAACTACCGCGGCCAAGCTTTCTGTTTTCAAAATGACCTGGCCGATTTTCATTGAAATTTTGCTGCAGATGATGGTCGGCAATGTAGATCAATTCATGCTCAGTCATTATTCTCAAAAATCCGTTGCTGCCGTTGGTAACGCCAATCAAATCATCAACATCGTTATTATTGCCCTCAGCGTAATAAGTATGGCCGCAACAATCCTGATTGCCCAATACCGTGGTGCCGGTAATAAGGAAAAAGTCACGGAAGTTTGTACCGTAGCTCTTTTAACAAACTTCATTTTCGGACTTATCATCAGTTCAATTCTGTTTTGTTTCGACAACTTCTTTCTTGATCTGCTGGCCGTACCTGATGACATCCGGTCTGAAGCCGGCTTATTTCTACGCTATATCGGCTTGTTCATAGTTGTCCAGGCAGTATACATCTCTTTTATTTCTTTTTTCCGCGGTTATTCACTGCTAAAAGTAACGATGATGACTTCTATCATCATGAATGTTATCAATATTATCTGTAATGTTTTCCTTATTCATGGCTTCGGGCCCATCCCCCCCTTGGGAGTATTGGGAGTGACTATTTCAACCAACAGCAGTAAAGTACTGGGTCTGCTGCTGATTCTATATTTTTTCCGTCGTTTTATCAATCTGCCCTTGTCTTTTAAATATCTTCGTCCTTTTCCCAAAAAAACTTTGCACAATATCCTCTATCTGGGTCTGCCTTCCGGCGGCGAGTCGCTTTCGTATCAGCTGTCGCAGATGGTGATTATGAAATTTGTCAATCTGATGGGTTTAGTAGTCATAACGACCAAAATATATGCCTATATCATTGCTATGTTCTCATACATTTATTCGCAGGCTCTGGCAATGGCGACGCAAATCATCGTTGGTTTTCTTCTAGGCCGCGGCGACCAGGAAGCAGTCAGCCAAAGAGTCTGGCAAACTGTACGGTTAGCGGTGCTGATCAGCGGTACCCTGACAACGCTCTTATATTTCAACAGCGACCATATCTATGGTATCTTTACTGATAACCCCAAAGTGCTGGAGTTGGGACGCCACATCTTTCTCATTGAAATTTTTCTGGAAATCGGCCGTGCCGTCAACATGGTTATGGTCATGTCACTGCAGGCTGCCGGTGACATCAAAGGTCCTGTAACAATAGGCTTGCTTTCCATGTGGCTGGTTTCCGTAGCAGGTGCCTACTTTTTTGGTATCGTCCTCGATTTTGGCTTGATAGGTATCTGGATCGCTATGATGATGGATGAATGTTTAAGGGCACTGATATTTATTTATCGCTGGCACAGTGGAGTCTGGCGGCACAAAAATCTTATTTAAAAGCAAAAAGAACGCAGATATTTTATCTGCGTTCTTTTTGCTTTTAAATTAATCTATATAGTTTTAATCTTATCAATTATTTTTAATAATAAAAATATAAATCGGTTAATTATTAAAAATTATTTATTTATTTTCAAATCACCAATTATTTATTTCTTTTAAATAAGTTATACAATGTTGATATTTCGTATCATTCATCTAAGAAATAAGTAAAATTCAGGTAAAACTTTTTGTAAAAATGAATAATTATAATAAATTTTACTTAAAAATGTTGCCGTTGCAACAGAGGAGATTTTCAAAATTTGCTATTCTGTTAACGCATTTTAAAATTTTAAAAGGAGGAATAATATGTCCCAAGCAGTAAAATGTTTAATTTTGTTGGCAGTAGTTGCTCTCTTATTCGTAACTGAACTTATTCCCTTGGCAATTACTGCAACGGCAGGCGCGATTTCCTGCGGCCTGTTAGGTTTTATTCCTGCAAAACAGGTATTCTCGGGTTTATCCGACTCTACCGTAGTCTTGTTTGCAGGTATGTTCGTCGTAGGTGCTTCCATGTTCTACACCGGTCTTGCTCAAAAAATCGGCGGTGTAGTAGTAAAAATGTGTGGTACAGGCGAGAACAGCTTGATGTTTGGCTTAATGATGGTCGGTACGGTTTTATCTTCCTGCCTGTCCAATACTGGTACTGCAGCCTGCCTGCTGCCAGTTGCGCTCGGTATTTGTGCCGCAGCTAAGATCCCCGCTTCCCGTCAACTGATGCCTCTGGCATTTGCCTGCGGTTGGGGCGGTATCATTACTATGGTAGGCACGCCGCCTAATATTATTGCAGTCGGAGCTATGACCTCTGCCGGTCTTGAACCTTTTGGCTTCTTTGAATTTGCCTGGATCGGTATTCCGGTTTCTATTGCTGGTATGCTGTACATGATGTTCGTAGGCAAATACCTGCTTCCGAAAGTAGATCTTTCTGCTGACCAGGAAATTGAACAGGAAATCGAAGCCGCTTCCACTTCTTCTACCAAACAAATCATCTCTGGCGTCATCCTTGCTTTGGTTATCATCACCATGGCTGTTGGTATCCCTGGCGTATCTTTGGAAATCGCTGCTATCACCGGCGCGCTTGTTTGCGTACTGACCGGCTGCCTGACCGAAAAACAAGCTTATGCTTCTATCGACTGGGTAACCATCTTCCTGTTCGCAGGTATGATGCCTGTTTCAGCAGCTATGGATACTACCGGCGCCGGCGCTTTGATAGCTGACTGGACCGTCGGCCTGATGGGAGGAAGTCCGTCTCCTTTAGTAGTGACCGCTATTCTGTTCATTCTGTCCTGCGGTCTGACCCAATTTATGTCCAACACTGCTTCCGCAGCTTTGCTGTGTCCGATCGGTATTGCTATTGCTAAACAGCTTGGCGCTGATCCGAAAGCAGTATTGATGGCGATTGCAGTTGCTGCTTCTTGTGCTTTTGCAACTCCGGTAGGCACTCCTCCGAATACTTTGGTACTTGGCCCCGGCGGCTACAAATTCATGGACTACGTAAAATGCGGTACCGGCCTCGTTATCGTAGCCTTTATCGTATCCCTGGTTGTAATCCCAGTTGTTTGGCCTTTCTTCCCTGCTAATTAACAGTAAAAAAGACTGCTTCTTAAAGAAGCAGTCTTTTTTCTATAATTCAGTCCTGTTTTCTAAAGGCTTCTGTCAAGGGCGGAATGATTTGTTTTTTACGGCTCAAAACGCCTGGCAGGTGATAGCATCCTTCCGCAGCAGCTTCGCCAAAAGCGTGAACAAGCTGTGTCTGCGGACTTCCTGCAGCTAAAAGATCTGTCGCTTCACCCAAAATATCAGTAACCATCAGCAGCGACAGGTCATAACCTTCCTGCTTACGAAATTCATTAAGAGCTTTCTGCAGTTCTCCTAACCGTTCTAAAGCCTGCTGCCGATCCATAATATTGATCTGACTGACTGTAATCCGGTGTTCGCCAAAATCGAATTCCTTAATATCATTACGCACAATATCCTGCACCGGCATCGTACCAATAGCAGAACCATGACGCAGTACTTCCATCGCAAAAGCTTCCGCATCCTTGATGCCGGCCTGCTCTGCCAAACGTTTAGCAGTATCCTGGTCAAAAAGAGTCGCAGTAGGAGAACGGAAATACAAAGTATCAGAAACTATAGCCGCAAATAAAATACCTGCCAAAGCCGGCGGCAGTTCGATACCTCTGTGCCAGGTAAGGTTGGCAACGATAGTAGCAGTTGAACCTACAGGCTCCTGTCTGATAAAGATCGGCGCGCCTGTCGTCAGCCCGCCCAGCCGATGGTGGTCAATGATTTCCAGCAAATGCGCTTCTTCAATGCCTTCCACCGCCTGACTGCGTTCATTATGGTCTACTAAAATAACCTCCTGACGATCGGGAACCAGCATCATACCACGATCCATCATCCCTACATATTTACCACGCTCCAACACCGGGTAACTGACAAATTTTGCCGCCAGCATCTTTTCTCTGACATCAGAAAGTAAGTCTGTCGTTTTCAGAGTCACAAGGTTTTTCGTCATCACCAGCCTGACCTGAATGCTCTGATTGATCAGCCGTGCCGTAGTATAAGTGTCATAAGGCGTGCTGATGACAACAGCCTTATAACGCAGGGCCGTCTGCAGTACGATTGGCGTTATTTCCGTATCCCGCGTCAGAATCAAACCTGCGGCGCCGGCCTCCAGTACTGCCAGCTGCGCCTCAACTCTGTCACCGATGATAACCAAATCTCCATTTTTAATTGCCGTGCTAAGTGTTTCAGGCTCCGAAGCCCCAATTTTGATCTTACCATTAAAGGTATGTGTCAGATCACCGCAGATCAGCTGACCATCTAAAGTATGGACAATACTTCTGTAATCTGTTTCGCCGTCGTCCAGATCTTGAATTGACAGCTCATTATAATAACGTTTCGCCAGGTCGCCGACAGTAATGATGCCGACGATATTATTTTCCTGATCCAATACCGGTACGGATTTTAAACCTTCGTGCTCTACAAAAAGCCTGCCCACATCACGCAGTGACGCATCTGGCCCCACTGTCGGCGGCTGCGCCAGGCGTATATCACTTAACCGCGGATACAGATCATCTACTAATTTCGGTACCGGTACGCCAAAATGTTCCAGCACAAACTGTGTTTCCGGATTGATCTTGCCTGCACGTGCCGGAACTGCGTTCAAACCCAGCTGCTGCTTTAAATAAGCATAGGCGATGGCAGAACAGACCGAATCCGTGTCTGGATTACGGTGACCGATAACTAAAACCGTTTTTTCCATGCTTCCACCTTCTTATCCCCGTATTTCTTACTTGTCATTGTAGCACAAAATAAAACTGTCAGCAGTAAATTTTAAGCAAAGAAACCTCCCGCAAACTGCAGAAGGTTTCTTTTTTTAATATTTACTGTTATTTTCTTTACTGCGGCGACCACCCAATTCGTTCAGCAGTTCTGCCGGATTGATATTATGATATGCCAGAAGCACTAAACAATGATACCACAAGTCAGACATCTCATACAAAACCTCTTTGCCGTTATTATTCTTGGAAGCAATGATAGTTTCTGCAGCTTCTTCGCCGACCTTTTTCAAAATCTTATCCTGTCCTGACATAAACAGGTAACGGGTATAAGATTTTTCGCCGCCATGGACGCGTTTGTCCTGAATGACGCGGTACAATTCAGCCAAAATACCGTGAATACCATCCGGTTCAGGTACCGGCAGATTTCTGCCTGCACCGCTGTTCCATAATGGATAACTGAAACAGGAATAATTTCCGGTATGGCAGGCTGCACCTTTTTGTTCAACCTTTACCAGCAGACTGTCACCATCACAATCATAATCAATACTGACGACCTTCTGCACATGGCCGCTGCTAGCGCCTTTGTTCCACAGCTCCTGACGGCTGCGACTCCAAAACCAGGTATAACCGGTTTCCACAGTCTTCGCCAGTGATTCGCCGTTCATATAGGCCAGCATCAGCACGGCATTGGTTGCTGCATCCTGAATAATGGCCGGAATCAAGCCTTTTTCATCAAATTTTATTTTAGAAAAATCTACTTGCATTATAATCTCACCTCTACACCTTTAGACCGCAGGTATTCTTTGACCTGCCTGATAGTAAACTCTTTATAATGAAAGACTGATGCCGCCAAAACGGCATCGGCTTTACCTTCCGTCAAAACATCATAGAAGTGTTCCAACTTACCTGCGCCGCCGCTGGCTATCACAGGTACCTTCACCGCTTCGGCAACCGCCCGGGTCAGTGGTATATCATAGCCGTTTTTTGTACCGTCAGCATCCATACTGGTCAGTAAAATCTCGCCGGCGCCCAATTCTGCCGCCGTTCTGACCCAGTCCAGTACCTCAATTCCCGTAGGAGTACGTCCGCCATGTACATAAACTTCCCATTTATCTGTACCGCAGCGTTTGGCATCTACAGCTAAAACGATGCACTGGCTGCCAAACAGCTTTGCACCATCAGCAATCAGCTGCGGATTTTTTACTGCCGCCGTATTTACAGAAATTTTATCAGCACCTGCATTCAGAGCATTATGGATATCCTGCACCGTGCTGATCCCACCGCCAACTGTCAGCGGCATAAAAACCTGTCCCGCCGTACGGTTTATGACATCCAGCATAGACTTACGCTGCTCGACAGACGCAGTGATATCAAGAAAAACCAGCTCATCGGCAGCTTCAGTGTCATATAAGGCCGCCAGTTCAACAGGATCACCGGCATCACGCAATTCCACAAAATTAGTGCCTTTGACTACATGCCCTTCTTTTACATCCAGACAGGGAATAATTCTTTTGGTATGCATCTCAGACCTCCTTTGCGACCCGCAGAGCCTCCCGCAGGTCAATAGCTCCGGTATAAATGGCCTTCCCTATGATGCAGCCCTCGATCCCAGAGGAGGACCGCTGCTGCAGCCGGCGTATATCTTCCAACGATGCCACACCGCCGCTGGCAATGACTTTAACACCGCAGGCTTTTGCCAAAGCGGCAGTGGCTTCTACATTCACCCCACTCAGCTTACCGTCACGGCTGATATCAGTAAAAATAATATGCTCGACCCCGATAGCAGCCATTTTTAGAGCCAACTCTACAGCATCGATACCACCGCTGACACCCCAGCCTTCGATAGCGGCTTTCCCGTCTTTAGCATCGATACCTACAACAACCTGACCAGGAAATTCCCGACAGGCTTCAGCAACCAGCTGCGGTTCCCGCACTGCTGCTGATCCAAGAATCACACGGCTGACCCCCAATTCCAGCAATTCTGCTACAGCTGCCAGACTTCTGATTCCGCCTCCTACCTGCACTGGCATAGAAGCGTGCTCCAGGATTTTTTGGATTGCCGGCAGATTACGTCCCGCACCGGCCAAAGCACCGTCTAAATCGACGACATGTAAATATTCGGCTCCGGCTGCCGACCAGCGGGCAGCCATTTCCGAAGGATCATCAGCAAAAACAGTTTCCTGGTCAAAACGACCTTCCGTCAATCTGACGCAGCGGCCGCCGCGGATATCTATAGCAGGAAAAATTATCATGGCTGCCACTCCTTAAAAGCGCGCAGCAGGCCAAGGCCTGCCCGGCTTGATTTTTCTGGATGGAACTGAAAAGCCTGCACACTGCCGCTGCCGACGGCAGCCGTTACTTCCATACCATAATCACATACGGCAGTAATGAGCTCTTGCTGCTGCGGCTCAACATGAAAGCTGTGCACAAAGTACACATATTCATCTCCTGCTTCCTGCAGCAGCGGAGAACTGCTGCGTAAACTCAGCTTGTTCCAGCCCATATGCGGTATTTTCAAAGCGGTATCCAGTCTGCGCACCTGCCCTTGAAAATAGCCCAGACCTTTCACTCCGGGAGCTTCATCACTGCCTTCAAACAAAACCTGCATTCCCAGACAGATACCTAAAAACGGTCTGCCGCTGTGCAAATATTTCTGCAGTATCGGTACCAGACCGCTGCGCTGCAGATTAGCCATACAATCGCCAAAAGCCCCTACTCCCGGTAAAATCAGTTTATCAGCCTGTGCAATAACTGCGGCATCACTGGAAATAACCGGGTCGCCGCCAACAACAGCGATCGCTTTATTAACACTGTGCAGGTTTCCCATCCCATAATCAACAATGACTATCTTCGAACTCATAAAGCCCCCTTGCTGCTCATCACGCCCTGAACGCGCGGATCTGCAGCTACTGCCTCTGCCAGCGCGCGGGCAAAAGCTTTAAAAACCGCCTCAATAATATGATGTACATTTTTACCATACAAGACTCGAATATGCAGAGTCATGCCGCTGGCCACGGCTACGGCGCGGAAAAATTCCTCAGTCATTTCTGTATCGTAGTTACCCAAAGTTATTTTAGGAATTTCGGCTTCAAAAACCAGGTACGGCCGCCCGGAAAAATCCAGTACTACCTGTGCCAAAGCCTCATCCATTGGAATAAAACAACTGCCATAGCGGTGAATACCGCTTTTATCGCCAACAGCCGCTTTAAGAGCTTCTCCTAAAACGATGCCGCAGTCCTCAACCGTATGGTGACAGTCAACCTGCAGATCTCCCTGTGCTTTCACCTGCAAATCAAGAAAACCATGCTTGGCCAGCAGTGTCAGCATATGATCAAAAAAACCGACGCCTGTAGCGATATCCGCTTTCCCGCTGCCATCAAGCCCAATACTGACACTGACCGCAGTTTCTAAAGTTTTTCGTTCTTTAACTGCCTGCCGCATCATATTGCCTCCTCTCCGCATAAGAGCTCCAGCCGGCTGATGATTTCAGCATTTTCCAGCGGCAGGCCTACCGTGATCCGCAGGCATCCCTGCAATACAGGATGACTGGTATAATCGCGCACCAAAATTTTCTTCTCCAGCAGTTTGCGGTATAAGTACATTCCTGCCAGCATCTGCTGTGTTTTTTCACCCTGGCTGCCATATTGCTGCTCGCAGGCAGCCGCTAAACGGGCAGTCAGTTCGCCCTGCGGGCAACAGATCAGAAAATTCGTTGCGGACGGCCAGATTTTCAAGCCCATTTGCTCCAGTTGTTCCCGCATCAGATCACGCTGCTCGATAATAGTTTCCAGTTGTTCTTTATATAAGTCTTTTTGGCGGTAAACCTCTTCCGCTACAACTAAAGACCAGGCATTAACATGATAAGGCAGCAGTGTTTTTCCCAAAACACGCATGATACCGGCACTGCCGACAGCATAACCTACACGCAGTCCAGCCAGTCCGTAAGCTTTAGAAAAAGTACGTAAGCACATAAAATTACTGTATTTACCTGTCAGAGCCAAAGTCGAACCTGCTACCAGCTTTAATTTATTCAGCGGGCGCAGATCCTGCGGATCAACGCCGCTGCCTTTAGCAAACTCCATATAGGCTTCATCCATTACTACCGGGCAGCTGACATTTGCTAAAATCTTCTCCATTACTTCAAGCGGATTATAATTTCCCGTCGGATTGTTTGGATTGCAGACAATCAACAGCGCCGGCTGCTCTGCCCTGCAAAATTCGATGACCTTATCTGGATCGACATATCCCGTCAGCGTCAGCGGATACGGTGCGGCTATACTGTCGGCCAGCTTGGTATAAACGCCATACATAGAAAAGGACGGATACGGAAAAGCGATTTTACGTCCATTGCCGCCAAAAGCATAACAGGCCATTTGCAAAAGTTCACTGGAACCGTTGCCGATTCTGATATTGTCTGCATCCAGCGCCAGATCTTCAGCAATCAGCCCGCGCAGCGTTTCAGCCTGCATCGGCGGATAACGGTTAAAAGGAAACCCGGCCAGCTTCGCCGCTACAGCCTGCTCAATCGGCCGCGGCAGATTATAATTACTTTCGTTGGCATTGACGATAATATCGGCAGCCACATGTTCTACAGCATATTCTTCCAATTCTTCCAAGCCGGTCCTGGCATTAAATCCAGCCATCTCCTCACCTCTTTTCCATACGCACGCGGATAGCGTTAGCATGCGCCTGAAGCCCTTCCGCTTCAGCCATTTTAATAACGTCACTGCCCACAGCAGTCAAGGCGCCCTGCGTATAAGCAATGATACTTGTTTTCTTCATAAACGTCTCCACATTCAGAACTGAGTAGAAACGGGCAGTGCCGCCGGTAGGCAGAATGTGGTTCGGTCCTGCGTAATAATCGCCCAAAGGCTCCGGTGAATAAGCGCCCAAAAAGATCGCACCGGCATTACGCAGATAAGGCAGCAGAGCAAAAGGCTCTTTCGTCATAACCTCCAAATGCTCCGGTGCTGATATATTCGCCATCTCAATTACTGTTTCCATATCAGACGCAATAATAATCTTGCCATGATTTGCTAAAGACAATGCAGCGATCTCCTGCCGCGGTAAAACAGCAAGCTGCATCTCAAGCTCTGCTGCAACAGCATTGCCCAACAGCTCACTGTCCGTAACTAAAATAGCGCTGGCCAGAGGATCATGTTCCGCCTGACTCAAAAGGTCAGCTGCCAGATATTTAGGATCAGCGCCATCATCGGCTATAATCAATATTTCGCTGGGACCTGCCAGCATATCAATGTCGCAGTGCCCGTAAACAGCTTTTTTAGCCAGCGTCACAAAAATATTGCCCGGGCCGGTAATTTTTTCAACCTTTGGTACAGTTTCCGTACCAAAAGCTAACGCAGCAATGGCCTGTGCACCGCCCATTTTATAAATTTCCCTGATACCTATTAATTCAGCCGTAACCAGCACATAAGGATTTACTTTGCCATCACGTCCGGGCGGTACTGCCATCACGATCCGTGGTACTCCTGCTACTGCAGCCGGTACAGCATTCATAATCACCGAAGAAGGATAAGCCGCAGTTCCACCGGGGACGTAGATACCCACAGAGTCAACAGGAGTTACCTTCTGTCCCAGCATAGCACCGCATTCACGGTTAGTCAGCCAGGTTTTTGGCAGCTGTTCTTCGTGAAAGCTACGCACATTTGCAATAGCACGTTCTATGGCTCCTACCACTTCGGCATCAGCTGATTGTCGGGCTTCTGCAAATTCAGCCTTGCTGACCCGGATATTTTGGACACTCAAGCCTGCTTTATCTATCAGATTAGTATAATAAATCAGCTTTCCATCACCGCCGGCCCTTACGTCAGTCACAATTCTTTCGACGACCTGGGCTGCTGTCAGCGGCGCACCAAACATAGCGGTAACACCTGCCTGTACTCCGGGGGACAGCTCACATTCATCAAAAGCTTTTTTCTGCATCAAAGCTGCTATTTCAACAGCACTCATTCCTCTGGCATCTGTTACTTGCATTGCTCTTCCTCCTCATCCAGTACCTTACGCAAATCTCGGACCAGTTTATCCAGACGGTCAAATTTCAATTTAAAGCTCACCCTGTTGGCAATCAGTCTTGCTGTCGCCGTATAGATGGAATCTACCTCCACCAATTTATTCTCTTTCAGGGTACGGCCTGTTTCCACAATATCAACGATCAGCTCCGACAATCCAACCATCGGCCCCAGTTCAATCGAGCCGTTAAGCTTGATGATCTCGGTCTGAATCCCCAGACTGCGAAAATACTCCTGGGCACAGTTCGGATATTTAGTTGCTACCCGCAGATGCGCATAATCAGTCAGCCTGGGCCGCTGCATCTGCTCAGGAACTGCCAGCATCAAACGACAGCGTCCATATTTCAGATCCAGCAGCTCATATACGTCCTTGCGTTCTTCCAGCAGCACATCTTTACCAATGATCCCGATATCGGCAGCACCGTATTCTACATAGGTCGGCAAATCGACAGTTTTAGTAATTATAAAGCGCACCTTGCTATCCTCGTTACTGATAACAAGTTTGCGCGAATCTTCAGTTACGTTATCAGCACTATAGCCTACTTTAGCCAGCAGCTCTACTGATCTTTGAAACAGCTTGCCCTTCGGCAGCGCTACGGTAATATAATCCATTACGGCACTTCCTTTATCAATCTTCGATATACAGCAGCGTATCGCAGGCGTTAGCACGCTGCGCGTCCACTGCTTCGCTCTGGTTAAAAGGCTCGGCAGCCAGCTTCACTGTTTTGCCGCTCCTGCGCAGACGCATACACTGCGCGATCGCCTGTGGCAGACAGCCTGCCTGCCAGGCCACCAGAACATCCCAGCTGCTGATATTGTCCAGCTGCCGGCGCCGACTCAGAATCAACATGATCCTGTCTATCCCTATAGCAAATCCTGTTGCCGGGCAGGATCTGCCAAAATTTTCCATCATTGTATCATAACGGCCGCCGCCAATGATCGGGAAACCCATATCCTCAGCGTAGCCTTCAAATAACATTCCAGTATAATAATCAAGGTCGCGCAAAAGCCCCAGATCAAAACGCAGATAACCAGCCGCACCATAGACCTCGGCCAAAGCATAGATTTCGCGCAGATCCTGCACAGCCTTGGAGCTTTTATTGTTCAAACCACAGGCTTCAACCTTATCTAAAAGTTCAAGCCCGCCATGCAGAAACGGCAGCTCTTTAAACAAATCTTTTTGTTCCGGTGACATCCTGCTGCCATCTGCCAACGCTTCCAACCGTACCACATCATGCTCGATCAGGCAGCGTTTCAGCTCCTGCGCCTGCAGTTCAGTGACCTCAGCCGCTTCAATCAGGCCATTTATAAAATCGATCTGGCCAACACTGATCACAAAATCATTTAACCCTGCTGCCTGCAGCGAAGCTACTGCTAAAGCCAGCATCTCGGCATCTGCCGAAGGTCCGGCCGCACCCATCATTTCAACACCGGCCTGATTAAACTCACACTGGCGTCCGGCCTGTGTTTCCTCATAGCGAAATAGATTCGCCAGATAAAAAAGCCGTTTTACCGCCGGTCCCTCATTGAGCCGAGTAGCTACCAAACGCGCCAAAGGAGTCGTCATGTCCGACCGCAGCAATAAAATATTATTACGACGGTCAAAAAATTTAAAACTGCTGTCTGACAGCTGACCTGCTGCGGCAAAAGTATCCAGATATTCAAAAGTCGGCGTGACCACTTCGTCATAGCCCCAGGCTTTAAAGGTATAGGCAAGCTTATTTTCAATTATCCTTCTGGCGCCGGCTTCACCCGGAAGTACGTCCCTAGTTCCATACGGCACCTGCAAAGCTTTATTATTCAGCATTGTGCTTGTCTTCCTTTTTTAATAATGGCATTATCGAATTATAGCCGTCAGCGCCATAAACCAAACAGCGTTTAACCCGTGAGATCGTCGCCGTACTGGCGCCTGTTTTTTCTACTATCTCTTCATAAATACAGCCTGCATCAAGCATTCTGGCAACCTCCAAACGCTGCGCCATGGATTTCAGTTCGCTGATCGTGCAAATATCCTCAAAAAAGTTGGAACACTGCTCTTCACTTTTTAAGCTAAGAATCGCTTTAAATAATTGATCGGTCAAATGGTCTCTGGTTTTTGCAGCCATGATTGCCTCCTTAAATTTAGCTGGTGCTAGCACCTTTTTTCTTTTATACTTTATCACTTTATCTTGTGAAAGGCAAGGTTTTTTACAAAAATTTTAAAATTTTTATTGACAAGTGCCGATTGTAAGTGTATTATTTTGTTTAACAACTTCAAACGGTATTTCATCAAGAGTAGCCGAGGGACTGGCCCTATGAAGCTACGGCAACCATCACGACGTGAACGGTGCCAAATCCAACGGATGTAAATCCGACAGATGAAGCAGTACGAAACGCTTTCGTTACCCTTCACCTGTGTGAAGGGTTTTTTTACGATTTTAGAAAAGAAAGAGGAACGCTGTATGATCGATTTACGCAATGTGGAAAAAACCTATTACAGCAATGCAGGTGATATCCACGCTTTAAAGAAAACAAATCTGCATATCAACGCCGGAGAAATATTCGGTATCATCGGCCTCAGCGGTGCCGGTAAATCAACCCTGATCCGCTGCATCAATATGCTGGAAGTACCTACCGGCGGTCAGGTCTTTGTGGATGGACAGGAACTGACTGCAATGAACAATCAGGAACTGCGCAAAGCACGCCAAAATATCGGGATGATCTTCCAGCACTTTAATCTGCTGGCCTCCCGCACAGTTTATGATAATATCGCTTTTCCGCTGGAAATACAGGGTATTTCGCAGTCTGAAATCAAAAAGCGGGTGCAGCCGCTGCTGGAGCTGGTACAATTACAGGACCGCGGCGATTATTATCCCAGCCAGTTGTCAGGCGGTCAGAAACAACGTGTCGGTATTGCCCGTGCTCTGGCCAGCGATCCTAAAGTACTGCTGTGTGATGAAGCAACCTCGGCATTGGACCCGCAGACAACAAAATCTATTCTCGACCTGCTCAAAGATATCAATAAACGCCTGAATCTGACTATTGTCATGATCACACATCAGATGGAAGTAGTCAAAGAAGTCTGTGACAGAGTAGCTGTTATCGAAAACGGCGAGATCATTGAAGAAGGTTCCATGATCGATGTTTTCACCGATCCGCAGAAGCCCACTACCAAAGATTTCGTCAAAAGCATCAACAATGTCGAACTGCCTGCACTGCTGCAATCTTCTTCAATCAGCGCAGTCTACACCGAAGGCAGCAAACTGATCGTGCGATTATCCTTCATCGGTAACTCAGCCGGCGATCCGATCGTTTCCGGTATGGTCAAAAAATTCGATGTCGATATCAATATCATCTACGGTAATATCGACTCGCTTAAGGATATACCCTTCGGCACCCTGGTCATTGAGATTTCAGGAAGCGCCGCAGGTATCAAAAATGCTCTGCAATATCTGCATGAACAGCAGCTGAAAGTTGAGGTGATCGGTTATGTCTCCTGAAATGTTAGCTCTTTTACTTAAATCCTTTTGGGAAACCTGCTATATGGTGCTGGCTTCCACAATACTCGCCACACTCATCGGCGTACCGCTCGGCGTGATCTTAACCGTCACCCGTAAAAACCATATCCTGCCCAACGCTCCTGTAAACAGCGTTTTAGGCGCTATTGTCAACGCTACCCGCTCAACTCCCTTCATTATATTAATGGTAGCGATCATTCCTCTGACCCGCCTTTTAGTAGGCTCTTCGATAGGTACTACCGCTTCCATCGTACCTTTGACTATTTCAGCCGCACCCTTTATTGCCCGCATCATCGAATCTTCGCTGCTGGAAATCGACCACGGCGTTATCGAAGCGGCTCAGGCCATGGGCGCCAGCCCCATGCAGATTATCCGCAAGGTCCTTTTGCCGGAAGCACTGCATTCCATCGTTTTAGGTATCACCCTCGCTGTTATCGCTTTGATCGGTTATTCCGCCATGGCTGGTACATTAGGCGGCGGCGGCTTAGGCGATCTGGCGATCCGTTACGGTTATCAGCGTTTCCAAATGGACGTTATGCTGATCACTGTCGTCGTACTTATCGTTATGGTCCAATCTATCCAGTCACTCGGCGACTACTTTTCCAAAAAGCTTAATAAAAACAAACTATAAAATCATCTTATAAAGGGGAAATTATCATGAAAAAATTAGCTAAAATACTGACCGCAGCAGCTTTATGCGTAGCTGCCCTGACCACCTTCGGCTGCGGTGACGATAAAAAAGAAGCAGCAAAAGCTCCTGCCGGCGATGCACCTATCAAAATCGCAGTTACTGCAGGTCCTCATGCTGAAATTATGGACAATGTCAAAAAACTTGCTGAAAAACAAGGTCTGAAAATCGAAGTCGTTGAATTCAACGACTATGTAACTCCTAATGTAGCACTATTCCAAGGCGAAGTTTTTGCCAACAGCATGCAGCACCGCCCCTATTTAGATGCCACTCTGCAAAAAGAACCTAAATTTGACCTGGTAGAAGTTTTCAAAACCGTTAACTTCCCGATGGCCGCTTACTCCAAAACTTTGAAAAAAGGCGACGCCATTCCTGACGGCGCCACAATCGGTATTCCTAACGATCCATCCAACGGCGGCCGTGCGATTTTAGTTCTTGCCAATGCCGGGCTGATCAAAGTCAAAGATATCAAAAACGTTACTACCACCGTTGCCGATATCACCGAAAATCCACATAACTTCAAATTCCTGGAACTGGATGCAGCTACCATTCCCCGCAGCCTGCCCGACGTTACCTTTGCTGTAATCAATGCCAACTACGCTATTCCAGCAGGCCTGAACCCTACCAAAGATTCCATCATTCTGGAATCTGCTGACAATCCGTTTGTCAACATCTTCGTAACCAAGAAAACCAATGAAAACGATCCCCGGATCGCTAAACTGAAAGAAATTTACCAATCAGCTGATAATGAAAAATTCATTATGGAACACTTCCAGGGTACCATTTTACCGGCCTGGAAATAATTAAAAACTAAGCCCCCGGAATCTTAAAAATTCCGGGGGCTTTTTATTTATATTTTCTCTGATCTACAGTCAACAGCACTCAGCAGAACTTTTTGCACTGTTCAAAATACTGCGGTATAAAACTGATAAAATTACGTGTTGTCGGCGAGTGATAATGCTTGCGCCCCCATACCACTGCCGCCGTAGTCGTCAGCTCCGGGTCGTCCATACGGACACAGGCCAGCCCTTCATGCCTGGCGATCGCTTCTGCTGATTCTGGGATAACGGCCAGTCCCAAACCGGCTTTCGCCCAGGCAATCAGATAATTACTGTCATCGCTGAGACAGAAAAAATATGCCTGAATGCCATTTTTAGCAGCAGACTGTTCCAACAGTTCCTTATAACGGCGGTGGCATAAAAGCGGCAGCCCCTGCAGCCTGCTTACAGGCAGTTCAAAAGTCCCCTCCAGCTGCGGAAAAAACGCCGCATCATAGACTAATGCCAAGCGTTCAGTTGGCAGCTTATAGCTTGCAAAATAATCCTCGTCCACAGGCAAATGAACGATAGCAGTTTCAATGACCCCCTTTTCCAGCAGTTCGATCACCCGTAAACTTTCGCCGATCAACAACCGATAGGTTATTTTGGGATACAACTCTTTAAAAGCGGCAATCATCTGCGGTAATACCATCAGGCTCATCGAAGGGACAACTCCCAGTGATAAAATACCCTCCTGTCCCAGCTCACTGCTGGATAATTCACATACAGTCCGATCCGTTAGATTTAAGATTTCTTCTGCCCGATGCAGCAGCATATGACCGGTTTCTGTCAGATGCAGACGCCGGCCTGATCTGTCGAACAGCACCACGCCCAGTTCCTGCTCAAGCTGTTTGATTTGTCTGCTTAAAGGCGGCTGCGCGATATGCAGCGCTTTGGCAGCCTCTGTAACATTGCCCAGCCTCGCTACCATTACGAAATACCGCATTTGCTGCAAATTCATAAGTATTCCTCCATTCATACTTTTTAGGTATTATAATTTCAAAAATAAGTATTTTAAGTATGATTTTATTGTTGTTATAATAATATTAAAGAAAAGAAGAACAGTCAAGTAAAGAGCAGGATGCAAAATTCAGGGAGGGATTTATATGAAAGAGAAAATTTTAATCGCTATCGACAGTTCTGATTCGTCCAGTAAAGTGCTTGCTTATGGTATCAATCTGGCCGGTAAGCTTGACGCAGAAATAAAAGTAGTCCACGTAATCGAACCTTACAGCAAACGATCGACCATTTTGAACCAGTTAAACCCCGCTATGGTCAAACAAACCAATGAATTATATGAACTGGCCGGTCAGGAATTAATGGAAGCAGCAAAAAAACAAACAGCTGCCGCCAAAGTTCCCGTTCATTATGAAACTTTAGTTGGCAACGCCGCGCAGCAAATCCTGACCGCCGCCAAAAAATCCGAAGCTAGCATGATCCTCATCGGCAGCCGCGGCATGAACGCTGTTGCAGAATTTATCCTTGGCAGCGTCAGCTCCAAAGTTGCCATGTATGCGGAAATACCGGTCTTGATCGTTAAATAGTGGATTGCTTGGGCATCTTTCCCCTATAGGCAGCGACTGAAATTTTCGCTGCAAAGCAAAATACCTGCCGTTGATTAACGGCAGGTATTTTTTATTTTGACTGATTTTTATAAACCTTCTACCCTGATTTTAAAATGCAGCAGAGCCAGCCAGCCCGCAATTGCCAAGGTGACGCAAACAGCGGTAATGATCCCCAGCCCTTCAATAAAATTGCTCCAGTTCAATGCACCCAGCATCATACCCAAGCTGCCAAAAACAGTATTCACCGCATTGATCAGCGACGAGGCAGAGCCGATATCCGTCTTCTGCTGATCCAATAATATGGCCGTACTGAAAGGCCTGGCAGCGCTTTCCATGATCGTAACCGGTAAAAAGGCTATTAAAAACCACCACGGTGAAATACTCCCTACTGTCAGCAGCGCTGCCGCTGCTACTACAGTAAAAATAAAACAGCCATAGGTAAATTGACGCGGCGATACGATCCCGATCAACTTCATATATAAAAACGGACCGACAACGGCAAAAAATGAGTTAGCAGCAAAAAAATAACTGTAGACCTGCTCACTAAGCCCAAAATACTGTACATAAACATAGGAAGATACTGCCACGTAAGCCATATAAGGTGCTGCCAGCAGTGAAAATACAGTCAGTACACCAGTAAAACCAACATTTTTACCGACAACTGCCAATCTGCCGAAGGTACTCCAAAAGCTGCCCTTATAACGTTCGCTTTCCGACAGCGTTTCTTCAAAAAAGAAGCTGGCGGCCAGATTAACAGCACCGGTGGCGATCAGGACCCCGAAGGTACCGCGCCAGCTGACAAACTGCAGCAGAAATGCGCCGATAACAGGGGCGACCATCGGCGCAATAACGGCCATAGCCTGCACCAGCGCCAAAACACGATTTTTAGTGGTGCCATAAAAAGCATCTTTAACAACCGCCATCGACACAGCAACCATGCCGCCTGCACCCAAAGCCTGCACGATTCTGTACGCTATCAGACTGTAAATACTGCCGGCAAAGGCGCACAGACCACTTGCCAGCGTATACAGAACTATTCCCAGCAGTAAAATCTTCCGGCGTCCGTATTTATCACTTACCGGCCCAAACAGCAGAATCCCCACTGCGAAAAAGAAGAAAAAACTGACCAGCGTCAAATTGACCATCAAAGGTGTCGCAGCAAATTCTGTACCTATCGTCGGCAGTGCCGGCAGATATAAATCTATCGACAACGGTACAAACATATTCATCACAGCGATCAGTACGATCAAACCCTTTGCGCCTAAATATTTCTGCTGGATTTTTGAAGCGTTTTCCGTAAGCATTATTTTTCCTCCTTTAATCTAATAAAAAAACCGGATAAGAGAGTATCTCTTATCCGGCAGTACTGCCCTCCGAGGTGTTTCCGTAAAAACAAGGTTATTTTAGCATCTGTTTAAATATTTGTCAACATTTTCACTGCAGAGCATTTTGAAATATCGACCGGCCTGTCAGCTCATATCAAAAATATTAAATTGTTCATATTTGCCCCATAAATGCAGCGTCATATCTATTCGCCCGTCGGCAAGGAAGGTTACGCCCTCCGCTTCCAGCAAAGCACGTTGTTTTTCCTGCCCGCCGAAAGCATAGTCAGGTGCCAGAGCCCCGGTACGGTTCACGACCCTGTGACAGGGCAAATTCCGTCCAGAAGGAGCGCAGCTCATGATGTGCCCTACCTCACGCCCAGCCAGCGTATCACCGACCTGCGCCGCTATCTGTCCGTAGGTAGCCACTTTACCGCGAGGTATCCGGGCGACTGCCTCATACACCTGCTCAGCAAATGCCGCATCCACTATCCTTTCGCCGTTATACGTAATCATAATTTCCCTCCGATTTTATTAGTATATTACAATGCCGTACCTTTTTGGGGGATAAAAAATCCAGACATATCTACGCCTTCCAGCTCCAGCAGTTTTATTTTTTTTTCAATACCGCCGGCATACCCAGTAAGACTGCCGTTTGCACCAACGACCCGGTGGCAGGGAATAATAATAGAAATGGGATTATGTCCAACAGCACCGCCGACAGCCTGGCTTGACATCCGTTCCTTCTGCAGCTTCACTGCCATTTTTTTAGCAATACTGCCGTAAGTTATTACCTCTCCATAAGGGATCGTACATAAAATTTCCCAAACGCCCTGACGAAACGCATTGCCTTGTGGTGCCAGCGGCAGCTCTGCCGCATCAGGCTTCTGCCCGGAAAAATATCTGTCCAGCCACTTTTTTGCAATATCGAAAAGCGGCACAGCATCCTTTTCAATCAAAGCTTCCTTCAGCGTACCCTGATAATACTTTTGCCCTTCCAGCCATAAGCCGACAAGATTTTTACCGCAAGCGTCACACGCAAGCGTAATTTTTCCCAGGGGCGATAAATAAGTCGTAGAGTAGTACATATAGGGCCTCCTCTATAATGTATTCCATAAATTAACCGTAGCATAACTGCGCCAGGGACGCCAGGCTTCCGACAGTACCTGCAGTTCTTTAGGCGTATGATCCGGCAGCGCCTTTTTTATTCCTGCATCCGTTGGCAGAAAAGCATCGGGCCAGCCCATTGCCCGCATGGCTATATACTGCGCCGTCCAACTGCCGATACCGCGAATAGCCTGCAGCTTTTGCATTTCTTCCTCCGGATTGCCGCAAAATCCAAAATCATTTTTTTCGTCTGCCAATACCCGTGCCAGTTGATAAATCGTATTCGCACGCGCAGAGATAATACCTAATTTTCCCAAATGCTCACTAATATTTTCTCCCAGTGCAAGTATCGCCGCAGGTGCAGGAAAGCTGTGCGTAAGACCTTCAATACCTGTCTGGACCTGAGTTCCATACACAGCGACGAGCCTTGCCGCTAAAGTACTTGCAGCTTTTACAGTGATCTGCTGACCCAGTACAGCCCGCACCGACATTTCAAAAACATTGAAGCAGCCGGGCAGTCTGGTTCCTAAAACACACAAACCGGGCTGCAGAGTATTCATCACCTGCAGCGTTTCATATACTGCCTTAGGCTCACAATATAAATCAAATAAATTCTTGATGCGGACCAATACCTCAGGAAGCACCGGCAGAAGACTTTCGCTGACCGTAACGCTCAAAGTATTTTCAGCCGGTCTGTGCCCGACCCGCACCCAGCCGCAGAACTGCTGGCCTTCCGCATTTTGCAGCTTTACCGTACGCAGATATTCATCATTATTTACAACTTCTATTCCTGTTATTGCCCGTCCTGCCAAAAACTTTAATATTTTATCCCAGGCATAAGGAGGGCGGTAACCAAGAGCCAAGGTGATCTCACCGTTATGGCTTTTTGCTTCTGCCTGTCTTTTCCGCAAAGCTGTGGGCACAAGCTGATAATGTTTTTTAAATAAATCGTTAAAACGGCGCAGACTGCCAAATCCTGCCGCCATTGCAACTTCCAGCACTGAAAGATCGGTGTCGGTAAGCAGATTTTTGGCAAGCAGCAAGCGGCAGGTCTGTAAATATTGGACAGGGGAAACGTGGTATTCCGCAGTAAATACGCGCCGCAAATGTCTGTCCGTACAACCAAGCCGTTCTGCTATTTCCCGCAGGCTCTGGCCGCTGCCGCAATTCCTTTCCAACATTCGCGCAGCCCGGTAAACTAAATCAGCCGTAGCATCAGTAACAGAGGTCCCGGGAGCAAGTTCCGGCCTGCACAAAAGGCAGGGCCTGTAGCCGGCCTGTTCCGCAGCGGCGGCCGTCCTGAAAAAAGTGCAGTTTTCCGCTTTGGGCTGTCTGGCTTTGCAAACCGGACGGCAATAGATTCCCGTAGACGATATGCCAACGAAAAAACGTCCGTCAAAACGGGCATCTTTGGCTTTAAAAGCCGCGTACAATCCCTTGATATTTTCCTGCATCACCGTTTGCCTCCTTACTTGAAATCGCTTTAATTATATCATAACATTTCTATAATTCCCGCCATTTTCGGACATGCTTTTATTAAAATAATTATCAGAACCACCTCGATCGCAACACGCACGAGCAAATATTCCTGTCAAGCATTTTCTTTTATATTGTTTATTTCATTGCGTAAGTATATAATAATAGCGGTATTGATTTTTGAACAGATTACTGAACGTACTCCATTCACTTAAAAGAACCTAAAACATTACTACAAAAGGGAGGTAATTTATGCCAAAAATGTTCCTTGTTCTTATGATACTTTTACTGACGAACAATATTTGTAATGCCGCGATCTATAAAAATATCGAAAATGATTTTCTGATCGATATCGGCGATAACTGGAACCTTTCAGACAAGAGCACCCAGGAAGGCGGTATGGTGCTGATATTTACGGCTTCAGACGATAAAAAAAGCACTGTAAGGGTAGGCGTTTCTCCGGTTATAGACGAAAAGGAAAACGCAACTTTGAGAAATATGCCTAAAGAATTATTAAATGAATATTTTGACGCATTTATCGGGATGACCAAACAGGCATCAAGTAAATATAATATCACTTTCGCCGACTGTAAAAATATAGGCCCTCATTATGTACTTCTTGTGAACGCCTCTTTGCCTATGGAAATATACAAAAAAGATAAGCAGCTTCCTTTTGTAAAATCAAATGCCTTCATTGTTTTTAAGAAAAAAATATATTTATTTATGATGGATTCCTGGGATACGGAAGAAACACATCTGCAGCAACTCACAACAATAATCAAATCGCTGCAGCCTCTATGATTGCACCAGAAAATATATTATAAAAAAATAAGCTCAAGATTTTTCATAGTTTTGAAAAATCTTGAGCTATCTTTTTTTGGAGCTACTGACAGGATTTGAACCTGCGACCCTCTCATTACGAATGAGATGCTCTACCAGCTGAGCTACAGTAGCGGTTCAGAGCATAATAAGCTCTGCCATATAGTATAACGCAACCCGGCAAGTGCTGTCAATATACCCTGTTTGCAACAGCTCATTTTCTCAGCAGGATTTTAATTACTGCCCGTCGATAAACAAACCTCCGTTCCATAAAAATGGAACGGAGGCTGGGGATATTCTCAAGCAAGCTGGAGAGTTGCAACACCTTGCCGAAAATCAAAGCAACTATTTAGAAACTCCATCTGGCGCCGACATTCCACTGCCAGTCTTTTTTATAATCACTGCCGGCACTGCGCTCGACATCAACATAGAAGTAATTGTTTTTACCAGTCTGCACTGCTGCGCCTAAGCCATATTCAAACCAGGTATCATCAAAATCACGATCCAGTCTTGCTTTTGTACCGCTGGCATCCACCATTGAGGCATTATAGCCGCCGCCAAATTCATGCATCAGATTAGCTTTCAAGTATATATTAGTTTTTTCATTGATATCTTTACCAATATTGAAACCAATACGTCCCACAAAACTGTCGATTCCATCCTGATCTACCCTGATGCCATTGCTTGTGGTGTAGTCAGTTCCGCGCAGCCTGCCAAAAGTGAGCTGGGCCTGCGGTTCGATATACCAATTATTTTTCAGATTGTTTTTGCGCCCATATTCCGCGCTTATCGATAATCCATTTTGGTCATAGTCACCGGTGATCTTATTACCGGAGGTATCAAAAACCTTAAAATCATTATCAAGCTGGCTGTATTTCAACACTAAATCAAGGTAATGGCCCTTAGCACCGATCTGCGTACCGTAAATATTTAAAGCTTTAACTTTATTCTCGCCGCTGCCGCTGCTGTAACTGCTGTCGCCATCCAAATAGCTGAAGGAAATACCAGCATAACGCGTATACGCCGGCGTTGACTTCAATTTTTGGTCATAGCCAAGCTCATACTGTGTGTATTTATTCTCAAATTCAAACTGGTCACTGCGGCTCAGCTTACCGCCTTTGACCCTTACCCAGACGCCCTCTTCCTCTCTACCATGCTGGCGCAGATCTCCCAGCCGCTGCAGCAGCTGATCATGGTCGCGCCAGGTATGATAAGCCAGTGCTCCCGAAGCAGCGATAGCCTCTACACTGGTTGTCGGCAGGTTAAGATTTGTAATGCCTTTCAAATACCAGTCCGTCGTATAACCGGAAGCAGCACTGTCTTTTTGTCCCAGCTCATAACGCTGCCAGTACAAAGTGCCTTCCTGATCATCAGCCGTAAAAGTACCGCTGCCGTTGACACTGGCTAAAACAGTATTTTCTGCCGCCTGGCCTATTCCCGGATCACTGTCGAGTCCATTTATCTCCTTCAGTGACAGTGTCTGGCTTCCGCTGAAATCACCTGTGACATAAATTTTATCACTGGCATCAACCTGGGAACCATCAATATCCATAATGATCGTCCCACCGTTACCTGTCAGCGTTTCCACAGACAGCGTACTGAAAGCCTTATTATCGCCGGTCATATCGATCACAGACTGTTCATTCTGCAAACTGTTGAGCTGTGAATTGCCAGTCAAAGTCCACAGCGAATTTTTAGCCATAGTTAAGGTGCTCTGTGAATCATTGCCACTGTCGAGCACAGCCTTTCCCTCAAACCGCGAACCTTCTGCCAGATCTAATGTAAGAATGCCGCCGTCCGCAGCCCTGATATCACCGACAATATTATAAACACCACTGCCGGTAATAGTACTGACGGCAGCTGTATCACTATCTTTACCTTCCGCACTGAAAGCATAAGCATCTTTTGTTGAATCCACAGTAACAGCAGCGTCCTGTAAAATTACCGTGCCGCCGGCAAGCACCGTTACGCCATGAGACTCACTGCCAACTGTCGTTATGACCGCGTCTTTTTTTAATTCGATCAGAGTGCCGTCATAACGGGCGTCTACACCATGTGACTGATCCCCCAGAGTTTTGATTTCTGCCCCTTCATCAATAGTGATTTTGCCGCCGGCAGCAGTAAAATCATATACTTTGGTAATATTGCCGCCGCGGACAGCCGAAGCCTTATCGCCCTGAGTACTGATCTCGGCATCTTTGCCAACATAAAGCGTGGAATCGGCATGGATACCATAGACAGCAAAGGACTCGTCCCCTTCCGTCCAGATAGTTGCCTTATCGCCTACACTTATCTGTCCGGAGCTCCCCTGTTTAGTACCAACACCGTTAAAACCAGTATATGATAAATAGCCCGCCTGAACGGCATTTGCGCCATAACCTTTCCCTTTGGCATAAATCGTACTGTCGTCGCCGATTGTAATATTACTTTGGCCTTGGCTCGCATTGCCATCCATCGATAATACCGCAATGCTG
The DNA here is from genome assembly GCF_003945365.1 of Phascolarctobacterium faecium. Classification (NCBI taxonomy): domain Bacteria; kingdom Bacillati; phylum Bacillota; class Negativicutes; order Acidaminococcales; family Acidaminococcaceae; genus Phascolarctobacterium; species Phascolarctobacterium faecium. The sequence continues at coordinate 662,903 of NZ_AP019004.1, read as the reverse complement.
TTGACATCATAGCCTCTGATATTATCGTGCCCTATCGTAACACCGTTGCCGATTTCAATCTTACCGCCGCTGGAGGAAGCAAGCGCTGCCCCTGTAGCACCATAACTGTTGCCGGTAACTGTACTGCCATCGCCTATTTGGAGCAGAGAATCTTTACCCGTAACGTACACAGCAGAATTAGCTGATGAATTTAAAATACTGCCGGCACCTAAAATAACTGTCGCCTTTTGACCATAGCTGCTTGAGTCTACACGTACCGCAGAAGATTTAGCCTCAACGATCGTTTTACCAAGCTTAATACTACAATCGCCGCTGCCTGCAACGCCCCCTGTAGCATAAGTCTGGATTTGGATACCATAGCCGTCGCTGGTAACGGTGACATTATCGCCAACAATCGTACCGCCATCTTTATACCCGACAAAAATACCTGTTGTATTAGAACCGGTATTTATTACAGAATCAGCTGTCATCGTGTAGGTACTACCGTCTGTAATCCTTACGGGACTTACATCTGCGGCCTGCGCTAAAAGCGGCATATTTATTATCGCCAGTGTGACCGCCATTCTTAAAGCTTTCTTGTTATCCATTTTTATCTCCCCTTTGATTTTTTATATAAACTTATAGTAATAAGTTTATGTTTTGGCCAGTTTATCGCTTCCTTTCACTTATCCGCTATATTATTTATCTGTTTGTTAATATTTTTCCTTAATATTTTATTAATATATTGTATTGCTATTTTTATTCTTATTCTTTAATTTACATTATACTATCATATTTGTCCCCCCCCGCAAGACATTTTTGTTGTAATTGCATACGCTTGTCTGAAAGTCTTGCAACTGGTACCAATCTGACTTTAACCAAGCTCAAAAATAAAGCGCCGTTTTTCAACGGCGCATAAAAAAAGTTACCCGTTTTGCTTAAAAAAACAAAACGGGTAACCGGGGAGTTATTCAAACGGAATATTTTATACTCCGCCTAAATATCCATATTCAGTTATAAGTTTCTTTAACAACAAATTTTAATTTGCGTCTGCCAGCAACCTTTTAATCGTCATTTTCTTTAAACTTTTTTCCAGTTCTTCCTGCAGCTTGCAGTAAAACCCGCGGACCGGACAATTTTCAGTAGCATAACGGCTGCAGAATTTATCCTCTTCCAGACAACGGTTAACCCTCATTGTCGGTTCCATGATATTGAGGATATCCAATAAAGTGATATCATCTATTTTCTGTGCCAGCGAAAAGCCGCCCTGCGCTCCTACCAGTCTTTCAATGATTCCAGCCTCTACCAGCTTATGAGTTATTTTCAGTACATAATTTTTCGGAATCCCCATCGCGGCTCCGATTTCTTTTGATGTAGTGATCTCTTTTTTGATTGCCAAATACAAAACTATTCTTATGGCATAGTCAGTAGTAACGTTCAGCTGCATACTTTCCCTCCGCAAACGACCCTTTAAATTATCAATAACAATTATTTTTAGCGGTTTCCTATTTTTCAATACTCTTGTTGCTTTATTATACTTTATCAAATGTTACTTGGCAATAGCTTTAATTAAAAATCCTTAAAACATAAAAAAAGACCCGGAATAAATTCCGGGTCTGGCATTTAAATTTTTTTAATCGCCTCTACGACTTTAGAATAATTTGCTTCAGCCTGAGCGAACAGCCCGTCCAAATCTTCATACTGATCATTACGGCAGTCCTGACACATTCTGGAAAAAATCTCATATAGTTTAATAAGACCAAGATTTCCACTGACGCCTTTCAGCGTATGCGCTACAGGCAGTACCTCATTATAATGTTTATCAGCGATGAGTGTACGCAGTTTATTCATATTTTCGTCGTCAACAAATTTTCTCAGAAACTTTATCATCAGCATTTCATTATTCATAAAACGTCTTAAAGTTTCTTCGACATTAACGCCGGCACCTTCTAATTCTGTTTGAACAAATTTATCCATAACTTCCGTCCACCTTTTCACTACAGCTTTTACTGATATTTATATTATAACATAAAGGTTTTGGAAATGCAGGTTTAAAAAGCTTTGCTCAGATTTTATTTTTCGGTTTGCGGCCTCTGGTTTTTTTCACTCCGTCCAGACTGTTTTTCTTAACAACCTTGGCCAGTTCAGTAATCAGATGCAGCTCATGGGCGTCGCAGCCCTGCAATAATTCTGCCAGCTCATTTTGGAAAATCTTCTCGCTGCGGTGAATATTATCACAGAGGAGCTCGTCTACGGAAACATCCAGAACATTAGCCAGATGAATAATCGTAGGCAGGCCTAATTTAGTATTTCCTGTTTCAATATTACTGATATGCGGTGTAGACAGACCGGTCACTTCTGCGATATAGCCTTGGGTAACGCCTTTACGCGCACGGGCAGCTTTGATTCTGACCCCAATAGCTTTGTAATCAATGTTCATTTCTTCACAACTCCTTTTAATTTAATCTGCATTTACGAAATTGCAGATACAGCAGGCAATAGTTTTTTTAATATCTAAGAATACATTCGCAGAATTTATTATAACTTAAACCTCAGGCTAAAGCAATACTTTCTTGCATAAAAATATTTGTAATCGTTTTTAAATATAGGCATAAGTTATAAAAATACAAATTAAATTGATATTTAAACTATTGTCTTTAAGCTGGAAGAAGTGGTACCGTTAAGCTGCCTTCAGGCATCAGAATAATATTATAGTCATTGCCAATTACTTTTTCGGCTTCAGCCAGAGCTTCTTCCACGGTAGGCACTGCTTCGAACAGCATATCATGCGCCAGCTCTTTGTCCAGTGACGAAACTAAAATAAACTTTGCTTTTTTGGTAAGACGTGTTACCGCGAAAGCTTTATTGGCACCGATCTCAAAATGTTTTTCCAAGTCGGCTTTGATAGCGTCTGCCGTTCCCAAACGTTTGCAGGTTTCTTCCAGCACCTTCGAACCGCTGCCTTCTTCACATTCGCCGATAATGATCACTACCCCGCCTTCACGCACAGCACACCAGGCATTATCCATTGTTTTCTGCAGCTGATATACATTGATATCCTTGGGATAACCGCCGCAGCTGGCGATAACCAGATCTGCCGCCTGCGGGATCTCGACACCGTAGACCTGATCGACGAATTTGCAGGCTTCCTGATGTGCTTTTACATAATCACCGGCAAAAATCTTTAAAAATTCATGCTGAGCATTCAGGATCGCATTAAAAAGAAATACGGAATGGTTTTTGGCAAACATGGCCACACCTTCCATTTGGTCTTCATAAACAGGATTGCCGACAGTTTTACCCAGACCTGCATTAGTATCCAGCATAAAGCTGTGGTTGACACGTACGGTTTCCATAGCTGCAACACCCGGCAGAATGGCTTTCCGTCCGCCGCCGTAACCACTGAAATAATGATGTACGATCGTTCCAGTCATAATAACGTGATCGACATGACAGATATGCTTATTGAGCCAGACCGGCGTACCGCGGGAGGTATCACCGAAATACTCAAAATCCTCACTGACCTTGGCATCACTGTTATACATTTTTAAACGCCCTGCCACCTCTGCACCGACGGCTTCGACCATTTCTTCATGAGTCATATTACGATGCGTGCCTAAGGCAAAAACGATATGCATATCCTCGTCCTTGATACCCAGCTTATTCATTTCGTTGACCAGAATGGGCATAAAGACAAAACTGTTGGCCACACGTGTCGGATCATTGCAGATAAAGGCAATCTTCTGTCCCGGTTTGACCAGTTCGTTGATTGGCGCACTGCCGATAGGATGATAGACGGCATCTAAAATCGCCGCTTTGACATCCTCCAGCAATGGCATTTTGGCAACTGTGACCTCTTTGATAACACGGTCGGACTCCAGAGAAAACTCTTTACTGCCATGACCATATTTATAGGAATAATGACTTATGCTCATACAATCAACTCCTTTATTTTTGTTAACTCTATTGTACCATAGACTATGACAAATAAAAAAGGACGGAAAGCTCCGTCCATGTATTTTTTTAATTTATTTTTTAGGCAGTGACAATAAAACCACAGTTAAAATAATGCAGGTCATGCCGACCAGATCTTCGACCGTCAGCGGCGTTTGCAGCCACAGCACTACGGCAATGATCGAAGCTAAAGGTTCGGCACAGGAAATAAGACTGGCTTTAGTAGCGCCTACTACTTTTAATCCCACTAAAAAAACACTATAGCTCAGTACCGTAGCCCCCAGGATCAGATAGACCATAGCAGCGACTGCCGCACCATCCCAATGGCCGCTGGGCTCAAAAGGATTGATGAAGATACAGAGAAATCCGCCTGATAAAAATTGTCCCCAGCCGATGATCAAAGTCGTCGAATATTTTTGCAGCAGCCGAAACGGCATAACTGTATAAAACGCCAGGGAAATAGCAGAAATTATCCCAATGGTCAGCGCCGCCGGCGACAATACCACCGAATCCAGGCTGCCGTGAGTAGCGATCAGAAAAACTCCGGCTAGAGCAAAAAAAATACCGACGAACTCACGCCCTTCCGGCAGGCAGCGGTTTTTCCAGGACATCCACAGCATGACAAAGATCGGCGCCGTATATTGCAGCACTGTAGCAGTAGCCGCATTGCACAGTGAGATCGTGTAATAAAAACCAAACTGTGCCCCTAACAATCCCAGAAAAGAAAATGCCAGCAGATCTTTACGATCTTCTTTATCCTGCAGCACTGCCCAGATATTCTCGCCGCGGCACAGCAGATAGCCTAAAAAGACCACGCCGGCAATGATCTGCCTTACCGCGATGAGCCAGGGAGCGCCTACATCATAAAATTGAAATAAAAACTGGCCGGCAACGCCGCCCAGTCCCCAGGCTGCTGCTGCCAGCAGAATGAATATCACGCCCAGGCGAAATGAAAGCTGCATAAACTGCACTCCTTTAAATATCAATAGATTTCATTGTACGCCAGCGGCGGGATTTAGTCAATAAAAAACCGTACCGGCTTTAAATACTGGTACGGTTCGTTATTTTTTATTAAATGATCGCCATAAAATAACACAGAGAACAGAATAATATTGTTAATGTTATCATGATCGGGTCGGCGATCGAAGTGCGGTAATTTTCCGGATTATATTTGGGACTGTTGCGCAAAGGCTTGGCATCCAAAAATTCCATTGGGTTATGACTCAGCTCCATGGATTTTTCATATAATACCTCCCAGGTATTGCCAAGCGCCCGGCTTACTGCACAGCACAGATAAGACAGCCCGGTCACGATGCCCGCAAAAGGCTTCCGGTAAAACCAGTCCGTATCCAGTGATAAAGCTGTATGCGGCGCCATTTTTGGCAGATACATCATGAACGGCAGCATCGCCATTCCCAGCATTTCTATAGACTGAGTAATATGGTCGACCGTAAAGGGGTGGTATGGTTCCATCGTAAAGGGCAGATACCTGTACAAAAGCTCGGGATAAACGCCGTATAACACGCACAGAGTCGCGCCGATACCCATGGCTACATACATATTCTTCGGAACTTCACGTTTGATGACCACGCCGTTGTCAGGCGCCAGGAAGATGAAGTAGATCATCTTGAGGGCGATGGATAAAAACGTACCGACACCAGCCAGCTGCAGCAGCAGCTCAACAGAACCGTAATGGGCAGCAGCGGCGGCGCTGATCGTGATGGATTTACTGATGAAGCCGTTGAACAGCGGCACACCGGAAATCGAAAGGGCAGCGATCACAAAGCACCAGAACGTAAACGGCATCTTTTTAGCAAGACCGCCCAACTGGTTGATTTTGCGGATACCAGTCGCATAAATGATCGCGCCGGCACACATAAAGAGCAGTGATTTATAAAGGATATGGCTGAAAGCATGCGCTGTTGCGCCGTTCAGCGCCATAGCCGTTCCCAATCCTACGCCGGCGACCATAAAGCCGACCTGGCTGACGATGTGGTAAGAAAGCAGACGCCGCATATCATTTTCCATGATCGCATAGCAGGCTCCGTATAAAGCCATCAGCACACCGAACCAGATCAGGAAGTCAGTGCCTGCAAAAATGCGGATCAGACAATAAACAGCGACTTTAGTAGTGAACGAACTCAGAAAAACGCTGCCGGTGACCGTACCTTCGGGGTAAGCGTCAACCAGCCAGGCGTGCAGCGGCACTACGGCCGCATTGATGGAAATTCCGAGACAGATCAGCCAGAAGGCAGTATCCCATGGTCCCTGTGCCAGCGGCATAACTAAATAATCTCCGGCGCTGACCTTTAAGAAAATACCGGCCAGCAGCAGATTGCCGCCGAACATATGCACTAATAAATACCGATAACCAGCCTGCCGCGAAGCAGGAGTTTTTTTACACCAGATAAGAAACAGCGAAGTAGCCGCCATCAGCTCCGAAAAGAAGATCAGAGTCAGCCAGTCCTGGGCTAAAGTTACGCCCAGCGCGCTGCCGGCATAAGTCATCGAACAGAAGGCTTCCATCCTGTTACTGTTATGGCAGGCATAGATACCGCCGATAGCCGCCATCATACAGAAAATCAGGGCGAAGATCCAGCTGAGCGCGTCTACATGGAGATAATGCAGCGTGATCCCGTTGATAAAGGGCAGCGTCGCATTCGTGCCCGGCGCCAGCGTCAGCACCGCGCCTAATCCCAAAAGCGGACCTGCCGCAAGCACCGGCCGGCGCAGACTTTTAGGAACAAACAATGCTATCAATCCGACAGCGATCAGGATAAAACCGGGGTGCAGATTACTCATCGTCATCGTCACCTCCGTCATCATAATAATCTTCCGGACGCTGCAGCAGCGGCGTCATAACTATTTTAGCTACAAAAATCAACAGCCAGCAGCCTGCAAAACCAAACAGCAGATTAAAACCCGGGGTAGTGTTCCACCATTCGTGATAATGAGGATGAGCGAAGAAAAACTCCAGGACAGCGGCAAGCACCGCTACTATAAGAACCAGCTTATACAAAGCAGTTTTCGTCAGCTTCATCACCAGCCACCTCCAGTCCAGCCCTGGCAGATACTATCTGCTGCCTGCGAAGCCATTGCGTAGAAATTCGGGGATATTTCCGGCATCACGCCTAAAACAAGCGCCAGAATCGTTGTGAAACAGATCGGCAGCAGCATTCTGTAGCTGATCTCACCATAAGTACGGAATTGTTCCTGTGGGTCCCTTTTAAAATACGCCATTTGACAGACCGGCATCAAATAAGTAAGCGCCAGCATCGCGCTTGCGATCAGTACTGCAACATATAAGGGTTTGCCGGACTGCAAAGCGCCCAGCGCCAGGTTCCACTTACTGATAAAGCCGACCAGAAACGGCATCCCGGCAATACCCAGCGAGGCGATCGTAAAGCAGCACATCGTGATCGGCATCTTTTTGCCGATACCGTACATCTCACTGATATTACTGCGGTGCGTCCTGACAATAATAACACCGGCACACATAAAGAGCGTGATCTTCATGACCGCATGGGCCACCAGATGCAGATACGCGCCTTTGATACTGAGCGGCGACAGCAGCGCCGCGCCTAAAACGATATAAGAAAGCTGCCCGATCGTCGAAAAGGCCAGCCGCCGTTTCAGATTATCCTGCTGAATAGCGATCAGCGAGGAAATGATGATACTGCCGGCCGCAAACCAGGCCAGGATATCAGCAGTCCCGATATCCGCCAAAAGCTTAGGCCCGAAAACGAAGCCGATGATACGCAGGACAGCGAAAACACCGGTCTTAACAACTGCCACCGCATGCAGCAGGGCGCTGACAGGCGTCGGGGCGATCATCGCTGCCGGCAGCCAGCCATGCAGCGGCATGACAGCTGCTTTTACCGACCCAGCCAGGATCATGATCAGGAAGATGAGCTGCAGCTGCCAGGTAGGCGCCATATCCGTTGTCAAAAAGCCGCCTGCCTTGAAATCCATTGTACCGGAAATGCAGTAAACTGCCACCAGTCCGGCCAAAAACAGCTGCCCGGAAATCAAAGTGTAGATCAGATATTTACGGCTGGCCAGCAGAGCTTCTTCGTTGCGCTTATGCAAGACCAGCGGATAACTGGCGATCGTCAGCAGCTCGTAAAAGAAGAAGAAGGTCAGCAGATTAGAAGCCATCGCAATGCCCATAACCGAACTCATACAAATAGCAAAAGCGGCAAAATAGCCTGTTTGCTCATGCTCATTGTTACAGCGCATATAACCAATGGAATAGAAGTTGATCGGTATCCATAAAAGCGCAGCCAGACAGGCAAAGAGAATACCGGCGCTGTCGGCACGCAGGGTAAAGCCGATCGTATCAGTGATCTGGAACAGGGTCCATTCATAGGTCACACCCGCCAGAACGCCCGGTACCATAGATATGATCAAGCCGAATTTAATAAATGAAGCAATAACGCTCCAGCTTTCGCGGACATTAGGATATCTGCGGCTGAAAGAGATCAGCACCGCCGCGAGGAAGGAAACTCCTACTGCCAGGAAGGGTCTGCAATCCATGATCGTCATCTCAGAAACACCTCCGGCAGTCCAGATTTGAGAATATCGTCAACAATATCCACGCTGTAGAAGCCCAGAACTAAAATCCCGATACCGGCACACAAAATCGGGATCGCCATCTCAGGCGGCAGGCCCAGCTTGCCTTCATGCCTGTTGATTTCTGTCAGCGACGCCTCGTGCTGAACAAACATCTGCTCAAGAATACGGAAGAAATAAACTGCGTTCAGCAAGCTGCTGATAACAAGAACAACGATATAGAAATACTGCCCGCCCTGATAAGCTCCCAGCATCAGATACCATTTACTGAAAAAGCCCGCCGTTGGAGGGATACCGACCATCGACAAAGCCGCTAACGTAACGGTGATCGTGCTTAAAGTCATTTTTTTATTCAGACCGCCTAAACGGTACAGATTGATTTCGCCGAAACGGTACTGGATACCGCCGATAACAAGAAACAGCGCGCTTTTCATAAAAGCGTGGTTGATGATATGCAGTACGGCGCCGATAAAACCATACATATTGCCGATCGCCAGACCGATAGCAATGTAACCGATCTGCGCCACACTGGAATAAGCCAGCATCCGGCGGAAGTCGTACTGGGCCAGCGCCATGATCGAACCGATCAGCACGCCGCCGATGCCAAGAATGCCTAAAACTGTTAAGGCCGTGCTGATGATCGGATTATTGACACCGAAAATATAAAAGAAGAAACGAATGATTGCGTAAGCTGGAACCTTGCTCATCACGCCGGCAATAAAGGCCGCCGAACCGGGATGGGCAAAGTTGTAAGCATCCGGCTGCCAGCCGTGCAGCGGGAACAGTGCCATTTTGATACCGAAACCGATAAACAGACATGCAACCGCTAAAGCGAACGGCGGCGAACTGAGATAAGGCATGATCCTTTCGCCCAGATCAGCCATATTCAAAGTACCGGTCATCGCATACAGATAAGCAACAGAAATCAGATACAGGGAAGCGCCGATCGTCCCGATCAGCATATAACGAAAAGCTGCCAGCATGGATTTTTTACCGCCCATGGCGATGAGCCCGTAACCGGACAGGGACATGACCTCTAAATAAACGTACAGATTGAACATATCACCGGTGATGACCATACCGCACAGGCCCACCGTCAAAAGTCCGTACAAAGTATAATAACCGCCGATATGCAGCCAGTCTTCCTTGCGCATAAAGGGCTTGCTGTACACAGCAACCATCAGCGAAATGAAGGTTATCAAAACCGCCATCACCGCGCTCAGCGGATCGATCACAAACTCAATGCCCAAAGGCGGTTCCCAGTTGCCCATCCAGTAGTGGATCGCTTCGCCGCTGGTCAGAGTTTGATGCAGTACCTGCAGCGAGCAGGCCAGCGAACCGGCGATCGAGCCGATGACCAGCCAGGAACCGAGATTCTTATTGAACTTGCTGAATAAGAGGCAGAGCAGAGCCGCCGTCAGAGGCAGCAGCACGATCAGTACAGGACAATGCTGGATCATTTGCTGGCCCTCCTTATAACCTCTACTTCTTCAACGGAGCCGTAAACTTCTTTGATCCGCATCAGCAAAGCAATGGCCACACCCGTTGTACCCAGGCTGACAACGATCGCCGTCAGCATCAGACAGTGGGGCAGCGGATTGATATAGGAAGCGGCGTCCGTTACGGCCGGATCAAAAATCGGAATCATACCGCCTTCCTTTTGTCCCAGGCACAGGAAGAAGAAAATAACAGCAACCTGCATGACGTTCATCGCCATCAGCTTTTTCATGTAATTTTTGCTCAGAACCATACCGTACACGCCCAGAAAAAACAAGATCATGACCAGCGTGTAGATCCCCTTGGTCTGTAAAAATTCATTTAGCGCTCCCATTTTCGTCCCCCCTTTCCACAACAGCATCCAGAATATTGAGAATCGTCATCATAACGCAGATCGTTACCCCGATCTCAATAAATAAAATCCCCAAAGCATGCAGCTCGTTGGTATGCTCTGCTTTAAACGGCAGATAACTGTAATCCAGGAAATTGCCGCCGTTAAGCATTGCCAGCCAGCCGGTAGCCGCATAGATGAAGGTCCCGACGCCGGCCAGGACCAGCGAATTTTTTATCGAAATATTGAACGATGCCTGATCGCCCATGATCAGTCTGGATAAAACCACACCGATCGACAGCAGCGCGCCCGCCTGGAATCCGCCGCCGGGTCCGGCCTCGCCGAAAATCAGAACATACACTCCGTAAACCAGAGAAAACGGCACTATAAGCCTGAACGCCGTATCAAGGACTATGCCGCCGAAAGGTTTCTTCATGCGTCCTCATCCTCCTTTTCCGGTCTGCGTCCCATCGTACTGCTGCTCAGCAGCATCACGACTGACAGCCCGGCCAGAAACATCACTGTAGTTTCCCACATCGTATCGAAGCCTCTATAGTCGGCCAGAAGCCCGGTAACGATATTGGGCGACCCGGTGTCCTGCACGCTGCGCTCGATGTAAACAGGCGTAACATGCTGGTTCGGCGCCGAATTGACATCGCCGATGAACGGCAGATATGTCACAAAGGAACAGAACATCCCTGTGATCACTGCCAGTAAAACTGTTACTAAACCGCGCATTACTTACACCACCTGTCTATTTTCTTCAGCGACACTACAAAATAGATCGTTGAGATCGTGCCGATAACGGCCTCTGTAAAGGCTACGTCAGGCGCGCCCATCATCAGATACAGCAGCACGGCACAGAAACTGAACTCACTGTAAATGACAGCCGCACACAGGATATCCTTGCAGAAAATAACGCAAACAGTAGTAATTATAAGGAATACCAATAACAGTGCTTCAATGATGTAGATCTGCATCTTCCTTATCCTCCTTTGCGTCTTCTTCCAAAGTCCAGACATGATGTCCTGATTTATAGGCCGCCTTGCTCAGAATATGCGTGCCGATCGGATTCCCCAAAACGATCAGCAGGGAAATCAGCAGCAGCTTCACCGAAACTATCGTCATACCTTCATAGATCATCAGCCCGATAAAAGAAAGCATGATACCGAGAGTCTCACTGTTGCCGGAAGCATGCAGCCGGCAGTAAAAATCGGGCAGCCTCAGCATCCCGATAGCTGAAGCCAATAAAAAGAACGCCCCGCCGGCGAGAAATATCTCGGCGATCAATTCTCGTGCAGTAAGCTCAAACATCATACATCCTTACCTCCCAGATATTTCGCTATGATCACCGAACCGACAAAGCCTAAAATAGCATAAGAAAGGGCTATGTCCACATACATTTCCGGACGTCCGTCCAGATAACCGAACAGAATGATCAAAAGGATCGTATCAGTACCCGTTACACCCAGGCCATTCATCCGGTCGTACACCGTCGGCCCCTGGAAAACACGCTGCAGCATCATACCGATAACAGCAATCACTGCCATCATTATCGCGATAATCATATAATGCATATGCTACTCCCCTTTCAATACCATAAAATCGAATTTTTCACCGAAAAGCTCTGCTACTTTCCGCGGCATAGCCCCGGACAGCAGCCCTTCCGCCGCCCCGTCAGTCAGAGCGTGGACTTCGTAAATCCCCTCCGGCGTTACGTTGATCGTCACCGTCCCCGGCGTCAGCGTAATGGAATTTGCCAGCAGCACCTTCGCCATCGGATTATCTGCCCTGAACACGAAGCTGATCACCTTCGGGTCGATCCTGAGCTCCGGCCGTACCGTCGCTTTGACAACATCGATATTCGCCAGCACCAGCTCTTTCAGAAGCCACAGACTGTAGCATAAAAATGCAATCGGCGAAACACCCAGTGCAAAATATTTTTTGGTGCCGTCGGCATTGGGCAAAAGCAGCAGCGGGTAACAGATCCAGGCAACCACCGCGCTGGTGATAAGTCCGTACACGACAAATTTAACTGCAAAATCTCCTGACAGCGCCAGCCAGAAAACAAACATCAGTATCCCCAGGGAAAATAGATGCGTCAGCGGAGACCCCACTATCGTCCGATCTTTTAAAACACTCTCTTTCTCCACAGCAACCACCCTTCTTTTCACAGCAAACTTATTTCAAGCAATACAAATACCGCTTCCACGTCTTTGTGAAACCGGTAGGCAAAGTCTCTATACAATTCTGCATAGATAGCGACAGTTTCAAGACGGGTCGAAATGTCCCGATGTCGTTTTTTGCTTCGTCCTCAGCCCTTCGTACGGCTGATTAGGTTGCAAAGCATCGGAAACAGAACCTCCTGAGACACTGGTCTGCTAATTAGTTTTACAGCATCCCTGGCAAAAGCAAAATCTTGCCCTTATTCTATGTTTTTATTTTTATTTTATATTAGACAAAAATCGCAGAATTCCTGCTATTTTTCAGCAAATTTGCTCAAATAGCAGGAATTTTTTCTAATTGCGACGAATCGCTTATAATTTTATTTCTTTAAAAAGGCATTTCCCCTGCGGCAGCACTCTGCCGGCGATCCGCGCGCCGCGTTCCACATCGGCGGTAAAGCAGACCTCCAAAGTACCTGCTCCTTCAGAGCGCAGAAGCCCCTCTGCAGCCAGAACCGTCTTCGTATCCTGCGCGGTAGCGTCCGCCGGGTCGATCACAGTCACCTCACTGCCAAACTCGCTTTCGATCTCTTTTTGGATAAAAGGATAATGCGTACAGGACAAAATCAGCGTGTCGATGCCGGCCGCCTTCAGCGGCGCCGCATATTCGGCAACAGCAGCCCTGACCTCGGCGCCGTCAAACTGCTCGCCTTCGATCAGCGGCACAAACTTCGGGCAGGCCTGAGGATAGACATCCGCACCGTCATCAGCTGCCAGGATCGCGGCCTTATGCGCACCGCTGTTGATCGTAAATTCAGTGGCAAACACACCGATCTTTTTCCTGCTGCTGGCGGCAAGTACCAGCTGCGCGCCTTTCGACATCCCCACGATCTCAAAAGCATGGCTGCCTTTAAGTGTGTCCACACCCAGAACAGTCAGCGTGTTGCAGGCAATAACTACCAGCTTCACCCCGCGGCCGCCAAGATAATCAATGATCTCACCTACAAACCGGCGTACTTCGGCTTCACTGCGGGGCCCGTACGGCGTACGCGCCGTATCGCCCACATAAATAAAATCCTCCTGCGGCAGCGCCGCCTGCAGACATTTTAAGACCGACAAACCGCCGACGCCTGAATCCAAAACTCCGATAGGTGCATTTTTCTGCATAATTTTCCCTCCAACCCCATTGTTTCCACGCATAAAATTTCAATGAGCTTTATTTATATTATATGCTTTTTTTCATAAAATAGCACACTATATCTGCAAATAATTCTGTGTTACAATAAGAGGGCAACAAGCTAATCAAATCACACTGAAAAGGATGTGCTGCATTTGACCGTCTCTCCTGTCAATTACCATAGCTGGCGCCGCTTTTGGGCGCGGATGTTCGATTATTTCCTGATCGGCTTTTTATTTTTGCTTCTGAGCCGTAATTCTATCTTCGCGCTCAACAATATCTTTCTTTACTCGGCGCTGCAGCTGATCGTCGTCATCAGCGCTGAAGCCTTTATGCTGGCCCGCACAGGCACTACCGTCGGCAAAAGCTTTCTGGGACTGCGTGTAGTTTCACCGTTTGCGCCGCTGGATTTCAATTTAGCCTGGAAACGTACCTTCTGGGCCTATGTCAAAGGGCTGTGGCTGGGCATCCCGATCATGATGTTCGTTCCCGCCTGGTTTGCGCGGCAGGTGCTGCGTGACAGCGGCTCGACGATCTGGGATCAGGCCTGCGGCACCCATATCGAAGCAGAACCGGTCGGACGGCTGCGCTACATACTGTTCGCCATCGTCTTTTTTATGCTCTTTGCCGCAATCGGCAATTATGAAGTATTTCTGCAGCAAATAGCACAGGGACAATAACCAAAAGGTTATTGTCCCTGTTTTTCATCTGCATTTGCAATTAATTACTTCGCTGTCAGGCCGCCGTCCACGGGAATGATACTACCCGTCATAAAACTGTTGAACGGCGACAGCACCGAGCAGATCACATGCGCGATCTCCAGCGGCTCCCCGACCCGTTCCAGCGGATAGGCCTGCTCCACATCCTCCAGCGTATAACTGCCGTCCGCCTGCTGCAGCTGTTTGCCCAGCATCGGCGTCGCCACATCGCCCGGGCAGATACAGTTGACCCGTACCCGCGGCGCCAGATCCAAGGCCAGCGCTTTCGTAAACGCTACGACAGCGCCCTTGGACGCGCAGTACAACGGACAGCCATAATTGCCATTGATCCCAGCGTCGGAAGCAATGTTCACGATGCTCGCCCCCTCTGCCGCCAGCAGAGGCAGCAAGGTCTGCGTCAAAAAAATCGTTCCTTTGACATTAGTGTCCATGATCGAAAAAAAATCATATTCGGTCACCTTCTCCAAACGGCGTTCCTGATAGATCCCCGCCGCATTGACGATCAGATCAATATTTTCACGCTGCTCGCGCACGTTCTGCGCCGCACTGCGGCAGGCTTCCAGATCTTTAACGTCGCCCTGCACATAATGCACTTTGCCATAAGCGCTCAGCGTGACCGCCGCTTCTGTACCCTTTTCGGCATCACGTCCCAGCAGCCACACCTCGGCGCCGTCTTTCAGCAGCAGCTCGGCCACAGCCTTGCCGATGCCCGACGTACCGCCGCTGATAAAGGCGACCTTGCCTTCACAACCATAGTTCATTAATCTGTACTTCCTTTCTTCAGAGCCGGCGGCAGCTGCATCACTACGCTGGTCGCCTCGCCGGGTATACTTGTCATTGTCAGTCCGATACCGTGACGTTCGCTGATCTGCTTCGAGATCGCCAGCCCCAGACCGCTGCCGCTCTTATTCGTTTCACCCCGCGTTTTATAAAAACGGTCGAACACATGGGGCAGCTCTTCCTGCTTCACGCCGCAGCCGTGGTCAGTTACCGTCAGCCTGCTGCCGAGCAGAGTAACTTCGATTTTACTCTGTTCCGGTGAAAATTTGATGCTGTTGTCCAAAAAGATCAGCAGCATCTGCCGCAGCCGTCCATAATCGCCTTCAATGATATAGACAGGCGTGTCCAAGGACAGTTGGATAGTAATATTTTTCTGCTGTCCCAGCCGCTGGCTGCTGCGAACTACGTCCTGCACCACATCGCATAAATTCACAGGTTCCTTTTCGATCGGAAAATCCGTATTCTGCAGCCGTGACAGATCCAGCAGATCGTTGATCAGCCGCTGCAGGAACAAAGTTTCCGCCAGCATCTGCCGGTGGTAATCCTCGACCTCCTGCGGCTCGGTGACTATCCTGTCACACAGCGCTTCCAGCGAACCGCGGATGACCGTCACCGGCGTCCGCAGCTCATGGGAAATATTCGCGATAAAATCACGGCGCAGCTGCTCCAGCTTTTTACTGGCCTGATCTGCTTCCAGCAGTCTTTCGCCCAGTCCGTCCAGCGTTTGAGCCAGCTGCCCGATCTCATCCTTCTGGTCGATATTGCAGCGCTCCGTATAATCATGCTCCGACATCTTTTCAGCGACCAGCCGCATCTTATTGAGCGGTTTGGTAAACTTCCACGAAAAAAGCATACTCAGGACAAACACCAGAACCATCGCCACGACGCACGATAAAATCAGGATCCTGATCCCCTCCCAGGCAGCTTCGCGCATGCCCTGCACCGGTGAATGCAGCAGCACCACAGCTCTGACTTTGCCGCCGGCATCGCTGACAGGCACGCCTACCGTGACCACCAGCTCGCCCAGTACGGGATTGATCTCCTCCATGACAAAGTTCTGTCCGGTAAAGCCCTGTTCCACCGCTCTTTTGATTTCCGGCGACAGAGCGTTATAGTCAAAATCACTGGCAGGTTCGGCTATATCCTCCTGCTGACGCATCAGCATCCGCTTATGTCCGTGCATCATCCCGTGCTGTTCGGGCAGCGCGCCGGCGTCCTCACGGTGCATTTTGACATTTTTATTCTCATCGACCACCCACACGTTTTCCATCGTGATATTGTCGATATAACGGATGAAACGGCTGCTGCCGATACCGCCGTAACGGTTCTGCAGCCGCGACATATTATCCTGCAGTACCTCGGCGATCTTCGTTGCCCGCACCTGCATCTCTTTCTTTTTCAGATCCAGCGTATGCTTGCCGAAAAAATGCATAAAGGTGCCGCCCACGACCAAAGCAAAAATCAGCAGTACCGCTGCAAAATACAGCGTCAGCTTCCAGGCGATTTTATTGCGCATGCTCTTTCTCCTCGAAACGGTAGCCTACGCCCCAAATGGTCTTGATCTCCCACTCCTCGTGTTCAAACTTATCCACTTTGGCCCGCAGGCGCTTGATATGTGAATCCACAGTCCGGCTGTCGCCGAAATAATCGTAACCCCAGATACTGTCCAGCAGGTTCTCACGCGAAAACACCTTACTGCTGTTTTTAGCCAAAGTCCACAGCAGCTCTACTTCCTTTTTCGTCAGCGTCACGTCCGCGCCGCCGATCGTGACCAGATATTTGTCCAGATCGATCACAAGATTGCCGACGCTGTACAGATTCTGCTGCTCGGCTTCGCGCGGCTGGACCCGGCGCAGGATAGCGCGGACACGCGCCATGACCTCGCCTGCTGAAAAAGGTTTCAGGATATAATCATCAGCGCCGATATCCAGCCCCATGATCCGTTCAAAATCTTCACCGCGGGCCGTGACCATAATGATCGGCACCATCGACCGGCGGCGCAGCTCACGGCAGACCTCGAACCCGTCCAGCTTCGGCATCATCACGTCCAGCAGTACCACGTCGATATTTTTTTCATGCTGCTCAAACAGCTCCAGCGCCTGCTGTCCATCCAGAGCCACCAATGGCTCGAAACCCTCTTTGCGGGCATAATTTGCTAAAATAGAAGTTATCTGCTGATTATCGTCAGCAATCAAAATTTTATTCATCGCTGCACCTCGTAAATGTATTATTACCATTATATACTTATTTTGGCGTACGGGGATAAATTATTCTCCGCACAGCTCAGCTCCCTGTAAGTATATTATAAGGTCCGCACTTGTCTGCAATCAATATAACACAAAGATGTGTCAAAAAAATGTTTATCCGCAAAATTTATCTGCGGGCATAGCAAAACCCCCGCCGCCTTATGGCAGCGAGGGTTGCAGTTTATCCGTTCAGTTTCAGGCAATGTAGGATTTGAGCATCCACAGCAGTTTTTGATATTCCCCTAAATAATCATTGAACTGGTCCGCAGTCACACCGTCGCCGGCAGCATCTGCCAGCTCCACGATCTCTTTGGTATCCCTGATCCAGTATTCCACATCGGCGATCAGCCCCTGCACAGTTTCTTCCGAAGAAATCGGCTTATCTGCCAGTTCCTTGATCGTCGCCAGCGCCAAAGCCTCTTTCATATTGGCGACCGGCGCCTGACCAACTGCCAGAAGCCGTTCAGCTACCGCGTCGATGATCTCGGCAGTCTGGTCATACAGCTCCTCAAGCTTTGCATGCAGAGTGAAGAAGCTGCGCCCCTTCACATACCAGTGCAGATTATGGAGCTTGATATAAGCGACTTCCTGATTGGCAAGATAAAGATTCATTTTTTCATATAATTTTTTAGACATGATAGATTCCTCCTCAAGATTTATAAATTCTGTTATTTTCAGTATCGACCGGATAATCAGCCGTTTTGGACCTGCTCGTAATTAGCCGCTACCGCTTTCCAGTCGATAACATTATAGAAAGCCTGCACATAATCGGCGCGCAGATTTTTATATTTCAGGTAGTAAGCGTGTTCCCAGACATCGATGCCCAGGATCGGCACGAAACTGCTGCCTTCGATGATCGGGTTGTCCTGGTTCGGGCTGGCAGACAGCAGCAGTTTGCCGCCGGCAGCCGCAGACAGCCAGGCCCAGCCTGAACCGAACTGCCCTAACGCCAGCGCGCTGAGCTGTTCCTTAAAAGCGGCAAAACCGCCGAATTCTCTGGTCAGTGCCTGCGCCAGCGCGCCTTCCGGTTCACCGCCGCCGTCAGGACTGATAGTCGAAAAATACAGGTTGTGGTTATAATAACCGCCGCCGTTGTTTCTGATAGCTTTACGCAGACCGCTGTCAGCGATACTGTCCAGGTTTGCCAGCAGCTCGGTGATGTCCCGTCCTGCCACGCCGGCTTTTTCGGCTGCGTCATTCAGGTTTTTAGTATACGCCGCATGATGCTTGGAATAATGTGTTTCCATCGTCAATGCGTCGATATGCGGTTCTAATGCCTCATAAGCATAAGGCAGCTGATATTGTTTATACATATAGATCCTCCTTTGGCCAAAAGCTTTGGCTCATCGCAGTTTATTTTCGTTTTAGTTAGCTCTGGCTAACCTTTGATTTGATTATACACTACTCTCTTTATAAAAACAAGTCTAAATTGATTTTAATTATCAATTACTTTATTTACATAATTCAAAAATATTTTCCATTGACCCGTAAAGCCTGCTGCCAGGCGCAGCTGCTTCTGGAAAAATGCATGGAAAAATCTTTAAGCATTCCTTGAAAAGAGCTAAATTGCTTTCTTCCTGCCAAACATGCTAAAATAAAAATGTCAGAAAAAAGTCTGTAAATCGTCATAATTTTGACATAAGTTTACTCTACAATAAGCATACAAGGTCAAACGAACCTCAAATCACAATCTTAAAGGAGATGTTGTTATGATAAAAACTTCCTGGAAAAAATCCCTTGTTATCGCCGGTGTCCTCACCGCCCTGTGTGCTTCCGCTGCTTTTGCGGCCGAGCAGGCCGATACCAAACCCAGCATGCGCGAGCGTGTCGGCACGATCCTGCACCACGACGAAGGCGACAATTATCCCGACCGTCCCTACCATATGGAACGCGGCCGTCACTGGGGCGGCCCCATGCACCCCGGTCCGCAGCTGACTGACGAGCAGGTCAAGGAACGTGAAGCCAGACGCGCTGAATGGGAAAAAATGACCCCGGAAGAACGTCAGAAGGCACACGAAGAAAAATATTCCAAATGGCGTGAAGAACGCATGAAAAATATGACGCCCGAAGAAAAAGAACGCTTTGAACAACGTGAAAAACAGCGTGAAGAATGGCGTAAAATGACTCCTGAAGAACGCCAGAAAGCCCGTGAAGAAGCACGCGCCAAATGGGACAGCATGAGTGATGCCGAAAAAGACGCTGCCCGCGAGCATTTCCGCAGCTATTACCATGCAGGCGGCGGCCATTACTATGAAGGCCACCGCAAATACCGCCACCATAAAGGTGAATACCGCGGCGAGCACAGAGGCGGCTATTATGGCGACGGCCGCACCGAATGCCCTAATTCCAACTGCCCCTGGTAAATATCAAAAACTTACGTAAAAAATCCTTTCCTCACATCCAAAAAGCCTGCGTTTCTAATGAAACGCAGGCTTTTTATTTATATTCCGCTTTATTCCTTTTCCTCATAGACCGTATAACCGTTCTTGCCTTTGTCCTTTGTCTGATACAAAGCCTTATCTGCTTTTTCATACAGCTTGGCAAAGCTTCTGCCATGCTGCGGCGCTAAAGCTATCCCTACGCTGACAGACATTTTCCAGCAGCTGCCGCTGTCCTCACAGATAGTATCAAGCTTCTGGCACAGGCGGGCCGCTTTGCGGCGGGCGCCTTCCTCATCCGATATCGTCCCGAAAACCACGAACTCGTCACCGCCGATACGGCCGATGATATCGTCCTCACGGCAGAATTTTTTCAGCCGTTCCACGAACTCCCGGATACAATAATCGCCGAAAATATGGCCGTGCAGATCATTGGCCTGCTTAAAATTATCAATATCGATGATAAAAAAGCTGTAGCTGCCCTGCAGCTTGCCGCACAAAACCCCGTCGATGATCCTTTCCGTCGCCTTTTTCGTATAAACGCCGGTCATCTCATCTGTGGAAGCCTTTCTTTGTGTTTCCAGCTCCTTGCGTTTCTCCTCGTCGATATTTTTACGATAAGTAAACATATGCACTGACTTATCAGCTTCCGAATAAAAAATATAAGCGTCGATCCGCATCCAGAAATAATCACTGCCGTTTTCTGTGATCATAAATTCATACTGCAGATAATTATTGCCGGCCTTAAAGTGCCGCATCACGTTTTCAATACTGAACGTCGCCACATAGCCGGCCCGGTATTCTTCCAGCAGCTGCCTGTCGGCCACAGCCTGCAGAAATTCCTCATAGGGCAGGTCTTTAGCTCCCATCGCCTCAAAATACAGCTCGGTCTTTTTGCTGGCTGCCCTGTTTTTAGTGATGTTCAATTCATAAATATTATCGTAGATCTGCTCGGTCGCTTCCTTGAACAGCTCCTGCCGTTCTTCCAGCAGCTTCGTCATCCGCACGTTGAACTTTCTGATCACCGAAGTGATAGTCAGAATGATCAGCAGGATCACCACAGAAATCAAAACTACCGTTTCCAGCATCTTTTCATTCAGCTCGGCCAGTAAGGCGCCGGTATCCTGCTTTACCAGCAGATACCACGACAGATCGGGGATATAGCGGACGACCAGATAGCTTTTTTCGTTATTCTGCACATCGCCCGGCATCCAGATATCCCAGTTGGTCCTGCCGTTTTTCCATTCCAGGATCTCGCTGCGGATATCTTCGCTGTCATTGACCTTGAACCAGTCCGCCGTCTGATGACCGTTATAAAGGCTGGAAACTTCGATCTCGCCTTTTTCATTGATCAGATATGTCGCAACGTCGTATTCCTTTTCATATTCCTGCAGCAGGCCTTTGATATAATCGACATTCACGCCGACGCCCACTACACCGATCACCCGGCCGAACGCATCCCTGATCCTGCAGTTTACAAACAGAGTGATCTTATTGGCCGCACCAGCAACTTCATCATTATCGATATTAAGGCTGTATTCTTCGCCGCTTTGCAGAAAATTATAATACCAGACGTTTTCATCCTCGCCCCGGGCAAGATTGCGGTCCAGACCGTTGAAATTATAATAATTATTGGTGGACGCCGAAACCAGGAACACCGAATCATAGGCATACTTATTTTTATAGGTATCCAGATACTTCCTGATCGTTTCCTGGTAACCGGCCTCCTGATAACGGCTGCCCTCTTCCTCCAGCAGCTTGATCAGCAGGCTGTCATGCGCCATCGTCTGCGAGATATTCACCGGCTTGGTCAGCATCGTCGACAAACGGTAATAAATACCTTCCGAGGCCAGCGAGGAGACCTGTTTGATCTTCACCAGTGAAGCATTATAATTAGCGCGGTAGCTCAAAGTCGCGATCAGGGCGAAACCAACCAGCAAAATCACACTGACGAGTAAATTAGTTTTTAATAAGATATTATTTTTCATTGCCAGCTGCCTTCTATTTTCCGTTATTATCTATAATAAATACAATCATTATATTAAGTTACTATTTTTATTATATTCTAAAAGATTTTTACTGGCAATCTTTAAATTGTAATATTAAATAAATACTTGTTTTTGGTGAACGCTTTTTACGGCTCATACTTTCCCAAACCTTGTGCCGCCAGCGCCCGCACAAAAAAATCCCACCGCCATGCAGCAGTGGGAGCGACAGACCCTTTTCAGACCGTAGAGAACAACGGCCAGTACCTGATGAACAAATAACCAACGACTGTGATCAGCAGTACACTGCACAGCGACAGCAGCAGCCCGTTTTTAAACAGCTCGGCCGGGTCCAGCCCATAGCTGACCGGGATAGCCCTGATCGATACCGGCAGCACATAGGCGCTGTTGAAGGCGACGATCGCCACGAACAAATACGGGATCGGGTTCAGCCCCAGCGCCTGCGCAATACTCTGCACTACAGGCACGGCAATGGCGGCGGCCGCCGTATTGCTGGAAATCTCGGTCAGCACCGTCGAAAACAGCGTAAAAGCAAACACCGTTTCCAGACCGCCAGTCAGCGGCAGCAGCGTGATCGCCTCAGCCATTTTCAGGGCCGCGCCGGTTTCCGTCACCAGACTGCCCAAAGCCAGGCCGCCGGCAAATAAAAACAGCATGCCCCACATAACGCCCTTTTCCGCAAATTCCCAGGTCAGCAGGGCCTTGCCGTCCTCATCCTCGAAGGTGAAGGCCAGCAGCCCCATGATCAGAAAGACATACGCAGGCTTCAGCGCCGGCAGCCACCCGGCGTACAGCGGCCGGATAAAAGCCAGCAGTGTCGCCGCGACAAACAGCACCAGGCTGATTTTTTCGCCCAGCCGTATCGTGCCCAGCTGCGCGTACATTTCCTTAAAATATTCGCTGGTACCAGCCAAGCGCTTTACCGGCACCGGCAAATGGAACAGGAAAAACAGATTCAGCAGCAGGACCAGTACCAAAAGCGGCAGAAAACGCACCACCCAGTCGATATACATAAATTCCTGTCCTGTCAGCTTCTCCAGATAGCTGATCGCCACCAGGTTCGCCGCCCCGCCCAAAGGCGAGCCGAAGCCGCCGATGCCCGCGCCCCAGACGATCGCCAGCAGGATCGGCACTGCCAGCTTACTGTTTTTGATGTTTTCCTCGCCAATAAACTGCAGCATGGATACCGCTACCGGTACCAGGATCGTACAGACGACCACATTCGGCAGAAAGATGGACAGTACCGTCGCTACCAGCAGCCAGACTGCTATCTGCTGCCGCAGTGACGTGCCGATACAGCAAAGGGTCTTGATCGCCAGCCGCTTGTCGAGTCCCGTCGTCGCCCAGGTCAGGCAGACCAGATCAGCGCCGAACAGCAGCACGATGATCTCAGAAAAATACTGACTGATAACGTGCTGCATCGGGATCAGGTCAAACAATGCGTTGACACCGATCGGCACGAACGCCGTCACCGAAATATTGACCGGCCGCAATATCCACCACAGCGCCATCCAGACCGTCGTCCCCAGCGCCGCAGCCGCTTTGAAGCCAAAGAACCATTCCAGCAGCAGTATCGTCAAGCCGAAGCTGAGCGGCCCCAGCAATACCGCTACGCTGTGCAGGCGGCGCTTGCGTTTACTTCCGTACATAACCCCATCCCCTTCTTGCTCTCAAACTATTTTTATTGTAGAATGGTGGTATAAAAAAGTAAAATACTATTTCTTTGTTATTATAATAAGAATTTCTTATATTTTTTAGAGGTGAGCTATGGATTTTGAATTTTACCGTAATTTTATCACCGTCGCCGAAACAGGCAACCTGACCACAGCTTCCAAAAAACTGGCCCTGGCCCAGCCGGCCCTCAGCGCCCAGATCAAAACACTGGAGCACTATTACGGCGCCAAGCTGATCCAGACTGCGCGCGGCAAGCGCCAGCTGACCCTGACCGAAGCCGGGGAAGCCTTCCTGGGCAAGGCCCGCCAGATCTGCCGCACCGAAGAAACCATCCTTTTAGATATGCAGAGCTTCAATAAAAAAGCTTCCGGCACACTGCGCTTCAGCGTTTCGCCTGCCAAAAGCACCTTTTTCATCAACACCTATCTGCGTCCCTTTGCGGCCGCCTATCCCGAAATCTGCTTCCAGTTCCGGGAAGAAGCCGTCAGCGCCCAGACCAGACATATTGCGGAAAACAGCAGTGATTTTGCCTTTGCCAACGCGCCGCTGCCGTCACCGCAGCTGTTTGCCGCCCACAAAACGCAGAAAGAATATTTTTACGCCGTTTACAGTCCGCAGGCAAACTGCGGACTTGACCCACAGCAGCCGCTGACGCCGAAACAATTACAGAATATCCCTGTCTGCTGTAACTTCGGCTGCTACAGCCTGCTGCGCAAAGCCTGCCTCAAGCACGGCTTCATGCCCAAGATCCGCTTTATCGCCACCACCAATACTGCCGCACTCGCTTTCGTGCAGGACGGCAGCGGCATCGCCATCGTTTCCGCCGGCGGCAGGGACGACTTCCCCCAAGGGTTGCAGCAGCAGCTGCTGGCTGATGATGAACTGTATTTTGAACAGACGCTGTTCTGGTCCAAAAAAGACCGGTTAAGCGCCACCGCCCAGCTGTTTTTGGACTTTTACCTGGCGGCAGCCAAAACTGACCGCCACTGATCATCAGGATCTGCACATAAAAAAGCCTTTATGACTTTGTCATAAAGGCTTTTATTATTAAGATTTACAGCTCATATCCAAACAGGACACCCTTACCGCCGGCTTTCTTCACCTTGTACATGGCCTGATCAGCTTTGAGCAGCAGCTCCTCCGCCGTCCTTCCGTCCTCGGGATAACGCGCCACGCCGATACTGACATTGCAGAACACCTCGCCCCTTTTCAGCCGCCAGGGCTGGGCAAACCGCCGATGGATAAAGCTGGCCAGATTCCGGATATTAGCTTCCGTTTTATCCCCGTCGATGATCGCGATGAACTCATCGCCGCCGTTGCGGTAAATAGCGTCATGCAGCAGCGGGATACCGGAAAAGAACTGTCCCAGCTGCACTAAGAACTCGTCCCCCGCTTCGTGACCAAAGGTATCGTTGATCTTTTTAAAACCGTCGATGTCAAAAAACAGCAGATAACCTTCGCCGCCCTCCTGCGTTTTGTCGATCCGGCGCTCGCACTCCTTCACCAGCATCCGGCGATTCGGCAGGTTCGTCAGCGAATCATAATTGGCCAGATACTCGACCAAAGCTTCGTTGCGCTTATTGTCAGTGATATCGGCACTGCTCACTACATGGGCCAGTCTGCCGTCCACCCAGCGGAACGCCGCGCTGAACACCCTGAACCAGGAACCGTCGAAAGGCCGCTGATAATCCCATGAATAGATCTTAGTCGGTTCACCGTTCTCATCGATCAGCTTTTGCTGCGGGCAGAAAGCACAAGGCCCGTTTTGACCCGGGAACAGCACCTCCCAGCACTTGCGCCCCAAAAACTGCGAAATACCGCCGTACGGGGCCGCCATAGAACGGTTGGCATATAAAATATCATGGGTATGGAAATCGTTGACATAAATATCTATACCCGTATTATCCAAAATGCTTTCCAGCGAATTTTTGGCAAAAGTCAGCTTGTTCTGATAGACCCGCACCCCGATATACCGGCCAAACATCGACAGCACTGTCTTCAGCAGCTGCTGCGTGCCCGCCGGCGGCACCGGCCGGGCCGACTGCTGTAAAAATACCAGCAGCCCGTAGATCTGCAGCGTTTCATCGACTACTGAAGCCACTACCAGCGACTGCGCCGCAAACAGCTCCAGCAAAGCATTCTCAGCCGCACTGTTCTTTTGTCCACCCTCCAGCCAGACAAAGGTTTCCTGCGCCAGATAGCTGCGGTAAGCAGCGTCGACCGCGTCGATCGGAAAACTGCCCCGCAAAGGCAGTTCCTTACGCAGACAGCGTTCTTTCAGATGCAGATGGTTGTACTGGTCCAATTCATAGATCAGCCCGCCGTCAAAATCAAAAGCAGAACAGAGCTCCGCCAGAGCCCTGTCGATGACTCCGGTATCCACCTGCTTGCCGCCCAGTAATTCAGCTAAAGATAAAACGAGAGTATCACCCGATTGTACCATTGCAGCCACCTTCTATCCATACATTTAAAATAGTTCGATATTTTTATATACTTTGCTGATTTTATTCTATCATATTTATTATTTTTATCAACTGTAATTTATATTCTTTTAGGCAATAAAATTATTATATTACTCAAAAAAAGCAGCCGCGCCCTTTCTAAGGCAGCAGCTGCTTGCAGGATGATTTAAAATTTTCAGCCGGGCATCATTTCCAGAACGGATAGGTACTCAGGACCACGACCAATCCCAGCACGATAAAATCGGCGGCTCCCAGCGGCTCTCGCGGCATATTTTTATAAGTATTGCTGCCGAAACCCTTCAGCTCCATACTCAGCGCCAGCGTTTCGGACTTGGCCACCGCCCGCATGACCAGCGGTCTGATGACCACGACATACGAAAGCAGGCGTTTCACGCAGTTGCCCCGGTTGGAATAACCGCGGCAGGACTGAGCATCCAGCGTGATCTCGCTGTCAGCCAGGAAATTAGGCACGAAACGCAGCGCCGTCGTCAGCATAAAAGCATATTCACAGGGCAGGTGGAAACGGTCCACCAGCGTCTGGGCAATATCCTGGATACGCGTCGCCGCCAGCATACACAAAAACGCCATCGTCATGACCAGCATCCGCAGACCGCCCGTCAGCGCCACCTCCAGCGGCGAACCGAACAGCAGCTGGAGCAGGATCATCAGCCCGGTGAACACCGCCAAACCTCCGATCGCCGCCATCGTCATGCGGTCGCGCTTGATCGACAGCAGTAAAGCCAGCTCAAAAACCAGGATCGTCGCCACCGCCTTGACCGGCAGGATAAAGACCCACGCCGTCACAGCGACAGTGACAATGATTTGAGTAAACGCACTGATCCGCATCAGTCCTCAGCTCCTTTCCGCACCAACAGGCGGCAGAACTCCTCGGGTGTCGCCGCCGTAAAACCCAGACTGCCCGCCAAAGCAGCCGCCGTCGGCCGGCGCAGGCCCCATTCCTCCACAGCATACGCACCGCCGAACAGCTCCGTCGGCGTACCGTCATACACCAGGTCGCCGTCCTTCAGGACAATGGCCCGCTTCGCATAACGGCGCACCACGTCCATATCATGCGAGATCAACACGATCGTGATCCCCTTTTCTTCGTTCAGCGTCTGCAAATACTGCATCATCCGCTCTTTCTCGATCGCATCCTGACCGTTGGTGATCTCGTCTAAGATCAAAGTACGCGGATTGAGCGCCAGCGCCGACGCCACACCCAACCGCCGCTTCTGCCCAAAGGACAGCAGACGCGGATACGCGCCCGCCAGCTCGGCCAGCCCCGTAGCCGCCAAAGCTGCCTCCACCTGCTTTTTGATCGTCTCTGCCGTCAGCTTTTTAGCCCTCGGCCCATACGCCACCTCATCAAAAACCGTATCTTCCAAAATCTGCAGATCCGGGTTCTGGAATACATAACCGATCTTGTCAGCCAGGTCGGCCGGCTCATAATTGACGATATCCTCGCCGTCTACCAGCACCTGCCCGCTGCGTGGATGCAGAAGCGCCATGAACAAACGGCTCAGCGTCGTCTTGCCGCTGCCGTTATGGCCCAAAAGCGCCACAAACTCGCCGTCACCGATCGTGCAGGCGATATCGTTCAGTACCGGCAGACCCCTGCGGTAAGCAAAATTGACCTCTTTAGCCTCCAGCATCAGGCGTTCCCCCCTTCAAAACCAAGCAGCTGTAATTCCGCAGCCGCCTCAGCCTCAGTCCGCCACTCGCCCAAAGTGATACCGAAACGGCGCTCGACGCCCAGCTTCACCTGCCATAGCGCAGGCACCAGCGGACGCAGCTCCTCGTCCTCATACATCGTCCGCGCCGCAGCGGCAAAGGTATCAGCCGTTACCAGCTGCCCCTCCTTCAGCACTACCATGTCCGTCACATAAGGCAGCAGATAGTCCACCCGGTGCTCAACTACGATGATCGTCGTGCCGTAACGCTGATGGATCGCATATAACAGCTCATACAGCGAATGGGCCCCGTCCGGGTCCATCGCCGATACCGGCTCATCCAGCACAATGATCTCGGGATGCACAGCCAAAGTAGCCGCCAGCAGCAAACGCTGGCGCTGCCCGCCCGACAGCTCGTCCAGCTGATAACTCTCGCGCCCCGGCAGACCCACGTCCTCCAAAGCCTTACGGGTACGCTCCGCCACCTCCTCCGGCGCAAAACCGTGATTCAGCAAACTGAAAGCCACTTCCTCGCCCGCGGTCAGCGAAACCAGCTGGCTTTCGTAATCCTCCAGCATCAGTCCCACGCGCATCGCGATATCCGACACCCGGCGGCCTTTAGTCGATTCGCCCAGCACCTGCACATCGCCGCTGTAACGCCCGCCCATATAAAAAGGCACGATGCCCGTCATCGCCTTGCACAAAGTAGTTTTGCCCGCGCCGCTGGGGCCGGCCACCACCGTAAACGAACCCTTTTTGATCTCCAGGTCGATATCCTGCAGCACCAGTTCCGATTTATTATAAGCAAAATAAAAATTTTCCAGCCTGATAACGCTCTCCATCATTCATCGTCCTCCTGCACAAAAAACAGCTTCCGCACCGGCCCGAACAGCAAAAAGGTGATCATGCCGTTCAGCGCGCCCACGATCGCCACCACCGGCAGCATGGCATACAGCCAGACATGCAGCGGCAAGCCCAGAACGATCTTTAAAATGAAAGTAAACACACCGCCGCTGGCCATAGTTGCCAAAAATCCCGTCACCAGGGGGCGCAGCTTCCACTTGCCCAAACCGCAGCGCAGCATCGCCTTGACCAGGATGCAGCAGGTGATCGCCCCCGAAAGCTCGCTGGCGATATTGCCCAGCGGAAAAGCCGACTTCGACGACGGCACCAGCGTGATGCCCGCAATAAAACCGATGCCCACAGCCTGCGACAGCGTCGGATTCGTCAGATTGATAACGATAGAATACATGGCGATCGTCCAGTTCGGCGTCACGCCGCCCACATTAGGGCTGACCGTATGCAGGATGATACCGATAGCAAACAGCATCGCCGTGATCGCTACCCAGCGGTAGCCGTCCTGCATTGGTTTAACTTCGATCAGGTCCACCAACGGCAGCCTGGTATTTTTTTCTTTATCCATAATATAAGCCTCCTTCAAATCGGGCAATAAAAAAAGCCCTTCATCCCCATGTAGGGACGAAAGACACAACTTTCGCGGTACCACCCTGCTTGACCGATTAAGGTCCGCTCGCTAAGATACGGGCCATGGCCGATATCCCCTTCCCTGGTAACGGGCGAAGCATCCCGACGGCGTCTACCCCCTTGCGGGCTCAAGCCGTATCTTAAAGGTCCATTCACCCTGCCGCCAAACGCCGGACTTGCACTGTCACCGGCTCGCTGAGGTCCGCTTGGCAAAGCTACTAATCCTCATCATCGATCAAATACTTATGAAATTACTTTAAAGTGTAGCACCAGCGGCAAAAGTTGTCAATAAGCGCGCGTGTATACATAGCGGTAAGCCCCGAAACTAAAAATATACTTGTAATTTTGCGCCGGCAGGAGTAAGATATTTTATGTAGTGGGGACGTAGCTCAGCTGGGAGAGCGTACGGTTCGCATCCGTAAGGTCGAGAGTTCGATCCTCTTCGTCTCCACCATTATATTGAAAGTAAAGAAGCCGCTGAATATTCAGCGGCTTTTTGTTTGTTTAAATATTTCATGGTATAATGTTTAATAAATAATTATATTAGAGAGGTGTCTTGGTCATGAAAATAAGCCAAATTTATAAATTGAATAAAACTCAATACGAGCTAGATTTTGTTGATATAGATCCAGAAATAGACACACCTCTCTTTTTAGACCCATACTATATTTCAAAATGCGATTTTGATTTTGCAATAACAGCAGATAGCTCTATTAGATCATATTTTGAATTCCTTTTGGCACTTTTAAGAAATAATGACGTGAAAGAAGCAGAAGAATTATTCTCATATTTAGGAGAAAATAATGATATTTGTTTTGGTATGTCTCGTGGTAAACCAAATGGTCATGGTATGGGGCCGAAAGATACAAGTTTGATATTCCAACAGCTTTTGCAAAGTAATGCAATAAAAACTGGAGTAATGGAAGATATTGAAGACTTTCGTATATTCGTTCCGAATGTTGATAAAGATAAAGTGTCTGACATGACTGCTAATATTATTAAAATTCATTTACTTGAATATACAAAAGAACAATGTTTTTTACATAATATTCCACTAACCCCAAATATTCCTTCAGGAATGTATTGGAATCAAAAGACAAAAAGCTGGGACAACAATTACACAGAACGACTCATCCTAAATAATAAACCAATATTACTAGTACCTAAACGTATAGTCTCATATTCTGATAAATATACTCCTACTGAATATCGACAACACTTCGTCTTAAACTATCTTCAAAATGAACATCTTCGCCTTCAAACCGCATTAATGCGAACACGCAAAGATAAATCCAAATATGTTACAAAGAAAAGTGTCATAGACAGCGAAGAAACAATGGATAAAGATTATCTTGCTAAATTCACCAAACAGCACCCAGAGATATTCAAAAATTTTAAAGAACAAACATCAACCAAATTACAGCCTATTGACGGATATGTAACTAACCCATTAGATATTACTTCTATTTGCAAATATCTTTCAGATAAATTATCCACTCTTTCCCCTGGCTCATCAGAAGCATCTAATTATCATAATTTAATAATAGGAATTCTAGAGTTATTGTTCTATCCAAATTTATCAACACCAAAAAAAGAAACGCCTATTCATGAAGGCAGAAAAAGAATTGATATTACTTTTAATAACTCTTCTTCAAATGGATTCTTCTTTAACTTACCAACAAAAGATTCTTCTTTAAACTGTCCTTTTATTTTTATTGAATGTAAAAACTATGTGGGAGAAGTAAAAAACCCAGAACTAGATCAACTATCTGGACGTTTTAGTCCAAGGCGTGGTCGCGTTGGTATTCTCACATGTAGAGCATTAGATGAAAGTAATTCTTTTATGAAACGTTGCTCAGATACTTTAAATGATGGTAGAGGATTAATTATCCCTATCACTGATATTGATTTAAATAGGGCTCTTTCTGAATTTCCACTTAAAGGAACATCCGCTATAGAAAATATTCTTAACGAAAAATATCAACAAATAGTTTTTCCAAAATAACTAGTCAACATCAATATATATCATATAATACCATACCAGCGCCATTATACTAGGTTTATTTTATAAATTAATACTCCACTTCCAATTACATAATTTAAACTATTATATATTCAATACGTTTTGTCTGACTGGCCTCATTTATAATATAAGACTTACACAAATAATATTAATAGTTCTGCCCTCTTTGTCTCCAGCGTATATTAAAAATTAGAAAAGCCGCTCTGAATATTGAGCAGAAGTCTGAAAAATAGACATTGAAATAAAAAGTCTTCAATCTTAGAATATAAATTGCGACTGAAAGCTTTTGTATGTCTGTCAAAACAAGATTCTTTCAATACATTACATTGATACTTTTAAACAAAAGGTAAAAACGGAGTCAGACGGAGTAAATCAATGATATTCTATGATTGGCTTTTATATTTTGTGTCTATTAACTCTGGGGCGGTTCAATATTCAGCGGCTTTTGTGTTAGAACTTTAAAGGATTATTTCCATAAATAATCCTTTAAAGTTCTTTCCATTTTCATTTTCAAAATTTCTTTATCAAATTGAGGTGGAGTTGGCTTAAATATGCTATCGTCTTTTTGCAATTCATATTCCTTAATTTGAAAATTTCTCATAACATCTATATCTATATCTTCTACTAATATTGAACGATTTTTCCCTCCTTTTGTTCTGATTATATTCAATATCTCAGTTTTCGAAGGTTGCACAATTCTACTATCACCATAATCAGATGAATTAACTTGAATGCAATAACAATGTAAGTCTCTACAAAAAGATTCCATTATACTACTATAATAATTTATATCCCGATTCCATTCAACTACGATACATAAATCAGCATAAGATTGGAATAATGACCTGGCTTTAATTGATGATAATTCAAAACAACAATATAATGAAAACCATATATCCCCCCATTTAAATAAGCAATAAACATTTCCTTCCATTGGCCTATAATTATAACCCTTAATTAATCTTAATTCATTTGGAGAAAAATGAACTTTTTGATGATATGTAACATGAGCATACTTATATTCTTCTTGCCTATAAGGAAGTATCACTGCAGTAAGATTATAAACAACACCTCTATTAATATTGTTATTATTTAAAGAAACTACATGCTCAATTCCAGTAATTATCGACATTTGATTTCGAGCACAAAATCTTGTAAGTATCGGGAGCCACTCAAATGGCAAATAATTCTCTGGTAATACTAGTAATTCTGCCCCCTCTTTTATAGCGTCACTCAACAATTTTGAGACTTCTTTATATCTATCATATGTACGATTAGGTTTATTACAAAGTGCCGATATTACATCTGATTCTTTCAAAATGGCATTTCCAATAGCTGCTCTTAATTTACTTCTTTTGGTACTATTTACAAAAATTCCAAAAATGTCTTCTCTTTCATTTTTTATCTTCTCTATTTTCTTAACTTCAATTTCATTAGTCATAATAGGTCTATCTAAATCTTTTGGGTGCAAATAATTTAAATAAAAATATAAATCATTTGTTTTTTTCAATAATTCATCATGTTTGTCTATATTATTATTTTTAGCAATTTTTTTGCAAATTAAAGAAAAAGATATTTCTTGTGGAGCCACTATATATGGGTAATAAATATAATTATTCAAAATATTAGTTTCTGATAAAATTCCCCAAAAATTTGACTCTTTAATATTTTTCATCATACTATCAAGCTTATATAAATAAAAATTATCATTCCTAGAATCACAAAATGCTTCTTCTTTGATACAATCGACTGGTAACGGCGTAGTATATTTATTTACCATTCTAGTTAAGCAATAAGATTTTCTTAAACATGTAATTTCTTTCGCTTTATAATTTATTATTTTATTAAGCTCAAGATCAGTCAATAACTCTTTAATATGAGTTCCCCAACAAAGAGCCAGGGCTCTACTTAAAGAAGAATATAGAATTGTATATAATCCCTTTCTATATTCATTTAATTTTATATTTTCATCTTTTAATTTTACATTGCCAATGGCTTCTGAAATTTTCTTCACTAAATTTTTAATATCTTTGACTCTATTATTCACAACCAATATCTCGAACAGTTTTTCCCAAGATGCATAATTTTCTATTAACATTCTTTTATCAAAAATATTTAACAAATCTTTGTCAAATTTGCTTTCTTTTTTGTCTTCTATTACTGCACCAACACGTAGATATTTACCTAAAAATTTTGACAGTTCAAATTTGTTTAAAGTTACTT
This sequence comes from Phascolarctobacterium faecium, assembly GCF_003945365.1. Taxonomy (NCBI): domain Bacteria; kingdom Bacillati; phylum Bacillota; class Negativicutes; order Acidaminococcales; family Acidaminococcaceae; genus Phascolarctobacterium; species Phascolarctobacterium faecium. Next base: position 629,562 of record NZ_AP019004.1, on the reverse strand, counting down.
CATTTACGTCCCTTAATTTATTTATACTTCCACTATTATTTAAATCAAAAATTTCACTATAGTCATTACCAATTAAACCTGACTCTATATCAGGTAAAAATCTAAATTCACTAACATTATGTGCAATTTGTGTTTGAAAGCATGTCAATAAAGCTTCTGTTGCACCTTGCTTAAAATAAAATACTTTTACCTTATCATTTTGAACAGAAATATGTGACTTTGTATTGTTTAAAAACTTCCTATTGACAGAATACACATTTTTTTCATCTTTACAGATAAAAAGTTCATTATCATTTGGACAAATTTTATCTCTACTTTTCGTCGCATTACATCCGCAAAAATAATATTTTATTATATCTGTTTTAGATGGTTGTTCTTTCAATAAGGAGCTATTTTTTTCTACTTTATCAACAATAATAATATCATCAACATATCGTCCATAATAAACAGGATTCCACCGATCTATTATCTGCCTATCGAATTGATTTAATCTCCAGTTAGACAATATATTTGATGGTAAAAATCCTATTGGTAATATAGATGCCTCTGCTCCATCTACTACATACATATCTGTAATTTTGTTCACTAACTTCGAATATTGTTTTATAACTTTAAATACGAATAAATTTACCCTTCTTTTCCATTCTTCATTACCATCATAAAAAGCATCAAATTCTTCACTTGTAATTTCTATATTATAAAAAAAACTTTTAAAATCCAAAGTCAATATTAATGCATCTTGCTTTTCAATTAAACAATTTTTAGCTAATTTCAGACCTTTATCTCGCCAATCTTCATATTGTGAAAAATACGGTTGAAATAAAGAGGGAGAAAAAGTTATATTATTTTCTTCATTCATTAGTTCATTATTTACTAAAGTTCTTCTTAATCTATTACCATATGAATATTCATACATATCATCATCTAAGAAGCGACCAATGAATAAAATCCACAATACCCCCAATATATGTCCGGTAACATCAAGATCTATAAAAAATTGCGGCTTATCAATAACTATATCATTTTCATTAGTATTAAAAATTACTTCTGGCAAATCTTCTTTAGATAGTTTCTTTGGCAATAATAATACATCTATAGATTTTAAAATTTTTTCTTGGTACTTATTCCATACTTTATCATTTCCCAATAAGGCATCATTCATTTCTTTTATATTTTTTTCAAAATCATTCAATTCGAAATCGACAATTTTATTTCTCAAAGGAAGCTGCGTTTTATCAAAATATATATTAGCTTTCAATTTTTTATATGCTATTTTTATATCCCTCTCTAGCTTATTACACATGAACATTCTTCCTTCCATAATGATATAATTATATTATATCATTTATATTTTATATTTTACAATTTAATGATTGATTTCTTTCTCTATATAGAATTATTTAATTTTGTTTTATAGTATCAAAACAAATAAAAGCTCTTAAATATTCATCACTATTACATAAAATATTAAAAGAAATATAAATACACCCACAAAAATCTTCTATGGAATTGACTATAAATAATGATCATATACGAATTTTAAGGGAAACAAAAACTGAGCTATTGTATGTTAAAAACATTAGATAATACTTTAACGGATGTTTTTTATACTAACCTCAAAAACGCCCCACCAGAGAATTTAAATTCTTTGATTAAATTAAGAAATAACTTTACATATGAAGATATTATCACTTCAAATATCGATACTATGATAGACTACTTTAAATCAAGTTATCATGTTAGGATTTGTAATTGAACATTTAATAAAAAGTACCTTAATAATTAATTAACTATATCCAATTTTAACCTCTCCCCTTCCTCTCATACCGCAGCAGTGCTTCCTGCGCTATTTCTTCGGGTGTTTTCGGTGTAGCTTTCAAATTATAAGAGCCTTGCTTTTGCAAGGCTCTTTTTTGTGCATTTGTGGTATTCGCTTGATCGTTTTCTCTTCGTTCTTTATCTAATATCCTCTCCCTCCTTATGCCCTGCGCTTCGCGCAGGGCTTTTTCCATATTATAGAAGTTCGGTTCGCGGCGGCGGGCAGTCATAATAGTCACCGCAATATTCCATTCGGCATCGTCCGTCTCGCAGAAGCATTCTGCCCAGCCATCAATAAATCTGGCCCGTTCATCTTCGTTTCTAAACCGCAGCTTTAGTCTGTTATATTCAAACAGTTTTATCATCCGCCGTATCTGTTCATAAGGTCTCTCCATTTTTCAGCACATCCTTCGCAATATTTTCAGCCTTTGATTGGCTTATATGGTCAGGCGCACTTACGGGTTTCTCTGTCCAGACAGCAGCAAACGCATTTCCCAGGCAGATCACCCTGGCTGGCAGTGCCATAACAGCCTGCCGGCCTGCGCCTGATGATCCATATTCCAGCTTATCTACATCATCAGTTCTTCCGCTTCCCGCTGTTTTTCGGCCTGATGCGCTGCAAGCAGCAGCTGCCGCAGCTTAGTAAGCCCTTTTTTGATCGTTTTGCTGATCGCCGCAGGACTGACGCCAAATCTCTGTGCCAGTTCGCCGTTGCTCCAGCCTTCCAGAAAATGCAGTTCGATCAATTCTTCCTGTTTGGGCGAAAGCTGTACCAGCAGTTCCTGCACTTCCGCAAAATCCTGCTGCAGTTGCTGCTGTTCAAAATAAGTACGCGTCATCTGCGCCGCATCTGCCGTCAGCACTTCCTCTGCAAATTCACAGCCGCTTTCTATTTCATAAGGGCAGGTCATTTCTTCATCCTTATGCCGGCGTTTCCATTCACTGCTGAGCGCCGCATACGACTTACTGACGATAAAAGCCGGCAGCTTCTCGAAATCCTGCCGCGCTCCCCACTTTTCCAGCGCCTTTACTACGGCAACCCTTTCGATCTGTTCGCCATCCTCGGCAAAACCTTTATAAGCGCTGGTATGTGCTATTTTACGCAGTTTGATATCAAAAGCCTGCAAAATCACCCCCAGCATTTTTTTATTGCCCTGCTGCGCTAAAGCCACTATTTCGGCCCATTTATCACACTCCGCTGTTTCTGTGCAAGTAACTGTCATCAATACATCCCCTTATCTCACCCTGCTGCGGTGATCTTATTATTCAACACCTCTACTGCCAGCTCCCGCGCCGTCAGGCTGTCCAGACAGTCTATACAAATAATGATCCCATCCAGCTCGATATAAAAATCACCGGCGCCAACTGCCTCATTACACAATTCACAGCTGTACACGGCTTCCGCCAGACTCTGCGGAGGTTCCAGCCACGCATTTTCGATCGCTGTAAAATGATCCACTAGTCACACCTTGCGCCAGAACTGCGGCGTGACGTTAAACTGCGCTTAAGCGCCCTGCGGAACAAAGCGCTGCAGTTGATATGCTCGTCCTGTGCCTGCTTGCGCAGACCATAAGGCAAAACGATACGCAGCTCTACTAAAGCATCGTCCTTTCTCGGCGGTTTCACCGTTCTGGCAGACTGCGGCTCAACTGGCCGTACAGTCTCTGTCTGGCAGTGTTTTCCCTGCAGTAAGGGGCATTTCAGCGCCAAATACAAAAGACGGGCACTCAGCACATCGCCGCCCGTCTTTTTAGATTTTTGTTGTGAAGCTAAAGAATCATTCATGTTTTTTACCTGCTTTCGCTGAATTTAGGGTGTAAGTATCAATACTAACGCAGATCAGTAATACAAAACCATTATTAACACTTAAAACTTCCAAGTCAAAATCATAAGTATGTACGAAGGATTTACAGATTTTAATGATTTAAAAGCTTTAAGAGATGCTAAAGGTCTTTAAGATTTAAAAGATTCGGTATGCTTACTGCGTCAGTAATAATATCCCCTACTCTTATATGGCTTTTTACAAGGTCATTTTTAACCCCCTTTACATAAATAATTTTTATCCGCCGCTTGGAAGAGCAAATTTTACACTTTTTAAATTTTTCCTGCCGGCAGGTTAAAAAACAGGGCCTAAAAAGCCATATAAGAGTGAGAGGGCGCCACAGCACATCAAAATGCTGAACGGAGTACGTTAAAATAATGGCCTGCTCTCCAAACTCACAGGAAAGGAGCATCTCTACTATGCAAATGCAAATATCATCAGCACCGCTGCTGACAGCAGCCAAACTCGCCGAACTTGTCGCCCTGGGGCACAACCGCATCTCGCAGATCTATCTGCACTGGACCGCCGGGCGTTACGGCCAGCTTTACGACGACTACCATTTCAATATCGACGCCGACGGCAGCAGCGTTTACCAGACCTGCACGCAGCTCACCGAGCTTAAAAGCCATACGTGGCACCGCAATACCGGCGCTATCGGTATCGCTCTCTGCTGCGCCTACGGCGCGCTGCCACATAACGGCAGGGATACTGATTTCGGCAAGTTTCCGCCCACTCCCCGCCAGATCGACGCCGCAGGTAAATTAGTCGCCAAGCTGGCGCAGGGGCTTAATATCCCTATCGACCGCGGGAACATCCTTACTCACTGCGAAGCCGCGCTTATCGACGGCTACGGACCGTACAGCGGCGACGCCGAAACCCGCTGGGATTTATGGTATCTGCGCGATTCACCCGGCGACGGAGCTATGAAGCCCGGCGGACAGGTCATCAGGGGCAAGGCCCTGTGGTATGCAAAAAGCAGCCCCCTTGATTAAAAGGGCTGCTTTTTAAAGAACACAATGTTTTCTTTTAATGTTTTCTTTTAATGTTTTCTTCAAGCTTTTTTAGACTTTCTTGAAAGAAAGTCAGCAAAGAACTTTCAGCGCTGTTAAGATTTGGATTGCGCTTTAAAACCCTCTGTATCATACGTTTTACTGCCATAGACCGTAAATATTGATAATATCAGGCGGTCGATACTCTGCTTATGAAATCCATAGCTGAATAGTACGGCACAAGGGTTTTGAGCGCACATTGTGACACATTCCGTTGTGTACGCTGTGAGCTGTAAGCGCTGGAGGGACTGTTTGAGGCATTGACGATCAGCAGCTAAAGCTTTTCTCTGTACTGCAATGCCGAGTTGCCCGGAAGCCGGACAGCGAACGAAGTTAAACAGGAATTGTCACAGTGCGCAAAGTTCTTTATGCAGCTTTCTTTCAAGAAAGCTGCATAAAGAAAACTAAAAAGTATTTTCACAAATGTAACCTCTGGTTACAAACCACAAAAACAAAACCAAATTATGAAAGGAGCTGAAAATATGACTGTCAGCAAAAATCCTACTTCCCTCAAACTTTCCATGGACGTAGAAAACGGCACCAACGCCCTTGGCGCCATGCAAACCAAAAGCACCTCTGTCGGCAGTGTCCGTCTGGACGCCGAAGCCGCCAAATGCCTCGCAGTTACCGAAGCCATCGGCGAGCTTATGAGCCACGCCGTCGTTAACGTCTACGTTACCGAAAAAGCCGAACTCGACAAAGCAGAATAACCTAAAATTTCAAACAAAAATCTAATGTAAAGGAGAACAAACATGGAAAAAACTTTAGAACTCATCTTCACCAAAAGCGACGGCGCTAAAAAAACTTTAAGCATCGCCGACCCTCGTGAAGACGTTACCTTAGCCGAAGCGCAGGCAGCAGCAGCCAAGATCATCGAAGCAGGCGTGCTGACCAGCGGCGGCCTGGGGCTGAATGAATTCGTCGAAGCCCGCATCAAAGTCGTTACTGTTACCGTGCTGGCATAATCGCCATGGATACCAAAGAAATTTTCAGCGCTGTCGGCAACTTCGGTTTCCCGATGGTGCTGAGCTGGTATCTGCTGCTGCGTATGGAACAGCGGCTTGACCGCCTGACTACCTGTCTAAACGAACTGAGCAAGGCGATCATCAGCAACCATAAGGAGGGTCAATAAAAATATCAAAATCCAAAAAATATTTTTGCTATTACGTTTGTTACTAAGAATAACAACAAAATAAAATCAACTTAAAACACTCACAATAATAGTATTAAACTTTATTGTGAGTGTTTTATTCTTACTTAACCTCTATTAATCAAATTCTCCGTTGCAACATTAGTTTTAATGCTGCTTAGAAAGTCCAGCGTGCGCCGACATTCCACTGCCACGGAGTTTTGATATCGTCGCCAAAGGTTTTAACTACATCAGCGTAAATATAGCTGTTGTCCGTAGTTTTAACATTGAAGCCCAAACCTGCTTCGTACCAGGTGCCGCCGATATCCTGACTGTAGCTGTTGCTGATACCATTTAGGCTCAGATAAGTATCGGCATTACCTGCAAATTCATGCAGCAATGAAGCTTTGGCATAAATGCTGCCTTTATCGCTAATAGTTTTACCCATTTCAAAGCCCACTCGTCCAACGCAGCTTGACAGCGTATCCTGGCTGACTTTGATACCGTTATTAGTAGTATAATCCTCACCGCCGATACGCATCAGGGTCAGTTGAGCCTGCGGCGTTACATACCAGCCGTTATCGAGGCCTACCTTCATACCATATTCGCCGCTCAAAGAAGTACCCCAGGCATGATAATCGCCATGAGTATGGCCGGCAGCTGCATAATTGTCGTATTCATTGGTCAAACGGCCTTGTTTTAAAACGATATCGGTATAATGTCCTCTATCGCCCAGCCAGGTTCCATACAGGGACAGGGAAGTGCTTTTGTTCTCGCCTTTGCCATTGTCATAAGTAGTTTGGCCATCGTTATGGCTTACTGCTGCGCCGTAGTGCCAGCTGCCAAAAGCTTTATCATAGCCCAATTGGAAGAAATTATACTGGTTTTTATAAGCGCCGCTGTACTCAAATTCACCGCGGCTCATACGTACCCAAATACCCTGATCGCCTTCGCTGTTGCGCAGTTCGCCCAAACGCTGGCTCAGAGTGCTGTCCTCCTGTCGCCAGGACACGATCGCCACGCTGGCGATATTGCGCATGGAAGTCATAGTGGAACTTTCCTTAGCCTGCTTGACACTGTTGGTCACAATACTACTGCCACCAGAAGCTGTATCCAAATCGGCGCTCACTGCGCCTTTGAGCAGACCTTCTGCTACATTGGCTTTAGCTGTTAAACCAGTATTGGTCCCCTCGGCAACAACAATATTCTGAGCTAAGACACCCAGATCGTTAGCTACATTGTTAAGGTCATCAGCAGTAATGCCAGTGTAGTTTATCTCCAATTTAGGCGCGTTAATTGCTCTTGTTTGCGCAGGCATATACTTTTCCCCGCCAATAGATAATACCCCACTGGTAAAAGTATTTTCTTCCTTCGTCGTAGCAAGATTTACTATACCGCCGCTACCGGCAATCACTCCAACATTAACAGTTTGATTTTTACCGCCGTTAATATTGACAATACCATTATCTAAAGTCAGTACATTGACCAAACTATCAGCATCAGTGCTCCACTGTGCACCATTAGCAAGCCCCAGCTTCATAGAATCAACTTCATCATAACCTTGGGGTATATTTGGCCCATTAACTAAGATGTTGCCCTTCAAATACGAATCTGCATTAGCCAAATTAATAGTTACATCAGCTTGTACTGGTGTTCCACTGCTTTCTTTCTGATAATTGAAATTTATATCGCCATTCAGTTTTATTGTTTTACTTGCATCATTAGCTGCATTGATTTTCGTTACAGCGCCGCCTCTTGTAGACAATACCGTAGCAGCATTTATTTCCAAATTGCCGTTGATCTCGATCTTTCCTTGTGAAAAAGCTGAAATACCAATAGCATGATTATCTCCGTATTCAGCATCAACTGCTGTATCTGCAGTAACATTAATCACCGTATTCTCGGCATTGATCACCACAGTTGATTCTGCGCTGGTGGCACCAGTCGTACTATTTTGCACATGAATACCTGATGCATAAGCATTTTCTGCACCATGAACATCAATAGTCAATTTTTTGCCGTTAACGTTGATGACGCTGACACTACCAGTTTTTTTAGCATCTCTTACTGCAAAAAGTCCATAAGCATCTTTATTGCTTTTAGAATTAATTTTTATGCTCTCGGTTGCCTGGCTCCCAAGATTGATAATACCACCATTATCGGAGCCATTTATTGCACCGACCGCACGGCTAACCGCACCTTCACTAGCTACAGATACAGAAATTTCTTTACCATTTAAAGAAACTGTCGCACCTTTAGTAGCTGACACTCCATAGCCACCATTTGCCACGACATTTAAACTTTCATCTCTAGTAACACTATTCTCGCTGCCGCTGACATTGATTGCACCTTCAGCAGCAAAAGCTGTTCCCATTGGCAAAGCCAGTGCCAAACCCAAGGCTATTTGTGCCGCTAAATGCTTCTTTCTTTTACTCAACATAATACCACCCCATCCTCACTCAAATTATTAAGCTCCTTAAAACGTCAGCACCTGTATAATCTGCTTAAAAATTACCTTCCTCAACTTTGGTAATCTCAGGTCCAACAATTTTTCACAAAAGAAGCTTTGATGATTTCAATACAAAACAATTGTTTTATTTTATATTTTTAAATTATTTTGTATTTCATATGTTATATTACCACACTTGTACCCCCCCCCGCAAGACATTTACGATATTCCAGTTCAAACTTTTTATGGTCTTGCTCGGGTGTTTGGGTTGTGGTGGGATAGAAAAAAGCATAAAAAAAGCCGCCTACCAAAGTAGGCGGATGGAAAAATATTATTTTCTCGATAATGTAATTGATCCATTAGTCATCGGATTTCTATTTGTATAATATTTACCAATCAATTTATCTTCTTTTGCATCAAATCTTAGTTCATTATATCCAGCAAAATCTAAACATCCACAATTCAGATCATATGAATTATTAGTAAAAGTAAATTTTAAAATATTGCTACGAGAACTAACTGTATCCAAACAAACAATATCACTTGACGATTCTGACGAAGGAAATTTACAGAGGCATTTTATCGTATCCCATTTTTGTTCTATTTCCAATACCATATCAATTCTTTTCTCTTCATTATTTTCTTTGTATGATGATATTAATATACCTTCCCATGTTCCATTTAAATCAGGTACTCCCAAAAATAAATTAAATCGCTTCCATTTCCACAAATAATTATTAAATAACCAATAAAATCCTCCAAATAATGAATAAGCTGAAATAGAAACACCTAAACCCAAATAATGTATTTTATTCAATAAATCATTTAATATCTTAATATCTGCTGATATATTATTTATCCACTCCCCAATTAGCCACATGAAAATAATACTAAATATAAGAATACCAATTACCACTTTTTTTCTTATATCACTTTTCAATCCATATGAATTCATATAAAAATCCTACTCCTTTATAATTTTAAAATCTATTATTTTTTTTGATATATCCGCATTAGCTAAACCAACATAGATAGATTTATCTATACCTAGTATAATCAAAAAGACTTTTGAAAAAACATTGCTTTTGTCTTCTATTATGATATTAATAAGCTTTTTGTCAACACTTGATGGTGTTGGTTGCATCTCTGGATGTGTATGCCATTCACCTAAATAATTCTCAATACCATCTGAATCTTTCCATCGCTGATCAATCAGTTTTTGAGTAACATCTTTATTTCTTATAAAAGAAAATCTTCCCTTTATATCTTTCGAAGAAGGCACCGAAAGATCAGTAACAAAATACGTTTCACTTTCTACATCTTTTTTCCCTAATAAAACTCCACCATTTTCTGGAGCACTCCCAACTTGTACATAGCTGTAAAGTTTCTCCAATAACTCTGATTCTATTATTAATGTAGTTTTATCCTTAAATACAATTTCCATCATTTAATCAAACCTCTTGATGATAATTTCATAAGGTCTTTCTTGCACATACTTATCTGAAATTTTTATACCAAGTTCATTTACACTATTAATATTTCCTATCCATGTAAAATGATAATTTCCATCTTTATTTTTAGCAATATTTTCGTTAATCAAATAATTCAAAAAAGAATATATAAATTGCTTAAGAGAAAAAGCAGAATATGGCATAAATGTTGATTGACAGCCTGATTCTTTTTTTAAATATTGATCACCATCAATAACAACTTTGTTTTTAAAATCGAAGGATTCATCAAACATTTTTTCAAAAATATTATCATCATATCTATTAATTATCAAAGCATGCGCAGCTAATAGAAACGGTTCCACCCATATAATAACTAGTGGTCTATTAAAAGAAATACTTTTTAATTTTTCAATAACGTGATACTCCAAAGGTGTACTTGCCGTTGCCAAAAAAATAATATCAGAATCCATCATTTCATTATTAAATTCTTCTATAAAAACATTACCATCTTTTTCAAAGCAATTACATTCTACATTAGGATTATGCTTAATTAATTTTGTTTTTATAGATACAACTTTACTACGACCTACATCCTCATATCCACAATAATGCCGAGCTATATTTTCCACAGATAGTTTTTCATTATCAACTAGAATAAATTTTCGCACTCCATATTCTGATATAGCTTCCGTCAGGTAACTCCCAACAGATCCACAACCAATAATTAAAACTTTATCAATTAATTTTGGAACACCAATACCTCCTCTATGAAACAATCTCTTATGAGATATGTTTTTAACAAATCCCTTTTGGGGATGTCTCTTATATGTATCTTTCTGGTATGCAAAAACTGGCAACAATATACTTGATTTACGACCTCTTCTAAATCCATTTGGTATAGAAACATCCGAGTGAATAAATATTTGCATAGATTCTCTATTACCTGGAATAGAAAAGGCTATAACTGCTTTATTTGGCAAATATTTTTTTAGAAACTCATTGTACATTATATAATGTTTAGCGTCTTTTTTCATTATTTTAAAAAACTCTAAATTGCTATAAGAAAATGGAGGATATATTGGTAAACTCAAGGGTATATACAAGCAATCAGTATACTTACTATTTGAAATATTCTGTTTGCCTATTTTATATAAAAATTTATCTAAATCATCTGTACTGCCTGCAATATATATTTTTTCACCCAACATACAACATTTTATGACTGTAGCTACTTCACCAGGATCAAAAACACTTTCACAAATAAAATTACATTCTCTTTGCCAATATGCATTAAATTCTTCTATATACTCTTCATCATTCTCTTTTAAAATACCTTTTTTTATCACATTTAAGGCTTGTTCCATAGATTCAACAATTATCTTTACAGGCTCTTTCCAATTTGGAAAAGCTTTATTAACATCGAAAGTACAAATACTATTATCGTCATTTATATGTGGTAAAGATTCTATATTTTCTCCGTAAACAGAAATCATGGGAAAAACATATGGAAATGCATCAGGAAGAACACACTCTAATCTTAGAGCATGTTCTTCCACCAATATATCACATGATATTTTTTTATTATGAATTTTTATATTTTTAAATCCTAAATCTGACAACAAACAATCTAGTTCCTCATGCAGACCGTCCATCATGTTTTAAAACCCCCGGAGCAGACGTTTGAACAAATACTTTACTTGTTTTGTCACCATCGTTACTTGTCCCTTTAGGAAATCTACTTCCAAAAACTTCAATCATATACTCTGAAGCTTTGAGTTGATCATCTTCATTTATTGCCAGCACAACCTTGGATTTTAAAAATTTTAATGCTCGTATAATGTCATCTTTCTTTGTTTGACTAAATCCGTCAAATAAATCCTCAAATGGCGCTACAGGTTTTAAACACTCGAAACTAACCTCTAAGCTGTCAATTATCTGATTTAATGTTCTTTTTAAAGCTTCTTCATCTCTACCTTCGTAAATACAAATATTGTTAGCAACAAGAATAGTTATTTCTATACCCTTTAATGATACATCTTTAAAATCTTTCCAAGCCTTGAGATATTTAACTATTCGCCTAAGCTGTTCTTCGTAACTAGTTACTTTATCAATAAACCACTTCTTAAATTCTTTGGGATCGCTCTCAATCCAACCGTTTTCCTTATGAGCTAACCGAGCGTTCTCGCCATTTTTCAATATGTATATTGGATAATCAATATGATATCCTTTGGCATAAACCACACGAACACATGTGTTTTTATCTATTGGAGATTCTAAAGTATGCCCGTCAACAGCATCTTTTATCCAACCATGAACTGTTGTCGTAGCAGGCCATTCAGAAATTTCTTTATCAGAATACCCATTTAAATAAATACCATCATCCAAATCATACTCTTTATCATCTAAAGGATTTATTGTGGTTTTCATTGCAAAAGAGCCCTGCCAACAAAAATCTGGTTGCAATTTATCATTATCTTTAAACCATTTTTTTATTTTCTCCCTCAATGCATCTCTTCCTGTTCTAACGTCATCAGATTTAGAATTAGTCAAAGTTATGTTATCATTAAAAGTTTTAAATAATTCATTAATATCAGCCACATTATCACCCCATTATACTATATTTTGTGTTTATTTTATCACCTATATATTTCACTTTCAATATACAAGTATGATTGTTTCTTGTAGTTGTTTATTTAAAAGACACTTCTAAATATATTAGATCAATCTATTAACTTTACACTAAGTCCTGAATTTACTCCTCCGGGTATGCCCAAAAATGTATTTTGGCCTAGATTATTTCTTAAATCTTTCAATAGTGTAGTAGCATCTACTATTTCACCTATTTTACATTCAGATTCTGGTCTGGGCCTAGAAGAGTCTCTTACTCTACAAACTTCAATTCTCTTATTTTCAAGAATAGCTCGCCTACATAAGGCTCTAATATAATAACGATTATATTCTCCTTCTGCCAATGTAACATTTGCATTATAGGGAATGCTTTTATAAGAGCCTTTACCATTACTTTCTTTTTCATTAAAATATCCTACTAAGCTTTCAGCTAATGTACCGTCATTGCCTGATTTGGCACTAGCTATTAATAATTCCTGAAATCTTATTTTACCATCAGCATTTAATCTAGAACTTATATAAACCTTCCTTTCTGATATATCACCTTGTATCTCTTCTACCATGTATTTCCTAGTAATGTCGTCCAAATTATCCAATTTTAAAGCCATTTTCATTGCCTCCTTTTATGAATTATTTTATTCTATCAATTAACCTTATTTTAACATATACTTAAAAATAATACATGCTATAATACTGATAATTAAAGTAATTGAAATATCAATATCATAGGAGTAATCTTTTATGCAGAAATTTATAATTATCACCTTCGCGTTTATCATTGCTCTTTCCATTTCACTGGCAGTATACGCGGCAACTTATGTCGGTAACCGCAACAGCTGAAAATTCCATTATCAGGACTGCCAACGTAAAAGCAACCGCATTTATTTTTCTAACCGTCAGGAAGCGATCAATAAAGGCATGGCTCTCTGCAAGATTTGTCATCCTTAAAATTTCTTCTAAATCAATCACCATAACAAACACAAAAACCGCCTACCTAAGCAGGCGGTTTTGCTTTTACTTGACAAATGCGATATAATATAGAAAAAGAGATAGCAAATGTTTGGTAGCGTTGGCTCATCTCGTAACATTGTGTATTTGAAGATGGGCCCGCATACTATGTTGGGCTCATTTTCTTGCTATTTAAGGGCAAGAAAAATGGTAGCGACGAGGATACCAAACGCTATCATTAATGACAATGCCTGATATATGCTCATAGTCCCACCACCAATCCGTTACGGGACTGATAAGCCAACTCATTTGCTATCTCCTGATTTAGTATAGCACTTTGCAATCAGGTTTACAAACCAAAGATTATTATTTTATTTATATATTATATATTTTACCATTTTTATAAATGTACTAAATGCCCAAACAAAACCCCGCACGAAATGTGCGGGGTTTCTTATTTTACATCATGCATCTGCCATATACGGCACGCCGGGCGTCATTGCTCAAGCCGCTGTTCTTGCTCTTTTATACTCTGCCATGCTCTTTTTATTTTCTGCAGTGACATTGGTTTTGTAATATAGCCGTCCATGCCTGCTCCATAAGCTTTACTTACATCTTCAGTAAAGGCATTTGCCAACATGGCAATGCTAAGCAGATTTTTACTTTTCTTCTATGCCCTTCAGCATTTTTATGACCCGCACAACTTCGTCGATCGTGATCTCGCTGTGCTTTTTTTCGTCGGTTTTTTCTGCGCCTCTGACCAGATAATCCAAGCTTACCTGCAGGATATCACAGACCCGGCACAGCATCTGCAAAGTGATCCCGCTGCGGCCATGCTCGATATTACTCAGGTGCGTCTGCGAAATACCCAGTTTAGAGGCACATTCAGTCTGTGAAACCGCCAGCTTCAGCCGCATGATCCTAATCCTGGTGCCAATCTCTTTATAATCGATGCTGTTATCAAATGCTTTTCTGCCCATCTGCTATTCAGCTTTCGCTGTATCTTCAGCCAAAATCTGTTCTACACGATAGGAAACGGTTTTCTGTCTGGCGGCTGCGACCTGGGCAGCCAGCTCCTGCTCGCGTTGTTTGTCTTCTATCACTTTACGGGCTTTTGATTCCGAGCTTCTGCCAAAGCGGAAGGTCGCGCCGATATTAGCTGCCTTCTCACTGCCGCTGATCGAAAAACCCACGCTCAAAAGTACGTCTTTATTAGGGTTGTGGAACAGACCTGCCGCAATAGCGCTTTCACCGCTGTAAGTACCTGCCGCCATCGAGAATTGAGTCGGGGCATCCGGGTCATATTCCAGCGGATGCAGGCCGGCCATAGCGACTGCCAAAGCTCCGACTTTATCAATGCGTCCGTCCAGCTCGTCGATGCGGTTGCTTAAGCCGTCGATCCGCCCGTCTAAACGCTGTACTTCCTGGATGCGTTCTGTCCGTTCGGTAGTGATTGCCTGCGTATTTTTTTCGATATTTTCTTTATTGGTCACGATATCGCTGGTATTTTTTTCTACAGCCTCTTTGCTGGCAATGCCTTCAGCAATCGTGATATCTTCACCAGCTTCGTTTTTCAAATGCAGCTTACCTGTTTCAGCATCATAAACAGCGTCAGCCACATCTGCTTCTTTACGCAGTTCAGCTTCTTCTTTTACTTTATTATCCACATAATCAGTCCCGGCAACCTTAATATCTACCTTTTCCTTATCATTGGTAATGATATTCTCACCGTCAAAATTATGTTCTTTCTTTTCTGCTGTGATCGTTACTGTTCCATCATCATTTTTATTATATGATATTGTGGTTTCATTATCGACATAGGTATCTTCATCAGTTGCCAGGTCTTCGTAAAACTGCTCTTTCGAACCTTCATAACTACCGGCTACAGCACTTTCATAAGCGCTTTCGCCGTCCTTACCAGCAGCGCCCTGCTCTCCTCTATCGCCTTTATCACCCTTTTCGCCTTTCAATTCTCCGTTCTCGATTTTATCATTGACATCCTTAACTGCATCAGCCAATTTTTTATCATTTTCTACCAATTTATCTTTTATTTCCGCAATCTGCCCTACTGTCAAGTAACCGGCACTCTCACCGCAATCAGCATCGTTCCAATGCCCGCCCAAACCAAAATCTTTGTGTAATATTTCCGGGTCATCTATTTTGACACCACCTATGGTCTCAGTCTTATTCGTCGGTATCCTAGAATCACTCTGGATAATGAACCCTTTGCCTGCAGCCGCATAGCTTTTTAAACAAAAGCCCCCCCATATGTACTCCGCCCATTATCAGGATCAAAACGACCGCCTTTGCTAAAACCTTATTCATCCTTTTCATATTCTTTTACCCCCTTGAGATTTATTTAGCATCTTTCTAAAACATGCTAAATTTCACCGTATTTATTCAACATCCAGCAAAAAAATCCTGCTCTCTTTTTGCATATTTAAGCAATTATAAGGGATAAATTAGCCATTTTATGTATATTAATATCGTATTTTATAATATTAATTCATTTTATTTCTTTATCTGCCAGCATTTCTATTTTTTATGTTTATTTCTTATTTATATTATTTTCGATTATTTGCTTTTATTTCCTAACTTGCGAAATCAGAAAAAATTTTTATACATTTTACTTTTTTAAATGCCAACTCAACAGCAAACAGTATTCTTATTACAAATATAACAACTTTCAGCACACTCTGGCCGCCGTACCCGAACCGCAGCTGTCAAATAAAAATAAGACCGGAAAATCCGGTCTTATTTTACTGTCCGCTTCTTGCTCAAAACACAGTATATTTTATTTCTTTTTCAATAACAGTGCCTGTTTCAGGGTTGAATTTCATTTCGCCCCGTACCTCCGGCGTGTAAAAATCTGCTTCATATTCATAAAGCCCGTCACCGCGGTCTAATTCTACTTTAGTAAAAACAGCATTCGGAAATTCCTTCCGGACCAGATTTTGCACATCATTTACTGAAAGGACGATTTTATGGCTGCCTAAAGCGGTCTGCGCTTCCATTTTAAACTCTCTTACCTTGCCGCCGTTTCTTAAAACCTCGATTTCATAGGCGGTATTGGTTTTATTATCATAGAATTTAACGTCATAATGAGGCACGAATTCAAAGCTTTCGTCCTTAGTCACCAGATGTGTGCTGCCTGCCGGTACCCATTGAGCAGCAATGCTGCGCGCCTGTTCCGCATTGATGAGTTCGGCAGCTAAAGCTGTAACTGTGATCGCCAAGGTGCAGAGAGCTGCTGCCAGCATAGCTATAGATTTTCTTTTCATATCCTTTACCTCCTTAACGGCCGTTACGTCGCCGGCCTTTGCTTTGTCTTTATTTTATAACACCAAGATTAAAACCAGATTAAAAGCCGCATTACCTGCCAAGGCCTGCTGCGGCTGCCTTTTGAACCTAAAACATATAAACAGCTCCACTCTGTTCAAAAGATGATTTCCAGTAAATTTTTTTGAAATTTTAAAGCTGTTTCATTGTTTTTTGTTGACTGCTTTTATGCAGATCATCAGCCGTGCTGTGCTGCTCCTATCCTCAGAATAAAACCCCTGTCTGCTAAGCAGACAGGGGTTTTGCTGTTAGTTTACTTTTGCTTTCAGTTCTTCTATTTCCCGGCTTTGTTCTTCCAGCTTAGCCAGCAGCAGTTTGATTTTTTCATCCTGCGCTGCCAAAGAGCTGTCTACCTCTTTACGGGTATAAACTATATCTCGTGCTTCTGCCTTACGGTCTCTAGAGCGATCCAGCGCAAAGTTGACGCCGAAGTTGCCCATTTTGCTGCCGCCTTCAGAAACACCCAGTCCCAGTGAGAACATTACTTTTTCATTAGGGGCGTAGAAGCCGCCGACTGCTAATGCGCTTTTACCGCCGTAACCGCCGTAAGCCATGGCCAGCTCGCCCTTGTTACCGTCCTGGAAGCGCGGATGCAGCCCTGCCATCGCTGCTGACAGCGCGCCGACCGTATCGATCTCATCACCCAACTTATTGATATCTCTGTGGATATTGCCTATATCCTGCTGTACTGCATACAGCTGACTGCCGTTGATGGCGTCCATCGAGGTGGCGCTGACTTCGCCCGCCGCTACATTGCCGATCGTGGTGCCATTGCTGCCTTCCAGCGTGATTTTGTTTTTATTGATAGTGCCGCCGCTGTCCACATCGTATTTGATAGCGCTGTCAGAAACAGTTTTCAGCTGGTCTTCGGTCGCCGCCTGGCCGCTGGTGATATTCTCTGCGTCCCAGGCAGTATTGGTCAGACCGCCAATCGTGCCTGCACCGCCGTCGATAGTGATCTTATCGGCCGTAATAACGCCGTTGGTACCGTTCATATTGATATTACCGGTACTGATCGTACCGTTATTGCCGTCGATAGTGACTTTATTGGCGCCGCTGCCGATCTCGACTACTTCATTCAGCTTCAGCTCGTGATCGATGCCGCCGCTGTCATTAGTGGTTTTTGTGACGATAAAGTTACTGTCGCCTGTCGATACCGAGCTTTGCTGCGCGGCCAGCTCGACTGCTTCCGCCGCCGTATCGTAGATCGCTTTCAGCTGGTCTTCCGTTGCCGCCTGCCCGCTGGTGATATTATCCGGGTCCCAGGTAGTATTGGTCAGGCCGTTGATCGTGCCTGCATCATCTTTATTGATCGTCACGCCGCCGGCAGTAATCGAACCGTCGCTGCCGTCGATGACCACATTGCCGTTACCGACTTCGATCTTACCGTCGCCGGTGCCGTCTACTTTGACGCCAGTACCGATCTCCAGCTCATCAGCCAGCTTCACTTCGTAATCGGTGCCGCCGCTGCTGTTGGTAGTTGACGTAACAACGACATTGCTATCGCCTGCCGAAACAGTAGCCTGCTCGGCCGCTTTCTGCGCTACTTCATACAGCTGGCTGCCGTTGACGGCATCGGTAGAAGTGGCGCTGACCTGCCCTGCCGCTACGTTTTGGATCTGACGGGTCGCCCCGGAGCTGCCTACGCTGACAACGCCCACAACATCGCTGACGCCGGCCCATTTAGTATAACTGCTGTTGCCCGTAACGCTGTTGATCGCCGTCGCTGTAGAATTATTTCCCAAAGCTACACTGTCTTTTAAGCTGATACTGATATTATTTCCCAGTGCCGCCGAATTTTCTGCACCGGCGCTGATCGTATTGTTATTGCCGATAGCAGTGCTGTTTTCAGCGGCAACTTCATTAGCAGTGCCGACTGCGTTACTGCTGCTGCCGGAAACAGTATTTCCCGTTCCGAAAACATTGCTCTTGGAACCGCTGGCAATATTATTATAGCCAAAAGCATTGGCATTATCGCCGCTGGCAGTATTGCTGAAACCAAAAGCGCTGGACGCCAGGCCGCCTGCAGTATTACCGTAACCAAAAGCACTGGCATTTTCATTCGTAGCCGTATTATTATAGCCGATCGTACTGGAACCTACGCCGCCTGCCGTATTATTGTAGCCAACTGCACTGGCAGCCAGAGCATTAGCATTATTGCCATAGCCGACAGCGCTGGCATTCTCACTGGCCGCTTTATTCCTGAAACCAACTGCGCTGGACGCCAGGCCGCTCGCCTCATTGCTATAGCCAAAAGCACTGGCATAGTCCACTTTAGCAACATTGCTGAAACCAAAAGCACTGGACGCTACACCGCCGGCATTATTGCCATAACCGACAGCGCTGGCATTTTCATTGGCCGCTTTATTCCTGAAACCGAGCGCGCTGGACGCCAGGCCGCTCGCCTCGTTGACATAACCAAAAGCGCTGGCATTTTCGGCGCTGGCAGTATTGCTCCAGCCAAAAGCACTGGATGCCAGGCCCCCGGCAGTATTGAAATAACCAAAAGCACTGCTGGAATTAGCGGAAGCTGTATTATTGACACCAGCAACAGTGGAATCAGAAGCACTGCCACTGGAAAAAACGGGCGCCGCCTGCACATTACTCGCATACAGGCCTGAAAAAATAAAGACACCGCTGCTTAAAAAAATCATAATTTTTTTCTCTAACTGAACTTTTCGGGATTTAGACAATTCCCCACCTCTTTTCCTTAAATAGTTACTTGCTTTGTATAGTATGCTGAAACAATAAATCTGCCCCGCATCTATTTTTTATAAAGCTGTTCTGTTTTTTAGGCTGACCTCTGCTTTCTCCATCGTCTTTTAATTCGTAATAATTTAAGTAATTTTAGTTTAATTAATTTATAAACCTTAATACTTAATATTATTTATATGGATTATTTTTGCTATATTAACATATTTTCTTTGCACCTTGCAAGATATTTTTATTACAATTAAGCACTTTTTTATAATTCTTATAATTTTTATAACTGTTACATTTAAAATTTCAAAAAATGATCCCTTATCTGCCGCTCTGGCAAAGGGATCATTTTTTGAAATCAGATGAACAGCAGCAAGCTTTCTGCTGAAAATATCGCTGCTGCTTTCTATTTAAATGCTGTGAAACGGGCAAAACTGTACTGCTACTGCTGTTGTTCGCCTATGGGCTGAAAGGAAAACGCCCCTAGATCGTTCTGCTTATCGAAAACGAATATAAACAGCAGAGCTTTCTCCTTACTGTATTTAGCCAGATAAGCCAGGCGGTCGCCGTCAGCATACCGCTGATAGGCCAGGAACCTGTTTTCGCGCTGCTCGCCGTAGCTGCGGCGCAGATTATTTTTCACACTGCCGAAAGTTTTTTCATCCAGCTCTGTTTGCAGCTTCGCTGACATCAGCTGGCGTATGCCGGCATATTCCATCCCGTTCTGACCGTTTAAGGCGGCAAATACCTTAACTACTGCCTGCTGCTGTTTGTTCAGGTCAGCACCGTCGCTGGCCAGGCAAACGCTGGTCATCGCCAGACTTATGACCAGACATAGGATAAAGCTCCAGATCTTTTTCATACTTACTGCTCCTCTGCTCAGAAAGTTTGCCCCAGCCTTGCAGGCCGGGGCAAGTATAGTATTTTCTGTATTTACTTTTCTACCTGTGCTCGCAGGTATTCGATTTCACGGCTTTGTTTTTCCATTTCTCTGCTTTGTTCTTCGACCTTGGCCAGCAGCAGCTGGATCTTTTCATCCTGCGCCGCTAAAGAATTATCTACTTCTTTACGGGTATAGATGATATCTCTCGGTTCTGCCTTGCGGTCTCTAGAGCGGTCCAGTGCAAAATTGACGCCGAAGTTGCCCATTTTACTGCCGCCTTCGGAAATGCCCAGCCCCAGTGAGAACATTACTTTTTCGTTGGGGGCGTAGAAGCCGCCGACTGCTAATGCGCTTTTGCCGCCGTAACCGCCGTAAGCCATGGCCAGCTCGCCCTTGTTACCATCCTGGAAGCGCGGATGCAGGCCTGCCATCGCTGCTGACAGAGCGCCGACCGTATCGATCTCGTCACCCAGCTTGGTGATATCCTGATTGATATTATTGATGTCCTGCTTGACCTGATAAAGCTGGCTGCCATTGACGGCGTCCATCGAGGTAGCGCTGACTTCGCCTGCCGCTACATTGCCGATCGTAGTGCCGCTGCTGCCTTCCAGCGTGATTTTACCGGTGTTGATATTACCGCCGCTGTCCACGTCATATTTGACTGCGGTATCATAAACGGTTTTCAGCTGATCTTCCGAAGCAGCCTGCCCGGAAACGTAATTATCTGCGTCCCAGGTAGTATTGGTCAGACCGCCGATTGTGCCGGAACCGCCGTCGATAGTGATCTTATCGGCAGTTATCATGCCGTTGGTGCCGTTCATATTGATATTACCGGTACTGACAGTGCCATTTGTACCGTCGATAGTGACTTTATTGGCGCCGCTGCCGATCTCAACGACATCATTCAATTTCAGTTCGTGATGGTCGCCGCCGTCAGCGTTAGTGCTTTTTTCGATCAGGATATTGTTGTCGACAGCTTCCATAGTTGTATGCTTAGCTGCCAGCTCGGCCGCTTCCGCAGCTTTATCATGGATCGCTTTCAGCTGGTCTTCGGTCGCTGCCTGCCCGGATACATAATTGTCCGGGTCCCAGGTAGTATTGGTCAGGCCGTTGATCGTGCCTTCATCATCTTTATTGATCGTCACGCCGCCGGCAGTTATCGAGCCGTCGCTGCCGTCGATGACCACATTGCCGTTACCGACATCTATCTTGCCATCGCCGGTGCCGTCGACATTGACGCCAGTACCGATCTGCAGTTCGTCAGCCAGCTTCACTTCATAATCAGTGCCGCCGCTGCTGTTCGTGGTAGGCGTAACGACGACGTTGCTGTCGCCTGCCGAAACAGTAGCCTGCTGCGCTGCTTTCTGCGCTACTTCATACAGCTGGCTGCCGTTGACGGCATCGGTAGAAGTTGCGCTGACCTGCCCTGCCGCTACATTTTGTATCTGACGGGTCGCCCCGGAGCTGCCTACGCTGACAACGCCCACGACGTCGCTGACGCCGGCCCATTTAGTATAGCTGCTGTTGCCAGTAACGCTGTTGATCGCCGTCGCTGCAGAATTACTGCCCAAAGCGACGCTGTTAGCCAGCGAGATACTGGTATCGTTACCAAGCGCGAAGGAATCATCAGCTCCGGTGCTGATCGTATTGCCGTTGCCGACAGCGGAACTGGAATTAGCAGCAATATTATTGCCATAGCCAAAAGCATAGGACGAATTGCCGCCTACATTATTAAAAAGGCCTACCGCCGTTGAATAATCGCCGCTGACAGCGTTATCATAACCCAGGGCATTGGAAACATAGCCGCTGATATTATTGCTGTGGCCAAAAGCGCTGGCGAATTCAGCAGTCACCTCGTTATTGTTGCCGAAGGCACTGGAGGCGTAGCCGCTGACTCTGTTGCCGGCGCCGACAGCGTTAGTGTATTCTTCTGATGCTGTATTTTCATTGCCGATAGCGTTGGATTTGACGCCGCTGGCTGTATTTTTATAGCCTACGGCGCTGGCATAACTGCCGGAAGCCGTATTCATACTGCCGATAGCGTTGCCGACATAGCCCGAGGCCGCATTGCCATAACCAAAAGCACTGGCATAATTAGCAGACGCGTTATTGCTGGCGCCCACAGCACTGCCGAGATAGCCGGCCGTTGTGTTCTGATAGCCCAGAGCACTGGCAAAGGACCCCGAAGCGTTATTGTTGACGCCGAAAGCGCTGGAGGAAGAACCCGACGCCTTGTTCAAAGCACCGAAAGCATTGGCATATTCGTTGCTCACTTCGTTGGAACGACCCACGGCGCTGGCCGAAACCGCGCTGGCCGTAGCCCTGTTCTGATAGCCGATCGCCGAAGCGGCAAAAGCCTGCGCCTGGTTATTATAGCCGATCGCGTTAGTATAATTGCCGCTGGCGGTATTATTATAGCCAAAAGCATTACTGATCTCGCCGCTGACGGTATTATTTGAACCTACGGCCGCACTGCGAATATTGCTGACCGTATTCTCCGTACCGAAAGCGCTGGCAAAATTACCGGCGATATTATTATTGTAGCCAGACGCGATAGCATGCTCGCCGCCGACCTTATTGCCGTAGCCAAAGGCACTGGCATAGCTGGCAGTAGCTTCATTATACACACCGTAAGCATTGGCATAGGCGCCGGAAGCCACATTCGAGGTACCGATGGCGTTGGCCAGATAGTTGGAAGCCGTATTATCATAACCGACCGCCGAACCAAAATCGCCTGTAACCACGTTTTTCACACCCAGCGCACTGCCCGCATAGGCCTTAGCCTCATTTTCATGCCCGAAAGCACTGGCATAACGCTCCGTCGCTTTGTTCTGAGCGCCGAAGGCCTGAGAATCCTGACCCGTAGCTTCGTTTAAATAACCGAAAGCCTGGGCATTATGGCCGCTGGCAGTATTGCTGATACCGACAGCGCCTGCCGAGATCCCCGAAGCCGTATTCTTGTTGCCCAGCGCCGTAGCATCGTTAGCTGTAATATTGTTGCCAAGGCCGATCGCGCTGGAATTCTCACCGATAGCATAGTTATCATTGCCGATCGCAGTAGAATACATCGCCATTGCCTGATTATTATTACCGATCGCACTGCCGCCGGTAGCGATCACCTGATTATTGCGGCCCATTGCTACGGCCTCTGCCGCCGAAATGGTATTGGTAAAACCAAACGCCACTGATTCATTGCCGCTGACATTATTCAAATAACCAAAGGCGCTCGTACCGATACCATCCGCTAGATTGCCGGTACCGAAAGCACTGGAATTATCCGAATTCGCCTTATTGGCAGTACCAAAAGCGTTACTGTCCAAGCCATTGGCCACATTATCCTTACCAATAGCATTAGACCCGACGCCATTAGTGATATTGCCGATGCCGATCGCGTTCGATTCATCGGCATAAGTATTATTTTTGCTGCCGATGGCATTGGAAGCTTCGGCCAGAGCCTGATTATCCGCACCGACAGCGTTGCTGTTATCAGAAACAGCGTGATTGTTGTAACCCACCGCATTGGTATTTTCGCCGCTGGCGTTGTTGCCTACACCGGCAACAGTCGAATTGGTCCCGGTCCCATCCGCAAAAACAGCCGCGGCATAAACGTCGCCTGCACAAAACCCCGAAATCGCAAACAAACTGCTGCTCAAAAAAACTATGATTTTTTTCTCTAACTGGTATCTTTTGGATTTAGACAACTGTCTCACTCCTTCATCATCAATTTTTACTTCAAATTTTTATCTTTTATCGCACAGGGGCAGCAGGCGTGTCACAGCCTGACTTCTAATGAAAATGATTGCCCTGGCTTTTGCCTTTCCCGCTCCTTTCTGTAAATTTTTCACGCTGATTGCAAGACCCCGATTATACATAAAGGGTTGTTTGGAAATAATATTTTAAACAAAGGAAGCGACTGTATTCCCTGTCTAAAAACGTTCATCAAAGCTGCGTCTTTAAAACGCAGCGTGTATTTGGGTTTGCCGCTCTGCTTTTTTCGCAAAGCGGCACTTATGGGGAAATATTTTCAAGCAAGACGGAGGGTCGCAACGTCTTGGTGAAAACCTTACTCATCCTGTCTACTTTCGCAATATTTTAATTAATTCTTGTTTTGATAATTTCTTATTCCTTATACTTAATAGTATCTATATAGATTATTTTTGATATAATACCATATTTGTCCCCCCCCGCAAGACATTTTTGTTATAAGTGAATACGCCTGTCTGAAAGTCTTGCAACTGGCACCCGAACTGCAAAAAACCGCCTGCCCAGGCAGACGGTTTTGTTATTTGAATTATTTACTTGCCAGCCTTAGACAACAGCCTCTTTTCTTCTCAAACAAATAAAAAAACACCGTATGCAATCACACATACGGTGTCCCAGAACTTTTATTCTCTTTTTCAATGCTTCTGCAGCTGTTTATTTATTTCACGCACCAGCGTCGCTAAATTTAAAGGCTTGGCTAAATGGCTGTTCATACCTGCCTTTTTCGCTTCGATGATATCTTCGGCAAAAGCATCGGCCGTCATCGCCACGATCGGCACAGTTCTGGCATCGGACTTAGCAGAAGCGCGGATCTTCTGCGTGGCTTCATAGCCGTTCATCACAGGCATCTGCACATCCATCAGCAGCAGATCATAATATCCTGCCGGCTCCGCCGCAAATTTTGCCGCGCCTTCTGCGCCGTCACAGGCACTTTCTACCACAGCGCCGGCAGATTCCAGCATTTCCACCGCTATCTCACGGTTCAAGGCGTTATCTTCCACTAATAAAAAGCGTTTACCGCTGAAATCAGTTTTACTCTTTTGTTCATCGGCAGCTGCTTGACCTAAAACATATCTCTGTAACGCCCGGCACAAAGTCGACATAAAAACAGGCTTCGTCATAAAACCGTTGACACCCGCCTGACGCGCCTTCGTTTCAACATCGGCCGAATCATATGCTGAAATCAAAATGATCGGCAGCGGTTCGCTGATGGCGCGGCGAATGATCGCCGCCGTTTCCACTCCGTCCTGATCCGGCATCCTGCAGTCCAATATCACCGCGTCGTAAGGCTCACCCGCCTGATGCGCCGCCAGGACCTTCTGCACCGCCCGCTGTCCACACGTTTCCCAGTCCGAACGAATGCCAATCTGCCGTAAAAGCTCCGTCGTATGCTCACAGACGATCACATCATCGTCGACTACGATGATCTTCAAATCGGGAAACTTAAAATTGCCCAATTCCAGTTCACTGATCGGCAGCGGCAGCCTGATCGTAAATTCAGTACCAGTACCAACCTCGCTGCTGACCTCGATCGTCCCGCCCATCAAATCGACGATTTTCTTCGAGATCGCCATCCCCAGACCACTGCCTTCAGTTTTATCGATCCGGCTGTCTTTTTCGCGGGTGAAGGGTTTAAAAATATCCCTCAAAAACTCCGGCTTGATTCCGATGCCGGTATCCCTGACTGTAAATTTGAACCAGGCTTTGGCCGCATTTTCTGACGCCGTTTCTTCGATATCGAAACTGACGGTACCGCCCGGCGGCGTAAACTTGGAAGCGTTGGAAAGCACATTGATCAGTACCTGCCGCAGACGCAGCGAATCGCAGCACAGCTGCTCGTGCCTGATATGCCGCAGGCGCACGTCAAACTGCTGCTGCCTGGCCTTGACACTGCTCTGCATGATCGAAACGATAGTATCCATCACCTCCGGCAGCTCGATCACTTCTTCCGCCAGAGTCATTTTTCCGCTTTCTATCTTCGACATATCCAGCACATCATTGATCAGGCCCAGAAGATGCTGACTCGAAAGCGAGATTTTCCGCAGACAATCCTGTACCTTTTCCGGAGTGTCGATATGCGCGGAGGCAATATCTGTCATCCCCATAATAGCGTTCATCGGCGTCCTGATATCATGCGACATCCGGGAAAGAAAATCAGACTTTTCACGGTTAGCGACTTCTGCCGCCTGCAGTGCCGCCTGCAGCTCCTGTGAACGTTTTTCCAGCTGCTGCTGCAGTTCCTTTTGTTCAACGGCTTCAGTAACATCAATAAAGGTAGCGTAAATGACCGGGATATCGTTAACTTTTTGGTCGCTGAACATACCGCTGACTTTGATCCAGGAGCAGCTTCCATCTTTAAGCGGCATCCTGCAGATACATTCATAACCACTTTTCCCTTTCAGCAATGCCTGTTCAACTACCATCGCCATTTTTTCATACTCTTCCGGGTACTGCGCAAAATATTTGCGGCAGCTGTTATGATAGATCGCTTCATACTCTTGCTTTGTGTATAAAGTCTGCGAGTAAAAATAATCATTAGCCCAGACTACGGTAAAATTTTCGTCCATCAAGTGCTTGCTGACACTGACGTTCATCGCACTCATCAGCATATTGTAGTCATAGACCGTCTGCTCACTGCTTTGTTCGTTCAATTTAAGGCCGTAACTGTCAGCGTTCATGCTTTCACTTCTCTCATGATTTTAAATTTCTGCAAATTCTCTCATCAATTTAAGTTTTACAATTATTTTATTTAATATTTTCTAAACTATTCGTTATCTAATTAATATTGTAGTTATGCTTTTTGTAAAAAGCAATATTTTTTTGTAATATCATGTAATTTTACCCCTCTACAGGACAATCATACTGATTTACTTGCTCATGCTTTATAGGTTCCACATATGGGTGAATATATGTAAGCACTGCAAAAATATCATTCAACAAATCCTGCAAACTGCTTCCTGTCATCTATGCACGACAGCATAATAAAAGAACACCGTACAAAATGTACGGTGTTTTAGTGTTTTATAATTTATTTTTGGGATTCGGCCGCTGTTTAAAGCAGTGATAGCTGCAGTAATACTGCCGCCGGCGTCCGGCCAGTGCCGTATAGACATGATAGGTTTTATTGCAGGAAAATTCCTTGCCGCAGATCGGACATACCTCCAGCAGACTTTTTAAAGGACCGCTGGAACTGCTCCCGCCACCCGTTATTTCATTGCCGATAACATCATCTTCATTTTTCATAACAGTTGCTCCCATCCCGCTTATTTTTTAATTGCATCCCGTTTATTTTTTGTATTACCAGTTATACTTTTTATTATATAATTAATAAATTTATATAATTTTTCAGCACGGTTTATTATAATACATCAAATCAATTCCTGCAAGATTTTTGCCGTATAATTTATATTTTATTTTCCAAGCCTGACTTATGACGTCTTCCGGCCTTTTTTACATACAGCCTGCTGCAGATAAAAGAAGTAAACGGGATCGTAAACAGGATGCCAAAGCTGCCGATAACGGCCTGCAGGATCTCTACGACCACCATTTCCTTGTTCAGCAGATACAGCAGCGAATGGTTATAAGCAAAGAACAGCAAAACTATCGTCAGTGAACCGCCGATATATGCCAGGATCAGCGTATTGGACATCATGCCCAGGATATCGCGGCCGATATTATTGCCGGCCTGCAGCAGCATTTTCCTCGTAGGTTCAGCAGTAGTAGCCGCCAGCTCGTTCAGCGCCGAAGCAATATCCATCGCCACATCCATGATCGCTCCCAAAGCGCCGATAATGATCGCGCTGAATATGATTGCTTTCAGATCGACCGGGTCAGCAGGATTCAAAAACAGCAGGTACATGGAATCCTCGTCTACCAGCCCCGTAAGCTGCAAAAAACTGTCTGCAGACGCACTGATAAGCGCCGCAATGACAAGTCCGCCGATACAGCCCAAAATAGTCGCGACCGTTTTTCTGCTGATGCCATTCACCAGCAGCAGATTAGTCACGACAATAAAAGCACAGGTCAGGATCGTCCAGCAGTAAACGTTCTTGCCTGACAGTATCGCCGGTACAAAAACTGCAAAGATCGACAGGCAGCAAAAAAGCAGAGAGATCAAAGTATTTACGCCCTGCATCCGTCCAAAAGCGATAATACTTAAAGCAAAAACAGCAAACAGCCACATCAGTACATTACTGCGCAGATGCTCG
Organism: Phascolarctobacterium faecium; assembly: GCF_003945365.1. NCBI lineage: Bacteria > Bacillati > Bacillota > Negativicutes > Acidaminococcales > Acidaminococcaceae > Phascolarctobacterium > Phascolarctobacterium faecium. The sequence goes on along the minus strand of NZ_AP019004.1, from coordinate 601,376 downwards.
GCATAACTCCATTCACCCTGACTGCTCTGTCCCGGCAGCAGCAGCACCTTATCGCCAACGGCTACGTCGCGCCCAACCGCAAAACTGCCGGCTTTATTCTGCGCAGCCGTCACTTTGACGCCTTCCTGCCTTCCTGACAATAATTCGGCTTCAAATCTTATCTGCTCAAATTTAGCCCCTGCTGCTGCCGGCAAAAGCTTCACTACCCTTGCCTCAACAACGTCAGTAGGCGATTTCTCTTTAAAAAAACTTAAACCCTGCACAGCAAAATAATGCCCCGCCGCAAGATACAGCACAGCCAGAATGATAGTAACGAGATAAACAAATTTATTTTTCAAGGTACGACCTCCAAAATTTATTTAAAATAAATTTTGGCAATTCTCAATTATCAAGACGCACTTTCAGCCTAATCAGCGTCAGCCTTGCCAGACTGGCAGGCAAAGCCCTGCTTCCAACACTTTCAGCCGGAACTGACAGACTCAGCAGCAATGGCAGCAGCGCCGGCAGAACATAATTAAGACAGCTGCCGATAACGCTGACCGTCAGACACACCGGGCAAGCTGTTCCGCTGCAGTCATGTCCGTGACTGGCCTCTACATATAGAGGGGCCCAGACTGCGCCGACAGCAATAACCAGTATCAGCAGTAAAGCTGTTATCGATTTATAATTACTTTGTTTTAAAGTCATGGCGTTCACTCTCAAAACAAGATTTTTCTGTTACTCTATTTATTAATATACCACAAAAAATTCCGCTGACTTGTGAACTTTTCACTACTGCTCACAGTACAGCCCAGCTACTTCAGACAGTAATAAAAAACAGGCCAGCCTTCTAAAAGCTGACCTGTTTTTTATTACTGCCTGCTATCAGGCATTTTCATAATATCTGATCACTTTTATGCGCCGCATTCTTTTATCATTAGCTTTGACCGGCGCTTCATCACACTCCGGATCTACCAGATCCTCCAGCCTGCACCCGAAAATACTGCGCAGCTTCAATAGCAGTTTCAAACTGCCGGGGACTCTGCCATTTTCAATATTGCTCAGGTGGGTCTGCGTTATATCCAGCATTTCCGCCAAAGCTGTTTGCTGAATGCCCTGTTTTACTCTTCTGACTTTGATTTCATTGCCTATTTTTTTCAAATCGATACTTTGCATATTCGTCCCACCACTTTCTTTAAAATCTTTTTGCTTAGCTTTAATCAAGGTAACGAATGACCCTGACTCTCTTTTTCCTGGGTTTGTTTTCATCTTCCAGACAAAGCAGTTCGTCGATCGTACAGCCTAAAATATTTTTCAGCTGCAGCAGCAGTTCCAGGCTAAGCATAGCGCGGCCAACTTCGACGTTGCTCATATGTGTCTGCGAGATCCCTAATTTTTCTGCCATCGCTGTCTGCGAGATCAGTTTCTGCATCCTTCTTACTTTGATATTCATCCCTATTTTTTTTCTGTCTAAAGTTTCCATTTTCCACTCCTTACTGTGTACGTATGCATATAGCTTCCTTTAAAAAAATATATCCTGCATTTCTACACGTTTTTCTATTTCAAATTTCATCATAATTGCAAACTGTACACCAACATTTTTAATGTTTAATTATTTTGCCAATTAAATTAAGTATAGTTTATTGTTTTTATTATAGCATTTATTAAAAACCAGCACAATATCTTATATAAAAATGTTGCTCCAAGCCGTTTTTAATCACATATTAAACTTTTTCATATTTTTAGCAGAAGTAGTTTTGTATTAATTAATAAAATTATATTTTTTATTCGTTTACATTTGTTATTTCATTCTTTAATAAAAATAAAGTATTTTTAAATTATATCTAATCGTTTTTTCAAATAACTAAATTCACTATATGTTTTACTATAAATGTTTATGTTATAATTTACTTGTAATATTTTCGAAGGGATATTGGCGATGTTAAGCAAAAATACGCTATTTGAATTTCTTTATCAAAATTTACACGACCAGATCACCTGCGGCCATCTGAAACCTGGCGATACTCTGCCTTCCATGCCGCAGCTTGCAGCCATTTATAATGTCGGTATCCGCACCGTCAAAGATGTTTTGGCCAGATTAAAAACAGAAGGCCTGATCCAAACGACAGAACGCAAACCGGCACGTGTCATTTACCGGGCTGAAAAAAACAGTGCTTCTCAAAGCTATGCTGTTGGTCTGCTGCGGCGTCAGGAGTCGCTGACAGAAGTTTATCAAACCATGGGGCTCATTTTACCGTCCATTTTTCATTTTTCTGCCGCACACTGCGATATCAAAAAGCTGCCTTCCTATCAGAAGCTGCTCAAAAAAAATAACTGTCAGGATACTGCAGCGCTCGATGCCGCTTTTTCAGCTCTGCTGAACGAACTGCTGCGCAGCTCCAACAATCTGCTCTATAACGATCTGTATAACAGTCTGAAAACTTATTCTAAGGTTACTTTAGCGGCACCTAAAAATATGCTGTTTAAGTATGATCCGGAAACCTTCCGGCTGCTGCTGGCTGCTTTACAGAGTAATGATTACCAGCTTGTCAATAAGCGTTTCAATGATATGTATCTCAGCTTTTCTGTTTCAGTCAACAAATATATCCGGAAAGTATACAAAAAATACCAACAGGCAGAGATTCCCGAACCTGTTTATGATTATAACTGGAGCGCTGAAAAAGGACGCGACCATTACTATACCCAGATCGCCCGTGACCTGATCGATAAGATCGCCGCCAGCATCTATGAGCCCGGTACACTTTTACCTTATGAAGCTGTACTGGCCAGAAACTACAAAGTCTCTATTTCCACGATCCGCAAATCGCTGGCTCTGCTCAACGAGATCGGCTTCGCAGAAACCATCAATACCAAGGGCACTATTGTCAGGCTGCCGCCTACCTTCATCACCGCTAATTGTATGCAGAACGAGCGTTACAAAAAAGATACGCTGATCTATCTCAGCGCCTTGCAGCTAATGTCAGTTATTATCAAGCCTGTCGCTGTGGCTGCAGCCGGCAGGATCGATCCCCAGACACAGAAAGCCTGGCGGTCAGAATTTGGTCAGCCAGGTAAAGTACCCCTGGCCTTAATAGTCAATTCCCTGATCGAACTTACGGAGCTGCAGCCGCTGCGGGCGATACTGCAGGAAACCAATAAACTGCTGCACTGGGGTTATTATCTGGCTTTTCACCGCCAGAATCTTGCAGGAACGACGGATACTCTTTGCAAATATACATGGCAGGCTTATTTATACCTGGAAGCACGGGATATTGAAGGTTTCAGCACTTATCTGGCAATTTGTTTTTCCTATATCCTTGAAACGATCCGTGATTTTATTATACAGCATGGCCTGCAGGAAGCCGCAAAGCTTGCAACACCTTACAAGATACCAGATTTAAATATCAAATAAAAAAATAGACCTGCCCTAAGGCAGGTCTATTTTTGGGGAATATCTTCAAACAAGGCGGAGAGGGTTGCAATCTACCTTGCCGAAAATCGACTTCACGAATTTTAAATATCGCAATATTTAAATTCGCAATATTTTAATTTATGTTATTATAGCACATTCCCATTTTTTTCAAAATAGTTTTTCAGAAATTTATTTTTAAATCAAAAAGCAGCTTCTCCATTATTAAGATGAGAAGCTGCTTTTACATTTTTCCAGGAATATTCCCTGCTGTTCTCACAGCATATTTTCATCAAATACGACAAAAACATTTTTGCCTTTTCCCTTGGCTTTATACAAAGCGCTGTCCGCTTTCTGATACAGGTCGTCAAAAGCAGCGCCGTCGTCAGATTCACAGAACACCATCCCGATACTGCAGGATATCTTCAGTCCTTCTTTTGCCGCGCCTTTAGTGTACAGACTGCAGATCTGCCCGGCTTTCACCAGGGCATTTTCCATACTGGTGATATCACACATCAGCACCGCAAATTCATCGCCGCCGATACGGCCCAGCAGATCCGAGCTGCGGAAGCTGCGCTCAAGATTGGCAGTAAGCTCACACAGCACCGTATCACCGAAGGCATGTCCCCTGCTGTCGTTAACATTTTTAAAATCATCAATATCCAGCAGGAAAAAGGCATGCTGCCGTTTCGAGCTGTCAGCTAAAACCTCATTGACATATTTTTCAAAAACAGCCCGGTTATAAATACCCGTCAAAGGATCACGCTCAGCCTTATGCTGCATCCGTGCAAATTTATTCTGCGTATCGTTGATATCCAGAACATTACCTAAAACACGCTTGATCTGCCGCTTATCATCAAATACCACCGCCATATAAAAACGATACCAGTGATAATCGCCATCAGAAGTATGCAGGCGCCCCTGAAAAACTGTCCTGCCGGCCCTTTGCAATTCTGTCAGAGCCTTCTGCACGGCACTGCTGTCTTCCTCATGAAAATACTTATTTAAACTGCTGCTATTCTTTTCCGCAATAGTATCAGTAATAAAGCCGCCCAATTTTTCCAGTATCTGTTTTTCGGTATTATGCCTGGCCGCACCTTCACCGGTATTTTTTACGATCAGAAATTTACATGCTTTCAGATCAAATTCAAACATGCAGCCTTCCATCAAGCCCGCCGTCAGCCGCAGACCCTCTATCTCCGCGTTGATCTGTTTTAAACGGTCTTTTTCGATCTGCCGCCAGATATAGATGATAACGAGAAAGCACAGACAGATGAGCAGGAAATATTTTCCCATCGTATCCCGGGCGATCTTATTCAGCATCTGCTGATCTGCCAGAAGATTGGTTCCTGAAACGATCTGGAAAGTGTACCAGTCGTTAACTTCTACAGGCGCAAAGACTACATACTGTGTCTCGCCAAAGATATCAGTATAATAGAAAGCGCCGCTTTCTTTATTGGCAATAGCTTTTTCCAGGTCTTGCTCCGTCATCGAGCAGCCAATGGCTTCCTGCTCCAGGAATTTAAAGAAATTTCCCTGCTTGCCATTGCCGATGCCCATAATCACATCGCCCTTTTCATCTGCGATCATCGTAATGCGGTCCTGCTGCATATTCAGCACCGCCAGCAGCGTTTTCGTCGCATTGTCAAGATCATAGGCTTCATGGACAACGCCGATGACCTCTTCATCCTTATACAGTGGCTTAGCCAGAATAACTACTTTTCTGCCGCTGGACGGCAAAACGACCGGCCCTTCAACAACTTCTTCTCCCTCTAAGGCCCTTTTATAATAATCCTGATCCAGGATATCGATTTCCTCGCCATTGCTCATCAGGGTTTTCTGACCACGATAAGTAAGTCCAACAGTCGAAAAATGCCCTGTGTTGGAAACTGTACTCAAAAGATTGATCAAATTATCCTTCTGCCCTTCATATCGAGGAGCGTTTCTCAGCACGATATCCAGTAATTCATTCTGCCGCTGGATCTCGGTATGCAGAATAACCTTGGTATGATGGGCTGCGTCCAGCAAATAATCGTAAGTCTGGCGTTCCAGAATGTCCTTTTGACTGGCACTGAAATTGAATGCAAAAGAAACCGCCAGGATCAAAACTGAGATTATAGTTATGACGATCAGCTCACGATGCAGTTTTCCCCACATAAAGCTACCTCTTTCTATTTTTTACAAACGCTCTCTGAATTCTACAAAATAAAACAATTAGGTTATCCGCTATTAATTATAACCTATTTTTTATATTATAGCATTTTTACTTTTAGCAAATAAATACTTTTATCTTTATTTTTTAAGCCCGGCCGCTGTTTTTTACTGCCGCTGAAAAAAAGCAAAACACCGCTTTCTGTAAAAGCGGTGTTTTGCCTGTAGGAAACTATATATGAGATGTAATTGCCGTTAAGGCTTAAACATGGCTATTGGAAACTTCAACAGTTTTGTTCATGACGTTGGTAAAGAATGTAACCGGCACCATAGTCTTGCCATTTACTAAAATCGGAGCGTTGTCCAAAGTAATGGTTTGGCCATTGCGTACATATTGGTTGCTGCCAATAGTCATAAAATAGGTCTGATCACCTTTTTCCATCGAAACATTTTGCATACCGGCATCCCAGAATACCTGGTAGTCCATTTTTTCCATCAGCGGACGCAGGGGCAGGTATACTGTATCTTCTTGAACCATGATGGCTTCATCAGGAGTTAATACCAGCTCTTGTTGATCCATAACGATGGTTCCTGCACCAAGATGGACTTTGATATCGGCGCTGTTGGCTTTAGCGATAGACCAGCCAAAAATGCCTACCAATAATAAGCAGACCACTACGATTACAGATTTTTTCATTTTCATTGACCTCTTTCCTTTCCTGCTGAGCAGGTTTTGTTTACGATTTTTATTATATACACTTTTTCATCTGTGTGAAGTTTTCAATATTTAAATATCAACTAGAAAAAAATTACAGTTTACTTACAAAAATACTTTTTCCGCCTTTTTTACAGGTCTGAATGGCGCATTTTAAAGCCCTTAACCCCCCTGAAACAGTAGAAGTAAATAAAAAAACGACCTTTGTAAGCGCAGTACCTGCAAAGGTCATTTTTGAGTATAAAAATTTTTTAATCCAAAGACTTGACGATCACCAGAACAGGAAACGCCGCATCGGGCAGATCGCTATGAGCACCGCCGCAGACCTTTTCTTCATAAGCGTCCCGGTCCAGCAAATCAAAATCTACAATAATATCGTCACTGTAATATTCCTGAGCCGGCTCAATATCTTCTTTGCGGATACCCTGCCAGGCAGCTTTCGGCACTTTTGCCGCAAAAAATTCCAAAGTCGATGATTTAGCATGATAAATCTGGATCGCGTCTTCTGCGGTATACAACATAACTTTCAACTCCTGTCTTTTCAAGATCAACGGCGCGCTGCCAATGAATGACAGCATCGCTTGTTGTTATTATCACTATATCACAGAAAGCAGCGACAGTCAAAAATCTTAATAATAATTATTAGTTGCATTATTTTCTAAAATATGATTACTAAAAAGCGGTACTGCCGCCATATCAGGACAGTACCGCCAGTCAGCTTTATTTATTATGCCTCGATCGGCTCGTCCTGCAGGGCTTCGTAGCCTTCCTCGCCAGTACGTATCTTAACGACGTTCTCTACATCATAGATAAAAATTTTACCGTCGCCATACTTACCGGTATAAAGCACTTTTTTCGCAGCGGCCACCACCGCAGCCACAGGAATAGCCGAAACAACAAGTTCTACTTTGACCTTGGGCAGCAGATGCACGCTTACTTCCGCACCGCGGTAATATTCGGTATTGCCTTTCTGCAGCCCGTAACCCAAAACCTTCGTTACCGTCATACCGGTAATACCAAGTTTATCCAAAGCTTCCTTCAAGATCTCAAAACGCAGCTGCGAAGTAATGATCACGATCTTCGTCATTTTCGGTCTGCCTGCTGCCGGCAGAGCGGCAGTAACGTGAGTAACGGCAGCACCAGCCTCTGCTGCTTCCTGAGCAGTCACAGCACCATGGAAATCTTCTGCTGCCGGCATAAAATCGGCATAAGAGCTGGCCAGACCATGCTCTTCCATATCCAGCCCGGCGATTTCCTCACGCGTGCTGACCCGCAGTCCGATAGTTTTATCGAGGATTTGAAAAATCAGCGTCATCACGATACCGATATACGCCGCTACCGCTGCAACTCCTGTCGCCTGAATGATCAGCAGCTCACTGCCGCCGCCGTACAGCAGACCGCCGTCTACTGCAAAAACACCAACCAGCAGCGTGCCCAGCGCACCACAGACTCCATGTACCGAAATTGCGCCGACAGGATCGTCGATTCTGGCAATCTGGTCAAAAAATTCTACTGCAAAAACGATCACAAGCCCGGCAATGATACCGATCACAAAAGCTCCCGGAACACTGACTGCGTCACAGCCAGCAGTAATAGCGACCAATCCTGCCAGCGCGCCGTTCAAGGTCATCGATACATCAGGCTTGCCGTAACGCAGCCAGGTCAGGAACATCGTTGCCGTCGCGGCAGAGGCAGCGGCCATATTAGTAGTAACAAAGATCCTGCCCATTGATGTCAGGACATCGTCACCGGTCGCGCAAACTGTAGAGCCGCCGTTAAAGCCAAACCAGCCGAACCAGAGAATGAATACGCCCAAAGCGCCCAGCGTCAGGCTGTGTCCCGGTATGGCATTGACACTGCCGTCAGCATTATATTTTCCAATACGCGGACCAAGTATCTTGGCACCGACAAGCGCGGCTACACCACCGACCATATGGACCGCCGTAGAACCGGCAAAATCATGAAAACCCATGGCGCCGAGCCAGCCGCCGCCCCAGATCCAATGCCCCGAGACCGGATAAATAACCGCGCTGATCAAAATACTGTATAGATACAGTAAACAGAAAACTTCGTCCGTTCGGCCATAGCACCTGATACAATAGTCGCCGCCGTAGCACAGAAAACAGTTTGAAAGATAAAAAAGGCCCAGGACGGATAAGACGCCCCATAATCGTTTTGCACAAAAAAATCAGGCGCACCGATCAAACCGCCGATATCCGTGCCAAACATCAGGCCAAAGCCAATGATCCAAAAAACGATACTGCCCAGACACAGGTCCATAAAATTTTTCATCACGATATTGCCGGCATTTTTAGCTCTGGTAAAACCGGTCTCGACCATGGCAAAACCCGGCTGCATAAAAAATACCATAAACGCGCCGATCAGTACCCACATCGTATCCGCTGCTGCGTATTTTTCCATCATCATAGTCCCCCCACATCCAATCATTTTAGCTCTATTTATAAAAAAGAAGCGTATCCTCAGCGGATACGCTTCTTCGCGTTGTCAGCTTCCCCAGGGCGTCCTTTAATTGTTGACGCCGTAAAGCAGCTTGCCGTAGGTCGGATACGGCAGATAGTCTTCACCGATCAGCTCTTCGGCAGCATCAGCATAGCTGCGCAGGAGCTCCATTTCTTTTAAAACCGTGTCATGATAATAGTTGGCCTCAGCTTTCATATCAACGCATTTTTCAGCACCTTTCAGCGCTTTGGCCAGCTTTTCACCGCTGTTATACATTTTAGCGGTCAACTCGGAAATCTTCGCCGCCAGATCAGCTTCAAAGCAGTTTTTGATCCCCAAGTCCTTTTTAGCCGCAGCATTGCCTAGCAGGTCATTAGTATAAGCCGCTGCCGCCGGCAGGATATCCTTATACAGCATATCCAGCATCGTCAAGGCTTCGATATTGATCGTTTTGGCATATTTTTCCAGCATGATCTCCACCCGGGAACGCACCTCGGTCGCTGTAAAAATACCGTGTTTAACAAACAATTCGATATTTTTTTCCGCTTCCATATAAGGCAGCGCTTCCGGTGTGGATTTAAGATTAAGAAGCCCCCTCGATTTGGCCTCTTCTACCCATGCGTCCGTATAACCGTCACCGTTGAACACGATACGTTTATGCTTGACGATGGTTTCTTTGATCAATTTCTTCATGGCAGCATCTTTATCGGCTGCTTTTTCTAATTTGTCTGCGAATTGATTCAAAGCTTCGGCAACGATAGTATTGAGAACGATATTAGGGCCGGCGATAGAAAACTCGCTGCCCAGCATTCTGAACTCGAACTTGTTGCCGGTGAAAGCGAACGGAGACGTACGGTTTCTGTCCGTATTATCCTTGGTCAGTGCCGGGATAACATCGCCGCTCAATTTCAATAACGCCGCCGCGTCAGGATTGTACTGCTTCCCTTTTTCGATAGCTTCCAGAATATTGGTCAGCTCCGTCCCCAGGAAAACAGATACTATCGCAGGAGGCGCTTCGTTCGCGCCGAGACGATGATCGTTACCGGCGCTGGCTACACTTACGCGCAGCAGATCCTGATATTCATCAACAGCTTTGATGATAGCTGCGAGAAACAGTAAGAAACGGGTATTTTTATGTGGTTCTTTACCGGGATTCAGTAAATTATCGCCTTCAGTAGTCGCAATAGACCAGTTATTATGCTTACCGCTGCCATTAACGCCAGCAAAGGGTTTCTCGTGCAGCAGGCATACCAGTCCGTGACGCAGGGCAACGCGCTTCATAAATTCCATTGTCAGCTGATTATGATCAGAAGCTACGTTAGTAGTAGTAAAAATAGGTGCCAGCTCATGCTGGGCCGGAGCAACTTCGTTATGCTCCGTTTTAGCAAGCACGCCCAGCTTCCACAGCTCCTCATCCAGCTCCTTCATAAAAGCCAGGACGCGCGGCTTGATGATGCCAAAATAATGGTCTTCCATCTCCTGCCCTTTCGGAACCTTGGCTCCGAACAGTGTACGCCCCGTATATACCAGATCCTTACGCTGCTCCCACATCTCCTTATCGACGAGGAAATATTCCTGCTCCGGCCCGACAGTAGTCACAACCTTCTCGGTCGCCTGCCCGAACAGCGCCAGTATACGTCTGGCAGCCTGGTCGACACAGCACATCGAGCGCAGCAGCGGCGCTTTTTTATCCAATACTTCGCCGGTATAGGAGCAAAACGCAGTCGGGATACATAAACAGCCATCCTTGATAAACGCATAAGAGGTAGGGTCCCAAGCAGTGTAGCCGCGGGCTTCAAAAGTAGCGCGCAGACCGCCCGAAGGAAAGCTGGAAGCATCAGGCTCGCCCTGGATCAGTTCTTTCCCGGAGAAATCCATAATAACGCGGCCGTCTGCCGTCGGAGCGATAAAGCTTTCATGCTTTTCGGCAGTAATACCGGTCATCGGCTGGAACCAATGGGTAAAATGGGTCGCGCCATGTTCCAGCGCCCAGTCTTTCATCGCATTGGCGATGATGTTGGCAATCGGCAGATCCAGCGCTTCGCCTTTTAAGACAGCGTTTTTGAAAGTCTTGTAGGTAGCTGTCGGCAAACGGTCTTTCATAACCGTTTCATTAAATACCAGGCTGCCAAACATTTTCGGTACATTGCTCATAATTTTCTCCCCCTCACTGAAACTAAACAGAATAAAAAAAAGCAACGGCGAACTCAGGCCTTGGCCCGCAACTTCGCTGTTGCTTATGCTGTGATTATAAATCACTTTTCAGGATTTGTAAAGAGTTTTAGCAAATATTTTTTCATATTTTTATTTTAATGTTCGGATTTTTAGCATAAAAGCGTCTTTTTTTACTATTTTTTATATTAAATGTTCCGAAAAATCATTGACAATGAAAAGCAAACAAGCTAAACTAACAATGTAAAAAATCCATCTACCAATATCAACACTTGCGATTTAGCAGGCGACGAGTGCCTTACATTCGCCGGCTCTACTAATAAATTTATTTAAAAGAAAGCAGGTTACAGACAATGGCAAAAATGTTGTATGAAGGCAAAGCCAAAAAAGTTTTTGAAACCGAGAACCCCAATGAAGTAATCATCTATTATAAAGATGACGCTACCGCCATGAACGGCCTCAAAAAAGGCACTATCGCAGATAAAGGCATTATGAATAATACGATCACAAGCTTTTTCTTTGACCTGCTTGCCAAGCACGGCATCCCCCATCACCAGATCAAAAAGCTCAGCGATCGTGAAGCGCTGTGTAAAAAAGTCAGTATCATCCCCATGGAAGTAGTTACCCGTAACATCGCCGCCGGCAGCCTGGCCAAAAAAATGGGCGTCGAAGAAGGCTATGTTATGAAACGCCCTATCGTAGAATTTTACTATAAAAACGACGATCTTGGCGATCCGATGATCAACGCCGATTATGCCGAAGCTTTTGGCTTGGCAACCGATGCACAGGTTGCAGAAATCAAAGCCTACGCCCTGAAGATCAACGAAATCTTAAAAGCCTTTTTGGCTGAACGTAAAGTGCGCCTGATCGACTTCAAAATGGAATTTGGCGTCGATGCAGACGGAAAAGTGATCCTCGCCGACGAGATCACACCTGATACCAGCCGTTTATGGGACTGGGATACTAACGAAAAACTAGACAAAGACCGTTTCCGCCGTGATATGGGCAGCGTCGAAGAAGCCTATCAGGAAATCATCAAAAGACTGACAGGGAAATAATTAGCATATCACAAAATAAAAAGCCGACTGCGAGGTCGGCTTTTTTGTTATATAATTATGATAAAATTAATGCCGCCTGACGAAAGCGAGGTATCTGCCATGGAAAAACAAACCTTGATCGCTCATTGCCTTACTTATCCTAATGCTGTCGAAGATTATCCCTTTGCCGATAACGATCTCACTATTATGCGCCATCCATCCGGTGGTAAATGGTTTGCCTGTATTATGCATCTTCAAGGCAAGCTCTGCATAAATCTGAAATGTGATCCTGTCAGATCCGAATTTCTGCGCCGTACTTACAAAGGCGTTTACCCGGCCTGGCATATGAACAAAGAACATTGGAACACCGTCGAAGTAAACAGTGTACCCAAAGGCGAATTATTTGCCATGATCGCCCACAGCTTTGAACTGACCGCGCCCAAAATACCAAAAGCGAAGCCCATGAGAAAAACAGAGAAATAAAAAAGCACCGCTTTCAGGCGGTGCTTTTTTATTTCTCTTCTGTTCAGATTTCAATACTGCTTAGAAACTCCAGCGAGCACCCACATTCCACTGCCACGGAGTTTTAATATCATCGCCAAATGTTTTAACTACATCAGCATAAACATAACTGTTGTCCGTAGTTTTGAAGTTGAAGCCCAGGCCTGCTTCATACCAGGTGCCGCCAATATCCTGACTGTAGCTGTTGCTGATACTATTCAGGCTCAGATAAGTATCGGCATTACCTGCAAATTCATGCAGCAATGAAGCTTTGGCATAAATGCTGCCTTTATCGCTGATAGTTTTACCCATTTCAAAGCCCACTCGTCCAACGCAGCTCTCCAGTGTATCCTGGTTGACTTTGATACCGTTATTAGTAGTATAATCCTCACCGCCGATACGCATCAAGGTCAGTTGAGCCTGCGGCGTTACATACCAGCCGTTATCGAGACCTACCTTCATACCATATTCACCGCTCAAGGAAGTTCCCCAAGCATCATAATCGCCATGAGTATGCCCTGCTGCCGCATAATTATCGTATTCGTTGGATAAACGACCCTGTTTTAAAACAATATCAGTATAATGTCCTCTGTCACCCAGCCAGGTTCCATAAAGTGACAGGGAGGTGCTCTTGTTTTCACCTTTACCGCTATCGTAAGTAGTTTTTCCGTCGTTATGGCTTATTGCCGCACCATAATGCCAGCTGCCAAAAGCTTTATCATAGCCCAATTGGAAGAAATTATACTGATTTTTATAAGCGCCGCTGTATTCAAATTCACCGCGGCTCATACGTGCCCAAATGCCTTGGTCTCCCTTGCTGTTACGCAATTCTCCTAACCGCTGGCTCAGCGTGCTGTCCTCCTGCCGCCATGAAACGATCGCCACACTGGCAATATTGCGTATAGAAGTCATAGTAGAACTTTCCTTATTTTGTTTGACGCTGTCAACCTTGACCGTACTGCCGATGGCAGCAGTATCCAGATCAGCGCTTACCGAACCCTTTAACAAACCTTCTGCTACATTAGCCGTAGCTGTAAGACCAGTATTAGTACCTTCCGCAACACTAATATTTTTAGCTAAACCCCCTAAATCATCAGCCACATTGTTAAGATCGTCGGCGGTGATACCAGTGTAATTAATTGTAAGTTTAGGACCGGCCGCCGCTTTGGCTTTGAGATCGATTTTATTTACAGCATCAGATTCTATCGTACCAATTGATAATTTGGCGGTTTTTAAATCGGAGCTCGTTAACATATTTACAGTGCCTCCACTGCCATTAATGTCACCAAGTTTAACTTCCTGTCCCTCACCGCCATTCACATTAATAATACCATCGTTAAAATTTAGTTTATTAACAAAGCTGTTCTCATCAGTATTCCATTGTGCACCGTTGGCAAGTCCTAAGTTCATGCCGCCAACCTCTTTTTTCCCGTCTGGCGGATAAGGATTACCGTTAACAAAGATATTGCCGTTAAAGACAGAGTCTTGTGTTGTTAAATTTAAATCAACAATTGCATCTACCGATGTTCCTGATGTCGGTTGGTCATAGTTAAAATTAATATCTCCGTTGATTTTAACTGTGCCCTTGCCATCTTTATTGATCTCTGTTGTTGCACCGCCGCGAGTGCTCAAAAAAGTTCCTGACTCTACTGTTAAATTACCGTTAATAATTACTTTAGCACCGCTATAATTAACAATGCCGATATTATTATATTCCCCTGCGGTTGGCACTTTATTACCAGAAGTTACGTTAATATATGTGTTATCAGCATCTATTTTCACAGTGGACGGATTGCCATCATTTACAGTCTTATTATTTTGTGCCCAAATACCAACAGCTAATCCTTCCGCCGAATTGGCTTCAATACTTACATTTTCACCTTTGACATTAATAATGCCCGGTTCAACCTCACTGTTGTCCGTTGAACGTATTGCATTCAGCCCCAGAGCATCTTTTTTCGCGTCAACCTTCACCGTGACATTTTTAGTTGTATTGTCACCAAGGTTTAATGTCCCGCCATTTATAACATGCTTGTCTTTATCAGTGAAAGCCCCCGCATATACTGCTCTTGCTTCACCCTCCGTATTAGTAACCGATATGTTTATATTTTCTGATGCCGCATTCAAAACGGCTTTATCCCCAACAAAAATTCCATATACACATTGCGTTTCACTGCGTTTAATATCTGCAGCAGTAAAATCTGCTTTCTTATCGCCCTCGCCGTGGTATATAAATTCCGCATTTGGCTTCACAGTAAGAGCATCGTAATCAACAATTGTCGCTGTATCCGCCGCTAAAGCTGTTCCTACCGGCAAAGCTAATACTAATCCCAGTGTTATTTTTAGTGCCAAATTTTTCTTAGTTTTACCCAACATTTTCTACACCTTCTTCAATAAATTTCAACACAGGCAAAATGATTCAATATCTGTCCATACACCCTAAAATTCAGCACCATCCCCTTTTCTTGATTATTTAAGATCAAATAAAAATTTCTGACATAGGTCTTGAATTTCCGGATACAAAACAGCCGTTTTATTTAATATTTTTTAATTATTTTGTATCTCTTATGATATATTACCACATCTGTACCCCCCCGCAAGACATTTACGTTGGTGTATTTCAAACTTTTTATGGTCTTGCACAAATTTTCGATTCAATTGTTATCAAAACACACAAAAAAACTTAAAGAGCCTGTTGTCTGTAAAATACAGACAACAGGCCCTGATAGCATTGAGCTCTATTTAATTATCCAACTTTCAAGTACCACTTCACGGTTTTAGTTATATACTCTTAGTCCAGTTTAACTGCGGTTCCGGAAACGCTGACCATCAGCATACCGTTAGTTTCGCCCAGCACTTCATAGTCCACATCGACACCGACTACGGCATCGGCGCCCAATTTAGCGGCGCGTTCAGACATTTCTGCCAGCGCTTTTTCACGTGCTTCCTGCAGTTCCTTTTCATAGGTCCCGCTGCGGCCGCCGATCATATCCGTAATGCTGGAAAACATATCCTTGATAAAATTGACGCCGGAAACTACTTCCCCAAAAACAATACCTTTATAAGCAACGATTTTTCTGCCTTCTACAGCAGGTGTGGTCGTAACAATCATACTGTCAGCTCCTTTTATTTTACTGTTACCAGTTCATACGCGCGTGTTCCCATACCCAGCTTTTCGGCATGAGCAAGACAGGTCTTCCATTCAGATTCCGGTGTCAGGTTATGGAAATGATCATGTCCCTGACAGCCTTCCGGATCAGCTTTTAAATGATCGTCCAGCAGTGAGTTCGCCATGACCGGCGCTGCGTTGACCAGATCTGCACAGGCCTGATCCAGCGCCACCGGGTCAAAAGATGCCAGCATACCGATATTAGGCACTACAGGTGCGTCATTTTCCGCATGACAATCACAGTAAGGAGATACGTCAACGATCAGGCTGATATGAAAATGCGGCCTGCCGTGCAAAATAGCCCAGGCATATTCCGCCATCTTTTTATTGAGCGCTTCCATGCTGGAACCATCAGCGGGCGGCTTCACCGCGTCCATCGGACAGGCACCGATACAACGTCCGCAGCCAACACATTTATCCAGATCGATATGCGCTTTTTTATTTTCGATGATCGGCGCACCATGCGCACAGATCCGCACACAGGCACCGCAGCCGATACATTTGCGTTCACTGATATGCGGTTTGCCGTCATGGTGCATTTCCATTTTGCCGGCACGAGAACCGCCGCCCATACCGATATTTTTAATAGCGCCGCCGAAACCAGTAGCTTCGTGACCTTTAAAATGGTTCAGGGAAATCACGATATCCGCATCCATC
The DNA here is from genome assembly GCF_003945365.1 of Phascolarctobacterium faecium. Taxonomy (NCBI): domain Bacteria; kingdom Bacillati; phylum Bacillota; class Negativicutes; order Acidaminococcales; family Acidaminococcaceae; genus Phascolarctobacterium; species Phascolarctobacterium faecium. The sequence goes on along the minus strand of NZ_AP019004.1, from coordinate 585,126 downwards.
AATGCTTTGCCTATTTTCGCCTCTTGCACCAATTCGCCGCCCGGCACAGTTACATAAGCTTCGTCAGTACCCTTCAAGCCGTCGGCAATAATGATGTGACAGCCTGTTGAAAAAGGACTGAAACCATTTTCGTAAGCAGCTGTAATATGCTCCAGTGCATGCTTACGACGGCCTACATATAAAGTGTTGCAGTCTGTCAGAAACGGACGTCCTCCTTGTGCGGCAACGGTATCAACAACTACTTTGGCATAATTGGGGCGCAGAAAAGAAAGATTGCCCGGTTCGCCGAAGTGGATCTTGATCGCCGCAAATTTATTCTGAAAATCAATATCTCCGATCCCGGCTGCTTCGATCAGCTTACCCAGCTTCTGCGGTAAACTCAACCCGCCATATCTGGTACGCATATCCGAAAAATAAACTTTTGCCTTCGTCATATTCCATTCCTCCCTTATAACAATCCTGGTAAATTCAGGTCGCTGCTGTCGATAACAGGCCGGCCCAGCGCACGTGACGGCACAAAACTGCCGTGGCAGTCACTGCCGCCGCTGACAAGAAGCTGATGCTGACGGCAATAAGTGAGCAGTGCCGCAGTATCTTCCCTGCTGTGTCCCGAATGGTAACATTCAAACCCGTCAAAATCTTCCTTCGCCAATTCCAGCAGTGTCGCTGCCAGCCCCGGCCCATGAAAACTGCTGGCTGCATGCGCGCATAAAGCTACGCCGCCGGCAGCATGGATGGCATCCACAACTTCTTTGATCGAAGGAAAAACCGGAAAACCAAGATCATGTTCTTTGGTAAAAATCCTGCTGAAAAAATCATTGACATCGCCGCAGAGCCCTTTATCCTGCAAGAAAGCCAGGGCTTTCCAGCCTCCGCGTCTTCTATCATAATCATACCGCAAAAACTCTTCAAAATCCAGCGGCCAGCCTCGTTCGATCAACATTTTTATGCTTTCATCATCCTTGCTGTTCAAAAGCCGCTCATTATGCTCCAATAAATCCATCAGCCGTTTGTTTGTGACATCGATACCATAACCCAGGATATGAAAACAGAAATCGTCTTTCGTCGAACAGATCTCCGCACCGGGAATAAATTTTAATCCTGCTGCGACGGCCAGCTCATGTGTCGCCGCCACATTGGCCACGCTGTCATGATCGGTAACAGCAATAGCTCCCAGCCCTGCTGCAAGCGCCGCTGCAACGACTTCCGGCGGAGTCCAGGTACCGTCAGAAGCGGTACTGTGGATATGTAGATCAACTTGCATCCGTCTGCTCCTCCTTCCTGCAGCGGCAGATCTTGCATTCTGCCGTCAGATTCTCCTGTGCCTGCGGTTTCTGATAAAAATGTCTGCCAAATAAACAGCTCAAAATAAACATACAGGTACCAGTCAGTACAATAGTGCCGCCCGGCGCTAAATTAGCATAATAAGATAAGGTCAGTCCGCCTGAAACGATAACGAGCCCATAAGCAATACCGCCGTAAATTGTCCCGGCAAAGCTGCGTGCTGTCTGCAGTGCGCAGGCTACCGGTATCACCATCATAGCGGAAACCAGCAGCAGTCCTACGATACGCATCGAAAGCGCAACTGTCAGCGCCGTCAGCACCGCCAGCCACATATTGAGTCGGTCAGCAGGCAAGCCTGCCACCCGTGCCGATGTTTCATCAAAGGTCAAATACTGCAGCGGCCGGTAAAAAAGTACCACAAAAATACAGGCAAAAATCCCCAGGCCGGCCACTATCCATAAATCGCTGCTGCTGATCGTCATCAGACTGCCGAATAAAATACTGCTTAAATTAAAACCGCCCATACGGTTCATACTTGTAAAAACAACTGCCAGCCCGATACCACTGTAAAAGAAAATTGCTAAAATCATCTCTGAAAAGGCCGCCAGCCTGGTCCGTACCCATTCTATCACGAGCGCCCCAAGCACAGTGACCGCTGCTGCGCTCAAAACGGGCTGCCAGCCCATCAGCGCTCCGCCCGCTACACCGGCGAAGGCGATATGTCCCAGGCCGTCACCGATCATCGACTGCCGCCGCAGCACTAAAAAACTGCCGATCAACGGGCAGATCACTGCCACGATCAAACCTGCCAGCCAGGCGCGCTGCATAAATTCTGTTTCAAACATTTCCAACATATAAGTACCTTCTATCTGTAAAAGTAACCGTGCTTATGACGATGCACCAGCGCCTGCTGTACGTCGCCCCAGAAGCAGACATCGTGGTCAAGGCACAAAGCATTATGCGCCACTTCGGCTGCCAGCTCCAAATCATGCGACACCATCACGATGGTCACACCCAGCTCACGGTTGATATCCCTGAGCATTCTGTACAGTTCGATCTTCGCATCCGGATCGACTCCGGTAGCAGGCTCGTCCAAAAGCAGCAGTTCAGGCTGCCGCACCATAGCGCGTGCCAAAAAGACACGCTGCTGCTGACCGCCTGATAACTCACCTATTTTACGATGCGCAAGCTCTTGAAGATAAAACCGTTCCAGCATCGTTTCTACTCTGGCTTTGCCAGCCCGGGAAATTTTCTGAAACATACTGCTGCCACACAAAAGGCCCAGCCCGATAACCTCTTTGACACTGATTGGGAAATCGCGATGCTGTTTAGCAGGATTCTGCGGTACATAACCGATTTTTTCCCAATCCTCGAATTGCGGCAGCGGCGTTCCGTACAGCTCTATCTCGCCGGAAGTCGGCTGCAGAATGCCTGCTAAAAGACGCAGCAGCGTACTTTTCCCTGCCCCGTTAGGGCCAATAACGGCAACAAAATCTCCCTGGGCAATCTCCACCGAAAGATCGTGCAGAATCCAGCCTTCGCCATAATTATAGCCTAATTTGTTTATTTTAATGATATTTTCCATAGATCCACCGTTTATTTAACGCCCAATGCCAACTCCAGATTGTCGATATTCCGCGTCATGATTTTTAAATAATCGTCGCCGTTGTTTCTGCCTGCTTCACTCAAACCTTCCAGCGGATCAAGCACCAGCGTTTCAGCTCCGGAGGCTTCCGCAACAGTTTGAGCGATTCTGGGACTGACAAGAGTTTCAAAGAAAACATATTTTACCTGATTGTCTTTGATCGTACTGATCAGATTTTTCAAATCAGCCGGAGTTGGTTCCGCATCAGGAGAAATACCCATGATCGCTACCTGCTGCAGACCATAATCTTCAGCCAGATGACCAAAGGCGGCATGAGTCGTGACAAACAGTTTTTGCGGTGCTTTAGCCGCCAGCTCTGTCAAACGCTGGTCAAGCTGCAGCAGTTTTTTCTGATAGGCTTCGCTGTTCTTTTTATAAACAGCAGCATGTTCAGGATCAGCCTGCACCAAAGCAGCCGTTATTGCAGCAACTTCCAATACAGCTTTTCTCGGACTCAGCCAGACATGCGGATCTACATGAGTAGCTTTTTCGTCAAACAGCCCTTTGCCGGCCTCCACACTGGCTACCTGCTTATCCTTTACAGCTTCTAAAGCAGGCCGGGCCCAATTCTCGACCCCGCCGTTATAAACAAACAGCCTGGCATTGCCTAATTTTGTTAAATCCTTGGCTGTCGGTTCCCAGTCATGCGGTTCAACACCGTCAGCGATCAATGTATCCACCTGCAGCAGGTCTCCGCCGATCTGTCTGGTAAAATCAGCCATGGGATAAAAGCTTGCCACTACCGGCAGCTTGCCATCAGCCTGTTTTTGTTCACTGCCGCAGCCGACTGCCGCCAGTAAAACCACACCCAATATTACAACTAAAAACCTCTTCATTCTTACCTCCTACAAATTACCGCAGCTAAAATTTATTATTAAGCAGTAAGCCGCTTCACTTCTCCCCGGTGAGCCCTTGCCAGAACGCACCAACCTTATTTTTACTCTTTATCACCTCTTTCCTCAGACTGCTCAGTTATCACAATCTTCACAATAACCATATAAAATGCTGTGCTGCAGGCTTAAATTAAATTTATGCTTATGCAGCACATGCTCTGAAAACATATCTAAGTGCTCACAGCTCAGAGGAATGACTTTTCTGCATTTCAGGCACACCAGCTTCCCTCTTAAATCAGCCTGCGGACAGGGCAGACGCCAATACTGCGTTCCCGATCCATCAACCGGCTGGATTTTAATGACAGATCCTTCCAAAGCCTGCCGCTCCAGAAAACGATACACCGTCGTCTGACCGATGTCGATCTGCAATTTTTGCAGGCTGCTCAGCAAATCTTTAACAGTTAAAAAATTATGTTTATCCTCTAAAAAATATTGCAGCATCGCTTCCTGCTGAGCCGTTTTATAAGGATTACGTTTTTTCATAAGGCACTTCCTAATTTGAAATTGAAATTCATATTCACATCTTACTCTGATTTAAAAACCTTGTCAAGCACACAGTCAATTACCTGCAATTTAAAGAAGCTCTATAATCACCTGCTAAAATAGAGTATAATACTATTAACAAGCATCTTTTTTAAGGAGGATTTTGCCATGCTTACTAAATTACCCGCCCAAAATAAAATCGCCGCGTTCGATATCGACGCTCAAAATACCTTTACTCCGGTCTGTCCGGACGAACTTCCGGTTGCCGAAGGCGACCAGATCGTTGGAGAGCTGAATGCCCAGGCAGCTCTAGCGTCGCTGCGTATCGGCTCGCGTGACGCCCATTCCCCTCAGGCAGTCTGGATCGCAGGCAGCGGACATCCTGTGCTCAGTCCCGTCAGAGGCTACCCCGATGTCGATGTATACTGGCCGGCTCATGCCATTGTTGGGACCAAAGGTTTTGAATTTATTACTGGTCTTGAACCTAAGAACTACGACTTTCAGGTCTACAAAGGTATTGAAATCGACAAACATCCCTACGGGGCCTGTTACCATGATTTAGCCAACACACTTTCTACCGGCGCGATCGAGTATCTGCGTGAACATGGCATCACTACAGTGATCTGCGGTGGCCTGGCTACTGACTACTGCGTAAAAAATACTGTTTTGCAATTACGTGCCGCAGGTTTCGAGGTCATCCTGAACCTTGCCGCCTGCCGCGGAATCGCTCCCGATACAGTTGCGGCGGCACTCGAAGAAATGCGTACCCACGACGTCACGATTGTCGAAAATACCGCAGAATTAAAGAAAATGCTGTAACCGCAGCAGCCCGTCCGCATTAATGCGGACGGGCTGCTTTATTTATTATCACGCTTCTTAAAAGAGGCATTATCCCACACAACAATATATACAAGCATCGACACCGTCGTTCTGTAACTTTGAGCGGCGGTGTTTTTTGTCGCTTATTACTATTAGCATTTAAATTATACCTATTCTTTTAATAGAAAAAAAAACGGAGAGGTCTTGTAGGGGGGGCGAAAGTGCTATAATTTTAGCAATTATTAGTTTTTATTAATATTTTTAAACAAATCAACAAGGGGATGATGTTTTGAAAAAGGAACTTGCTAGAACTATTACCTTAGGGTTGCTCATGGGGTTAAGCACTTCTGCTTTTTTGACAAATTCAGTTGTTTATGCGACAGAACCGACTAAGGATACTATAACTATTGATATCAGCCAGGATGATCCTATTATTTCTAGCCAAGATTACACCAACGTTGACGAACAATACATTGAGGGGGATAGTTTAGGGAAAAAATACTCAACTGTCACTCAAACCGGTGATTTAAGCGGCATAATCGCTTCCGATGGACAAAATGTAGAAATAAAATTCAACAAACTTCAATTTGATATTGTAGAAAAACCAAGTTACACAAGTACAGCTACTCATGTCATTACATCATTACATAACAATGAAACTGTTACCATGCAGGGTAAAACACTGATCATCAATGCAACACAAAAAAGCGCAAGCGGAACTAATAGTTCTACAACTAAAAGCTTTGCTGCCGGAATTTATACAAAAGCTGGCGGAAGTGTGCTTTTGAATACAGAAAACACATTCATAAATATAAACGCAAACGAAAACAGTGGTGCTAACACTTCCGGCATGACGGCAGACACAGATGGTTCCATAAATGTCAATGGCAATTTAGATATTGTTGTTAAGAGCGATAACCAAAGTTATGGACTGCTGACAAACAGGAGCGGGCAAATAATTTTAAATGGTGACAATAACATAATAAAAGCGACAGGCGGAACAGCCAGTCCGTATATAAGCGGAGTAAGAATTGATTCTGACTCCGCTATTTCCGGTAACGCCATGGAGTTCCATGGCAAAAACACTACAATAACAGCGGAGCTTAACAATCCCCTCTATCAATATACCAGCCACGCCGCAGGTATTTATGCAGCTCGGGATATCCTCTTTGATAATCATGAAAATATCGTAATCAATGCAGCTACTACAGCAAAATGGGCTAAAAGTATCGGTATTTTGATGACCGGCAACGCCGATCTGAACATAACTTCACAAAATACTGCTATCAACGTTACTTCTACCGGTTCTGCCGGCAGTTATGGTATATGTTTGGAACCCAGTTTATCTGGTGAAAGCCAAAAAGCCGGCAATGCCTATATCAATAATAACAGCACTACAGGTACTACTGAAATAACAGTTGCTTCTTCTAAAGGTAGTAGTTATGGTCTGCAAAGCAGCGCCAATGGCGAAATTAAAATCGGCGGCGCAGCTTTAAAGGTCAAGGCTACTGCCAGTGCTTTGAGTAAAAATGCTTACGCCGTCTGCAATAATAAAAACACTAATTATAGTACTTCAGGCGGCAGTATTTATCTTAACGCGGCCACTAATATCATCACTGCCGAAAGCACGGGAACACTGGGAAAAGCTTATGCTGTTTCTGTCCAGGACAGTGACGACGGTCACACTTCTATCAGCGGCAGCAGTCATATCGAAGCTAAAGCTGCAAGCACAACCAACGCTTATGCCCTTTATACTAAAAACGGCGGAGCAATAGAAGTAAATAAAGCTAATCAAAATGTTCAAAACGTCGTCATCGGCAGAATACATGCGGGAGGATCGGGAACTATCCTGCTAAATCTTAACGGGCTGGACTCTTCTCTCACCGGCGATATAAATTACGAAACCAACGCTTCTGCCAAGCTGGGATTGGCTGACAGCGCCGTCTGGAACATGACCCAAACCTCCAAGACCACAGACCTGACTTTAAATGGCGGTATCATAGATATGCGTGCCGACAATAATACCTACAGCACCTTAACCACTAAAAAACTTAGTGGCAGTGATGGCGTTATCAAGCAAGATATCGACGTGCGCGATATGAAGAGCGATAAGATCTTGGTCACCGAAGATTTCAGCGGTACGCAAGCTTTAGACATCTACCAGAAGGATAATTATGTACCTGCAGGCGATAGTACGGAAGGAACCTGGCTGGTGCTGGCCAGTGTCAACGGCAGCGGCACCTTTACGGCCAAAGACCGTGAAGGAACGCTGTTTTATACCCACTACGATCTGGCCAGCAAAGCCAGCGAAACAACCGGCTTTACCACAGACTGGTATTTAGACAAAATAGCCCATACCGACCAGACTACTACCAGCGTGGATACTATTTTGTCGGCTAACGCTCTCAATTATCATACCTGGCGGACAGAAAACGACAAGCTACTGAAACGTATGGGCGAGCTGCGCCACAACGGCGACGAGCAAACGGGCGCTTGGTTCCGCACCCACGGCAGTAAAATCGGCCGCAGCGGCAAATTTGGTTTTGAAAATAAATATACGGCTTATGAGCTGGGCTATGACGAGCTGACTAAAAACACTGCTGAGGTAAAACGTTATCAGGGCGCGGCGCTCAGCTATACTGACGGCAACAGTAGCTATGGCAGCGGCAGCGGCGATAACAGCAATAAGGCGATCAGTTTCTATAATACGGAGATCGGCAGCAAAGGGCATTACCTGGATGTCGTCTTTAAAATCAGCAATATGGACAATGATTTTGCTGTTTACGATACCAACAGCAACAAGATCACCGGTGACTTTAATAATACAGGCGTGTCGCTGAGCGCTGAATACGGCCGTAAAAACACTTTGCAAAACGGCTGGTATATAGAGCCGCAGGCGCAGCTTACGCTTGGTTATCTGGGGGGCGACAACTATACGACCAATAACGGTATCGAAGTAAGGCAAAGCGGAAGCCAAAGCGCCGTTGGCCGCCTTGGCTTCAACATCGGCAAAGAGGTCAGCTCTACAGGTATCGTCTATGCTAAAGCCAACCTGCTGCACGAGTTTGGCGGCAGCTATGACGTAAGCATGCGCGACAGCAGCGGCGCAGTAACCGTCAGCGATATCTTTAATGATACCTGGTTTGAATACGGTATCGGCGCGGCTTTAAAAACAGGCAGAAGCAGCCACCTCTATTTTGACGTAGAACGCAGTACAGGCAGCGACTTCAAAAAAGACTGGCAGTGGAACATCGGCGCTCGCTGGACTTTTTAACGGCACTATTTAACAAAAAGCATCGCTCTAAAGAGCGATGCTTTTTTACAACTATTTATATTTTTACAATTATTTATTAAACTACTTCTTTTTCCACACCTCAATACCACGCTGGCTTGGCAATATCGCCGGATCAAACTCCGGCTCTACGATACCGGCACGTTTTTGATCCATATAATCATGCAAAGCAATATAAGCATACTTGCCTAAAATCGCGATCGCCACTAAATTCGTTATCGCCATCAGCGCCATAAACAGATCGGCCAGATCCCATACCAGGGCAACTTTAGCCACACTGCCAAACAGTACCATACCCACTACGAAAACACGGAACAACATCAGCGTCATATAATTTTTACTGATAAACCCGATGTTGATCTCACCATAATAATAATTGCCTACAATAGAACTGAACGCAAACAGACAGATCATTCCTGCCAGAAAACTCGGCGCCCATGGTCCTAAATGCTGTGACAAGGATTGCTGCACCAATTCGATACCGGTCAGCTTACCTTCAGTATAACCATCGGACAACAGCACGATAAAAGCTGAAGCCGAGCATACCAGTAAAGTATCAACAAAAACTCCAAAAGCCTGGATCAGGCCCTGTTTTACGGGATGCGAAGCACTGGCAGTAGCAGCAGCATTCGGCACACTGCCCATACCAGCCTCGTTTGAGAACAGGCCGCGCTTTATACCGGTCATCAGTGCCGCACCCATACCGCCGCCGGCAACAGCCTGCAGATCAAAGGCCGAACTGAAGATAGCGTTGAAAACCTGCGGCAGTTTCTCTATATTCATCAAGGTCACGCCTAAAGCTATTAAAAGATACAAACCGGCCATAATCGGCACCATCCATTCAGCAACCTTCGCAATACGCGCCACGCCGCCGAAAATGACAATACCGGTCAAAGCGGCAATTATACAGCCCATCACGAAACGATCCAGTCCAAAGGCAGCCTGCAGGGAAATTGTGATCGTATTCGCCTGTACCGAATTAAAAATCAAACCGAAGGTCACACTGATCAAAACGGCAAACAAGGCCGCCATTGGTTTGTTTCCCAGTACGTTCTTAATATAATAAGCAGGTCCGCCGCGGTAACCGCCGCCTTCACGCGGAACTTTGTAAATTTGCGCCAGCGTGCTTTCAATAAAGCCCGTAGCCGAACCTAAAATGGCGATGATCCACATCCAAAAAATCGCTCCGGGACCACCGCTGACGATAGCGATCGCAATGCCGGCAATATTACCAACACCAACACGGGAAGCAGTGCTGACACAAAATGCCTGGAAGGAAGAAATATGGTTATGTTCAGTCTTCTGTCCAACGCCTTCCTTTAAAAGACGTACCATTTCCTTCAGGCAGCGCACCTGTACAAATCGTGTCCGCAATGAAAACCAGATCCCCAGACCTACCAGCATCACAATCAGAACATATGACCATAAAATATCATTGGTAAAAGCAACAAAACTCTCTAAAAACTCCATTTTCTCTCTCCTTCATAATCAGACCTGTTATTACTTTTCTCTCTCGGCAGGTACCTCTACATATTCGCTGCCGACCTGTTCCAGCTGCGTTGCCGTATTAAGCGCCTCAGTCAGCCACCGCTCCGCCTCATCCTGCTGCTCTTGTTTCATATACAGCAAAATCCTGGCCTGCTGACCATATTCTACCGACGCCACTGTAAAAAGCTGCTGCTGATAGATAATATTCAGAAGTTTTCCTGCGTCCGCCGCGTCCGCACTTAAAGCAAAAGTACCCATTAAAATCTTCCGTGCCAGGCCGCAGCTTTGAACAGCTTTGGACACGCTGCCAGTATACGCGCGCACTAACCCGCCTGCACCAAGCTTGATCCCGCCGAAATACCTTGTCACTACCGCCGCAACGCCGCTCAGCTGATTTTTCCGCAGCACTTCAAGCATCGGCAGTCCTGCCGTTCCTGACGGTTCGCCGTCATCACTCGATCTTTGCGCCAGCTCATCAATAATATAAGCAGAACAATTATGCGTAGCATCCCAAAACTCTTTTTTTACAGCCTTGATGAAATCCTGCGCTTCTGTTTCACTGCTTACTTTTTTCAACGTGCAGATGAACCGCGATTTCTCAATAACTGTTTCGTCACGGTAATCGGTCCTGATAGTATACAATGCTTTTACTCCTTTTCCAATACGCTGTTTTTATTATAGCATAAGGCAATATTTCCCGAAACTTTATCTTTAGCCTTTTAACTTTAAAATTTTTTTGTTATAATATTTGGAAGTATTAATAAAAATATGCAAACCTCTGCTGTTTTCCGCAGACAAAAATCTACACCATAAGGTGTTGATCTGATATATTTTATTTTTATTCAAGGGAAAGAGGTTTTACACAATGAAAACGTTTTGTCATCTGATAGGCAAATACTTTGGTATCATCGCCGTTGTATTTCTTATCCTGGGCATGACCGTACCCGACAGCTTTAAATGGGTAGTCGGTAATATCGGCGGCATCCCGGTTTTGAGTACCTTATTGGGCGTTATTATGTTCGGTATGGGCACCACACTCAATCTCCGTGATTTTGCTTTAGTTTTAAAGCGGCCTGTCGATGTTTTTGTCGGTGTCTGCGCCCAGTATCTTATCATGCCTTCGCTGGCTTTTTTACTGGCTATGGCCTTTAATTTAGACCCGGCTCTAACTGCTGGCGTAGTTTTAGTTGGAACCTGCCCTGGCGGCACTTCCTCCAACGTCATTACCTTCATGTCCAAAGGCGACTTGGCCTTATCTGTAACTATGACCAGTGTTTCCACACTGCTTTCACCGATTCTTACTCCGCTCATCACCTATCAGCTTATCGGACAGAAAATCGCTTTTGACCCGCTGGGAATGTTCTGGAGCATCATTCAAATCGTTATTATACCGATCTGTCTTGGTCTGGCTGTTAAAGCGCTGCTGCCTAAACTTGCTGAACAGGCTACCGATTATCTGCCTGCTGTTTCGGCTATCGCTATCTCCCTGATCATTGCCGGCGTTATCGCCGTCAGCCGTGACAACATCGTCAAAACCTCCGGTATCATTCTGCTGGTCGTCATCTGCCACAACTGCCTGGGTTATCTGTTAGGCTTTATTTTAGCCCGGATCACCGGCATGAGCTGGAAAAAAGCCATTGCGCTTTCAGTTGAAGTAGGTATGCAGAATTCCGGTCTGGCTACAGGCCTGGCTAAAACTCATTTTACTTCCATGCCTATGGCTACCGTTCCTGGAGCTATTTTCTCAGCTTGGCACAATATATCAGGCGCACTGCTGGCCTGGATCTTTGTCAACTTCCTCAATCCCAAATATGCTCCTGCCGAAGAAGAAGAATCCGTATCATCTCAAGCTTAATATTACAGAGAGATAAAAATTAAGCAAGCGTCCGTTTCTTAAAAGAAGCGGACGCTTTTTTTATCCGAATAAACACTGCTTCTCAAACCACCGGCAACAGTGTATAATTCATTTTAGTAATATTTTTAAAATTTCCAGCAAAAATATCTGTTTAAACTGATATTTATAAAGGAGTTGCTACATTGTCCGAACTTGCTCCTCTTATCGAAGACCTTGCTTTTATCCTTGTACTTGCCGGTATAGTTACCATTTTCTGCAAAAAATTCAATCAGCCTTTGGTTTTAGGCTATATTTTGGCAGGCTTCTTTGCCAGCCCGCATTTTAACCTGCTGCCGAATGTAGTCGATACAGCCAATATTACAGTCTGGTCGGACATCGGCGTTATTTTTATTTTGTTCAGCCTGGGACTTGATTTCAATTTTGCCAAAATCAAAAGTATCGGCGGCACAGCGCTGATCGCCGCTGTCACAGAACTGGCAGGCATCACGCTGCTTGGCTATGCCTGTGCCAGACTGCTTGGTTGGCAGCCTATTGACAGTCTCTTTGCCGGAGCTATGCTTACCATGTCTTCTACAGCAGTCGTCAGTAAAACCTTTGAAGAGCTGGGACTCTTGAAAGAACGCTTCACGCAATTTACCTTCGGTATCCTGGTATTGGAAGATATTTCCGGTATCATTATGATGGTCATGCTCTCAACCATCGCCGCGGCAGGCGCTGCCATTTCCGGTACAGAAATGCTCGGCAGTATCGGCGAACTGGCCTTTTTTCTCATTATCTGCTTTGTCTGCGGTATTTTCTTCCTGCCTACCTTCTTCCGCAAAGTCAGCCGCTACCTGACTTCCGAAACACTGCTTATTTTCTCGCTGGGCCTTTGCCTGAGCATGGTAGTCCTGGCAACTAAAATGGGTTTTTCGTCGGCATTAGGCGCATTCCTTATGGGTTCACTGCTTTCCGGTACGGCTTTTACAGAAACCACAAAAAAACTTTTGACGCCGGTCAAAGATCTTTTTTCCGGGATCTTTTTCGTTTCTGTCGGAATGATGGTAGACCCCGCTCTGATCATTAAATATGCGCTGCCGATCGCTGTACTTACAGCAGCTTTGATCATCGGCAAAACTATTTTTTCATCACTGGGCGTCCTTCTGGCAGGCAAAGACCTACAGACAGCGCTGCGCTGCGGCTTCAGTTTGACGCAGCTGGGTGAAATAACCTTTATCGTAGCCTCTATCGGCGCTGCCCTCAAAGTCACCAGCGATTTTTTATATCCTGTTTTCGTAGCTGTTTCAGTTATCAGTATTTTTCTTACGCCTTCAATCCTGCGCCACGCCGATAAAGTATCCGGCTGGCTTCTGCGTAATCTTCCCGCAAGACTGCTGCGGCTTTTACCCCAGCCTGATGAAGCTCCCGCCAGCGATGAGCAGCGCAGTGCCTGGAAAGAACTGCTGCAGAGTTACTTTACCCGCCTCACAGTTTTCTGTGTAATTCTCAGCTTCCTTGCCTATCTGGGACAAAGTAAGCTGCTGCCATATTGCCACAGGCTTTTTGACGGCTATACAGCTGATATTATTGCCGCAGTTATCCTGCTGTTGTGTATGGGGCCATTTTTAATGGCGGTCATGTTCCAGAGGGTTGCACATACAGACCTTATAGCAAGTCTGTGGTTCCAAAAAACCGCTAATCATCTGCCCATTTTTCTTCTGCTTTTTATTAAGATCGCTGTTGGTTTGTTTTTTATCCTGTCCGTATTTACAAGTATACTGGGTTTCAGCAAATTTATCGCGTTTGCTGCAGCCTGCATTCTGGCAAAATTCATCTATTCCTCAGAGTATTTCGTGGAACGCTATTTACAGATCGAGGCTCAGTTTATGATTAACCTGAATGCCAAAACTCTGGCAGCACAGAAAAAACACGCCGCCAACCATCCTGCCTGGCTCGATGAACAGCTGCATGTCAAACGCTACCGTGTAGCAGCGACTTCACTCTGCGGCGGTAAAAGCCTCAAAGAACTTAATCTGCACCGCCGTTATAATGTTTTCGTGCTTGAAATCCAAAACGGCAGCCAGATCCTGCCTATCCCCAGCGGCAGTGCCGCTATCTATGCCGGCTCTCAGCTGCTTTTAACAGGTACGCCCAGACAGCTGCAGAATTTTGAACTGGCAATCCAATCCTATGATATGCAGATTCTGCCGCTGGCTACTGATAACCAGCAGACACTGCACCAGTTTTTAGCTGATCCAAAGCATGGCGGCACATCCTACTTCTGTTACGCGATGCCGATCGACAGGCATTCGCCGCTCTGCGGCTCCACTCTCAAAAAAAGTTCTTACCTCGGCAAGGTCAATTGTCTGGCTTTAGGTTTGGAACGTGGTAATTATACGCATCTCAATCCTGATGCCTCCTTTGTCTTTCAAAAAGGCGACATCCTCTGGATCATTGGTACTCAGGAAATGATGAACCAGCTTTTTATCAGCGAAACCATTTAAAAAGACAGCAGAGAAAATTCTCTGCTGTCTTTTACTGTTTTTTCTGCGCTTTATCTTCATACATCTTCATATCGACACGTTCCAAAAACTCTTCCAGGGTTTCTTGTCCGTCATAAGCCGCCACGCCGCAGCTGATTGCTATACTGTACTCACTGTGCCCCTTTTTAAAACGGTGACCTGTAATCGTTTCCGACATTTCCAGGCAAAGCCTTTCCACATAGTCTTTATCACTGAAAGGGCAGGCCAGTAAAAACTCATCGCCGCCGATCCTGGCTGCCCAGCCGCTGCACTGCTCATTAAGCGCATTTATTTTGTCAACTACATAAAGAATGACCTCATCGCCGCATAAATGCCCAAACCTGTCATTGACACTTTTAAAATGGTCGATATCAATCAGCGCCAGCGTCAGCTTTAACTGTTCTTTCTGAACAGCAAACATTTCCTGCAGCAGATTATTGGCATGGCCTTTACTGTAAAGGCCCGTAAAACTGTCACGGGCCGCAAGTTCACTGTAACTGCTGATTAGTTCCCGCAGCTCACTGCTGTCTTCGCTGGTAGCATCATAAACGCTGAAAGAATTTGTCACATCGCGTCCCAGCTCCAGCACATATTCTTTACCATCTTGCTCCCAGGGCGTACTAAGGATCAAAATACTTTTATCTCCCAGATATTCCATTTTCATGATTTGCTTTTTCTGCTGGACAGCCCTTTCGGATGAACAATTCGGACAGGGCTTACTGCGATTCCACAGCTCATAACATTTGCGGCAGGGCTCACACATCTTGCCGTCATTATAATCGTGGACTAAGTGTGTCCTCATATCCACGAAGCGGTAAACATCAAATAATTTATCTATAGTTAAATTCCCTGCAAGCTCCTGATCGATTGCATCTATCGGATATATATTTTCTTCCAGTTCTATACTATCCATACCCTTTAAAGCCATTCAATTCTCACTTTCATATTTTTTATTAATTACTTATTGTTTTACAATTATAACAAATATAAATTGCCTTGGCAACGATTACTCGCTGCATTTGTACATATGCTATAATAAACATATATCATTAATTAGAGGTCACATATTATGGATATAAAACAATTGATACACACACTGCAGCACACACACCAGCTGCAGCCGGAACAAATGCAGACCTTGCTCACAGCCGCTTTCAGCGACGCTGTCATCCGTGCAGAACTGGCTCAGGCTGCACAGCAAACTGCTCAGGCTGTTTTCGGCAATAAAATCTATATTCGCGGGTTGATCGAATTCACCAATTACTGCAGAAATGACTGTTATTACTGCGGAATACGACGCAGCAACACAGAAGCTGTTCGTTACCGCCTGACCGAAGAACAAATCCTTTCCTGCTGTGAGCAGGGTTACGCCTTGGGCTTTAGGACCTTTGTTCTGCAGGGTGGCGAAGATCTTATCTACAGCGACACAGATCTGGCAGCTATCATCAGCGCCATAAAACAGGCTTATCCTGACTGTGCCGTTACACTTTCCATTGGCGAACGCAGCCGTGAAGCCTATCAGCTTTGGAAAAAAGCAGGCGCAGACCGTTATCTGCTGCGCCACGAAACAGCAGATAGCGAACATTATGCACGACTGCACCCGGCAGAACTCAAACTGAGTAACCGCAAACGCTGCCTGCGCGATCTCAAAGAACTGGGTTATCAGGTCGGCACTGGCTTTATGGTAGGCTCGCCCTGGCAAACAATGGCTAATCTGCTCGAAGACCTGGCCTTTATCCGTGAACTGCAGCCGCAGATGATTGGTATCGGTCCCTTCATTCCCCACCATGCTACACCCTTTAAAAATTATCCCGCAGGAACGCTGGAACAGACCTTAACACTGCTGTCCGTCCTGCGCCTGATGTTTCCCAAGGTATTACTGCCTGCGACAACGGCTCTCGGCACCATCGTTCCCAACGGACGTGAGCTTGGTATTTTAGCAGGTGCCAATGTTGTAATGCCCAATCTCTCCCCGGCAGATGTCCGCCAAAATTATCTTCTTTATGATAATAAACTCTGTAGCGGAGCAGAAGCCGCCGAAGCCAAGAATGACCTCGCCGCACGGCTGCATTCTATCGGCTATGAAATAGCCGAAGGCCGCGGTGATTATAAGGAGTCCTGAAAATGCTAGCAAAAGATCAAGTCATAAATACCTACCGTGCGCTCAATAACTGGCGCAGCTTCCGTTTGAAGCTGTTTATTGAAGGTATCATAATCGGTATCCTTTCAGGGCTGATCATCAGCTTTTTCCGCTGGTCCCTGCATCTGGTAGAAACTAACCGTGAACATATTTACACCTTTCTTAAAAACACAGACTGGTATTGGACTGCTTTTTGGTTCATCGCTTTAGCTGTAATAGCCTTCACTTTAGACAGACTGACAAAATATGAACCTCTGGCTGCCGGCAGCGGTATCCCTCAGGTCAAAGGCGCCATTTTAGGCTTCATTAAAATGCGCTGGCTGCGAATCCTCTGGGTCAAACTGCTCGCAGGTATCATCGGCATCGGAGCCGGTCTTTCCCTGGGGCGGGAAGGTCCTTCGATCCAGCTCGGCGCCGTAACCGCCCAGGGACTCAGCCGCCTGCTGAAACGCACCCGGCTCGAAGAACGTTACCTGCTTACAAGCGGCGCCAGTGCCGGCTTGGCGGCAGCCTTCAACGCTCCGTTAGCGGGCGTTATTTTTGCTTTAGAAGAACTGCACCGCAATTTTTCCGTCGTCGTCCTACTGCCAGCCATGGCTGCCGCAATGACTGCAACGGTTATTTCACGTTTCTTCTTTGGCAACGACACTATTTTTGATTTTTTCGGTCTGCCTTTCCTGCCGCTGGAATATTACGGCTATGTGGCCCTTTTAAGCCTGGTCGTAGGTTTGGCAGGCGTAATTTTTAACGCCGGACTTTTAAATATTCCCCGTTTCTACAAACTTTTCCCTACTCCGTTCAGCAAAATAGTCTTCGCATTATTCTGCGCCGGTATTTTAGGTTTTGTTTATCCGCAGGTGCTGGGCGGCGGCAACGAATTGATCAACAATATTGCCAAAACACCTTACACTCTGCAGGCTTTACTGTTGCTGCTGGCAGGTAAATTCATCTTTACAATGCTCAGCTACGGCAGCGGTGTCCCCGGCGGCTTCTTTCTGCCTATGCTTGTCATTGGAGCACTCACAGGCAGTGTCATCAGCAATATCATGATCGCTTTAGGGCTTCTTGATCCTTTCTTTTACTCCAATATCATCGTCATCTCTATGGCGGCTTTCTTTTCCGCCTCGGTACGGGCTCCGATCACCGGTATCATCCTTATTATGGAAATGACCGGCTCCTTCCAGCATATGCTGGTCTTGTCCATTGCCTCAATCGTGGCCTTTATTGCCGCCGAGCTGTGCCGCAGCAAACCGATCTATGAAGAACTGCTGGCACGCAGTCTGCAGTCCGCCAATAAAAATGACGGCAGTCACTGTGAAAGACAGCGGAACGTCATTGAACTGGCAGTCTGCAGCGGCAGTCCTATCGACGGACGTCTGATCAAAGAAATCAACTGGCCTGAGCATACACTGCTCGTGGACGTCAAGCGCGGCGAAAGCGATCTGATCCCCATAGGCGACACCAGATTGCGGGCCGGCGACTTCCTTTATGTCCTCACCGACGATACATTAGCCAAAGATCTTCGTAAAATGGCCGAGGGTGAGTAATCTTATTCTTTTATATTGCGAAATTTTACTGATAACTTATCAGTTTTCCCTTGTCAAATAGTTGTTTTTTAGATATAATGTAAAGCACATTCTGTTTCTTATCAGGATGGCAAACTTGCACTTATCTATAATTTGAGGAGGGGTTCCCACATGGACAAAGTTAAGGAAACCTTAAATAAGGTTCCGCTCTCCGGATACATTGTTTTGGTTATCGCCATTGCAATTTTCTCCGGTCTGTTTGCAAATGCCGGTCATGGTCTGAATATTTTCGACTTTGACACATTAAACGGTAAATTCGGTACAATGAAAAGCGCTAAAGCAACATTCTCAGGTCAAGGCGGCAGCGGTGCACGCGACGGCTTCCTGTTTGCTTTCGGTTTGGCTCCCGGCGTTATGCTGGCAATGGGCCTCATTGAAGTAGTTGAGCATTACGGCGGTCTTAAAGCAGCTCAAAAGCTGATGACTCCGATTCTGCGTCCGATCCTTGGTATTCCTGGTATCTGCGGTATCGCGCTCGTTTCTTCACTGCAAAGCACTGACGCCGGCGCAGGTATGACCAGACAATTACATTTGGAAAAACAGATCACTGATAATGAACTTTTGATTTTCAGTGCTTTCCAGTTTACAGCAGGCGGCCTGATCACTAATTATCTTTCTTCCGGTTCCGCACTGTTTGGATTCTTGACAGTACCTATTTCCATACCTCTGGCAGTACTGTTTGTTATGAAAATTTTCGGCGCTAATATGATGCGCGCCTATGTAAAAATATTCTGCAAGGAGGCCGCATAAGCATGAGTGAAGAAAAAATCAACCACGCTCCCGAAGACGCTGCAGCTGCGGCAGAGGCGGAACTTAACGCAAAATTAGCAAAACCTTCCTTAATGGATATCTTCGTTCGCGGTGCCCGCAAAGGCTGGAACATCGCTATTGATAATATTATCCCTAACGTTTTGATGGCTTATGTCTGCATCAAAATCTTAAACGTTACCGGACTCCTGACTCTGGCAGGTAAATTCTTCGCTCCTGTTATGGCCATCTGGGGTCTTCCCGGCGAAGCAATCATGGTACTGTTCAGTGCGCTCATGTCCATGGGCGGCGCTGTTGGTGTCTGCATGGCGCTTTATAACGACGGCGGCATCGATGAACGCTCGATTACCATCGTTATCCCCGCTATCTACCTCTTGGGTTCCAAGATCCAATATCTGGGCCGTTTGCTGGGCACTGCCGGCGTTCCTTCCAGACATTATCCGATCCTACTCAGCATTTCTTTCCTGAATGCCGGTATCGCTATGTTCATCATGAAAATTTTGACCATGTAAAGCAGTCGTCAGTTTATACTGAAATTAAAACTCCATTCCAGTTATACTGGAATGGAGTTTTTTATTTAGAAACAACTATTTTCGCAATAAAGAAATCTCTTTTCCGTTGTAAATACAACTTACTTTAAACTGTAATTATAATATCATAAACATGAAAGAAGTATTTGTCTACTCTGCCGTTATGGCAGCAACCACAATAAAGGAGAAGGAAATCTCCATAATTATAAGGAGTGATATTATGGAACCGAAAATGTTTTGTTTTCAATGTCAGGAAACAGCCGGCAATAAAGGCTGTATGTTTGGAGGTGTCTGCGGTAAAAAACCTGAAACCGCTAATCTGCAGGACCTGCTGATTTATGTGACCAAGGGACTTTCCGAAATAACAACCCGCCTGCGCTCTGAAGGCAAAGAAATCCCAGCAGCCATCGACCGGCTGATCACTACTAACCTGTTCATGACCATCACTAACGCTAATTTTGACGATGACCGTTTTATCGACAGAATCAATGAAACTCTATCCAGCCGTGACGAACTGTTTGAACAGCTCCATGACGATACAGGACTGAGCGATGCCGCTTCTTGGCAATATCGTACCGCAGAAGAAAGGACCTTAAAAGCTGACAAGGTGGGAGTACTGGACACCGGGAATGAAGACTTACGCAGTCTGCGTGAGCTGACCCTCTACGGCTTAAAGGGTATGGCTGCTTACAACAAACACGCTAACGTTCTGGGTTACGCCGATACAGCTATCGATGCCTTTTTGCAGAAAGCTTTAGCAAAAACCTTAGATGACAGTCTGAGTACCGATGACCTGACATCCCTTGTCCTGGAAACAGGTAGCTTCGGCGTCAAAGTTATGGCACTGCTTGATACTGCCAACACTTCGACCTATGGCAACCCTGAGATCACAAAAGTTGAGCTTGGTGTCAGAAACAATCCCGCGATTCTTATTTCCGGACACGACCTGCGTGATTTAGAAATGCTGCTGGAACAGACTGCTAATACAGGCGTCGACATTTATACCCATTCTGAAATGCTGCCGGCACATTATTATCCGGCTTTCAAGAAATATCCTCATTTTGCAGGCAACTACGGCAACGCCTGGTGGAAACAAAAAGAAGAATTCGAAGCCTTCAATGGTCCGATCCTTCTGACTACCAATTGTCTAGTGCCTCCCAAAGAGAGCTACAAAGATCGTATCTACACTACAGGCTCGGTAGGTTTTTCCGGCTGTAAACATATTGATGGAGAAATCGGGGAAACCAAAGATTTCTCTGCTATCATTGAACACGCTAAAAAGTGCCCTCCTCCCACACAGCTGGAAAGGGGCGAACTTGTAGGAGGGTTTGCACATCACCAGGTCCTCGCTCTGGCAGATAAAGTCGTTGACGCAGTCAAAAGCGGAGCCATCAAAAAATTTGTTGTTATGGCAGGCTGTGACGGACGCAGCCCGGCACGTAATTACTATACAGATTTCGCGAAAGCTCTACCACAGGATACTGTTATCCTGACTGCCGGCTGTGCCAAATATAAATATAATAAGCTGCCGCTCGGCGATATCGGCGGCATCCCCCGTGTTTTAGACGCAGGTCAATGCAACGACTCCTATTCGCTGGCGCTGATCGCACTCAAGCTGAAAGAAGTTTTTGGCTTGGATGATATCAACCAGCTGCCTATTGTTTACAATATCGCCTGGTATGAACAAAAGGCCGTTATCGTTCTTCTGGCACTGCTTTCCCTGGGCGTTAAAAATATTCATCTCGGCCCTACTCTGCCGGCCTTCCTGTCGCCAAATGTTGCCAAAGTCTTGATCGAAAACTTTGGTATTGCCGGAATCACTGATGTAGATACTGACCTGGAAATATTTTTTGGTAAAAATTAAACCTGCATAAAAAAGACGAGTCCGTTAGGACTCGTCTTTTTGCCTATAATTCATCCAGTTCCATAATACAGCTGGCCAAAAGCAGCGCTCTTTCAGTTAATGTAGCTACCTCTATATACTCACTGTCGCTGTGAGCCCCGGCGCCGCAGGGTCCTACACCGCACAGAGTAGGTGCACCTGTCATGGCCGGCCAGGCCGCGTCAGAAGCGCCGCCAACATATTGCTGACCCGGTTTTGCCAACCCGAGCTTTTCAGCCTGACTTGCATAGTGTTCGTACAGCCGCTGCACTCCGGGTGTAGTTTCAAATGGCATAAATTTAATCACATTGCCAGTTACCGTAGTCTTAGTATGAGGAACATAATTCGTTTCTACAATCCGCTGCACATCGGCAATAGACTTTTCTGCTTCGACAATAGTTTTAAAGCGCACATCAACCTCGCCAACGGCCTTATCAGCAACAATATTAGCCATAGTACCGCCGCTGACAACACCAACATTATATGTAGTCCCAACAGCAAAATTATTGAGAGCATGGATAGCTACTGTTTTCTGTGCCAGTTCCAAAATCGCACTGGCGCCTTTTTCAGGTTCATTCCCCGCATGTGAAGCGATCCCCTCTACTACCAGCGTTGGCCTGGTAGTTCCCTTCCGGCCCGTAACGACGCTGCCGTCAACGCGTCCAAATTCCAGATTAAAAACAGCATCCTTCCCTGCGCCCGCTTTTTTGAACTGTGCCACCGCATCAGTAAAAGGATGTGACATTTCTTCATCACCGCACAGTAAAACGGTCATATCCGTCTCCTGCCAGCCATTCTCCAGCAAGGCCCTGATTACATATAAAGCCATAACCAGCCCGCCTTTCATATCCAGTACGCCTGGGCCGTAAGCCCGTCCGTTTTCAACCTTGAATGGGCGAACCGCCGCTGTACCTTGATTGAACACCGTATCCATATGTCCTGAAAACAGTACCTGCTTTTTACCGGGCTGCGCTTTCCTAGCAAGCAGCTGTACAGGAGCACCATCAGTTTCCAGATATTCTACAGTAAATCCCAGCACTTCTAAGAACGCTCCTATTCTCTGTGCCACCGCATTTATACCGGCCAAAGCATCTGCTCCTGAATCAATATTCACCAATTCTTCCAGTAATTGCAGCATCCCCTGCTCTGATCCTCTGATCTGATCTAAAATTTTCGTTTTCATCAAAACTCTCCTCTGCATAAATACAAGTATAATTCTTATATTATTCGCTCACCATGCTTTTTTTCCTGCTTTTCGCTCATAAAAAATCATATTTCCGGAAAATTTATAAATAAGTTCTAAAATAAAAAACAGTATGAGATTTAATCCCATACTGTTTTTTTATGCTTAACCGCTTATTACTGCATTTCATCCAGATGCATGATACACATCGCCAGGAGCTGCGCTCTTTCAGTCATCGACGGCACGAATAAATACTCATTATTACTATGAGCACCTACAGCCTGCGGACCCATCCCGCATAAAGTCGGCGCACCGACCATGGCCGTCCAGGCAGAATCAGCACTGCCGCCGACATATAAAGCTCCCGGGACGGGCAGCCCCAGCTTTTCAGCCTGTTTAGACAAATGACAATACAGCTTTTGTACGCCGTCAGTAGTTTCCAGCGGCATAAACTCGATCCTGTTTTCTGTTACAGTAGTTGTTGTATTGGCCACATAAGTTTTTGCCGCTATTGCTTCCACACTTTTTATTGCTTTTTCAGCTTCTTCAGCTGTTTTAAATCTGATATCGACACGTGCCTCTGCGTGATCGGCGACAATATTTGCCAGGCTCCCGCCATTAAAAACGCCTACGTTATAGGTAGTTCCGACTTCTAAATCAGTTAACGCATGTAAAGCAATAGTTTTATGGCAAAGTTCTAAAACAGCGCTGGCGCCTTTTTCAGGTTCGTTTCCGGCATGGGCAGCGATACCTTTTACAGTCAGCACCGGGCGAATAACGCCTTTACGCCCGATAACTACACTGCCGTCTGCGCGTCCTGGTTCCATATTGAAAACAGCATCTTTGCCCAGACCTTCTTTTTTAAACCATTCTACAGCATCTGTCAATGGGTGCGCCGGTTCTTCATCTCCGCAGAAGAAAAGCGTCAGGTCAGTATCATCCCAGCCATTATCCAACAATGCCTTAACTGTATAAAGTGAAATCGCTATCCCTGCCTTCATATCCATAACACCGGGACCATAAGCCTTGCCATCTTCGATCCTGAACGGTCTGGCAGCCGCCGTCCCCTTAGGAAAAACCGTATCCATATGTCCCATCAGCATAACTTTTTTCTTGCCCGGACGCGGACGTTTAGCAAGTACATGTGTAGGCGCATTCGGTGTTTCGATATACTGCACCTCAAACCCATACGGCGTTAAAAAGTCGCCTATGATATGAGCAACCTCATCAATCCCCTCCAAAGCATCATAGCCTGAATCGATATTAACGATCTGCGCCAAAGTATCCAGCATGGCAGTTTCTGATTTTTTGATCTGTTCTAAAATTTTATTTTCCATTTTTCTGCTCCTGTTTTCAATAATATCTTTATCTTATTCGCTCTTCTTCCGCTTTTTCCTGCCAATAGCAATACTTATAAAATACAGCGCAGCGGCTGAGGTTTCCCTGTCAGTGATTTCGCACCGCCTGCCGTTACCAGATACGTATTCTCTGTACCGACCATACCGATTCCCGGTAAAGCTATCTTAGGCTCGACAGCAAAAACCATACCCGCCTCCAGCTTACCTTTGAAACCGTTTGCCAGCGCAGGAGATTCGTCCATCACCAACCCGATACTGTGTCCTAAAAATTTGCCGCCGTTCATAAACCCGTTTGCATACTGTGGATCAAACTGTTCCATTACCTGCCGGTAGATATTTTCGATCACCATGCCCGGCTGCAGCAGCGATGCTGTCAGTTCTTCCAGAAAAACACAGTGCTCATAAGCAGCCCTGATTTTATCACTAAAAGGATCCTGATCTAAATCTCCATAATAATACACCACTGTTTTATCAGTATGATAACCATCCACACCGCAGGGTATATCCAGATATACTAAACGCCCAGCCTGCAGCTTACGAAAAGCAGAGCCGATCGACTGTACAGCGACACAAGTGCCGCCTGTACCGCCGGGGCCGTCAAAAGCTGTTTTCACCAGACCGCTTTTCCCAAAAGAAGCCAGACCCACAACATCCTCACCTAAAGGCAAATTAAAACGCGCTACCCCGTGCGAACCTCGACGCAGCATTTCTGCATACAGGTTGACTGCCAGTTCTGCCTCGCTCACACCTTGAACAATAAACCGCGGTGCCAGTTCATCTAAAACATTGCGATGAATAGAACCTGATTTTCTCATCAGTGCCAGTTCATAAGGGCTTTTTATCAGTCGCAGCTCACTTATCACACTGTCCATCCCTGCCTCAGAGGCAAAAGGCAAATATTTATACAACAGCTGCTGCCATTCCAGCGTCGCTGTTTTATTTTCCAAGTATACCTTAGCAGGCAGCGGCTGATAAAACTCAGCCAAAGTACGAAAACTTTTCATCGGACGGATATCCTGCAGCAACGATTCATTGCAGGCACGTTCATAACTGCGCCTGACCCATAAAATCTCGTCCTGCGGCCTGATTACCAGTACACCGTCCTGCATTGTACCGGCAAAATAATACATATTGACTTTATGGTTGACGATGGCTATTTCCCAGCCGGGAAATTCTCTGTCCATAACGGCTCTGAATTTATTCAGGCGTGCCTGCAGCTCATCAGCAGGTACGCGCCGCAGCTGCTCTGTCATCATGATCTCATGCTCTAAAATAGTCATTGTTTCACTCCTTTAAAAAAGTATTTTCTATTATCTTACCATAAATAATGAAACAGGGCCGATATTAAATATCAGCCCTGTTTCCCCTCATTCAGCCTATATATTTTTAAATAATCCTGTAAAATCAAAAGTGGCAAAGTAATCTGCCGGAGTCTCCGCACGGCGAATCAATTCCGTACTGCCGTCCTCCTTCAGCAGCACTTCCGCACTGCGCAGTTTACCATTATAATTGTAGCCCATGGCAAAACCATGTGCTCCCGCATCATGAATAAAGAGCAGATCACCGATATTGATTTCCGGCAGCATCCTGTCGATAGCAAATTTGTCGTTATTCTCGCACAAACCGCCGGTAATATCATATTTATGATCGCAGGGCGCATCCTCCTTACCCATTACGGTAATGTGATGATAGGACCCGTACATGGCTGGACGCATCAGATTAGCCGCGCAGGCATCCAGTCCGATATACTCTTTATAGGTATGTTTAACGTGGATGGCTTTAGCAACAAGCGCCCCATAGGGAGCCAGCATATAACGGCCCATCTCTGTAAAAATTTTTACGTCTCCCATTCCTGCAGGCACCAGGATATCCTCAAAAGCCTGACGTACGCCTTCGCCGATAACCATAATATCATTGCCCTCCTGATCGGGACGATAAGGTATACCGACACCGCCGGACAGATTGATGAACTCAATATGCGCTCCTGTCTCTTCCTTCAATTCCACAGCGACCTGGAACAATATCCGTGCCAGTTCCGGATAATAATCATTAGTCACAGTATTGCTGGCCAGAAAAGCGTGCATTCCAAAATGTTTAACACCCTTGCTTAAAAGAATTTTATAAGCTTCTGTCATCTGCTCTCTGGTCATACCATATTTGGCGTCACCGGGATTATCCATAATATTGTTGGCAATGGCAAAATGCCCGCCTGGATTGTAACGGCAGCTGACCGTATCCGGGATATCAGCAACTTTTTCCAGAAAGTCGATATGAGTGATATCATCCAGATTGATAGTGACATTCAATTGCCTTGCCAGCTGAAAATCTTCTGCCGGCGTTGCATTGGACGAAAACATAATTTCATCGCCTTTAAAACCAACGGCATCGGCCATCTGCAGTTCCGTATACGAAGAACAATCCGCACCGCAGCCTTCCTCATGCAATATTTTCAATATTGCCGGGTTAGGGGTAGCTTTAACGGCAAAATATTCTTTAAAACCCTGATTCCAGGCAAACGCCTTATTCACACGACGCGCAGTTTCACGAATAGCCGCTTCATCATATAAATAAAACGGCGTTGCATACTGTGCGGCGATCTCATCTAATTTTTCTTTACTTACAAAGGGTTTTTTACTCATTCTTTCTCACCTTTCTCTGCTTCAGGAAGCAATTCTATCAATTTTATTTCATTTTTCAAAGCA
Organism: Phascolarctobacterium faecium; assembly: GCF_003945365.1. Taxonomy (NCBI): domain Bacteria; kingdom Bacillati; phylum Bacillota; class Negativicutes; order Acidaminococcales; family Acidaminococcaceae; genus Phascolarctobacterium; species Phascolarctobacterium faecium. The sequence goes on along the minus strand of NZ_AP019004.1, from coordinate 558,717 downwards.
TCCTTAAATAAATCTACCAGATTCTGTTTGCTGGAATATAAACAGGTTGAATTACTGCCATCAGCCAGATCTCCTGTCAAAACCTCCTGTGAATCGGCGATCAGACGGATCTGGCTATTGGGTTTATGCGCATAATAAATAATCGCACCCTCCAAGACAAAAGGCCTGCCGGTGATAATGACCACCTTTAATCCCCGGCCTACCGCCTCAGTCAATTCACCACGTAAAGCTTCTATAGCCGAATCTGTTGCCGAAACATAAATACGAGCTTTAGCCTTAACAATCGTATTTTTGAGCTTATTGATGATTTCGGTCGCTCCCTTGATCGTAATATAACCATCAACGCTTTGTGACGTACTGGGAAGCTCACGCAGTAATTCTTCTTTCAGTTCCTGCAGTCTTCTTACCCTGTTTTCGCAAAACTCATCCAAGGGCACCGGCGTATATCTTGTAGCCTTATCCTCAAGCACATAAGCAGCGCCTTTTTCTACCAGACCTGCCAGCGCCGTATAAGTATTAGATCTGGAAATACCTGTCAGCTTTGTCGCTTCATAGCCGGTCAGCCGTCCTTCTGCCAGCAGGGTCAAATACAGCGTAGCTTCCTGTCTGGTCAGATTAAAATAAGTAAGTTTTTCAATAATATCCATATTTCACCTTCATTGTTCCTACATAAGAACACTATAAGTGATTTTTCTAAGTTTGTCAAGGCTAACTTATATTTTTCATATATTTATGAAAAATAACAAAATTCGTCAGCTATCAAAATCGTAGTTATCGCTTCAATATTTTAAGATAAATTGATAAATTCAGCAGAAAATTATTTTTATAATTAAAATTTATTATCTTGTATTTTAAATTCAAATATTATAAGATTATATAAATAGTATTTATAATTCAAATTATTCTAATTTTTTAAATCTTTTTCGGAGTTGATTCCCCCATGAAAAATTTAGGCAAAATAAGCGTTATCGTTTTATTTTTGTTATCGATATTCGTAGGCAGCTTTACTGTTTACTCAATCAGCAAAGTACAATCCTACGGAACACTCATCAATTACCTGGGCATCGTCCGAGGCGCAACCCAGCGGCTCGTCAAGCTTGAGCTGCAGCAGCAGCCTCACGATGAGCTTATAGCTTATATCGACGATATCATTTATGACCTTAAAAACACCGACGGTAAATACGGTTTGGAAAAAATTCCCAATGTTGATTATCAGCAGCAGTTTTCCGCCCTCAATACACTATGGCATCGGGTAAAAAGCAATATTTACGCCGTGCGCCAAAACCCTGCCAATTCACCACTGCTGCTGCAGTCCAGCGAAGTACATTTTGAGATCGCCAATAATACTGTTTTCGCTGCTGATAACTATACTACTTCCAAAAGTCACCAGCTGACACTTCTTTCTGCTTTAATGCTGGCAGGCATCATTATCATGTGGATCGCCTTATTTATGGTGTACCTGCGTAAATTATATTCACTGGAAAGCAGCAACAAAACACTTTATGATATAACGACAAAAGACCCGCTTACCGGTGCTTATAATTTTGAAACATTTAAGAAAAAAGCTCAGAAACTACTCACACAAACGACTAAAAAATATTCGCTGAGCTATGTTGATTTTGCTGATTTTAAATATATCAACGATGTTTTCGGGTATAAATACGGCGATGAGATCCTTATCAATTATGCCGCTACCATTAGTAACGAACTGCGTACAGGAGAAGTGCTGGGGCGTGTTTCCGCCGATAATTTCGTTATTCTGCGTTACTATAATGAGAAAAACGACATTATGGTCCGGCAGCAGCAGGTCGATATCAAAATAACAGAATTCATGCATGATATGTACGGTGGTCAGGCAGTTTCTGTCCAATGCGGTATCTGCTATCTGGAGGACCTGGCAGAGGATCTGCAGATAGAAGGTATTTTAGACCGTGCAAATTATGCGCGTAAAACTGTAAAAACAGGACTTAACAGAAAATATGCTGTTTATGATGAAAGTATCCGTAAACAGCTGCGTTATGAAAAATCCATCGAAAACCGTATGCTGAAATCACTGGAAAATGAAGAATTCCTCGTTTACTTTCAGCCCAAGGTCGACTTGCAGACAGGTCTGGCAACACAGGCCGAAGCGCTGGTACGCTGGCAGACAGATGAAGGACTGATCATTCCGCCTGATAAATTCATTCCCATCTTTGAAAAGAAATATCTTATCTCATCACTTGACCAGTATGTATTTAAAAAGGTATGCGCTTTTATCAGACGGCGCCTCGATGCTGGCCTTCCTGTAAATACAATCTCCGTCAACGTTTCCCGACTGCAATTTTACAATTCAGATTTTGTAAAAACATATGAAGATATCAAAAACAAATTCCGTATCCCTGATCACCTTTTAGAAATAGAAATTACAGAATCAATCGCCTTTGATAATGTGACCTTTCTCGAAAAAACAGTCAGTGAACTGAAAAGTAAAGGTTTTTTGATTTCTATTGATGATTTCGGTACCGGGTTCTCTTCTTTAAGCCTTTTGAAAAATATTCCTATTGATGTGCTCAAAATCGATCAAAGCTTTTTCAGAGAAAGTATCCACAAAGAAAAAGACAACATCGTTATTAAAGGTATTATCGATCTCGTCAATAAATTAAGCATCCGAACTGTCGCCGAAGGTATCGAAACTGCCGAACAGGTAGCCTTCCTTAAATCTGTCAACTGCAATATGATCCAGGGGTATTTTTTCTACAGACCGCTGCCTGAGGATAAATTTGAGGCAATATTGAACAAAGAATACGCAGTCAAAGAAACAGCTCCTGCAGCTAACTCAAAAGTTTTAGCTGCGGAAAACTGGACTCTGCAAAATAATTAACTATCTGTTTTCTTATATAAAAATAGCCTGTGCATTTAAATGCACAGGCTATTTTGCGTAAACAAAGCCAAAACATATTTTTATAACGACAGCAGCTGCGCCTTTAATAACGCTTTCTAAAAATACGATGCAGCGTAATACAAAAAAATAACCAGGTCGCTCCAGCTGCATAACCGGCTAAAATATCCGTCGGATAATGCACCCCCAGATAAACACGGCTCAGGCCGATAAGCAGGATATAAATGCCGGCTGCCGCCATCAATCCCCAGCGCAGCGGTTTACTTCGCAAGCCTAATCCTGCAAAATATGCCAGGATGCCATAAAAACAAATCGCTCCCATAGCGTGACCGCTGGGAAAACTGTAACCACTTTCAGCAATCACAGGGAAAATATCTGGCCTTACACGTTCAAAAATGCGTTTCAGTACCTGATTTAAAATACCACCACCGCATAAACAGACTAGATAAAGATACAGCCTGTCTTTTTGCCTGCTGTATAAATACCAGCAGCAGACAAGCGCACTTGCCAGAAGATAAAAAGTACTGGACCCGCTTGCCGTAACGAGCATTACCTCTGCTGTCAGCGGCGGTGTAACAAACTGCTGTACATAAGCAATAAACTGCAGCTCCAGCTGTTGCAATGCCGGCTTAATAAAAGTATGCTCAGCTATTTCTACCAGCACTTCCATCAGCACGATACTGATAACCAAAGTAACCAGCAAATACAAATAAGGGCGCCGTAAAGCCATACGTACAATGGCGTCCCGCAGATTACTCATTGCTGCCTCACTTTCCTAACCGTTCAGTTATATATATTTCAGACTTCAGCTAAAGTCTTTAAAGTTTTTTCCAGTACTTTTACTGCCTGAGTAACAGACTGAAAATCACTGCTCTCTTCTTTGGAATGGCTGACACCATTTATACTTGGTACAAAAATCATTCCTGTAGGTACGCCGCTTGCTGCAAAAATCTGTGCATCATGTCCTGCCCAGCTGGGCATGGCCTGAAAACTGACACCGCACTCAGCCGCAGACTGCTCAATAACTTTCCTGACTGACTCTGACAACGGTACAGCAGCCACATGAAAATCATTCTCCTTTGTAATCACGACACCGCTTTTACTCGCCGTCCGCTCTAGTAAACTCATGATCTTTGCACTAACCTCTGCTAAAACCCTATCGTCAGCAGCCCTTGTTTCAATAGCAAGCTGCACTTTTCCAGGCACGATGTTCACAGCATTGGGAGCGACATTCAACTGACCCACGGTAGCTACGAACCTGTTATCAGCTTCAGCAAGCTCCTTGACTCCTAAAATGACTTCCGCTGCCGCAGCCAAAGCATCTCTGCGGCGCCTCATGCTAGTAGTCCCGGCATGGTTAGCTTCTCCATGTAAAGTCAGGAATAATCTATCGTAGCCTACAATAGCAGTCACCGCCCCGCAGGTCAGGCCACGTTCCTCCAAATCAGCGCCCTGTTCGATATGCAGTTCTACAAAAGCCGCCAGATCCTGAAACCCTACTGCGGCATCCTGCAACGCGCTATGCGGTAGTCCGGCTGCCTGTAGACATTCGGCCAGGGAGCCGCCTGTCAAATGCACGATAGACTCCGGCTTCTGTTTTTTAAATTCGCCTCCGCGTACACGTACGCCAAAGCAAGCCATACCAAAAGCTGTGCACTCTTCTTCGATCGTCGCAATTACCTGTACTGTTCGTTTCGGGCGATAGCCCTCTTCCTGCCAGCTGCGCACACATTCCAGTGCTGCGACGATACCCAAAGCTCCGTCAAAATTTCCGCCTGCCGGTACGGTATCGAGGTGTGAACCGCTCATGACGGCAGTCAGTTCAGGATCTCGTCCCACATAAGTCCCAATCAGATTCCCAATCGGGTCTACCTCTGCCAGCATGCCCGACTCCAGCATTTCCCGCTGCAAAAAAGCCTGCGCCGCCAAATACTCTGCCGTATAGGAAAGACGCGTCGTCCCACCCTGCGGTAATGTTCCGTAAGCAGCCAAATCAGCTATAGTTTTCTTAATCCGCTCATATTGTATCGCCATAAAAATCTCTCACTTTAAAAATAGTCAGCCAGCTCTGAAGCGTGATTCAAAATAATATCAGGCTTGATGCTGCCATGCTCCACGTCAGCTAAAGTTGCCTCGCCGGTCAGAACCAGTATTGATAAAACACCGTTATTGAGCCCAAAAGCAATATCTGTCGATAAACGGTCGCCAACCATGGCAATTTCTTCCCGTTTATAGCCTGTCCTGGCTGTAATAACATCGATCATATAGTGATAGGGCTTGCCTAAAATCTGCTGCGGGGCCTTCCCTGTAGCAGTTTTAATCAGCTCGATCATGGCCCCGCAATCGGGAATAAATTCTCCGCCTTCGATCGGGCAGCGTACATCCGGGTGCGTTGCTACATAAGGCACGCCCCTGTCGATAAGTCTGCAGGCAATAGTCAGTGTTTCGTAATTCAAAGACATATCAAACCCAACCACAACGAAATCAGTACCTTCTTCCAGTGTCGTCGTTATGGTAAAGCCTGCCTCACGAATAGTTTTCTTCAGCTGTTCCGTCCCTAAAACAAATAATCTGGCCGCCGGCCGAAGCTGCTGCATATAATAAACAAAAGCATCCGAGGATATCAAAACATTATCACGAGTTACCTGTATCCCCATCCGCCCCATTTTTTCCACATAATGCTCGTGTCCTTTGGAGGAATTATTAGTTACCAGATAAAAATCACGTTCTGCGGCACGTAATTTCTGAAAAAATACATCCATCCCCGGGATTAATGTATTGCCTAAATTAATCGTACCATCCATATCAAACAAAAAACACTTGATATTTTTAAGTTTTGCACATTGTTTTTGATCAGTCATGCCAAGCTCCTATAATTCATAATCATATGTTTATTATATAGTATTTTACTGTTGAGGTAAAATTTTTCCCGCTTTATTTAGACTTTATTTTTTAAAGTTACTTGTTTTTTTATTCTTTTAGTGTTAAACTAAAATAAGAACAGTAAAGGAGCGTGTTTAACTTATGAAAAAATATGACGCATTGATCATCGGCTTTGGCAAAGGTGGAAAAACACTGGCAGCTGCCCTCGGCAAAAAAGGAATCAAAACAGCTGTTATTGAAAAATCTCCGCTGATGTACGGCGGTACCTGCATAAACATCGGCTGTATTCCTACAAAAAAACTCATCCATACTGCAGCTGACGCTAAAAAAAATCAGCAGGCAGATTATTCTGAAAAAAATAATTTTTATGCTGCTGCCATTCGTGAAAAAAATACTTTAACTGCGCTTTTGCGTCAGAAAAACTATGATAATGTCGCTGCAGCTGCAGATATTTATACCGGTGCCGCCCGTTTTCAGACTGACCATACGGTAGAAGTCCAGTTGCCGGACGGAAAAATATCTTTATACGGCGAAAAAATTTTTATAAATACCGGTTCTGAACCGGTCATTCCTCCGATCACAGGCTTACAGCTGAGCAAGCGTGTTTATACCAGTACTACTTTAATGGAACTCAGCACCCTGCCACAAAGACTGGTTATCATCGGCGGCGGCTATATCGGTCTGGAATTTGCCGCCATGTATGCTAATTATGGCTCCATGGTCACTGTTCTGGAATACGGCAATACCTTCATCCCGCGTGAAGACCGCGATATTGCCAATGTTATCCAAACACGTTTGGAAGAGCTGGGCGTTCGCTTTATCTTTAATGCACAGGTCGATGAAATAACCGACGAAAACGAATTGACTACTGTCAGCTATCTTGAGCGCAGCAGCGGTATGTCCGTTAAAATTCCAGCTGACGCTGTATTGGTAGCCACAGGACGCAAAGCAAGCACAGCAAGCCTTAATCTTGAAGCCGCCGGCGTTGCCGTAAATGAACGCGGCGAAATCATCGTCAATGAATTACTGCAGACAACCGTCCCTCATATCTGGGCGCTTGGTGACGTTAAAGGCGGACTGCAGTTCACTTACATCTCCCTGGATGACTTCCGCATTATTAAAGAGCAGCTTTTCGGTCAAAACGACCGTACAACAGCTAACCGGCCGCCTGTCGCCTATTCCGTTTTTCTAGACCCTACCTTTGCACGCGTCGGCCTCAGTGAAGCAGAAGCACTGCTGTCCGGCCATAAGATCAAAGTTGCCAAAATCGCAGAAGCAGCCAGTCCCAGGGCTCGCCTGTTTGGCAGCACTTCAGGTTACCTGAAGGCTATTGTTGATGCTGAAAGCAACAAAATCCTCGGTGCGGCATTTTTCTGCAGCGAAGCCTCGGAAATCATCAATATCGTCCAACTGGCAATGAAGGCCGACCTGGATTATACCGTTCTGCGGGATAATATTTATACACATCCTTCTATGAGCGAATTTTTAAATGATTTGTTTTCAACTTTAGATTAAAGGAGTATTTTTATGAGTCAGCAATATCCCTTTCAATGTAATATCGCTCAAGCACTCAATATTATCGGCGACAAATGGTCTCTTCTCATTCTGCATGGTATTATGAGCGGACACCAGACCTATAAAGAGATTTACAACAGCCTGGAAGGCCAGATTGCCAGCAATCTGCTTTCCAGCCGCCTGAAAGCGCTTGAAGCCGACGGACTGATCAGCAGCGATTTATACCAGAAGCATCCGCCCCGCTACCGTTATACACTTACACCTGCTGGCGAGGATTTGAATATCGTTTTTAACAGCCTGGTGCTTTGGGGTGAAAAACATCTTACTACCTGCTATAAACGCCTGATCCATAAAAGCTGTAATCATACTGTAGAAACACATTACTATTGTCCCCATTGCCAGCAAACTGTTGCTGAAGATCAATTAGCAGTAGTTGCCGCCGAAGAAAAGGAGCATCAGCATGAGTAAATGGAGTATCTTCGCACTTTGCATCATTGCAGCAGTCGGGCTTTGGTTCTACAACAACGGCGCCTGTCCTTTACAGGCTATGAGCCCCAGCAGTGATACTGCTTCATCAGGAAGCTATCAGCCAATAACTGCGTCTCAGGTCAAAGAACGTCTTGATAAAGGTGATAAGATTACTGTTATTGATGTTCGCACCCCTGACGAATATGCAGCCGGGCATATTCCCGGCAGTCTTTTGATTCCTTTTGATGAAATCAAAGTAAAATCCGATCAGTTGCCGCAGGATAAAAATACTGAAATAGTGGTATACTGCCGCAGCGGCAGACGCAGTGCAATCGCTGCAGATACCCTGATTTCATTAGGCTATGCAAAAATTTATGACTTAGGAGCAGTCAGCTCCTGGACCTATGGTTTGGAAAAATAAGTAAAGTAAAAGGCGGGTTCATTAAGAACCCGCCTTTTATTTTACTTTATTTAACTGAGCAGCAGTCTGTCACTGTCCAGCATATCACCGCTGGCCTGCTCAAACATCTTCAAAAGATCAGGAATCGTCAAACGCGACTTTTCTTCACCTTCGACATCAATAATTACCCGTCCGTTATGCAGCATGATCAGCCTGTTGCCGCAGCGCAAGGCGTCACGCATATTATGAGTAATCATCAGCGTCGTCAAATGATCCCTGTTAACGATCCGTTCCGTCAAAGCCAGAACTTTAGCAGCTGTTTTCGGATCCAGGGCTGCCGTATGTTCATCTAACAACAGCAGCTTTGGTTTGATCAGCGTTGCCATCAGCAGCGTTAACGCCTGCCTCTGGCCGCCGGAAAGCAGCCCGACTTTAGCAGTCATTCTGTTTTCCAGACCCAGATCCAGCTCCTGCAGCAATTCGCTGAACCAAGTCTGATTATCGCTGTCCAAGCCCCATTTTAATCCAGGCGTTTTACCCCGTCTGGCGGCAATAGCAAGATTTTCTTCGATCATCATCCCCGCAGCAGTACCCATCATCGGATCCTGGAAGACACGCCCAATATATTTGGCCCGTTTATGTTCCGGCGTTTTTGTAATATCATTACCGTCAATAATGATCTTTCCACTGTCGATTGGAAAAACTCCGGCAATAGAATTCATCAAAGTCGACTTACCGGCGCCATTACCGCCGATGACCGTTACAAAATCACCCGGTTTCAAATGCAGCGATAAACCCTGCAGAGCTTTTTTCTCATTGATTGTTCCTGCAAAAAATGTCTTACAGATATTTTCAACACGCAGCATTTATTTCACCGCCTTTCGCAGACCAAGCTTACTTTTAATAAGCGGCAGCGACAAAGCAAACGCTACCAGAATAGCTGTAAACAGCTTCAGATCGTTTGGCGGCATTCCCATCTGCAGTACAGCGGCAATAACCAGACGATAAACGATAGAGCCCAGCACAACGCTGATGATACAGTTTTTAAAGCTGCGGGTACCAAACAGTACCTCACCGATAATGACTGAAGCCAGACCGATAACGATCGTGCCTGTACCCATTCCGACGTCGGCAAAACCATTATTCTGTGCTACTAAAGCACCGCTCAAAGCTACCAGGGCATTACTTATCAGCAGCCCGAGAATGATCGTAAAATTAGTATCCACGCCCTGCGCCCTGATCATCTGCGGGTTAAAGCCTGTAGCACGAATAGCCGCTCCTATTTCCGTACCAAAAAACCAATAAATCAAACCTCCGATCAAAAGTGAGCTGACGATACCCACACACAATACAGCCTGAGCATTACTGAAACCACCAATATCACGCATAATGGAAAATACTGTATCTACACGCAGCAGCGACAAGTTAGCCTTACCCATTACACGCAGATTGACAGAATATAAAGCGATCATCGTCAAAATGCCGGCCAGCAGAGCCGGTATTTTGAGCTTAGTATGTAAAAGTCCGGTCGCAACGCCAGCCAGCATACCAGCCAGCATCGCCGCACCAAAAGCCAGCCACGGAGAATATCCGCCAGCTAGTAAAGAAGCTGCTACAGCAGCTCCCAGCGGAAAACTTCCTTCCACCGTCAAATCAGCAATATCCAAAACTCTGTAAGTTATATATACGCCCAGTGCCATGATCGCCCATAAAAGTCCCTGTGCTATCGTTGGCATCAATAAGTCTATCATCTATCTTCCTCCTGTGATATATCCGTAAAAACGGGTCTCTCCTCTGAAACAAGGAGAAACCCGCGCTTGTTTATTTAGAGCTTTCTGCTGCCTTCAGCAGATCTTCGGGAATCTTAATACCGATTTTTTCAGCATTTTCCTTGTTGATAATGACCTTAAAAGATTTCTGCAGCTGGATAGGCATTGTCTGGGGTTTAGTCTTGCCGCTCAGAATATCGCCGGCCATTTCACCTGTTTGTTCGCCCAACTGATAATAATCGATCGCCAGAGTAGCTACGCCTCCGGCCATGACCATCCCGCCCTCGCCGCAAACTACGGCCAGTTTAGCCGGCTCAGTTACCTGGGCCAGTGTCGGCATTGCCGAAGCCAGCACATTATCTGTCGGCACGTAAACAGCATCTACTTTGCCGACCAGACTTTGAGCAGCCTGCTGGATATCATTGACATTAGATACAGTCGCTTCCTCTACCTGCACGCCCTTCTCTGCCGCATATTTTTTCAGCAGCTCTGCCTGCAGCTGTGAATTGACTTCACTGGAACAATAGATCGTACCAATAGTTTTAGCACCAGGCACTAACTTAAGCAGCAGTTCCAGCTGCTCTTTAATCGGATTCATATCGCTGGTCCCTGTAACATTACCTTTAGGTTCACTGTTGGAAGCAACCAGCTTTGCTGCCTCATAATCTGTAACCGCTGTTGCTACGATAGGAATATCCTTGGTAGCATTGGCCATCGTCTGGGCCGCTGGAGTAGCGATAGCGCAGATCAAGTCTACTTTATTGCTGACAAAACGCTGTGCGATATTCTGCAGGTTAGACTGATCTGCCTGCGCATTCTGCCGATCATATTTTACATTTTCATTCTCTTTAAAGCCTTTAGCTGCCATTCCCGCTATAAAGCCTTTATTGGCGGCATCCAAAGCATCATGTTCAACTAGTTGGACAATACCTACATTTACTACTTTCTTACTGTTATCGGCAGCCTTTTTTTCGCCGCCGCAGCCCGCTAAAAGTCCTAAAGACAAAGTCAGGGCAATGCCTGCTGCTAAAGCACGCATTTTTTTGTTCATAATAACCATCCTTCCATTCTACAGTATCACTTTTGATCCTTGACGAACACATATAAGGATAGAATAATTCTATCATTTATTATCACAAAACACAAACAAAACAATAAAAACAGGGCTGTTTCGTAACAAACCAGCCCTGTTTTGTATTTTATTTTACGATCTCAGCCTTAGCCAAAATATCCTGCGGAATCGTAATCCCATTGCGTTTGGCAGTAGTCTCGTTCACTACGACCTTAAACTCTTTCTGCATCTGGACAGGCATTGTCTGAGGTTTGCCCTTACCGCTCAGGATCTCAGCAGCCATCACGCCGGTCTGTTCACCAAGTTTATAATAATCAATACCTAAAGTAGCCAGACCTCCAGCCCGTACCGGATCACTTTCGCCGCAAATAACAGGCAGCCGGGCTTCATCTGTTACTGCTACCAAAGTCGGCATTGACGAAGCCATCACATTGTCGGTCGGAACATAAACCGCATCGACTTTACCAACCAGACTATGCGCAGCCTGCTGGATATCATTAACTGTAGAAACCGTAGCTTCGATAACATTGATGCCTTTATCACCTGCCAGCTTTTTCAAAACATCGACCTGCAGCTGTGAATTGACTTCGCTGGAACTGTACACGGTTCCAATATTTTTTGTCTGCGGCGCTATCTTCAAAAGCAGCTCCAACTGCTGGTCAATCGGATTCATATCACTGGTTCCCGTAACATTGCCTTTCGGCTCGTTATTAGAAGCAGCCAGCTTTGCTACCTCATAATCGGTAACCGCCGTCGCTACAATGGGTATATCTTTCGTAGCATTAGCCATCGTCTGAGCCGTCGGCGTAGCGATAGCACAAATCAGATCCACCTTATTACTGACAAAACGCTGTGCGATATTCTGCAGATTAGACTGATCAGCCTGTGCGTTCTGCCGGTCATATTTTACATTTTCATTTTCTTTAAAGCCTTTAGACGCCATACCTGCCACAAAGCCTTTATTGGCGGCATCCAATGCACCATGTTCTACCAGCTGGGCAATACCAACCGTTACCATTTTTTTACTGTCGTCAGCCTTCTTTTCGCCGCCGCAGCCAGCTAAAGCTCCTACTGCCATCAGCAGAGCTACACCTGCAGCTAAACTGCGTAAATTCTTTCTGTTCATTACTACCATCCTTCCATTCTACAAAATTCTACTTACAGCCTGGCAATTCCAAACTGAGATTATCGTTATTCTAACATCAATTATCAGAAAAATCAAACTTATAAGCTATTAGTTCTGCCGCTTTTTCTGCGCAGCAGCAGCCGGCGTTCAACCTTCCCTATCAGCAGCTCGTGAAAAGGAAGCCGCGCCAGTATTTCCATACTCCCAAGACTCAATACCAGCATCAAAACGAACAGCAGCGGATAAAAAGTCAGCATCGAAGGCGTGATCTGCAGCAAAGGCAGCAGATACTCAGTACACAGATACATAAAAAAGATATGGATAAGAAAAATACCGAACGAATAATTGCCCAAATACAGCACAAACCGCTTTTGCAGGGTATTTTTTCTATCAATATCCTCAGAATGATAAAACAGCATCGCTATCAAAATCGTATATAAAAACATATTGAGCGGAAAACAGATAAACTCCAAAATATAATAGGTCTTCCAATAGTACTTTTCCAACCAGCATACGGTAACTAAAGGAATAAAAATGATCAGCAGCCAAACCAAAAATTTCCGACTCCTGCCGATCCACTCTAAAAATTCTTTTTTATAATAGTAGGCCGCCATTCCCAGCGAAAAATAAACAAGATAACGCAGAAACATTGTCCCCATAAGCAGGTAGCTGATCCAAACAGTCTCAAACTGAATATTATTCAACACCTTCCAAGAGATCTGCAAAACAGCTGCCGCAGCAAAATAGTATTTCAGCCAGCCTGACTCACGGCATTTAGTAAAAATCCTGATTAAAAACGGATACACCAGATAGAACCCGATCAGCGCCCTGAAAAATCCCAAATGCACCGCAGCACTTCCCGTCAGCATATCAACGACTATTTCACCCAGCGTATATGTATGACCGTCAAAAACAAAAGCAGTTACTATATAGAGGGTAGAAAACAACAAATAAGGCGACAATACCGACAGCAGCATCTTCTTAAAAAAAGCAGCGCTGTAAATGTAAGCGTGCTTATTACGTCCTGTAAACAAATAACCCGCTATCGCCATAAACAGCGGCACTGCAAACAATGACAGCACCTCCAGCAGCATTGAAGAAAGTGCTACCATATTTTCACTGCCGCCGCTGCTGAAAAACCAGCTTGTGTGCATCAAAATAACACCTAAAACAACAAATCCCCGTAAAATCAAAACTGTATTGCTTTTCTGCATTTTCCTGCCAGCTTTCTTTACTGTTGTGATAATTATTCAAAAACAGTATAAACTCAAAAACAAGATTTGTTAAGCCCCACAGCATTCTCGAACACAAAATGTTCAAAAATAATACGCCTGTCCGGTACAAAAGCGCCGGACAGGCGTAAAAACATTTATATCATTTCTCCAAAATTTTACGCGCAGTGCTTTCCGTTACCAGCAGATGCGTAAATAAACCTGTTTTCAGAGCTCCTGTTATGGCATTCGGCGCAGCACCAAGTGCTAAACCGATAATTTTGGGACAATGCCGCAAAGTTCCTAACGGAATCCTGACAGCAAAATCATTTTCGCCACTGATAAATTCGCCCCGCTCATTATAATAATAGGACAAAAAGCTGCCGACTGCCCGCTGACGTTTCAAACTGTCACCAAAACGTGTCGCCGTTGCTTCATCAGGAACACTGGGAAAATCTCTGATCTCAACAAGAGCAGCATCCAGTTTCTGCCACATAGCGTCAAGTTCCAAATAAGCTTCAGTCGTTTCAAACTGCTGCCGTTCTTCCAAACTGTCCGGAAAAGCCGGTACAGCAAGACGATAAGCATGCCTGCCGCAAGCTGAGGCCAGCGTTTCTGCCAGTTCGTCCACACGGTAACCTTTATTGGGGATATGTGCCTTGCCGATCAGCGGCAGCACAGCACCAGGCTGCCGACGGTTACATTGCTGCGTCAGCAGACTGATGCTTTCTCCCAACAGATACCCCCATCCCAATCCTAAATTACGTTCATACAAAAGCTCACCGGACAGATAATCCGCAGCCGCTTTAAGATTTTCTTCCATTGAGTCCTGTACCGGCAGAACCATACCTCCATGCAGGGCATACCTTGTTTGCAGTGCCTCTAACAAAGCAGCATCGCCTTCTGTCGAACTGCGGATCTCGATATGTACGATCCCTGCTTCGCGCGCACGCGTCAACATCTTACTCACTAACGGCCTGGAAACTCCGATTCGCTTAGCGACCTGATCCTGCGTCAGCCCCTGTTCATAATAGAGCCGGGCCACGTTGACAAGATCAGTTCGTTCTTTGCCGCTCAGCAATTTATTTCACTTCCATCAATTCCATTAAAATACCGTCCTTCATAATAAAAGCAAGGCGGGTATTTTCATCGGCAAACCAGGGCTCAACAACAACAGTATTTGCTTTTACCTGTTCATCCAGGTCGTCTACCTTATAAGCAACATGGACCATAGTCTGCAGTTCTTTCGGCAAAGGTGTATCTTTCTCAAAACGCAGGTATTCAATATTGAATTCATTAGTTTCAGGAGCTACGATATATGTCTTGATAGCTTCGGCATAAACAGCGCCTTCCATGATTTTATCAGTGGGTACTCCCACATGCATAAACTGTTTCATCATTTCACGTCCTTCATCAATGTTTGATAAGCCTTATACGCAGCTTCAGGTTTGACATTTTCGTGCACAACCATACGAATCGCCTGCAGCATAGCACTCGGACATTCTGCCTGCAAAACATTGCGCCCCATATCAACACCGGCTGCGCCTTCATTAACAGCACGGTAAGCCATATCCAAAGCTTCCGGTTCCGGAACTTTTTTACCACCGGCAATGACGATTGGGACCGGACAGGCAGCAGTGATCTGCTCAAAATTTTCACAGTAATAGGTCTTGATGATATGTGCTCCCTGTTCAGCCAAAAGCCTTGTCGCTAAAGCAAAATAACGCGTGGTACGTTCCATCTCTTTACCAACGGCGACGACACCTAATACGGGAATACCATAACGTTCACCTTTATTGATATAGTAAGAAAGATTGTGCAGGGAAGCAATTTCAGAAGCAGAACCGATAAAGCACTGTACGGCCATACAGGAAGCGTTCATGCGCAGAGCTTCCTCAATATCGGTACCAATGACACCCATACTCATATCGTCTTTCAAAACAGAGCTGTCTGCACTGCAGCGCAAAGCAATCGCCTTGCGGTTATCGGCTGGAATACAGGTTCTCAGTGCACCACGAGTCGCCATCAGACAATCAGCATGATCCATCAGCGGCGGAATGACCAGATCCAGTCTTTCCAGACCAGCTGTACTGCCCATGATATAACCATGATCGAACGCCAGCATGATTGTGCGCCCGTCAGCCGCAAAAATCTGTGACAGACGTGCCTTCATACCCCAGCCGGCATTCTCATGACCTTTTACATGAAAGTGCTGGGCGGGCGGCTTGATGCCGATACCATAATCTTTAGCAATAATATTACCGTCTTTATCTGCCATTTTTATCTCCTTAAAAATATTACTTTAGTTTTTATAATACGGGGTGCGGCAGGGTGCATTCCAATATTTGAGCAGTTCATCATCCATACGGGCAATAAAGAGCTGGAATCCGGCCATTTCCTGTACTGTCAGCACTTCACCAACAATATTGGCAACAACTTCAATACCCTTTTCTGCCAGATAATGACAGCATTTACGGAAAACGATCAGTTGTTCCATCAGCGTAGTAGCGCCAACGCCGTTAACGATAACCAAAAGTTTTTCACCTTTTTTGATATCCAAATCTCTCAGAAGGGCATCTATCATAATAGCTGCAGTTTCATCAGCAGTTTTCATTTCAGTCAAGCCACCGCCGCCTTCACCATGCTGCCCCATGCCGATTTCCATTTTACCTTCTTCGATCTGAGCAATGACCATATCCGTAGCCGGATGAGTAGCGCCTTTAGCTGCAACAGCGATCGTAGCCATATTGTCAGCAAATTTCTGTGCAACAGCGGCCACCTCTTCCAAAGACTTACCTGCAGCAGCTGCTGCGCCGGCAATTTTATACAACGGCACACAACCGACTAACCCGCGGCGATCGTCAGCATTACTGCGCGGAGCATTGGCTATATCTTCCTGCGTAACAACTTTTATTACGTTCAATCCCAGTTTTTTAACCTGTTTCATTGTCAGATTACCGGTCAGCATATCGCCGGCATGATTCAAAACAACAAACAAAACACCGTGGCCTTTATCTGCCATTTTGATTGCTTCTATACAGGCCTGCGGGCCAGGAGCGGCGAAAACATTACCAGCCACGGAAATATCTACCATACCTTCGCCGACAAAACCGCTGATAGCAGGCTCATGGCCGGTACCACCCAAAGTGACGATCGTAACGCGGTCAGCATCTTTCAATTTATTATTTACAACCAGGTTGCCATCTTCAAGATGGATGATATCCTTATTGGCAAGAGCCAGACCTTCCAGTAATTCACTGGTCAGATTTTCGGGATCGTTAATAAATTTTTTCATGCTTTTCAACCTCCAAAATTTTATTTGTTTCCGCACCTGCGGAAAATTAAGCCTTTTATAAGGCCTGCGCCATACCGTTGAATAAAATAGCTATTGATACAGCACCGGGATCTTTAGTACCGATACTGCGCTCACCCATATTTTTAGCGCGGCCGAATCTGGCAACCATAGTACTGGTCTGTTCCGCACCAGCGTCAGCAGCTGCAGCCGCAGCTGTCATGATTTCTTTTAAGTTTCCCTGTGTTTCAATAATGGCATCGATAGCCGGATACAGCGCATCGACCATAGTCTTATCACCGGGCTTTGCTTTGGAAATATCCATAAAATCTTCTTTGGCCTGCGTAAACATTTTCCGCAGCTCCAAGTCAGTCAGTTCAGCCTGATCGTCGATTCCTTCGGCCATCCCTGTAAACACCGTACCCCAAAGCGGTCCGGCGCTGCCGCCGTTGATACCCATAAAAGCGTCGCCCAGCTCATCCAGCAAGACCCTCATCGTATCAATAGTAGTATCTTCTGTTTTTTCTTTCATCACATCAGCCATTCTGCCAATAGTGATTCCATGATCACCGTCGCCAGCCACACTGTCAAGCTCACATAAATATTTACTGTTAGCTTTCAGCTCTGTACCAGCACGATTCAGCATTTTTCTAAGTAAAGGCAAAGTCAGCATTTCCGATCACCTCACAAATGTATTTACCGTAATTTTAACATTTGTCAGAACATTTGTAAATTAATTTTCAGACAATTTGCGACATTTTCACATTATAACTTCTGGCAGAATTTGTAATTTTAGAAAGCTTTTATCAGGCATTATTGTAAACGATTAAACAAGCAGTGTTAGCCGCACTATATACTTTAAAAGTATAAACTAAAATTATTATCATTTTTATTCCTGAAAATTTATGTAAGGGGACTTTTTTATGTCCGTTGACTCTGTCAAACAAAAGAATATATCAAAGACATTGACGCTCTGGAATTTTTTTACAATCGGGTTCGGTGCGATCATCGGTACCGGCTGGATTTTTTTAGTCGGCGAATGGATCATCATCAGCGGAGGACCCATTCCGGCCATGCTGGCATTTTTACTGGGGGCGCTGCTTTTACTGCCTATCGGAGCTGTATTCGGAGAGCTTACAAGCGCTCTGCCTATTGACGGCGGGGTAATAGAATATGTTGACCGCACCTACGGTAAAACAGTATCTTTTATTACAGGCTGGCTGCTGCTGCTAAGTAATATTATCATGTGTCCATGGGAAACGATTGCTGTCTCCACCCTTTTTGGAACCCTGTTCGGAGATATGTTTCCATGGCTGCGTTCAATCAGGCTCTACAGCATTTTAGGTGCCGATGTATACCTTTTCCCAGTACTGATAGCGCTTTGCCTTTCAGGATTTATCATCAGACAAAATCTGCACGGCCCAAAAGCAGCAGCTAAAGCCCAGTCTTTCCTGACTAAAGCGCTGCTCGCAGGATTACTGCTGGCCATTATCAGTGCTTTTGACAAAGGCAGTCTTGCAAACTGGCAACCGCTTTTTCTTCCGGTCAATGAGTCGACAGCACATACTCAGGCCACCTCTCTCTGGACCGGTATTTTTGCCCTGCTTACAGTAACGCCTTTTTTCTATACCGGGTTTGACACTATCCCGCAGCAGGCAGAAGAAGCTGCTCAGGGCTTAGACTGGCACAAATTCGGCAGAATTATCAGCCTTGCACTTTTATCTGCAGCTACCTTTTACATTATCTGCATAGCAGCTTTCAGCAGTCTTATCCCCTGGACAAGTTTTGTCAAACAGCCTTTGGCAGCTCTTGCCTGTCTTAAGCACATCAATTTTAATTTATACTTTCTCATGCTCTGCATAACTGTTTTGGGAGCATTGGGTCCTATGAACTCCTTTTATGCCTCATCCTCCAGGATTTTACTGGCTATGGCCCGAAAAAAACAACTGCCTGCAGCCTTCAGCCCCTCCGACCACTCTCAGGCTATTGCCAAATCTACACATATTCTGCTCAGCACAAGTATCGTTCTCGCCCCTTTCCTGGGAAGCAATATGCTGCTGCCTCTGACAAATGTTGCTGCCCTGACCTTCATGTTCTCCTGTATGATGGTCAGTCTGGCCTGTTATAAAATGCGCAGCAGCGAAGCAAATCTATACCGCCCCTACAAAGTCCCTGGCGGCAAAGCGGGTATCAGTGCTGCATGCTGCGTCAGTTTTCTCATTATTGCTGCCATGCTGCTGCCCGGTACCTCTGCTTCGCTGAGTAAAACTGAATACCTGCTGCTGACAGGATGGACTGCTTTGGGGCTGCTAGTTAAAAGCCTGCATCTTAGCCTGCATCTTTATAAAAAAAATAAGGACTGCCGTTAAAACGGCAGTCCTTAAACAATATTTACATGGCAGTCAAACAGTGCCTTCTTCCAAAATTCCCAGCTTACGGCGCCAGTAACGTGAATAAACCGCCCCTGCAGGATTATTTGCTAAAACCCTGTCCTTAGTAATTATACTGGAAACCGGCACTTTGGATTCCATGGTAAAAAGCATATCGTGACCTACGCAAAGCCCTACGATAAAATTCAATTCTGTACCGCCTTCATTCAGCAGGCGGGCCTGAACTTTAGGATTGCACATAGCTTCACGCTGTCCGGGTTTGATTTTTTCCAGTTCCAGCAGATCTTTATCGACGGAACAGACTTTGCAGCATACTGATTGAACATCCAGCCCTTCATTCTTAAAATACTGGGCACAAAAATGAGCTTCATTGGCTAAACCGATGCAAAAGGCTATCCCGACTTTTTTTACACCCATCTCTTTAGCGAAAAATACGCTTTCTTCCAACCGTGTCATTTTCAAATAATTGCGGCTCTCTGTCGCAGACGACGCTCGCATCATTTTTTTATCTTCGTCGGTATAATACTCGCTGATTTCTTCATGAGTCAGACGAGTACAGTTCTGACCGCTGGTATAACATTTGTGATGAGGGCAAAAAGCACAGTTCATAAGTCATTCCTCCTATCATAGGCTGGTGTTTATCTGTAAGTATTCGCCGCTCAAACAGCAAATCCTTTTTCTAATTTTAATATAGCAAGCAACAGCTCTGGTTTCCTGCTCTGCAACACTCTTTTAACTGGAAATAAATCCTAATTTATGATATTATAGTTGTTGTATTTTTCAACATTTATCCTTACGTAAAATCTATTTTTATAAGCAGGTAAACATGCAGCAGAATTCTTTTTCTTATCCGGCCATGCTGGACTTAAAAAATAAAAAATGTGTCATTATCGGCGGTGGTAAAGTAGCCGTCCGTAAAGCGCTGCCATTGATCGAAGCAGGTGCGGACCTGACTGTAATCGCACCTGCGGCTGATCCGCAGCTGTTGACTTTAGCAAAGACCGGACTGCTGCAGCTGGAACTGCGCGCTTATGCAGACAACGATCTCATTGATGCTTTTGTAACGATTGCAGCAACCGACGATTTTCATATCAATAGAAAAATCGCTGCTGCTGCACCCTGTCTCTGTAATGTTGTTACAGAACCGTCATTAGGTAACTTCAGTGTGCCTTCAACCGTAAAAAACGGGGCTTTGACATTTACTCTGTCTACCGGAGGTATGCCCGCTTTGACGCGGGTACTGTCACAGGACCTTAGGGCATATTATGGCTCTGATTTTGCCGAATTCAACGAATTCTTACAACAGCTTCGACGAGAACTGAAAACAATAGCTACTACACCTGAAAAGCGTACTGCTTTCTGGCGTCAGACTTTAAACCAATCCGTCATCGGCCTGCTTCATGCAGGTAGGCTTGACCAAGCAAAGGAGATCATTACTGATGCAGCTAATCGTTTTAGGCTTGAATCACAAAACAGCCCCCGTTGAGATCCGTGAACGTTTCAATTTTTCACAGGATAGAACGGTTCGTGTGCTGCGCCGGCTGCGCAATAACGACAACCTCAACGAAGCAGTTTTACTTTCAACCTGCAACCGTACTGAACTTTATATGGTGCTGGAAGATCCTGCTGCCGGATTACATTTTATCCGTACTTTGCTGCGCCATCTGGCAGGCGAGCAATATAAACCCGACTATTTCTATAATCTGACCGGCATTAATTGCGTCCGTCATCTGTTTAAAGTCGCTTCCAGCCTTGACTCACTCATCATCGGGGAAGGCCAGATCCTGAGCCAGATTAAAAATGCATATCATCTGTCCCGCAGCTGCGGTATGACAGACACTTTGTTCAACACCTTATTTAATCGTGCTATCGCCGTCGGCAAGCGTGTACGTACAGAAACAAAGATCGCCTACAGTTCTGTTTCTGTTTCTTCCGCCGCGGTAGATCTGGCTATCGACGTTGTCGGCGATCTGACTAAAGCCAATATTTTAGTATTGGGTGCCGGCAGAATGAGTGAACTGACCGCCCGCCATTTGATTGATAAAGGCGCTAAAACTATCTTTGTCAGTAACCGTAATCTGTCTCACGCTCAAGAACTGGCAGAAAAATTTAACGGTACTGCGATCCCGTATAACGAATTTATGCATCAGGCGATAACCTCTGATATCATTATCACTTCTACAGGAGCGCCTCACTATGTTATAACAGAACAGGGTGTACGCGATATTATTCCTAAACGCAGCGGCAAACCGCTTATTTTAGTTGATATTGCCGTTCCCCGTGACGTTGATCCTCTGGTTGGAGATATAGAAGGCGTTACCCTGTATAATATCGACGATCTGGAAGGCGTTGTCGATATGAATAAGAATTTCCGATCTTCTGAAGCCAAGGTGGCTGAAGCAATTATTGACGAAGAAATAACGGCACTGAAAGAACGGCTGCGCTATCTGACGATGCGGCCTGTAATGGTTCAGCTGCATGAAAAAATGAATTTTCTGCGGCAGAAGGTTTTAAAACGGGCATTTGCCAAACTGCCAAATCTTACTGATAAAGAACGCCGTATCATCGATATCATGACTCAGCGCCTGGAACACAAATTCCTGCGCGAACCAATGACAGCTATGAACAGTGCTGCCGGAACGGCAGATGAAGAACGTTACAGAGATATGATCTGCGAGTTATTTTTACTCAACGATTCGGGAGAGGACTATATAGGTGATGAAAACAAATTTGATTATTGGGACTAGACAGAGCCTGCTGGCTCTGTGGCAAAGCAATCATATTGCCGACCTGCTGCGCAGGCAATATCCGGAATGTACTGTAACTTTAAAAAAAATCATTACCAAGGGAGACCGTATCCTTGATGTACCGCTGGCCAAAATCGGCGGCAAGGGACTTTTTACCAAGGAACTGGAAACTGCTCTTCTAGAAGGTGAGATCGATCTTGCCGTCCACAGTCTGAAAGATATGCCTACTATTCTGCCGGAAGGCCTGTGCCTGACAGCGGTTACCAAGCGGGCTAATGCCGGCGACGCTTTTGTCAGCAATAAATATGCTTCTATCGAAACACTTCCGCAGGGAGCAGTTCTGGGTACTTCCAGTCTGCGCCGCAAAGCCCAGCTTTTGGCAGCACGCCCGGATCTGAAAATCGTAGATTTACGAGGCAACGTCGATACGCGTCTGCGGAAGCTTGACGACGGCCAAATGGATGCTATAATCCTTGCTGCGGCAGGATTGACTCGTCTCGGATATACCGATCGGATCAGAGAAATAATCCCCCATAATTTCTGCTTACCCGCAGTTGGACAAGGCGCTTTGGCAATCGAATGCCGCACCGATAATACAGAAGTAAGAGCTATGCTTAATTTTTTAAATGACCAGCCTACCAAACAGGCTACTGATGCCGAACGTGCTTTTTTAGGGCTCATTGAGGGCGGCTGCCAGGTCCCTATTGGTGTACATGCTGTCACTGAAGGAGATGCTGTATCTATTGAAGCAATCATCGCATCTCTGGACGGAAGCACTGTTTTACGCGATACGATCAGAGGCCAGGCTGTAAACGCTGCAGAACTTGGAAAAGAACTTGGCAATAAAATGTTAGATCAGGGCGGCCGTGCAATCCTCGCCGAGATCATGTAAGGAGAGAAATTAATGACAAAACAGGGAAAAGTTTACTTGATCGGTGCAGGCCCCGGTGATCCCGGTCTGCTTTCAATCAAAGCCATGGAATGTTTGCAAACAGCCGACGCTGTCGTTTACGACCGTTTGGCAGATCCGAGAATTTTAGCTTATGCTAAAGACGACGCAGAAATGGTTTATGTCGGCAAAGCTTCTGCCAACCATACAATGCGTCAGCCAGATATCAATAAACTGCTGGTAAAGCTGGCAGCCGAAGGTAAGACTGTTGCCCGCCTCAAAGGCGGTGATCCTTTTGTTTTCGGACGCGGCGGTGAAGAAGCTATTGAACTTTTAGAAGCCGGACTGCCATTTGAATTCGTTCCCGGCGTAACTTCTGCCATCGCAGTTGCTGAATACGCAGGCATTCCTGTCACCCATCGTCACGTAGCCACTTCCTTTGCAGTCATTACCGGCCACGAAGACCCTACCAAAGGCGAATCAACTATTAACTGGAGCGGTCTTGCTACCGCTGTTGATACTTTAGTTTTCCTGATGGGTGTCGAAAATCTTACTAATATTACAAAAAATCTCATCGCCAACGGGCGCAGCGCCGATACTCCGGCAGCAGTCATTCGCTGGGGCACCAAACCGGAACAGCGCACTCTGATCACTACTGTCGGTACTGCTGCTGCCGACGTTGCCGCGGCAAATCTGAAACCGCCGGCAATTTTTATCGTCGGTAATGTTGTCAAACTGCGCGAGCAGCTGCAGTGGTTCGATAACAAACCTCTCTTTGGCAAAACAATCGTAGTAACCAGAGCCCGCGCGCAGGCCAGTGCTTTGACCAGACAGCTGGAAGCCGCTGGTGCTCGTGTAATCGAGGCGCCGGCAATCAAAATCATACCCCCGGAAGATTATACCCCGCTGGATAAAGCAATCGAAAACATCAAAACCTACAAATGGCTGATCCTGACCAGTGCTAACGGCGTTACCGCTTTCTTCAATCGCCTTGATAATGCCGGATTAGATTCCCGTTCCCTGTCTGACATCAAAATAGCCGCTATCGGCAGTGAAACGGCGAAAGCTTTAAAAAACTATGGCATCTCCGCCGATTTAGTGCCCCCAGCCTTCAAGGCTGAAGAACTGGCCGAAACCCTGTCAGCAGAAGTGCAAGTTGGTGATAAAATCCTGCTGGCACGCGCTAAAGTAGCCCGTGAAGTATTACCGGAAAGCCTGCGTGCTTTAGGAGCCAGCGTTGATGTTGTAACTGCCTATGAAACTGTTACCGCTCTGGATAACAAAGAAGAATTGCTGACTGCTCTGCAAAACGGAGAAGTTGATCTTGTTACTTTTACCAGTTCCTCAACTGTTACTAATCTTTTGGCATCCTTAGGCGATCAAAGAGAACTTATCAATAATATTCCAGCAGCGGCTATTGGCCCTGTTACCGCCGAAACCTGCCGCCAAAATAATCTTGAACCTGACATCATAGCTGAAACATTTACTATTGCAGGTTTGACAGACGCTATTCAAAGATATTATAAGGAGTGATCAGTATGGGCTTTCCTATTTACCGTCCCCGCCGCCTGCGCGCTACAGAAAACCTGCGCAGCATGATCCGAGAGACTGAACTTTCCGTTAAAGACCTCATTTATCCGTTATTCGTCGTCCCGGGCACCGGTGTAAAAAATGAAATTGAATCGCTGCCGGGCAATTACCATTGGTCCTTAGACCGTTTACCGGAAGTTTTACAGGAAATCAGCGAACTTGGAATTCCTGCCGTTATACTGTTTGGTATCCCCTCTTATAAAAATGCTGTCGGCAGTAGCGCCTGGGATGCAGAAGAACCTGTACAGCAGGCCTGCCGCCTGATCAAAAACACTTATCCCGAACTGGTAGTCGTCACCGATGCCTGCCTGTGTGAATATACAGAACATGGCCATTGCGGCGTTCTGGAAAACGGCTGTACTGTCAACAATGATGAAACGTTGCCGCTTTTAGCTAAAATCGCAGTTTCCCACGCTCAAGCTGGCGCTGATGTCATTGCGCCATCCAATATGATGGACGGTTATGTCAAAGTTATGCGTGAAGCCTTAGACGAAGCAGGTTTCAGCAATGTGTCCCTGATGGCTTATTCAGCTAAATACGCTTCAGCCTATTATGGTCCTTTCCGCGCTGCAGCCGATTCCACTCCCTCTGCAGGCGACCGCAAAGGCTATCAGATGGATCCCGGCAACAGTGACGAAGCTCTGCGTGAAGTGGCTCTTGATATCGAGGAAGGCGCAGATATCGTTATGGTAAAACCCGCTTTGGCTTTTATGGATATCATCAGCCGTGTCAAAGAAACATTTAACCGCCCTTTATGCGTTTATAATGTCAGCGGTGAATACGCTATGGTCAAAGCAGCAGCAGCAAAAGGCTGGATCGATGAACAGCGTATCGTTATGGAAACGATGCTCGGTTTTAAACGTGCCGGCGCCAAAATGATCATCACCTATCATGCTCTCGACGTAGCCAAATGGCTGCTGGGCAAATAAGGAGGCCGCATATGGATCACAGCAAATCTCAGGCAGCTTTTACCGAAGCCAAACAATACATTCCCGGCGGCGTCAACAGCCCCGTTCGTTCCTTCCGCAGTGTTGGCGGTGTTCCGCCTGTCATTGCCAAAGGCAGCGGCAGCAAACTCACCGACATCGACGGCAACGAATATATCGATTATGTACTTTCTTACGGTCCTTTACTTTTAGGGCATGCACACCCGCAGGTCACCGAAGCCATCCAAACTGCAGCCGCCAAAGGCTCATCCTATGGCGCGCCGACCCTGGCTGAAACAGAGCTTGCCAAACTTCTCTGCACACTTGTCCCTTCTATGGAAATGGTACGTATGGTCAACAGCGGAACAGAAGCTACCATGAGTGCTCTGCGTTTAGCACGCGCTTATACAGGACGTGAAAGCATCGTTAAATTTATAGGCTGTTATCATGGCCATCACGACAGCCTGCTGGTCAAAGCCGGCAGCGGCGCAGCTACTTTAGGCGTTCCTGACAGCCCCGGTGTTCCTAAAGGCGTTGCCGCCAATACCATCACTGTTCCTTTTAACGACCGGGCTGCCCTGGAAGCTGCTTTTGCTGCTAAAGGCAGCGATATTGCCGCCGTTATCATGGAGCCAACTCCCGGCAACATGGGACTGGTATTACCGCAGGACGGCTATCTGGAATTCATTCGCTCCATCACAAAAAAATATGGAACACTGCTTATCTGTGATGAAGTCATGTCTGGCTTCCGCAGCAGTGAAAAATCTTCTCAGGGCCTCTACGGCATTGATCCTGATATCACCTGTCTGGGCAAAGTTATCGGCGGCGGGCTGCCGGTAGCCGCTTACGGCGGTAAACGCCAGATCATGGAACAGGTTGCTCCTGTTGGCCCCATGTATCAGGCCGGCACTTTGAGCGGCAACCCTCTGGCTATGGCAGCCGGTATCGTCAACCTTACCTACATGCGCGGACACAATGTCTGCAGCCAGCTGGAAAGCATGACAGCCATCCTGACCGGAGGCCTTGCTAAAGCCGCTGCCAAGGCAGGAGTGCCTGTACAGGTGCACCGTCTTGGTTCTATGTTTACTGTTTTCTTTACTGATCAGGAAGTTTATGACTATGACAGCGCCTGCACAAGCGATTTAGATGCGTTCCGCATTTATTTCCATAGCATGCTGGAACAGGGCATTTATCTTCCTCCATCTCAATTTGAGACCAATTTCTTATCTCTGGCCCATACGCCTGAAGATATCGAAAAAACATTACAGGCAGCTGAAATAGCTTTTAGCGCAGTTGCTGCTGCGAAAAAATAAAGTGAAAAACAAAAACGTCATAACCTTTAGGTTATGACGTTTTATTTTTGATTATTTTTGTTCTTGTTTTTGAACTTCTACCGGAGCAAAAATAAACTCCGTCAGCTTGCCCTCTTTATTAAAGCCATAAATCACACGTACCAGCTGCTGTTTACTGTAGCTTCCCAGATAAGTCAACCGGTCACCCTGATCAAAACGCTCATAAGCAACAAATTTCATTTCCTTCATTGTCCCTAAAGTATCTTTGACCTGCTTTTGCAAAGCAGCAAAAGCTTTTACATCCATTTTTTGCTTCAGTTCGGGGCTAAAACCCGCTGCAGCACCTGCATAACCGCTGTCGTCCGCAACAGTCAATGCCGCTACAAACTTATCAACTATTTTCTGCTGTTTATTTAAATCATTACCGTCTCCGGCAGCAAAACATACCGCGGCCATTGCCACTGTTAAAACTACAGTTACCAGCATTACTAATTTTTTCATATAAGTCATCCTCTCATCACTGCAGGTCTTTATCAAAATTTGCCTGCTTACTATATCTTAATTATAACCGATTCAATGTTATCGTCAATGTTTTTATCTTACTGAGCATTCAGCCATTGCTGGATAATAACGCTTTTCTGACCCGCAGTCCAGCTAAGGTCATCAACCGCCAGTTCTAAATCACCGATCATCATTTTCCGCCCGTCATCATGGGCATAATCACTGACACGCCACAAAAGCGGATAACCCTTAGAGGCCAGTAAATCTTTTGAATGTTCTGACAGCAAATAGTCCATAAAAGACTGTGCTTCTGCTAAATTTGCCCCTTGGAGAATAGCAGCACCGGTAATACAGTTTTTATTACCGTCTTTGACTAAAGTTGCGAATAGATCGCGATTTTGCCTTTCCAGCTGCAATGCTGTGGAAAGTGAAACTACCGCGATCGTTTTTCTGCCGCTGCGAACCGCTTCAATAGCCTCCCATTCACTGGCCGTATATAAAGGCAGCTGGCTGTTAAAAGAAGCCGCATACTCCATAGCTTTAGCTTCGCCGCGCAGCTGCCAGATAGAAGTTATCATGCCATAACTCCGACCGCCGTTTTTAAAATCAGCCAGCGCTGTTTCTTCCCAAAGCTCCGGTTTCAGCAATTCATCCCATGTCTCAGGAGCATAAAGCCCCAACTCGCGCAGTCGGTCACGATTAGTCAAAAATCCTATATAATCGACATAAAGACCTGTCCAGCGCCACTGATTCTCACGCATTTCAGCAGGTACTTTATAGGCCTCCCTCGGCCTGTAGCTGCGCAGCATTTTCTGCTCTCCTGCCAGATAATATTCTTCAGGCGTACCGCCAAGCCAGACATCGAATTTTCCCTCTCTCAGAAAATTAAGCCGTTCATCCAAATTCCCTGCCGGCAAATGTCTGACTTCAACTTTCACATTCTGCTGTTTGGCAAAATCTTCCGCTAAAATATCTGTCATTGTTTCATTCAGGCTGCTGCAGATCTTGATACTTTTCTGTTCTTCTTTGATGTTACTGCTACAACCGCTGCAGAGAAACACAATTGACAGCACTGTTACCAGAATTACTTTCATAGTTCGACCGCCTTTTATGGTAATAAATTCATTATACCACAAGGGTACGTATTCTCACTAGGCTCAAAAATACCTCGCCAAGTTTTCATACAGTACCACAAGGGTACGCATTACCGCGAAAAATCACTATCATTGATCAAAATTCCCGTACAGCTGCTAATTTGAACTTAATTATTGACATCAGTGCTTTTTTTAAGTATAATTTATACGTTAGCTTAAGCTAACTGTTTGGGGTTGCCCGCTTCCAAACTTTTACACTTATCAACTTAACGCTCACTCGATACTGTGCTTAACAGCTCTCACGCACAGTTTTTTATTTTTCTCGAGTTAGCTTAAGCTAACTTTTTTCCAATACACTTAAAATCACATTAACAAATTACTTTACAAATACTCAAAATAACCTCTGCTCTTATAGTTCAATGTGTTATAATTGATTATAGTTGATTTTTATTCGTCATTTTTATATTTCTACCGGCTGCAGCAGCAGTAGGTACATTTATCTGCGAGGTCTGCCATATGCCAGAACGTTTATTAAAATACTACCGCCCTTACCGAAAAACATTGTTTTTTGCTTTGCTCGGATCCGTTATCACATCCGCCCTTGATTTATGTTTTCCGCTCTTTATGCGCTATATCCTGGGCGATGTACTGCCCGAAGGCAATCTTTTCCTCTTAGGGCAGGCTACGATCATCTTGCTTTTTTTATACCTGCTTAATTTTATAATCAGTTATCAAGTCTCAAGACACGGCCGCCTAATGGGTGCAAAAATAGAACAGGATATGCGCAGTGACCTTTTTCAGCATGTCCAATCAATGTCTTTCCGTTATTTTGACAACATCCGTATCGGCCAGCTGATTTCCCGTATTGTCAGCGATATTGCCGAGATCCGTGAGCTTGTTTTTCTTGGTCCTAATTACCTGCTGGTCTGTACTATAACCATGCTTGGTACTCTGGGAATACTTATTTATCTTAACTGGCCTTTAGCGTTACTGGTCAATCTGCTGCTGTTAGGAAAAGCTTATGAATCAGTTGCTACCAATCATGCACTGAAACAATCAGGGCGTATGATCCGCGAACAGGTCGGTAATCTTACAGCACAGACAAATGAAAGTCTGAATGCCATACGCCTAGTTAAATCCTTCAACAATGAAGAATGGGAAGAAAAACGCCTTGATAAAAACGGACAAGCTCTTTTACAGGCACGTAAAACATCGTTCGACCTTTTATCACGCCTGAACAGCAACGCTGTATTGTTTTCCAATGTCACTAATCTTGTTATCATTGTCGTAGGCGGCGCCATGATCGCATATGGTAAAATGCAGATCAGCGATCTGGTCGCCTTTTTACTGTATGTATCAATCTTTATCCGCCCCATCCTGCGCCTGACCGCATTAGCAGAATCCTATCAGAAAGGTATGGCCGGTTACCAGCGCTTTTGCCAGCTGATGGATACCCCTTCTGAAAATATAGATCTGCCCGGCGCAGTCGACTGTGGTACTTTAAAAGGCTCTATTTCCTTTAAAAATGTCAGCTTTGGCTACGATCCCGGCAAACCTGTTATTCAAAATTTTGATCTTGATATCGCTGCCGGTGAAGTTATCGCTTTTGTCGGCACTACAGGTGTTGGTAAAAGCACGATCTGCAATCTGCTGCCGCGTTTCTATGAACTTCAGCAGGGCGTTATAACCATTGACGGAATGGATATCCGCAATGTGACCTTAAAATCACTGCGCCGTAATATCGGCATAGTTCAGCAGGATATCTTCCTTTTCTCTGACTCTGTACGTGAAAATATCGCTTACGGCAACCCTCATGCCAGTATGGAAGAAATCATCACCGCTGCCAGATTGGCCGAAGCTGATGCTTTTATCAATCAGCTGCCGGATGGTTATGACAGCCAGCTTGGTGAACGCGGTGTTAAATTGTCCGGAGGCCAAAAACAGAGGATTGCCATTGCCCGTGTTTTTCTCAAAAATCCGCCCATCCTGATTTTAGACGAAGCGACTTCTTCCCTGGATAATGAAACGGAAAACCTTATCCAGGAATCACTGATGCAGCTGTCACGTAACCGCACTACCCTGATCGTAGCCCATCGCCTGGCAACGATCCGTCATGCCGACCGTATCGTTGTCCTCACCCCCAACGGTATCAGCGAACATGGTTCTCATGACGATCTGATGGCTTTGCAGGGAGAATATTACAAGCTTTATATGGCACAGTTCAGTAAAAGCCCGCTAAATTAAAAATAAAACCCTCGGATGAAAACATCCGAGGGTTTCTTTTTTCATATAAACAGCTTTTTAATTATTCGCGGTCAAAGATCATTACTTTTTCAAAATCAAGATATACCTTTTCTCCGTCGGCAAATTCTTTCAAGTCTGCCCCTTTGACGATAACGCGTACATCATGATCACCGACGGTAACACGGTAATCAACAGCATCACCTAAATAGAAGCGATGCGTCAATGTCCCTTCAAGCATACCACCGCCGCGGCTCATCGTAATATTCTCAGGACGTACAGCGATGGTAGCACTGCCGGAAACACCCGAAGTATTGGGGAAAGAAGCTGTAGTACCTTGCAGGTATACTCTGTCATCCGATACTTCACCCTGCATAAAATTGACCAACCCGATAAAATCAGCAACCATTTTGTTGGCAGGATTGGTATAAATTTCATGCGGAGCACCGATCTGCTGCACTACGCCTTTACTCATAACAACTACGCGGTCGCTCATTGCCATGGCTTCACCCTGATCATGGGTTACATAAACAACGGTAATACCAAGTGCTTTTTGAATCGACAGGATCTCAAAACGCATGCTTTCACGCAGTTTAGCATCCAGATTGGATAACGGTTCGTCTAACAGCAGCAAACCTGGCTGCGCAACCAAAGCACGAGCCAAAGCGACACGCTGCTGCTGACCGCCGGACAGCTGATGCGGATAACGGTGGCCATATTCGCCTAAATGCACGAGCTCCAGCATTTCATTTACTCTTTTCAAACGTTCCTCTTTGGGAACCTTTTGGATCTTCAACGGATAAGCCACATTTTCAACAACCGTCATATGCGGCCAAACTGCATATGACTGGAATACCATACCGATATCGCGATTTTCCGGAGGAACAAATTTATTCTGCGACGAAGAACTGACGCAGTGGTCACCGATATAGATCTCGCCTTCTGTAGCTTTTTCAAAGCCTGCGATCATTCTCAGGGAAGTTGTTTTACCACAGCCGGAAGGACCGAGGATAGAAACGAATTCGCCGTCTTCAACCGTCAGGTTGAAATCATTAACAGCCGTTACAGGCCCGAAACGTTTAAATACATGTTCAATACGTACTTGTGCCAATTTATTCCACTCCTTCTTTAAATTCCCACATTGCCTTTGGTCAGTTTGTTAAGGATCAGGTTACCAACCAAAACGATAGTCAAAATGATTACTGATAATACAGAAGCATTTTGTGTATCTGCATAAGTTTGCAGCTCGTACAGCAAAACACCGATAGTTTTAGTTTCTGCACCGTACAGAAGGAGCGACATCGTCAGCTCGTAGAAAGACGGCATAAAGATCAGGAACCAACCGGCGATGATGGACGGAGCGATCAACGGCATAATAATATCTTTACAGGTTCTGATCCAGCTGGCACCTGAATTTAATGCTGCTTCTTCAAGAGAAACGTGCACCTGACTCAGGGAAGCCGCTATTGTCCGCACAGACATGGTCATATATTTGACCAGATAGCTGACGACCAGAATCCACATCGACGAATAAAGATTGAGACCGAAATTACCGGAGAAGGTGATAACCAGAGCCAGGGCGATAACGATACTCGGAGTAGAACCGCCGATAACGGTCAGCAGATCCGGGAAGCTACGTCCTTTGACTTTTGTTTTAACGGCCAGATAAGCAATGAACACTGAAAGTATCGTACCAATAGTGGCGGCGATTACGCCATACACGACCGAATTCCAGATACTCTCCATATACTGACTGCTGGTAATAACAGGCTCCCATGCATCAAAGCCGATATTCGACCAGGTAACTCCGCGCGACATACTCTTTAAAAGTGATGTCAGCAATATAGAACCTAATGGTAAAATTACTGCAATAAACGCATATAGACCTACACCACAGAAAGCAGGCCATTTCCATTTGCCAAGCTCTACGATATTAGGACGGGTACTCTTACCACTGATCGTTGTATAATCCTTGCGGCCCAGCATCCAGGTCATAAAGAACAGTAAGAAGTTGGCAAGGAACATCAAAGATGCTGCTAAAGCCGTGGCATCACGGATACCCTCATCATTACCCATGTAAATATAGGTGACGATACGGGTAGTCATAACCTCGATATTACCAGGCATACCAACAATGGCAGGAATACCGAAGCAGGAACCGGCAGCAATGAAAACCAACAGACCGCCTGCTAAAATACTTGGTGCCATCAAAGGCAAAGTAACATCGACCAGGGTACGCAGAGGGGAAGCTCCGGAAACACGTGCCGCTTCTTCGAGCGTCGGATCCATTTTTTCCATTGCCCGGGAAATGGTAATAAAAGCAAAAGGCGAATAAAACAGGGTCAATACCCAAGCCAGACCACCCATAGTATAAATATCAAATGGAGATTGCTGCAGTTGCAGAATCCACTTAAAAATCGAATTCAAATAACCGACGCTGGGATTTAAAAGCTGTACCCAGGCAATCGCGCCAACATAAGGAGGGATCATATAGCTGGCAACCAGTAAAGTCCGGTATGTTTTTTTACCGGGCATATCGGTGCGGCCAACAAGCCAGGCCAGCGGGAACGTAATAATAACACTGGCTACCATAACTAAAAGCGATAGCTGCACAGTATTGGACAAAGCACGCCAGTTAACATCTTGACTGTAAACATCAGCATAATTGCCGAAATTGATGGCTCCATTAACCATAATACTGTCATAAAGCAGTATTCCCATCGGGAAAACCACAAAATATAATAATAAAATAACGGAAACAGCAATAACTATGAATTTACTATTAAATCTAGGTAAAGACCCCACTATGGCTCCTTTCCCCGGCTTTGAGACCGGTGAAAAATCATTTACAGGATTTTCCTGCAAAGAAATTGGAAAACAGGGATCGTCAAAAACGACCCCTGATCCCTTAAAAATTGTTACTCAACAAATTTTAATAAGAACTATTCCATAACTCTTACGCGGAAAGCCTCTTTGATTTGAGCATTTTCTTTGGAAAGTTTTTCCCAGTTTACTTTAATAGCTTTATCAGAGAAAGTTTTCAGAGCAGGAGCGCCTTTAGGCGGCTCTACGTCACCGCGTACAGAGTGCATCCAGCCTTGAACAACTGCCTGCTGACCATCTTTAGACAACCACCAGTCAACCAGAGCTTTAGCACCTTCGGGGTTTTTGGTTGCTTTAAAAATAGCGATCGGAGACGGGATGATGATAACGCCGTCTTCAGGATAGGAAACTTTCAAAGGCTCATTTTTAGTATTAGCCAATTTGAGGACGTTTTCTTCCAAAATCATTGCAGCAGCATATTCGCCGGTCAGCAATTTGTTCTGAATAGCAGAGTTGCCTTCTTCAACGCGAATATCATTAGCTTTCAATTGGTCGAAATATTCCCAGCCATATTTATCGGCCAAAGCGCCAACCGCTACATAAGCAGTACCGGAAAGCATTGGGTTCGGCATAGCGATTTTGCCTTTCCATTTCGGATCGGTCAGATCTTTCCAGGATTTCGGAGCATCTTCGGGTTTCAGTTTATCAGAGTTATAAGCAATGATCATGTTGCAGACACGAACAGAGGACCAAGCACCGTTCTTGTCTTTATCAGTGATGACATCTTTCAGGTTCGGGGAAACATAATCAAGCAGCAAACCTTGATCCTGCAAAGTCAGGTAGTAGGAAGGATCAGCAACCATCAGAACGTCAGTACCGATTTTGTTGGCTTTGATCTCGCCGGTAATTTTAGTGATTACTTTTTCAGTACCGCCCTGGAACCAGGTAACTTTCATATCAGGGAATGCTTTAGCTACATTAGGTTTACACATTTTATCGATGATATCAGGATAAATAGAGGTATAAACCATAACGTCGCCTTTAGGACCGCCTTTAGAATCTGCAGCTTTCTTATCGTCGCTGCCGCCGCAGCCGGCAACTGCTACTGATAATGCCAGAACTGCTGCTGCAGTGCACAACCATTTTGCTTTTTTCATTAAACATCCACTCCTTTGTGTTGTCATACTACCCTTAAAGTTCGCCCGGCTTTGTAAAATTCCTGCTTACATTAGAAAAAAAGTTTTACAAAAAATTAAAATTTATGTCACATTTACGCCTTATTTAAAAAACATTCCATTGTCAATCGACAATACGACACTTTTGACCCTATGGGATTTTTTGTGTCCCGCGATTATACGACTGCTAAAAAATTTAATTCCCACGCCGGCACATACGGATGTTTACGCAGATAAACCTTATATTCAGGCACTAACTGCCACATAAACAATGGCAGCAGGAAAATATCCGCATCGTGATGATAAGCGGCAATAAATAATTTAGGTTTATTACGTTTTATCTGCTCCTTTCCCCCTTTCAAAGCCTCCATCTCAGCGCCTTCCACATCCATTTTGATGTAAGTTACACGCTCATCTTCAAGCAGTGTATCAATATCGACAGCCTGCACTATGTGACGCTGGCCTGTCAGCAACGTTGACTGACGGCCGCCGCTGTCAGAAAAAGACAGTTCTGCCGTTTCTTTCCAAATGGCTCTTTCAAAAATTTTGATATCAGACAAACCACTTGCCTCTAAATAAGCAGATAATTTTTTATAATTACGCCTATCCGGCTCTGCCGCAAAAATCCGATTATATTTATTATTAGTCAGCTGTAAAAATTCCCTGATCGTATCACCATTATAGGCACCTAGATCAGCATACGTTTCTTCTTCGCTCCAACTGAAAATACTCTGCAGATCTTTTAGCCGCTCCGTCTCACTTTGCCATAAATAATGCAGTTTACCGCTCAGCTTATAATTCAGTGATGCTGCAAACACGTCTCGGGACCAATCATCAGCCAAATTGTCATATACCTGCTGCAATTCCTGCTGATGCTGCTGCAGCCAGTCAAACGAAACTGTTTCATCTCCGGGAAACAGCGGCAAATGCGGCGCTACTGTTTCATGCATTGTGCTCAGCTCCTGAAAGCGGTTTAAAACTGCAGGCGACTCTGAGGCAAAGGCAATAACAATCAGAAAATCACCCAGCCGATCTTTAACTGCGGTATAAGTCTCGACCATATGACCACGAAAAACCTGCCCGCGAACAAATTCATCACTGGCAAAAATACCGGCGACCTTTATTTGCATCCTGTCACACAAGTCAATAATCTGGTCGGCACCGTTACCCATTCCATATAAAACAACAGGCTTGTCAGTCAGCTGCAAAATCTGCCAAACGTCCTGTTTTTCCTTAATAAAATCCAACATTTACGCCGCTCCCTTCTCTACAACTTTATTGTACACGAAACTTTACCTGCCGTCATACTTTTATTGCGTTAACTTTTACCATTCTTATGGTTGACATACCACCATCAAGTTTTATATACTATTATCGTAAACTTAATTTCAGTTTATAGTTAACCATAATTAAGGTGATCTTTATGTCTACTTTTAAAATTCGTGAAATCAGTGAAATTGCCTTATTAGCAGCATTTATCGCCGTCAGCGGGGCTTTTAAGCTTCCCAGCTTTATTCCAGGAAGTGAATTTCAACTCTCCGCTCCTATTGCTGTAGCGATCTGCGGTGTTTTTGGCATCAAAAAATATCTGCTTGCAGGTATTCTGGCCTCTGCCGGCGGTTTACTCCTGGGTACGCAAACTATTTTCAACGTCCTTATTGCAATGCTTTTTCGAATAGTCGTTGCCTTATTATATGCAGTTTTAGGAAAAACCAAAATCTTCTACCTGTTATCAGGAGCTGTCGCTTCCTCCGCAGCACGTCTTGCACTCAGTCTTTTTATTGGTAAGGCAGTCTACCCTCTGTTGGCAGCAGCTCTTCCTGGAATGATTTTCACAGCATTAACATCCGGGTTATTTGCTTCTGTTTTAGAGAAAACATTAACCCTGACAAAACGCGTTTACGAACGTTCTTGACCGCTACTTTTTCTATGCCTGAAGTCAAAACTTCAGGCGTTTTTTATCCTGCTCTAACTATACTTGCCCAGACCTTTTTATAATGTTAAAATAGTACTGATAATATTTGCCGGAATATTCTTACTGCTCACTAATTTTCACCGGCTGTGTTTTATTACACGATCAATCAAACGGCACTATTGCCAACGGAGGACTTGTTATGATTTTGCAAGAATCTGGAGAAAACTATTTGGAAACCATTCTGATGCTGCAGCAGCAAAACGGCAGTGTCCGTTCTATCGACATTGCAACGCATATGAATTTTACCAAAGCCAGCGTCAGCAGGGCTATGAGTATTTTAAAACGCGAAAATTACATTCTGATGGAAGCGGACGGCAACATCATTCTGACTGAAACAGGGCTCGCTAAAGCAAACGCTGTTTTGGAAAGACATCTGCTGTTGACGCGCTTTTTACGCGAAAATCTTGGCGTATCCGAAGAAACAGCTGAAAAAGATGCCTGCCGGATCGAACATGTTATCAGCCCCGAAACCTTTACCGGGATAAAAAAACTGATCAAAAACTCTTAACAATTCAAAGGAGCTGTTTTAACAATGATGAAAAAATTACTTCTTTTGCTTACTGTTGCCATCGCAATGCTGGCATTGCCGCTGGCCGCTCATGCAGACAAAACGAAATGGACGAATCCCAATTACGATTTTAATAAACTTCACCGCATCAATTTGGTTTCCATAAGTGTAGTCGATCCTGTCGGCAGCAATTTTACTGTTGACGATATGGCGACCGAAAAAATAATAAGTGCTTTACAAAAAGCTTTAACTAAAAAAGATTATGTTTTTGATACAAGCATCGAATCAAATCTTTCAATTACCAAAGAAGATGCTTCCCAACTGACCAAAGATGCTTTAAGCGGCACTTATACAGATATATCGACCAAAATAGCGCCTGCTCCAACTGCTGATCTGAAAATAATCGCCCATAAATTTGGTTACAACAGACGGGTCATCCCCGCTCACGAAG
The DNA here is from genome assembly GCF_003945365.1 of Phascolarctobacterium faecium. Lineage (NCBI taxonomy): Bacteria > Bacillati > Bacillota > Negativicutes > Acidaminococcales > Acidaminococcaceae > Phascolarctobacterium > Phascolarctobacterium faecium. The sequence continues at coordinate 521,501 of NZ_AP019004.1, read as the reverse complement.
AACCGCGTACCAGATATTACAAAGAAAAGGTCAAAGACAATAAAGGAAACTGGATCGAACGGGATGCAGAACGAACTGTTTATGAATATGTTCCGGCCAGCACTGTATATGACGGCTACGTTGATGTAGCTTTTCATCTTTTTGACCCTGCTACAGGAAAAATAATTTTCAGTCTGCGCGATACACGCAGCCGTACAGCAGACAGTGATACAACAAATATGTGGCAGCGCATGGCCAATGCTTTCGTTCAGGATCTTGATAAAGCTGCAAAAAAATAACTCTGCAAATTTCTAAACACCCTTTAAATAATTAAAGGGTGTTTATTCTTGTATACCTCTGTATCTTAATGATATTTTTTCCTAATTTGCTTGACACTCTATTCAAAGATGTTATAATTTAGTATATCAAACTGAATACGGTAATGCAGGTTCCGTCAGGAATAACAGAGAAGACCGGTTAAAAGCCGGCGCGGTCCCGCCGCTGTAAGATGGAGCAACGCCTATAGAACCACTGGAATATTCCGGGAAGGAAGGCCGAGCCATGAAGTCAAGCCAGAAGAACTACCTGCATCGCGATCTTAGTGACCTGCGAAGGACGGGGAAAGATCATGGGTCTAACCATGTTTTATCACCATCCCTAATATTTATGGATGGTTTTTTTATTACCTATTCAGAAAATAATCAGAGGAAAGAGGAATAATTTATGAAAAAACTGCTTTCAATGTTAGTTATGGCTTCAATGATGGTTTTTGCACTGGGAACTATGGGCACTTCTGCCGCTGCTAAAGCACCGAAAAACGACAAGGCTGTCGTAGTAGTCAGCTTCGGTTCGACCTTCGACGACACCCGTACGAAAGATATCGGCGGGATCGAAGAAGCTGTTGCCAAAGCTTTCCCGAACCGTGATTTTAAACGTGCTTTTACTTCCTACATCATCATGGAACGATTGGAAAAAAATAAAGGCATCAAAGTCAACGATTTGCCTGCAACCTTAAAAGAACTGAAAAAAGCCGGTTATAAAGACATTCTCGTACAACCGACTCATTTGCTGCACGGCGAAGAATATGAGCATAAAGTCCTGACCACCGTTGATAAATTCAAAGGTGATTTTGACCGCATCGTTGTCAGCGATCCTCTGATGGTAGGTAAAAACGATTTCGCTATCGCTGCTTCCGCTGTTGCGACTCAATTCCCGACTCTTGGCAAAGGTGAAGGCGTTGTCTTGATGGGTCACGGTTCTCCCCGTGATAACAACCAATCCTTTGGCAACACCTACAAAATGCTGCAGGAAACCTTTGATAAAATGGGTTTACCGGTAGTAGTTGGCACTGTTGAAGAAGTGGATACTCCTAACGTGGACGAAGTTCTGGAACAAATCAAAGCACGCGGTTACAAAACTGTGCATATGTTCCCCCTGATGATCGTTGCAGGCGACCATGCCAACAACGATATGTACGGAGATGAAGAAGATTCCTGGAAATCCATGATCGAAAAAATGGGCGTTAAAACTGTAGGTCACCTGCAGGGTATCGGCCGCAATGCCGCAGTACAGGCTATTTATGTACAGCATGCAGTTGCTGCTGAAGCCGGTGTTCAAAGATAAATAATTACTGTTAGTCCAAAGGACGTTCTTCTAAGGAAGAACGTCCTTTTATGTTCTGGAAATCAGTACAAAAATATTACAGCGTTTTTATTTTAATAAAATTTTCTGTAAATTTGTTACCCTTTGTTGCTGCTGCTCTTGCTTTATGAGATATTAGAATGCTATACTTTAGTCATTGAAAGACATTATATATGAAGAAAGGGTGTTGCACCAATGGGTTTAGTAATCTCTGCTCTTGTTACTTTTTGGGTCGGCTTTCTGATCTACAAAAAGTACAAACCTCAACCGGTCTTATTCTTAGGCGGTATGATCTTAATGTATATTGCCGCCATTTTCGGTTACGGTACTATCTTACCGGCCAAAGCCGCTACAGGCTCTACTTTCTTTGATGCTTTTGAATTTATTCGCGCTACCATGAGTTCTAATGCCGGCAAGCTCGGTATGAACATTATGGCAGTTGGCGCTTTTGCCCGCTATATGGACAAAATCGGCGCTTCCCGTTCTTTAGTTCGTCTGACTATCCGTCCTTTACTGGCTTTAAAATCACCTTATATCGTTTTATCCGGCACCTGGGTTGTCGGTATGCTGATCGGTCTGTGCATCAACAGTGCATCTGGTCTGGCCATGCTGCTGATGGTCACCATGTTCCCGATCCTGATCGGACTTGGTGTCAGCCGTCTGTCTGCTACGGCTGCTGTTGCTACTACGCTCTGCTTCGACTGGAGCCCCAGTGATACCGGCACCATCCTTTCTGCTGAAACCGCCGGCTTGAACCCGGTAGTTTACTGGACTGACTACCAGGTACCGATCGTTTTGGTTGCTTTCGTTGTTGTCGGCACACTGCACTATTTCACTCAAAAATATATGGATAAACGTGACGGACATGTCGTCCAGCCGATGGAAGTTGAAAAACCTGCTGAAGATGATCCGGCTGACAGCGCGCCGCTCTGGTATGCGGTCCTGCCGGTTATTCCGCTGGCTTTGATCCTCTCCTTCAGCCCGCTGTGGATCACCTCAATCAAAATGAACATCGTTATGGCTATGTTCATTGGACTTTTTATTGGCGCCTGCTGCGAATACATGCGCTGGCATGACGGCAAAAAAGTTCTCGGCGACATCCAGACCTTCTTTGACGGTTTAGGAATGCAGATGGCTAACGTTATCACCTTGATCGTAGCCGGTCAGACTTTTGCTCAGGGCCTTCTGTCCATGGGTACTATCAATGCGCTGATCTCCGGCAGTCAGGGCTTTGGCTTTGGCCCGATGGCTATGATGCTCGTTATGGTCGCTATCATCACCTTCTCGGCTATCGTTATGGGCAGCGGCAACGCTCCGTTCTTTGCCTTTGCGGCTCTGACACCTGCTGTTGCAGCCCATACAGGACTGCATCCGGTACTGATGCTTCTGCCGATGCATTTTGCGGCTTCTATTGCCCGTAACTGTTCACCGATCACAGCAGTTATCGTTGTATCCTCCGGCATGGGCGGCGTTTCTCCGTTTGACCTGGTAAAACGTACCGCTATCCCGATGGCCGGTGCAATGATTGTCAACATCGGTATGACATTCTTCTACTATTACAGAGGGTAATTGAAATTTTGATAAAACAGAATAGCTGCCTGCGGGCGGCTATTCTTATTTTAGAAAGGATGTGTAAATCATGTTCATTTGCGACTGTCACTGCGACACACTTACCGAGCTTTACAAAAAAGGCACTTCCCTGTATGACAACGATCAGCACTTCGACATTAAACGTCAGATAGAGCTGGGCGGCGGTTTGCAGTTTTGCGCTATTTTTGTCCCGACCCACGAATTCCGTTACTACGGCGGACTGCGTTATACGCTTTGCCTCCTCGACAAATATAAGCAGGAGCTTAAAGCACTGCAGGAGAAAGGCATCGACGTACTTCCCGTTTTAACTAAAGCCGATGCTGCCGACGTGCTCAACCACAAAGCAGCAACTCTGCTGGCTATCGAAGAAGGCGGCGCTATCGATGGCAGTCTGGAAGCCCTGCGCATGCTCTATGAGCTTGGCGTGCGCGCTATCACCCTTACCTGGAGCAACCGCAACGACATTGCCGATGGCGTCAACGAAGAATGCAGCGGCGGCGGTCTGACCACCTTTGGCCGTCAGGTAGTTGCAGAAATGAACCGTCTGGGCATGCTGGTAGACGTTTCCCATATTGCTACAGCGGGCTTCTGGGATGTTATCGAAACTTCTACCAAGCCAATCATTGCTACCCATTCCAATGCCAAAACACTTTGCAGTCATCCACGTAATCTCAATGACGACCAGATCAAAGCCATCAATGCCAATGACGGTCTGATCGGTATCACCTTTGCCGGACAGTTCCTAGAAGAAGATTATAACAATGCCTGCATCGACAGTGTGTACCGCCATATCGATTATATGCTGAACCTTTTGGGCAATGACGACCACGTCGGTTTCGGCAGCGACTTCGACGGTATCAGTCACCCGCCTTATAATATCCATGGCGTACAGGATTACAAACCGCTGATCGAATACCTGCAAAGCAAAAACTACAGCGACAGCACCATTGAAAAAATCACCCACAAAAACGTGTTGAACTTGCTCGGCAAAGTATTATAAATAATGATAGCAAACTAAAATGAACCGCTATGACCTTGATATGCCACAAGTAAGCCCCATAAAGAAAAGACCCATCAAAAGATGGGTCTTTTCTTTATGGTAATTTCAATATCGCAAAAAGTCTAACACAGATCAATAATGTACACAAATACCTCTGTATTTATTACTTACATCTATAGGCGATAATGGTAACTTTACCTTTTCCGGGATACTTTTTTATTTCATATTTTCTGGGGAATGCTTCTATTAGCTTCGGCAATTTAATAAACCCGAAAGTTCGCACATCAAAATCCGGTTTTACTCTTTTTATAAATTGTCCGGCTGAACTAACATTTACATAGCCTTCATCATCCTGGTACTTGTCAGATGCTATTTTTAATAAATTATGTATTACACTTATATCTTCTTTCGTAGAATCGACTGTAGCAGTTTCCAAGCATTCCTCTTCTATCTCTATTGCTTTTTCACTGCTTTCAGTTTTAGACTTTGCTGCTTTTATATTTTCGCCAAGGTTCTCCAGAAAAATAAATTCATCACAACTGTTTCTAAAAGCTTCCGGTGTTTTCTTTTCACCAACACCCATAACATATACTCCGGATTCATGCAAATTTATTGCCAAGGGAGTATAATCACTGTCGCTGGCAACGATAACAAATGCATCATAAATCCCTTTATGCAGCAAATTCATTGTATCGATTACCAACGCCATATCAGTTGTATTTTTACCAGAAACATAGTCAAACTGCTGCTCCGCTTTTATCGCTAAACGTTTCAGCTCATTTTCCCAGTTTTTTAATGTATCTTTTCTCCAATTACCATACGCTCTTTTTACAACGATACGGCCATGTGTAGATATTTCCTGTATAACATCCTCCAACTTTGCCAACTGAGTGTTATCTGCATCAATTAAAAGCGCGATTCTTTGCAAATTCTCCATAAACCCCTCCTTAACATTCTCAATATTCTTATAAGTAAATAACCATAAATCAGCTACTTATTCCCACTCGATAGTGGCGTTCGGTTTGGGCGACAAATCATAGCAGACGCGGTTGACGTTTTTGACTTCAGCCAAGATCCTGTTGGTGATTTTGTGCAGGATCGGCCAGTCCAGTTCTTCGATAGTTGCCGTCATGGCGTCAACAGTATTGATCGCACGGATGATCACAGGATACTCGAAGGTTCTGGCGTTATCGCGTACACCGACGGATTTAAAATCAGGTACAACGGTAAAATACTGCCATACTTTTTTATCTAATCCGGCATTGGCGAATTCTTCACGCAAAATAGCGTCAGCTTCACGCACTGCTTCCAGACGCTCTTTAGTTATAGCGCCCAGGCATCTTACGCCAAGTCCCGGTCCGGGGAACGGCTGACGGTAAACCATACTGTGCGGCAAGCCCAGTTCGATACCGCAGGCACGTACTTCGTCTTTAAAAAGCTGATACAAAGGTTCGACCAGCTTGAACTGCAGATCTTCAGGCAGTCCTCCGACATTATGATGGCTTTTAACGCTCTTGGCTGTTTTAGTGCCGGATTCTACTACGTCAGGATAAATAGTGCCCTGTCCCAGGAATTCAATACCGTCCAGTTTACGCGCTTCTTCTTCAAAAACACGGATAAATTCGGCGCCGATGATTTTTCTTTTCGCTTCCGGATCAGCTACGCCAGCCAGTTTAGAGAGGAAACGTTCGCTGGCATCAACATAGACAAGATTAGCTTTCAGTTCGTCTCTGAAGACTCTGACGACGCTTTCAGACTCATCTTTACGCATCAGGCCATGGTTAACATGCACGCAGGTCAGCTGCGAGCCGATAGCTTTGATCAAAAGCGCTGCTACAACAGAAGAATCGACACCGCCGGACAAAGCCAGCAGAACTTTTTTATCGCCGACCTGTTTTTTGATCAGTTCGATCTGATCATTGATGAAATTTTTCATATTCCAGTTAGCTGTGGCATGGCACTCATCAAAAACAAATTTTTTGAGCACTTCCAGCATAGCTGTATGTTCCGGCCAGGCAGGCAGATTTTCTACTTTAGCCAAAGTATGGCCGACAGACATTACCGGCACGCCAAACTGATAAACGGCTGCTTCCACGTCGATCGGCTGACCGTCGATAATATTGTTTTCTCCCCCGTTGATGATGATACCTTTAACATTAGGCAGAGCTTTCAGTTCTGCTGCTGTGATATCATGGGGTTTGATCTCGCTGTAAACACCCAATTCCCTTACGGCGCGAGCCACCATTGTGTTTTCGTGGCTGCCCAAATCTAAAATTACGATCATATCCTGCTGCATATCCATTCTCCTATCTGCAATAAAATTTTACACCAGCTTAGATATATTAATTGTAACATATTTAACGCCTGCTTCTCCACTAAATTATTGCAGAAAACTTAACTAAATTCATCTTGTGTCTGCATAAAATAAAACCGTACTGTTTTGGATCACAAGTACGGTTTTATTTGTTATCTAATATTTCATACCCTCATTACCATTCTCTGGGTATTTCATTAAAATGTCCGGCGATAAACATAGTCGTCGTAATAGCAGCCAGTAGATTATTCTGTTCGTCTGTCATTTCCGCCATAATGACCATAGTTGTCTGCCCATGGTGTTTGACCTGGCTTTTAACGATTGCCGTCCCCGTACCCGGCAGATTGCTGATAAAATTGATATTGAAGCTCAATGTCTGCACAACCTCGCCGACACTGGCTCCGGTAATGCCCATAACTGCATCGGCTAATGCCGCCAAAGCACCGCCGTGCACACCCAGCCAGTGATTGGTATGGATGTCAAAATCTATCGGCATCTTTACCGTTGCACCGCCGCAGTGGATCTCATCGATCTCTATCTTCAGCAAATTCATAAACGCGCTGCTGCTCCAGATCTGTTTGATATGAGCAGCTACATCTGTTACTGTGTTCATTCAATCACCTCTTACTTATATATACATATTAACCAGCATCATATACAACGGTACGACAACAATACCTAAAAGCACCGTTAAAAAACTTAACGTCGCCGCATAAGCAGAATCCGCGCCATAAGTTTTAGCTACGATCGCCATCTGTGTCATCGCCGGCATGGTCGCCTGCATAGTGAAAATCTGTGCTGACAGCGGCGTTACCGGCAGCAGCGGTACCAGAGCCAAAACACATACTGGACAAACCAGAAAACGTCCGGCAACGCCTAGCAGCAGATCTTTATCGAAACCGATTTCTCCCAACGGGATCTTACTCATCTCGATGCCAATAAAAACCAACGATAAAGGCGTCGTCAAATTACCTATATATTGGAAGCTGTTCATCAAAAAAGACGGCAGCCTGCAGTCCAGCAAGACTAAAATGATACCGACAATGAAGCCGGCCAGTGGCGGAGAAAAAATTTTCTTCAGTGCTGCCGGAGAAAAAAACGCTGGTTTATTCTTTGTATCACTCAGGGTATCCTGCACAATATTATGTACACCAAGTGTCCAGAAAAAGGTTGTATTGACCATATAATAAAGCATTACTGCCGGGATACTTTTTTCACCAAACAGAGCCAGGTTGACCGGCAGACCAATAAACATGGTATTAGCAATAAAAAAATTAGTACAGAAAATGCCGCGCCGTTCTTTTTTGATTTTAAAAACGTGAGCAGCTATTTTACCGACACCAAAAGCCAGCAGCATGGAACAGATCGGCAGCAGCAGATCAGGCGCCATGGCAACCAGTTTATTATGATCAAAATTTTTACTGATACTGACGATCATATAAAGAGGTAATGACACAGCAGTTACCAGCCTGGCGATCAATGCGCTGCTGTACTCGTCAAACCAGCCGCGTCTGCTTAACACAAAACCGATACCAATAATAAAAACTATACTGAAAATACCTTCCAGTGCTTTTAAAACAAATTCCATACCGCACCTCTTTTCTGGTTGTAACAGCAAAATAAGGCCCTTTTAGCGGGCCTTATTTTGCTTGATGGAGGAATGGCATAATCACACCTTCTATGCCGGAAGCAGTAAACATCTATCTAATCTTTCCCCTGCGACCTGTCCTAAATAATCGCAACGGGGAATTCCTTGTTTTCAACTAAATATAACGCAGCCGTAACAGACAACAGATCGGCACTGCCGCCGGGACTGATCCGTTCATTCCTGAAAAGTTCTTCACTTTCTGCCAGCAGCCGGCGTCCAGAATCAGTAAAAATACTTCCCTGCGCCAAAATATCTCTGGCACGCTGCTGTACAAACGGCAGCTTCGCATAACCGCCGCGCCAGATGACATTAGAATCCTGCACAACCGTCATTAAATGAACCAAAGCATGAACCAAAGCATCGTTCAGTCCAGCGCCTTTGGCAAACGCTTCCTTTAAGCCGGGCAACCCGTTCTGTCGTACACTGGGAAATCCTGCTTCCACTTCGCCGCGGATACCCGTGATACCATAAGCCTGATATAATCTTTCTCCTGCCGTCAAAGGCCGGTCTGCCTGCAGTCCAGCCAGCTCATTCTCTGTCAGCCCCTGCGTCATTTCTGCCACGATAGAGCACAGTGCTTTACTGTCCAGACCTTTATTCATGGCAGCCCCTGCGGCAGCAGCCAATAGCCCACCGGCAAATAAAATGCCTCTTTGGGTATTGACTCCTTTCGTCACGCGCAGCAGCTCCTGCTCCGCACTGACGCCGTAACGTCTTACCTTTCCAAATAACTCCTGATAATTTCCATTATGCTTCATCCCTAAAATCTGTAAATCACTGAAAGCTTTTGCCAAAACCGCAGAACCGGCAGCAAAAGTCAAAATACTCATATCTGTATGAGCACCGCTGCCATGACGGGTGACTAAGCCTGGTTTTGGATGGACGCAAACCTCCATAAAAACCGCCTGCGTCAAAAACATACTCATTTGCCGTAAAGTTTCAGATTTAGCAGAAAGCTGGCGGGCTGATATCTCGACTACTATTTCTTTAAACGTACCTTGCTCATTTAATTTTTTAGCTTGGTGATCATACATCGCTGCACCTGCTTTCTGCCGGGATCATTACTTAACCAAAAATAGCTTTTGTTGCAAAATACAGAATTGACGGAAATACCAGACAACCGGAACCGGTATAGAATGTAGCTGTCATTGCCGCATACGGAACCAGTTTGGGATCGACTGCGGCCATACCGGCAGCCGTACCGGAAGTAGTACCCATCAAGCCGCCATAGATCATGGCGGACTGAGGATTATCAAGTCCGACAAATTTAGCAACAAATGGAGTCAGAATCATAACCAGAACAGATTTAACAACGCCGGCTGCGATGCTGATGGCTATAACCTCAGAAGACGCGCCCAGTGAAGCCCCTGTTACAGGTCCTACAACAAAGGTTGCCACACCGGCGCCGATGGTTACCAGACTTACAGAATCAGTATAGCCCATGGCATAAGCCACACCCACACCTGCTACCCAGGAAGTCAATAAGCCAAAAATAAGCGAAAGTACACCTACAAGACCAACTTTTTTGATTTCACGCAGGTCAGCGCCAAAAGCAGTGGAAACGATGGCAAAATCACGGAACATAGCGCCGCCCATAACACCAACGCCGGCAAACATCGGAATGCTCGCCAAACCTTTATGACCGCCGCCGACTACACCGCCGATATATGCCAGAATCAGACCGAAGAAGATCGCAATTGCGGAGCCATGGATACGTCCCTTGGTCAAACCGCCGATTTTATAGGCAATCCAGGTAGTGATACCGATGATAATAAAAGCCGCAACTAATCCGTTTTTAGTAATAAGTTTAATGAACATTGCTGCGAAATCCATATAAAACGCCTCCCATTCTTTTTATGACTATGCACCAAATTTTCTTAAAATAGGAATAAAGACAAAGCCGAGGGCTACGCCCAGTACTCCGCCCAATACAGCGATCGTTCCGCCGGATAAAGCGGCGACAACGTCCTGAATGGAACTCATAGCCACAACGATGGGAATATACATGGCACTCCAGAACGCGATACCCTCCTGACCCTTTTTATCAAGCCAGCCTGCATCTATACCTTTATTGGTAAGAATAATCAGCAGCAGCATAGCAAAACCAACCCCGCCGACATTAGCTTTAACACCCAGAAGCGCGCCTAAAATATCGCCAATGTAATTACCTGTTAAAAAACAAAATGCTAATAACGCAACACCATAAATAATCATGAGATTACACCACCTTAGTACAATTTTTTATTATCGCTCCCCACTCAAGGGAAGCGAAACAACTAAAGGCAACGGTAAAAATTTACTTATTCAACTACGGCAATAACCTGACCGGCACTTACGCGGTCGCCGGGCTGCACTTTATATTCTTTGACTACTCCGGCTACTGGGGAAGGTACCAGCTGTTTCATTTTCATTGCTTCCATTACTATCAGTACGTCTTTTACTTCAACGCTTTCGCCTACTTGTTTTTCAAAGCGAACGATTTTACCGGGTACGCGGGATTTAATTTCCATGATTCGACATCTCCTTAAATTTTAGTCTGCTCTTATTCGACTACGGCAATGACCTGGCCGGCACTTACGCGGTCGCCGGGCTGCACTTTATATTCTTTGACTACTCCGGCTACCGGGGAAGGTACCAGCTGTTTCATTTTCATTGCTTCCATTACTATCAGTACGTCTTTTACTTCAACGCTTTCGCCTACTTGTTTTTCAAAGCGAACGATTTTGCCGGGTACGCGAGATTTAATTTCCATGATTTATGCCTCCTGTGACAGTATTTCTACAACTGTCTTTTTCTTTAATATTTGTACATCCTGTAAACTCTTGCCTAAAACTGTCTGTGTCGGCTGAAATAATTCAGCCGCCTTAATACCATAGCCATTAATAAGCTCCGTTTCCAGATCAATGTCTACCTGAAACTTCTTTCCAATGGCCTGCAGTTCTGTATATACCTCCTGCAGCTGCTGCAAAGACAATCCCGTTATCAACAGATCAAGATCAGATTCGCTGTTGGTAAAAGGTAAACCGGTAGCTATTTCCAACCCGGCCGAACCTAAAATTCCCAGTTTCAGCCGCCTCTCTGCCGCATAGCTGCATGCCGCCTGCGCCGCTGCCAGACAATTCGTAGATACTTTAAATTCAGCTGCCGCAAGCTCATAAGGCCGTTTCAATTTAACTGCTTCGCCTACCTCCAGCTCTGCTGTCAGGCGTAAACGCCGTCCCTCACATAGCTGCGGATGCACAAAGCCCAACGGTATCACGTCTGCCGAAAGTACTTCCGCACGTCTGACTATTCCGGGAATAACGCTGTCAGCGCGGAAAATATCCGCCGCTAAAAATGCCTTTTCCCCTGTCAGCTCGTTTAAAAACACTTGTTTCAGCCTTGCCCTGCCGATACTGCTCGGATAAACCAGGTCATGCCTTTTTAACTGCGTTTTGTCCATACGGGATCCGCCTTACTGTTCTGCTGATAATCAAGCTGCGCCTGTACCATAGTGTCGAAAAATTCCGTCTGTACCGGCCCGGTGATTGTAACAGAAGGTATTTCAATTCCTGATATAGGATCGCCCCGCAGTTCCAATATTGTTTGTTCGGCATTGACCTGTACTTCAGGACTGACCTTGACGATCCGGCCTTTAATCCTCAAAATACTGCGGGCCACCCTGTTTAAGGTAACGGCTGAGGCCAGAGTAGTAGCTTTTACGATCACTTCATACTCCGGATAAGTCCGTTCCCGGCGGTAAGTAATGATCTTACCGGCCTTATTACAGACATGTCCCGACTCTGAACACGGAAAACTGTCACCCATCGGCAGGCCGCCTGCTATCAGCTCATAATATTGCTGTCCGCCCCTGATGGCCGCCGGTGTCAGTTCGATATCGTCCCTGACAGGGATACCGTCCATAGCCAGCCAGCCTATTTCCTGGCAGCCGTATAAATCATGTACTTCCGCCTGCAGAAGTTCCTGCGCCACCGGCAGCAACTCCAGATCCAGAGGCGTACCGGCAGTCAACAGCTTTACTCCTTTAGGCAGATCTTCAGCAACGCCCATATTTTTAGCATCTGTCAGTGCCGCCCGTAAAAACGCAGACTCACCCACCACAGCTGCAGGCCTCTCTTTATACAGCGCTGCCAGAAAGGCATCACGGCTGGAGCGCACTAAAAACGAGCATTTCAAACCAAAATCTTTTAAAGCCTGCCCTGAAAAAACATTTACCAGCGGCGGATAAGTAACAAGCAGCTTATCGCCGTGCTTTAGTCCAGCGCGCTCTAAGATCCTGACCGAAGCTCTGATGCGTGCCGGCAATTCAGCATAGGTAACTCCGACGATATTTTGAAAAGCTGATGTTCCCGTTGTAAAGGTAAGATAAGCAAGATTCAAAGGCGTATGAACATCTTCGATCACATGAGCCGCCGTCGGCCCGGCAATGCCTTTATCCGCCAAAGTACGCTTCGGCATCTCCTCCAGTTTGGGAGCAGAACCGAAATCTTCGACCAGCAGGCTTATTTCCTGAAGCAAGCTGTTCATCTGCAATCTCCTTACGCGTTGATATATTTATCGGCAACTGCAGTAAATTCTGCATTGACCTTGGCAATAGCTTCCATTCTATGGATCCGTCCGCCCCGCTCATTGCCCAGAATACCTCTGCCCCAGGGACCGAGCAGTTCGCCTTTCCCTTCAGCCTTTAATTTAGCAACCTCATCGATATGCCGGATAATTACTTCCCGCATATCTTCTACCTGATTGACAATTTCCTGTACGCCGCCCAGTTTGTAAAAGAAATCTACACCGGCTGCAAAAACAGGATTGCTGGTAGAAAGCTCTTCCAACCGTTCGATATCCATTTTCGTGATCCTGGCAATGGAGGTCAGCGGCATAACATGGATCATGGTGCCGAAATCTTTGGAAAGGGCCAAAATATGGTCGGCCTGTAAACCATGGCACAGGAAAGCTCCGGAAATTGCGCGGCCAATGACCATGGCCACGATTGGATGTCCTGCTTTGCGTGCTTCGGCTAAAGCCAGCTGATAACCGCCTGTGGATTTATTCATACCGGCGATTTCTTCCATTTTGCCGGGACCGTTACCAGGAGTATCAACTATCAAAACGATAGCGCGTTTCTCAGGCAGCGGTTTATCCTTATCGGCTTCCATAGTCCGATAAACTGCCGTTGCCATCTTATAACCTTCCTCAAGTCCGATGACCCCGCCGAAAACAACAGGAAATCTGTCATTAAACGCCATCGCATCATTAGCGATGATCGTAGTCGGTTTGCCGTTCAGCTTAGCAGTACCGACAACAGACCCGGGGCCATAATCAGGATCGAAGCTGTAACCGTCAATGATATTTTCCTGGAAGGAATCTTTATCGATGATCATATCAATAGCATCGCGTCCGCGACCTATCATAGTGTTGTCCAATTCTTCCATATTCATATTCCTCCTTTTCCTTAACTGCGTACTCTGCGTTTTACTACTTTAAGGAATTCCGCTGTCGTCATCTCAGGCAAAGCTGCCGGATCTTCATTACCGAAATATTTCCACAGATCCATCGAATCCTTCGGCTGCATATCTCCAACAAGCTTCACCAGCTCCTGCTGTTCCTGTACCAGCTTCAGAGAACCGATACGGCGCATTTTTTCGATCTCAGCCATTGGTATCTCAGCCACTTCAGCCAGAGTTTTATGGAATTCACCGATTTTATCTTCAACAAGATAGTTACAATCCTGAATGATATATTTATGTTTAGCGCCGGTTGTCCGGTAAACCAAAGCCTTGTTGGAAGCGTCAAATTCGTCTTTGCCCATTTCCTGTTCGATTACTTCCGGACCAGTCAGGCCGATACGCCCTTCTTCATTCATCACAATGACGTCGGTAGCTGCAGCTACAAAGCCCATACCGCCAAAGCAGCCGACTTTACTGCCAACTACCGCTACTACTGGAACGATACCGCGGCAGTCCTGGAAGGCATCCATTACTTCGGCATGGGCCAGAAGTCCGGCATTGGCTTCGTGCAGACGTACGCCGCCGGTTTCAAAAGAAACCGCAACCAGCGGACGTCTTGCAGCATATTCTTCAGGATATTTAGCTTTAATGTCAGCAGCCGCCTTCAATGCCAGGCGAATAGTTGCGACCATTTTACCGCCATTGACCTCGCCAATAGCGCCGCCAATAAATTTCCCTTCCATTGATACTACAAAAACAGGATGCTTGCCCAGCAAACCAACGCCGCAGACAGTACCGTCATCAAATTCCACAGCAGTCCCAAGTACCGGCAGATGCGGGCTGCAATAACGATCCAGCGGATTTAAAAACTCCGTAAAGGTCCCTTTGTCGACCATGCCCAAAGCACGTTCACGGGCATTAGCGTCAAAGAAGCTGCTGTTTTCAAGTTCAGTCCAGTTTTTCATAATTATTCAGCCTCCTTTGCAGTAGCTTCTGCCAGTGCCTGGCGTAATCTCATATAAACAACGATCGGGGTGGCGTTATCATCGTTGATCTCGATACTTACATTGCCAACACCTGTATCAGTTACAAATTTTCCGAGCATTTTTTCCCAAACCGCATCAAAGCCTTTAACAGGAGTAACTACTTTGGCTTTAACGCCGCCGTTCAAATCTTTCTTTTCCATAAGTACTTCCAAATCGCCGGAACCGGTTACACCAAGATGCGACCATTCCTTAGCGATTTCCTGTGTTGCAGCAGATTTAAATTCAAATTCCAAAACCTGTAATGCCACGTTAATCTCCTCCTCTTACCAGTTTCTGAATTTAGCAGGCGGATTATACAGACCTTTAGACCAAACGACCAGGTCATGTACGTTTTTAGCCGCCAGCATGGAACGGTTAGCTCTGCTCATATCAATACCAAGATCATCGGCAGTCTTGATCACGCCAAGATCACGCAGACGCAGGGTCTCTTTCGGATCAGCCTTCATACCGACTTCGGTAAAGCCTGCGATACCGCGGATAGCGGCAGTACGTTCTTCCATATTTCTGCATTTATGCAGGTATGCGATACCTTCCTCGGTAATGATATGAGTCAGGTCATCGCCGTAGATCATAACCGGTTCAATCGGCAGATTAGCGTTTTTAGCCAAAGCAAAAGCATCCAGTTCCTCTACGAAGCCAGGCGCCAGTTTTTCACGGAAGGTTTCGGCCAATTGTACGACCAGGCGTTTGCCGCGGTGTACAGGTCCCCACATTGCTTCTTTAACGCCATATTCTTCACCGCATTTAAGCCATGCTTCGGAAGAATGACGACGGCCTTTCGGGTCGCAGCCCATATTCGGAGCGCCGCCGAAGCCTGCCACACGGTTAGCCGTAGCTGTAGAACTGTTGCCATAAGGATCGATCTGCAGTGTGCCGCCGATAAACATATCAATAGCATAATGTCCTGCCGTCTGAGAAAAAGCACGGTTTGAACGCATTGAACCATCCGGCCCGACAAAGAAAATATCACTGCGGGCAGCTACATACTCATCCATTCCCAATTCACCGCCGAAGCAGTGGATCGATTCGACCCAACCGCTTTCAATAGCCGGGATCATCGAAGGATGCGGATTCAAAATAAAATTGGTGCAGATCTTGCCTTTCAATCCCAGCTCCTCACCATAAGTCGGTAACAGCAGCTCGATTGCAGCCGTATCAAAACCGATACCATGGTTCAGGCTTTTAATACCATACTCGCCATAGATACCTTTGATCGCCATCATGCCCTTTAAAACCTGAGCATCAGTAATCAGTGCCGGATCACGTGTAAAGAGCGGTTCGATGTAAAACGGTTTCGGAGATTGAATAACATAATCGACCCAATCACCGGGGATATCAACGCGCGGCAGCTCGTCTACGATCTCGTTGACCTGCGCAATAACGATACCCTGACGGAATTTAGTCGCTTCTACGATCGCCGGAGTATCCTCAGTGCTGAAACCGGTAAACAGATTGCCATGGCGATCAGCCTTCGTTGCCGCAATCAATGCGACACGCGGAGTCAAATCAACAAAATAACGTCCATACAGTTCCAAATAAGTATGGATAGCTCCCAGCTCCAATTTGCCTTCTTTTAAAAATTCGGCAATTCGGCCTGCCTGCGGGCCGGAAAAGGACATATCCAGCTTTTTAGCGATACCTTTTTCAAAAACATCCAGATGTTCAGGCAAGGTCAAAACAGACTGTACCATGTGCAGATCATGCACCTTACCAGGATCTACCTGGCAGAGTGTTTTCGCCAGAAAATCGGCCTGTTTCTGGTTGTTGCCCTCGATGTTGACCTTATCACCGGGTTTGATAACAGCCTCCAGTAAAGCGACTGCATCTTTGGCATCAACGATTTTTCCTTCTTTGACGTAAGGGGCAGCTGAGGCAGCTCTTGCCGCAGCATCTTTCTTTAAAGAGTCCCACTCACGCGTAATACCTTTAAGCTCCATTACATTCTCTCCTTTCTTATTACAAAACTGCTTCATATATACCGAACCCGGATAAAAAAAGAGAGAACAAAGCACAGCTGCAAACTGCGCCTTCATTCTCTCATTCACCACTATTTACTTTCACCCGGATCTATATATGCATAACTCCCAAACCGGCCCGTTCATGATTAGTCATATAATGCAGTGCCGATTTACCGAACAATGCCACCGCCAGCCAGCCATCATCACGTACAACCGCTATTTTCAGCGCCAGACTGGCACTAGAAGAAACGCTGACTAAAATACCTTTTTTAGCTTCCTCCGTAGCGTGAATCAAAGCGTGAATATCATTAGCCGTCTTTTCAATGATTCCAGAATTGAGACTGGCCCCAATTACGGCCCTGTTCACCTTTTCGTGAAAATCATCATAAGAAGTTTTTCCGCCGACCTCTGTCACTACAAATTTATGACCAACTTCAGTCAGCGCTCTTTTAGCCGTTTCCTCGTCCTTCAGCGTACGTGTTAGCGCCAGCAGCATTGCCGCTACGCCTACGCTTTTAACACTTTCACCCTGTAAAAACGCTTCCATCTCTCAGTCCCTCCCTTTACTGCAACCTCAGCAGCTACGGATGCTTATTTCACCAAAATCGAAGCTTTCGATTTTTCCCGCAGCATTTCGTACAAGCAAACTCCCATAATCATCCATGTCTTCCGCCACTCCGGAATAAATCTCTGTATCATTATCCCTTACTGTAACCTTATGACCCAGTGTACAGCTGTAGTCCAGCCAGTCCTGCCTGATCAAAGCAAAACCGCAGCAGTGCCAGTGAGAGTAAAGCAGATCGAATTCATCCAGAAACGCCTTGAGGACCTGTTCATGCTCGTATTCGATGCCCGTTGCCAGATAAAGAGAAGTGGCTGTAGCTTCTAGCTGGGCTCCGAAATCTTCAGAAGACATATTTATGTTGATACCAATGCCAACAACGGCGTACTCGATACTGCCATCAGCAGTCAGTGCCATTTCTGCTAAAATACCACAGACTTTTTTACCGTCCAGCATGATATCGTTGGGCCATTTTATAGAAAATTTTTTATCAGTTAGCACCTGCAAAGCTTTCACCGCAGCAACGGCTGTCAGCAGCGTTATTTGGGCACAGTATTCGGCAGCTATCGTTGGTCTGAGGATCATGGAAAACCACAATCCCTTCCCCTCCGGTGATTCCCATTTCCGCCGCATTCGTCCTCGTCCGGCAGTCTGCCTTGTGGCAATAACAATTGTACCTTCTGCTGCCCCCTGCTTTGCAAGCTCCAGCGCTTTCAGATTAGTAGAATCCAACTGCTCATAATAATATATTTTATTGTGCAGTATCTTCTTTATTTCTACCATCTTTATTGCCCCGTCTCAAATTTTACTTAACCAGGTGGATCGTCGAAATGAAGACGCCGCAGGCAATTGCCGAGACGATAACGCCGCCGATATTAGCCCCCATTGCCACCGGCATTATTACGGCGAACGGATCTTCATCTTCAGCTATATGCTGAGCGATTTTAGCAGTAGTCGGCACACAGGAAATACCGGCAATACCAACAACAGGATTGAAATTTCCTTTTTTGAATTTGTAAACTATCCAGCCGCCTAAAACACCAACAGCACCTGATACTGCCAAAGCTACCACACCAAGAATGATCAGCGGTGCAACTTTGGGATTAAGCAGGGTAGAGGCTTCGCATAAAGTGCCAAGCAAAAGACCCAGCATCAAAGTAGCAGCATAAAGGATAACGTTTTCCAGCAGATCCTGATACGGAACGATTTCAGCTTCTTTGATCGTCATACCCAGGAAGAAGGACATGATCAACGGCGCCGCCATCGGCAATAAAATACATAACAAAGCACAGCATACTAAAATAAAAATAAATTTTTTGGTTTTCGGAATTTCAGGAGCATCAAAAATGATATCGATACCACGATATTTTTTAGGCACCAGCATTTTTACTAATGTCGGATAGCCTGCATAAGTCAGGCTTAAATAAAGATAAGCAATAACGGAAATCGGGACGAACAGTTCCGGAGCCAGCATCAAGGAAGTAAACAGAACCATCGGCCCATCAGCACCGCCGATCGAAGCTACAGCAGCAGCTTCCGGTGGAGTCAATCCAAGATTCACACCCAGAATAAGCGTAACAAAGGTACCTGCTTCGGCAAAAATAGCAATAATGATGGAAGTCCACGGATTAGCCAAAATAAAACCAATTTCACACATAGCCCCAATGCCCATAAAAACCAGACAGGCTACCAGACTGTTGCTGAAGGTCAAATTATAGATCGGCTGCAAAAAATTGATCTGCATGATATTCATCAATGCGCCCGGTTCTGAAACGAGCGGATCCAAAAACAAAGTGCCAAGCTTACCGCCGTCTAAAAAAAGTACGCCGCAGTTGATACAAATCATACCAACACCCATCGGTACCATGATCAAAGGCTCTAAGGTTCTCTTAAAGCCCAGATAAGCCAGAATAAAACCGAAAATTATCATAAAAATACGCGCACAGGCGATTACAGGATCTTGCACAAATAAACTGGCAATACCAGGAAACAATGTTGCGACCAGACTCATTTCCATCGTTATTCCATCCCTTCTCCATTAGAATTATTATTGCCCATCAATTTATTGAGCAATACCACTACGCCAATCATAAACAACGAAATAGCCGCAGTGAACAAGTAAGAAAATCCTGCATACGCATAAACATTCATTGCTTCAAACCCCTTTCAAACTTTTCTTTCCTGGCGTATCAACTGTCGGTTTCCGGATAACCAAATTATGGTAAAAAAAATAGAGAAACAGAATCATCTCCATCTCTCTTTCACCACTTTGCAATTGCCAATCAGGAAAATTAATGCCAAACACTCGCACACTCACAAGACTTTATCCTAACCGGTTTTTACCGGAGCCTTGTCCGTCATCGAAACATGCTTAAAAATAAAAAGACGAAGTAATAGAATCACTATCACTCCGTCACCACTATGCAGTTGTAATAAACTATTTTGAAAACTCTCAAATACTCTCTTGGTAAAGCTCTCATATTCTCTACGCTTTTATAATAACACAAAAAATCGATTTGTCAATTATTTGTTAAATATTTTCAAACTTTTCTATATATGCATAATGCCAAAACCCATGCGTTTATGATTAGTGATATAATGCGCCGCTGAATCTCCATAAAAAGTTACGGCAATCCATCCATTTCCTCTTACAATCGCAACCTTACACGAAATATTGGCCTGAAGCAGGTTCTGGGAATAACCAGATTTTGCATCAGCTGCTGCATGTAATACCGCATGTATCTCCTGCGCAGTTTTTGAAATAACACTACAGTTGAGACAGGCTCCAATAATTGACCGTGTCATTTTTTCTCTAAATTCGCTTTTAGATGCATCGCCGCCAAGTTCCGTAACAGCAAATTTGTAACCTTGTTTCTGTAACAGCTCTTTTAAAGCATTTTCATCGGCCAGTGATGTCGTCATTGCTAACAAAATTGATGCAGCCTCGGTACAATTCAGCATACCCGTCAAAATATCATGTTGCTCCTTCATCTCTGCACCCTCTCTTTCTACTTTTCAAGTACGATTATTATAACATGTACCCCCCCACATCACAAATTTCTGTTCCAAAAAAACAAAGAACTTTGCGTTTACACCAATTTTAAGCATAAACGCAAAGTTTTTTAATTATTAGTTATCGTTTTCCATTTAACTGCAAATTCCGCTCAGTTATCAAAAAATCTGCGCAGTTCCTCATTATCCTTCGTCAGTCCCAAAGCCAGCATCAGCTTTATTCTGGCTTTCTGTCCTGTTAATTCCCCGCCCAGAATGATCTTACTTGCTTCCATTGACCTGGCGCTGCCAAAATAACTGTACGCCGGAACTACACGCCCCGTATGAACACGTGAAGCCAAAACTACAGGAATATCCCTGCTCCGCACATATTCGATCCCTTCCTTAACTGCCGGCGGCACATTCCCGCAGCCTAAAGCTTCAACTACCAATCCCTGTACCGGCTTTTCCGCCAGCATTTTAAATAAATACGCATCCATCCCCGCATAGGTTTTCAGCAAACAGACATCTTCTGCCAGCACTGCCGGACAGATTTTTTCAAGATTCAGCGGCTGACGTCGAAAAACCACTCTGTCAAAATAAATATGCCCTATAGGACCCCAGCCCGGCGAATGAAATGTAGCACAGGACGTAGTATGCGTTTTGGTAACTTCTGCAGCAGCATGTATCTCATCGTTAAAAATAAGTAATGCGCCTTTGCCCAAGGCTTCATCGCTGGCAGCGACCATTACTGCCGCCAGGATATTTGCCGGTCCGTCCGGTCCTGTTTCTGAAGCGCCGCGCATGGCTCCTGTAAGACAGATAGGCTTGTTCGTTTTTACTGCCAAACCTAACATATAAGCTGTTTCTTCCAGTGTATCTGTCCCGTGGGTCACAACAATGCCGCTGACGTCTTCCCGCTCTGCATACCGATCAGCCATTTTTGCCAAATCAAACATCATCTGCGGTGTTATGTGACCGCTGGGCACATTGGAAAATTCAACTACCTCAACTTCGGCAATCTCCCGCAGTGCCGGGACGGCTTCGATCAAATCATCACCACTGACAGCCGGGATCAGGCCCTGCGTCACAGGATCATATTTCATGGCAATAGTACCGCCTGTAGTCATTACAACAACTTTTTTCATGCTCGCACCTTCCTTGCATCATTATTTACTTCATCATAACATATCAGCCGCCGGCAGACAATTTCCTGCCACCCAAATTCCCGCTGGCATTACAAATGGTGTATAATATTTATATCATTGATTACGAGGTGTCATGTATGATAGTAAGCGGTATCAGCCTGGTTTTGGAAGGCGGCGGTATGCGGGGCATGTTTTCCGCCGGAGTTTTTGAAGCATTCATGCAGAAAGAACTTATTTTCCCGCATATTGTCGGCGTTTCTGCAGGTGCCTGCAATATTGTTTCCTATATGTCACAGCAGCCGCTGCGTACCAGACGTGTCATTCAAAATTTTGTTGGTGATAAACGTTACTGCAGCCTGAGCAACTGGCTCAGGACCCGTTCACTTTTTGGTTTTGACTTCATTCTCAAAGAACTGCCGCAGAATCTGCTGCCTTTTGACTATGAAGCTTTTCGTAAATATCCCGGACAGCTTTATGTCGGCACGACCGATGTTATCACAGGCAAGCCTGTCTGGTATACCCAGGGCGATATGGATAAAGATTTTCTGCCGCTGCGCGCATCCGCTTCATTGCCCTTTTTTGCTCCTGTCGTCACCATCGGCGGCCATAAATTATTAGACGGAGCTATAGTAGAGCCCATACCTATCAGCAAATCCATTGCTGACGGTTATCAGAAATTCGTTATCGTACTTACCCGTAATGCCGGTTACCGTAAAAAACACCCGGTACCGCAATATCTGCTGCGCCTCGTCTATAAACACTATCCTAAATTATGGGAAACCATGGCCAGACGTCCTGACCTATATAATGACCAGCTTGCTTTTGCCGAACAACTGGAACAGGACGGCAAGGCCGTTATCATCCGTCCAACCGTACCTTTAAAGATCGGCAGACTGGACCAGAAACCGCAGCAGCTTTTAAAGCTGCACGATCACGGTATCGAATGCGGATTAGCAAAATTTCACGAAATCATGCAGCTTTATCGTAAGTAATAAAGGAGGAACCATGCGTTTTTTACATACTTCCGACTGGCACCTGGGCCGTATTTTTCACGGCTTACATATGACCGACGATCAGGCTATAGTACTGGAAGAATTAATCGCCCTGGTCAAAGAAAGTAATGTTGACGCCGTCCTGATCGCCGGCGACATTTATGACCGCGCCGTACCGCCGACACAGGCAGTGACCCTGCTGGACGAGGTTCTGCGCCGTTTAGTCCAGGCGGCCGGCAAAAATGTCATTATGATCGCCGGCAATCACGATAATGCCGACCGTCTCGGCTTCGGTCAAAGCCTGTTATCTCAGAACAAGCTTTATATCACCGGGCCAGTCAGCCCTTCTACCCAGCCCGTTGTATTATATGATACCTACGGGCCAGTTTATTTTGCACCACTGACTTATGGCGAGCCCCTGGCAGCGTCCGAACTGCTCCGGCAGCCTTTAAAAACACACGAAGATGTTGTTCGCTGGCAGATAAGCAACCAGTTAAGACAGATCCCTGATACAGCGCGTAAGGTTGCGCTGGCGCATGTCTTTCTGACAGGAGCGCAGGAATCTCCGGACAGCGAACGCCCTTTGGCTATCGGCGGAGCAACCACCGTAGGCATCGACTGCTTTGCCCCGTTTAATTATGCGGCTTTAGGACATCTGCACGCCTGCCAGAACGGCAGCAGCAAGGTACGTTACAGCGGTTCCCTGCTCAAATATTCTTTTAATGAAGTCCAGCAGTCCAAGGGCGTACATATTGTAGATATGGCCGCAGACGGCAGTATTACTGTTGAAACAGTACAGCTCAAGCCTCGCCGGGAACTGGCCTGTCTGCGCGGCAGTTTTTCTGAATTAGTCAGCAAGCCGCAGCCGGAATTATATGATTGTTATCTGCAGGTAACCCTGACTGACGAACAGCCGATACTGGATGCCAAATACCGGCTGGAGCAGGTCTACCCCAATATCCTGCATTTAGAATACGCACGGCTGCATACTGGCCGCGATGCGGACACTGCCGCAGTAAATCATAAAAAGCTTGGTACCGCCGAGCTTTTTGAAGCTTTTTTTACACAAGTCAACAATCGTCAGCTCACTGACAGTGAAAAATCCCTTTTATCGGACATTATTAACAGCGAAGTGCAGACAGAAAGGCAGGCCTGAGCATGAAACCATTACAACTTACCATGCAGGCCTTTGGTGCTTATGCCGGTGAGCAAATTATTGACTTCACGCTTTTAGGAGATAAAAACTTTTTCCTGATCCACGGACCGACCGGTTCCGGTAAAACTACTATTTTAGATGCGATCAGCTTCGCTTTATACGGCAGCGCCAGCGGCGATCTGCGCGAAAGTAAAAACCTGCGCAGCGACTACGCTCCCGCCGAACAAAAAACCGAAGTAGAATTTACCTTTAAAAGCGGGGAATATATCTATCAGGTACTGAGATCTCCCGAGCAGGAATTAAAAAAGCAACGCGGCGAGGGCACTCGAAAGGTACCGGCAGCCGCCGCCCTTTTTAAAATCCTTACTGACGGCAGCAAGGAACCGCTGGCCGCAAAAAGTGACGAAGTGACCAAAAAAATTACAGAACTTATTGGGTTTAAAGCGGAACAGTTCCGTCAAATAGTTTTGTTGCCCCAGGGAGAATTCCGACGGTTTCTGATCGCTGAATCGAAAGACCGCAAGGCGATTCTGGAAACGATCTTCAAAACCGAGCTGTACCGGCGTATCGAAGCACTGCTGGCAGAACGCAGCACTGCTATCGACAACGATTATAAAGCACTTAAACAACAACAACAGTTTATTTTGAACAGTACCGAATGTGAAAACAACGACCAGCTTCTTGCTGACATACAAATATTTCTGCAGCGGCAAAAGGAAGAAACGGCTGCACTGCAGACTGCTTCCGCACAGCTTGCAGCAGCAAAACTGCAATTGCAGCAGGCTCAGGAGCTGCATAATGCTTTTGCGGAAGCAACTGCAGCACGAACGGCTTTCTTAACTTTGACAGAACAGCGCAGCGCTGTTGAAACTGCAAAAACTGAAGCAGCACAGGCTGATAAAGCCGCACTGCTGGAAGAAATTTACAACTCTACCCTGCGCGCACATAAACACAACCAGGAATGTCTGTCAGCCGAACAAAGCGCTCAACAGGCAACAGCAGCGGCGCAAGCAAAGCTGCAGGAACTGCACCAAAAGCTTTCAGAACAATTACAACAGCTTGACGGTCAAAGTATCAAGGATACTGCGAACCTGGATAAAGCGCTGGAGCTTTTGAACCAGCGGATCCTGCAGCTCCACAGCGAAGCCGCTAAATTATCCGGTGTCACTTCTGAATTAGAACGTCTGGCCGCGGCTCTCGTTGACAATGAACCGTGTCCTGTCTGCGGAGCTTTGCAGCATCCGCACCCGGCTACAATAACTGCGGCCCAGAAATCTGAGCTGCAGTTGAAAACACAGACGATTACCAGACAGGTCCAGAGCTTACAGCTGCTGCAGCAAAGCTATCAGCAGGCTCAGCTGCATCTGGCAGGCTGCGAAGCTACTCTGAAAGCAAACCAGGCGGCTTCTGTAAATGCTGCCAAAGAATTCAGCGCTCTGCGCGAACATTTTAAAGAACGCCTGGACGCTTCAGACTTTGAATCACAGACAGCCTTTCTTGCCGCTTTGCGTACTGAAAGTACGCGAAAACAACTGCAGCAGACCATCGCCGCCTATGAACAAAATCTGGCCGCAGCAACAGACCGCCTGCAACGCGCTCAAAATGCCGTCAACGGTAAGACCGAGCCAGAACTCAGTGCCTGCAAAGCAGCGGAACAGCAGGCAGACGCTCTCTACCGTCAGCTGACAGCTCAAACGGCAGTAACCGCCAAAGAGCTTTCTGATCTGCAAAAAGCACAGCTCCAGCTGCAGGAATTGGAAAAAAAGATGGGCACTTTACAGGATGCCTATCAAACAGCAGCCTCTCTGGCAGAAACCGCAAGAGGCAATAATCCCTCAAGACTTACCTTTTCCGCATTTGTTTTGCAGGCTATTTTAGACGACGTACTGCAGGCCGCCAATCTGCGTTTAACCTCTATGAGCCGTGGCCGTTACAGTTTATCACGTACCGGTGATGTTCTGGATGCCAGAAGGGAAAACGGTTTGAACATTGAAGTTACCGACAGCTTTACAGGCGTTGCCCGTCCTGTCAAAACACTTAGCGGCGGAGAACTGTTTCTGGCTTCACTCTCGCTGGCCTTAGGGCTTTCCGATGTAGTACAGGCCTATGCGGGAGGTATCCGCCTTGATACCATTCTGGTCGATGAAGGTTTTGGCACGCTTGACTCCGAAGCCCTGGATATGGCTATCCGCACGCTTACCGATCTGCAGAAAGGCGGGCGTCTGGTAGGAATCATTTCCCACGTCAGCGAGCTGCGCGAACGCATTTCAGCCCGATTGGAAGTAATCCCCGGCCAACGTGGCAGTACTGCTGTTTTTCACGTCTAACATAACAAAAACCTCCGCAGGCAAATGCTTACGGAGGTTTTTTATTAACCTATTTCGCGTTCTTTTTCTGTTCCGCGCACATTAACAGGGCGGTTATTTTCATCTACCATAACTACCTTTGGTTCAAAACCTGCCGCCTCTTCAGGCGTCATCAGCGCATAAGCGATAATGATCACTGTATCACCCACTACGACCTTGCGTGCCGCAGCGCCATTAAGGCAAATCACACCGCTGCCGCGTTCCCCTGCAATAACATAGGTTTCCAGGCGGCTGCCATTATTATTATCAACGATCTGTACCCGCTCGCCCGGCATGATGCCGGAAAGTTCCAACAGCTCGGAATCAATGGTAATACTGCCCATATATTCTAGACAGGCTTCTGTCACCGTAGCACGGTGGATTTTTCCATGAAACATATTCAAAAGCATTTATTCAACCTCCAAAATCACATTATCGATCAGCCGCGTAGTCCCAAAACGCACTGCTACTGCCAATAGGCACGAACCGGTAATATCACCTGCAACAGGTTTCAGATCGGGCAGCTCATAAATTTCTACATAGTCAATCTCACTCAACGGCTCTGAACCGATCAGCTTGGCAGTTTCAGCTGCAATTCTACTGCTGTCACGCTCACCCTGCTTAAAAAGTTCTTCCGCATAACGCAGGCTTTTTGATAAAATCAAACCGGCTGTGCGTTCTTCCTGGCTCAAATAAGTATTACGCGAACTTTTAGCCAAGCCGTCAGCCTCACGTACGATCGGCATAATCCGCAGCTGAACGTTAAAAAACAGATCTTTGACCATTCGTTTGATAACCTGTACCTGCTGCGCGTCCTTCTGCCCAAAATACGCCCTGTCAGGCTGTGCCAGATTGAACAGCTTGCTGACAACAGTAGTCACGCCACGAAAATGTATGGGACGGCTGCGGCCGCATAAAACCTTTGTAATATCACCTGTTACCTCTACCCAGGTCATATCGGCACTGGGATACATTTCTTTAGCCGCAGGGGCAAAAACGATATCGGCCCCCATTTTCCCTGCCAATATACAATCTGCTTCCAAAGTGCGCGGATAGGCTTCCAGATCCTCCCCCGCCCCAAACTGTGTCGGATTGACAAAAACACTGACTATCACCAGCTCATTCTCTTTACGTGCGGCAGCAATGAGTGAACCATGCCCTTCATGCAGAGCCCCCATAGTCGGTACCAGACCGATGCTTTTACCCGCTGCCTTTGCTAAAGCTACCTCTTCCTGTAAATCTGCTGTCGTTTGGCAAAGTTTCATTTTAAGGCTTCCTCTCAATATAATTTCTCTAAAACTTCATCATCTATTTTAAACGTATGCTCCGGCGCAGGAAAACTGCGCTCCTTAACTTCCCTGATGTATTGCTGCACTGCGCTGACAATACTTCCGTGCAGATCGCTGTATTTTTTGGCAAATTTCGGACAGAACCCGTCCGAAAATCCCAGCAGATCATTACAGACCAGTACCTGCCCATCACAGGAATTTCCGGCTCCGATACCAATAGTTGCCGCTGTTTTCAGTTCAGCAGTCACCTTTGCAGCCAAAGCAGCCGGCACACATTCCAGCACAATAGCAAAGGCTCCTGCTGCCTCTAACGCTTTAGCATCATCCAGCAATTTCTGCGCTGCGTCTACATCCTTGCCCTGCACTTTAAAGCCACCCATTTGATTGACAGACTGCGGCGTCAGACCAATGTGTCCGACCACGGGAATGCCTGCGGCAACCATTTTTTGTACCAGTTCACAGATTTCACTGCCGCCTTCCAGTTTTACTGCCGTGCAGCCAGTTTCCTTTAAAAAGCGGGCCGCATTATAAAGACCGTCAGCAATGCTGGCCTGATAGCTCATAAAAGGCATGTCAGCGACAACCAGTGCCGGCCCGCAGGCGCGCATCACTGCTTTGGTATGATGAAGCATCTCTTCCATCGTTACGGGCACAGTAGAACCGTAACCCAACATCACATTACCAACAGAATCACCTACCAGAATCATCTCAACACCGGCTTCATTAACATTACGGGCCATCGCAACGTCGTATGCTGTAACCATCGTTATCGGTTCACCCTGCTGTTTCATTGCTTTGATAGTCGATGTGGTTATTGCTTTTTTATTCATGGTTTTACTCCTTTACTGTCAAGCTTTCAATAGTTCTTGTAAACTTTTTGCTTTCGCTTCATCGATACTGCCGTTTTCACTCGCCAGACGCATAGTCTGAAGTGCCAGTTCCCGATAAACCAGCTGCAGTTCCTCCGGCAGAATTTTCAGATGTCCTGCTACAGTGCCTACATCACCGCGGGCAATCGGCCCGGTCAATGCCTTGCGGGCCAACGAAGTCTGATGCAGATTACTGACAGTCCCATCCAGCAGCGGCAGCAAAAACTGCAAAGCCCTTGCCTTGTCAGGTGTCCAGCGTTCAAACAGTTGCTGTGCTATCGCAGTTATTGTCACAAGATAATTAGAACAAAAACAAGCAGCCGCATGATAGGCACTGCGCTCCGCTTCAGGAACTCTGAATGGATATGCCTGAAGCGCTTCGGCCAGATAACAGGCAGCTTGCTGTGCTTCATTATCACCATCAACAGCCATGCCGATATCTTTAAATCTAGCGCTGCCTCCGGCAAAGCTCTGCAATGGATGCAGACTGCCGCAGTGGATCCCCAAGGCAGAAAGCGCCGCCAAAGGGTCCAACCCCAAAGAACCGCTGCAATGCAGGCACACCTTCTTTGACAGAATATCCCTCCGCCCGGCAGTACCGACTTCCGCAGCCAGTGTTTCAGCTGCTGCCGCGATCTGCCCGTCCGGAACTGCCAGCAAAACTACATCAGCAGCCGCCAGCACCTCTGCCCCGACTGAAGTAATCTGAAAGTCACCCATGCCCGCCAGCCTCGCACAACTTTTCGGCGATCGACCCGCTTTGACGCTGACTACCTGTAAAGCAGCAGTTACTGCACAGGCTTTCAAAAAAGCACTGCCAACCTTACCCAGCCCAATGATGCCTATTTTCATGGTTCCCTCCCTTTCTTCGCTTGAGAGCATAACCAAGGCAGTAAAATAAAAAACGCACTCCCGCCGGGAGAGCGCAAAAATACTTATAAAAAGGCCTTGTTATTGCGTCTCGTCCCGGTCATTACTGATCCAAGCGATTAATGACTGATTTTAAATTAAGACCTGCGGCTTATGGTACAGCTCACAAAGATACTGCCCGGCCATTTACGGTCACCGCTATAATAGCACAAGCACTCCGGCCTTGACAAGCGTTTTTTACCTTACTTTACAAAAAAACCTTTCTTTAGGTCCCTGCCTGTATATTTTGTAAAAAGCACCGTGGAAACACAGCGTACTCATGATATCACCCACTTTAAAATTCCTGTTGTTTTTCATTCTTTCATGCTATACTGAAAGAAAAAAGGAGGTCTTTGTTATGCCCTACGTAAATATTAAAATCACCCGTGAAGGCAACGTGACACCAGAGAAAAAACAAGCCCTGATAGAAGGTGCTACCAATCTGCTGCACGACGTGCTCGGTAAAAACAAAAAGACTACTGTTGTCGTTATCGATGAAGTCGATACTGATAATTGGGGCATCGGAGGCATTTCTGTTACCGAGATCCGGAAAAGAAACAACTAAAAGCACTATTTTAACGCCGTTATCATTTAGATAACGGCGTTTTTTATATTTCTTTATTTTATTCATTTGCAGACTAATATTAGTCTGCATTTTAATTTCTAATTTTTCAGTTTTATTCTTAATATTTTAAATATAGCCGACTTTTTATCAGCTATTGTAATTTCAAATTACCCGGAGTAATACCCTGCGCTTTCTTCTAAAAACACAGTATTATTTCCTTTTCCTCGATTAAACTGTATAGATATATAATCTATAAATGCTTGACACAGTACATTTTTGCAAAATATAATTATTTTAACTTATAGGATTTAAAATTCTTTATTGCAATAATTGTTTTATTATTTTTATCTTCTATTGTTTTATTCTTAAGGAGGACCCAATTATGTACAGCAACAAGAAACGTCAAGCAATACTTTTGGCGCTCCTTGCAGCGCACTGCACCTTTTACGGAACTAACGTAATGGCTGCACCGGTACCTGTTACAGACGGCAAATACACTGCAGATGGCACAGACACTTATGATCCTATCACACATACCGATACTATCAACAGTATCAAAGTTTCTAATGGCGCTCAGGTTTCTGTCACCGCCGGTGCAACAACCGTCAACGGTGTAAACAGCAGCGAATCCCTCACCGCCAGCAGCGGCGGTCAGCTTACTGTTAATGGCAGTTTAAATGCCACGGTCGGTTTAGGCGATACCTATTCTACAGGAGTAGGTTATTCTGGAATTGTTGCTAACGGCAGCGGCAGTAAAATAATCCTCAGCGGTACCGATAATTCTATTACCTCCAAATCCACAAACTATAAAAATTCTGAATCAGCATTTTTTGCTTACAACAATGGTGAAATACATGTAACCGGTGACACGACAACTGTCAAAGTAAGTCAGAGCCGCATTGTAGCCGCTCAGGATGGAGCTTCTATAACTTTTTCCAATGGTAAAAGCGATGACCAGTCAGCCTTATTTAAAGCAGCAAGCAGCAGTCAGCGCTGGATGGTAGTTGCCAACGGGACAGGGAGAATCAATTTTGACCGAGTGGAAATAGACGGAACCGGCTACAGCAATGGCAGAATGTTCTTAGCCAACGGCGATCCTGCTAAAGACATTAACGAACAGGCTAAAATAACTTTTCTTGGAGGCAGCTTCAATAGAAATGACGGTGCCGGCAGACCAGGAGCTACGGCACTGGAAACAGGCAATTTCGGGCAGATAGAAGTACTTGGCTATGAGGGCGGTGAGCTTGATATCCGTACAGGAGGCAATCACGAATCCGGTATTATCGCCATTGGCGGCGGCAGAATAGATATCAACAGTACTCAAAGCAGTAATTTCAAAACTACTATCGAAACCAGCGGCCGCAATCATCAACATGGTATTGTTATCGGTACTCTGGCTGCAACAAATCAAGCTGCAGAAAAACATCTGGGAAGTAAATACGGATCATCGGAGGTCAACCTCTATGGTACTGCAGATATAAAAGTAGATCATGAAAAAGCTTATGGCATCAAAATAGCAGGAGATGGGGCTGGATTCAATATGTTTGCTGTCGATGGACAGCTTGAACGCAGTAAAATCCACGCCAGCTCCACAGCCGTAAAATATTCTTCAGCTCTGGGCAACTCCACTGATAAGACCGGTAATAATATGGCTGCCGGTAAGCAAATCATCCATTTGGAAAATACTGATATCACTAATGACGGAGTTGCCAGCACCAGTGACAGTGACGGTGTCTATACCGGCCACCTGATACAGATAGGTTCACATGGCCAGGAAATAACCACTGACGGGCATCAACGTGCCAGCAATCCTGGCGGTACTAATTACAGTGACATTATCAATGTCGCGGATGCAGTCAAGGACGCTACTTTAAACTTGGTAAACAGTACAGCAACCGCTCATGATTCCAGTAATAAAGACTTGATCCATATTACCTATGGCGGTCAAACGACAACTAATCCGGATCTTGTTGCCAGTAATATTACTGTCAATACTTCTAAAAACACTGTTCTGAACGGTGCTATTTTTACAGATTATACAATAGACAGTACCGGTAAAAGCAGCAGGCTTGATCTTGCTCTGACGGATAACAGTACCTGGAATATGACCCAAAACGCTTCTGCAAAAAATTTATGGCAGGGATCTGAAGCAGAAGGCAACTTTGTTACTGATCTGTCCCTGAATAATTCAGTTATTAAATTTGGTCATCTGGACTGGAACAACGATAATGAGCTTCTCGAAGCTCAAAAGGCTGAAAATTTCAAAAATTTATATGTGGCGGGAAACTACAGCGGCGACAATGGCCAGCTGCATATGAATGTCGTCTTGGGCAAAGACGATTCTGCAACTGATAAAATGATCATCGGCGGTGACACTTCAGGCACAACCTATATCAATTTTAAAAATATCGGTGGCAGTGGCGCACAGACCGCTCAGGGTATCAAGGTCATTGAAGTTCTCGGGAATTCTGATGGTAATTTCATCAAGTCTAATCCCCTGGTCGGTGGCTTATATGAATATTCACTCGTCAAAGGCGGCAATCAAGGTACTGAAAGTGATTGGTACTTAACATCCTATGCGCCTACTACTGCCCCTGTCTATCGTCCTGAAACAGGTTCATATCTGGGAAACATGGCCTTAGCCGGTTCTATGTTCGATCTCCGCCTTTATGATCGTGAAACGCATCTGCAGCATCAAAACAATCAGGAAGATGGCCCTAATATCTGGATCATAAACAGCTATACCCGTACGAAACAGGATTTCAGCAACGATCAGATCCACGGTAATGCCAATCTATACAAACTGCGCATGGGCACTGATCTTTATAATGAAGTCAGTGATAAAGGTGAACAGCAGCTGTTCGGCATAATGGCAGCTTATGGCAATGGCAGCCAGACGACTTCAGCCAGTTTCGCCAACCGTGATTCCAAAGGTTCTGTCGATGGATTTTTATTAGGTGTCTATGGCAGCTGGTTTGAAAACGCACATGACAGAAGCGGCTGGTATGCTGATACCTGGTTCCAATATGGCTGGTTTGATAACGAAGTCAATGGTGCCGGACTAAGCAAAGAAAGCTATGATACCAACGGCTGGGGACTTTCGGCAGAAATCGGTAAATCCATAAATTACAAAGAAACAGATCGGCGTACTTATTCTTGGCAGCCTAAGCTTCAGCTTACCTATACCAAGCTTAATAATGATACGTATACTGAAAATAATGGCAGTACTATCGCTTTTGGCAATGAAGCCAATCTTCAAACACGTTTGGGACTGCGTTGGTTAAGTGAACAGAATACAGCTTCGACAAAAAAAGATTCTTTCTTTACCGAGGTAAACTGGCTCCACAATTCTAATAATTACACTATTTCTTCTCTTGGTGACAGTATTTCTCAAGACGGTAACAAAAATCTTGGCGAACTTCGTCTCGGTTATGAAAAAGAATTCAATAAAGACTGGTTCATCTCTGCTGATCTCAGCGGACGTTTTGGCAGTAATTCTTACAGTTCTTTCCAAGGTATGCTGTCTTTGGAGTATCTATTCTAAAAAGAAAAACTCCCGGTTTTCCGGGAGTTTTTCTTTTTAGCCGTTTATACCAGCATGCTGTTTATATGAATCCTCCAGCAGCCTGATGAAATAATGATAACTCGCAAAGAGAAATAACGACGAACCCAGCCAGGCAATCGGACTGGCGTAACAAATGCCGCTGTAACCAAAATATTCGGTCAGATATACTGCGGCAGAAGTACGCAGTATCAGCTCTACGATACCGCTGAACATAGGTATCATCGCAATACCCATACCCTGTACGGCATTACGATAGATAAAAATCTGACTGAGGAAAAAATAAAACGGCACGCTGAGATGCAGATACTGCTGCGCCTGCGATAAAACCTGTTCATTAGCTTCGCTGATAAAAATACTGATCATTTCGCGGCCGAAGAAATACATAATAACAGCGGCAAATAAACTAAAACACAGAGCCAGCAACGAACATTTTTTTACACCCTCGCGGATCCTATCAAACCGATGAGCGCCAAAATTCTGCGCGCTGAAAACCGCCATCGACAAGCCAAAAGAAATCATCGGCTGCAAGGCCAGCTGTTCGATCCGCATTGCGGAAGTGAAAGCTGCGATCGTAGTCGGACCGAACTTATTACAAACAGCCTGAATGAAAATCATACCAAGCCCCAACACTGAAAACTGCACCGCCATTGGCAGGCCCATACGCAGATGCTCCCAGGCAAAATTCCAATCAAAATGCCAGTCCTGCTTTTGCAGACGCAGGATCGGAAATTTTTTGACAATATAAACAATACACAGCAGCGCGGAAAAGCCCTGCGCAATAACCAACGCTACTGCTGAACCAGGCACGCCCCAGCCGAACTGAATAATAAACAGCAGCGCCAGAAAAATATTCAGGATCGTTGCGATAATCAAAAAATATAACGGTGTTTTACTGTCGCCCAGAGAACGCAAAATGCCTGCCAGAAGATTATATCCCATCATGGCGATAATACCATGACTGATGATCAAAACATAACTTTTAGCATCTTCAAACAACTCCTCAGGAACGTTCATCGCCGCTAAAGCCGGATCAAGGGCAAATGTTGCTATAAGCATCATTATCAAAACAAAAAACAAACTCAGCATCGTGCTCATCGCCACACTGCGGCGCACACCGTCAAGATCACCGGCGCCGTACCGCTGGCCCGTAACCACCGTGAACCCATTAGACAAACCCATCGTCAGCACAACCAGCATCATGAACAGAGGCGCTGTAGCCCCAACTGCCGCCAGTGCGTTGACCCCTATCGTCCGTCCTACAATGATGATATCTGCTATATTATATAATTGCTGAAAGACATTACCGATCAAAAGCGGTACCATAAAAGGAAGGATCAGCTTCAGCGGATCTCCCTCTGTCATATTCCTTACCATAAAAACACCACCCAACCATTTCCTGACTGATCAGTCAGAACTTAATTTTAACATTTATTTCAAATATTTGCAATTCATCTTCAGGATGAATTCACAAATAAATCAAATCTCTTTTTTTACTGATTCAAATATCTTAACAAGACAAATTTTTTTCTGTCAATTCACTGCCTCTTCAAACAATAAAAAAGGACGCCGCAGCGTCCTTTTTATTTATTTCAGTATCCTTTTACCACTTCATTACGCAGCTTGCCGATACCCTCGATCTCTACGACAACTTCATCTCCAGGCAGCATTGGACCGCAACCCATAGGCGTACCGGTCAGAATCAGATCGCCGGCATCCAGTGTCATACTTTGCGAAATATAGCTTAATATCTCATAGGGATTATATACCATGTCGCTGGTGCGCCCATTCTGCTTAAGCTGTCCGTTCAAATACAATTTGATCGACAGATCTGTAGGATCAAGATCAGTTTCCAGCCAGGGCCCCAATGGGCAAAAAGTATCAAAAGATTTACTGCGCAGCCACTGTACGTCCGACAACTGCAGATCCCGTGCTGTAACATCATTAGCGCAGGTATACCCTAAAATATAATCCGGCACATCTTCCGGAGCTACGTCTTTCATCCGCTTTTTGATAACAACGCCTAACTCAGCCTCATAAACTACCTCATGGCTCTGACGCGGATAAATGATTTTGCCGTCGTTACCGATAACAGTATGCGCAGCTTTAGTAAAAAGCGCAGGCTCCTTAGGTACGTCCACATGAAATTCTCTTGCATGGTCACGATAATTGAAACCGACACAAATAATCTGCTTCGGCACACATGGAGCCAAAAGTTTAGCGCCAGCCAAAGGAAAAACCTCATCTGTCATCCGCCAATAAGTATCAATACTGCCATAGACAGCGCGGATAACATCACCGTCGATAAAACCAATCCTGGCACGGCCCTGTTCTTCAAAACGTACGCATCTCATAAATTTTAACTCCTCATCTTCCGCATCTTGCGTTCTCTAAAATATACAGGCTCCAGGCCTGCCTCATCTGCTAAACTAAGCGCTTCTCTCATGCGGCGCCCTACATGCTCTTTATAATGGGCATCGCTGCCGATCACCGCATATTTACCTCCCAGCTGTGCATAACGTCTGTACACCGCCAGTAATGAAGCCATAGCTCCAGCATCATCCAACCGGCGGGTATTGATCTCCAGTGGTTTTTCTTTTGCTATCAGCAGCTTAAAAACCTGATCAAAAAGTTCCGGCGCTTCTCCCAGAATCAGTTCTTTATCTGCGTAAGGCATATACCGGCACATATAATCAATATGGGCAAAAGCGTCAAAATTATTATGCCGCTCCAAATTAGCCAGTGTATCTATCAGAAATTCACGTACAGCTTCAACTTTTGCCAGCCCTTCATAACAGCGTTCTTCATACAGATCGCGGCCATTAATGCAATGCATGGATGCCAGCACATAGTCAAAGGGATATTTCCCAGCCAAAGCTTCATCTGCAGCTGTTGTCTGCTTCTGCATTCCGATCTCGATTCCCAAAAGCACTTTGTCACTGCGATAAGGGCCAAACCGTTCAAAATATTCGTCTACATCAAACATAAATGCACTCGGATTCGTCGGATAATCATCGTCCCAGTGCTCAGTGATAACGATGCCAATATTCTGCTGCTTTGCCGCAGCGACGGCCTCGGCAATTTTCATATGACTATCGCAGGAATAATCACAATGCATATGTGTGTCAAAAATCATATTCTGGCCATCCTTTCGTAGTTTATATTGTATCAAATAGGCTTGAAAAAGCAACTAGAAAAACTATTTAAAACTATTTTTCACAATATTTAACCGGTATTAAAAAACTCCTTAACAGAAAAAATTCTGTTAAGGAGTTTTTTTATCAACGTTTTTTAAAATCAATCATTTTACCATTTAAATCGAATTCTGCGCTGTATGCTTCTCTGTCGCTCTCTGCGTCCATCATGACGGTCCAATCGCCTTTCCAAAAACGATACACTAACGATTCTTTGACTTTTACATCTTTTTTATCACTTACTTTTTCCTGGAAGGCTTTATACATCTCAGGAATTTTGTCCATATTTAATGCTTGCAAAGCGATCAGATTATCTTCCATATTACCGCTGCCGGTAATCTTTACAGCAGATGGGCCGCTCCAGCTCCCGTTGCGGTATTCATAATGATCGACATCTTCTTTGGTTCCTGGTTTAAGGATATTGATAGAAATAAAATTACCGCCGTAATCTTTTCCTGAAACAATCGTAATATCCTGAAATACCTTAAGCTCCTGTCCTTTTAAACCATCTTTATTCTGCAGCTCGCCCATAATTTTCCCGATAGCGCCGGGCTCAGTGAAAACACTTTTACTGCTGCCACCACAGGCAGTCATGAGCATTGCAAAAATCAACATGGAAATAACTAACAATAATTTTTTCATTAGAATCGCTCCTTTAACCGAGTTCGTCTGAATATTTACAAATAACTGTTAAAGTTTCTCAATCATTTGTAAATATCATCAGATGGATAATTTGCAATTATTATAGCATACTTTTATCTGCACTTCAAAAATATTTCCGGTTCATAAACATTTGTGAAAATTTATAACGTGATATAAATAAAACTCTTTTGGACCGCTTATTAAAACCGTCCAAAAGAGTCTGCAAATCAAACGTTAAAACGAAATTCGACTACGTCGCCATCCTGCATCACGTATTCCTTACCTTCAAGCCGAACCAGCCCTTTATCGCGGGCAGCCGCTTTACTCCCGCACTCAACCAGATCATTATAGGAAACGATTTCCGCACGGATAAAGCCGCGTTCGAAATCTGTATGGATCTTGCCTGCTGCCTGCGGCGCTTTAGTTCCACGTACGATCGTCCAGGCACGTACTTCTATTTCGCCGGCAGTAATATAGGTCATCAGCCCTAAAAGTTTAAATCCGGCTTTGATCAGGCGATCAAGCCCTGCTTCTTCTAATCCGGCCATCGCCAAAAATTCCTGCGCTTCTTCATCCGGCAGTTCGGCGATCTCCGATTCCATCTTCGCCGATACGGTAATCACTTCTGCACCCTCACCGGCCGCATACTTTACAACAGCCTGCACATGCGGATTGGCAGATGCGTCGGCAACTTCCTCTTCACTGACATTGGCTACATATAAAACAGGCTTCATAGTCAAAAGATGCAGTTCTTTCAAAAATTCCAGCTCATCTTCAGTCAGCCCCAGACGGCGTGCCGGCACTGCCTCGCTGAGTCCTGCCAAGACTTTATCCAGAACAGCCTTTTCGATTGGCACCTTTTTATCACCAGTCTTTAAAAGCTTCACCAGTCTTTCCTGGCGTTTTTCAACCGATTCCATATCTGCCAGGCACAGCTCTGTATTGATGATCTCAATGTCACGCAGAGGATCGATACTGCCCTCGACATGAGTGATATTTCCATCTTCAAAGCAACGTACGACCTGTGCAACGGCATCAACCTCACGGATATGCGCCAAAAATTTGTTACCCAGGCCTTCACCCTTAGACGCGCCTTTAACAAGCCCGGCTATATCTACAAAGCGCATTGCCGCAGGTACGATTTTTTTTGCTTTGACCATTTCTCCCAAAACAGACAAGCGTTTATCAGGCACATCAACAACACCTACATTAGGTTCTATAGTACAAAAAGGATAGTTGGCAGCCTCTGCTCCCGCTTTGGTAATAGCATTGAACAGGGTGCTTTTGCCGACATTAGGCAAACCTACTATCCCTACTTCTAAATTGGTACTCACTCTGATCGCTCCTCATCTATTAGTAATACTTTATTTTACCTCAAAGACAGTTTTTATGCAATATCATTACTGCGGCGGAGATTATGCCATTGCTTTTATTAGTTGTTTTCAGCCCATATTTATTTATATTTCTACAGTATATATTTTTGCAGTAAATTATTAAATTCTCATTTAAAGATATTTAATTACATTATTTTATGTTATAATAATAATATATTTTAGCTTGTTTGTATAAACAAGTATGAAAAGGAGCTGTTTATATGATGGAAACGATTCAGGAAATCCTTAATTTTTCAGTCGGTAAACTGACTGTTGGCAACATTATTTCCGCACTTGTCATTTTTCTTGTCTGCCACGCAGTAATCAAAGCATTGATGGGTCCAATAGAAAGACTGCTGGATAAACTGAACGTAGATTTGACGCTGCGCGGTTTTCTACGCACTGTTATCAGAGTAGTGCTCAATTTTGTCGCTGTATGCATCGTTGCTGAAAGTATCGGTATTCCTATTGCTTCACTGCTGGCCGTTTTAGGTATGTTGGGTTTAGCTGTTTCACTTTCTGTACAGGGCGCTTTATCCAATCTTTCCAATGGTATCATGCTGCTGATCACCAAACCATTCAAAGCAGGCGATTATGTTGCCGCAGCTGGTATCGAAGGTACAGTTAAAGAAATTTCCATGCTCTGCACCAAAATCATCACTGTCGACAACAAAGATATTTTCGTACCGAACAGTGAGATCGCCGGCGGAAAAATCACTAACTTTTCCTCGGAACCGGTACGCCGCGTCGATATTGTGATCCGCGCCGGCTATAATAACGATATTGCCACTGTAAAAAAAGCTCTGACCGAGGCAGTTGCAGCTACGGACAATACTCTGAATGATCCTGAGCCATTTATCAGGCTTTCCGGTTATAAAGAATATGCCGTAGAATATACGATCCGTGTTTGGGCCCAGGGCTCCGATTACTGGAATGTATATTTTGACCTGCTGGAAAACATCAGCAAAGCTTATGCCGCCAATGGCGTCAAAGGCGCTGTTCCAGGTATGAATATCTATATGCAGGAAGATAAATAAAAAATAAAAGAGCACTTCTGTTTAGAAGTGCTCTTTTATTTTATTCAGGAGTTATTTTTCTGCATATTTAATGCGCAGCTCTGCTATGCTCAGCAATACCGTCAGTACTGCCGGAAAAAACAGCACCACCAGCAAATCAACCATCAGGTTCACTTCCTATCACGGATACCGCTTTATTTATGTACGTTAGTATGCAGACAGATTCTGTATTTACGCCAGCAGGCAAAGGTTAATACACCCAATACTGCTAAACTCAAACAAGCATTAAAGGTTGCGGCTGTCATTTATCTTCACCTCTCTCTTTCATAACCATATAATACCGCTGCCCCAGCGGCAGGTAAATGTCAGGAACCGTAAAAATAGCCCTGACCAGCATAAAAAAGCTGTAAATATTACCCGGGCAATAAATGATCTGTTTCCGATCAATTACCCTCGGCTTACCGGCCTTCTCTTTTGCAGTCTGACAGATTATAATATAATTAAATTAATAAAAGCAAAGGGGATTTTGCCATGACTAAGCCGACAACAGCACGTACCTGCATTGTAGAAGCTTTTCTGCAGCTGTGCCAGACCCTGCCCTGCGACAAAATAACAGTTTCACAGCTTACAAAAAAAGCCGGTTACAACCGCAGTACTTTTTACGCCTATTTCAATAATACAGATGATCTGCTGAAACAATTAGAAAATGAATTATTTCAGCTTGTCGACACTTTTCTGCCGCATGGCCTTCGTATTTTTCGCACAGGTATGCCTACAGCAGAAGAACGCCTGTTGTCACAAAGATTTTTTAAAAGCAATGCCCGTATTTTGGCAATGCTCCTAGGCCAGAACGGCGATCCGCGTTTTGTCCATAAAATGAAAAACCATATTCGGAAAGTACTGATCCAAAACCTGCAGCTGACTACTCAGCAGATAACACCGCAGCTGCAGCTGTTGATAGAATTTATCATCAATGGTCATCTGCAGGTATTGGTCTATTGCTACGAGCATGACAGTCCGCTTTCACCGCTCGATTTTTGGCTCAAACTACGCAGCTTTATCGACCAGCCCGCCCTGCTGGCTGCAATGACTGCAAAATCCGACAAAAGCCCCTGATTTGTTGATTGCCAAGAGGCTGCTCTTCTTCTATTATTAAATTAAGAAAGCACTCAAAGGAGCCGTATGATGAAGAAAAAATTTTTAATCATGATAGCAGTAATAACAGCGGTAATAAGCTGCCTGTGGTTTTTCTTGAAACCTGCTGCAAAAGATCCTACGCTGGTAACACTATATGGGAATGTAGATATCCGCCAATTTGATATTGGCTTTCAGGTTCCGGGACAAATCACCAAAATGTATTTTGAAGAAGGAGATACAATACGGGAAGGCAGCCTAGTCGCAGAGATCGACGCGGCAGATTACAAGCTGCAGGAGGCCAAGTCGGAAAGTGAAGTAGCCAAGGCCTATGCAGCAATGGTCCAGGCGCAGTCAGTCTATGATAAATATACTGTTTTATATGGCACAGGCGCTATTTCCAAGCTGGATTTTGAAACTGTGGAAAACACCTTGAAGGAAGCGCGCTCAGCTTATAATGCATCCGTAACCGCAAAAGATCTTTTAGCCAGGCAAAGTGATTACTCCAAACTTTATGCACTGGAAGAAGGCATCGTTACCGCACGTTTAGTTGAGCCTGGTACGATCATTCAAAAAGGAACGGCCGTCTATACTTTATCCAAACCGCGCCCGATCTGGGTCAGAGCCTATATCAATGAAACAGATCTGGGCAATATTTACGATGGTATGCCGGCACAGATCATTACCGACAGTACTGATCCGCAGACAGGCGCCAGGAAAACGTATCAGGGTCATATCGGTTATATTTCCCCTGTCAGCGAATTTACGCCCAAAAGCGTACAGACAACCGATCTGCGTACAGATCTAGTCTACATGATCCGTGTTTATGCCGATAACCCGGATAAATTTCTGCGTCAGGGAATGCCCACGACTGTTTTGATCGATTTGAAGGATACCCGGGGTAAGTAAAATGGATACGGTAGTAATAAATAATATTACTAAAAAATTTGAACATACGACTGCTATAGACGATTTGACGCTTACCATACCTACAGGACAAATGACAGGTATCGTAGGTGCCGATGCCGCGGGTAAAACCACGCTTCTGCGTATCATAATCGGGCTTTTGTGTGCCGATTCGGGAACCGTTACGACCCTTGGTTATGATCCGGCCCGGCAAAAAAAAGAACTTATCGCTCAAATAGGTTATATGCCGCAAAAATTTGGACTGTACGAAGACCTGAGCGTACGTGAAAACCTGGAATTCTATGCAGATTTGAAATCAGTCGATAAAAATTTTGACGAACTTTTGGACTTTACCGGTCTGCGGCCCTTTCAAAAACGACTGGCCGGTAATTTATCCGGCGGTATGAAGCAGAAGCTTGGTTTAGCCTGCGCGCTTTTAGGAGACCCTAAATTCCTGGTCTTAGATGAGCCTTCTGTTGGTGTAGATCCCATCTCACGCCGCGATTTAATGCGTCTGGTACGGGCGACGATCAAAGAAGATACCACCGTAATCTGGTCTACGGCTTATCTGGACGAAGCTAACAGTTTTGACAATACCGTCGTTATCGATAAGGGAAAAGTCATCTTTCATGGTCCGCCGGAAACACTGGCTGCCACTTCTGCTGATTTTGAACGCGAAGTTATCCGCCTGATGGGCGGCTATGAAGAAAAAAAATCACAGATCGCAGCCCATTATATTTATCGGGAAAGCACTGTAGAATATCCCGTGGAAGCTTTAAACCTCTTAAAAATGTACGGTAACTTTGCCGCTGTAAAAAATAACACCTTTCACATCAGAAAAGGTGAAATTTTTGGTTTGCTGGGCCCTAATGGTGCCGGCAAATCTACCTCCTTTAAAATGATGTGCGGCCTGGCCCGGCCAACAGACGGTACTGCAAAAATCATGGGGGTAGATATCAGGAAAAATCCTACTTTAGCCCGCTCCTATCTAGGCTATATGGCGCAGAAATTTTCATTATACGGCAATATGTCAGTCCGCGAAAATCTGGAATTCTTCGCCGGTATTTACGGTATTCCCCTGGCAAAAATCAAAGAACGTGTCGGCAGCATCGCGTCTTATTTTGGTTTGACTGTCTATTTTGACCAGCTGTCAGAAAAACTGCCTTTGGGCATCAAACAGCGCTTATCTTTAGCCTGCGCGCTCATCCATAATCCGCCGATCTTATTTCTGGACGAAGCCACCTCCGGCGTAGACGTGGTCACCCGCAAAGAATTTTGGTGTCATCTGCGCGCCCTGGCAAAAAAAGGCGTCACGATTTTGATTACTACTCATTTTATGGATGAAGCGGAATATTGTGATAACATCAGTTTATTTTATCAGGGCGAAACTATAGCCGTCGGCACTCCGGCAGCTTTAAAAGCGCAGGCTGCTGCTGCGACGATGGAAGAAGCCTTTATTACGCTTATTAACCGCAAAGATGCAGAAAGCGGACGGCTATGAGAATTTTATGGGCTTTTATCAAAAAAGAATTCCTGCAGATCTTTCGCGATCCCAGCAGTATTTTGATTGCTTTTATCTTGCCGACGCTGCTGTCTTTGATTTATATGTATGGCATCAATGTCGACTCCGTCAATATCAATCTGGGCCTTAAGCTGGATGACGCCAACCCCAGAGTAGTTTCTCTGGCCAGGTCTTTCAGTAATAATCAGTATATCAGAACGAAGGTCTACGATGACAAGGACGCCATGTACAGCGATATCGTCAATTCCAAACTTCAGGGAGCCGTGATCGTGCCTAACGATTTTACTGTCACTCTTAACAATGGCCGCACTGCACAGATCCTGGTCATTACCGACGGCAGCGAAACCAACACTGCCAACTATGTCCAAAGCTATGCCAGCGGCGTTATTTATCAGTGGCTGGAAACGACCGGCTACAGTAAGCAACAGGTAAGTCTGATAGATCCACAGCTGCGGATCTGGTATAACGAGAAGCTTGACAGCCATTATTTTATTTTGCCCGGTTCTCTGGCTGTAACCCTAAGTCTGGTCGGTATCCTTTTAACAGCGCTTGTCGTAGCCAGGGAATGGGAACGGGGTACAATGGAAGCTTTGTTAAGCACCAGGCTCAGCAGATTGCATTTTGTAGCCGGAAAATATTTTTCCTACTATATTTTGGGCATCTGCTCGCTTTTGTTTAACGTGTTTTTATGCATCGCTGTTTTTGATCTGCCCTTCCGCGGTTCTTATATCATACTATTTTTGGTGGGCAGCCTGTTTTTGCTGACCTGTATGGGCATCGGCTTACTGGTATCCACGATTTTTAAAAATCAATTTCTGGCCTGCCAGATCTCTTTAGTCATGGGTTTTTTACCGGCACTGCTCCTTTCCGGGCTGATGTTTCCGATTTCATCCATGCCTGCTTTTTTCAGATATTTAACAGCAGTTTTACCGCAGCGTTATTTTGTGTCGTTTATTGAAAGTGAGTTTTTAGCAGGAACTATCAGTGATATAGTTCTGATCAACACCGTTTATTTAAGCTGTCTGTGCCTTGTGTTGTTATTTTTAGTTTATAAAAATACGTTAGTGAGGTTGGAAAAATGACAACACGATTATTGACGCTGATCATTAAAGAATTTAAAGCAATCTGGAAAGATCCCCGCAGCAGAATGATCGTTACCATCATGCCTATTATTCAGCTTATTGTTTTCGCCAACGCTGTAACAATGGAAGTAAAAAATATTGATATGTTAGTGCTGGATAACAGCCGCAGCTACTATTCCCGCGAGCTGATCAGCCATTTTGCAAATTCGCCCTGGTTCAACTCTGTAGCGGTTGTTGACACGCCTGAACAGCTCAAACAAAGCATTGATATCCAAAAAGCAAGCCTGGCTCTGGAAATACCTCCTGATTTTGCCGTATCTATAAAAAACAAGACCGGCGCCAGCGTGCAGCTGATAACAGACGGCAGGCAGACAAATTCCGCTTCAATCATCGGCAGCTATGCTACACAGATCATCCAAAGCTATGCCAAAGAATTATCCGGCAGCGAGCCACGCTTGGAAATAGTCACCAGAAACTGGTTCAATGTCAACCTTGATTATAAGTATTACTCACTCGTTTCCCTGATGGCTATGCTCTCGATGGTCATTGTGCTTTTACTGACATCGCTGTCTATTGCCCGGGAAAAAGAAGTCGGTACTTTTGACCAGCTCATTGTCAGCCCTCTGTCTTCTACCGAGATCCTCATCGGCAAAGCCGTACCGGCCC
Source organism: Phascolarctobacterium faecium (assembly GCF_003945365.1). Taxonomy (NCBI): domain Bacteria; kingdom Bacillati; phylum Bacillota; class Negativicutes; order Acidaminococcales; family Acidaminococcaceae; genus Phascolarctobacterium; species Phascolarctobacterium faecium. Next base: position 476,958 of record NZ_AP019004.1, on the reverse strand, counting down.
AGCTCTTAGCCTGGCTTCTGACAATGGTGATGCTTGCTATTTCAGTACACTTTTTTGATTTTCCTTTGGTTGGTTCGCTTGCAGTTTTTTTAGCAGCTGACTTTGTCGCTCTTTTAGCTTTAGTCGGTGTCGGTCTGTTTATTTCATCCTTATGCAGAACGCAGCAGCAGGCTATTTTAGGTGTCTTTACCTTTCAGATGCCTGCCGTATTGTTATCAGGATTTATCTCGCCTATTGATAATATGCCGGTCATACTGCAATACCTCACTTACCTTAATCCGCTGCGTTTCTTTCTGGTCATTGCCAAAGGCTTACTGCTGAAAAATATGGATATGTATCATGTGCTGATAAATTTGATACCGCTGGCCTTAATAGCTGTTTTAACACTAAGTATTGCCGGCTGGACCTTTAAAAGTAAACTGGAATAAAATCATCAAATTCCGGAAACTGTTACTATCACACCGGAACAGAGCCTTGTACTCTTTGCCCTGCAACGTCACTTCAGCCTTTATAAAAAAACAAGCCCTCCGTTTCATCAGAAACAGGGGGGCTTGTTTTTCAACCGTTTTCATTCATATCTGCTGATTTCGACCAGATTGTTATCAGGGTCACGCACATAAAGGCTCTGCATTTTCCCTAAAGCACCATTACGCTCGACGATACCAACTTCAACCGCGATACCATGCTTTGCCAGCTCCTGATAAACAATGGGCAGTTCCGTTACCGTCAGCAGACAAATATCCAGACTGCCGTAAGCCACATTTCCGGCCGCCGGCAAAAATTCCGCAGGACAACGATGAACATTGATCTTCTGCATACCGAAGCGAAATGCATAATGGTCGTCCTGGCACAACAGTTCCATCCCCAGGACATCACGATAGAACCAGACGCAGAGTTCAAAATTACTCGTTGTCAAAACCAAATGATCTAAAGCTGTAATCTGCATTTTGCGCCGCTCTCTTTCAATATTTTTAATTAAAAAGCTCTGCCTTACAGCAGAGCTTTTTGCTATTTTACTGATCGGCCGCAGAAACCACAGCTTTTACAGCTTTAATGAACTTAGGCCTGGCAATCATTACAAAATGACCGCAGCCCCTGCATTTTAAACCAAAATCCATTCCTGTACGGGTAATTTCCCATTCAAAGGACCCGCAGGGATGAGCTTTTTTCATCCGCACTACATCGCCGACATTGAACTTAGCGTCCAACATAGCTTATTCTACACCCTTCACCGTACTGATATCCGTTACATCGTAACCGGCTTCACGGATCTGCTCAATAATATCCATACCATGCTGCGAAAGGTCAGCGCGAATAGTCAGCTCCGTAGTATCGGCATCATTACGCTTGGTTACAACAGAAATGATATTGATGCCCTGATCGCGGAACATACCGCCGATATCGGCAATAACGCCGACCTTATCAGTAACATCGATCGTGATACGAGTGCAGCTTTTAGCAATGCCCATGATGGTAACAAAAGCGCGGAAAATATCGCTGTCCGTAATAATGCCGCACAGCCTGTTATCTTCATTCACAACAGGCAGAGCGTTGATCTTATGTTTATACAATATATAGGCTACATCCTCAATTGCACTGTTATCACGCACAGTAATCACATCGCGGGTCATTACGTCGCGTACCTTCAGGCGTGACAGCAGATAATTAGCTTCATAACGTGATAAAGTACTGGCATCAGAAGGTGAAGTGCGCCCAACGTCGCCATCAGTGATAATGCCCATCACTCTTTTGATATCATCTACAACCGGAATACGGCGAAAAGCACTGCTCTTCATCAGTTCCCGGGCTTCCAGCATGCTTTTGTCTTCTGAAATCGTTAATACGTTAGGTGTCATAAAGTCTTTAACTAGCATTGTAAACACGCTCCTTTTCCGGCATCAGCCGCCCAAATAAGCCTTACGCACAGCTTCACTGCTGGCTAATTCCTGTGCTGTACCTGCCAAAGCGATGCGGCCGGTTTCCAATACATAAGCTTTATCGGCAATTGATAAAGCCATATTGGCATTTTGTTCTACCAAAAGCACCGTTGTACCGCTCTCGTTTATTTCTTTTATTATATTAAAAATTTCTTTAACAAGCAATGGTGCCAGACCCATTGAGGGTTCATCCAACAGCAAAAGTCTCGGCCTGCTCATCAAAGCCCGTCCCATAGCCAGCATTTGCTGCTCACCGCCGGAAAGTGTTCCTGAAATCTGGTCCTTACGTTCCAGCAGTCTAGGAAATTTTTTAAAAACGTCTTCCAGATCGCGGGCAATACCATCCTTATCATTACGCAGGTATGCACCCAGTTCCAGGTTTTCCATGACCGACATATTTGCAAAAACATGCCTTCCTTCCGGAACCTGACATAGGCCCATACCCACAATTTTATGTGCCGGTACGCCGACGATATTTTTATCTTCAAACAAGATCGTGCCGTTTTTCGGTTTCATCAGCCCGGAAATAGTCCGCAGCGTTGTGCTTTTGCCGGCGCCGTTAGACCCTACCAGAGTTACGATCTCACCTTTCGGTACCTCGATACTGATGCCCTTGATAGCGTGGATAGCACCATAATATACATCGATATTGTCTACCTTTAACATCAGGATACCTCCTCGCCCAAGTATGCTTCGATAACGCGTTTATTATTTTTGATTTCATCAGGCGTGCCGCTGGCAATACAAAAACCATATTCCAGAACATATATCCGCTCGCAGACCCCCATAACCAAACCCATATCATGTTCGATCAGCAAAATCGACAAGCTGAATTTATCTCTGATCCAGCGGATCATTTCCATCAGCTCTTTAGTTTCCTGTGGATTCATACCTGCAGCCGGTTCATCCAAAAGCAGCAGCTTCGGTTCCGTGGCCAGTGCGCGGGCAATCTCCAGCCGTCTCTGTTCACCATAGGGAAGATTTTTTGCTGTTTCATAAGCTTTATCTTCCAGCTTAAAGATTTTTAAAAGCTCCAGGGCTTTTTTGGTAATTTCATCCTCTTCGCTGAAATAACGGCCAATCCGGGCAATCGCCTCGCCTAAAGTATATTTGACATGCATATTATAAGCAATTTTGACATTGTCGATAACCGAAAGCTCGGAAAAAAGTCTGATATTCTGGAAAGTACGCGCCATTCCCAGCTGCGTTACCTGATACGATTTTTTACCGCTGGTTCGCGTACCGTTGAACATTATCTCGCCTTCAGTAGGTGTATAAACACCGGTAATCATATTAAAAGCCGTAGTTTTTCCGGCTCCGTTGGGACCGATCAGCCCAATCAGCTCACCTGCTTTGATTTCCATGGAAAAGTTGGAGACAGCACGCAAGCCGCCGAAAACCATCGAAATATCATTTACTTTCAGCAGTGCTTCCATCTTTGCCACCTCCTAAATGAAACATTTTCAAGCTGAGCTCCTTATTACCGAACAGTCCCTGCGGACGGCGCAGCATCAGTACGATCAGAGTAATCGAGTAAATTATCATCCGCCATTCAGGATATTCTGCCAGATAAGCAGAAATAAAAGTCAGCAGCACAGCGCCGGTAATAGCGCCTGTCATCGAGCCCAGGCCGCCTAAAACGACCATGGTCAGAATATCGAAAGAACGCATGAAAGTAAAGGATGCCGGATGTGCAATATAAAAGTAATGCGAGAACAATACGCCTGCAGTGCCGGCAAAAGCAGCCCCCAGCGTAAACGCCATAACTTTGTATTTCGTAGTGTCGATACCCATAGTATCAGCAGCGATCTCATTCTCGCGAATTGCCAGACAACAGCGTCCTGGCGCTGAATTCTTGAAATTTTTAATAAAGAAAATGATGAAGATCATAATCCAGAAAACCCAGGGGAAATTGGTCAAACGGGGTATGCCCATCAGTCCGGAAGCACCGCCCACATAATCGATATTCAGGATACAGATACGAATGATCTCACCTAAACCAAGTGTCGCAATCGCCAGATAATCGCCATTCAGACGTAATGTCGGCAGACCAATCAAAAATCCCAAAAAGCCGGCAGCAACTGTGCCCGCTATCAATGCCAGCTCATATGAAAAACCAAGCTTGACCGTAACGATAGCGCCGGTATAAGCACCAACCGCCAAAAAGCCCGCATGTCCGATAGAAAACTGGCCTGTGTAACCATTGATCAGGTTCAAGCTGACTGAAAGAATAATATTAATACAAATCAGAACGATATTCAGTTCCCAGAAAGGTCCGATGATCTCTGCCATCATCAATCCCTGCATAACAGCAAAAAGTACAGCGCAGGCTACCAATGTCAGCAAATCTTTTTTTCTCAATGCATTCATAGCTCTCACCTACACTTTCTCACGTACATTTTTGCCCAATATACCGGCAGGTTTATAGAGCAAAATAAGGATCAGGATAGCAAATGCCGCAGCATCGCGGAAGGTTGAAGAAAAGAAACCGCTGACCATCGCCTCGACAACGCCCAGGATAATCCCTCCCAGCATAGCGCCGGGAATAATGCCAATACCGCCGAGAACTGCGGCAACGAAAGCCTTGATACCAGGCACCATGCCCATCAGCGGATCGATAGAGTTATAATAGATACCTACCAAAACACCGCCGGCTGCTGCCAAAGCAGAACCTAAAGCAAAAGTCATGGAAATAACACGGTCAATATTGATACCCATCAAACGGGCGGCATCAGCATCAAAAGATACTGCACGCATCGCTTTGCCCGCTTTGGTGTTTTGTACAATGTAAGTCAGTACGGCCATCAAAATCAGCGCACTGATCAGGATAACGATCTGCTGGCTGTTTACTACCAACGGTCCAAAATGATAAATAGTCGCTTCAAACACAGCCGGGAACGTACGCGGCTGCGGCGTTGCAATAAGGATCATACTGTATTCCAGAAAGAAAGATACACCGATTGCCGTAATTAAGATTGCGATTCTTGGAGCATTACGCATCGGCCTATAAGCCACGCGTTCAATAATAATACCGGCTAATGCGGCACAGGCCATAGAAAAGAGTATAGCCGGAATAAAAGAAAAGCCAAACATTGTAGTTGCTATAAAGCCGAAATACGCACCCAACATGTAAATATCGCCATGAGCGAAGTTGATAAGCTTGATGATACCATAGATCATCGTGTATCCCAATGCTACCAGCGCATAAATACTGCCCAACGAAATGCCGTTAATAAGCTGTTGGACAAATTGCTGCATAAAGGAACCCATGTCCATAATTCCCGTCCTCCTGATCTCGTGGATTAAACGCAATGAGGCTGTGGTAATACCACAGCCCGCACCATTGCAAAAATTAATTGTGGATTTTTATCAAGGATTGATTTTTGTCCTGAAGGTTTGAGCGCCGTCTTTATGTTCGATAATTACAGCACTTTTAACCGGATTATGCTGCGCGTCAAAGGTTACGGTACCTGATACGCCCTGAAAACCGTTGATCTTGGCCATAGACTGAGCGATTTTCACAGGATCGGTATCGCCTGCGTTTTTGATTGCCTCGGCAACCAGCAAAGCAGAGTCATAAGCAAGCGCTGCAAAAACGTCTGGTTTTACTTTATAAGCCTTTTCATACTCGCTGACAAACGCTTTATTCAAAGCAGAATCGTCATCAGGAGAATAAAGGCTTGAGAAATAAGTATTATTGAGTGCCGCCTTACCTGCTATTTCAGGCAGTTTAGCGCTGTCCCAGCCATCGCCGCCGGCCATGGGGATCTCGATACCCATCTCACGGCCCTGCTTAACGATCATACCAACTTCCTGGTAATAGCCGGGAACATACAGAATATCCGGAGCCGCAGCTTTGATTTTAGTCAAAGTAGCTTTAAAATCGGTATCCTTTTGCAGATAGGATTCTTCAGCCACAACAGTGCCGCCGTTCTTGATAAAGTTCTCTTTAAAGAACGCCGCCAGACCTTTGGCATAGTCAGAAGAATTATCGATAAGGATCGCTGCTTTTGTTGCCTGTAAATCATTTTTAGCAAAGTTTGCCATAACAGTACCCTGGAACGGATCAATAAAGCAAGCGCGGAAATTATATTCTTTTGTTTTTCCTGTCGCCGGATCAACTGTAACGTTAGGGTTGGTAGCCATAGGAGCAATATCCAGCACTTTACTGCCGTTATTGATCGCGCCTGCGGCTATCGTAGCCGAGGAAAGGTTTGGGCCGATAACGGCAACAACCTTGTCCTGAGAGACCAGCTTCTGCATGGCATTGGTAGCTTCTGCTGCTTCGGACTTGTTATCCGCCACAACAAGCTCCAGTTTTTTGCCATTAATGCCACCTTTGTCATTAATGTTTTTGAAAGCCAGCTCAATAGCATTTTTCGAAGAAATACCAAAACTGGCACTGCCGCCGGTCATCTCAAGATTACCGCCGACCTTGATGGTATCGCCGCCGGCCGGTTTTTTATCGCCGCCGCAGCCGCTGAGCATAGCTGCTAAAGCTACGCTTGCTACCATTACTGAGAATACCTTGGTAACTTTTTTCATTGTTTTTCCCCCTCTGATGAAAACTGCAAAATATATTTAATCTGGCGCGTTTAAAACACGCCGGACTAAAAAACATCTAAAAAACAATGGGTCTACCTGGGTTCTATATTATATATTCTTTTGCAAACAGTTTTTTTATCTGAATTACAGCGTGATTTTTTCTTTGAAAGTCTGAACGCCGTCTTTTAATTCAATAATAATAGCGCTGGTGATCGGGTTATGATCTGCGTCATAAGTCAATTTACCACTGGCAACAGACAAGTCTTTAGTCGCAGCAATAGCCGCAGCCAATTTAGTACCGTCAGCAGTTCCTGCACGTTTAATAGCGTCAGCTAAAATCAGACCGGCATTATAACCCTGCATACAGAAAACATCAGGCTCTTTATTATACATAGCTTTATAACCGGCGATGAATTTTTGTACGGAAGGCTCTTTATCCTGTGCGGAATAAGCGCTGGAGAAATACGTATTGTTCAAAGCTTCAGGACCGCCGATTTCAACAAGCTTCGGACTATCCCAGCCATCGCATCCCAAAAGCGGAACATTCAACCCCAATTCACGTGTTTGTTTAATGATTTTAGCAACTTCTTCATAATACCCGGGAATATAGATTGCTTCCGGATTAGTGGATTTGATTTTCGTCAGGGCAGATTTAAAATCAAGGTCTTTAGCAAGAAAAGCTTCTTTAGCGACGATCTTGCCGCCTTTTTCTTCCATAGTTTTAGTAAATACTTCAGCTAAGCCTTTGGAATAATCACTGGAAGCATCATACAAAATCGCTACATTTTTTACTTTCAGGTTTTTATCAGCAAATTCTGCCATAACACGTCCCTGGAAGGGATCGATAAAGCAGGAACGGAACACAAATTCTTTTACTTTGCCATTTTCGACAGTAATGTTCGGCGCAGTTGCACAAGGTGCAATCAAAGGCACTTTATTAGCAGTAGTGATAGGTGTGGAAGCAGCTACACAACCGCTGGTTGCCGGTCCGACAACAGCTATTACCTTATCCTGAGTGACGAGTTTGGTAACCGAGTTACCTGCTTCAGAAGGTTCCGACTTGTTATCGCTTTCCACGATACGCAATTTTTTACCATCAATACCGCCGGCTTTATTTACTTCATCAAAAGCCATTTTTAAGCCTGAAAGAGTAGACTTGCCGTAATTGGCGACATTACCGGTCAGCTCAAAGCTTGCACCTACTACGATTTCGTTGCTGTTTGCAGCCTCTTTCTTTTTGTCTCCGCCGCCGCAGCCTGCTGTCAGCGAAGCAAATACCATCACTGCCAAAGCAGCACTGGCAACTTTTTTCCAGGTTTTCATTTGTTCTTTCCCCTTTTCCTATAATAGTATAAATTGGTTACTTCTATGCAGCAGCCGACGCTGTTCCCCTCTTAACAGTATTTTCCTGGCAAAGCTACGTTTGTAACTATCTGCTCACAATTATAAATAATTTTTCACACTTTTGTCAACTCTTTTTTTGTAAATCCATACAAAAAACAAATAATTTACCTTACGATTTTGTATTTTTTGGACTTTTTTTATTTTAATCCGTATCCAAGATACTTTTTTCCATTTAACATAGACTGTATACAAAATTCATGGAAATGGCTTGGCAGCTTTTCTTGATATGATGTATAATATCCTTGTATGTTAATCGATTACAGATAGGAGCTCCTATGCATTATATACCCTTACTTTTTTTATGTGCGAAAGTTTTTTCCTTCATATATCACCGGGAGCTGGCTTTATTCCTGCATAACTTCCGGGCCATAGTCGAAGCGCGCAGAAGTACCAAAAAGGTACATGTTGTTTTTATTGATAAAACCACTATTTTTTTTCTGATTTATTTTCTCATTGATATTCTTTTCTTATTCTACTGTATCTGGCTCATTACCGGTGACAGCTGGGAACCCGGATGTATGCTGTTATTTCTTTCTGCTTTGGAGTCTTATGGTGTCCAGGGACGTATTGCCGGTGCCTATGAAGTAAGTCCACAGGGATTTATTTATGCTAAAATCTGGTTTAAGTACCTGATGAGCGCGCAAATAATGTTCATCCTTCTGCAGCTGTTCCACGGAAATATGTAGTGCGTAGAACTGCTCATCTTTTTCTACAAAAATAAGAATTACCAATATATATATGTAAACATTATAAAAGCGATTTCTAAATTATTAGGAATCGCTTTTTTATTTCCTCCAAATAAATAACAGCTATTATAACCTCTTTTTAGTTTTGCGGTCTTGTGGGGGGGGGCAAATGTGCTAAAATATTTGTTCGGAGGCGATTTTATTGCATATAATGATAAAAAACAAATTATTACTTATGAAAAATATTTTCACCAAACAATTTAGGCACTTTTTTCTTATTTTATTTGCAGTCCTGCTAATCCTACAGCTGCTTGGCAGCGGAACTTTTATTATTACCAAAACAAAGCAGCTGTTATTCACCGTATTTATTACGAGCTGCCTTACATCAATATTCTCCTATTCCAGAATTTATTTTTACAATTATTTATTAGCTCTGCTGCCGCTTTTATCACTGCTATTTTGTAAAACCGCAGCCGGCGAAGTTATAACTTCCGTCAATATAGCTTATTATTCTATATTTTCACTTTCATTTACCAATATCATTTTTTTTCTGTATTATTACAGTACCGCATATAAAACTCTACGACTTCTTTCTCCAGTAGTACTGTTACTCCAAATCTGTACGTTTCTTCTTTCAACAGCAGTTTGGGGTTATTATACTTCCAGCCAAAGTTTCCCCACTGCCACAACAATTCTTGCACTATTACAAACCAATGTTTCTGAAAGTTACGAATATCTGCAAACAAACTTTACTGGGCAGACTTTATTATTATTTCTTTTTCTTGTTCTTGTTTATCTGGTGTTTTCTCTGCTTTTACACTTGCGTCTTAAAAGCTGCCGCATAAATAATATGCCTCCAGTAGCGATTGCTGTATTTGTGCTTCTTAACCTGCTGACAGTATATAAAAGTTCTATAACCCCTGATAATTTTTTTACCAATACATTACGGGAGACAAGAAATGCTTTGGCTCAATATGATAATTTTTCTGCCCAAAAAAACGCCCGTCAAAAAATACTTGGGTCTTTAAAATCCCTTCCCAAAAACGCTGCAGGTGTCTACGTTCTGGTTATAGGCGAATCGCAAAATAAAGGCCACATGTCTGCTTACGGTTATCACCGGCCTACGACACCATGGCTTCAATCAATCAAAAACCAGCATGGCTTTCTGCTTTTTGATAACGCCTATTCCTGTCACAGTCATACTGTTCCCGTTCTGACTTATGCTCTAACAGCTAAAAATCAGTATAATACTCTGCCTCTGGAACAGGCAGCATCTATTATAGAAATTGCTCAGGCAGCAGACTTTCATACTGTATGGATAAGCAATCAGGTAAAATACGGCGCTTGGGATACTCCGGTTTCCGTAATTGCTGATCAGTCACAAACACAATACTGGTTAAACGGACATCTGGGAGAAACTACTCAAACTACTCATTTCGACTTGAGTCTGGTAGATGTTTTAAAAAAACTGCCGGTATTCGACAAAGCCCTGATAGTTGTGCATCTGATGGGTAATCATGGTTCTTACGAAGAACGTTATCCGCATGCGTTTAATCGCTGGACGGGAAAATCTCATATTGATAAGTATGATAACAGTATTCTTTACAACGATTTTGTCATGAAGCAGCTTTTTAGTGCGGTAAAAGATCTGCCAAACTTTCAGGGGCTGATTTATTTTTCAGATCATGCCGATGATGTTGATGCAGGTCTTGGTCACGACGCTTCCAGATTTACTTTCGATATGGCACGCATTCCATTGTATATGTATTTCTCTGATAACTATATTCAAAAATACCCGCATACTATGGCTATTTTAAAGAAGCATACGTCAGCCTATTTTACTAATGACCTTATTTTTGATACGCTTATCAATATCATGCAGATTCCTTTTCCTGTTTTGGAAGAAACAAACTCGCTGGCAGATAAAAATTATAAAAACACAAGCACAAATTTAAAAACTTTATATGGCAAAAAAAGTCTTAGTGAAGATCCATTTGCTGATTAAGGTCAACACAGAAAAAACGCCCACAAATCGCTTGTGAGCGTTTTTCCTTTATGATGCAGTCCATTCTATTCATTTTTGATTTCGCCAGCCTTACAGGCCGTTTAAAACGATGCTTTTTTTGTCTGTTTTATCACTTTTGCTGCAATACTTCCTGTTCTTCTTTTGAAAGTACATACTGGGATTTTCCAGCTATAACCGGTTTGGCATAACAGCGATTTTCTTCTCTGCCATAAATGCTTGAAAGCACCACACCATTATTTTCTTCATCAACCAGAGCTACAGAATAACTTAAATCACTTCCTGTATTATCAAAAGCATTATATCTTAACACGCGTAAATTCTGCACACAACTTTTTAACCGCAGCCGCAGATCATCACGGCTCTTTTCCAAAGCTGTTATTTTGGCTTCCGCACTGCGCACATCTTCCAGCGTCTGAGTAAGTACTTCGTCCAAATCCATAGTTGTGCCTTTAGTAAAATAATCATACTTCCACTGTAATTTTCTCAGCTTACTATTCATATTTACCAGCATCACCAGCAAAAATACTATCAAGACCAGTAGTACCGCTATTATAAACAGCAGATTATTGCCCAAAATTTGATTGATCTGTTCCATTGTTCTTCCTTCTCCCTTTATAAAAGACCTGAAACTGCAACGATGATCCCGGCCCAAAGCACTGCCGGCAACAGATTAGAAATACGAATCTGCACCACTTTCAGCATATTGACACCGATCGCCATAATCAGCATACCGCCCGTAGCAGTTACTTCATTTAAAATACTGGTAGTTAAGACCGGTTCCAGTACCCCGGCCAGCAAAGTCAAAGTACCCTGATATAACAGTACGCTTACTGCTGACAAAGCGACGCCGATACCAAGATTGGCCGTCAGTATAATCGCAATGATACCATCCAAAGTCGATTTAGCGAATAAGATCGTTGTATCACCTTTTAATCCATCCTGCAAACTGCCGATAATCGCCATTGCGCCTACACAATAAATCAGGCTGGCAGCAACAAAACCTTCTCCAATAGCTTTGGCCGCTCCGGCATCATGTCCGCCAATCAGCTTACTGCCGATCCAATCTCCAAATCTTTGCAGCTTCGTATCGATATCGATACCTTCGCCAACGATAGCACCTAAAACAATACTGAAAATGACAATCATGATATTTTCACTTTTAAAAGCCATCTGTACACCTATAACAATGATACACAGTGCCACACCCTGCATGATGCTTTCCTGCCATTTTTCCGGCAGTCCGCGGCGCAGCAATAATCCTGCGCCCGCTCCGGCTAAAATCGCTCCGGAGTTAACCAGCGTTCCCAAACCGACCATAATTCCCCTCCCGGTAAGCGCTGCTCGTGCCAGATCCTTTGCACTTACTTCATTCTTTCACCAATGCAGCAACACTTTATTTTAAACAGACAGCCAGGGCTTCTTCCTTTTTAATGTCTGCTGCGCCGGTCTGTTCAGCAAATCATATATCCGCTCCAGATCCTCAGGTGAATAATATTCTATTTCTATTTTGCCTTTTTTTTCATCCTTGGGCACAACTTTGACCTTTGTTCCTAATAATTCTACCAACCTGTTTTGAAAATCGCTGGTAAAAACATCTCCTGCCGCGGCTGCCTTTACTTTTTTATTGTTTGCTTTTTCCTCAGCAACAATTACCGCTTCTTCAGTAACTTTGAATCTGCGCCCAGTTTTCAGCTCTTTGACAACGTCTTCCACTGTCCGTGAACTCCAGCCTTTTTCAATAATGGCCGCAGCAACTTCAAGCTGCTGCTTTTCATTATCCAAAGAAAGCAGCGGTTTTACCTGCCCCATCGTCAATGTTTCACGTGAAACATATTCTCTGATCTGCTGCGGTAAATTTAACAGCCGCAGCAGATTAGCAACAGCAGTACGGCTGCGGCCAACTTTTTTCGCAGCATCTTCCTGTGTCAGCTTGCATTCGGTCATCAGCCGTTTGATGCCTTCTGCTTCTTCCAGCGGATTAAGATCATGACGCTGAATATTTTCTACCAAAGCAATTTCCATCATCGTTGCATCATCATAATCACGAATAATAACCGGAACAGTTTTCAGCTTGGCTTCCTTGGAAGCACGCCAGCGACGCTCTCCGGCAACGATCTCATATTTACGTCCGTGTTTACGTACTACCAACGGCTGAATTACTCCATGCAGCTTGATAGATTCAACTAATTCTGCCAGTTTCGCTGCATCAAAAACCTGCCGCGGCTGATGTGGATTAGGAACAATATCTTTCAGAAGCAGCTCCTTCTTTTCTTCGTCACTACGTACCGGTTCTACCGCTGTATTGACCGGATCGGCTGCATCACCAAAAATTGCACCCAAACCTTTGCCTAAACCTTTTTTATTCATCACCGATTACCTCCCGTGCCAGTTCCTGGTAAACCATCGCACCCTTGGATTTTGGGTCGTAGACAATGACCGGCTGTCCATGGCTGGGAGCTTCACTCAAGCGTACGTTGCGCGGGATAATAGTATTGTACATTTTCGTTTCAAAATATTTTTTTACTTCATCGACAACGTCGGCCGATAAATTGGTCCGCGCGTCATACATCGTCATCACTACGCCCTCCAGCTTTAAAGCCGGATTAAGATTTCTCTGCACTAATTTTATCGTATTCATCAGCTGACTGACACCCTCCAGGGCGTAAAATTCGCACTGAATAGGGATCAGCACCGAACTGGCAGCCGTCAGTGCGTTGATAGTCAGCAGTCCTAAAGACGGAGGGCAGTCGATCAGCACATAATCATAGTCGTGCTTAACACGTTCCAATGAGCTTTTCAGGCGACCTTCTCTGTTCATCAGACTTACCAGTTCGATCTCGGCTCCTGCCAGCTGGATCGTCGCCGGCAGTACGTCCAAATTATCATAGGAACTATGGATGATCAATTCTTTCATCGGCACATCATCGATCAACGTATCATAAATACACTTTTTGATATCGCGCTTATCAAATCCCAACCCGCTGGTAGAATTACCCTGCGGATCAGAATCTATCAATAATACTTTGCGTCCCTTCTGTGCCAGACACGCCGCCAAATTGACAGTAGTCGTAGTTTTACCGACGCCGCCTTTCTGATTGGCAATAGCGATAACCTTAACCAAAATCTTCACCTCACCCTTAATATCTTCAAAATAAATTATTTGAATTTCATCTGTTTCCCATTTTATCACAAATTAAGTGTTTCACCTATAGCAAAAACTAAAATTCACTTACTTTCTTTCAAATCATCGTCTTTTACACAGCTTCTTCCATGCAATGTTTCACGTGAAACATTGCTGCAACATTCTTTGCAGCCAAAACTTCCTCCAGCTTTGCTTCTATTACCACTGCTTTGAGTTTTTATCAACATAACCCACAGTTTTATCCACATATTTAATGAAATTTGCTTTTACTAAAACTTCATCAAAATCTGTTTTTTATTTTACAGGCTTTTTTCCATTAAAATATGCGGACAAAATTCATCCAAATATGCCTCACCAATTTCCCGGTAGCCTAAAGTCTGGTAAAAGCCACTGGCACGACATTGAGCGGACAAACTGATCCGCTTACCGCCAACTCTGCGTGCTTCCTGTTCCAGTGCCAGCATGATCTGTGCCCCTAAATTTCTGTCACGGAACTTCGGCAAAACAGCCACCCTCCCAATAATAAAATCCCCCGACCGCTCTCCCGGAAGTAACCTTCCTGTCGCCACAGCACGCCCTTCCATAAATAGTACTGCATGCGGAACCATTTCGTCATATTCATCAAATTCATTTTTAAAACCTTGTTCTTCCATAAAAACTTTTTCTCTGATAGTTTTTGCTTCTGTACACAAAAAATTATAAATTTTTACCATTTGTCTGCTCCCTTCAAAAAAAGTGTCTAAATCTACACCTTTCAAAAACAAGGCGTGACTTAGAACACCCAATCATTTTCTTCATCCGCTGATAAAGAATTTACATCCTGTATTTATAATTGCCGTAATATAACCTGAGTATACTGCTATTTCAGATCTGCATTCTGTCGCTGCTGTAATAATTGTTCTTGATAAACAGCTATTTTAGCCTGCAGATTTTCACTGTACTGTTGCCATTTATGTACTTCTTCAGCTACATAAACCTGATGTTTCAGCAAAAGCTCCAACCGCTCGGCAATAGTACCGTCCCCATTATAACGCAGCTGTGCATATCTCTTTATATCACGCAGCAGCATCCCTGTCGCTTTTAATTTACACAAAAACTGTACCCATTCCCTATCTTCGGCCAGATAATTGCGACAGCCATTTTGATCACGTTTAACAAACAACAGGCCCTTTTTTTCATAATATCTCAAAGTATAAGCACTGATCCCAGTTAATTCCGCAAATGCACCGATTTTCATTTTTTATCCTTAATCCTTGACTTAGAGTATAGTCTAAAATTTATACTTTCATTGTAATCATTTTGGAGGTGAATGTAAATGTCTGATAATTATTTTAAAACAGGTTTAGAAAATTTAAAGAAAATCGATGGGACTGCAGGCAGTAACGTCATCGAAAATCTCAGTGATATTGCTCCTGATTTGGCCCGCTATATCATTGAATTTGCTTTTGGCCAGATTTACGAACGTCCCGGGCTCAGTCTGCAGGAACGAGAACTGCTGACGCTGTCCAGCCTTTTGACTGCAGGCGGCTGCGAAGCCCAGCTGCAGGTACATATCAACGCAGCATTACATTTTGGCATAAAAGAAGACAAAATTATCGAAGCATTTCTGCACTGCATACCTTATACGGGTTTCCCTAAAGTCCTCAATGCTGTTGCCGTAGCCGGACAGATATTCTCTGGCAAATAAATTTGCAGTAATCGACTGTACTGCTTATACTTAAAGTATCATTAATATTTTAAGGAGCAATTATATGCAATTACAGATTCTACCACAAACCTTTGCTGTGTGCCAGATTCAAGATACTTCTCAAATAAACTGGCAGATGCCGCTGTTTTTTTTTAGTAAAACTGCTGAAGAATTGTCCCTGGTCTGCCCTGAAACCGACCTTCCTGCAGCAGTTCTGCAATGCGAACGAGGCTGGCGGGCTTTAAAGATCTGCGGCGTACTTGATTTTGCTTTAGTCGGTATCCTCGCTAAAATTTCCAGTCTGCTGGCAAATGCCGGTATCAGTATTTTTGCCGTTTCAACCTATAATACTGACTATATCCTTATCAAAGAATCCCATCTGCAGAAGGCTGCTGCTGCATTAAGAACCAACGGCTATCAGATAACAGCATAAAAGCAAAAAGCGATGTTTCAAATGAAACATCGCTTTTTATTATATGTACAGCTTATCATTACAACTATAGATCTCATAACACAGCTTACTTTTTAAGCCTACGATCGTTCTTCAAAAAACGTTCTAAATACACCATATCTTTAAGCTGTATGCCATTTTCAAAAATCGGCTGAGGATAATTATCTGTAAAAAAATTTTTTATCACATGGCTTCTTCTAAAACCACAGGCTTGATAAAAATTCAGCGTTTCAAAAACATCACCTGTTCCGACCAGCATTCTTGTTCCCAAGCGACTATACAAGCGGCACATTTCTGTCATTAAAAAACGTCCATAACCACTACGTTGTTCCTGCGGCCATACCGCCAGGTTTTTGACTTCAAACACATCCTCTTTTTCCTGGGTCACGACCACTGTCGCCTTCAAATCTCCCTTATATAAAGCAAACAGATCTCCTCTCTTCAGATAACGATCCAGCATTTTCTCGTCTTCGTCCCCCAGCAGTAATAATTGTAAAAAATCTTTTTTTGCTTCCAGTTCCAGCATTATTACAGTTCCATTCGATGCTGTCTTCAGCCATTTATCACGATCCAGCGTATAAAGAAAATGCGGCATTTCCTGACCTCGGTAAATTTTCACAAAATTACACATTGCCTTCATACCAAGTCCTTCTGCAATGTGCTGCGAAGCAAAATTATTCGTCCTGACCTGCGCCGTAAGCGTTTGCAGCTGCAGTTTACGAAAAGCATATTGACACAAAGCCGCAGTTCCTTCTCCTGCATAGCCTTGTCCCCAATATTTTTTGTTCAGAATATATCCTATTCCAATATATTGCTTACCTTCTGCCACTTCTTTCAGTATCCCCATCACCCCAATAAGACTGCCATCATTTTTTTTACGAACTGCCCAGTAGCTGTAACCATCACTGCTATAACGGCGAAGATTTTCATTCAACCAGGCCTGTGATTCTATTTTAGTAAAGCCATGTTCCCAGGCATACATGATCTCAGGATCACCAAGCAATATTTCCAGCTCTGGCAAATCAGCCTGTGTCAATTGAAAAAATTCCAGCCGTTCAGTTATTAAAAACGGCAGTATACATTTATCTCTCACCTGCCAACCACTCCATTTCTATTATTTCCCATTGTTCTCCTAAAAATTCGACAAGGACGTAATTTAAACATTTTCCACCTTCATCTTTCAGTTTTTATGTTCGTACTTATTATTTATTTGGCTTGCGTTTAAGATATAATAACTTTTTCAGATCAGTAAATAGGCGTTCATCCTGCAGTTCTATCATCAGCCATTTACCATCATGATACGTAGTTGCAGCATCATACGCCTGTACTATTGAATCAGAAAAATTTGCTCTGTCTTGTTCAAATTTTTCCCTTTCAGCTTTTCCCAAAATAACCATAAACCCTAAACAGCTTTCACGTAAATATAATCCACATAAAGTTCTGCCGCCGCGACGGTATTTATATTCATAACGCCAGCAACTGCCGCCTTTATTCCAGATGTGTTCCATATCATAATCGGCTTCAATCTGCCAACAAAGTTTCTTATAAATTTCAAATGTCGTCATCCCTAATAAAGCGCTTAACTCTTTCTGCGACAATGCCTTTTCCAGCATAAATTCTCTCCTATAAACAGCAGCCTTTATTTTAATTCTTTGGCCATAGTTATTGTTCTGGCAGCAAAACCATAATGTTCATAAAACCGCTCCGCTTCAGTATTCCCACAAACAACTTTCAGTTTCAACAGCTTCAAAGGCAGACGCTCAAGTCGTTCAAGCATCCATTGCATCAGCATCTTTCCCGCCCCCTGCCCACGCAGCTCCTGCCTGATATAAAGATAGTCAATACTGCCGCAGACATCAGTATGCGAAAAAACACAGAAACCTTTCCACCCATGATCAACAGCCAGAACTGCTGCGACAGTTTTGCCTGCGCTGATTCCCCGCTGCAGAGTCCTGATCTTTTCATCTGCACAAACCAGCGGATACAGCCCCCGGAAATTTAAAGCTGTCTGATTATGGTAATCTGCCAGCTCCAATAGTAAAGGTTTCAACGCACCAACTGTTTCCACCGTCAGCATTTCTATTTTTAACATCATCTATCCACCTTCCAGCTTTATCTCACACAGGCACGCACAAATTTTTCCGGCACATTCATTCTTACAGCAGCAGCTTCTATAGTCATGCCGCTATCAAGAAACCTTCTGCAGACAGACTTCATATTTTCACCCACCTCCAAGATATGAAAATCCGGGTCATAAAAGCGAATTACTCTTTGCCCCCAGCTATATTGCTGAACTGGATGTACATAAAAGATCCCTTTTATTGCTGCCAGCTTTTTTAAAAAATCATCGAGTTTATCTTCTTCAAAATAAAGTTCAGCAGCATTGCCGCCAAAACTGATACTTTGAAGATCCTTACTGATAAATTCACACCAGCTTTCTTGAGTCTGTAACGCTACTCCGCCTGTTAAAGTAACATTCGCACCCAGATCCATAGTAACTCTCAGTCCTAAAACTTCTTTATAAAATTTGACTGACCTTTCCATATTTTTTACAACCAGAAGTGCTGCCTGAAATTTCATTATGATCTACCTGCCTTCTTTATATTTTTAACCATCTTTCGCAGATATATACCTGAGATGCAAAACAGGAAACGGGTTGCCTTGTCCATCCAACTCAGACCGCGAATATTTTTTAAAACCTTGTTTCTGATAAAAACAATAGGCCTGCGGATTTTGTTCATTAACGTCGACTTCCGTCACTCCAAGCCCGCTGACAGCATGGCGCAGCAGCTTCGAACCAAATCCCTGCCCACGTTCACTGCTTGCGACAAATAACATTTCCAGCTTTATTCCGTCAATGCCCATGAAACCCTTATAACAGCTATCTTCAGCCTTAATAGCCCATAATTCAGGAATAGATTCCAAATTCTTGTATACCAACGGACGCAGCACTTTAATATCGCTCTCCCTCAAAAAATCATGTGTATGACGCACCGAATCTTCCCAAATAATCATTAATATTTCCAGCAAATTTCGTTCTCGTCTTACAATTTTTATTATTTCCATCTTTCTTTCCTTCACTATTTCCAAATATGAGTAAAAAGAGGATGTTTCACGTGAAACATCCTCTTCATAATGCTTCTGCACTTATAAACATTTAACTGCGGCGCACCATCTCAGAGGTTATTTCCTTCAATGTAAACGCACCGCACATCGCCATAGTATCTTTCAGTTCAGCAGCCAGTTTTTCGATATATACTTTGACACCCTCTTTCCCTCCGCCAAAAACAGCAGTAACAAAAGGACGGGCAATAACAACAGCATCAGCTCCCAAGGCCAGCGCTTTAAAAATATCAACACCACTGCGAACGCCGCCGTCAACAATAATACGCATCTTCCCGCCTACTGCCGCCGCTATCTCCGGCAATACTTCTGCCGTTGCGGCACACTGATCCAGGACACGTCCGCCGTGGTTAGAAACAATGATCGCCTGCGCTCCCGCCTGCTGCGCTTTTAACGCTGCTTTCGCCGTCATAATACCTTTTACAATAAATGGTACACCTGCCTGCTGCGCAATTTCTGCCAGTTCAGAAACGGATTTGCTGCCGGCCGGCGGCATCATATTCTGTAAAAACGGTAATCCAGCAGCATCAATATCCATAGCTACGGCAAAAGCGCCAGACTCCTTTACCAGGGCCAGCTTTTCTTTAATCGTTTCCAGATTCCAGGGTTTGACAGTAGGTATACCCTGCCCGTCAACAGCTTTGATAGCCTGCGTCGCCGCTGCCATGACACTGCTGTCCAGACCGTCGCCTGTAAAAGCGGCAATACCATTTTCCGCACAGGCTGAAACCAGGACTTCATTATAAGTAACGTCACTATAAGCGTTACTGTAATGCATTGCTATTGCTCCTACAGGACCGGCAAAAAAAGGATAGCTGAAGTGCTTGCCAAACAGCTCCAAACCTGTATCTATCTGTTTTTTCTCACAAATAGTATCCATATTGACACGGATCTCCTGCCATTTCTGATAATTGCGGATAGCAGTATCTCCTATACCTTTCGCCCCTGGTCCTGGCATCGTATTTCTGCAGGCTACACCATTGCATATGGGACAAGCCTTACATTTAGTACCGATTTTTGTCCGCGCCGTTTCTAAAACCTCATTATAATCCATGGAATTGACCCTCCCTTATTCTCCTGTCACCTTGTTTCTATTTTACTACATTAGCTGGATTTGTACAGAACTATTCTTAAAAATACATAGAGAAAAGCAGTGATCTTTACAGACCACTGCTTCAGTAGGCTTAAAACAAACGCGGCTCTTTTGGTTTTTTAGTATTACGGATTCTTAAAGTCACCAGCACGTCACCGCCGTCAACATCCTGCTCCATTGATACGGGAATACCAACATCTTTTATCGTAGAAACTATTTGCTTAATGCTGTTAAGATAGATACGCACATCATTAACGATCACCAGACGCTTTTTCTTCGGAGTAACTTCGCCTTCATCTGTATCCAAATATTTTTTTACATATTCTTCTGTCTGACGCACACTGAAATTATTCTTTACAATCGTTTCTACAATCTGCAGCTGCTCTGCCTCTGTCGGCAGCTTAAGCAAAACTCTGGCATGCCTTTCTGTTAAGGCATTTTTGCGCAGAGACTCGCGTACAGGCTGCGGCAAACGCAATAAACGCAGCTTATTGGCAATAGTCGATTGTTTTTTACCAACCCGAGCCGCCATAGAATCCTGCGTCAGATGGAATTCGTTCATCAGCATTTCGTAGCCTTCGGCTTCTTCCAAATAATGCAGATCCTCTCGCTGCAGATTTTCGATCAAAGCTATCTCCGCAATCTGCTGTTGAGTATAATCACTGATAATAACAGGAATTTCACTCAAAGCTGCCATTTTGGAAGCACGCAGACGTCTCTCGCCGGCGATAAGCAGATAATTACCGCTGCCATCTTCCATGGGTGCTACCAAAAGCGGCTGCAAAACACCATATTGGGCAATAGATGCCGCCAGATCCTGTAAACCATCTTCATCAAATGTTTTACGCGGCTGGTAAGGATTCGGTATAACTTTAGCTAAAGGCACCCGTACTACCTCGATTGCTTTACTGCTATGCTTGGTACCCATTTCCGCACGTCCTGCTTCTAAAACAGAAAATCCATCATCAACTGTCATAAACTTAACCTCCACTATTTATTCCAGGGGTTGTTTGTCCGGCAAACCAGCTTTACGCGGATATGCCTTGGGAGTAGTTTTTATTTTGGCTATTTTCACAATAGCACGACCATCATTCAACCCAGGAAGCTTTACGGCGTCGGCACTTACCAGGCGCCCGCCCAAAATTTGCAGCGCTTTATCAGCAGCAGCTATCTCTTCCTGATATTTGCTGCCTTTTAGTGCAATAAAGCTGCCGTCTGTTTTTACTAACGGCAGGCAATATTCTGCCAAAACACTCAGTCTGGCAACTGCTCTTGCCGTCACCAGATCATACTTTTCACGATGCCTGGGATCTCTGCCGGCATCCTCGGCCCGTAAATGCACACAGCGAATACCTTTTAGTCCTAATTCAATAATAACCGTTTCCAAAAATTTCAGCCGTTTAGCCAGGGAATCAATCAAAGTTACTTTTAAAGAAGGGCAGTATATTTTCAGGGGGATACCAGGAAATCCTGCCCCTGTACCAACATCAGCTAAAGTTTTTTCACCAAACAGCTTCTCATCAAATGCCAGCAGAGAATCAATCATATGTTTAACGGCTACTTCTTCAGGCTCGGTTATCGCCGTCAGATTCATCACTTTATTCGTCTCCACAAGCAGTTCATAATAAGCACTGAATTGTTCCAGCTGCTGTGCTGTAAAGCTCAGTCCCGCTTCTTTCCCTTTCAACTGCATTATTTCAGCAAACGTCATGATTCATATTCCTTCCTGCGCATTACTTCCAACGCTATCATCAACACGCTGACGTCAGCCGGAGAAACGCCGGAAATGCGTGAAGCCTGACCGATTGAAGCAGGCTTCACTTTCGCCAGCTTCTCTACTGCTTCGGAAGACAGCTCTTTGATACTTAAATAATCGATAT
The DNA here is from genome assembly GCF_003945365.1 of Phascolarctobacterium faecium. NCBI lineage: Bacteria > Bacillati > Bacillota > Negativicutes > Acidaminococcales > Acidaminococcaceae > Phascolarctobacterium > Phascolarctobacterium faecium. The sequence goes on along the minus strand of NZ_AP019004.1, from coordinate 454,984 downwards.
CAGCCGGTATTTTTTTATTTTCCAGCTTCAATGCTTTTTCCACTTCCTGTTTTTGCTTATTGATGTAACCTTCATACTTGGCAAAAATCTCTACCTGCTCGGCAACTACTTCCGGCAGCTCCGGCACTTCAAAAGCCTGCTGTAATTTTTCATAAGTCATTTCACTGCGGCGCAGCAGATCCAGCAGTGACATCCCCGAACGAATCGGCGCTGTTCCCAGCTCTGCCAATTTGGCAAGCACTTCCGCATTAGGAGGTAAATGTGTACTGCTCAAATTCTGCAATGTCCGTTCAAGCAAACTGCGTTTTGCAGTAAAAGCTTCGTAACGAACATCGTTTACCAGACCAACAGCTCTGCCTTTTTCCGTTAACCGAAGGTCAGCATTATCCTGACGCAGCAGCAGCCGGTATTCAGCACGCGAAGTCATCATGCGGTAAGGCTCATTCGTTCCTTTTGTAACCAGATCATCAATCAAAACACCTAAATAGCCTTCGCTGCGGCTTAAAATAAGCGGCTCTTTATTCCTTATTTTCTGCATGGCATTAACGCCGGCAAGAAGCCCCTGCGCGGCGGCTTCTTCATACCCACTGGTACCGTTCGCCTGACCGGCAGAAAAAAGTCCGCTGATAGCTTTATGTTCTAACGTCCGCTGCAATTGCAGCGGATCAAGACAATCATAATCAATAGCATAACCGGCGCGCATCATCCGGCAATTTTCCAAACCGGGTATAGTCTGCATAAACTGCAGCTGAACATGTGCGGGCAAAGATGATGACATTCCCTGCACATACATTTCATTTGTACGTAGCCCTTCCGGTTCCACAAATAACTGATGCCGTTCCTTATCGGCAAAACGTACGATTTTAGCTTCAATAGAAGGACAATAGCGTGGACCGACGCCTTCGATCATACCATTGAACATACCTGACAAATGCAGATTATCACGAATTATCTTATGAGTATCAGCATTGGTATAAGTCAGCCAGCAGGGAATCTGCTTTCTCTCCGTAATCGTACTCATAAAAGAAAAATTACGTACCTGTTCATCGCCATATTGAGCTTCCATTCTGCTGTAATCCAGGCTGCGGGCATCGATTCTCGCCGGCGTACCCGTTTTAAAACGCATCAGCTCTACTCCATTCTCTAATAAAGAAGACGACAGTTTATTGGCTGAGCGCAATCCGTTAGGTCCTGATTCATAATTTACCTGACCATAAACAATACGCCCGCGCAGATAAGTGCCGGTAGCTAAAATGACGCACTTCGCTTCAAAAACTTCGCCCGTTTCAGCCTCTACACCAACTACAGCTCCATTTTCAACTAATAATCTGTCGATCATCAATTGTTTAACATCCAGATTTTCCTGGTTTTCCACAACCTGCTTCATCAAAGTATGATAAAAAGGCTTATCAGCCTGAGCTCTTAACGCATGGACAGCATAACCTTTACCTGTATTTAAAAGCCGCATCTGAATACAGGTTTCATCAGCAGTTAGACCCATCTGACCGCCTAAAGCATCAATCTCACGCACTAAATGACCCTTAGCCGGGCCGCCGACAGAAGGGTTACAGGGCATCAAAGCAATATTATCCAAAGACAAAGTAGCAAGAAGAGTCCTGCCGCCAAGGCGTGCAGCCGCCAGGGCCGCTTCTACTCCGGCATGACCTGCACCGATAACGACGACATCATAATTATCAGTAATATACATTTTGTCACCTACAACCTAAACTCTTATTTCCCAACACAGAATTTTGAAAAAATCTCATTGATGATTTCATCCTGAAGAGTATCACCTGTAATCAAACCCATAGCATCGATCGCTTTATGCAGATCAATGACCAGACAATCATATGGCAGCATCGATGCCGCTGCTCTGATTGCTTCTTCTACACTTAACAAAGCTTCACGCAGCAGATTCTCGTGACGTGTATTTTGTACATAAGCACCACCAGATATAGCATGCTCTGAACCATAAACATAACTTTGCAGCCAGGCAGTAAACTGTTCCAGCCCACCGCCGGTTTTTGCAGATAAAAGCAGTACTCTATCTTTACCAAAGCGTTTCTGTAAAGCTGTTAAATCATTTACCTGCGGTCGATCACCTTTATTTACTATTATAACACAGGGCTTACCTGCAACTGCATTTAAAATTTCTTCATCTTCTTCATTTAAAGGCTGAGATCCATCCAAAACTACTACAGCCAATTCTGCTTTGTCAAGACGTTCCTTACTCCTGGCAACCCCTATCTTCTCAACATAATCTTCTGTCTGCCTGATGCCGGCAGTATCAACTAATACCAATGGCACACTGCCAAGCAATAACTGTTCTTCAATTACATCGCGCGTAGTTCCGGCATATTCTGAAACAATAGCCCTTTCCTCACTGAGCAGAGCATTTAAAAGACTTGATTTGCCTACGTTAGGACGACCGACAATTACTGTCTGCAGACCTTCGCGTAATATTTTACCGGTATGAGCATGTTTAAGCAGATATTCCAGTTCCTGTTTGACCTTTTCCATACCTTCACTGACAGTATTAAAAGTTATTTCCTCAATATCTTCTTCCGGATAATCAATAACTGCTTCCAGATTTACTACAATATCTAATAAATTACGGCGCAGACCTTTGATTTTTTTAGACAGTTGGCCATCCTGTTGACGTACTGCCATTTTTAAAGAAGCTTCACTGCGTGATTTAATAATATCCATAACTGCTTCCGCCTGGATCAGATCTATACGTCCGTTTAAAAAAGCTCTCTTTGTAAACTCGCCCGGTTCAGCCGGACGAGCGCCCATTTTATAGGTTAGACCCAGGATAGTTTTTAACGATTGTAAACCGCCATGACTTTGTATTTCCACTACATCTTCTGCAGTATAGGAATGTGGTCCCTGCATATAAACAGCAAGCACCTCGTCTATTTTACTATTTTCTTCATCAACTACATGACCATAAACAAGCAGATGCGGTGTATGTTCGGTCAATTTTTTACCCGAAGCTGATCGAAACAGCTTATCACCTATCGCAGCAGCCTCAGTACCACTGATGCGTATTATTCCTACCGCGCCTTCACCTAAAGCCGTAATAACGGCGCTGATTGTTTCGTTAGTTTCAGAAACTGTATGTTTCTTTGCCATAATTACTCTCCAATAGAGAAACCCAGTAAAATAAATTACTGGGTCTCAGACACAAATTATTTTTTTAATTCGATTACTACCTTACGATAAGGTTCTTCACCTTCGCTTAAAGTGGTAATGCGGCGATCATTCTGCAACGCCATATGAATAATCTTTCTTTCATGAGGGTTCATCGGTTCAAGAACTACTCTTTCACCGTTACGTTTAACTTTATCAGCAAGACGTACAGCCAAACGGCTCAATGTTTCTATTCTCCGCTCACGGTAATCTTCAACATCGATAATAATACGAATTCTTTCACTGGAATTTTTATTAGCCACGAGATTAGTCAGATATTGCAGAGCATCCAAAGTCTGTCCGTGTTTGCCGATCAGTATCCCCATATCTGGACCATGCAATTTTAAAGTAACAGTACTATCAGCTTTATTAACGAATTTTTCCATAACCACTTCAATTTTCATGGAATGGAATATTTTCTGTAAAAATTCCTTACCGGCCTGGACTGCTTCTTCATCAACTACAAATTCTTTTTTTACTGCTGCTTCTGTATCTGTGTCTACAACAGTATTTTTATATTCTTCTTTACCGGCCTGAACGTCAGCTTTAATATTATCTAAAGCTTCTTCAACAACATCGCCAATTTTAGCAGCAGCATCTTTTAAAGTAACACGAATTTTAGCTTTTTTAGAAAATAAACCAAATAAACCGTTTTTCGCTTCTTCAATAACTTCGATATTTACTTTATCCCGAGTAGTTTTTAACTCATTCAAAGCCTGTTCTAAAGCTTCATCAACATTTTTTCCTGTTTTTTCTAGGAAACCCATCTTTTTCGCCTCCTGTAGCAATTATTTTACAGTAGCCTTATTCATCAGTGCCTGCTGACCGATCTGCATCAGGTTCATAACAACCCAGTAAAGCACCAGACCAGCTGGGAAGCTAAAACTGATATAGCCGATAAAAAGCGGCATAAAATACAGCATCATCTTATTTTGTGCTGAAGAAGTATCCGGCATAGTCTGTTTTGACTGCACAAAAGTAGTCAAAGCTGATAAAACCGGCAGTATATACATCGGATCCGGATTAGAGATACTTTGAATCCATAAAAAATTAGCCGGTCCAACATAATGAAAATCACGAATACCATAGAAAATACCGATCATAATCGGCATTTGTACTAATAACGGCAGACAGCCAGCTAAAGGATTGACATTTTCCTGTTTATAAAGGTTTGCCAGTTCCATATTCAAACGTTGTTTATCGTTCTTGTATTTTTCCTGGATAGCTTTCATTTTAGGCTGCATAGCCATCATTGCTTTTGTTGATTCGATTTGTTTTTTTGTTAAAGGATACAACAGTATTTTAACAATAATCGTCATAATGATAATTGCCAGGCCATAATTAGGTAAACCTACAGTAGCAGTCATATTATAAAGTACCGTAATAACCTGCTGAACAATATTACTGAGAAAGTCCAAGATATCACTCCTTAGAGGTTAGTGTATATATTTACTACTTTAATTTGCATTATCAAGTTGTTAACTAACAGGGTCATAACCGCCCGGATGAAAAGGATGACATTTTGCTATCCTTTTAACTGCCAGCCAGCCGCCCTTTAAAGCGCCTTTTTTTCGGATAGCTTCAATGGCGTACTGAGAGCATGTAGGATAAAACCTGCATGTAGGCGGAAATAACGGTGAAATAAATAACTGATAAAAACGGATACAAACAATCATCAATGTTTTCACAGAAATTCACCTTACTTCAATAAAACGGCTCTTTTAGCTAAACGCATAAATACTCGATCATAAGTTTTTAAATCTGCAGCAGCCAGTTTTTTACGAGCTACCCAAATAAGCTGTATATTCGTCAACAATTCCGATTTATGATGACGAAATACTTCTCTCATCATTCTTTTGACACGATTACGTACTACGGCGTTACCAATTTTTTTACCGACAGCAAAACCAATCTTAGGACCTTCTGCGTCTAAAGGTAAAACATAAAGTACAGATAAACTGTCAACGACAGAACGTCCGGTAGTATACACCAATTGAAAACCGGCTTTAGACTTGATTCGATTTTTTTTAGGAAAAGTGAACTTTTTTCTTGGTTCCAAATTCTTGCACCTGCCCGCATGGAAAAAATAGGCCACTCTCGCGGCCTATTTTTATGATATTATGCAGACAATTTCTTTCTGCCTCTAGCACGTCTTCTTTTGAGAACTTGACGACCGCCCAAAGTTTTCATTCTTTCTCTAAAACCATGGGTTCTTTTTCTTCTAAGGTTGTTAGGTTGAAAAGTACGTTTCATGAAATCTTACCTCCTTACCACTCACTAGTTTTATCAAATTCTATATTGATTTGAATTGATAGCTACAGAAATTATATTAGAAACGACTTAAAGTGTCAAGAATAAAGCAGTTAGTTAAAGAAATTTTTATTATTTTCTATCCTTCAAAATTTTCTTCTCAATTAAAAATTGCTAATAACTCTTAATTTTGATAGAATATAGTGATAGTAATAATAGTCTTACTATGTCATTTTTTATATTTTACAGCGACAGAAAACCGACTGTAGGATTTTTTATAAGCCTTGCTATTATTTTTTGTCTCAAATTATTATTTCAACGCCTTACAAGCCGTTTATGAGTAGCCACAGGAAGGATGTATTTTATGAGCTCGTACGATTTAGCAGAGGTTTGGGTAAAATTCCTGGAAAAATTCCATGAATCTACCAGTGAAAATGTTTATAATGCCTGGATCAAACCTTTGATTCCCTTAGAAATAACAGATACCTACTTAAAAGTAGGCGCCAAAAATAATTTTACAAAAAAATGGCTTGAAGAAACGTATACTACAGTCATTGAAGGTATGCTTGCCAGTATTACCGGCACAAACCTGCAGTTTAAAATTGAAAACCTTGATTTGAAAACTGAAGAACTCCCTATAAATTCAGCAGAAACTACTCCAGTACAAACTGAAAACAGGTCTCTGCTTCCTGAGGCAGTTCTGCCGCCTGTAAAAAACAGTTTTACCCAGCAAGATCTTTTTGAAGATGATATCCAAAGCAACCTTAACCCAAAATATATCTTTGAAACTTTCGTTATCGGCAATTCCAACAGGTTTGCTTATGCAGCAGCTCAAGCTGTAGCTTCAAATCCTGCTAAAGCCTATAATCCACTTTTTATTTATGGCGGTGTCGGTCTAGGTAAAACACACTTGATGCATGCGATTGGCAATCAGATAAAAATAAATGATTCCAAAATGAAAATCTTATACATCTCAAGTGAAAAATTTACCAATGAAATAATTAATTCTATTCAAAATAAAAATACAGATGCTTTCAGAAAAAAATATCGTAATATCGATTGCTTAATTATCGACGATATTCAATTTTTAAAAAATAAAGAAATGACACAGGAAGAATTCTTTCATACTTTCAACACCTTATACGAAGCTAACAAACAGATTATCATATCCAGCGACCGTCTTCCGCGTGAAATCGAAACGCTGGAAGACCGATTGCGTTCACGTTTTGAATCAGGACTTCTCGCAGATATTCAATCTCCAGATCTGGAAACAAGAATCGCTATTTTGAGAAAAAAAGCAGAATCAGAAAACATCTCTATTCCTCATGATGTTATTTCTCTTGTTGCATCCAGCATTGACACCAATATACGTGAAATAGAAGGCGCTTATACAAAAATAGTAGCCTATGCTTCATTGATGGGAAGTCCGATAACTATAGATCTGGCAAAAAAAATACTTGACGCTATGGGAACCAGCACTAAAAACAAACAAATTACTTTTGACGATATCATTCAGGTTACATCTGATTATTTCAAAATCAAAAAAGAAGAATTTTTTACAAAAAAACGTACTCAAAATATTGCTTATCCAAGACAGATAGCAATGTATCTGTGTCGTGAAATGGCTGATTTTTCTTATCCCCGAATTGGTGAGTTTTTTGGAGGCCGCGATCACACTACTGTTATCCATGCATATGAAAAAATCGTAAAAAAGATCAAAGAAGATCCTAATTGTGAAAAAACTATTACTTACCTTGTAGATAAATTAAAACAATAACTTTCAAAATTCTACCATTATATAATACTTATCTACAGTTTCTGTGGATAAGTTGCGTTATTTCTGTGGATAAACAGTTAATAAAAAGCATCACACAAAAAACTGTTGATAATGTTAATAAATTTTCCCAATTATCCACACTTATATCAACAAGTTTCATAAAAGCTTTTATCAGTGTTTTTAGGCTGTTTCCACATATTCACACTCCCTACTACGACGTCTACTAAGATTTTAAATTAATATAGCAATAATAAAAAAGATGGAGGTCTGTATAACATGATTTTTACCTGTAAAACAACTAACCTTAACAAAGCAATCCAAACAGTTCAAAGAGCTATTTCTTCCAAACCTAGTACTCCTATCTTTTCCGGAATCCATTTAATTGCAGATAATAACATTTTAGAGATCCATGCAATGGATCTGAATATGGCTATAGCTTGCAGTATAGAAGCGGAAATACAGGAAAAAGGAGAAATAGTTGTTTCAGCAAAGCATTTTTCAGAATTGATGCGTAAGCTTCCTGGCGAAAATGTTACCATCGTAAAAAATAAAGAAGAAAAAACTATCAATGTTCAATCCGATAAATCTGATTTTCAGCTCTTACTGATGAATGAAGATGATTATCCAAAATTTCCAGAATTTAATGCTGATAAACAAATAGTTTTAGAAGATGAAAAAATCAAGGAACTTATTAAAAAAACTATTTTTGCCTGCTCTACAGACGAAGCAAGACCTTTGTTCACAGGTATTTTAGTGGAACTCCAGGATGGTAAGATAACTTTTGTAGGTACTAATACTCACCGTTTATCAATCAAAACTATGGAACAGGAAAGCAGCGAAGCTATGTCAATGATTATTCCTTCCAGAGTTTTAAGTGAAATTGCTCGTAATTTAACAAGTGAGTTACCTCAGGAAGTAAAACTTTCTTTATTAAATAATCAAATCATGGTACAGATCGATAAAGTGGTAATTGTTTCCCGCTTAATCGAAGGAAAATTCCCTGATTATCGTAGAGTTATTCCTCCTGCTTTTAACATTAAAACTCTATTCAATGTTAAAGAACTGGCCGGAGCTGTAGAACGCGTTGCTTTATTTTCCAGTGATGGTGATTACAGTATTATCAAAGTAAGTGTCGGAAATAATGAAATCGTTGTAAGCTCAAGCAGTCCAGACGTTGGTAAGGGACGTGAAGTAATCGAATGTCAAACTCAGGGCGAAACGATCAATGTAGCTTTTAATTCTAAATATATCATTGATATTTTAAAAAATCTTACTGATGAACAGGCTACGATGGAGTTAAATACTTCTCTGAGTCCTGTTTGCATTAAACCGATTGCTGAAAGTAATTATATTTATATCGTTACTCCTGTCAGAGTCGTATTTTAAGCGAGAAGGTAAAAAATGGAAAAAATAACTGTCGGTATCACTACTAAATTTATTACGATCTCTAATCTTTTGAAATATGCAGGAGTTTTAGAGACCGGAGGACAGGCGCATGAGGCTATTGAAGCGGGAGTAGTTACGTTGAATGGTGTTATAGTTACGGAAAAACGCAAGAAAGTTTTTCCGCAGGATACTGTTGTTTTAGATCAGCAAGTAGAAATAAAAGTTATAACGGAATAATTTATGAAAGTAAAAAGAATCTATGCAGTTAACTTTAGAAATTATAAAGAATGCTGTTTGGAAATTACTTCAATGGTCAATATCTTTTATGGGCAGAATGCCCAGGGAAAAACAAATCTTTTAGAAGCGATGTTTTATGCTGCCTTTGGAATGTCACATCGTACTGCCCAGGAAGATGATATGCAGCGTCTGGATACAAATCAGTTAGCTGTTTGTATTAATTTTGAAGATTTACATGGGGTAAATGATGTTAAAATAAAAAGACAGCAGCTCGATGGTAAGAATAAAAAAGAATTGTTTTTGAACGATGTAAAGGTTCGGCCCAAGGAACATTACGGAACTTTAAATATGGTGATGTTTTCACCTGAGGATCTGCAGCTTATCAAAGGTGAGCCCGCTTTACGCAGACGTTTTTTTGATATGCAGATCTCACAGACTGATAAAGCTTATTATGATCTGTTGATAAAATATAATCGTATTTTACAGCAGCGCAACAGGCTTCTTAAAGATATCCGTGATAATAATGCCAGTATTGAGCTTTTATTGACCTGGGATCAGGAATTTGTGCTGACTGCGGCCAGAATAGCTGTAAAAAGGATGGCCGCTTTGCAGAAATTAAAAAATATAGCTAAAGATATTTATGCTGCTTTAACTGGTGAATTGGAAACATTAACTGTTTTTTATGAACTTAAAGCTAATAATGGCGAGCTTCTTTATCCTGATGAAGCTATCTGTTGGGAAGATTTCTATCGCAGTAAGCTGTCTGAACGGCAGCAGGTAGATATTTTAAGAGGCAGTACGGGTATAGGACCTCATCGTGATGATCTGTTATTTAAAGTAAATGACAGAATTTTGAAAGCTTTTGGTTCACAGGGGCAGCAGCGCAGTGCTGCTTTAGCCTTAAAACTGGCACAGCTTGAATATGTCCGCCAGGAAATAGATGAGTTTCCTGTATTACTGTTGGATGATGTAATGAGTGAACTTGATGATCAAAGACGTTGTCAGCTATTAAAATTTATTGATGGTAAAGTTCAAACTTTTATTACGGTAAACGATAAAGCTTTGATTCCGGATTTGAGCGGAAATGCGTATTTCAGGATTATTGAAGGCAGAATCGCAGAGGGATAAAAATGGAAGGTATAGAAAGAGTACTTTTAAAAATGCTTCCTAATCAGGAAGGTCGTAATAAATATTTTATTTTTTCTATGCAGAGTAAATGGGAACAGATCTGTGGTGCTAACGTAGCTAAGCATTCAAAACCAGTACGTTTGGAACGCAAAGTTTTATATATAAATACGGATAGCTCTGTTTGGGCTAATCATCTTTTGATGATGAAACAGCAGTTTATTAATAATATAAATCGTGTTATGACTAATGACCCTGTCAAGGATATAAAATTTTTCACAGGCTCTATTGAAAATTTTTTGCAGCTTCCGAAAGAAGAACAGGAAGTGAAATTAAATTTTAAACCTTTGACGGAATCAGAGAAAATTTTTATTAGACAGGCACTGGTAAATATTAATAATCAGGAATTGCAGAAAAAGCTTGCTCATTTCAGGAAAGTTTGTCTGCAAAGAAAAAAAGCATTACTTATCGAAAACAATGATATGAAATGTAAATATTGTGGTGCTGCGTTAATTGAAAAAAATGATCTTTGCCGCGTCTGCCAGCGTTATGAAAAAGAGAAATTGAGAACAGAAATAGTATCTATTTTGACATCTGAACCTTGGCTGAATTACAATGACTGTCAAAAATATGTCAAATGTGATAAAATGTTATTCGATAGTGTAAAAAATTCTTTGAAACAGTATTATTATGCTAAGGTTTATAATAATCAGTCTGATATCAGAGAAGAAATGACGGCTGTGATGTTAAAAACAGGGATGCAGCCTGATAAAATCAGTGAACAGCTTGCACAAAATATTATTAAAGGATTGCGGAGGAAATATTAATATGTATCTGCATCTTGGTGCCGACTGCATGATAAAAAATACGGATATTATAGCTATTTTTAATATTCGTGATCAACAGTCGGAAATTTATGATAATTATATTTCTGTGAATAAGGATAAATATAAAATTATTGATTTATCGGAAAATGGTGAGTGTTCAAGCTGTATTTTAACAACTGATACTTTGTATTTATCGGGAATTTCCGCTCTGACTTTAAAACGAAGGGCTGAAGAAGATTTTGGCAGTGATGCCATTTATAAAAGTTTTTGATCGTTGAAGGAAAGTATTAAATATACTTGAATTATAGGAATGTGGAGGTTACTATGTCTAATTTGGAAGAAGCAACTGAGGTTAAGGGACAATATGGTGCCGGACAGATTCAGGTCCTGGAAGGTCTGGAAGCTGTACGTAAAAGACCAAGTATGTATATTGGCAGTATTTCTGCCCGTGGTTTGCATCATTTGGTGTATGAAACAGTTGATAATAGTATAGACGAAGCCTTAGCAGGTTATTGCGATGCTATTGATGTGACTATCCATAGCGATAATAGCATTACTGTACGTGATAATGGTCGTGGTATTCCTGTAGAAATGCATAAAGTTGGCAAGCCTGCTGTAGAAGTAGTTATGACTATCCTGCATGCCGGCGGCAAGTTTGGTGACGGAGGCTACAAGGTTTCCGGAGGTCTGCATGGCGTAGGTGTATCCTGTGTTAATGCGCTTAGCGAGCATATGGAGGTTGAGGTACGTCGTAGCGGTAAAATTTATGGAATTGAGTTTTCCCGTGGTAAAACAGTTGTGCCGCTTTATGAAAAGGGTACTACTGAAGAAACAGGTACTACTGTACATTTTAAACCTGATCCGACGATTTTTACGGAACTTATCTACAGTTATGAAACCCTGCGTTTAAGAATACGTGAACTGGCTTTTTTAAATAAAGGCATCCGTATTAATCTCAATGATGAACGTACTGGAAAACAGGAAAGCTTTCATTACGAAGGCGGTATCATTGAATTTGTAAAGTATGTAAATGAAAATAAGGATAAGCTCCATGATGATCCTATCTACATCGAAGGTATCAAAGATACTAATATTGTTGAAGTAGCTCTGCAGTACTGCGATACTTATACTGAAAATCTATTTACTTTTGTCAATAATATCAATACTGAAGAAGGCGGCACACATTTAAGCGGTTTTAAACAGGCAATGACGCGTACTATCAATGATTATGCCCGTAAAATCGGTGCTTTGAAAGACGGAGAAGAAAACCTCAGCGGTGATGATGTCCGTGAAGGTATGACTGCAGTTATCAGTATTAAGATTCAGGAGCCTCAGTTTGAAGGTCAGACTAAAACTAAGCTTGGAAACAGTGAAATTCGTCCGATCGTTGATAATCTAGTCAGCGAAGGTTTAGGAGAATTTTTTGAAGAAAATCCTGTTATTGCCAAGAGGATTGTAGAAAAATCAATTCTTTCCGCCAGGGCACGTATGGCAGCACGTAAAGCACGTGAATTAACAAGGCGTAAAAGCGCTTTGGAAATCAGCAGTCTGCCTGGTAAATTAGCCGATTGTCAGAGTAAGGATGCTTCAGAAACAGAGATTTATCTTGTCGAAGGTGATTCTGCAGGCGGCAGTGCCAAACAGGGACGTGATCGTCGTTTTCAGGCTATTCTGCCTTTGCGCGGCAAGATTTTGAATGTTGAAAAAGCAAGATTGGATAAAATTTTAAGCAGTGACGAAATCAGAAATATGATTACTGCCTTTGGCTGTGGTATTGGTGAAGATTTTGATCTGGAAAAAGCGCGTTACGGTAAAATTATTATCATGACAGATGCCGATGTCGACGGAGCTCATATCAGAACTCTGCTGTTGACTTTCTTTTATCGTTATATGCAGCCTTTGATCAAAGAAGGACATGTATTTATCGCTCAGCCGCCTTTATATCTGGTCCGCAAAGGTCAGAAGCATTTATATGCTTACAGCGATGATGAACTGCAGACTGTTTTGGATGAAGTTGGTCGTGACAGCAATCCCTATATCCAGCGTTATAAAGGTTTAGGTGAAATGAATCCGGAGCAGTTATGGGAAACAACTATGAATCCTGACGGAAGAACGATTTTACAGGTACATTTGGAGGATGCTGCTGAAGCAGACGCAATTTTCTCCATATTGATGGGTGATAAAGTAGAACCACGGCGTCAATTTATTGAGGCTAATGCCGGTAAAGTAAGAAATCTGGACCTGTAATTACGGAGGTCATTATGAAAATCAAAAAAAATCTTTCTGATGAAGAAATGTTTAAAGGCTATGTAGAAAAAGAAAGCTTTGAAAATGCTTTTGATGCTGATGAAAAAATAGTTTCTTCTAAAATGAAAAATAAAGCCGCAGCAGCGAAAGAATTATTATTACCTGCTGAAGCTCAAGAAAAATTAAATCAGTATTTGCTGGAAATAAGCATGGATTGGTTTAAAAATGGTAATGGTGACGTTGTCTGGAAAATTTATAAGGAACAGGGACAAATCATAATTAAACCTGCACCTGCTAAAAAGAAGGATTTAAGGTAATGGAGAATTGGAAGCTACTTTTGCCTCAGGGAGAGCTGGAAATAAAAACTTCCAGGCAGGGTTCTTCTACAGCTTTATTATTGGCCGGAGGTAGAAAGCCTGCGTCCGAATGGCTGGTGCAAATAGCTGCATCTAAAGATATTTACTGTGCTGATAAAGGGATCGAATGCTGCTGTGAAAATAATTTAAAACCTGTTTGGTTATGCGGCGATGCTGATAGTGCGGCAAAAGACTGCTGGGAGAAAGCACAGCTTTCGGGAGTAAAAATACTTCTGCATGATCCTCTGAAAGATGATACAGACTTACAGCTTTTACTGGCAGCTATGCCGGATGCTGTAAATATTGTTGCCAGCGGTATTTGGGGCGGCAGATTTGATCATTTGTACAGTAATGTTTTTTCTTTGCTGAATTATAAAATTCAACGTGATGTGCAGGTTGTTATGGCTGATGAACAGGAAATTTTATTACTGCTCCAAAAGGATGAAAGTTTGATTTTCAAACCTTTCAGTCCTGAAAATATAGAAGCTTTGTCGTTGCTGCCATTAACAGATTGCAATGAAGTTACTTTGCAGGGCGTTCAATGGAATTTGGAGTATGCGCCACTGCTTTCAGCTCATCCTTATGCTATCAGTAATATGGTTGAACAGGAAAAAGTGGTTTTTACCTGTAATCAGGGTCGCGTAGGTTTTTATCTTAAATATAAACTTTAAGCTTGGTGATGGGTGAGGGGAAAATTTTGGAAATTTTAGATCCAAGTACGATTGCTTTTTTATTGTTAGCAGGATTTATAGCCGCATTTATCGATTCAACTGTTGGCGGAGGCGGTTTAATTTCTACGCCGGCATTACTGGCCCTAGGGTTGCCTGTAAATTTTGCTTTGGGAACTAATAAGCTGGCTGCTTCTATGGGCGGTTTGATGAGTGTTTTTTCTTTTTGGCGTGCAGGAAAGATCAATCAAAAGGTTGCCATAAGTCTGATGCCGCTTTCTTTTCTCGGATCGGCTTTAGGTGCTTATGTAGTTTATCTTCTGCCGGAACAGCTGATGAAAAATGTGATCGTTGTCCTTTTAGTCGCAGTTGCTGTTTACACCTACCGTCGTAAAGACTGGGGCGATGTATCGGCAGTTAAACAATTGGGATTGGCAGCCTTGCTTGGGTCTGTAGTAATGGCCTTTGGTATTGGCTTTTATGATGGTTTTTTTGGTCCGGGAACAGGTTCGTTCCTGATTTTTGGATTTTTATTTTTGGGTTATGATTTTGTAACGGCAGCCGGTAATGCTAAGGCCCTGAATTTTGCCAGTGGTATCGGAGCGCTGTTGTCTTTTACTTTAAGTGGTTCAGTTTTGTGGACTTATGGTCTTTTGATGGGCTTTGCCATGGTGATAGGTGCTTATTTTGGTTCCCGTATGGCTATCAGGCATGGTGCTTCTTATGTTAAACCGCTTTATTTGATCGTAACCACGCTTTTAATAGGCAAGCAGGTTTATGAATTGTTGTTTAAGTAATTATGAGATGTTGAGGTGATATTGTGGATTTAGAGACAGGTACTGGTAAAGTTTTACCGGTCTACATTGAAGAAGAAATGCAAAAATCCTATATCGATTACGCAATGAGCGTTATCGTGCAGCGTGCTTTGCCTGATGTACGTGACGGTTTAAAACCGGTACACCGCAGAATTTTATATGCAATGCAGGAAGCCGGTATGGCATCCAACAAGCCTTATAAAAAATCTGCCCGTATCGTTGGTGAAGTTCTCGGTAAATATCATCCTCACGGTGATATTTCCGTTTATGATGCCATAGTACGTTTGGCACAGAATTTTTCGACACGCTATCTGATGGTAGACGGTCATGGCAACTTCGGCAGTGTCGACGGTGACTCGGCTGCTGCTATGCGTTATACGGAAGTGCGTATGGCCAAGGTTGCTGAAGTTATGCTGGAAGATATTGAAAAAGAAACTGTTGATTTTGTGCCTAACTATGATGAATCGCTGAAAGAACCAAGCGTTTTACCGGCGAAGGTACCTGCTCTTCTCATTAATGGCAGTGCCGGCATTGCTGTAGGCATGGCCACCAATATCCCACCGCATAATCTGAGTGAAGTAGTTGACGGATTGATTATGCTGATCGACAATTCTGATATAGAAATACCGGAATTGATGACAGCAATCAAGGGTCCTGATTTTCCTACCGGAGCTACGATCCTTGGTACCGAAGGCATCCGCAGCGCTTATACTACCGGCCGTGGTATAGTAAAAATCCGCGCACAGGCAGAAATAGAACCCATGCAGAAGGGCAAGCACCGCATCGTTGTTACGGAAATTCCTTATCAGGTCAATAAAGCCCGTCTGATCGAAAGTATTGCTCAATTAGTTAAAGACGGTGTGATCGAAGGCATTACTGATTTGCGTGATGAATCTGACCGCCGTGGTATGCGTATCGTTGTCGAATTAAGAAATGACGTTGTTCCTGATGTTATTTTAAATCAATTATATAAACATACCAAATTACAGGATTCTTTCGGTATTATCATGCTGGCTTTGGTTGACGGACATCCTCGGGTTTTAAATCTGAAAGAAATCCTTGTCCACTATCTGAACCATCAAAAAGAAGTTATCACCCGTCGTACAAGATATGAATTAGGTAAAGCCAAAGACCGCGCGCATATCTTGGAAGGTTTGAAAATAGCCCTGGATAATCTGGATGCAGTTATCAATACTATCCGCAGCAGTGCTAATGCAGATATTGCTAAAACTGCGTTAGTAGAAAAATTTACTTTAAGCCTGCGTCAGGCTCAGGCTATTTTGGATATGCGTCTGCAGCGTTTAACAGGTTTGGAACGTAAAAAAATCGACGATGAATATATCGACGTTATGGAAACGATTGATTGGTTGGAGAGCGTTTTGGCAGATGAGCAAAAAGTCCTCAATATTATTAAAGAAGATCTGTTGGAAATGAAAAAAAAATTCGGCGACGCACGTCGTACGATTCTTTCACATGATACTTCTTCCATGGATATGGAAGATTTGATCGCTGAAGAAGATATTGTCATAACGATCAGCCATCAGGGTTATATCAAACGTCAGACTCTTGATAATTTCCGTAATCAAAAACGCGGCGGTGTCGGCAAAACCGGTGGCAGCGGTAAGAAAAATGACGATTGTGCAGAGCATTTGTTCCTGTCGACAACTCATCATAATATTCTTTTCTTTACCAATAAAGGTCGTGTTTATCGGCAAAAAGGCTATGAAATTCCCGAAGCTGGACGTACAGCTAAGGGAACGGCGATTATCAATCTGCTGCCTATTGAGCAGGGAGAAAAGATTACAGCAGTTATCCCGGTGAAAGAGTTTAAGACAGAGCAGTATATGTTTATGGCTACAGATAAAGGGACAGTCAAAAAGACCAATCTGGAAGATTTTAACAGTGCACGTAAGGTTGGATTGATTGCTATTACTCTGGATGAAAATGAACAGCTTATTGGTGTAGAATTGACTGATGGCAATTCAGAAATCATTCTGGCTACCAGAAACGGTATTGCGATCCGTTTTGATGAACAGGATGTGCGTCCCATGGGACGTACTGCTCACGGTGTACGCGGTATTCAGCTGAATTATGGTGATGAAGTTGTTGCTATGGACAGCGTGACCAGTGAAAACAGTGAAGTATTGACTGCGACTGAGCAGGGACTTGGTAAACGCACCTCTGTCAGCGAGTATCGCAAACAGACTCGTGGTGGTAAGGGCGTAATAAATATCAAAGTAAATGAAAAGACAGGCATTGTGATTGGAATGAAGGTTATTACTCCGGGGCAGGAGATTATGATGATAACTGCTGCCGGCATCATTATCCGTATTGACGTCGAAGGCATTTCCCAATTTGGACGTAATGCTCAGGGCGTTAAACTGATGACATTGAATGATGATGATAAAGTAGTTTCTTTGGCTGCCGTTCAGCAGGCTGAAGATGACGTTACAGAAGAAGTAATAACAGATGATGTGCAGACGGAAACAGTCGATGTTTCTGATGAGATCATAGAAACATCCCAGGCTACAGAAGAATAAAATAAAAAAGCCCTGCTCAGCAGGGCTTTTTCTTTTTTGTATAAATTTTACCAGCCGATACCGATACCGCCGCGATGTCGCCGGCCGATACCGATTCCGATACCAACATTTACACCGTCATCATAAACAGTGCTGCCGCGGGGGATTTTCATAAACCAGAACTTATGAATATTTGCCTTTATGTTTTCAGCGCCGGCATCAGAATCATCTTTACCACCCATATAACGGCTGTTATCATAAAGACGGCCTGATTTTTCCAGATCCTTTACTACATCAAAAGCCAGGGTGAAAGTCTGCTCACTGGCTGTCAGTAAATAAAGCACTTTGTTAGTAGGAAGATTTTTTAACAGTTCTTTACGGACTGCTTTTTTATCTTTAAAATCGGGATAGACCTTGTAAGCATCTTCGTCTATCTTAACATAAGCAGCCGGATTATCATCAGCCTGCAAAAGCTCATCGACTTGCTGTTGGCTCAGAATTTTATCTGAGGCGGCAGAAGCTTTTTCCTCAGCCCAGGTTACAGCAGTAAAAAATGTCAGACAAAGCATGATAGTTAAGGTCAGATAAAGAATACGTTTCATTAGTTATCACCTGCTTTTCTTTTTAATTTTATTCTAATTTAATCGAATGAAGCTGTCAATTTTTCAAGAGAGACGATTGAAAACTATTTGTAAAAATTAAAGAAAATATGTTAAAATATACATATAGCTAAATTTTAGAAATGAGGTAACTATGAAAAGAATATTTTCTGCCGGCAGAGGTCTGGCTTTTATAGTTTTTATGACGGTTTTTTTGTTTACTGGCTGTGGCCAGAGTGCTGAACCTAAATCGGAAGTAAAAAATCCGACATTGCATGATGCGGCTGTAAAAATGGTTGCCGGTATGAGTTTAGAAGAAAAAATCGGACAAATGCTGCTGATCGGTATTGATGGTACGGAAATAGACGAGGGTGCGTTGAGCATGCTGCGAGATTATCATGTTGGCGGCGTGATTTTATTTGACCGCAATATGAATAATAAATATCAGGTTACAGGACTGAATGCTAACCTGCAGCGACTGAATAAAGAATATAATAAATTACCGCTTTATTTATGTGTTGACCAGGAAGGCGGGATGGTTGCCAGAATGAAGCAGGGGTTGACCGTTGCTCCTGCAGCAGCCAGAATAGCTGAACAGGGCACTCCTGAAGATGCACGTCGCTGGGCTTACCAGACAGCTATGGAATTGGAAACGATTGGTTTCAATGTAAATTTTGCTCCTGTTTTAGATATTGGTATTCCTTATGGAAGATCTTATGGGCACGATGCTGCGTCCGTGAGCAAGTTTACCGAAGCGGCCTGCCGTGGTTATGATCAGGCAGGAATTATTTACAGCTTGAAACATTTCCCCGGTATGGGAAAAAGTGAGGTCGATCCGCATACAGAACAATATCGGATTACAGCTTCTAAAGAGATTTTATTGCAGGAAGACACAATACCATTTAAAAATATTATCCAAAATTTTGACAACCAGGATTTTATGGTTATGGTAGGGCATTTGATTTATACAGGACTGGATACATTGCCGGCCAGTGTTTCACCTCAGGTAATCAATAATTTTCTGCGTAATGAGCTTGGTTTTCAGGGTATCATCATTACAGATGATATGGAAATGGGAGCTTTAACAAGTATGTATGGTTTTCGTGAAATGGGGGTTGCAGCAGTTCAGGCCGGAGTTGATGTTTTGCTGGTTTGTCATAATTATGAACATCAGCAGCAGGTTTATCAGGGTGTACTGGAAGCTGTAAAAACAAATAAATTGACAACAGCCGCTATTGATGCAGCAGCTGTAAGAATAGTGGAAAATAAAATGATTAAGTTATTAGATGCAGGCAAACAACAGGAATTGTTGCAGGACTTGCAGAAAGAGGCGCAGTAAAAGGAGTCGGAAGTGGGAAAAAACTTAGGAAAAATTATATTTTTAAATGCTGTAGGTTTAACAATATTTTTTAGCTGGTATTTACCTGCTGAACATGGTTTTTGGTTTACATTGGATAAAAGCATTTTCTATTACTTTAATGAACAGCTTCAACCTGAAAGCTCTTTTACGTATTTTGTCGGTCTGACTAATGTACGTCATTTCGATATAATTTCTTTAATGGCTATGTTGGCATTATATGGTTATTATTATTCTAAACAGGATCATTTAGGTAAACGAAAAATGTGGTTTATCGGTGTCACGATGCTGTTTTTTGCGGTAATATTAAATCAGCTGGGGCATTTGATTCCTGTACAGCGATGCAGTCCGACAGGATTTTTTGAAAATATTCATCGTGTCAGTAAAATGCTGGTTTTTAAAGCTAAGGATTATTCTGGCGACAGTTTTCCAGGCGATCATGGTCTGATGCTGATGATTTATGCCGGTTTCATGCTTAGATATTTTGGCAAAAAAGCTTTTGCCGTCAGCTGCATTATTTTAATAATTTTTATGCTGCCGCGTATTATGGCCGGAGCGCACTGGTTTACAGATATTGCTGTAGGTTCTTTAAGTATTTCTTTGGTTGGTTTGAGTTGGGTTTTACTGACGCCGGTGAGTGATAAATGTATAGATTTTTTAAATAAAATTTTTCCGGATAAAGCTGTAAAATAATTTTTAAAATATCCTGTCAAATTTGACAGGATATTTTTTTAGTGATAGGGACTTTAAAAGTCCCGTGGGTGACAAAAAATGAAATTTTTCTTGTAAAAACTATAAAGTAAGTTCTTTTTTTGTAAAGAATGTGATAAAATTACTAAGTATAACTTAGAATTTTTGTTTAGGATGTGAAATGATGGAATTTTTCAAAACAGCGGATGTCGTTGTTATCGGCGGCGGTATTGTTGGTACTGCAATTCTGCGTGAGTTGTCGAAGTATGATTTAAAATGCGTGCTTGTTGAAAAAGAACCGGACCTTGCTGCAGGTACTACGAAAGCTAATAGTGCTATTTTACATGCTGGTTTTGACGCGCCGACAGGCAGTTTAAAAGCAGTTACTAATGTACGCGGCAATAAATTATATCATGAGCTGCAAAAAGAATTAGGTCTGGATATTGAATGGACAGGTTCTCTTGTTGCTGCTACCAGTGAAGAAGAAATGCAGACTTTACAGGAATTATTGGAACGCGGTCAGAAAAACGGCGTTGAAGGCCTGCGTATTTTAAATAGAGAAGAAGTTTTAGCCAAAGAAAAAAATCTGACAACAGTTGTTGGCGCTTTATGGGCGCCGTCGGCAGGCGTTTGCTGGCCTTTTGCCATGGCTGTGGCTTTTGCGCAATGTGCAGTGCAGAATGGCGCTGAAGTAGTTACGGACTGCCGTGTAACTGGATTTATTAAGGAAGCTGGCAGAATTACGGCTGTAGAAACTTCAAAAGGTTTGATCAAGGCTGCTTGTGTCATAAATGCCGGTGGTGTTTATGCAGATGGTATCGCTCGTTTGGCTGGCGATGAAAGCTTCACTATTCATCCGCGCCGCGGCGAATATATTCTTTTTGATAAAACTGCTGCAGCCAGTTTGGTTAAAGGCGTTGTTTTCCCAACACCTAATAAAAAGTCTAAAGGTATACTGATCTGTACGACTACGCATGGCAATACATTTATCGGTCCTAATGCACAGGATATGGAGAATAAGGAAGATACTGCCGTTACTCTGACAGGGATGGACGAAATTATGAATTTTGCCAGAAAACTGATTCCAAATTTGCCGATGGGTGCTTCGATTACTGAATTTGCAGGGCTGCGTGCAGTTTCCGGCAGCGGAGATTTTGTCATCGGCGCTTCACCTGTAGCAGGTTTGTTTAATGCTGCAGGGATGCAATCGCCTGGACTGACAGCTGCTCCGGCAGTAGCCGAAATGATTGTTGAAGCTGTGTTGGCATATTGTCCGGCCGCTGTAAAAGCTGATTTTAAAGCTGTTTTACCGCAAAATCCTCTTTTTCATAGATTGTCACATGAGGAGCAGGCAAAGCTTATTGAAAAAAATAGATTGTATGGCCGTGTTATCTGTCGTTGTGAAACGGTCACGGAAGCGGAGATTATCGCTGCTATCAAAGCGCCCTGCGGAGCTAAAACAGTTGACGGTGTTAAACGCCGTACGCGTGCCGGTATGGGACGCTGTCAGGGCGGTTTCTGCGGTCCGCGCGTTACCCAGATCCTGGCACGGGAACTGGGTATACCCGTACCGGAAGTTTTGAAAGAACGTGCTGATTCTCATTTGTTTTATGAAAAAAACTCTGCAGATGAGGGGGAAGCATAAAAATGAAAAATTTATATGACGTAATTATTGTCGGCGGTGGTCCGGCTGGACTTTCTGCTGCTTATAGCGCTTGGCAGAATGGTGCTGAAAGTATTTTGGTTATTGAGCGTGACCGGGAATTAGGCGGCATTCTGCAGCAGTGCATTCATAATGGTTTTGGCTTGCATCATTTTAAAGAAGAGCTGACTGGACCCGGATATGCTTATCGTTGCATTGAAATGATCAAAGATAAACCGGAAATAGAAACCTTGGTTGATACGATGGTTTTGGAAGTTTTGCAGGACAAAACGGTAATTGCAGTCAGCCCTGAACATGGATTGCTGAAAATTGCAGGCAGAACCGTTATTCTGACTATGGGCTGCCGCGAACGTACACGCGGTGCGATCAGAATTCCGGGTGAACGGCCGGCAGGTGTTTTTACTGCCGGAGCGGCGCAGCGGATGGTCAATATGGAAGGTTATCTGCCTGGACATAAAATAGTAATTTTAGGCAGCGGTGATATTGGATTAATCATGGCGAGGAGAATGAGCCTGGAGGGCTGTAAAGTGCAGGCCGTTTTGGAAATCTGCCCGTTTTCCAATGGTTTGACCCGTAATATAGTGCAGTGTCTTGATGATTATGATATTCCTTTGTATCTTTCCCATACTATCACAAAGATCCACGGACGTGATCGCGTTACCGGTGTAACTGTAGCAAAGGTCAACGAAAAAATGCAGCCGATTGCCGGGACTGAATTTGATATTGAATGTGATACTTTACTGCTTTCTGTCGGCTTGATTCCGGAAAATGAACTATCGCGCAGTTTGGATTTAGAGATGCATCCTCTGACCAGCGGCCCTATCGTAGACCAACGCCGCCGTACCAGTCTTCCTGGTTTTTATGCTGCCGGCAATGTTGTACATGTACACGACCTGGTAGATTTTGTTTCGGAAGAAGCGGAAATAGCAGGTAAATTTGCAGCGTTAGATGCGCAGGAAAAATTGGATGGCGACTTGCGTACAGTAAATGTGATTACCTCGAACGGAGTACGTACATGTGTACCGCAAAGACTGTCTCTGCCCGAAAATGGTGAAAAAGCACGTTTATTTATGCGTGTTGCCAATCTGGAACGTAAAGTAAAATTAGAAGTAAAGAGCGGCGAAAATGTCATTTTGACAAAAATGCTGCCTGTTGCCAAGCCAAGTGAAATGATTGCTGTCGATATTCCAGCAGAAAAGACAGCGCTTATCGGAGAAACTTTGACTGTGGCATTGAACAAGGAGGCATAAAAATGGCTGTAGAAACTCGTATAATGAACTGTATCATGTGCCCTTTGGGTTGTGAGATGACTGTTACTATAGAAGACGGTGCGGTAACAAGTGTTACCGGTAATACCTGCCCCCGTGGTCCTAAATATGCCCATGATGAAGTAGTTGCCCCCAAGCGGATGCTGACAAGTACCGTACAGGTAAAAGGAGGACTTTTACCATTATTGCCCGTCGTATCTAAAACTACACTGCCTAAAGAACGTATTTTGGATTGTGCTGCGGCATTGCGCCAAATAGCCGTAAAGGCTCCGGTGACTGAAGGCCAGATTATTGTAGAAAATATTCTGGGATTGGGAGTAGATATTATTGCCAGCCGTTCGATGGAGGCACATCGGGAATAATAGTTTGGATTAAGTTGTTCGAATCCGGTTTTGCTGTAGAAGGCAAAGCCGGATTTTTATTTTTAGTGTGGCAGGATTTGTAAATTCAGTAAAAGGTAAACTATTATAGAAGCGTTTTTGGACGGCGGACAATGCAATAAACAGTTATTTTTTCAAAAAAATAACTGGGGAATGGCTTGTAGTCAAGCGGGAGACGTTGCCAACGCTGCCTGGTGTATCATGCAAAAATATAAAAAATGTTACAAAAAAGGTGTTGACAGAAGTAACGGGGAATGCTATTATATACAAGTCGCCGAAATGCGGCGGCAGGCAGAACCTTGAAAACTGAACAATAACCAAAAACGAATGTGCGGGCGAGCGTTTCTTGAAAGAGGAGCGTTTGCCAAGTCAAAAAATAATTTCTTAACAACAAATCGAAAGAGCCAATCGGCTTTCTCAATAAAACTTTATTGGAGAGTTTGATCCTGGCTCAGGACGAACGCTGGCGGCGTGCCTAACACATGCAAGTCGAACGGAGAATTTTATTTCGGTAGAATTCTTAGTGGCGAACGGGTGAGTAACGCGTAGGCAACCTGCCCTTTAGACGGGGACAACATTCCGAAAGGAGTGCTAATACCGGATGTGATCATCTTGCCGCATGGCAGGATGAAGAAAGATGGCCTCTACAAGTAAGCTATCGCTAAAGGATGGGCCTGCGTCTGATTAGCTAGTTGGTAGTGTAACGGACTACCAAGGCGATGATCAGTAGCCGGTCTGAGAGGATGAACGGCCACATTGGGACTGAGACACGGCCCAAACTCCTACGGGAGGCAGCAGTGGGGAATCTTCCGCAATGGACGAAAGTCTGACGGAGCAACGCCGCGTGAGTGATGAAGGATTTCGGTCTGTAAAGCTCTGTTGTTTATGACGAACGTGCAGTGTGTGAACAATGCATTGCAATGACGGTAGTAAACGAGGAAGCCACGGCTAACTACGTGCCAGCAGCCGCGGTAATACGTAGGTGGCGAGCGTTGTCCGGAATTATTGGGCGTAAAGAGCATGTAGGCGGCTTAATAAGTCGAGCGTGAAAATGCGGGGCTCAACCCCGTATGGCGCTGGAAACTGTTAGGCTTGAGTGCAGGAGAGGAAAGGGGAATTCCCAGTGTAGCGGTGAAATGCGTAGATATTGGGAGGAACACCAGTGGCGAAGGCGCCTTTCTGGACTGTGTCTGACGCTGAGATGCGAAAGCCAGGGTAGCGAACGGGATTAGATACCCCGGTAGTCCTGGCCGTAAACGATGGGTACTAGGTGTAGGAGGTATCGACCCCTTCTGTGCCGGAGTTAACGCAATAAGTACCCCGCCTGGGGAGTACGGCCGCAAGGTTGAAACTCAAAGGAATTGACGGGGGCCCGCACAAGCGGTGGAGTATGTGGTTTAATTCGACGCAACGCGAAGAACCTTACCAAGGCTTGACATTGATTGAACGCTCTAGAGATAGAGATTTCCCTTCGGGGACAAGAAAACAGGTGGTGCATGGCTGTCGTCAGCTCGTGTCGTGAGATGTTGGGTTAAGTCCCGCAACGAGCGCAACCCCTATCCTATGTTACCAGCAAGTAAAGTTGGGGACTCATGGGAGACTGCCAGGGACAACCTGGAGGAAGGCGGGGATGACGTCAAGTCATCATGCCCCTTATGTCTTGGGCTACACACGTACTACAATGGTCGGAAACAGAGGGAAGCGAAGCCGCGAGGCAGAGCAAACCCCAGAAACCCGATCTCAGTTCGGATCGCAGGCTGCAACCCGCCTGCGTGAAGTCGGAATCGCTAGTAATCGCAGGTCAGCATACTGCGGTGAATACGTTCCCGGGCCTTGTACACACCGCCCGTCACACCACGAAAGTTGGTAACACCCGAAGCCGGTGAGGTAACCTATTAGGAGCCAGCCGTCTAAGGTGGGGCCGATGATTGGGGTGAAGTCGTAACAAGGTAGCCGTATCGGAAGGTGCGGCTGGATCACCTCCTTTCTATGGAGACATGAGATAGTAAGATATCTCGTAGACTTCAAGTCGACGCACATTCGTTGGTTAATGTTTAGTTTTGAAGGCTTAGCCTTCTTTTTTGAACCTTGAAAACCATATAGAAGAGACAAACAGTTTATTATGAAAATGATGAGTGAGTAGTAATAGACATAAACCTCTAATCAAAATGCTATATTTGATGAGAGTTAACGAGAAAAAAGTCTAGGAACGTAAGTTTCTTAGCAGCTGAAAAGTCAAGCTACTAAGGGCATACGGTGGATGCCTAGGCGCCAAGAGCCGAAGAAGGACGCGGTAAGCTGCGAAAAGCCACGGGGAACTGCAAGCAAGTATTGATCCGTGGATATCCGAATGGGGAAACCCGGCCATCGTCATGGATGGTCACCCGCAAGGGAGGGAACCTGGGGAACTGAAACATCTAAGTACCCGGAGGAAGAGAAATCAAACGAGATGCCCACAGTAGCGGCGAGCGAAGAGGGCAGAGCCCAAACCGAGAAGCTCCGGCTTTTCGGGGTTGAGGACCGGCAGAATCGAAGTCAGGCCTAGTCGAATTACCTGGAAAGGTAAGCGAGAGAGGGTAAAAGCCCCGTAGACGAAAGGCAGAGCAGAGAGGCCGAGATCCAGAGTACCACGAAGCACGAGGAATTTTGTGGGAAGCAGGGGGGACCACCCTCCAAGGCTAAAAACTACTTGGCGACCGATAGCGCATAGTACCGTGAGGGAAAGGTGAAAAGAACCCCGGGAGGGGAGTGAAATAGTACCTGAAACCGTATGTCTACAAGCAGTCGAAGCGAAAGCGACGGCGTGCCTATTGAAGAATGAACCAACGAGTTATCTGCACTAGCGAGGTTAAGTGGAAGACACGGAGCCGCAGCGAAAGCGAGTCTTAAGAGGGCGCTAGTTAGTGTAGGTAGACCCGAAACCGCAGTGATCTACCCATGTCCAGGTTGAAGCGCAGGTAAAATTGCGTGGAGGACCGAACCGGTGAGCGTTGAAAAGCTTTCGGATGAGATGTGGGTAGGGGTGAAATTCCAATCGAACGCGGAGATAGCTGGTTCTCCCCGAAATAGCTTTAGGGCTAGCCTGAGGTAGTAAGTATAGGCGGTAGAGCACTGATCGGGCTAGGGGCCGTAAAGGTTACCGAACCCTGTCAAACTCCGAATGGATATACTGTAGAGCCTTGGAGTCAGACTACGAGTGATAAGATCCGTGGTCAAAAGGGAAACAGCCCAGACCACCAGCTAAGGTCCCCAATGTCGTACTAAGTGGAAAAGGATGTGGGGTTTCATAAACAACCAGGATGTTGGCTCAGAAGCAGCCACCATTTAAAGAGTGCGTAATAGCTCACTGGTCGAGAGACCCTGCGCCGAAGATTCCCGGGGCTAAAGTACGAAACCGAAGCTGTGGCTGTATACGTAAAGTATACGGGGTAGGGGAGCGTTCCCATAGGGTAGAAGTCGAACTGGAAGGTTCGGTGGACTTGTGGGAAGTGAGAATGTTGGTATGAGTAGCGAAAAGAAAGGTGAGAATCCTTTCCACCGAAAGCATAAGGATTCCTGAGCAACGATCGTCGTCTCAGGGTAAGTCGGGACCTAATCCGAGGCAGAGAGCGTAGGAGATGGACAACTGGTTGATATTCCAGTACCGGTAGTAATTGTTTGAGCAATGGAGTGACACAGAAGGGCAGGCAAGCATGCGAATGGAAGAGCATGTGTAAGCGTGTAGGGTGGTGCATAGGCAAATCCGTGCACTGAAAGCCTGAGGCGTGATGCGGAGTGAGCAGAGATGCGAGCGAAGTTGTTGACCCCACACTGTCGAGAAAAGCTTCTAGTGAGAGAGCTACCGCCCGTACCGTAAACCGACACAGGTATGCGGGGAGAGAATCCTAAGGTGCGCGGGAGAACCCTCGTTAAGGAACTCGGCAAAATGTACCCGTAACTTCGGGATAAGGGTAGCCACTGTTGTGAAGTCCCATGCGGATGGAGCATAGAGTGGTCGCAGAGAAGAGGCCCAAGCGACTGTTTACCATAAACACAGGTGCCTGCTAAAGCGAAAGCTGACGTATAGGTGCTGACACCTGCCCAGTGCCGGAAGGTTAAGGAAGGATGTTCGGATTAGTCCAAAGCATTCGACTGAAGCCCCGGTGAACGGCGGCCGTAACTATAACGGTCCTAAGGTAGCGAAATTCCTTGTCGGGTAAGTTCCGACCCGCACGAAAGGTGTAACGATTTGGGCACTGTCTCAACGAGGGACCCGGTGAAATTGAAATACCTGTGAAGATGCAGGTTACCCGCGACTGGACAGAAAGACCCCATGGAGCTTTACTGTAACCTGACATTGGGTTTTGATACATTACGTACAGGATAGGTGGGAGGCATGGAAAGCTGGACGCTAGTCTGGCTGGAGCCGACGTTGGGATACCACCCTTGATGTATTGAAATTCTAACCGCGAGAGTAACGAAATCCGGGACAGTGTCAGGCGGGCAGTTTGACTGGGGCGGTCGCCTCCGAAAGAGTAACGGAGGCGCCCAAAGGTTCCCTCAGCGCGGCCGGAAATCGCGCGAAGAGTGTAAAGGCAGAAGGGAGCTTGACTGCGAGTCAAACACGACGAGCAGGTACGAAAGTAGGGCTTAGTGATCCGGTGGTACCGAGTGGAAGGGCCATCGCTCAACGGATAAAAGCTACCCTGGGGATAACAGGCTAATCTCTCCCAAGAGTCCATATCGACGGGGAGGTTTGGCACCTCGATGTCGGCTCATCACATCCTGGGGCTGAAGTCGGTCCCAAGGGTTGGGCTGTTCGCCCATTAAAGTGGTACGTGAGCTGGGTTCAGAACGTCGTGAGACAGTTCGGTCCCTATCCATCGCGGGCGCAAGAGATTTGAAGGGGGCTGCTCCTAGTACGAGAGGACCGGAGTGGACGAACCGCTGGTGTACCAATTATCCCGCCAGGGGTACAGTTGGGTAGCTACGTTCGGAAAGGATAAACGCTGAAAGCATCTAAGCGTGAAACCAGCCTTAAGATGAGATCTCTCATAGAGCAATCTAGTAAGACACCTTAAAGAAGATGAGGTTGATAGGTCGGGAGTGTAAGTACAGCAATGTATTGAGCGGACCGATACTAATATGTCGAGGGCTTGACTTAAGTGATGCCCTGATTGTGACGAGCGCAAGCGAAGTCAGAATTAGAGGTGGCGGAACTTATATCGAAAAAGCGACCTGAGGGGAGCGTTTTTGATGAAAGTGAATCGCCGAAAAGAAGTAAAAACACACAGCGAACTCAAAAGTTTGTACTCTTCTATATAGTTTTGAAGGCTTAAAGACCTTCTGAAACAATCCGGTGGCGATAGCTAAGGGGATCCACCTGTTCTCATCCCGAACACAGTAGTTAAGCCCTTAAACGTCGAAAGTACTTGGCTGGAAGCGGCCTGGGAGGATAGAAAGCTGCCGGTTAAAAAATAACCATACCATACGGTATGGTTATTTTTTTATGTTAGGTAAATACAATCCGGCCAGACCTTGCCCTGGGACACATGGCAGGCAAAACCGGAAGTTGTATGCCTGTGTACTTATGAAGTAAAATATCGATTCTTATAATGAATAACCGCTTTAAGTAAATTTTTCTTAAAAACACTACTAAAAGGAGTATTTATGTTACAATATACTTATCGCTCTGAAAGGACATGTTATGCAAAAGAAAAATTTTTTACCTATTTTAGCATTAGCAGTAGGTCATTTGGTGACTGACTTACAGGCTGGTGCTTTACCAATAGTATTGCCACACCTTAAAGAATTATTTACATTGAGTTATTCGCAGCTGGCAGCTATAGTTTTGACGCAGAATATTACGTCGTCGGTTATTCAGCCGGTATTTGGTTATATTACGGATAAGCGATCTATGCCTGTCCTGCTGCCTTTTTGCGCTGCTATGGCAGGTGCAGGGTTTGCCGCCATAGGCTGGGTTTCCAGTTATAGTTTAATTTTATTGACCGTTATTATAATCGGTATAGCCAGTGCGACTTATCATCCTCAGGCTTCAAAAACTGTTAATTTTTTAAGCGATGAAAACAGTAAAGCCAAAAATATGGGCATTTTTTCTCTGGGAGGCAATGCCGGTATGGCCGTCGGCTCCATTTTGATGACTTTTCTCATTGGACTGCAGGATGGCATCCATAATACGATGTATTTTATTCTGCCAGGGCTGCTTGTTTTTGGGTTAATGATGAAATATATGCCAGATTACAAACGTGTTAATGCGGAGCATAGTTTGAAAAAAGCTGCAGTACAAATTAAAGCTGCTTCAGAAAAGCTCTCTTATACAGGAATGTTTATACTGCTGTTTTTTATCTTTATGAGGTCTACTATCCATACGGGATTATCTACGTATCTGCCGTTATTTTTTATGAAATTTCGTGGCAGTGAAGCAATTTTTGCCAGCGCTTTGGTGTCGGCATTTTTATTGGGTGGTGTAGCAGGAACTTATACGGGTGCAGTGCTCAGTGACCGTTTAGGAGCCCGCAGGATCATTTTAGGATCGATTATACTAAGTATTCCAACGATATGGCTGATCAGCCATGCAGGAACGGAAATTGGCGCAATGCTGGCTGTTGTGGCTTCTGGTTTTTTTATCATCGGGTCGTTTGCTACAACTATCGTTTTAGCGCAGACGATGCTGCCTGATAACGTTGGGATGGCAGCAGGTCTTACTATTGGTTTCAGCGTCGGTATGGGTGGTTTTGGCGTTACTATTTTAGGATTTATTGCCGATAATTTTGGTTTACCGCTGGTAATGCAGATCGTTACCTGGCTGCCGGTAGCTGCGGCGATCATTGCCCTGAAAATTCCAATTCCGGCAAGTTTAAGAAAATAATTATTGGCAGATAGATGGAGGAACAATGGAAAGCACTTTCAGACAGGGAATAATTTATAGCTTGACCGCTTATTTACTATGGGGAATTTTGCCTATTTATTGGAAAACTTTAGGCGTAGTACAGGCTTTTGAGATTTTATCAAATCGTTTTATCTGGTCCTGTGTTTTTGTATGGATATTGATCATCGCTTCCGGCAGAGTAAAAAGTTTTTTAGCAGAAACTCAGGATATTTTTACAAATCCTAAACAGGCTCTGGCAATGCTGGCTGCGGCAATTACGATCAGTTTCAACTGGGGGTTGTTTATTTGGGCTGTCAATGACGGCAGAATAGTAGAAACCAGTATGGGCTATTATATCAATCCTTTAGTGAGCATTGTTTTTGGTGTTTTCTTTTTGAAAGAACGTTTGGATAACTGGCAAATGGCAGCAGTTATCTGCGCTGTGATCGGTGTTGGTACAATGGTTTGGAACCTGGGCCAGCTGCCTTGGGTTTCTGTATCATTAGCTGTTTCTTTTGCTTTATACGGCTTGATCAAGAAATGTTTATCGGTAACGACAATGACGAGTATTATGCTGGAAACACTGCTTATAACGCCGCTGGCTTTGGCTTATGAATATTATTTGAGCCTGCATGGAACCAGTGCTTATCAAACAGCAGAAACCAGTACGTTGATAATGCTGGCCTGTGCCGGTGTAGTGACGGCTACGCCGTTATTGTTTTTTACGGCAGGGGCAAAGCTTTTACCGTTAAAAATAATTGGATTTTTACAGTATATTGCTCCAACAATCAGTTTGCTGATAGGCGTTTTTATGTACGGAGAAAACTTCACATCCGTACATATGGTCGCTTTTGGTTGGATATGGTTTGGTCTGTTTTTATTTACTATAGCACAGATAAAACGGCGGTAAAAATTGAGTTAAGCAGCAGTTAAATTAAAAAAAACTGCTGCTTTTTTATTTTCAGAAAATTTAGGCTGAAGAAAGAAGGCTTTAAATATACACTTGTAAAAGCTTTTGTCAGTGTCAAGAAGCGCTTAAATAAAACTTTTAATCAAACGATTAAAAGTTGCCCTTGACAGTGCACTTTGAACACAAAGTATAGACTTCAGCATCTGTATGAGCCAATAAACAAACTAGATATTGTGTTGTGGAAAAATGGGGAAAGTTTTCTGAAAGTTATCCACAGAATGTTGATAAAATGTGTATAACTTAAGGGTGATATGGTATAACTTGGAAAATTTAGGGGAAAAAAAGATTGAAACTGTGTATAATATGTAATTTATACACAGAATGCTGTGGAAAACTATGTGGATATTGTTGATAAATGGAGAGGATTTTGCTTTTTTGACACATATATTTTGTATCCGCCTTAGGTGGATAAATTAAAAGTACTGTCGATAAGCATAATTTATAGTTTGGCGAACAAAGGTTTAAATAGCGTTTAGTTATTTTCCGGGTTTTACTTGCGTAAAAGGCGCAGATTGTGGATAATATTAGAAGGAAGATAACTGAGATTTTTGGAGGATGAAAAATGGCTATTAAACAAGCACTGGCAGTAAAAACAATGGAGGCTGCGGCAGGCGGCAAGGTTGTGTCAGCCTCTATGAGCGAAGTCACTAACGGCTGGGTCGCACTGGTTATAAAGGCTGCTGATAAAAAATTAGTCTGTGTTACACAGGGGGAATGTCCTTTGACAGCGATGTGGGCTGTCGAAAATTCCTGTGAACAGGATGGTTTGCATGTGGATATTATGTCTTTGAATGCAAATAATGCGGCAGTTATCCGTCGTTTTGTAAAATGGGCAGCGCCCAGTGCCTGCGGCACTAAAGGTACGAGTATCGGTTTCAGTGACTGGCTGGGAGCTGCAGGCGGATGCATTGCGCCGCTGTTTGCTAAAAAGCAGGTAAAGCCTGTCCTTGCAGAATATTCAGCTGCTGACAGCGTGCTCTTAAAACGCAATTTTCTGGAAGCTGTAGATGCTGCAACCTGGGGAGTTTTTGAAACAGGTTATAAAGAAGGCTATGGTGCCAATGCTGAAGGGTTGAAAAGTGAAGAAGATATTGTAAAGGCATTATTATACGGCTATAGCATGATTGGCCTGGACTGCAGCGATAAAATAAATCTGCAGATCGAAAAAATGTCAGATGCAGAGGTAGAGAAGCGTTATAATGATTTTCCGCAGGAATTTCGTGATGCGATGCAGGGCTCATATTTGGAAGCAAATTTTCAGGTAGGAAGTGAAGTTATTCATTTTGAGCCTGAACAGCTGCGGCGTATCGTTTTGGAATATGGTGAAGCTATTATGCACGCACAGTTCATTTATAATTCTTATCTTAAAAATACTCCCTGGGAAATAGATTTTGAGCTGCTGATATCTAAAGAGGGTAAATTACTTTCTCCACAGGAGCATTACCTGATTGCTAATGAATTGCAACGTAACGGCATTAAATTTGCGGCTTTAGGGCTCAATACTCTGGATGAGGCGCAGCTGCTGCAGGAAATGCTGCAGACCCATGCCGCTATTGCTGATACTTTTGGCTACAGACTGAGTTTTTTACATGCTGATTTGACCTTAAAAGATTTGGGAGCAGTAGCTAAAACCCTGAAAGGGAAAGTGCATTTTAAGCTCAGCAGCGTATTGTGGCTGGCAGCCTGGGAAACGGTGCTGAAGCTGGCACCGCAGCTGGCCTGTCAAATGCGGGATTATGCCGGTTTAGCAGAAACAGACGCTCTGATACCACAGACTGAGACAGGAAAAGCTTACGCATTAAGTTATAAAACTTTGCTGGCTCCGGAAGCAGGTAATTTTGCAGATCAGGTCAAAGAAGTTTTAGCAGTTAATCATGCCGCATATAGTGAACGAATTTCTGTTTTGGTAGGCAATTATTTAAGAACATTGTAAACATTGGAACAAATATAATATTTTTTGAAAAAAGTGTTGACAAGTGCTGTTAAAAGTGGCATAATATGACCAATCTTAATATTGTATTGTAAAAGTGATGATTGGGAAGAAAGACAAGATGTAAAGTCACAGAGAGCCGATGGTTGGTGGAAATCGGCACGGAGCGCTTGTTGAGTAAATCACCCATGAACTCGTCAGCGAAAGCAGAAGTAAGTAGCATGATGCGTACCAGATGCGTTAATTCTGAGCCGGTTGATGGACTGGTGCGAAGTTATAAATTAGGGTGGTACCGCGTATTTTATACGCCCCTGCAAAAGCAGGGGCGTTTTTTATTTGTTCCTAACGCACTGCTTTCCATCAAAATCATACGAGGGAGGAAATCAAAATGTCGGGAAAATTATTTTTAAAGGCTAAAAATGAGGAGACTTTACTGCCGAGAGTGCTGCGGGTATTGTCAAAACAAGGTGTGGACGTGCAGGAACTCAATATGAAGGTTCAGTCTGACGGAATGGAACTGGAAATTGTTTTGAATACTGAAAGTGATGTTGCGCAAATGGCGAAGCTGCTGGCAAAACAGGTCGCGGTGGTTTCCGTAAATACCTTGATGCTGCAGGAACAAGCTGCAGTCTGAAAGTGCTGATTTTGGGAGGAAAGCGAAGAATGAAGTTATCTGGTGCGCAAGCTATTATTAAAGTTTTGTTGGAACAGGGAGTAGATACTGTTTTCGGTTATCCGGGCGGTCAGGTAATTCCCTTGTATAATGCGTTATATGACGCGCCGCTGCGTAATGTACTGACGGCGCATGAACAGGGAGCCATCCATGCTGCTGACGGTTATGCACGTGCCAGCGGCAGAACGGGGGTTTGTATAGCTACCTCCGGCCCCGGTGCGACCAATATCGTTACGGGACTGGCTACAGCTTATTTAGATTCCGTACCGCTGGTAGCGATTACGGGACAGGTTTCTGTTGCAAATTTAGGCAGAGACTCTTTTCAGGAAATAGATATTGTCGGTGTGACATTGCCGATAACGAAATATAATATTTTGGTGCGTAAGCCTGAGGATTTGCTGCCGGCGCTGCGGCAGGCATTTTACCTGGCACAGGAAGGTCGTCCGGGACCGGTGCTGGTGGATGTTCCCAGCAATCTGCAGGTCGGAGATGTGGAGTGGATGGAAGCGGAGCCACTGACGCCGCCTGTTATGGAAACGGCCAGAGAAGAGATATTGGAAGCCGCAGCAGTTACTATTACTAATGCCAGACAGCCGGTATTTCTGGTAGGCGGCGGCGCTGTTCACAGTGGTGCTGCGGAAGAGGTGCTGCGTTTTGCCAGAAAAACAGGGATGCCAGTCGTCAATACGCTGATGGGGATTGGGGTTTTTCCGGGAAGCGACCGGCAATGCCTGGGGCTGACAGGTATGCACGGACACATTGCAGCCAATATGGCAGTTGCTAATGCCGATGTACTTATCGTAGCGGGAAGCCGTTTCAGTGAACGAGTCACAGGTGACCGTAATCGTTATGTTGGTAAAAAAACGATTATCCAATTGGATATTGATCCTTCTGAAGTAGATAAGAATGTTATGACAGCGCTGCCTTTAGTCGGAGATATGAAAGAGAACCTCAACAAGCTGAGTGAACGGGTGAAAAAACTTGATATAGAACATTGGTGGCATACGATCAAAGCCTGGGATGCGACAGAAAACCGTGCGGCACAGTCCGGCGAAAGATTGACAGCGCCCTGGCTGATGAAAGAACTGACGCGCAGCTTTAAAGGTGAAGATACGGTATTTGTTACTGACGTCGGGCAAAATCAGATGTGGGCAGCCTTGCATCTGGAAGTAGACGCGCCGCGGCATCATTTGACCAGCGGCGGCTGCGGAACGATGGGATTTGGTCTGCCGGCAGCCTTGGGAGCTAAAATTGCCCTGCCTGAGTCGCAGGTTGTACAGATTTGCGGCGACGGAGGCTTTAAAATGACCGGTATGGAAATCTATACAGCGATGCGTGAAAGCGCTCCTTTTATTACTGTTGTCATCAATAACAGTTGTTTGGGTATGGTCCGTCAATGGCAGCAGGTTTTTTATGATAAACGTTACTCTTCTACTATTCTGACGCCGTTTAATTTTGTTGGTTTTGCTAAAGCCTGCGGCGCAGACGGTGCGACAGTAACTACTTGTGCTGAATTTACCGCCGCATTGGCAAAAGCGCGTAAACAAGGAAAAAATTTCCTGATCGAAGCGGTAGTAGAACAAAGTGATCTGGTTGAACCAATGGTAGCTCCCGGCGCGGTGCTTGACGATTTTGTCAAAACTGACGCCTGATAAAAAGGGCCTTATGAGGGAAAAATAAAGCTTCGGCGCTAAATAAGACAAGCCGTAAATAAGGGAAAGAGTCGTAGAAAACAGCCGAAGGAAATAACCGTCATGCTTTTAGTATGACGGTTATTTTTAGTAAACTGCCCTTGCAATTTACTGGGACTAATGGTATAATACATAAGCTTGTATATAGTAATATATACTTCCCCTGCTCCCATTAGGGGGCCAAAGTCCAAAGGAGGAGGTGATTTCGTGAATAACTACGAAGTCATGTACATCGTAAAACCCGTTGAAGAGGAAGCTTTTGAAGCTCTTGTTGCTAAATTTGACAACCTCATCAACAATAACGGTGGTACTGTAGAAAAAACCGATCGTTGGGGCAAGAAACGTCTTGCTTATGAAATCGACGATATCGCAGAAGGTTTGTATGTTCTCGTAACTTTCAGTGCAGAACCTAAAACAGTCAAAGAACTTGACCGCGTTATGAAGATTACCGATGAAATTTTGCGTCACATGATTATCAGAAAAGGTGAGTAACCAGGAGGGTAACTAGTATGAACAAAGTTATTTTAATGGGCCGCTTAACTCGTGATCCTGAGGTTCGTTATACTCAGACAGGCAAAGTTGTATGCCAGTTCACTTTAGCGGTAGACAGACCTTTTGCTAATCAGGAAGGCCAAAGAGAAGCTGATTTTATTGCTATCGTTGTATGGGGTAAAATCGCTGAATTATGCGGGAATAGTCTTACAAAAGGTCAAAGGGCTCTTGTAGACGGTCGTTTGCAGATTCGCAGCTATGATGCTAAAGATGGTACGAAACGCTGGGTGACAGAAGTTATTGCCAACAGCGTAGAATTCATTGAACGTAAAGCAACTGGCAGCGGAGCTCCGGTTCAGTCCGGCGATGCAGGTCCGAAGAGCGAGATGGAATCTTTTGGTTCCGCAGTTCCTTTTGATGAAGAGATCCCATTCTAAATAGGGAGGTTATGCGAATGAAACGTGAAAGAGGCAGAAGAACCAGAAGAAAAGTATGCAGCTTCTGTGTTGATAAAGTTGAAGAAATCGATTATAAGGACGTTGCTAAGCTGCGCCGTTATATTACTGAACGCGGCAAAATTTTGCCCCGTCGTATTTCCGGTAACTGTGCTAAACATCAACGCCAAATGACTACTGCTATCAAACGCGCACGTAACGTAGCTCTGCTGCCATTTACCTGCGAATAATATTAGCTTTTAGTTATGAAA
The DNA here is from genome assembly GCF_003945365.1 of Phascolarctobacterium faecium. Classification (NCBI taxonomy): domain Bacteria; kingdom Bacillati; phylum Bacillota; class Negativicutes; order Acidaminococcales; family Acidaminococcaceae; genus Phascolarctobacterium; species Phascolarctobacterium faecium. Next base: position 418,298 of record NZ_AP019004.1, on the reverse strand, counting down.
TTAAGCACCCTGTACTTATTACAGGGTGCTTTTTGTATATTTTTGTGCAGATATTGACGGCTGGGCAAGTTGTTGCTATAATGTAGCTTGAAGTTAGCGATAGCTAACCAGAGCGGCTGATGATTTTTTATAATAAAGGAGATGTAAACGTGGCAACAAGAAGAGGACCGAGATTTAAAGAGTGCCGTAGATTCGGCATCAATGTGTGTGGTCATCCTAAAGCTTTGGATAGATTGGGAACAACTGTAAAACGCAGTAAAAAAATGTCAGAATATGGTAAACAACTTTTAGAAAAACAAAAAATAAAAGCTTATTATGGCATTTTTGAACGTCAATTACTGAGATACTATAAAGCTGCAAGTAAAAGTAAGGCACGTACGGCAGACGCTTTATTCTGCACACTGGAATGCCGTTTAGACAACCTGGTTTACCGTATCGGTTTTGCAAATTCTATTCGTCTGGCACGCCAGCAGGTAACGCACCGTCATATTCTGGTCAATGGTAAAAATGTCAATATCCCGTCTTATATCTGTAAGGCAGGCGATGTGATCAGTTTGAAAGAAAATTCGCGCAGTAACGAGCTTTTTAAAAGTAATTTCCTGGAACGTGAAAGCTTTGCTTTGCCGTATATCAGTAAGGATAAAGAAAGCTTCAGCGGTACTCTGGTTCGTCTGCCTCTGCGGGAAGAGATTCCTATTCAGATCGAAGACCAGCTCGTTGTAGAATATTTCTCACGTTGATCTAGCATGAAAAATTATGAATGTTATAATGAACTGACCTATTGGGATAAATTTCTTTCAGAAAAGCGTTTGGCGACAGTCGGGTTTTGTGAAGACAATACGCAGGAAACGGTGATTGTTAACGCAAGTATCATCGCTGCTGAAATGCAGATTTTCAGCAGTCAATGGCTGTGCCTGCCGAATTGTTATGCCGTGCTTGGCTTTTTGCAGTATGTGTATTTTCCTACAGTTTTTTATCATAGCATGTATGGAAATAATGAATTAAAAATGCCTCTGGTAAGTACGGGGGCTTTATGTGACTATATTGCCGGCCGCGATGTTAAAAATAAAGCTGCTATGCTGGAACTGTTACAAAAGCTGCAGCAGCTGTGGCAACTGCCTGAAGGTGAATGCCTGCAGCAGCTTCAGGATATCTGTACTGCTTTCAATTCACATAGGCTGGATACAACTGCGGTAGCACAGATCCTGCTGTTTGAAGAGGTGCCACAGGTTTTTGAATATATAAAGCAGCAGATCTGGTGCGAAGAAGTTTTTTATGAGGATTTTGGCTGTTCCTACAGCTGGCTGGAAAAGCTGTGTCAAAGCTTTACTAATGGTTCCTTTTTCCGTTATCGGCTGCTGCATTTTTTAAATGACCGTGTCGGTTGTTTAGCAGGTTAAAAGAACAATTTTATAATTTTTACGAAACGTCCCGCGCTACCAAGTGCAGGACGTTTCTTTTATGGCGCGATGCCGCAGATTTAGAAAAAAGTTGTATTCTGAGAAGGAATGACTTATGATACTTGCAGGGAAGCTTTAATGTGAAAGTAAATACAGCTTGTAGGAGTATTGGTTTCGTGAAAAGTTATGGAGGGAAAGTAAAAAAGTTACAGACTGATTTTTTGAAAATAATGGAGGTATATGATGCAGCTGACTGTGTTGGTAGATAACAATACTCTGATTGACCGTTATTATTTAGGTGAGCCGGGCGTAGCCTATTATCTGGAAGATGGTGATGTCAGAATTTTATTTGATGTGGGTTATTCGGATATATTTCTTAGAAACGCCCAGGCGTTGGGGATTGATTTGAGCCGCTTACAGCAGGTAGTGCTTTCACATGGGCATAATGATCATACACGGGGTTTGCTATGGCTGAGCGAGCAGGAATATTTTTCTGAACTGCAGCTGCTGGCGCATCCGGATGCCCTGAAGCCGAAGCAGTTTGCCGGCGAAGCTATAGGCGCCCCTTTTACAGCACAGCAGCTGCAGGAAAAGTGTAGGCTGCGGCTTAGTAAAGAACCGGTATGGTTAACAAAACGGCTGGTTTTTTTAGGCGAGGTCCCAACACTGAATGATTTTGAACAGCGGCATGGGTTTGGCAGTGCTGAGGATCCTGTAGATTTAGTACTTGATGATACGGCTTTAGTTTACCGAGGCTCAGAAGGATTATTTGTGATTACAGGCTGTTCGCACAGCGGGATCTGCAATATCATTGAATATGCTAAAAAGGTTTGCGGTGAAGCTAAGGTTCAGGGGGTTATCGGCGGCTGGCATTTATTTAAGGTCGACGACCGTCTGGAAAAAACGATCGCCTATTTACAGAAGCATAATATTCGGGAGCTGTATCCGTGCCACTGCTGTTCCTTTCAAGCGAAAGCGGCAGTACATGCACAGATACCTGTTAAAGAAATTGGTGTTGGTAAGGTTATTGAGATAAACTGAAAAATACCTCGGGATTTTTCCCGAGGTATTTTTATTTATTTTCAGCTATAGTCTTCTATTAGAACAGAATAAACAGTAATCGCAGAACGGCAAATTTTTACAACTTTTTTACAGCGGGGAGGGTTCTTTTGACAGCGGCTTTACGCAAGGTAGTAGTACAATAAGTCATCATCAGTAGTAAGGTGATTTGCAAGTGGTGTTTTTGTACAAGGAGGGAAAATGATGATGGAAATGCTGCCCTTGACTGAGTTATGGCTCAGTTCGCTTTTAGCAGTAGGTATTTTATTTTATCTGATTTATGCATTATTGAAACCGGAGGATTTTTAAAATGACAAAAGACATTATGCTATTTGTGCTGTTTTTAGCCGTATTATTGCTGTGCGCCTGGCCGCTTGGTAAATATATGGCGCGAGTTTTTAATTACGAAAAAACCTGTGGTGAAAGATTTTTTGCACCTTTGGAAAATATTTTTTATAAAATGGCTAAAGTTGACCCGCGCACAGAAATGCCGTGGAAGGAATACTGCCTGAATCTCATTATTTTTAATGCTTTAGGTATGTTATCACTTTTTGTTTTGCAGCTGACGCAGGCTTTTTTACCGCTCAATCCGCAGCAGCTGCCCAACGTCGAAACCTGGCATCTTGCTTTTAATACGGCTGCCAGCTTTATGACCAATACTAACTGGCAGGCTTATAGCGGCGAAACGACTTTAAGTTATTTGACACAAATGCTGGGCTTGACTGTACAAAACTTCTTGTCGGCGGCAACAGGAGCTGCTGTCGCAATTGCTCTGATCCGTGGTCTGGTGCGTAAAAATACTGGTGAGTTAGGCAATTTTTGGGCAGATATAATCAGATGTACGACCAGAATACTGCTGCCGATTTGTGTTGTAGCAACATTGCTGCTGGTTTCTCAGGGTGTTATCCAAAACCTTAATCCTTATGTCGATGTACAAACCGTCGAAGGGGCACAGCAGACTATTGCTATGGGACCGGTTGCTTCTCAGGAAGCGATTAAGGAGCTGGGTACCAATGGCGGCGGTTTTTTTAATGCCAATTCTTCTCATCCGTTTGAAAATCCGACTCCCTGGAGCAATTTCCTGGAAATGTTTTTGATTTTAGTGATCCCTACAGGTTTATTATTTACTTTTGGTGAGATGTGTAAAGATAAAAAACAAGGCTATGCTGTTTTGGCATCCATGCTGCTGCTTTTTGTTTTGATGCTGGGGGTTTGCTATGCTTCTGAAAAATATGGTAATCCGATAGTTGCTGCGCAGGGCATCAGCGGCGATACTGCTATGGAGGGCAAAGAAGTCCGTTTTGGTATCGGCAGCAGCAGTTTGTTTGCAACGGTTACCACAGCTGCGTCCTGCGGTGCAGTAAACTCGATGCATGACAGCTACACCGGTACCGGCGGATTAGTGCCTATGCTGCAGATGATGCTGGGAGAAGTTGTTCTGGGCGGTGTCGGCGCCGGATTTTACGGTATGATGCTGTATGTATTTATCACAGTTTTCATTGTTGGCCTGATGGTAGGACGTACACCTGAATATCTGGGGAAAAAGATTGAAGCAAAAGAAGTTGTTTTGACAATTGCCGGACTTTTGATTCCGGCTGCCACTATTTTAACGATGTCGGCTGTATCCTGTCTTACGGAAGCCGGTCAGGCCGGGATATCCAACCCCGGGCCGCATGGTCTCAGTGAAATCTTATACGGTTTCGCTTCCGGTGTCGGCAATAACGGCAGTGCTTTTGCCGGTTTGGGCGCCAATAGCCTGTGGTACAATGTTTTGATCGGTTTGGCAATGCTGATCGGCCGCTTTGCCGTTATTGTGCCTGTTTTGGCCATTGCAGGCAATATGGCAACCAAAAAAATCGCTCCTGCCAATGCCGGTACTTTTAATACGGGCAGCAGTCTTTTTGCCGTGCTTTTGGCCGGTGTTGTTTTGATCGTCGGCGCGTTGACTTTTTTACCGGCCCTGGCCCTGGGACCGATCGTAGATCAATTGTTTATGCTGCAGGGCAAGGTATTTTAAGGAGGATCTGAGATGAAAAGAGATAGACAACAGCAAGAGATTTTGGGCGAGGCCGTGCGTAATGCGTTCCTGAAGCTCGATCCTCGTATCCAATGGAAGAATCCTGTTATGTTCATAGTTTTTCTGGGCGCGATTTTAGTAGCAGTTCTGGCTGTACGTGCTTTTATGGCAGGCAATACACAGGAAGGCTGGTTTGACCTGCATATAGATTTATGGCTGTGGTTTACGGTTCTGTTTGCCAATTTTGCCGAAGCCGTAGCCGAAGGCCGAGGCAAAGCGCAGGCAGAAAGTCTGCGTAAAGCCCGCAAATCTCTGCAGGCAAAGAAAATTAAAGCTGATGGCAGTTTTGAAATCGTCGGTTCCGAAGCTATCCGCAAGGGTGATATAGTTTTGGTTGAAGCTGGCGATACCATTCCTAACGACGGCGAAGTAATCGAAGGCATGGCATCGGTGGATGAAAGCGCTGTTACCGGTGAATCAGCGCCTGTTATCCGCGAATCAGGCGGTGATAAATCTTCTGTAACCGGCGGCACTAAGGTGTTATCCGACTGGATTAAAGTCAGGGTGACTACTAATCCCGGCGAAACCTTTCTCGATCGGATGATCGGGCTGGTTGAAGGTGCTAAACGTCAGAAAACCCCGAATGAGATCGCCTTGACGCTTCTTTTGGTTGGTTTGACGATTATCTTTTTGTTTGCAGTAGTAACTTTGGAACCGTTTGCGATTTATTCCGGTACGGTTATTTCTGTAACGGCACTGGTTGCGCTGCTGGTTTGCCTGATTCCTACAACGATCGGCGGTTTGCTGTCAGCGATAGGTATTGCCGGAATGGATCGGCTTTTGGGACGTAATGTCCTGGCAATGAGCGGCCGTGCTGTAGAAGCAGCCGGTGACGTAAATGTGCTGCTGCTTGATAAAACGGGGACGATTACCCTGGGCAACAGGATGGCGACGGAATTTATTCCTGCTGCTGGCATTACTGCGGGAGAACTGGCCGATGCGGCACAGCTGGCTTCTTTGGCTGATGAAACTCCGGAAGGGCGTAGTATCGTTGTCCTGGCTAAAGAAAAATATGGCCTGCGCGAGCGTGATCTTACACATTTACAGGCAGAATTCATTCCTTTTACCGCCCAGACCAGAATGAGCGGTATTGATATCGTCGATGCCAGAATACGTAAGGGATCGATGGAAGCCATGCAGAACTATGTCAGCGAACTGGGTGGGGCTTTTCCTGCTGAAGTCCGCAGTGCCTGTGAAAATATTGCGCATCAGGGCGGTACACCTTTAGTAGTTGCCAAAGATAAACAGGTCCTGGGTGTTATTTATCTAAAGGATATCGTCAAAGGCGGTATTAAAGAACGTTTCAGTGAATTGAGGAAAATGGGCATCAAAACGATCATGATCACTGGTGATAACCAGTTGACAGCGGCAGCGATTGCTGCCGAAGCCGGTGTGGATGATTTTCTGGCTGAAGCAACGCCGGAAGCGAAATTGAAAATGATCCGTTCCTATCAGCAGCAGGGAATGCTGGTAGCAATGACAGGTGACGGTACTAATGATGCGCCGGCACTGGCTCAGGCAGATGTGGGCGTTGCAATGAACAGCGGTACACAGGCGGCTAAGGAAGCGGGCAATATGGTCGATCTTGATTCCAATCCAACGAAATTGATCGAAGTTGTGGAGATCGGTAAACAACTTTTGATGACACGCGGTTCCCTGACAACTTTCAGTATTGCCAATGATATTGCCAAATATTTTGCGATTATCCCGGCTTTGTTTGCCGCAACTTATGCACCGTTGGAAGTGCTCAATATCATGCAGCTGCATTCACCGCAGAGCGCTATTTTAAGCGCCGTGATTTTCAATGCGCTGATCATCATCGCGCTGATACCGCTGGCGATGAAAGGCGTAGCCTATAAACCGCTGGGAGCTTCTAAAATACTGCAGAGAAATCTGCTGATTTATGGTGTCGGCGGTATCATCGTACCGTTTATTGGCATCAAGATCATTGATGTGCTTTTAGTTGCTTTAGGCTTGGCTTAAGAAAGAATGAGGTGGAAATATGGGCGCGATAATAAGATCGTTAGTAATGGTTGTAACCTTGAGTATTTTTACCGGGCTGGTTTATCCGCTGGCCATGACAGGCTTGGCGCAAGTGGTATTTCCCAGCCGGGCTAATGGTAGTATAATAATAAAAGACGGAGTTCCGGTAGGATCGGCTCTGATCGGTCAGGCGTTCACAGATGCCCGCTACTTCAGCAGCCGCCCTTCTGCAGGCGGTAATGACGCTGCCAATTCAGGCGGCACTAACTATGGCGGTACCAGCGCTAAACTGCAGCAGCAGGTCGGCGAGCTGGCAGAGTCTGTACGTGCGGCCAATGGCTGGACATCTGATCAAGAAGTGCCCAGCGTACTGGTAACAAATTCCAGCAGTGGTTTGGATCCGCACCTGACGCCGGCAGCTGCTTATTGCCAGGTCGAACGTATTGCCAAAGTACGTGGTCTGGAAATCAGACAGGTACGCGATCTGGTTTCAGAACATATTGAAAATGCTGATTTGGGAGTTGTCGGAGAGGACAGAGTCAATGTTTTAAAATTGAATCTGGCGCTTGATAATTTACAACAGAATCAATAAAAGTTAGGGCTGCATTCAGGCAGCCCTATTTGACTATCTTGCGAAGGAGAAGGTTATGGAACTGACAGAGAAACCTCAAAGTGGACATGAATATGCTGAAACGCTGCTGGCTGCTGCCAATAAAGAACAGCGCGGCAAGCTGACTGTTTTTTTAGGTGCTGCTGCCGGTGTTGGTAAAACCTGTAGCATGCTGCAGGAAGCACATGCCCGTCTGCGGGAGGGGACTGACATTGTACTCGGCCTGGTGCTTACGCACGGGCGCAAAGAGACAGCAGCGCTTTTGGAAGGTTTGCCGCGTATCCCCGAGCAGGAAATAGAATATCATGGCAAGATGCTGCAGGAAATGGATCTGGATGCTATTCTCAGACGCCGCCCGCAGCTGGTAGTCGTTGATGAACTGGCGCACAGTAATGTGCCGGGTTCGCGCCATCAGCGGCGGTATCAGGATGTAGAAGAACTTTTGGCTGCCGGTATCGACGTTTATACTGCTGTCAATATCCAGCATATCGAAAGCCTGAATGACGTTGTTGCTCAAATTACCGGGAGTATTGTTCGTGAGACTGTACCGGATGCGTTTTTTGAGCTGGCAGATGATATCAGATTGATCGATATTCCGCCTAAAGAATTACTGCAGCGTTTGAAGGAAGGCAAGGTTTATCGTCCGCAGCAGGCCCAGCAGGCATTGCGGGGCTTTTTCAGACAGGGCAATATCAGCGCGCTGCGTGAGCTGGCTTTAAGATTTACGGCCCGGCATGTTGATCAGGATATGCTGGCCTATATGCGCCTGCATAAAATAGAAGGTCCCTGGCCGGCTTCCGGCAAGGTCATGGTTTGCGTCAGCGCCAGTCCCTTTTCAGCACAGCTGATCAGAGCGGCGCAGCGTTTAGCTCAGGGACTGCACGCAGAATTTTTGGCTGTGCATATCGAAACACCGGAAAGACGATTTCCTCATGGTGATAAAGAACGGGAAAGGCTTTGGCGTAACCTGAATCTGGCTAAAGAGCTGGGAGGTCAGATCCTGACTACTGCCGGTACGGATTTTGTGGAAACGGTTCTGCAGATCGCTGTCAGAGAAAATGTTACCGCGATCGTGGTCGGGAAATCAGGGCCGCGCCGCTGGTATGAGATAGGCCGAAAAACCTTGGTTGACAGATTGATTGACAGGAGCGGGTTTATCCATGTTTATGTCATCCAGGGGCGGGAAGAGGAAGAAAAGTCTCCTGTCATCACTACGGCAGTACCGCAGCAGCAGGCCGGCTGGCGCCAGTATGTAGGGGCGCTGGCGGCAGTTGTCATTACTACTGGGCTTTGCTATGTTTTCCGCGGTCAGCTGGAGCTGGTCAATATATCCTTACTGTATTTGCTGCCGGTATTGTTGACAGCAGCCTGGTGGGGCAGAAGTACGGCCTATGTAACAGCGCTCTTTTGTGTTTTAGGTTTTGACTTTTTATTTTTGGAACCGATTTTTACTTTTACTATTTATGATATCAGATATCTGTGGAGCTTTCTGATCTTTGGACTGGTAGCATTTTTAGTCGGTGGAAAGACAGAATCGCTGAGGCGGGAATTGGAAAGTACCAGACGCCGTGAAAGCAATGTCAACAGTCTATACCGTTTCAGCAGCCGTATTGCCGCAGTCGATGACGCAGTGACGATCATGGAAGAATTTGTCAGTCATGTGGGACGAGAGCTGCAGCGGACAGTGCTGATTTTATTGCCTGAAAGTAAAGTACTGCGGCTGCAGGCCTGTTATGCTGTACAGCAGGAGGATGCGGCCGCGGAATTTCAGCTGCCGCCGTCAGAATATGCTGTAGCAGCTTGGGTGCAGGAACACGGACAGGCCGCCGGACGTTCTACTGATACTTTACCCGGTGCTGAAAATCTTTTTTTACCGCTGATGAATGGAGAAAAAGTTATCGGTGTTGTTGGCATCGCTATCGATACACGGAAGTTATCGCCGGAGGAAAGGGCTGTACTGGGCGCGTGGGTAAGCCTGCTGGCGATCGCTTTGGTGCGGGCCGGGCTGAGCAGCGAAGCAAAACAGGCCGCAATGCTGCGTGAGGCAGATAAATTACGTACAGCGCTTTTTAATTCTGTTTCCCACGAACTGCGAACGCCTTTAGCGGCTATCATGGCTTCGGTATATACCTTAAATGATAAAGCTGTTGCTTATGGTGAGAAACAGCGGCAGCAGCTTCTGGAAACCATTGCCGATGCCTCTAAAAGGATGGAACGGATCATCGGCAACCTTTTAGATACCGCCCGTCTGGAAAGCGGGATGCTGCAGCTGAAGCTGGACTGGTGCGATCTGGAGGATGTTGTCAGCGGTGCGCTGCGGCGCAGCAAGGAACATACGCAGAGCTATAAGATCAAAGTAGAGATAGCAGACGATCTGCCGCTGATTTATGCCGATGCGGCCTTACTTGAGCACGTAGTGTTGAATTTACTGGATAATGCGGTAAAATATTCAGTAGAAGGCAGTGAGATCGAAATACAGACCTGTCTTGACGATAGCGAAGTGATCGTTATGGTCAAAGATCGGGGGCTGGGGGTGACGGCCAAAGATTTACCGCATTTGTTCGATAAATTTTACAGGGCCAGACAAACGGAGAAAATCAGCGGCACCGGTTTGGGGCTGGCGATCTGCAAAGGCATTGTCGATGCCCACCGCGGCAGGATCTGGGCTAAACAGCGCACTGGTGGCGGCAGTATTTTTGCTTTTGCCTTGCCTGTAACATTGCCGGAAGAAAAGGCTGGTGAAAAAAATGACTGAAAATACATTGCGCGTTTTAATTATTGATGATGAACCCGCAATCAGAAAGCTTTTAAAAATATCAATGCAGGCCTACGGCTATGAGCTGGGTGAAGCTGCTACAGGGCAGGACGGGCTGTTAATGGCGGCCTCCTTCAGGCCGGATATTATTTTGGTTGACCTGGGGCTGCCTGATATGGACGGTAAAGCAGTAGTGAAAGCTCTGAGGGAATGGTCGGAAACGCCGATCATTGTCCTGACGGCGCGTGAGCAGGAACAGGAAAAAATTGCCGCCTTAGATGTCGGAGCTGATGACTATGTGACCAAACCCTTTGGTATGGGTGAGCTGATGGCCAGAATGAGAGTCTGTCTGCGCCGGGCCGGCAATAAAGAAGGAGAACCGATACTGACCTGCGGCGGTTTGCAGCTCAATCTTCTGGAACACAGGGTAGTAGTGGAAGGGCGTGAAGTAAAGCTGACGCCGACAGAGTATGAGCTGCTTAAGGTGATGCTTAAATATGCCGGACGCGTGCTGACGCATAAACAGCTGCTGAAAGCTGTCTGGGGTAATGAATATGATACGGATACCCATTATATCAGGATCTATATGCGGCAGCTGCGGCGCAAAATAGAACCTGATCCGGCGCAGCCTAAATATCTGATCACCGAAGCGGGGATTGGTTACAGGTTGCTGGGCGGCGAATAAATTTCAGATAGAAAAAAGGACTATTTCGTTAAGAAATAGTCCTTTTGCTTTAATTATTCTATTCTTGCTCAAAATAATTGTTCGATAAAGCCCGGCGGCAGTACTCCAAAAAGATCTGCCAGCATGTACATGGAGAAAAACAGCGTAACTGTAAATGCTACGGTATAGGCAATTTCTTTTTTTGCAGCGTTGGCATAAACACCGCGGATAGAACAGAAAAAGATCAAAGTCCAAATGATTTTAGCCGTCATAATTTAGCTCCTTTAGTTTTCAAAAGTTCCCTTGACAACGGCCTGCCCCTCATCTACCATCAGGCGGTCCCTGGCAAAAACTTTGTTTAAGGTTAGGTCGTCGTTCCAAACGATCAGGTCAGCGTCTTTACCTACGGCAATACGGCCTTTGTCTTCAAGCTTCAGGGCATCGGCAACATTGCAGGTTATCAGCTGTAATGCTTTGTCAAAGGGCAATACGCCGGCTTTGACGATACTCAGCATTTCTTCGTATAGATAACGTGGCGCAGCGGCAGTCAGCCCGATCAGTTCATTGTTTTCGTTAAATTTAGGCATGCTGCCGTTACCATCGCTGCTCAAGGTCAGACGTTCCAAAGGTACGCCTGCGTCTAAAGCCTGTTTAACAGCCTGAGGCACAGGGATAGCACTGCCTGTCATGCCGCAGGTCAGATCAATAATACCGCCCTGCAGTGCGAATTGGATAGTCTGTTTGTAAAGCATGGGATTTCGGTTGACATGAGTAGGACGGAACACACTGATCGGCAGCTCTGTAGTTTCAAGGATCTCAAGAACCGGTTCCAGACCGCGTTTACCGTCGCCCATATGGATGTGCAGCACGCCGGCTTTGCCGCTCAGCATACCGCCGATACGGGCTTCTGCTGCCAGGCTGGCATAAGCCTGTGTGCTGGGCATAGACGAACGGTGATCGCTCATTGCGACCTTGCCGCCCAATATTTTGTCGATCAAAACGATGTCACTGCGCAGAGTGCCGGTGATATGATTGCTGTCAGCAGGATAGGCTCCGGAATAGATCCAGGTGGAAATACCCTCTTCTTCTAGGCCACGGGCTTTCGCCAGCAGATTTTCCATACTGCGGGTCACGCCGTCAGTGCCAAGCAGCCCGATTACTGTCGTAGTACCTGCCGTTGTCAGCTGTGACAGCTGGATTTCAGGTACGCGGGTAGCAAAGCTGCCTTCGCCGCCGCCGCCCGTAATATGAATATGCTGGTCAATAAAACCGGTAGTGACTTTAGCCCCGCTGACGTCAATAACGGTGCAGTCAAAAGGCAGCTCGCCGATTGACGGAGCCATATGAACGATTTTACGTCCGGCCAGCAGGAGATCCTGGCAGCCTGTATCGGCAGGAGCGTAAATATGAGCATTTTTTATGAGTGTAAACATAGCTACCTCCATCAATATATAAATTAACTATTATCAATTCGCTTTAGCTGCTTATAATTCCTGCTGCCAACCAAGATTTTCTGCAGTGAAAGTAAAAAAAACTGTCGTTTTTGACATCGGGGATAAGCAGACTCTGGCTGGATGATGTAAATAATGCTGCACTTACCCCTTGCGAATACATATTTCTTATTTGAATCATATTATGAATATGTGATTTATAATTAACAGCAGATTAATAAAATATATTATTTTAAAAAATAATATTTACTTTCTGAAGAATATATGGTTAAATTCAAATGAGAATAGATTTAGGAGCGTCCGAAAGTGAAAAGACAAACAGGCTTTACTTTAGTTGAATTGGTGATTGTTATCGCAGTGCTGGGAATTTTAGCAGGTCTGGCGATTCCATATTTTATGGAAGCCCGCGAGGAAGCGGCGAAAAAGGAATGTCTGGCTAACCGGACGCAGATCATGCGGATGTTCCACGCTCAGCAGGCATCGAACTACAACGGGACACTGGTGGGATTTCTGGCAGAAGTTGTAAAAGAACCTAACGATAATAAATATTTTAATTTTGTCCCTAAATGTGCCGATAATGGCACTTACAGCGTCAGTAATGAAAAAGTAGTCTGTTCTATTGCTGAGCATAATGAAGCTAATGTCAGCGATGATGCCAGTGTTATAGATAATATTACGAATGACTTTCAAGAATTTCTTGATAAGTACGGCGCTATGACAGATCAGCAACTGAAGGATCTGGGCTGGTGGCCAACTTATGCCTCTGGTGCATTAGTAAAGACCAATGATGGTTTTAGAGAAGCTTATTATAAAGAAAAAGGAAAATGGCCCAGCGGAGTAGATTTAAATGGCAATACGATTTATTTTAAATTCCATTTAACTGCAGATGGCAGTTTTCTGACCTATGCAAATGGTAATGGCGATTTTAAAAATAGTGGAGATTGGGGCACTAATTATATATACGATTCTGCAGCTAAAAAATGGTATTATAGTCCCCAAGGGACGAATTTAGGTGGTATTTCCAACAGTGTTGACAAAGGTGGGAAAACGGAAGCGCAGATAATTGATAAAATAAAAAACGAAGGCTGGGAAGAAGTCACCCTGACAGGCAACACTTTCAGCAAATAACATGATTTGATAAATTAAACGATAAAACTCAGCGCTGAAGCGCTGAGTTTTTATTTATATCTGGATATTGATTTAAAACAAAAACACCCTTCTTTATTAAAAGAAGGGTGTTGCTCTTTGATGGTGCCTCAGCACAGAATCGAACTGTGGACACAAGGATTTTCAGTCCTTTGCTCTACCAACTGAGCTACCGAGGCAAAATGGCGACCCGGATGGGACTCGAACCCACGACCTCCGCCGTGACAGGGCGGCATTCTAACCAACTGAACCACCGGGCCATTGGTGGGGCTACATAAAACTTCTACCAAAATAAAAAATGGTGGGCGCTGACGGGATCGAACCGCCGACATTCTGCTTGTAAGGCAGACGCTCTCCCAGCTGAGCTAAGCGCCCGAATGGTGACCGGTAGGGGAATCGAACCCCTGATACCGCCGTGAAAGGGCGGTGTCTTAACCGCTTGACCAACCGGCCAAATTTTGGTGACCCATGTAGGCCTCGAACCTACGACACCCTGATTAAGAGTCAGGTGCTCTACCAACTGAGCTAATGGGCCGTCGTAATGTTGCTTATATAGAATACACGAAAATGGAAAGTTTGGCAAGAGTTTTTTCGCTGTTTTTCTAATTTTTCCTAAAACCGCAGGAAGCTGTTTTAAAAAAACGGTAAAATTGTGTATACATGTGGAAAGGATTGACGCTGACGTGTTAAAGAAGGTAAAATAAAAACAGTTAGCTTGTTGAACTAAATGAAGGCTTCCCCTAAAAATTTTTTGGAGGATTAAAACATGAAATATGATATCGCAATTATCGGCGGCGGTCCGGCGGGCCTGTCGGCGGCTATTACTGCCAGCAGTAAAGGACGGAAGGTAGTGGTGTTTGAGGCTCACGGTTTCAGTCCCCGTCTGCGCAGTGTCGAGCTTATCACAGATTATATGGGCTGTCCCGATATTTCCGGCAATGAGCTGATGGACAGGTTCATCGAGCATGCACGCCATATCGGTGCGGAGATTATCGAAGAAAAAATAGTTTCATTAAAAGAGAAAGCCGGTTATTTTGAACTGGGTACGCCTAACAGCCAGTATAATGCCGATACGGTAATTCTTGCTACGGGTATTTCCCGTTCCAGCCTGCTGCCGGGCGAAAAAGAATTTTTAGGCCGCGGCGTAAGCTACTGCGCCAAAGTCGACGGCGCTGAATACAAAGGTAAGCGCGTTGCTGCGATCGCCACTGTTCCTGATGCGATGGAAGAAATAGAATATCTGGCTGATATCTGCAGTGAAGTAATTTTTATTCCCCGTTTTCAGGGCTTCGTAGCTCCAAAACGCAAAAATGTAACGGTGGTCCTGGATCAGCCGACTGATATTACCGGTACCGACAGAGTAACCGGGCTGCATACCACTGGTGAATTTTTCAGTGTCCAGGCAGTCTTTATGTTCCGTGCTTCTGATCCGCTCAACAGCTTTTTGCCGGGTCTGCAGATGCGCGGCCGTTCTGTTCTTGTCGACGACCAGGCTGAAACAAGCATCGAAGGCGTTTTCGCCGGCGGCGACTGCACCGGTCAGCCCTGGCAGGTCAATCGTGCGGCTGGTCAGGCTCAGAAAGCCGCTATCAGCGCGATCAATTATCTGGCCAAACGTGACGGTTTGATTGAAACTTTTAAAGAATACAGCTGATTTTAAACTGAATAACAGTGATTTTACGGGCACGCCGATGTTCTTCGGCGTGTTCTCTTTCATATTATGGTAAATTGTGCTAAAATAAAGTTTGCGAAGTAATTCAACATTTGGAGGAATGAATAATGTTAGATATGAAATTTGTTAGGGAAAATCCTGAATTGGTTATGGACGCTATGCGTAAGCGTAACGCCAATGTGAACCTTGACGAATTTTTGGAATTGGAAAAGAAACGCCGTGAATTGACCCTGCAGGTCGAGGCTCTTAAAAGCCAGCGCAACGCAGCTTCTCAGGAAATCGGCAAAATGAAAAAAGCCGGTGAGAATGCAGATGCGCAGATGGCCGAGGTCCGTGCCCTGGGTGATAAGATCGCGGAAGATGATAAAGAGCTGAAGGATATCGAAGCCAGATTAAAAGAAATTCTGATGACGATTCCGAATATGCCGGCAGCAGATACACCTGTTGGCAGCAGTGATGCCGATAATCCGGTAGTGCGTACCTGGCGCGAACCGGCTAAATTTGCTTTTGAGCCTCAGGCTCATTGGGATATCGGCGAAAAATTGAACATCCTCGATGTTGAACGTGCCGGCAAGGTTTCCGGCGCCCGCTTTACTTTTTACCGCGGACTCGGTTCCCGGCTGGAACGTTCCGTAATCAATTTCTTTCTGGATATCCATACCGGTGAAAACGGCTATACGGAATTTTTCCCGCCGTTCATCGTCAATAAAGACAGTATGCAGGGAACAGGCCAGCTTCCTAAATTTGCTGAAGATATGTTCAAACTGGAGGGGCTGGATTATTACCTGATCCCTACTGCCGAAGTTCCGATCACGAATCTGCACCGCGACGAAATTTTAAGCGGCGACGATCTGCCGCTGTATTATACTGCCTACAGCGCCTGCTTCCGCGCTGAAGCAGGCAGTGCCGGCCGCGATACCCGCGGTCTGATCCGTCAGCATCAGTTTAATAAAGTAGAACTGGTAAAATTCACCAAGCCGGAAGATTCCTGGGACGAATTGGAAAAACTGACGGCTAATGCCGAAAAGGTGCTGCAATTATTGGAACTGCCGTATCGTGTCGTGCGTCTTTGCACAGGTGATATTGGGTTCAGTTCTGCTGCAACTTATGATTTGGAAGTGTGGCTGCCGGCGGCTAACTGCTATCGTGAAATTTCTTCCTGCTCCAATTTCCTTGATTTCCAGGCTCGCCGCGCTAACATCCGTTTCCGCCGCGACACTAAATCCAAACCGGAATTCGTACATACCCTGAATGGTTCAGGTGTGGCGGTAGGACGTACTGTTGCCGCTATTCTCGAGAATTACCAGCAGGCAGACGGCAGCGTTATCGTGCCGAAAGTCCTGCGGCCTTATATGGGCTGCGACGTTATCGAAGCACCTAAAAAATAAGTAGTTTTTGCAAACCCCTGCTTTTAATAAGCGGGGGTTTTCCATATTTAGGTATTTTGTGTTGTCAAATCAGCATAGATTACTATATTTAGTAGTGACTTATTTAGTAAAAAAATATTAAAAATCCTAAAAAACCAGTAAAATTTTAGTAAAAACAGACGTTAAGCGTGATTATCACGGTTTTGCCTGAAACTCCTCAAATTTTTTTCAATTTCTTTCATTTTCCTATTGTACTTTCAGTAATTTGTGGTAAAATCATATGAGTAAAATCAATGCTAAAGCAAGGGGAGAGTGGATATGAAGAAGGACATCTTTTTTCAACTTAGTCAAAATGCTGCAGAAAGGCTGGCAGAGCGCTTTGGAACGCCGCTGCTGGTACTTTCTTTAGAACAAATAGAAAAGAACTATCGCTTTTTGAAAAAGCACTTGCCGCGTGTGCAGCTTTACTATGCGATCAAGGCCAATCCGCATCAGCGGATCTTGGAACTGCTGCGTGACCTGGGTTCCTGCTTTGATGTTGCTTCTGACGGCGAGATCAGAACTCTGGCAGCAATGGGTATTGACGGCGAGCGTCTGATTTACGCCAATCCTATCAAAACCGGCGGCGGTCTGCAGGCCTGCTGTGACGTCGGTGTACATAAAATGACTTTTGACAGCGAAAGTGAAATCGTAAAAATGGCACAGGGCTGCCCCGGTGCTACGGTGCTTCTGCGTATCCGTATCGACAATTCTTCCGCACATGTAGATTTGAATAAAAAATTCGGCGTAGGCCGCGAACGCGCAGTAGAACTACTGCAGGCAGCACAGGCTGCCGGTCTTGACGCCGCCGGCGTTTGTTTCCATGTCGGCAGCCAGACGATGAGCGCCGATCCATATCTGAATGCGCTTGATCTGGCCCGCGAGATTTTTGAAGAAGCTGCCGCTGCAGGGATGCAGCTGCGGATCTTAGATATTGGCGGCGGATTTCCGATTCCCGAACCCAAGGTGCGTTTTAATTTAAAAGAAATGCTTAAACAGATCAACGCCCGTCTGGACGAAGATTTTCCCAATGTAGAGATCTGGGCGGAACCGGGACGTTTTATGTGCGGTACGGCTGTCAACCTTATTACCAGCGTCATCGGTGTTACTGAACGCGGCGGTCAGCCCTGGTATTTCCTTGATGATGGTTTATACGGAACTTTTTCCGGCGTTATTTTTGACCAGTGGGACTTTAAGCTGATCAGCTTTAAAGAAGGAGAAGAAGTGGAAGCCACTTTTGCCGGTCCCAGCTGTGATTCGCTGGATATCATGTTCCGCGGCAAACTGACTGTACGCCAGGAGGTAGGCGATCTGCTGCTGGTTCCTTCCTGCGGCGCTTATACTTCGGCTTCGGCGACGACCTTCAACGGTTTCAGTAAAGCCAATTTTATCGTTTGGGAAGATTTAAAAGACGAAATCGAGCCGCAGCCGCAGGCTGCTATGGTTGGCTGAACAACAGAATATCTTTGCTCCGGCTGTTTGCAGCCGGAGTATTTTTATTGCGGTGAGCAGGCGGTTGCAGCGGTAGTTTGACGAAGCGTTACAATTGCTTGTAACGCCTTGCTGCTTGTGATAAAATGTAAAGATAACATGGATAAGTGTTTGTATTTATCGTGGAGGCTTTCTTTTGCAGGCAGATCAGAAAAAAATGCCGCTTGTAGCGGCTATGCTCAAATATAAAAAAGAACAGGTCTATCCTTTCCACACGCCGGGACATAAAGGCGGCCGCGGAATGGAACCGCTTCTGGCTGGCGAGCTGGGAGCAGGCGCATTGCAGATGGACGTTTCGCTGATGGCGGAGCTGGATGACATCCATTGTCCTGAAGGCTGTATTGCCGCAGCGCAGACCCTGGCCGCACAGCTTTACGGCAGCGACCGCTGTTTTTTTGCTGTTAACGGTACGACGCAGGCCATTCAGGCAATGCTGATGACTGCTGTCAAACCGGGCGGTAAAGTTCTTATTCCCCGCAATGCTCACCGCAGTGTTGCCGGAGGGCTGCTTTTAGGTGATCTGGAACCGGTATACGTATTACCGCAGTTTGATGCGGTTTTTGGTATCAACACGCAGGTCACTGCCGGGCAGGTCGAAGAAGCTCTGCAAAAAGATCCTTCTATTAAAGCAGTGTTTCTGACCAGCCCTAATTATTACGGTCAGGCTGCTGATATTAAAACGATTGCTCAAATAGCCCATAAATATGGTGCTGCACTATTGGTAGATGAAGCGCACGGCCCGCATCTTGGTTTCAGCGAATTATTGCCGCCTTCGTCTATGGAGTGCGGCGCGGATGCCTGCGCGCAAAGCACGCATAAAATTTTGGGTGCTATGACGCAATGCTCGATGCTGCATGTGCAGGGCCGGCGCCTTGATTTAAAGCGGGCTGCTGATGTTATGAGCCTGCTGACGACAACCAGCCCCAATTATCTGCTGATGGCGTCTCTGGACGCGGCGCGTTTCCAGCTGGCGACAGGCGGCAGGCAGATGGCGGCACAGGCTGTGGCTGCGGCAGACAGATTGCGGCGGCTTTTACAGACCTTCAAGGGGCTGAAGCTGCTGACGGCTGATTGTGCCGGCAGTAACGGTATTGCCGGGTTTGACAGCACCAAGGTGACGGTCAATGTAGCCGCCTGGGGTTATACAGGTATTGAAGCCGGGGAAAAACTGCGGCAGGCAGGTGTTGCCGTAGAACTGACAGATGCCGATAACGTGTTATTTTTAGTTACCTATAGCGACGGCGGCGCTGATTATGATGCCGTACTCGCTGTGATACAACAGGTTTTTACCGAACTGGAAAAAAACAAAAAAACGCCGCGCCGTTTGACGGTCAGCCCACAGCTTCCTGCACCGCAGCAGGTGATGTCTTTACGGCAGGCCTTCGACAGCGCGAAGACCAGCATACCTCTGTGCCGTGCGGCCGGAAAAATCTGTGCCGAGCAGGTAAGCTTTTATCCGCCCGGCATACCGGTACTTTTGCCGGGTGAGCTGATTACGGAAGCGATCATCGCTTACTGTGAAAATATGAAAAACTTGAACCTGCCGGTCAGCGGACCCGCTGACGGCAGCTTGAGGGAAATACGAGTGGTGTTTTGATGAACAAAGGGTATTTTATCACATTGGAAGGCCCCGACGGCAGCGGCAAAAGCACGCAGCTGGAGCTGATCGCAGAGTACCTGAGGCAGAACGGACGAGAAGTTGTCTGCACCCGTGAACCGGGAGGCAGCGAAGCTGCTGAACGCCTGCGTCAGCTGGTGCTTGACCCGCAGCTGGCCATAGACGCGCGTACAGAAACTTTGCTGTATCTGGCAGCACGTGCTGATCATTTAGATAAGGTCGTGCGTCCGGCGTTAGCGTCCGGAAAAATCGTGCTTTGTGACCGTTTCAGCGATTCGACACTGGTTTACCAGGGCTTTGTTCGCGGTCTGCCGCTGCAGGAGCTGCTGCAGCTGAACACTTTTGCAACGGGCGGGCTGGAACCAGATTTGACGCTGCTGCTGGACGGAGATCCTCTGTTGCTTGCAGGCCGCAGGTCGCAGCGCGGTGTGACCGACCGTTTTGAAAACGAAGGACTTGCTTTTCAGCTCAAGGTAAGGCAGGGATTTGTCGAACTCAGTAAGGCCTATCCACAGCGGATCAGGGTCATTGATGCTTTGCAGGAACAGGAAAGCGTACGCGGCTGTCTGATCAGCGAGTTGGAGGCTTTACTTAAAGAGTAAGCGAGGAAAGGATGCCTATGTGGGACGATATTCTGGGACATGAACAGAATAAGGAATTTTTAGCCAGGCTGCTGCAGCCGGGTAACAGGCCGCATGCACTGCTTTTTTACGGCCCGGAAGGTATTGGTAAAAAGCAGCTGGCCTTGCGTTTTGCTAAAACATTCCTGTGCCAGAAGCCGGACGAACATCCCTGCGGCAGGTGCGAATCCTGCCGTCTGATCAATCTGGCAGAGCACAGCTTTGCCCATCCTGATTTTATTCTGGTGGAGCAGGAAGCTCCCGGGAAAGACCTGAAAATAGAACAGATCAAGGAAATGAGCAGGCAGGCCGCCTTTGCGCCTGCGCTTTCAAGCCATAAGGTATGCGTCATCGACGCTGCTGACAGGATGACGGTAGAAGCGGCGAACAGCCTTTTAAAGCTGCTCGAAGAGCCGCCGTCAAACTGGATGTTTATTCTGGTTGCGTCGCGGCTGGAACGCCTGTTGCCGACGATCCTTTCGCGGGTCATTCAATTACGCTTTGACCAGATACCCCTGGCACTGACACAGGAGGCTTTGAACAGGCTCGGGCTGGAACGCCCGGAACTGCTGGCCCGCCTGGCAGGCGGTTCGCTTGGCGCTGCTGTCAATTTGGCTGCTGCAGATGCCGTCAGCTACCGCGATCAGGCTTTGGAATTTCTGGAAGCCCTGCCGCTGGCGCAGCCCATGCGGTATGTAGCTTCGCAGCCATGGCTCGAAAGCTATGACAAACATGGCGGTTTATTATTTACGGAAATGCTGCTGTTTTTAGCCCGGGACGTTTTGCTTTGGCAAAACGGACTGGAGGAACAGATTTATAACTGTGACTGCACAGATAGATTACGGCGTTTGGCCGCCTCATGGCCCGCTTCGCATTTGAAGCAGGCGGCGGACATCGCCCAGCAAGCATATCAGGCCATCGAAAGCAATGCCGGCGCCAAGCTGGTTTTGGAAACGGTGGTACTTAAAACAGACATACTTCGGAAGGAGGAGAGATAGTGCCAACAGTTGTAGGTATAAGATTCAAAAAAGCAGGTAAAATATATTATTTTGATCCCGCACTCAGCAGCGTAACCCAGGGGGATCATGCCATTGTCGAAACTGCCCGCGGGGTAGAATACGGCGAAGTAGTAGTAGGGCCGCGCGAGGTCAGCGACAGTGAGGTGGTTTCGCCTTTGAAACCGGTGCTGCGCAAAGCTACTGATGAAGATGCCCAGAAAGTCGAAGAAAATATCGTACGCGAGAAAGAAGCTTTCAATATCTGCCTGCGTAAGATCACTAATCACGATCTGCCGATGCGTCTGATCGATGTGGAATTTACTTTTGACGTCAATAAAATCATATTTTATTTCACAGCCGAAGGGCGTATAGATTTCCGCGAGCTGGTCAAAGACCTGGCCGCTGTGTTTCGTACCCGGATCGAGCTGCGCCAGATCGGCGTGCGCGATGAAGCAAAAATGCTGGGTGGGATCGGCAGCTGCGGCAGGCCGTTGTGCTGCTCTACTTTTTTAGGTGACTTTGAACCGGTATCGATCAGAATGGCTAAAGATCAGAATCTGTCGCTGAATCCGGCGAAGATTTCGGGTATCTGCGGTCGTCTGATGTGCTGCCTGAAATATGAAAACCATATGTACTGCTGCAAAGAAGGCGGCTGTAAACGTAACTGCGGCAACGACCGTGTCGAGATCCCCAAATTGGGCTCGCTGGTAGTAACGCCGCTGGGAGAAGGCAAAGTAACAGGCATCAACCGCGCTATGCGTACGGCTTCCGTGCAGCTGACGCCCGATAACGTTATCCAGGTAGAATGGGACGAGATCGTTGATGCTTCCAAGGCCGATCCGATCTGAAATGAGTAAAGCTACAGAACGCTGCGATTCCCTGCCCGGCTGTAATTATGCGATCTGGCAGGACTCGGAAGAATTTTGTTTTACGACGGATGCTGTTTTTCTGGCAGCTTTCCCGCATTTGGTTAGGCAGGCCCGTGTTTTGGAACTTGGCGCCGGTACAGGGGCCATCAGCCTGCTGCTGGCAGCACGCGGTGCGGCTCAAGTAGTAGGCGTTGACTGTAATCCTCATGTAGTAGAGCTGATGCGCCGCAGCATTGCGGCTAACGGGCTGGAGGAATGTGTCAGTGCCGAGCTGGCCGATCTGCGGGAGCTGAAAGCGCTTTATCGTTCGGAAAGTTTCGATCTGATCGCAGCTAATCCGCCCTACCGTAACAGCGGTAAGGTTCGCCGGGTAGCGACTGCGGCTTGCCATGAACTGACGGCAACGCTGGAGGATTTCTTCCGCGCCGCCGCCTATCTGGTCAAATATCGAGGGCGTTTTGCCATTGTGCAGCTGCCCGAACGGTTTACGGAATGTATGGAACTGGCGCTTAAATATGGTCTGCAGCCGAAAAAACTGCAATGGGTACATGCCTTTGCGGATAAGCCCGCCTGGATCTTTCTCATGGAAATGGTCAAAGGCGGCAGTTACGGACTGGAGGTTTTGCCGCCGCTTATTATGTATAATGAGGACGGCAGCCACAGCAAACAGACTTTGGAGTATTACGGTATGGCGGAGGAGGCAGAATAATGGCAGGAATTTTATATTTGTGCGCGACGCCGATCGGCAATCTGGAAGATATGACGCCCAGGGCGCAGAGAATGCTGGCCGAGGCGGATATTATCGCTGCCGAAGATACCCGTCATACACTGCAGTTATTGAACCGTTTCAATATCAAGGGACGGCTGGTACGCTATGATGAGCACAGCAAAGAACGGCAGGGAGCTTATCTGCTGGACGAACTGCTGTCCGGAAAAAATATCGCTTTAGTCAGTGACGCCGGGTTTCCCGGTATCGCTGATCCGGGCGAACAACTGGCCAGACTGGCGATCGATGCCGGCGTGCAGGTAGTGCCTGTACCTGGTGCCAACGCCGCGTTATGCGCGCTCATTGCTTCAGGTCTGCCTGCCTCACCGTTTTTTTTCGGCGGATTTCTGCCCAAGAGCAAAAAAAACAGGCGGCAGCAGCTGGAAGAATGGCAGTATCTGCCGGCTACGATTATTTTGTACGAAGCGCCGCACAGGATCGAACAGGTGCTGAAGGAAGTGCTGGAGGTCTGGGGGGACAGACAGCTGGCAGCAGCGCGTGAGCTGACCAAGCTGCATGAGGAGTTTTTCCGGGGCACGGTCAGTCAGTGCCTGACCTGGCTGCATGAAAATAAGCCCCGCGGTGAATTCTGCCTGGTCATCGCCAGAGGCCTGGAACAGCCGCAGCCTGCGCAGGAAGCAAAGGATCCGCTGGCGCAGGTACAGGAACTGCTGGCTCGCGGCGTCGATAAAAAAACGGCGCTGGCGCAGGTTGCTAAAGCAAATAAGATTCCCAAACGGGAATTATATAATAAATTAATTTCAGAAGAAGAAGGGATCAACATATGACAAAACCAACGTTTTATATCACCACCCCGATCTATTATCCCAGCGATAAACTGCATATCGGTCATGCTTACTGTACGACTATCGCCGATACCGTGGCCCGTTATCACCGCGCCAAGGGCGAAGACGTCTTTTTTCTGACCGGCAGTGACGAGCATGGTCTGAAGATTCAGCGTAAAGCTACGGAGATGGGTGTTACCCCGATACAATATGTTGACGAGATCATCGCAAATTTCAAACTTTTATGGCAGCGCCTCAATATCACCAATAACGATTTTATTCGTACCAGCGAAGAACGCCATCATAAGGTTGTGCAAAGTATTTTGCAGAAAATCTTTGAACAGGGCGATATTTATAAAAAGAATTATGAAGGCTGGTACTGTGTACCCTGCGAATCCTACTGGCTGGAGCGTCAGCTGGTCGATGGCAAATGCCCCGACTGCGGCCGTCCGGTAGAGCGTATGGAAGAAGAAAGCTATTTCTTTAAGCTTTCCAAATATCAGGACCGTCTGCTGGAATATATCGAAACTCATCCCGACTTCATTCAGCCTGTGGCACGCCGCAACGAGATGATCAACTTCATCAAACAGGGACTGGAAGATCTGAGCATCACCCGCACCACCTTCGACTGGGGCATCCCTGTGCCTTTTGACAACAAACACGTTGTCTATGTCTGGTTTGACGCGCTGCTCAACTACTTTACCGGTATTGGTTACGGCAGTGATCCGGAAAAATTCAATAAATACTGGCCTGCTAACCTGCATCTGGTCGGCAAGGAGATCGTGCGTTTCCATACTATCATCTGGCCGATCATGCTGATGGCTATGGGTGAAGAACTGCCGAAACAGGTTTACGGACATGGCTGGCTGGTAGTTGAAGGCGACAAAATGTCCAAATCCAAGGGCAATGTCATTGATCCTCTGGCGCTGATCGACGAATTTGGCGCCGATGCTATCCGTTATTTCCTGCTGCGCGAGATCAACCTCGGCAGTGACGGCAATTTTTCGCGCGACGCGCTGATCACCCGCATCAACGCTGATCTGGCCAATGACCTTGGCAACCTGCTGCACCGTACGGTCAGCATGATCGAAAAATATCACGGCGGCGTGATCCACAAAACCGCCTGCAGTGATCCTCTTGATGACGAGCTGATCGCCCTGGTCAATGAAACTGTTGCGAAATATCAGAACGCTATGGACCATATGGAAATCAACACGGCGATCAAAGCTCTGTGGGCGCTTATCAGCCGTGCCAATAAATATATTGATGAAACAGGCCCCTGGCTGCTGGCAAAAGATCCCGCCAAAGCAGCGCGTCTGAAAACAGTTATGTATAATCTGGCAGAGGTATTGCGCATCGTCGCTATCCTTACAAGTCCTTATATTCCTTCTACCAGTCCCAAGATCTATACCCAGCTGGGCCTCACTGCTCCCGAGCAGTTCCTGCTGGCCGATACCGCCTGGGGCGGGCTGCCTGACGGCACCAAAGTGCAGAAGGGTGAGCCGCTGTATCCGCGTATCGAGATCACTGAAAGCGGAGAAACTGTTATCGCCGCTACCAAAAAGACTGCTCCGGCCGCTAAACAAGCAGTTAAGGCCGAAGTAAAAGCTGAGGCCAAAACGGAAAGCAAAACCGCGGCAACAGAAGAAATAACTATCGATGATTTTATGAAGATAGATCTGCGCGTAGCTACCATTACCGCAGCAGAGCGCGTACCTAAAACCGATAAGCTGATGAAGCTTGAGGTCAGGATCGGCGAAGAAGAACGTACCATCGTTTCCGGGATCGCGCAGCATTATACTGCCGAAGAGCTGATCGGCCGCAATGTTATCGTGATCGCCAACCTGAAAGCTGCAAAACTGCGTGGGATCGAATCCCGCGGGATGCTGCTGGCCGCCTCTGACGGAGAAGGTAAGCTGGTGCTGGCTGATGCCCCCGATATCGCTTCCGGGAGCAAGGTGAAATAAGATGTCACGTACAGGACTATTCGATTCCCATGCCCATATGGACTCGGACTATTTTACCGATGACCGCGACGCGCTGCTTACACAGCTGCAGGAAGAACTGGACGGGATCATCAATCCCGGCTGTGATGAGATCACGTCGGGTTTCGCTGTAAGTTTAGCTGAAAAATATGATTTTATGTATGCCGCTGTGGGCTGGCATCCTGAAGACCTTGAGGGTATTTTGGATAACAGCTATCTTGACGAGCTGGCAGCCTGGGCCGTCCACCCCAAGGTAGTAGCCATCGGCGAGATCGGCCTCGACTATTACTGGAAGGGCAACGAGCCGAAGGACGTGCAGAAGCGCCGTCTTTTAGAACAGCTCGATCTGGCCAAACAGTTCGACCTGCCGGTGATCATTCACGACCGCGATGCGCACGGCGATATCCTGGAGATCTTCCAAAAAGAAGTCACAGGTGTGCGGGCAGTGTTCCACTGCTATTCCGGCTCACTGGAAATGGCGAAGGAACTGCTTAAGCGAGGATTTTATCTTGGTTTTGGCGGCACCTCTACTTATAAAAATGCCGCAAAAGTGCGCGAGGTCCTGCAGTATGTGCCGGATGACCTGCTGCTGTTTGAAACAGATTCACCTTATCTGACGCCGGTGCCTTATCGCGGCAAGCGTAATCAGCCGGGTTATACCGAGCTGGTAGCACGCAATGCGGCCGAAGTGCGCGGCACGACCTTTGAAGCGCTGGCAGCGCAGACTACTAAAAATGTCAAAACTCTTTTTAATAAAATAAAATAAAATACAAACTGCCTGTTTGTTTTTCGCAAACAGGCAGTTTGTATTTTAAGGCTGTTATTTTCCAGAAGTCAAAACAAGTATCTGTGTCCACAGTAGTTTTTACGTTTTTGTTTTTTGTGCAAAAGCTTATGTGTGTTTAAGGGCGACAGTTTGACAGAAAATTTTTCTTTATGGTAAAATTATACGTCTTTAAAAGGAGGTACAATTTATGCCTAATAGAAAATCATTATATAGAGCAATGGAAATTTTGCCGCTGCTGTTAGTGGTAGTTTTAGTTTTCAGCGCTATTTGTCTGGCTAACAGCAAAGAAATAGTTTTGCGTTACGACGGGCAGGAAAAAGTAGTGACCACTATTCTTGAAGATCCCCGTTCTATTTTGGAAGAGTCCGGCGTCAAGGTCGGCAAAGAAGACCGCATACTGATCTCTCCGGCAAATGCCGAAAAAAAGACCATGGAAGTTATTGAGCTGAAACGCGCTCTGCCTGTAACGATCGAAAAATATGGCGTCAGCAAAAAATTCTATACCGGTAAAGCAACTGTCGGCGAGGCGCTGGATGCCCTGGCGATCAATTATGAAGGCAAAACAGTCTATCCTGCTGTTGATACGCCGATCACTTCCGACCTGGAGATCCATATTTTAGGGCGTTTTGATGAGCTGCATGAAGAAGAGCAGCCGATCGAGCCGCCTGTGGAGTTTGTTGATAATCTGGAAAAGCCGTATGGTGAGAATAAGGTGCTGGAACCGGGCGTACCCGGCAAGATGAAGGTGACCAGAAAAACTACGCTTAAAGACGGCCTGTTCCAAACTCATATCATCAGCAAGACAGTGCTGGAAGAGCCTAGACGTGAGCTGGTAGAGCGCGGCATGGCCCGTTCTATCGAAACTTCGCGCGGGCGGATGCGTTATAATAAAGTTATGACCATGGAAATCACCGCCTATACCTTGGGTGAAGGCAGCGGTACCGGACGAACTTCGATAGGACTGGTGCCTTACGAAGGTATCGTGGCCGTTGACCCGCGGGTTATCCCGTATTATACTAAACTGTATATCCCCGGTTATGGCATTGCCATGGCCGGCGATACCGGCGGCGCTATCCGCGGCAATCGGCTGGACGTGTTTATGCACGACTGGCACAGAGCCATTCAATGGGGACGCCGTACCTTAGACGTATATATCTTAGAGTAACGGAGGCGCGGACTTGCTGAAAGAAGTTCTCGTAGTAGAAGGAAAAATGGATACAGTGGCGATCAAACGCGCCCTGGAAGCCGATACCATCGAAACAGGCGGTTTTACCTTAGCGCCATATACCCTGCGGCAGATCGAAGCCGCATATAAAAAGCGGGGCATCATTATCCTAACTGACCCGGACGGTGCCGGCGAACGTATCCGCCGCTTTCTGACGCAGCGCTTTCCCGAAGCGGGGCAGGCCTTTGTACCTAAAGCGGACGCTACGGCGCACAATGATGTGGGCATCGAGCAGGCTCAGCCTGAGGCGATCCTGGCAGCGCTGAGTAAGGTGCGCCACCATGAATATAAGCCTGACAGCGAATTTACCAGCCAAGACCTGTGGCAGAACGATCTGGCCGGAACAGGCAGTGCGGCGTATCGCCGTGATAAAATGGGCGCTTTGCTGGGCATCGGCTACGGCAACGCCAAAAGGTTTTTAGAGCGGCTCAACAGCTATGGGGTCACCCGCAGCGAATTTGACGAGGCGCTTGCGCAGTTAGGAGAACAGCATGGATAAACCGATCATTGCCAGACGCGAAGTCACCAATCATATATTGCACACCTTTAAATTAAAAGCGGATAAAAGACTGGGACAGAACTTCCTGATCGACGAAGAAGTCGTACGCAGGATCGTTGCTGCTGCAGAACTGTCTGAGGACGACACGGTTTTAGAGGTCGGCCCCGGTATAGGCACTTTGACGCAGGGACTGGCGCAGAGCGGCGCCAGGGTCGTAGCAGTCGAGCTGGATAAAAGGCTGCTGCCGGTGTTGGCAAAAACACTGGAAGGCTACGATAATGTGCGTATAGAAAACGGCGATATCCTGGAAGTCGATATCAAAAATATTGTTGGCGCGCCGACCTTTAAGGTGGCGGCTAACCTGCCTTATTATATTACCACGCCGATCATTTTCAATCTGCTGGAACAGCGCCTGCCTATGGAACGGCTGGTTGCCATGGTGCAGAAGGAAGTAGCCGAGCGGATGGTCGCGAAGCCCGGCGGCAAAGATTACGGCGCTTTGTCAGTTTCGATTCAATATTATACTGAGCCGGAGATAGCCTTTATCGTACCGCCGGAATCCTTTATCCCGGCGCCCAATGTCGACAGTGCCGTCATTGTCTGCAAACGCCGCACCGTGCCTCCGGTCGAGGTCTGCGACGAAAAACTGTTCTTCAAAGTCGTAAAGGCGGCTTTTTCCGTACGCCGTAAAATGCTCAGTAACGCTCTCAAAAATATGGGCATCAGCAGCGTACAGGCTGCGGCATGGTTGGAACGTGCCGGTATCGACCCCAAGCGCCGGGGCGAAACGCTGTCGCTGGCAGATTTTGCCAGCCTGACCAACTGCTTTAAAGAAGTGCTGGCAGAAACAGAAGCATCAAAATAACAGTTGACAGCACAAGTGTCATCTTGGTATAATCTAATCAGATGAAACGTCCGGCCTTCGCGGTCAGACATTGCCCCTCTGCTAAGGCGGTGGGGTTTTTATTTTATATAGGGGGATCCTATGGAATATGATAAACCATTTAAAACTTATCGCGAACAAATAGATATTTTAAAAAATCGTTATGGACTTATTATAGAAGATGAGGATTTTGCTGAAGCTGCGTTAAAATCACTTACTTACTATGATCTTGTTAATGGTTACAAAGATTGTTTCATGGAAAAAGAACGGTTTATTGAAGGAATGACAATAGACTTTATATATCTTTTTAGTTTAGTAGATAAGGGAATACAATCTATCCTGTTCAAATATAGTACTATTGTCGAAAATTCGTTTAAGACAAAGCTGGCTTATGTTTTAGCCGAAAATCTTGGTGTGCATCAGGATGAATATCTAAATGAGCGTTGCTTTTATAAATCGTATAATAATAAGTTGTTTTTTTCTGATTTTAAAAGACATTGTAATGATATTTATTCAGGTGTAAAACCTATATCACAGCCAACCAAACATTATATGCAAAAACATAACCATATACCGCCGTGGATATTGTTGAAAAATGTTTCTTTTGGTAATACGATTAATCTCATAAGGCTGTTACAAGCATCGGAGCAACAAAAACTTATCCAAATGTTACTGCCTGATGCCGCGATCCCCTACAATAACAAAGTTGAATTTACTATTTCTTCATTAAATATCATCAGGGAATATAGAAATAAAATAGCACATAATTTGAAATTTATTACATTTAAACCTACAAGAAATAAATTGAGCCCTACCATAACTACAAAAATCGTTAGCAAAAATCTTTTGAGATGGAAGGATATCAATAAAAATAAAGTTGCTGTTCATGATATTTATGCGTATATTTTGGCGCTTGATTTGTTATTAGGTGATAATTATATAAGAAGATGTTTTTGCAGAGAATTATTGGGACTGTTTGAAGCAACGATACTGTTGGAGGAAGAAGTGTTTCGAGCAATAGGTATGCATTATTTTAAGATCACAGGTATTCCGGAAAATATTGGTGTTAGGTTGACTAATTATATGAAAGAAATAACAAAATAAAAAATAATCAAAGGAAAAATGCCTATGAAAAAGATCGCTGTTTTAAGATGTCTGCGTACCAGTAATAACTGTACCGGCAGCGGCTGTCTTAAAGCATTCAATAATAAAACCAACGCTTTTGCCGTTTATGAGGCAGAGGAAACAGAACTGGCCGCTTTTTTGAACTGCAGCGGCTGCGGTGATGTACAGATGCCCAATAACGAGGAAGGTCTGCGCAAAAAGCTGGATCGCCTTGTTACTATCGGCGTTGAAGCCGTGCATTTGAGCGGCTGTACCAAAAAGAAGGACGCACAGGGAGAAAAACATGAATGCCCGGTGATCACCAAAACTGCCGAATACCTGGAGCAGCAGGGGATTACTGTTGTCAGAGGCACACATCACTAAAAATAAAAAGCTAAAAAGCATCGACAAATTTTGTCGATGCTTTTTTATTTTTATCTATGAAATTACGGCGATTAGTTGAGCCGGTCAGCCGTCCTGCCTCAGCAGCAGCCGCAGCTTATCCAGCCCTTTGAGCCGGTGCTTGGTGACGTTGCGTACACTGCAGCCCAGCAGGCGGGCTGCTTCTTTGGGTTTCTGTTCGCGCAAAAACAACAGCTCGATAACCTGCTGCTGTTCGGCAGTCAGCCGTTTTAAAGCCTGCCGTACTTCCAGTGACAGCAGCAGTTGGGCAATATCGTCCGGCAGCCCCTGCTGCAACCCGGCCTCATCCAGAAGGGCGGTGCCTTCCTCGCTGTCAGTATTGACGGCGATCTCGTTTTCCCAGATCCGGCCCTGCTTCTGCATGGCGTCGAACAAAGCGAAATGTACTCTGCAGCGCGCGTAACCGGGCCAGTTTACATAATCAGTACCACTGTATTTGAGTACCAGCTCGATAAAAGCCAGCACAGCGATGCCTTCCGCATCTTTCCCCAGTGAATTATAAAACATCTCGCGCCGTGCTTCGCTGCTGAGCAGGGGCTTAAAATCACTGCACAGCTTCAGTAAAGCACCGTTGTCGCCTGCCTGCGCCGCAGTTATCAAAAGCTGCAGTGCCTGGGCAGCCGCGCTGCTTGTATTAGTATCTGTCAAAATAGCTATTTATATCAGTTCTTCCCATAATTTTATGACGGCGGGCCGTACTGTAAAGCGTTATGCATAACAGGGCTCAGTATGCGCCTTTGTATTTGTTTTGTAAACAACCTTTGGGGTAGGCTATAAGAAATACAACCCATAGGGTTATTTTGCTTTGCTGCTTTTGCGGTTAAAATTTTTCACAGTCAAAACTTTTAGCTGAGGTGCAAAATGAGCAAGCATACTTATAATAACATCGGCCGCAAATTATACCAGCTGCGGCTGGAGCTGGGGCTGACCCAAAACGACGTGGCCGAACGCTGTAATATGTCGGTCAATTATTACGGCCGTATCGAACGGGAGGAATGCAACTGCAGCGTTAATCTGCTGGATAAGATATTGCAGGTGCTGGGAAAGGAAATAGATTTTAAGTAAAGTCTTGTAGGAAGAAACTGCTGTTAGATTAAAAGATAAAAAATAATCGCTCTCAGCTAAAGTTGAGAGCGATTATTTTTTGCCGGGCTCTATGGGAATAGAGTCCGGCTTTTGCATGTCAGCAGAGGCGGTGCTGGCAAGTGAGATTGTAAATATTGCCGCACAGGTACGATGAAAATATAAGTACGAGCAAAAAGTATACTTAAATATAAAAGAAAACGTGCTTATGTCTTGCGGGGGGGTACAACCGTGGTACAATAATTATAAAATATTAGGGAAGTTTTTATGTATTGGAAATATACAAAAATGAGTAAGAAAATATTGAATAATTAAGATATAAATATAGCTTATAAGAATAAAAAATCGGCAAAATTGTGGCTTCGTACTTTTGGTGACAAATAGTTGCTGGCAAGTGAGATTGTAAATATTGATGCACAGGTACGATGAAAATATAAGTAAGAGCAAAAACGTTACTGAAATATAATTTTAGAAGCTGTTATGTCTTGTGGGGGGGTACAAGTGTGGTATAATCTAAAGTTGATAAAACAAATATTTTAATTGTTTTATTAAAGCATTAGGATACAGATTGCAATTATTACGAAATTAATTAACAACACTAAGTTCAAGATAGATAAAGGTGATCATTTGCTGGATACACATACACATATCTTATGGAATATAGACGACGGTTCTAAGAATCAGTGCATGTCGTTACAAATGCTGGAGATTGCGGCCAGAAGCGGGACTAAAGCTATCTTTGCGACCCCGCACGTCATCGAAAGAGCGAACAAGCCTTCCTGGGAAGAAATAAAGGAAAAAACACAGCAGCTGCGGCAGCTGTGTGCAGAAGCACAGATAGATATTATGCTTTATCCCGGAGCAGAAGTGCAGATGAACTGGGAGCTTTTGCCGGAGCTGGGAGCGACTGGCGCGTACTGTTTAAACGGCGGTAGATATCTGCTGGTCGAACTGCCGGCGGCAGAAATCCCTGCCTATGCCGATGAATTCTGGTATGAGCTGGAGCTGAAGGGGATAATGCCGATCCTTGCCCATCCGGAGAGGTATCAGCAGCTGCGCGAAAACCCTGACCTGCTGCTACTGTGGCGGCGGCGTGGCATGCTTATGCAGTGCAACAGCGGCAGCTTTACCGGCATGTTCGGCAGCAGCGTCTGCGAGAATGCCAAGGTCTTGCTGGCAAATGGTCTGGTCGATCTGTTAGGGTCGGACGGGCACCGCAGCGAAGGACGCAATACGGATATGTCACGGGCAGCGGCGGTCATCAGGCAGCTGGCCGGAGAAGAAGTACTGCGGCAGATGACAGAAACGAACCCGCAGGCGATCTTAAAAAATCAGGAAATAGAGCTCAAGCAGCCCAAAGTATTTTTAGAAGACAAACCAAAGAGCTTCTGGCAGAGACTCTTTGGCAAATAATAAATTAAAGATTGAAGTAAAGAGAAAAAGGAGAATCCCGATGAAGAAAACAATTCTGGCGTTGACCCTGGCGCTGAGTCTGCAGGGACTGGCAGCAGCGTCAGCAGCAGACAACGACTATATTATGTGTCCCGGCGACCAGCTGCAGGTAGTAGTCTATGGACATGAAGATCTGAGCAGCCCGCCCAACAGCAACACTACCCCCTATACAGTACGCCCTGATGGAAAAGTAACCTTTCCCCTGATCGGCGATATAGACGTGACAGGAAAAACAGTAACAGAATTTACGCGGCAACTGGAAGCGAGCCTGGCCGAATACCTTGTCAGGCCGCAGGTCAGCGTTAATATCTTAAAGCTGGGAACGACGCGTGTCTATGTGCTGGGGGAAGTAAAAAAACCGGGACTGTACGAGCTTGAAAAAAGCCACCGCGTATTAGATGCCCTGGGCAAAGCGGAAGGCTTTACAGAAAAAGCCGCCAAAAAGAAAATCTTTCTGATCAGAAAAGGTGCGGAAGAACCTGTACTGGTCAATATCAACAATTATCTTAAAAAGTCCGAACAGAGCCAAAACTATGTTTTAAACGAAGGCGACTGTCTGTATCTGACCAGCAACGGCAAAATTAATATTGCACGTGATATTATGCCCTTCGTCAGCGGCGCATACATGGTATCGGAAATCAAAAATAACGACTGACCTGAGGAGAGATAAAGTGGAAGAGGAAATCACAATCGACCTGCGCGAGCTGGCGCATATAGTGCAGAAAAACGCAAGGTTCATCGCTAAAGTCACGGGCGGATGCATAGTCGCCGCCGGGCTGTATTTGCTTATAGCTTCACCGGTCTACGAATCAGATTCGCTGCTGCGCATCAAGCAGCCCAAAGGGATAGGCTCGTCGCTTTTAGAAAGCATGCCTATGGGTAATGCCATGGCCAGCAAACAGCTGATGAGCACCTATGCGGAAATCTTAAAAAGCCGCAGCGTCATCGTTCCGGTCATCGAACAAACGGAAGAAGCAGACAGTGACGGCAAATATATGCGTTATGAAGATTATATCAAAAACAGGATCACTACCAACCCTTTTAAAGATACAGAGATCTTAAAAGTTACAGTCAACGCTAATACGCCGGAAGGAGCCCAGAAAGCCAACGACCTGATTGTTAACGGCTTTTTGCAGCGTCTGACCGGTCTGGTACGTGAAGAACAGAAAACTACCCGCGCCTTTATCGAAGAGAGGGTCGTAGCCTCTAAAGCCGAGCTTGAAGCAGCTGAAAGTGCGCTGACCGAATATAAAAAAGCCAGCAAGATCCTGTCACCGACGGACGAAATGCAGCTGGCGGCCGATAAAATGGGTATCGTCGATAAACTGCGTGCAGAAAACAAAGTGGCGCTTGCCACAGCGCAGGCACGGCTGTCAGCAACAGACCAGCAGCTGGGCGGCGAAGCCAAAGCGACAGCGGATAACGCAGTTATCAAGCAGTATAATGCCCGACTGGCCGAACTAGAGACCCAGAGGATAGATTATCTGGACAAATATACAGCCAAACATCCTAAAGTCATCGAAACAGAAGACGCTATCGCCAATTTAAAAAGCAAGCTGCAGCAGGAAATAGCCAAAGTGGCCTCCCTGCAGGCGCCGTCGGATAATCCAGTGCACCAGCAGCTGCTGACCAGTAAATTCGGCAGCGAAGCAGCGATCAGCGTAGCTGAAAGCAACCTTGCCGAGCTGGAGCGTCTGGATAAAAGAAATCAGGAAGACGTAGAACGGCTTTCCGAGAAAGAACAGAAATACCTGAGCCTGATGCGCGACGTCAGCGTCGCCAATGAAATTTACATCATGCTGGCCAAACGCCTGGAAGAAGCCAAGGTAGCCGAAGTAGCGGTATCCACCGAGGTACAGGTAGTAGATACGGCCACACTGCCGGAAGACCCGGTAAAACCGAAAAAGCTTTTGACCCTGCTTTTGGCAGCCTTTTTTGGAATCTTCGGCGGCAGCGGCTTTGTTATTGCTAAAGAACTGATGAACAGAACCATCAAGACAGCGGACGATGTAGTGAACTATCTGGACCTGCCTGTTCTGGGCTCGGTG
Source organism: Phascolarctobacterium faecium (assembly GCF_003945365.1). Taxonomy (NCBI): domain Bacteria; kingdom Bacillati; phylum Bacillota; class Negativicutes; order Acidaminococcales; family Acidaminococcaceae; genus Phascolarctobacterium; species Phascolarctobacterium faecium. The sequence continues at coordinate 383,439 of NZ_AP019004.1, read as the reverse complement.
CCGGATTATGAATCATTGAAGAAAAACAAAGAAAGAAAACAGCAGGAAAGCTTTGCTGACAAAGTGCGGAGGTACTTATGGAAACGATAACACTGATTGCCGACCGTGATGCCAAATCACCGGTAGCGGAAGCATATAGAACGATCAGGACCAACATCCAGTTCTCCAACGTTGGTCAGGAGCTGAAAACGATCATCGTTACCAGCGCTACGCCAAACGAAGGTAAAAGTACAACGATCAGCAATCTGGCGGTGGTAATGGCGCAGGCCGGGCACAAAGTGCTTTTAATGGACTGTGACATGCGCAACCCGACACAACATAAGCTTTTTAAGCTGACTAATAAAGGTCTGAGCAACTGCATCTCGGCGAGTGAAGAGGTGCGGGAAGTCATTCAAAAAACAGGGATAGAGAATCTGGAGCTTTTAGCCAGCGGGCCGGTAGCGCCCAACCCATCCGAGCTTTTGGGAAGCAAACGGATGGAACAGTTACTGGAACAGTTAAAGCCGGATTATGACTATATACTTATCGATACGCCGCCAATCATGCCGGTAACGGATGCGGCAGTACTATCTGGTAAGGTAGACGGGCTGGTCATGTTGGTCAGCTCCGGCGAAGTTACGCCAGCAGCAGCGAAAGAAGCTAAACAGAGGCTGCTGCAGGCAGGAGCGCATATTCTGGGAGTTATCCTTAACAAGGTAGAACTGGCCCATACGCACGGCTATGGTTACTACTATTACTATGGTTCCGACAGTACATCCGGGGGGGACGTTCGTCGCCAGAAGTGAGATGGAAGCTGCGCAGGTATTGAAAAGATATCAGTAGTATTGTTAAGAATTCGAAAGACAGTTGTTTTAGAGGGATGATAGGATTGGGACATTTATTATTGCCGTTATTTTTAGCGGCGCTAGACATTATCAGTACGGCAGCGGCTTTACTGCTTTCATCGTATTTGCGGTTTGATGTAATTGTGCCGGAAAAATATTTAGATCTGCTGGTCATGCAGCTGCCGTCATTTATTATACTGACGCTGATGTTTGCCCTGATGTTTAAGCTTTATGACCGCATCTGGCGTTATGCCGGATCCAGTGAACTGCTGGCAGTTACAGGAACTGCTGTCTGCGCAGCATTCAGCTGGTATGCGTATTCACTGCTTTTAGACAGTCTGCTGCCGCGTAGTATGTATATCATCTCCGGAGTATTGCTGCTGTTATTTTTAGGCAGTTCGCGGCTGGCGCTAAGAGTCTATAATTATCTGTCGTGCAAGCCAGGGTTCAGTGCGAGATTTTCTAAAAACAGATGCTTTAAAAAAGTACTTATTATTGGTGCAGGTGATGCGGGAGCAGTGATAGCCCGTGAAATAGAACGTTACCATAGCGACGGCAGAAATGTCGTCGGTTTTATAGACGACGACGAGAAAAAAATCGGTAAGCGGATGTTTGGCGTCAAAGTAGTGGGGAACAGGTTGGCAATTAAGGAAAATGTAGTCAGGCTGGGCGTAGAAGAGATTATTGTTGCGATGCCGTCTGTCAAAGGAGAAGCCTTAAAGCAGATCCTGGAAATCTGTAAGCGTACAAAATGCAAGCTGAAGATATTGCCGGGCGTATATGAGCTTATCGATGGCACAGTCAGTGTCAGCCAGCTGCGCAATGTTGGGATCGAAGATCTGCTGGGCAGAGAAGCTGTCAAACTCAACACAGCAGCGGTCAGCGCTTATCTTAAAGACAAGATCGTACTTGTGACCGGAGCAGGCGGATCTATAGGAAGCGAGATCTGCCGTCAGATAGCAAAAATGCAGCCGCAGAAAATGCTGCTTTTAGGCAAAGGCGAAAACAGCATCTATGAGATCATACAGGACTTGAACGCAACTTATCCCGAACTGAAAAAAGTACCGATCATCGCCGACGTGCGTGACCGGGAAAGAATAAAAGGGATTATGGACTGCTTTGCACCGCAGGTAGTCTTTCACGCAGCGGCGCATAAGCACGTACCGTTAATGGAGTACCAGCCAATCGAGGCGGTAAAAAATAATGTACTGGGAACAAAAACAGTAGCAGAAGAAGCTGCAGCGCATAACGTAGAGACCTTCGTTATGATTTCTACTGATAAAGCAGTTAATCCGACCAGCGTAATGGGCTGCACGAAACGGGTAGCCGAAATGTTTGTGCAAAGCATGAACGGAACCTGCAAAACCCGCTTTGTCGCCGTACGGTTTGGTAATGTTCTGGGCAGCCGCGGCAGCGTTATCCCGCTCTTTAAAAAGCAGATCGCCAAAGGCGGGCCGGTAACCGTAACGCATCCTGACATGAAACGGTATTTTATGACGATACCCGAAGCCAGTCAGCTTGTGCTGCAGGCCGGAGCAATGGCCAAAGGCGGCGAGGTTTTTGTATTGGATATGGGCGAGCCGGTCAAGATCTGCGATTTGGCAAAAACACTGATTACTTTGTCCGGGCTGACACCGGAGAAAGACATAGAAATAAAATACACAGGGCTGCGACCTGGTGAAAAGCTGTTTGAAGAACTGCTTTCAGCCGAAGACGGCACAGAAGAAACCTGCCACGAAAAGATTTTTACGGCAAAACTCAAAAAAGTCAGCAAAGAAAAAATGGATATGTGGGTACAGAAGCTGTTGGAACAGGCGGATGAAGAAAACGTAGTAGGAATGCTGAAGAAAGTAGTTCCTACATATACACCAAACAGAATCAAGGATTAGAGGGGATTGTAATGAGAAGTGACAATGTTAAGAAGTTTGAGCCGTTCGCAAAGAAAGTATGGTTGAGTTCACCAACTATGCATGGCGAAGAACTGAAATATGTTACCGAGGCTTATGAGACCAACTGGATGTCGACGGTAGGAAAGAATATTGACGAAGTAGAGCGTATAACCTGCGCAAAAGTTGGCTGTAAATATGCTGTAGCACTTTCTACCGGTACAGCTGCACTGCATATGGCAGTCAAGCTGGCAGGTATAAAACCGGGAAAGAAAGTATTTTGCAGCGATATGACCTTCGATGCAACTGTAAATCCGGTAGTGTACGAAGGTGGAGAGCCGGTTTTTATTGATACGGAATATGATACGTGGAATATGGATCCGGTTGCTCTTTCCAAGGCTTTTGAGCTTTATCCGGAGGTCAGGACAGTTGTTATAGCGCATCTTTATGGCACGCCAGGAAAGATTGAAGAAATCAAAGCTGTCTGCGATAAGTATGGCGCCATTATTATAGAGGATGCTGCCGAATCCCTTGGCGCTTCTTATCAAGGGGAACAGACCGGTACTTTCGGTGATTATAACTGTATCAGCTTTAACGGTAATAAAATCATTACCGGTTCCTCCGGTGGGATGCTGTTGACAGACGATCTGGAAGCTGCAAATAAAGTAAGAAAATGGTCAACCCAGTCCAGAGAGAACGCACCCTGGTATCAGCATGAAGAGCTGGGTTACAACTACCGGATGAGTAATGTTATTGCCGGCGTTGTCAGAGGTCAGTATCCATACTTAGAGGAACATATTGCTCAGAAAAAAGCCATATATGAGAGATATAAGGAAGGTTTTAAAGATTTACCTGTAATGATGAATCCCTTTGATGCAAAGAAATCTGAACCAAACTTCTGGTTATCCTGTCTGCTGTTGGATTCAGAAGCTATGTGCAAACAGGTGCGCAGTGAGCAGGAAGCGTTATATATAAGTGAAAGGGGCAAAAGTTGTCCTACTGAGATTCTGGAAACACTGGCAGCTTATAATGCTGAAGGACGTCCAATCTGGAAGCCTATGCATATGCAGCCTATTTACAGAATGAATGGTTTTGTAAATAGGGAAGGTAGCGGCCGTGCCAAGACTAATGCCTATATCAGCGGCGGAAGTGTTGGAAAAGACGGAATGCCTTTAGACGTAGGTATGGATATTTTCCACAGAGGCTTATGCCTGCCCAGCGATAACAAGATGACGGCAGAAGAGCAGGAGAAGGTTATTGAGATTGTTTGGGGTTGTTTTGAAAAAATAAATAGAAAGTTTTATTATTTAAAATAGTAATAATCACACCAAGTACACTATTAGTTTATTGTATTTGTTTTAGTATATATTAAATTTGGATTATAGATTTTATTAAATAAGAAAAGATTTGAGGTTTATAGAAGTGACGGAATACTGTGATGATAAAAATAAAGAGATTGATTGATTTGTTTGGCAGTAGTATTGGTTTGATTTTGATATCACCCATTTTGATTATATCTATATTAGGAATTGAGATTTTTATGCCAGGACCTGTATTTTTTAAACAAGTACGGGCAGGCTATAAAGGTAAACCATTTAATATCTTAAAGCTAAGAACAATGAAGATAGATACAATTGCAGAAGAAAATCATGATTTTTCGAAAGATGCCGAAAGATTGACTTTCTTCGGCGAAATTTTGAGGAGAACGAAAGTTGATGAGTTGCCACAGCTTTTAAATGTTTTTATGGGTGATATGAGTTTGGTTGGACCAAGGCCAACTGTAATTGAACAGGCTACAAAATATGATACTTTTCAGCGTAAAAGGTTAGATGTTGTACCTGGCATGACAGGTTTAGCACAGGTAAATGGAAACATAACTTTGTCTTGGGAAGATCGTATAAAATATGATGTATTTTATGTTGAAAATTGGTCTTTAATGTTAGATATGAAAATATTATTTAAAACAGTTGCTATCGTGGTATTAGGCGAAAATAAATTTACAAGGAAGTTATCAGAATGAAAACAATTGTTGTTGGAGCTGTTGGTTCAACCAAAGATTTGTTAGAAACTATGATTAAGCTTAACTTTCCCATTAGTATGGTGTTTTCTTTGGATGAAAAATATTCAGAAAATGTTTCGGGATATTTTCCAAATCATAATATAGCTATTAGTAATAATATTCCTTATAAAAAATTTAAGAATATAAATGATAATGAGAATATAGAAATTATAGAAAAAATAGCACCAGATTTGATTTTTGTAGTGGGTTTATCGCAATTAGTAAAACAACCATTACTAAATTGTGCAAAATTGGGGGTTGTTGGATTTCATCCTACACCATTACCAAAATTTCGCGGACGTGCAGCTATTGTTTGGCAAATATTACTTGGTATAACTAAGACTAAATGTACATTATTTTTAATCAATGAAGGAATGGATTCAGGAGATATTTTAGGGCAGGAAGATTATGAAATTTCTTCTGATGATTATGCTGAGGATGTACATAGAAAATGTGGAAAAGCAGCTATTAAATTATTTGAACGCGTATTGAAGGATTTGATGGATGGTAATATGCGAACAATTGAGCAGGATGAAAAACAAGCAACGTACTTGCTAAAAAGAAATCCGGAAGATGGGCTTATTAATTGGGAAAATACTGGGAAAGAAATACACACTTTGATTAGAGCCGTATCAAGACCATATCCAGGTGCATTTTCAAATTATGACGATAATATGAAAGTGATTTTTTGGAGAGCTAACTTAGAAGACAATACTAAGTATATTGGTATACCTGGTCAAATAGCAAATGTTTCGCAATCATATTTTGAAGTTATATGCAAGGATGGTTTGTTGAAAGTATATGACTATACAATCATTGGTGATAAAAATTTAGTTGTCGGGCACAAATTTAGGTAAAGAGGTGTTGTATGAAGGTTTTAGTTTTTGCACCGCATAATGATGATGAGGTACTTGGTGTTGGTGGAACTATTGCTAAATATACTCAGTCAGGAAATCAAGTGATTGTTTGTGAAGTTACATCTGGCTCAAATGAAAATATTGTAAAAAAGATTAAAAAAGAAGCTTTGCAGGCACATAAATTATTAGGTGTAACAGAAACGGTTTTTTTAGATTTACCTGTTGTAAATTTAAAAAATTTAGAAGTCGATAAACTTAATGCCAGTTTTCTTGAAATAGTTCAAAAGGTAAAACCAGATGTAGCTTTTATACCTCATAAGGGTGATATGCATATTGATCATTATGAGGTTGCTATGGCTGCTATGGTTGCGTTAAGACCTGTCAATAATCCACAGTTAAAAGCGATTTATGCTTATGAAACACTTTCAGAAACAGAATGGAGTATACCAAATGCAGAAAATGCTTTTATGCCAAATGTTTGGAATGATATTACAAATACATTTACAAGCAAGGTGGAGGCAATGAAATGTTATCAAACACAGCTTCAAGAATTTCCACATCCAAGGTCGCTACAAGCGATAGATGCACTTGCCAATTTACGTGGTTCTACTATTTGTGTAAATAAAGCAGAAGCTTTTATGTGTTTACGAAACGTATTGTGAGTAGTTTAGTTAAGCAATTTGATCAAAATGTTATTGACTGATGTTGGAATAGGTATAATACAAAAAGGTGACAACATAATTATATGTGTCGGGGATTTCTTTGAGAAATAAAAATTCTATGATATATACAATATACTGAAAATAGTGTTTATTGTTATAAATAAAAGCGGAATTAATTGTAAAAGTTCTGTTTCTATGGAAAATTTATAGGAGAAGAAAAATAAAATAAATAGCTTTTTTGGAGACAAATTAGTATGAAAAAGATTGTATTGTATGGTGCTGGTGGCTTAGCTAGAGAAATAGCCAATATGATTGAAATTATCAATGCGATTGAAATAAAGAAGGGGAACATGGGTAAGTATGATTTATTAGGTTTTTTAGATGATAATGTCAAGGTTGGAACTAATATTAATGGTTATAAAATATTAGGGAACAGCGAGTGGATTTTTCGACATAAAGAGGTATTTTGCACTTGTTCCATAGCCAATGTTAGTGTAAAAAAGAAAATCCATGATTTTTTAAACGCCAATGGTGTTAAATTTGAATCTTTAATAGCTCCTGATGTTTATGTCCCTCCTTCTACAAAAATAGGTAAAGATTGTGTAATTGTAGGTCATACCTTGTTGTCTGTCAATATGAATATTGAAGATGGTGTCTTTATTAATAGTGGAGTATCCTTAGGACATGATGTATTTATTGATAAATACTCATGCATAATGCCAGGCACTAGTATTAGTGGATATTGCAAAATAGGAAAACAGGTTACAGTTGGGGGGCATACCTTTATTGTACCAGGGAAAAATATAGGAGATAGAGCAATAATTGCTGCTGGCAGTGTTGTGTTTGGCAATGTTAAGTCTGGTACGACCGTGTTGGGCAATCCTGCTAAACGTATGAGAGCTTTGGAAAAATAAATTATAGAAGATTATTTAAAGATGCAGAGGAGAACAAAGTATATAATACTTTAAAGTTACATGAAAATATGAAAATTTTCCATATAATTTCTAATTTAATATCTTCGAATATGTATGTGTTGGAAGAAAATAATCATTTGATTCTTATAGACCCTTGTATTATAGATATAAGACTGGAAAATAAAACTGTAGATTATATATTTCTTACACATGAACATTATGATCATATAAGTGGCGTAAATTACTGGAAAGAAAAGTGTGAGGCTGAAGTTGTTTGCAGTAATATTTGTGCAGAAAATATTGAAAGTTCCAGGAAAAATTTATCACGCTATTTTGATGCTTTTTGTGAACTGCAAACATGGGTAACAGTGGAAGAACCAGTAGTAAATATTGATTATTCATGCCAAGCGGACAGGTCTTTTGAGGATCATTTAACGCTAGAGTGGCAAGGAAATAAAATATGTTTATTTGAATGTCCAGGACATTCATTAGGAAGTATTTGTATTTTAGTAAATAATGAAATTTTGTTTTCAGGGGATTCGCTTTTTAGAGATTATCCGACAACAACAGGGTTACCTGGAGGAAGTAAAAAGAAATGGCAGGAAAAGTCATTGCCGCTTCTAAAATCATTGCCAGAAGATGTTTTTGTTTATCCAGGACACTTTAATGGTTTTTATATAAAAGACTATCAGTTGTGGGAGGAAAGTAATGGCTAATTTTACAGTTAATAATATTTCTGTTGTTGGTATGGCAGTCGTAGTACCTGAAAATAAATTGGAAAGAGACGATTTTGTTAAACAATTTGGCGAAGATGTAACTACTAAGTTTATAAAAAGTACAGGTATAAAATGTATACATAGGGCCGTCCCAAAACAAACAGCCAGTGACTTAGCATATGAAGCTGCTAACAAGTTACTAAATAATATTGATGTTGAGAAAAATAAAATAGGTATGCTGGTTTTTGTAACACAATCGCCTGACTATAGGAGACCTGCAACTGCTTGTGTTTTACAAAAAAGATTAGAATTATCTGTAAATTGTGCAGCATTAGATGTAGGGTTGGGTTGTTCCGGATTCATTTATGGGCAACAGGTTTTGACTTCAATGCTACAAAACAGCCAATCTGAATACGGATTACTGCTTTTGGGAGAAACTGCAAGTAAGTTAGTAAATCCTAATGATAAGTCTATAGCAATGATGTATGGCGATGCTGGTGCGGCCATTTTATATAAAAAAAATAACGGGAGCATTATTAAAACTTCGCTTTATACAGATGGCTATAGATTTAAATCTATAATATTACCAGCTGGTGGTTTTAGAGATATGGATGCTTCTCATGAAGAATATTTATGTTCCGACAATATTAGGCGTACTAAATACGATATATATATGGATGGGGTTTCGGTGTTTACATTTTCTACATCGGATGTTCCTAAATCTATCTTAGAATATTTTGAAGAAACAAATACAACTGCTGATAGTTACGATCATATACTATTGCATCAGGCTAATCAGTTTATTATCAAACAGATTAGCAGAAGAATAGGAGCGGCGCAAGAACAGGTTCTTATTTCTTTAGATAGATATGGTAATACCGGTGGAATTTCAATACCATTAACTATTTGTGATGCTTTCGGCGATGATAACGATATGGAAAAAAAGAATATTTTAGCAGCAGGCTTTGGCATAGGTTTATCTTGGGGAATCACTTCTTTTGAAATAGACCCCAAAAATATTTTGCCTGTATTAGAAACAGATTCATATTATAAAGATGGGATAATAAATCCGTCTGAATATTAAAGGAGGATATAATGTTTAATTTGGTTGATTTAACTGGCAAGAAAATAGTTCTTACCGGAGCATCACAGGGCATTGGCAGGGATACTGCTGTTATGCTAAGCAAATTAGGTGCTAAAATGATGTTGATTGCCCGTAATGAAGCGAAACTACAGGAAACCATATCAATGCTAGAAGGGGAAGGGCATAAATATTATCTACTGGATATTAATGAGTTAGAAAAAATTGAAGCGTGTGTTAAGAATATCGTTGACGATGTTGGTGCAGTTGATGGGCTGGTATATGCAGCAGGTATAAATAATGATAGACCTTTACAGCTTTTTAAACCAGGGGTTGTAAGTAATGTTTTGAATGTAAATTTGTGTGGATTTATTGAAATCATAAGATGTTTAACGAAAAAGAAAAATTTTAATCCAGGAATGAGGATAGTGGGTATATCTTCTACTTCAGCTATAAAGGGAACAAAAGCACACGTTGCTTATTCAGCATCTAAAGCAGGTATGGATGGGGCGGTTAGGTGTTTGGCTAGAGAATTATCTGAAAAAGGAATTTGTGTTAATACAGTAGCTCCAGGCATGATTCGTACAGATATGTATTATAAGTATTTAGAAGGTAATGGTGGGATAGAAGGTAATTCAAATAGAGGCTTGTTAAGCAGACAGTATCTTGGAATAGGTGAATCTCAAGATGTTGCCGCTGCAATAGCTTTTTTATTAAGTGAATCGTCAAGATTTATTACTGGAATATGTTTACCAGTTGATGGTGGGTTGACTACTAATTGATAGTTTGGAGGATATAAAATTGGTAATATCTGAATTTAATAATATTAAAATTGCGGCAATGGCTGCTGCGGTATCAAATAATTGGACAGCATTAACAGAAATTTCTGACGAAGATCCAGATGTAATAAAAAAATTCACTAAAAAGACTGGTGTAGAAGGACGTTATAATGCTGGTGTAAAACAGACTACTTCTGATTTCTGCTATGCGGCTGCAAAAAAAATCATTGAAGAAAAGAATATTGATGTGAAGAAAATCGGTATTCTTGTTTTCGTGACTCAAACGGCTGATTATGGTATTCCTGCTACTGCTTGTGTATTGCAGGATAGATTGAGTTTGCCTAAAGATTGTATTGCTTTTGATGTAAACCTTGGTTGTTCAGGCTTTACTTACGGAATGAATATTGTAGCCAGTTTGCTTCAAAACAGTAATACTGAAATGGCACTGTTATTATGTGGTGATACTTCTGCCAAAGAAAAGAAATCCAGTGTAAAAGTTAAAACTACCCATTCGGCAAGTATGCTGTTCGGTGATTCTGGCACGGCAACATTGATTGTTAAGGAAAAGGAAAGTAAACCAATTAAAATGATTTCTAAAACTGACGGTAATGGCTTTAAGGCAATTATTGCGCCTTATGGTCAATGGCGTCACCCAGAAGCGCCAGAAGAAAAGAAGTGTTCATATATGGATGATGTAGCAGTATTTAATTTTACTATATCTGAAGTACCGGATTTGATAAAAGGAACGATGCAATTACAAAACTATACTCCTGATGATTATGATTGTCTGGTTTTGCATCAGGCTAATCTTTTTATCATGAAGCAAGTTGCGAAACGGACAGAGTTTTCAATGGATAAAACCTTAATTTCTTTAGATAAATTTGGTAATACCAGTTCTTCTTCAGTTCCTATTTCTATGGTCAATAAATATGGAAATGATGAAAAGAATAAGGTGATCCATACACTTATGTGTGGGTTCGGTGTAGGTTTATCCTGGAGTACTATCGATTGTTTCGTTAATACTAAAGATATTTTACCTTTGGTACACACTGACGAATATTTTGATGATGGATACATTTCTTACGAAGAGTAAGATGTGATCTATATAAATAAAAGTAAAGGGGTAAGAAAATGACTATTGAAGAAAAGTTAGCATTACTGGAAGAAACTATGGAGATGGATGCAGGTTCGTTGAAAGCAGATATGGATCTTTGTGATGTTGAGGAATATGATTCTATGTCTAAACTTTCTATTATTGTTATGATGGAAGATGAATTTGGTATAAAACTTACTAGTGAAGTAGTAAAAGGTTTTCAGACAGTTCAGGATATTCTTGAGCTTATGAAATAATGATTTCAATAGCTGGTGCAGCAGTTTAATTATTATTGCTGCACCATAATCTTAACTATAGAGGTGAAATATGAATAATTTAAAAAAATATCAGTCGGTGTTTGTTGATATTTTTAATGTACCTTTAGAGGTATTAAATGATAATTTTACTTTTGCAAATACTGAAAATTGGGATTCTATTACTCATATGGGCTTAATTGCGGATCTGGAAACTGTTTTTGATGTAATGTTAGATACAGAAGAAATTTTAAATTTTGGTTCTTATGAAAATGGGAAAAAAATATTGCAATCTAAAGGTGTAGATTTTAATGCTTGATGGTAAATTTTGTTTAATTACTGGTGGAACGAGGGGAATTGGCAAGGCTATTGCTCAATTATTTTCTCAAAATGGAGCTATTGTTTATGTTGTAGGCCGCAATGCAGAAAATGCTTGTTGGATACAAGAGTGGAATAAAATGGCAATAGGTAAAATAATATTTCTTAATTTCGATATTACTGATGAAAAAGCGGCAATAAATGTAATATATCAAATACGGAAAGAATGTAAACATTTAGACGTATTGGTTAATAATGCCGCTGTTGAATATAACGAATGTATAGGGATGATTTCTTATTTGCATATGATGGAAATGTTAGAGATTAATATTGCAGGCACAATTAATATGTTACAGATAATTAGCAGATTAATGTCAAGGCAAGGTACAGGTGGCAATATCATTAATATTGCTTCTGTGGTAGGTATTCAGGGAAACCCGGGGCAACTCGTCTATTCTGCTACTAAAGGAGCTGTAATAGCGATAACAAAAACGGCAGCTAAAGAACTTGCTTCAAAAAATATTCGCGTAAATGCTGTAGCTCCTGGATTAACTCGTACTGAAATGATAAAAAATACAGATAAAAAATTTTTGGAAAATAGAATAAATAGAATTGCATTGAAACGTATGGCTGAACCGGAAGAAATTGCACAAGCATGCTTTTTTTTAGCTTCAGATAATGCTGCTTATATAACGGGACAAGTGTTAAGTGTAGATGGATGCACGTCATTATAAAAAATTTGTTTTCTAACGGGGTAATTATATGTTTTTAAATATTGATGCACATAACGAAAATAAAATAGCTCTAACTGATGATACCGGTGAGACAATGTCGTATGGACAATTACAAAATTTTATCTTGAATTTCAAAAATGTAATGCCAACTCGATCAGTAGTATTCATTTTATGCTCCAATACTATTGGTGCAGTTGCTACTTTTTTAGCTTGTATTGAAAATAAAGTAGTACCTTTGTTATTAGGCAAGGATTTGGATAGAGATTTATTGAGAAATTTAATTGATGTCTATCAACCACAATATTTAATAGTACCAGGAAATATGGAAGTTGAATTTAATAATTATATATTAGTATCGAAAATAAACAATTTTGTTGTCTTATACACTAAATTTCCTCAATATGCCGTAAATGAAGAGTTGTCTTTTCTTTTAACAACGTCTGGTAGCACTGGTTCACCTAAACTGGTGCGCCACAGCTATAAAAACGTATATTTCAGTTATAAACAAGTAGCAGAGTTTTTTGGATTTACAGCAAATGATATTGGTTTGGCTGATTTACCAATAAACTATACTATGGGTTTATCTGTGATTTGTAGTCATCTTTATGCAGGCAGTGAAGTAGTATTGACGGATTATAATTTGATAAATAAAGAGTTCTGGAAAATTTTTAATACAAAGGGAATTACTGATATTACAGGTGTACCATTTAGCTATGAAGTACTTGATAAATTAGGCTTTTTTTTAAAAGATTATCCTACTTTAAAAATTCTTGCTGAGGGCGGAGGAAGAATGAATGATGTTTTATTTCAAAAAGTAGCTTTATATTGTGAACAATATAGTAAAAAATTTTATGCAACATTTGGGACAACAGAAACTACTGCACGATTAGCATATTTAGATCCCGCATTGGCAATTAGTAAAATATGTAGTATTGGTCGCGCGATACCTGGAGGTCAATTATCGTTATTAGATGTAGAACAGTGTATTCCAATAGAGGAAATGATAGCGGAGGGAGAACTGGCGTATAGAGGAGATAATGTTACGATGGGGTACGCTAATTGTAAGGAAGATTTGAATAAAAATGATGAGCGTAAAGGTTATTATATTACAGGGGATATAGCTAAAAGAGATAAGGATGGTTGTTACTATATAATTGGACGAATTTCCAGATTTTTAAAATTGTATGGTTTACGTATTAGCCTTGATCAATGTGAAAATATTATTAGTGATGAATTTAAGATAGATTGTGCATGTTTAGGTAATGATCAAAAGATGATAATTTTTTTAGAAAATAAAGAAATATTGGAAGAAGTAGTTTCTTATATAAGTAAGAAACTAGGGCTTTATAAAAAATGTTTTGTCAGTAAATATATTGAACATATACCACGAAATAATAATGGAAAAGTAATGTATAGCCAACTTAAGGTCTAAAGAGGTAACTGTGATTAGAATTAATGGAAATACCATGGGAAGCTTTACCCAAATTTTAAAATACAGTATCAAAGATAAATTAGCCGCATTTGCTTTCATACTATTTTTTTGCAGTGATATTTTAGATGCAGCATTATTTAGAATTGTTCCCAACGTCACCAATAATGTTTGGGAGATATTAAAACCTATTGAGAATATATTACTTGCGGTACCAATTTTCTTATGTACTATTTATAGTGTTAAAAATAATAAGTTTAGTGTTTGGAAATATTATCTTGGCATATTTATTTTGTTTGCTATAACATGGATAATATTTCCAGAGTATGACATATGGTTTTTACACGAAGATTTTGGTATTGAAAATAGATTTCTTGTATTGACAAGAGGTGTATACGCATTACTTATTATAAGTCTTTTCTGTGATGGACAAAAGATATTTAACTGCCTTATTATTGCATCTAAATTAAATTTTATATTTTATTTCTTACAATATTATGCAGCCAGTGTACGGGGTTATTGGGTTGGTGTTGATGCTAACGGCGATACTGTGGAATTGGGATATCAATTACTTTTCGGATACAATATGGCATTTTGTCTGATAGTATTTTTAGCAGCATATATTTATACCAAGAAGAAAAGTTATTTGCTATATATACCTATAGGTTCATATACTATGCTAATGGCAGGATCAAGAGGAGCGTTATCATGCATTGCAGTTTTTTTGCCAATATGTATGTTAGTTTATTGGCGTGAATTTCGTAAATATGCGACCAAGACAATAATAATTGGGATATTGTTATCAAATGTTTTAATTGTAACAGCATTGATGTGGGATAATATTGCCTTACTATTGAGTGTATATTTAAATTCATTTGACTCTCAATCACGTACTATTGAAATGTTTGTAAATGGAGAAATTACAGAGGCTAATGGCAGAGATATTATTTATGATACTGCTGTAGATCTGATTAAAGAGGGTGGATTATTTGGGCACGGCGTATATGGGGACAGATATGAAATTGGGAAAAGATTTTACTGGGGTTATGCACATAATTTTTTCTTAGAAGTTTTTGTATGTTTTGGTTATTTGGGTGGAAGTATATTTATTGGTTGGTTAATTTATAATGTGGGTAAAATGATAGTAAGCTGTAAAGATATGTGTTGGAAAGCATTGCTTGTAATATTTTTATCTAGTTGTGTAAAGTTACTGTTTTCAGATTCTTTTTGGTACTATAAACCTTTCTGGGCGTTAATAGGGATATTTGGAATATGGAAATATTTATATATTAAAAAGTTGAAAAGCAAACGAGTCGAAAATAATGGATGAAAAAAAACGTCTTTTAAAAAATACCGTTATTATCTCAATCGGAAGTATTACCACGAAAATATTAAGTTTTCTTTTGATACCGTTTTATACTATATATCTTAACAATACGGAATATGGTTTATACGATTATATATGTACGCTTGGAACTTGTATTATCCCGATTGTGTCTATGCTTATGGATGAGTCCATGTTCCGCTTCTTAATTGATTGTAAAAGTGCCGAAGAGAAAAAAGAAGTCATTACTAACTCTTTATTGATACAAATATTGGGCATGTTTCTAATAGTCCTATTTGGTTGTGTATCATATTATATATTTAATATCAAGTATAGTTTTTTTATAACATTATATTATTTTGCATGTTCAATGGCATATATAATCAATCCTATATTAAGGGGGCAAGGATTATTTATACTATATACTTTATATAATGCATCGATTTCTCTATTATTAGTAACTTTAACTCTTATAATTGTATTATTTTTTGATATGAAAGTGGATGGTTTATTATTGGCCAATGCGTCTGCGCATATTATTATTTCGATATTAATTGGAATATATATTAAAATTTGGCGTTTTTTTGATTTTCGCTTTTATAAATTGTTAAAGATTAGAGAAATGGTATTGTATTCTTTTCCTCTTATCCCTAATAGAATAGCACTTGTTATTATGTCAATAGCTGATAGGATTATAATTATTAGTTTTTTAGATTTTGCTACTGCTGGAATATATGCTGTAGCCAATAAGCTAGCAACAGTTATTGGAGTAATATATGGTTTTTTTGGTATAGCATGGCAAGAGACAGCAGCTCGTGTTGTTAAAAATGAATATTCTAAAGATTTATATAATAATTTATTTTTTACTACATATTATTTTTTGGCAAGTATTTTGATTTGGGTTCTTACAATAGTACCATATATTTTTTATTTTTTTATAGATGTAAAATTTTTCAAAGCTATGAATTATATTCCTTTATTATTTTTGTCTGCATATTTTTACTGTTTAGCAATATTTTTAGGGGGAATTTTAACTGCATATAAAGATACTACAGCAATAGGATACACGACTATATCAGCTGTTATCACAAATATTATATTAGGAATATTTCTAATTGGTGAATTTGAGGTCTACGGGGTAAGTTTTGCACATTGCATTGCTAATTTTATAATGTTTCAACACAGAAAATTTTATGTTAATAAATATATCAAGTTAGATAAGTGTAATATTAGTATTATAAATTTATTGATAGCAATGTTTGTTATAGGTGCTTACTACTGGAAGAATCAATATTTAAATTTTTGTTCATTCTTTTTAGCATCTTTGTATTTAGCTTTTATTTTAAAAGAATTGGGGCTTATGGTAATCATACAGCAGAAAATGTATGGTTTTTGTTCAAGAAAAATACATAAATAAATATATAGGAGAAATAATGATGAGATTTAAACGTTTATGGTGGACTATAAGACTTTGTATGATCGGTGATAGTATGAAACGTGCAGATTATGTACGCACGCGAGATATTTATGGTTTTGTTGGGAAAAATGTGTCCATCATGCCCCGTATAGTGCCATTATATTCTAAATTAATAAAATTAAATGATAATGTGAGAATAGCCAGTAATGTTACTTTCTTAACCCATGACGGAATTAATTATATGCTTAATAATTGTTCTAGAACACAGAAAAAGTTTAAAGAAAGAATTGGGTGTATAGAAATAGGCAAGAATACTTTTATAGGTAGTGGTTCTACAATATTGTATGATGTAAAAATTGGAGAAAATGTCATCGTTGGTGCAAATAGTTTTGTAAACCATGATTTACCTTCAAATGGTATATACGCAGGAGTTCCTGCAAGAAAAATAGGAGATTATACTTATTATGTTAATAAACGGATACAGGAAGAAGAAAAAGGATTAATTGCAACTACAGAACATAATCAGAGTTTAACAGTGGATGAAATAATAACTGCTTGGAAATTATTTTATGACAAACGTAATAGTGAAAAATAACAAAAATAAAATACTTTATAATATAACTTATAGGATGGATGATTAATGAAAAAACATATTTTGTTTAGTATAACGACTATATTACTAACTGGATATTTTGCTGTATCGGCAACAGCGTCGCCGCTGGTAACAGCAAATGTGCCGCTGGACAGCAGATATTACAGCTATATCGACAAACTGGAAGGAATGGGTTATATCAAAGATATGCCGACAGGCACCAGACCTTACAGCCGTCTGGATATTGCAAAATGGATCATGGAAGCACAGCAGAAAGCACAGACGAAACCCATGCCAGGCTATCTGAAAACTTATTATGAAGAAATGCGCGCCGATCTGGCAGAAGAAATTGCTTATTTACAGGGTACAAATACAGACTATGGCAGCAACATCAAGCTGCGTGCTGTCGAAGCCAGGCTGGCTTACGGCGATATGCAGCAGAATTCCTATCGCTACCGTAAGGGGATCAATGCTTCCTGGCAGCCGCTGAATCGCAATAACAACGGCTACAGGTATGGCGACGGCATTAATATTATCGGCGCAGCAGAGATCTCCGGCAGTTTGAATAAAGATCTGGCTCTGAGCCTGACGCCAAGGTTCAGCTATGATAAAGACCAGCATGGTGACGCCAGTATTGAAGAAGGTTACGCAAAAACACATCTGGGCGTCTGGGGGATAGAACTTGGCAAGCAGGCTGTGCAGTGGGGGAAAGCGCCCTTTGCCATGAGTAACAATGCCACGCCGCAGACGATGCTCAAGCTGAATCTGCTGGAACCGCACACCTTTGATAACGGTTTTTTAAAATTTCTGGGCAAAGCTAATGTCAACGTTTTTTACAGCCGTTTGGAAGGTAACCGGGCAGACAAAGCGCATTCTGCTGGGATAGCAAACTGGCAGCGTGAAAAGGATCATGCCGGACTGCTGGGAGTAAGGGTTGATATAGTGCCGACAGATAACCTGTCTTTAGGACTTGAACGTGTATCAATGTTCAAGTCATTAAATAAGCATTGGATACTGGGTGATAATGCTGAGAGTGACGACCAGTGGAACGATATTGGCGGCATCGATCTGCGTTACCGTTTCCCTGGTGTCCAGCTTTATGGCTCTTTGTACGGCGAAGATCAGGCCGGCGGGTTCCCCTGTGAGCACGCCCGCAGTGTCGGTGTGTATTTCCCGCAGCTGTTTGGCGGTGACGGCAGTTGGGATCTGCGTATGGAACTGGGCGATACTAACAACGTCTGGTACAGCCACTGGACTTTAGTTAATGGCTGGACCTATAAAGACGATATTCTGGGTGATGCCATGGGTAAAAATACCAGGAAATATTATGGCAGTATCAGCCATTATCTGGCTAACGGCGACCGGATCGGGTTGGAATATACCGGTATGGATATGGATCGTGCCGCTGTCAGAAATCCGCGTGTGCATGAAGTGCAGCTGACCTATGTGAAAAAGCTGAATAAGTCTTTGTATCTGGACGGCGTACTTGGATATGCCAAAATCAAAAATGCGGATTATACCAGTGGACGCAGTGACAGCAGCAAACTGGTAGCTGTAGGCTTGCGCTGGGAATATTGATAGAGTTAAAGAGCAACGGTCAGTAAGTAAAAGCAGTATTTTGTAAAAATAAAGATAGGAAGATTTTAGAATGTATATCAAACGCCATTTGGAGACGACAATTGAAAAACTGAGCGGTTGTTGTAAGGTGCTGCTGGTTACTGGGCCGCGTCAGGTAGGAAAGACGACTTTGCTGCGCAGGCTGGCAGAAGGCAACAGGACTTATGTGACGATGGACGATATCAACGTACGCAGCTTGGCAATGACGGAACCGGGGCTGTTTCTGCAGCGGTATAAACCGCCGCTCTTGATCGATGAGATCCAGATGGCGCCGAAGCTGCTGCCGTACATTAAAATGTACGTAGACGAGCATGGCAATAACGGTGACTTTTGGCTGACAGGGTCGCATGCTTTTGATTTGATGGAAAACGTCACAGAAAGCCTGGCAGGCAGGATCGCTATCGTTCATCTGCTAGGGTTCAGTCATGCCGAAGTAGCCGGTCTTGGTGCGGGAGCTTTTGTGCCTGAAGAAAAATTTTTATTGCAGCGGGCGCAGGAAGCTGAGATACTGCCGATGCGTGATTTGTTTGGGCAGATTTGGCGCGGCAGTATGCCGGCGCTGAACAATGCCTCAGAGCAGGACTGGAACAACTATTACTCTTCCTATGTGCAGACCTTTCTGCAGCGTGACGTCAGGGCGCTGACCCAGGTCAATGATGAACTGCAATTTTACAGGTTTTTATGTGCGGCAGCCAGCTATACCGGCAGTATGATCAACTATGCGGCGCTGGCCAAGGAAGCGGAGATCACTGCGCCAACGGCGAAGCAGTGGCTGAAGGTACTGGAAGCGGCGGGGCTGGTATATTTACTGGAGCCGTTCATGCATCCAAATTTAAAATATGGTGTGAAAGCGCCGAAGGTATATTTTACCGATACCGGCCTGGCTGCTTATCTGCTGCGCTGGAGTAATGCCGAGATCTTGGAAGCAGGGGCAATGTCGTCGAGCTTTTTGGAAACATGGGCGGTAATGGAGATCTACAAGAGCTTCAGTAATTGCGGACAGATACCGCCGCTTGGTTATTACCGTGACTTTAACAGCCGGGAGGTAGAGCTTGTGCTGAATGTTGATGGCAGCATACATCCTTTGGCGATCCGCAAAAGCTCCAGTCCGGTGAAAGAAACGAAGAAGTTTGATATCCTGCGGCCGGTGGCAGAGGGAGAACGGGCCTTGAAATTAGGTGCAGGCGGCGTGATCTGTTTCGCCAATGATTTGCTGCCGATAGATGCCAGAAACTGGTATATACCGGCCGGGCTGTTGTAAATAGATGATAGTATAATTAAAAAGCTGATAAATATAGGCGTTTAAGCGCTTCTATTTATCAGCTTTTATTGTTTATTTCCTCACCCGCAGGCTCTGCGCGGTGAAGGTAACTAACGGTATATAATTTTGTTTTTCAGCATAAGGAAAGACGAACAGTCCGTCAAAGGCTTTCTGATTGCGTTCGCTGTGGGTAAGTACAGCCATGCAATGCTGTCCGTCGGCCGTACAGCTGAGATAAAGATATTGAACGATCAGGTTTTCTGCTGTCCGTCCGCTGCCCGCATCCACTATTTTGACGTTGGTGATCTGCTTGGGCAGCTCCAGCGGCGCCGGGTCAGTATTGTAAGTATAACGCGGGGCTGGGATATATTCGTATTCTTCGTTCGGTCCTAATGGCGGCAGCGGTATCTCGCTTCTGTTTTTGAGCGCTTCGCTGAAGATCCGGTTTTTAACAGGATCATTTTCTGTGGCGGCAAAGGTCATCAAAACAGTGTTGCTTTGGGCCCGCATCAGCATGGGACCTGCAGCAGGCAGTCCGGCGAGGGTATCAGTACCGAAATCCTTGGGCAGCGACAGGCTGTAATAAGGATCGCCGTTATAGGAATAATAATAAAAGTCCTGCGGCCAGATCACGCGCAGCGGTTTTTCCTCAGGGACCGGAGGTTTGATTTTTTTGATCACCGGTTTGGTTGGTTCCGGCTGCATATCAGCAGGAGGAGTTTTGATATCCGCATCGGCAGAGGAGGTAGTATTGGACGCAGTATCAGCCGGTGTTTTGGCGTTCGGCTGTGCTTTCGCTGTAGCTGCTGTCAGCCTCTGGGCCTGTGTCTGCGGCGTGATGCTGATGCCTTCAGGCGGATGTCCGTTACTGTTATCAGCTTCTGTATGGACAGAAGGAGCCTTATTTTTGATTTTATCGTTGCCTGGGTCAGCGGCCCAAACAGGGATTATTTCAGCGAGCAGTGCTGCTGTGACGATAGCAGCGAGAAAGAATTTCATGTTTCTTACTCCTTCAGCGGCGCGGCGATAATACCGCCGCCGACTACGTAATCGCCGTCGTAAAATACTACGGCTTGACCTGGGGTGATGGCTCTTTGCGGTTCGTCAAAGGTAACTTTGATCTTACCGTCCGCCAGCGGCTCGATAACTGCCGGTACGTCTTTCTGCCGGTAACGGGTCTTGGCGGTGACGCGCAGGGGCGCCTCCAGCTTATCGATCGCGATCAGGTTACAGTTTTCGGCAAGCAGAGCTTTCTGGAACAAAGCATCATTAGGGCCTAAAATAACTGTGTTGCTGGCAATGTCTTTATCAATAACATAAAGCGGGTATTCATAAGCAATGCCCAAACCTTTACGCTGGCCGATAGTGTAGTGGATCAGTCCCTGGTGCGTTCCCAGCACCTGACCGTTTTGGTGGATGAATTTACCGGGGCGCGGTTTATTTTTGGTAATGCGTTCGATAAAAGCGGTGTAGTCGCCGTCGGGGACAAAGCAGATATCCTGGCTGTCCGGCTTATGAGCCGTTACCAGGCCGCGGTTTTCGCTCATCCGGCGGATCTCGGGTTTGGTAATATCTGCCAGCGGCAGCAGGATATGCGCCAGCTGCTGTTGGGTCAGGTTAAAAAGCATATAGCTCTGGTCTTTGGCGTGGTCGTCGCCGCGGGCCAGCAGCCAGCGGTTTCTGTCAGCATCGAAAATGATGCGGGCATAGTGACCGGTAGCCAGATATTCACAGTCCATCAACCGGGCGCGATCGAGCAGTTCGCCGAATTTGATGTGTTTATTGCAGTCGACGCAGGGGTTTGGCGTACGGCCGGCTTCGTATTCGCTGATAAAGCGGTCGATGACGCAGTGCCTGAAGCAGGGACTGAAATTAAAGACATAGTGGGGAATGCCCAGCTTGTGTGCAACCAGTTTGGCGTCTTCAACGTCGCTTAGTGAGCAGCAGGCACTGTCCTGCTCCAGTCCCAGATCCTCGTTGGAGAACATACGCAGCGTGGCTCCGGTTACATCGTAGCCCTGCTGCTGCAGGAGCATAGCCGCGGCAGAGCTGTCAACGCCGCCGCTCATGGCGACTAAAACTTTTTTCTTCATAATTTATTATAAAACCTCGTTCGTTCAGGCATCAAAGGAAGCGCAGGCTTCGTTGATAGCGGCTTCGTATTCGCGCATAGCCAGAATAGTCTTTTCGATCAGCTCGTCGACGGTCCAGCCCAGGTTGGCAGCGCCCTTTTCAATAACGTCGCGCGAGCAGCCGGCAGCGAATTTTTTATCTTTGTATTTTTTCTTGACTGATTTCAGTTCCAGGTCCATAACGCTTTTGGAAGGGCGCATAATGGCAGCGGCGCCGATCAGTCCCGAAAGCTCGTCGATAGCGAACAGCACCTTTTCCATCTGGTGCTGCGGTTCGATATCGTTTTGCGCCAGGCCGTAGCCGTGGCTGGCGGTAGCGCGGATCAATCTTTCGTCCAGTCCGTGTTCGCGCATGATTTCCTGTGATTTGAGACAGTGTTCAGCAGGATAAACTTCAAAATCCAGATCATGCAGCAGGCCGACCTGAGCCCAGAAGTCTGCTTCGTCGGCATAGCCCAGTTCTTTGGCGAAGTATTTCATGATGCCTTCTACCGTCAGCGCGTGCCGCAGGTGAAAAGGTTCCTTATTATATTTTGTCAGCAGCTCCCAGGCTTCACTGCGGGTTAAATCAGCCATGAAAATCAATCCTTCCGTTTATGCGTATTGACGCGTATTTAATAAAATAATTATACCATAAAGGCACGTATGAACACTAGGCTCGAAAATACCTCGCCAAGGGTTCAAACAGTACCATAAAACAAGCGCAGAGGTGTACTCTGCGCTTGTTTGTCAGGAGAGGGTAAAGTTGATTCAGTCGCCGATAAAGCCCGGGGTGGACAGGTAACGTTCACCGGTGTCGGGAAGCATGACGACGATTTTTTTTCCGGCGTTTTCGGGTCGCTGCGCCAGAAGCGTAGCGGCGTAGGCCGCAGCACCGGAGGAAATGCCGACCAGCAGGCCTTCATTTTTCGCCAGCTCGCGGCTGGTGCTGAAAGCATCTGCCGCGTCGATAGCGATAACTTCATCGACAACGCTGCGGTCAAAGTTTTTGGGGATAAAGTTGGCGCCGATGCCCTGGATTTTGTGCGGGCCGGCCTTACCGCCGGACAGCAGGGGAGAATCGCTGGGTTCGACGGCGACGATCTTGACGCGCGGATTTTTTTCTTTCAGGTAAGCGCCAGTACCGCTGACAGTACCGCCTGTGCCTACGCCGGCAACGAAAATGTCGACTTCGCCGTTGGTATCGCGCCAGATTTCGGGGCCGGTGGTTGCTTTATGGATGGCCGGATTGGCCGGATTAACAAATTGTCCGGGGATAAAAGCATTGGGTATTTCTGCTGCCAGTTCTTCTGCTTTGTCGATAGCTCCCTGCATACCCAAAGAACCGGGTGTAAGTACCAGCTCGGCTCCATAAGCCTTCAGCAGGTTGCGCCGTTCAACAGACATGCTTTCAGGCATGGTCAGGATCGTGCGGTAACCGCGTGCTGAGGCTACGCTGGCCAGGCCGATACCTGTATTACCGCTGGTCGGTTCGATGATGACCGAATCTTTTTGCAGCAGTCCCCGGGCTTCGGCGGCGTCGATCATCGCCATGGCGATACGGTCTTTGGCGCTGCCGGCCGGGTTAAAATATTCCAGCTTGGCGATGATAGTCGCCTGCGGAGCAAATTTCCTGTTATAGTTGGTCAGCTCTAAGAGCGGGGTGTTGCCGATCAAGTCGATCAGGCTACGATAAATTTTAGTCATGATATCAAAACCTTTCTTTAATAAATTATGCTGCAAGCGGTAATTTACTTACAACATCGGCATTTCTGCCGCTGTTGCTCCACTAAGTCAGCCAAGGTGATGTTATCGACTACTTTATTAACGGCGTCTTTTATTTCACGCCATACTTCCATGGTTACACATTCGTCTGCACGGGTGCAGGCGTCCTTGGTATCGTCTACGCAGGCTACCGGGGCCAGATTGCCTTCCAGCAGCCGCAGTATTTCGCCTACAGTATATTCCTGCGGCTCTTTGGCGAGCATATAGCCGCCCTGGGCGCCGCGGGCGCTTTTGACAAGTCCGGCGCGGCTCAGCTGGGTAATGATCTGTTCCAGATATTTGTCGGAAATATCCTGCCGCTGGGAGATATTTTTAATGGGGATGAAGCTGCCGGTATGATTGTAAGCCAGGTCAAGCATCAGCCGCAAAGCATAACGTCCTTTGGTAGAGATTTTCATAAGCACACGTCCTTTCAAAAGCTTGACATTATTTTACTACTAGTTTACTAGGAATTCAATAGCTGAACAAAAAAATTTTTTCTACACAAAAAATTCACAAAATAATCTTGACAAAAATACTGGGAATTACTATACTGAAAGTGTAATCATACTAAACAAGTAGGAATTAAGAAAGGACGGATCGCAATGCGGGAAGTTTATTTAGATAATGCGGCCACGACTAAGGTCAGACCGGAAATAGCAGAGGCTATGGCAAAGGCTATGGTAGAAAATTATGGAAACCCTTCCAGTATATATAAGGCAGCACAGCGTGCGGCAACAGCTATTGCCGCTGCCCGTCAGCAGGTTGCGGATCTGATCGGCGCGTCACCTAAGGAAATCATTTTTACAGGCGGCGGCAGTGAGGGTGACAATATGCTTATTAAAGGCGTGGCTCATGCCAATGCCAAGAAGGGACGGCACATTATCACTACGCAGGTCGAGCATCACGCTGTACTGCATACCTGTGAAGAACTGGCGAAGGAAGGCTTTGAGATCACTTACCTGCCGGTAGACGAATTCGGCAGGGTTACAGCGGCCCAGGTAGAGGCCGCCTTACGCGACGATACGATCCTTGTTTCGGTGATGTATGCCAATAATGAGATCGGTACGATAATGCCGATCAGAGAGATCGGCGCAGTCTGCCGCGCACATAAGGTGCTGCTGCATACTGACGCAGTACAGGCGGCAGGTCATATCCCTATTGATGTTACCGGCGACAATATCGATCTTTTAACATTGACGGCGCATAAATTTCATGGACCAAAGGGCGTAGGCGCGGTGTATATCCGTCAGGGTGTGCGTGTACCGGCGCTGATCGTCGGCGGTGGGCAGGAAAAAGGCCTGCGTGCCGGCACTGAAAATACGGCCGGGATCATCGGTATGGGGCTGGCAGCTGCTTATGCGAAAGAAAATATGGAAGCCAATGCCGAAAAAACACGTGCTTTGCGTGACAAATTGATCGAAGGGATTTTGGCAAAGATCCCTGAAGTAAGGTTAAACGGACATCCTACTGACCGACTGCCGAATAATGTAAATGTCAGCATCAGATATATTGAAGGCGAAGGCCTGCTGCTGCTGCTTGACCATATGGGTATCGCGGCTTCCAGCGGCAGTGCCTGCACTTCCGGGTCTCTGGACCCGTCGCATGTTCTGCTGGCTATCGGACTGCCGCATGAGATCGCGCATGGTTCGCTGCGTCTGACCTTGTCGGAAGAAAACAGCAGTGCCGATGTCGATTATGTTTTGGAGCAATTACCGTTGATCGTTGAAAAATTAAGGGCGATGTCGCCTCTTTACCACAAGTAAGAAAGCAGGTGTAGTTTATGGCATACAGTGAAAAAGTAATGGATCATTTTATGAATCCCCGTAATGTGGGTGTGATGCCCGATGCCGACGGCGTCGGCGAGGTAGGCAATGCCAAATGCGGCGATATCATGAAGATTTTTATTAAAGTCAAAGACAATATCATTACCGATATCAGTTTCCAGACTTTTGGCTGCGGTGCGGCTATCGCTACCAGCAGTATGGCAACAGAGCTTGCTAAAGGCAAGTCTGTCGAGGAAGCGCTGGAACTGACTAATCTGGCGGTAGCTGAAGCACTTGACGGACTGCCGCCGATCAAGATGCATTGTTCCAACCTGGCAGCTGACGGCTTGCGTGCCGCGATTTATGACTATAAGGTCAAAAACGGTATGTCGACCGAAGGTATTGAAGTGTGCAGCGGCTGCTGCCACGACTGCGGTCACTGACAGCTGTTTTACTGTTAAGATTTTTCATCTCCAACCCCTCCTTTTATTCACATTAGTTTTACAGAAAAGCCGATGGTTAGCGCCATCGGCTTTTTTGTGGTAAAATAGAAAGTATAAATTATAAAATCAATAATTTACCGTCGGAGGATGAAACAATGGCAGCAATCGATATTGAAAAAGAGTTTAAGCATTATCTGGAGATTTTTACCCATGATGAGGAACTGGGAAAGATTTTGGCAAAGGTATCTTTTCAGGAATTGTTCAACGATAAATTTTTAACGGAAAACAGTAAATATACCTCGATGGACGATCTGATCTGGCGCAGCGGCTTCGGCATCATGAATCTGCTGGAGGTAGAACAGGTGAACCAGGATAAATGGAACGAATATATCGCCAGGAATACTGAATGTAAAACCTGGCATGAATTCGGCAAACTGGCCATGATCGACTGGATGAAGCATAAATTGGAAGAAGCGAAACAGGCCCAAAACTGATTTGAGCGGCACCGAGGCGAAGGCTTCGGTGCCTTTTATTTTAAGGAAGTGATTTTATGGCGGCAGTCTTACACGCACTGCAGGGCATTTTGACTATCGTTATTATGATAGCTACCGGTTTTTATCTGTCCCGTAAGGGCTGGTTTTCTGAAAGCTTCAGCTCGGCTGTGGCCCAGCTGGTGACCAAGGTCTGCCTGCCTACCTATATGATCGTCAATCTGACGGTCAATTTCAGCCACGATCAGCTGATCGAGATGAGTGGCGGTCTGCCGGTACCGATCATTTCCATGGCATTGGGCTATTTTATCGGCCATGCGGCAGCACGGCTGCTGAAGGTGCGGCGTGACCGGGTCGGCGTGTTCTGTACTGTCTTTTTTGTTTCCAACACTATTTTCATCGGCCTGCCGATGACGCTGGCTTTGTTCGGTGAAGAAGGTATTCCTTATGTCATGCTGTATTATATGGTCAATACTACGATGTTCTGGGTCGTAGCCGTGCACGATATGGCGTCTGATGCCGGTGTGGCGGCACCGTGGCTCAGCAGAAAGACTCTGAAAGTGGTTCTGAACCCGCCGCTGTTAGGTTTTTTGGCAGGAATTATTTTGGTAATGCTTGATTGGCGGCTGCCGATGCCGATCGAAGCTTCTTTTCGTTATCTGGGCGGAATGACGACGCCGCTGGCCATGCTGTTTATCGGTATCGCGATCAGTAAAGCGTCCTGGAGCGAGATCAAATTTGACAGAGAGCTGACGGCGGCAATGGTGGGAAGGTTTGTGATCTGTCCGCTGTGCGTTATGGTCTGTCTGCCGTTTTTTGCGCTGCCGAAATTGATGAGCGATGTATTTGTTATGCAGGCGGCTATGCCGGCGATGACGAACACTTCTATTGTAGCTAAGGTTTATGGCGGCGATTACAAGTATGCGGCGATGCTGACGGTGGTCAGTACACTGCTGGCAGTAATAACGACGCCGTTTTATATGTGGGTGCTGCGTGGTTAGATCTGTTCGCCTGATTGCAGAAACGTTCGCCTTAAAACCCTAAAACACGAACAAATTTTTAGAAAAACTCTTGACAAACAAAACAGTTCGGTTTATTATATGTTTAACGAACAGATGTTTCGAAAGGTCGTGGAGTTATGAAGAAGTTGTTTGTATTAATGCTGATGACCACTATTTTATATACAGGCTATAATTTTTTACAGGATGATACTGTTTATCATTACGAACAGATCACTGTACATACAGGCGATACCATGTGGGCTATCGCTGACCGCTGGGCCGATCAGGACGAAGATGTACGCGAAGTCATTTACCGTATCTGCGAAACCAATGCGCTGGCGAATACGAACCTGCAACCGGGACAGAAGCTTTTAGTACCGGTCAGGATGCAGTTTGTCGATCAGCTGATGGTGGCAGAGGCCGGCGATATCAAAGGCTGATAATTACGGCGCCGGCGTAGGAAACTGATTCAAAAGTAAATAATATGCGTTAGGGCGCAGTAAAAAAGACGTGCCTGCCTTTTGGCAGACGCGTCTTTGTGTTTTTTAGCTTTCTTTTTTTATGGGATTTTATCCGATGGAAAAGAAAGCTTTTTTATTTTTGAGAAGTCTATTTTTCGACGTAAATACAGAAAATAGCGGGCGGGCAGCTTGCTGCCGGCCGCGTACCCGTTAACGCGGCAGAAAAAGTAAATCTTACTAAAAATTTAACGTGTCTTGTGGGGGGGTACAGACGTGGTATAATATAAAACAATATAACTGATATATTAAAAATATTTCCCAAAATAAATGTTTGATGGTGTAAGGAGAATAAAAATGAAAACTAAAATCATAAGCCTGATGCTGGTGTTGAGCTGCGCCGGCGCTTCGGCTGCCACAGCTTTGCCAAACAGCAGCGGGGATCTGCGCGCTTTGGAAGAAAACAGGGCGGACGGGGATAAAACGGCTGTTCTGACAAAAGAAGAAACAAACACTGATGTGAGCGGCAGCAGAAAGTTTTATCTGCAGAATTTTGTCTTTACCAGTGAAGATGCTATCCAGCAGGACGTATTGGCTGCGCTGGTAGAAAGCTATTGCGGACGTGAAGTCGATTTTAATGAACTGCAGCAGGCGGTCAATAAGTTGACTGCGTATCTGCGCGGACAGGGCTACGCGGTTGCTACTGCTTTTTTGCCGCAGCAGGAAATCACTGACGGTATCATTGAAGTCAAAATAGTCTTAGGGCGGTTAAGCTATGTACAGGTCAATAATACTTCGGCTCTGGCGGAAGGACAGGCAGAAAAAGCCGCAGGGATTCTGCAAAAGGGAGAGCTGCTGCGTACAGACCGGCTGGAAACAGTTTTGAATAATATCAACGATCTGGCCGGCGTTACAGCCGTAGGTGTTTTGCGGGCTGGGCAGGCCAATGGTACCAGCGATTTTGTGATCGATCTTCGGGCTGATAAACCGCAGCAGACGATTTTATACACTGATAATTATGGCAATAAATACAGCGGCAGATACAGATATGGCTTTCAGACAACGATCAACAATCCCGGCAGGATCGGCGATAAATTTTTTCTGGGTGGGATGCTTTCAAATGATAACCTGCATAACTATAATTTGGGTTACGAAATGCCGGTCGGCAGCCGCGGGACAAAACTGGGCGTCAGCTATAGCCTGATGGATTATACGCTGAGCGGCTTTTATAATATCCTTGACGCGGTCGGACGGGCTAAAACTTTCAGCATTTATGGCAGTACGCCGTTGATAAATACTGCTTCTGATCACCTGGCGGCAGTTTATGGCTACGATAACCGCCAGCTGAAAGATGAGCTGCGTACCTTTGGCATCGATACAAAAAAACACAGTAATGCACTGTATGCCGGCATAGCGGGCAATATTAAAGGTGCCGGCAGTTATACTGGCTACAGCGCTTTATATTATGCGGGACGGCTAAGTTATGACGATGCCAGCAGCTACACGGAAGGCAGCTATCACAAATTCAATACTGACGTCAATCATATCCGCAGATTAGGCAATGTTTTGAATCTGCATGTAAATTTCCACAGTCAGCTGGCCAGCAAAGATCTGGATGGCAGCGAACAGTTTGTTCTAGGCGGCGCTAACGGTGTGCGGGCTTATCCGCAGGGTGAAGCCAGTGGCGACAGCGGCTACCAGGCTACGGCAGAACTGCGTTATGCCACTCCCGTACCTGATCTGACTCTGGCAGCTTATGTGGATTGGGGCGAAGTCGAGCTGTCTAAAAGCTATGGTCAGCACCGCGGTCTGGCCGGTTGGGGACTGGGCCTGCAGTACGCCAAGGCTGACGATTACTATCTGCGGCTTGACTATGCGCGCAAGCTGGGCAGTGAAGAGTTTACCAGTGAAGAAAGCGATAAAAACGGCAGGCTGTGGTTTTTGGCCTACAAGCTGTTTTAATATCGGTCAAGTATAAGGAGCTGTGTGAAGATGAAAAATGAGAAAATGCTTTTATATAAAAAGATCATGGTCACGATTGTAAGCAGCGGCATGCTGCTTTTGCCAAACTGGGGCTATGCCCTGCCGCAGGGCGGCCAGGTCGTGGGCGGCAGTGGCAGTATCGGCTCTCCTGGCGGCGGTGCAATGGATATTACCGGCAACGGCGGCAATCTGGCTATAGACTGGGACAGCTTTAATATAGCCCAGGGAGAAACAGTAAATTTTAAAAATATGCAGGCCGTTTTAAATTATGTGACGAGCAGCCAGCGCAGCGAGATTTTCGGTAAGCTGAATGGCAGCGGCGCGCATGTCTTCCTGCTCAATCCCAACGGGATCTTGTTTGGTGCCGCGGCAGAGGTCAATGTAGGCAGCCTGACAGCATCGACAAGAAGTCTGCCGGAAGAGGCCCGTAAAGGCTTTAACGGGACTTTGGGAAATTTGGATGCCGATGGTATTGCCAAAATCCAGGCCGATATTGTTAATTTAGGAACGATCGCTGCCGACGCCATAAATTTTGAAGGTAATAATATCTCGATCATCAAGGCTGATACGCTGCAGATACAAGGCGGCGACCTGGGTAAAGTCAGCTTGAAGGCCAAGGACAATATCAACATCGGCTACGAGGTGACGGATAAGACTACCATTGATGTAGGCGATGGCAGCGGGGGGCATACTGTCAGCGATTACAGCAAAGGCGGCGGAACAAAAGCCAGCAGCTTGGGCATTGTCACAGCGGCCTTAGACGGCAGTGAAAAAAATATTACTGATTGTATGCTGGTACATGACGTATATGAGCTGCAGGCGATCAATAATAATTATGAAACCCAAAAAAACAGTGCAAATTTTGACTATAGTTATGTCAATGGCGATTATATGCTGGCTAACGAAATAGATGCTTCTGTTACCAGCAGCTGGAACAGCGGTCAGGGGTTTGCGTGCCTTGGCGCTTTAAAACAGCTGCCCATGGGAACCCCAAGTGGATTTCAAGGCGGGTTCACCGGCAGTTTGGACGGTATGGGGTATACTATCAGTGATTTAACGATCGATCGCAGCGGCGAATCGTATGTTGGTTTATTTGGCTGTCTGACGGAAAGCGCGCGAGTAACGAATTTGACACTCTCCGGCAGTATCAGCGGACAAAGCAGCGTCGGCGGCATAGCGGGAAAAAACCTGGGGCTGATCCGTAATGTTGCCAATAAAGCCGCTGTCAAAGGTAATTCTTCGGTAGGTGGTATCACCAGCACTAATTATGGTACGGTGGAATTTGTCAGTAACAGCGGCAGTATCACGGCAACAAATGGCGGTAGTGTTGGCGGCATTGCCAGCAGTAATGGTGACGGGAACAAAACTGGTATTATAAAGTACGCTGAAAACACTGGTGCTGTTATTGGCTGGGGAAATCTCGGCGGCATCGCCGGTGTCAACAATAGTAAGGGAACTATTGAAAACGCTGTTAATCAAGGCTCTGTTACAAGCAATGTGAACGACAGTACCGGTTTTGGGGGGATCAGCGGGATCAATAAAGGGACAATAAAAGATGTGGTCAACGAAGGCGACGTTAAGATATATAAAGAGGGAACAATGGGTGGCAATTCGGTAGGCGGTATCAGCGGCAATAACATAGATAAGGGAACTATCGAAAATGCTGTTAATAAAGGCGCTATCCTTGGCGGCGTAGCTGTAGGCGGGATCGTTGGGGAAAATTCCGGCAGTATCAGGAACACTGAGAACAGCGGTAATATTATCGGTGTTATTTCTGCTGCCGGAGGGATCGTAGGCAGAAACGCGAATGGAAAAGGATCGGTCATCGAGGCCTTTAACAGCGGTGATGTGAGCGGCAATGGTTATATAGGCGGTATCGTTGGTAACAATAAAGGCGGTTTGATTGAAGCTGCAGCGAATGAAGGCAATATTTCTGCAGATCAGCAGCTCGCTGGCGGTATTGCCGGTTATAATACCAATGGCGGGAAAATAGTAAATGCTTCTAACAAAGGTATTATCACCAGCGGTAATTCTAAAGGGGATAGTTTTGCCGGCGGTATCTGTGGTTTTAATTCCGGCGGCAGTATCGCAAACAGCTATAATACAGGGGACGTAACTGCTGATGGAAATTATGTCGGCGGGGTCTGCGGCGCTAATGCCAATGCGCTGGTTGACGGTGTGTACAATACCGGCGCTGTCGAGGGCGCAGATAATGTGGGTGGTGTTGCCGGTTATGACGGCAATGATGAGGAGCTAGA
The DNA here is from genome assembly GCF_003945365.1 of Phascolarctobacterium faecium. Classification (NCBI taxonomy): domain Bacteria; kingdom Bacillati; phylum Bacillota; class Negativicutes; order Acidaminococcales; family Acidaminococcaceae; genus Phascolarctobacterium; species Phascolarctobacterium faecium. Next base: position 351,347 of record NZ_AP019004.1, on the reverse strand, counting down.
CTATGCCAGTATCAAAAATGCTTATAATACCGGCAGTGTCAGCGGTAATAAAAATATCGGCGGTATTTTAGGGCTGGGAGAATATGGCAGCGTTGCTAATGTTTATAATTTAGGCAAGGTCAGCGGCAGTGCTGACGTAGATGCAATTATGGGCGCGTCCGATACAGAAGCAGTTTCTGCCGTCCGGAATGCCTATTTCCTCACCGATAGCGGTTACCAAAAATACGGTGAAGGAACAGTATATGCTACGACAGCAGAGTTCAATCAGGCTTTCGCAGATGGGCTGGGAGAAGAAGATAAAAAAGTCTGGCAGACCGATCAAAAACAGACGGCACCGTATCTGAAGCCGTTTCTGCAGGAAATCAGCGGTGATGTGGGCAGGCTGGAAGCTGCAGCTGGCAGTGATTTTAAGACCGCGCTGCTTGCCAAACTGCAGGAGTTGGGTATAAATGTAGACCCTGATAAAATCCTGGGATTAGATGGTTTGGCAGCCGGTGAATATGATTTGGGCGAGCTGCTGTATTCTACGCAGGACGGCTATGCGCTGAAGCTGACAGGCACATTGGTGGTAAAATCCGGTACTCAGCCGGAACCTAAACCAGAGGCTCCCGCTACAGATGACAAATATACGGCCACTTTGACCAGCCTTCAGAAAAAAGTTGTGCAGGCGTGGGAACAGAGCCTGGTCAATGACAGGGATTGGCATATTGAAGAAAACCGTAAAATACAGCTGGAGAATAATTCAGTAAAAATCGAGCCCGTGCTTTTTGATGAAGTGAATCTGCAGGATGAAGAAACGCCGGCAGAGTAAAAAATACAAAGGACAAGCAGTTTAACTGCTTGTCCTTTGTGTTTTAAAGAGGGTAAAAGTTTCTGCAGCAAGTATAGCCGCTGTTTTATCTGGCCATCCGGTAAATATTTTCCATATCGGCAGCGTTTAGGGTGACGAAGCCGCCGATCGTTCTTCTGCCCATAAAGCTGCATTTGTGTGCCAGCTCTTTGATTTGGGTGTCGGTGAGTTCGATTTCCATGTCGCTGATCGAGGTAGGCATACCAATGGAACGGAAAAAGTCTTCCATGGCGGCGATTCCTTCAAGCGCTGTTTTTTCGTCATTGCCGAAGCTGTAGGGAACATTCAGTACGTTAACTGCCAGTTGCGCGAAACGGCAGGGGTTTTGTTTGAGCACATAGCGGGCCCAGCTGCCCCAGATCGCTGCAAGGCCTGCGCCGTGAGCAATATCGAACATACCGCCCAATTCATGCTCCAGCTGGTGGGAAGCCCAGTCGCCCTGACTGCGGTCGCCGGTGATGTCATTATGGGAAAGCGTGCCTGCCCACATGATCTCGGCGCGGACGTCATAGTCGGCAGGCTTCTGTAAAGCCAGTCGGGCATTACGCATGACGTTGCGCAGCAGAGCTTCGGCCATGCCGTCAGTGAGGGCTAGGGAGGTGACGCCGGGTTTGGTAAAGTAACGTTCTAAAGTATGGACGATGATGTCAGTACAGCCGCTGGCTGTTTGGTAGGGCGGCAGAGTGCAGGTCAGCTCGGGATTTAAAACGGCAAATTTACAGTAGGCATAGGGCGACTGCAGTCCGCGTTTCAGCCAGCCGTCTTCATTGGTAATGACTGACGCATTGCTCATTTCACTGCCGGCCGCGGCAATAGTAAGGACGGCACCGATAGGGGCGCAGGCCTGCGGCGCTTTGCCGCTGTAGTAGTCCCAGACATCGCCGGGATTGGTAATCCCATAACCAATGGCTTTGGCACTGTCGATGACGCTGCCGCCGCCTACAGCGAGAATAAAATCAACTTTTTCCTGCCTGCAGATTTCAATACCTTCATAAACCTTGCTTAAACGAGGATTGGGCACAACGCCGCCCAGGGTCACATAGTGCAGTCCTGCTTCCTGCAGTGCGCCGCAGACACGATCAAGCAGACCGGATTTTTTGGCACTGCTGCCTCCGAAGTGTACCAGGACCTTGCTTGCTCCTTGTGTTTTGCAGAGTTCACCAACCTCGGCTTCGGTATTTTTACCGAAAAGTATTTTTGTAGGTGCGTAATATTTAAACTGTTCCATAATAACAGCTCCTTTGCTGCGGCAAATGCTGCCGCTGTAAAATCTTCTTAAACCTATCGTATCGCAAAACAGGCAGTTTGTAAAATGCAGAAGTTTCATAAAATTATCGGCAGGAGAAATATTTTGTGATTTCTTGGTGAACAATTTGCAAAAGAGCAAGAGTTTTGTTTGTTGATGTCGAATTGAAACGATAAATCTGAAATGATTAAGGCAGAGGAGGTAATATTATGCAGGGGAAAAAATGGATCGCCGCGGCACTGGTCTGCGGATTTTTACTGGGACAGGGAACGGCTCCGGCGCAGGCCGGTATTTTGGGTACCGTAGTTAAAGGCGGCGCTGTATCGTTATTGGTCAGCCAGTTTGCCGACCAGCTGAACAGCGCTATCAATACTTTGACGGCAAAATATCCTATCTCCAGCGATTACGCTACCAAGGTAGTGCCGATCATTACCGTGGGTGACGGAAGTTATGCCGGCGCTGCTCAGGTATCGGGACCGAAGGAGCAGGTAGATAAATGTCAGGCTGCTTTGCAGCTGGAGGCTTCCTTCTTTAAAAGCTTCCGTGCGAAAGCGCTGATCCCGGTCGATAAGGTCGCTATCAGCGGTATCAACCGCGTGCAGGGTGTGGGCGTATCGGCCCAGATCGATGTAAAGATCTAACAGCTTAAAACAATTTAAAAAGTGCAAGTCCGCAGGCTGATGTATGTCAGCCTGCGGACTTTTTTTATTTTCACGGGTATTTTAAGGGTCATGCTTTAACAAACCTTTAAAGAAAGGCGAAATTCTTTACAAGAACTTAAAGCCTTCTTAATTCAAAGCAAAGAAAGCTTTGTTATGATGACAGTGTTTCCAGATGCAAGCAAAATTTCAGTACTTGTGAAAAAGGAGAGAAGGAAATGAAATCAAGAAAATTATTCAAGGTCTGCGCCCTGCTGATGCTGGCAGTAATGAGCTGTTTGCTGTTCAGCGGCTGCGGCGGTCAGTCTGAGCAAAAGAAATTTGTGATCACTTATCTGCCGAATGAATCGACAGATAAAAATGCCGATGCCAGAAAAGGTATGGCGGGCGATTTGAGCAAGGTTTTGGGAATGGAGGTCACAGAGCTGGTATCTAACGATTATAATGCGGTGATTGAGGCTATGCGTACCGGTAAAGCCGATATGGCTTATTTTGGACCGTTAAGCTTCTGCCTGGCTTATGAACGTGCAGGTGCAGAACCGATCGGGATGATTGCCAAGGATAAAGATAAAAAGAACGCGACTTATAAGTCTGTTCTGGTTACGAGCAGCAAGAATACTGATATCAATAGTATCCAGGACATCAAAGGGAAAACGATGGCGTTCGTTGACCCGAATTCCACTTCCGGCAATCTGATCCCTTCAGCGGCGATTATGAAAGCATTTCCCGGTGAGAAGCTTTCGATGGATGATCTGCATACTAATGGCAAATTTTTCCAGGCAGTCAGCTTTTCCGGCAAGCATCAAGCAGGTCTGGCGGCTGTAGTCAAGGGTGATGTGCAGGTAGCTCCTATCTCTGATGCAATTCTGGCGGCTGAGATCAATGCGGGACGTGTCAGCAAAGATGACGTTAAAATTATTTTCGCTTCTGATCCGATCCCGTCCGAACCGATGGCTCTGCGCAGGGATCTGCCGGCAGAAGTGAAGGAAAAGGTAAAAAACTTTATCCTGAGCTATGACAATGCCGCTTACTACAAAGGGGTAATGGGTGCAGAGGATAAGCGTTTCGTAGAATGCAGTATTGAAGATTACAAAGGTATCATTGATCTGAACAAAGCCCTGAGCAGCAGTAAATAAGTTGGAGCAGAGGCCGGCGCTGTCCGGCCTTTTTTATAGGAGGAAGCATGAGCACGGTTTTAAAAATGGAGCATATCGAGAAAGTTTATGGCAATCAGGTCCGCGCTTTGCATGATATCAGTCTGGAGGTCAGAGCCGGAGAATTTGTCGCTGTTATAGGTCCTTCCGGATCGGGCAAGTCCACCCTGCTGAGAACGGTCAATCAGCTGGTAGTCCCCAGCGGAGGTCATGTATACATCGACGGCGAGGAAGTTACCGGTGCGTCCGGCAAAAAGCTGCGGCTGCTGCGGCGTAAAGTCGGGATGATCTTTCAGCATTATAATCTTGTGCAGCGGCTGTCGGTAATGCAGAACGTGCTGCATGGGCGCTTGGGTTATATGTCGGCGTTGGACGGGATGCTGGGTAATTATACGGAAGAGGATAAACGTAAGGCGATTGACTTGCTGCAGGAAATCGAGATGGGCGATCGTTTATATAACCGTGCCAGTGATCTTTCGGGCGGTCAGAAACAGCGCGTAGGTATTGCCAGGGCGATTATGCAGGAACCGAAGCTGCTTCTTTGTGACGAACCGATCGCTTCACTGGACCCTAATGCGTCTAAAATCATTATGGATCTGATCTATCAGATGACGCAGCGCCGTAATATTGCCTGTATCGTCAATCTGCATCAGCTGGATGTGGCCATGCGTTATGCTACGCGCATCATCGGTCTGGCAAAAGGAGAAATGATTTTTGACGGAACCCCGCAGCAGCTGAATAATGCAGTGATAGAGAAAATTTATAATACTTCGATGGAAAATCTGATCATTAAGCAGGGTGAAAATTATGCCTGAAAAAATAAGTATAATGAATCCCCGTGAAAAACAGGTTTATACCTGGTTTTTAGTGGTCGTGCTGGTTTTGTTCTGCCTGGCGACTTATATTTCCCGTTTTAATCCGCTGGAGGTGCTTTGGGAACAGGGAGAATTCTGGAAATTTCTGTTTCAGGATTTCCTGCCGCCACGCTTCAATGCTTCGCCGGTAGTAGTAGAATCGATTCTTGTAACTTTTGCGTTGGCGGTTTCGTCCAGCTTCGTTGCGGCAGTGTTTGCTTTTCTTTTCGCTGTGTTCGGCAGCACTTCTTTATCACCCTGGAAGGGACTGGCCAGAACGATCCGGGGGTTTGCCACTTTTCTGAGGAATATCCCGACACTGGTCTGGGCTTTTATCCTTTTTTCGTCACTGGGTATTGGTACCGGTGTTGGTTTTATTGCTTTGCTGATTTCGACCTTTGCCTTTATGACAAGAGCGTTTATTGAAGTGATCGACGAGGTATCCTGTGATGCAATGGAAGGGCTGACGGCCTGCGGCGGTACGTTTTGGCAGAAGGTCTGTCAGGGTATCGTACCGACCTGCCTGACACAGTTTATCGCCTGGTTCCTGTACTGCATCGAACTTAATATACGCGCATCGACTATTGTGGGAATGGTAGGCGGCGGGGGGATCGGGCTGGTGCTGTTTTCCTATATCAAGTCGTTTAATTATGCCGGCGCGGCAGGAATTATTCTGGTTATTGCGGCGATGGTCATTATGGTGGAATTTTTAACTAATTATCTGCGAAGAAAGGTGTTGACATAAAATGGAGCAGACTTTTGTACAGGCGAGGGTGCAGTGTCTTGAGTTCAGTAACGGCAGGATCCGTGTTGCCCGCAGCGGGCAGGATAGTGAGCTGCGCTGGTTTTTAGCAGCTGTAACAGTCGTTTCGATAGTGGCGTTATATTATCTGCAGTTGGATTGGCTGAAGCTTATTTCCAGGCTGCCTGACCTGGGGAAGACCTTTGGTTTGCTGGCGCTGCTGGATTTTCACGATTTTGGGCTGACGCTGGAGGCCTTTTCCCAGACAGTGGCAATAACTGTGCTGGCAACTATTTACAGCGTTCTGCTGGGATTGGTATTAGCTGCCTTTGGTGCCCGTAACCTGATGAAAAATAAATTTGTGACGTATGCTCTGAGCGCGTTCTTTACGTTTCTGCGTGCCGTACCGACACCGGTTTGGGTATTGCTGGCGCTGGTCTGTCTGGGGTTGGGGCCTGCTGCGGGCATCGTAGGACTGTGTGTGCATGCCACAGCTTTTTTTGCCAGGGCTTTTACGCAAAGCTTTGAAGATGTGCCTGAGGAAGTGATCGAGGCGCTTGAGGCAACAGGAGCCAGTAAGCTGCATATTTTTTTGTCGGCGATACTGCCTGCGGCAGCTTCGCAGATCATGGCCTGGACTGGTCTGCGTTTTGAAATAAATTTTTCTGAATCAGCGATCCTGGGGATGATCGGTGCCGGCGGAATCGGCTTTGCGATTGCGAATAATATCCAGGGCTATCAGTTTGGGGCCGCAGGGCTGGCGATCGTACTGGTTTTTGTATTTGCCTATTGCGTGGAGCTGGTTTTTACAACAATCAAGAAAAACTATATCTGACAGATAAAGGGTGATGTTATGGAGAAAAAAGAGTTGTTCCGGATTATGGCGGCCGCCGATGGCAGTATGCTGCGTGAGCTGGCTCAGCCGCTGGCTGAAAAATATGGTGTCAGCGTTGTGAAGGCGCCTGCTAAAACACTGGCGATGATCAAGCTGCGTGAGCCGGTAAAAAACAGCCTGTTTTATCTGGGTGAGGCGCTGGTGTGCGATACAGTTGTGGAACTGGGTGGCACTAAAGGGACAGCTGTTGTGATGGGTGATGATTTTGACAAAGTCAGCTCCATGGCGGTGATCGACGCTGCTTTTAACAGGCAGGTCAGCGAACTGGATGAACTGAAGACAGTGCTGCAGCGGCTGTCTATGCGGCAGCAGCGGGAACAGGAACTGGAAAACGGATTGTATGCCAAAACGATGGTTGATTTTCAGACTATGGATCAGGAGTAAAGATAATGCAGAAAGCTTATGAATTTGATTTTGTATATGACACTCAGGCTGCTTTCCGTCTGCTGCTGGAAGCGCTGAGCAATCCGGGACGCATCGTTGAGCTGGGACCTCTGGCCCGGAAACTGGGTGGAGCTTATGCCATGCCGCTGACTGTGGCGGCAGTGCTTTTGGACAATGAGGTCAGTTTTGCAGTCTGCGGTTCTCCTGCGCTGGCAGAGAAAATTACTGAGCTGACTCTGGCTAAAACAGCTGCTGTGAGTAAAGCGGATTATATCTTTGTGACGGAGAATGCGGATTGGCAGGAAGCAGTACAGGCTGCTAAGTGCGGTACACTGCGCGATCCTCATAAAAGCGCGACTGTCATTTTGTGCACAGCGGATCTGCAGGCAGGCAAGCTGCAGCGGATCAGCGGGCCCGGGATCAAGGCTGTCCAGGAAATAATTATGTGCCCGGAACTGCAGGCGGCTTTGGGGAAACGTGATGAGCAGGAATATGAGTATCCGCTGGGCCTTGATTTTTTTGTGCTGGATCAGCGGGGCTGCCTGATGGGTATACCACGTAAAACAAGAATAGAAAGCAGGTGAACAGATGGCTTATGTGGCAGTTTCCGGCGGTCAGGAAGCAATAGAGGAAAGCATCAGGCTGCTGCATTGTATGCGCGGCAGTACTTTTAAAGAGCTGGAAGTAGAAGCGATAGAAAAAAAGCTGGGCCTTTTAGTGGACCGGGTAATGAGCGAGTCTGGCTTATATGCGCCGGCTTATGCGGCACTGGCTTTGAAACAGGCGGAAGGCAGTATCGAAGAAGCAGTTTTTTTGCTGCGGGCTTATCGTTCGACTTTGAGCCGTAATTATTATACCCTGCCGGCCAGCGGAACAGAGATGCGCGCTGTCCGCAGGATCTCGGCAGCCTTTAAGGATATCCAGGGCGGACAGATCCTGGGAGCGACCTATGATTATACACATCGATTGATTGAATTTAAACAGCCGTCGGCAGTGGAATTATGCGCCCGGCGTCAGTGCTGCCTTAAAGAGGCGAAGCCTGTACCGATAGTAAAGCTGCCGAGGGTTTCGGAGTATCTGAAGGCAGAGGGATTGATCGACAGCTGTGAGATCGATGATATGGAACCTGTGGATGTAACGAAGAATGTTCTGGAATTCCCTGCTGACAGAAGCGCACGTCTGCAGACTCTGACCCGGGCTGACGGGGGCTTTATCGGCGGACTGGCGTATAGTTCGATCCGTGGTTATGGCGCCGTACATCCAACTGTAGGTGAACTGCGCTGCGGCTATGTGGAGCTGGAAGTACCATATTTGTTTGACGAGACGGAAAGTATCTGCATCGGTGAAATTTTGCTGACGGAAGTAGAGGGCTTTATTCCTGAGGATGACGATAAGAAACTGAAATTGGCAGTAGGCTATGGCGCAGTTTTGGGGCGGAACGAAAATAAGGCGATCTCGATGGCGGTGCTGGACGCATCGTTGGAAACAGAAGGGCCTGCTCCTGCGCAGGATGAAGAATTTGTACTGCTGCATGGTGATTCGCTGGAGATGAACGGCTTTATTTCTCATTTGAAGCTGCCGCATTACGTTACCTTCCAGTCTAAGCTGGACAGCGTACGCAAGACCAGAAAGGAGCCGGAGCATGAATCCTGAATATAATTTTGCTTTCCTGGACGAAGGTTCTAAACGGGAAATCAGGCGCAGTATTTTAAAGGCGGTGGCTGTACCCGGTTATCAGGTGCCGTTCGGCTCGCGCGAACTTCCGATAGGGCGCGGCTGGGGGACGGGAGGCATTCAGCTCACTTTGTCGCTGATCGGTCCGCGTGATGTTTTGAAGGTTATCGATCAGGGCAGCGACGATAGTGTCAACGCTGTCAATATCAAGAAATTTATCAATTTGTGCAGCGATGTGGCGACTACTACAGACAGTACGGAAGCAACCCTGATCCAGACGCGTCATCGTATACCCGAGGAACCGCTGCGTAATGACCAGCTGCTGGTTTTTCAGGTGCCTTTGCCGGAACCGCTGCGGGTGATAGAACCAAGCGAGGAAGCAACGAAGCTGATGCATGCAGAAGCAGATTACACGGGCATTTGGCTGCAGCTTTATGAAAGCATTATGAAATATGGCAAGGTCACGATTGCTACGGAATATCCGGTTACTGTTGAGGACAGATATGTTATGAACCCCAGTCCGATCCCGAAATATGACAATCCCAGACTGCATGAGTCGGAATGTCTGTATTTATTCGGAGCAGGGCGCGAGAAGAAAATTTATGCGATCCCGCCTCATACAAAGGTCGTGTCGCTGGCGTTTGACGATGTGCCTTTTGAGATCGAACATATGGAAGGTCGCCGCTGCCGTTTATGTGGAGCGGAAAATGTTTATTTTGACGAGCTTATCGACAGAGAGACAGGCGCTGTCAGCTATCAGTGCTCGGATACAGGTTACTGCTCTAAACGAAGGCTGCGCAAGGAGGCGGACTGCTGATGCGTACTAAAGAGGAATATTATGAAGATACATTAAAAAACAGGGCCTTGCTGGAGAGCCAGGAGGTGCTGGACTGCAGTTGTCCTTACAGCCGCTGCGAATGGCACGGGAAGTGCCGCGAATGTGTAGCGCTGCATCGTTATCACGCTGAGCATCTGCCCTGTTGCCTGCAGCCGCTGCTGAGGGAGAAGATCACGGTGCTGGCGGGGTGCTGTGAAATGGAAACCACTTCCAGAGTCAAAGAATCTGAGAAATTCCGTGAATATGTAAAAGAACAGGATGCTGTGCGCGGAAAGGGGCGGCAGATATGATTAATAAAGAAGAGGCCGTTTTACAGGTGCGCGATCTGCTGCTGCGTTATGGCAACGGCTGCGAGTGCTGCCGCAGCCGGCAGCCGCTGGAAAAGAACCGCTGTCCCCGCTGCGGTACTGTCTGGGCTGTACGCAATGTATCCTTTGACGTTTATCCCGGAGAAGTATTAGGCATTGTCGGTGAATCAGGCTCAGGAAAATCCAGCGTGATGAAAAGTCTGTATTTCGATCATGAAGTAACAGGAGGAAGTGCCTTTCTGAAGCAGTATCAGGATGGAAAGGTCAATATTTTCGGCGCCAGTTCACAGCAGCGCCGGTATATCAAAAATCATCTGATGGGGATGGTTTATCAGAATCCTCTGCTGGGTCTGCGTATGGATTATTCATCTGCTGCCAATGTTGCTGAAAAGATCATTGCCGCCGGCAACCGTAATGTAGCTTTTATGGATGGCAGAACAGTGGAGCTTTTGGAAGCGGTGGAGATACTGACTTCCAGGCGTGCGGAACCGCCCAGAAATTTTTCGGGCGGTATGCAGCAGCGGGTACAGATCTCCAAGGCGCTGGCCAATAATCCGGGGCTGCTGCTTTTGGATGAGGTCACCACCGGGCTGGATCTTTCGGTACAGGCCAAGGTTTTAGACCTGATCAGGAAAATACGCAGCCGTTATAATATTTCGATCATTCTGGTTTCGCATGATCTGGCAGTGATCAGGATGCTGGCAGACAGGACGATGGTCATGCTGGATGGCCAGGTAGTGGAAAGCGGTCTTACCGATCAGATTTTAGAGGATCCGCAGCATGCTTATACACAGCAGCTGGTACACTCATTGCTCTAACAGCGGCGCTGCCGCGGGAAAGGATGACTATGAAAACAGCTATTTATAATGGTAAACTGATCACACCTGCCGAGGTGTTGGAAAATAAAGTGCTGGTGTTGGAAAATGACCGTATTATTGATATTCTTGCAGAGGATGTTATCGATCTGGGGCAATATGATGAAAAAATCGATGCGCACGGAAGGTATGTCTGCCCCGGTTTTATCGATACTCATTCTGACAAGATCGAACAGATCATTCAGCCGCGTCCTACCAGCGTGATGGATTTCGAGATGGGACTGAAGGAGATCGAGCGGCAGTTGATCAATCAGGGGATCACAACGATCTACCATTCGATATCACTCTACCAGGACGATTATTTTGGGGCTTCGGAGCTGCGCTATAAGAAAAATGTGCTGAAGCTGGCTGAGCTGATCAATAATATCCACGAGCGTCATCACCTTATTCATCATCGTCTGCATTTGCGGATCGAGATCGATAATCTGGAAGCGTTTGATATCGTCAGCAAAATGCTGCGGGAAAAAACAGTGCATGAGATATCGTTTATGGACCATACGCCCGGGCAGGGGCAGTACCGCAATATCGAGACTTACCGCAAAACTATTACCGCTTATCACGGCGAAACTGTAACAACGCTGGGGTTTGAGGGCGTGCTGGAACATCATAAAAACAAACGGACCCTGAGCTTTGAACAGCTGCATGAGCTGGCGGAACTGGCCAGGGCTAACGGAATCCCCGCAGCGTCACATGATGACGATACTGCTGCCAAGCTGCAGGTAAATAAGGAGCTGGGCGTTGCTATCAGTGAATTTCCCATTACGATCGACGTTGCCAGGCAGGCACAGCAGTTAGGTTTGGCTACAGTGGTCGGAGCCCCTAATATTCTGCTGGGCGGTTCACATACCGGCAATCTGTCTGCGGCAGAAGCGGTCAAGGAAGGCTGCGCCGATATTCTCTGCTCCGACTATTATCCTGCGGCAATGCTGCACAGTATTTTCATTATGCATAAGCAGCACGGCGTGCCGCTGCCGGAAATCGTCAATAAGCTGACGCTGAATCCGGCCAGAGCGATGTGTATCGATAACGATTATGGCTCGTTGGCGGTGGGAAAAAAGGCCGATCTGCTGATTATCAAGATTTTAGACGGTTATCCTGTTATTACTCACGCTTTGGTTGACGGCAAGGTTATTTCACAGTTGGAATACAGGGTTTAGGAGGAGTTATGGAGATACTTGCCATTGAAGGGCTGACGAAAAATTTTTATCTGCATAATTTGGGCAAAACTATCAAGAGCTGCCGCGATATCGGTTTCACGCTGCATGAGGGTGAATTTATCGGTATAGTGGGGCGTTCCGGTGCCGGTAAGTCGAGCATTCTTAAATGTATCAACCGTACCTATCTGCCGCTGCAGGGTACGATCGTTTATAACAGTCAGGCTTTTGGGCCTATTGATTTGGCTCAGGCCGACGAGCGGCAGATGCTGCAGCTGCGCCGCTATGAAATCGGTTATGTGGCTCAGTTTCTGAATGTGATGCCGCGTACGACGGCAAAAGAGCATGTTATGTCGGCACTGCTGGAGATCGGCGTCGCCGCCGGCGAGGCCGAGCGCCGTGCTAAGGAAATGCTGGATTATTTTCGTTTGCAGGAGGAATTGTGGGATATTTATCCGCAGACCTTTTCCGGAGGTGAAAGGCTGCGTTTGAATCTGGCGCACGCTATGGTCAAACGGCCGCGGCTGATGCTGCTGGACGAACCAACGGCGTCTCTGGATAATAAGACTAAAGTTTTAGTAAAGGATATTCTGCAGCAGTTAAAAGAAGAAAAGACCAGTATGCTGGGAATTTTTCATGATCTGGAATTTATGGAAGGCGTTTGTGATAAGGTCTTCAATATGTCCGAAGGGAGTTTTGCCTGATGCGCGGTGATCTGCACTTACATTCTGCATATTCTGACGGCAGCGCTACGGTGATTGAATTGATCCAGCAGGCGGTGAGCAGGGGGCTGACCCATATCGCCATTACCGACCATGACCGGGTGCCGCGCTGCGGTGATATTCCGCCGGTCACTGCTTTGAAGGTGATGCCTGGAATCGAGATTTCGGCCTATGATTTTCAAAAGCAGCGGAAGGCGCATATTTTAGGTTATGCCATGCGTGACACGAGATCAGTGACGGCCTTCTGCCGTCCGCTGCTGGAACGCAGGCAGGCTAATAGCCTGCGTCAGATCGCACTTCTGGCAGAGCATGGTTTTCGTATCCGTCCTCAGAATTTTGTGAAACGGGCCGGACACGTTATTTACAAACAGCATCTTATGGAATATTTGGTGGCGACGGAGCAGGTAGAAGAAATGTTTGGCACTTTTTATCATGAAACATTTAAAAACGGCGGTTATTGTGATTTCGATATTGAGTACCTGGATGCTGCCGCTGCCGTGCGTGTGATTACAGAAGCCGGAGGATTGGCAGTATTGGCCCATCCGGGGCAGCAGCAAAATCTTGAGCTTGTGCCTGAACTGGTCGGGTATGGCTTAAAGGGTATTGAGCTGGAACACCGTAAAAATACAGAGGCTGATAAAGAAGCTATCAGACAGATGGCTGTTCAATACGGTTTATTTCTTACCGGCGGCAGCGATTACCACGGCACACTGGAGGATGGCAGCAGTGAGCTTGGTTCCTGCCTGGCGACGGAAAACGCTCTGCGGATAATATTTAATAATAACAGTGATAAATAAAAAGAACGCATTATCCAATGCGTTCTTTTTATCATTTATGCTGTTGTTTACGTTCTTTACGTTTGGCACGCTTTTCTTCTTCTTCTTTTTTTGCGGCCGCACGTTTTTGATAATCCAGATAGAAAAAATACAGGCAAGCCGGTACGCCGACTGCGAAAAAACCTATCCAGCGGTTGCCTAAAAAATATTCTGTCGCCATACCGGCGGCAAAGGTTGCGAGAACTACATAAAGCATAGCGTTGCTCCTTTATAGTTTAAATAAATTTAAAAGCTTTTCACTGACGATGATATTGTTATGGGGCACTTTCTGCCAGTTGAACAACGGAAGCAGTTCTTTGGCACTGACTGATTCAGGTGCCGGCAGCAGTCCGGCCAGGAAGGCAAGGAGGCCGATGAGCGGCTGAGGACTGACAAAATGCTGACGGAGAAAGCCGAGATCCAGATCACGGTCGCGTTTGGAAAGACGTCTGCCATCTGCAGCCATCAGCAGTGGTACATGAATAAAAGCCGGTGGGGTAAAGCCCAGCAGCTGGTACAGATAAAGCTGCTGCGGTGTGGAACTGAGCAGGTCGCAGCCGCGGACAATTTCCGTGATGCCCATCAGGGCATCGTCGACGACCACTGCCAGTTGATAGGCGTAAACACCGTCGCTGCGCCGCAGGATGATATCGCCGCATTCAGCAGCCAGGTTCTGCGTATACGGACCATAATGTCCGTCGATAAAGCTGACAGCAGTATCAGGAAGCCGCAGCCGCTGTGCCGGGTCTTTGGTGCGGGCTTTGGCAGCAGTCTGTTCGGCTGTCAAATGGCGGCAGGTACCGGCGTATAGAATGCGTCCGTCACTTAGATGCGGTGCCTGGGCGGCGTGCAGCTCAGCCCGGTTGCAAAAGCAGGGGTAAGTCAGTCCCAGTTTTTGCAGCTGTGCAAAATAGGCGGCATAGATGTCAAAACGGCGGCTTTGATAATAGGGTGCATCTTTTCCGCCGGCGCTGCCTCCGGTATCCCATTCCAGGCCCAGCCAGTGCAGATCATCTTCTAAAAGCATGTCGCTGCCGGCAGGGCAGCGGGGCTTGTCAAGGTCTTCGATACGCAGTGTGATGGTTCCGCCCTGTTTTTTTGCTGACAGCCAGGCCAGCAGGGCGCAGAAAACATTGCCGAGGTGCATTCTGCCGCTGGGCGTAGGGGCAAAGCGCCCGCAGACGGCTTTTGCCATAAACCGACCGCTCCTTTCAGACTTTTTTATTATTGTATCACGGAGCGGGAGACAAAAAAAGGTTTGCTATAAAATAAACAGCACCTGCTGCTGAACAGGTGCTGTGAAAGTTTATTTAAAGAAAGGCCAGACGATAGGGATAACGATCATGGAAACGATAAAACTTACGAAAATCAAAGGAGTGCCAACTTTAACATAATCCATGAAACGATAGCCGCCAGGTCCTAAAACCAGTGTGTTAGGCGGTGTACCGACAGGAGTGGCATAGGCGCAGGCGATGCCGATGGTGATCGACATGACGACGGCGTGAGGTGAAGCACCTATCTGTTGGGCAATAGCAACTCCGATGGGGCAGAGTAATGTTGCTGTTGCTGTGTTGGACATAAATTGTGTCAAAAAGCTGGATACTAAAAATAACAATGCGGCTACGAATAAGGGTGAAGGCGTGCCGCCGAGCAGGTCGACGCAGAATTTAGCCAGCAGTTTGCCGGCACCGGTTTTATCCATGGCCGATGAAACGGAGATCATACCGGCGAACAGGAAGATTGAAACCCAGTCGATGCTGGCATAAGCTTGCTTTTCAGTCAGGCAGCCGGTCAATACGGCGACGAGCGCGCCGATAACAGCCGCCATTTCCAGGGTAATGAATTTCAGGTTCAAAGCCATAACGATGACTACGCCTAAAAGGATCAGACCGGAAATAAGCTGTTTTTGAGGATTGTCATTACTGACGTCGAATTCCTGTTCGATTTCTATATCGGCGGCCGCATTGACTTTAGGAAGAAAACGGTAGCCGATGAACATCATGTACAGGGTGCCGGCGATAGCGATAGGAATACCGACCCAGGCAAATTCAAAAAAGCCAAAAGGCCTGAAACCTGCTTCGACTAAAGCGTTGGAAGCGATCAGGTTCGGCGGTGTACCGATAATAGTGAAGATGCCTCCGAAAGCGATGCCGAATGCCAGCGGCAGCAGCTGCCTGGAAGCCGGAAGCCTGGCAGCGGAGCAGATGCCCAGTACAACAGGCATCAGGCAGGCCGTCGTGCCGGTATTAGACAAAAAACCTGACAGGACAGCGCCGATGATCATGATACCCAGCATCAGGCTTTTTTCGCTGGTACCGAATACCGAGACTACTTTTTTCCCGATGTTCTGCGCCAGCCCGGTATGGAACATTGCTGCACCGACGACGAACATGCCGGCAAATAGGAGTACTGAAGAATTGGAAAGGCCGGAAAAGACGGCTTTGGGTGTGATGAAGCCTAACAGGCCGCAGGCAACGGCGCCGCCGATCGATGTGACGGCAAGCGGAATCAGTTCGGTAATGAAAAGTAAAGCAATAACAGCAAGCAGTAATAAAAATTGTACGTCCGGGGTCATGATTATCAACTCCTTCTCTCCAGAAAATAACAGTCTTGCTGAAGCTGGCAATAGACAGTACAGCAGGACAATTTATGGGTAAAAAATACCGCAAAGATAATGTGCCGCTTAAAGGTGTATGAGGTTACCTGTTAAAGGACATTATTTTGCGGTTTACAAACGAAGCTATTTTATTTTCAAAGGATGTACAGCTGACTATAAAGGAATATTTCCGTGACGTTTCGCAGGGCGGGTCTCGCGTTTGCTCTGCAGCATTTGCAGGGCGTTGATGACAGTGGGACGGGTGTTCTGCGGTTCGATGACCAGATCGACCATACCTCGCATCGCAGCCTGATATGGTGTGGCAAAGTTGTCGATGTATTCCTCAGTTTTGGCTTTTACATCAGGGTCGTTTTTGAAAATGATATTAGCTGCACCGGCAGGACCCATTACTGCTACCTCCGCAGTTGGCCAGGCTATGACCTGATCGGCACGGAGGTCCTGTGAGCACATGGCGATGTATGAACCGCCGTAGGCTTTACGGGTAATGACTGTGATCTTGGGTACAGTAGCTTCGGAATAAGCATACAGCATTTTGGCTCCGTGGCGGATAATACCGCCGTATTCCTGATTACAGCCCGGCAGGAACCCGGGAACATCTACCAGATTCAGCAGGGGGATATTGAAGGCATCGCAGAAACGGATAAAGCGTGCCGCTTTATCAGAGGCGTTGATATCAAGGCAGCCTGCCATGATTTTAGGCTGGTTGGCAATGATCCCAACAGTCTGTCCGTCCATACGGGCAAAACAGGTGATGATATTTGCAGCCCAGTATTGTTGTGATTCATAAAATTCGCCGTTGTCAACAATTGATGTGATAACGGTTTTCATATCGTAGGCCTGATTGGAATTGTCCGGCAGCAGGGTATTCAGTCTGGCGTCGATCCGCTGTGGAGCATCTCCTGTGTCGACGACAGGCGCCGCTTCCAGATTATTTGAAGGCAGAAAGCTGAGAAGATAACGGATTTGCCGCAGACAGTCGCTATCATTTTCAGCGGCAAAATGCGCTACGCCGGAAGTACCGTTATGGGTCATGGCGCCGCCTAATTGTTCCTGGGTCACATCTTCGCCGGTGACGGCTTGAACAACTGCTGGGCCGGTGATGAACATTTTAGAGGTGTTTCTGACCATATAAATAAAGTCTGTCAGTGCCGGACTGTAGACTGCGCCGCCGGCTGAAGGTCCCATAATGGCCGAGATCTGCGGGATTACTCCCGAGGCCAGAGTATTATTGAAAAAAATCTTGCCATAGCCGGACATGGCATCGACAGCTTCCTGAATACGTGCTCCGCCGGAATCGTTAAGTCCGACAAGCGGCGCACCCATTTTCAGAGCCAGGCGCTGGACTTTGACGATTTTTGCGGCGTGCATTTCGCCTAAGGAACCGCCTTCGACTGTAAAATCCTGGGCAAAAACGTAGACCAGACGGCCGGAAACAGTACCATAGCCGGTTGTGACTCCTTCGCCGGGCAGCGCCTTTTGGGACTGGCCGAAATCAGTACAGCGGTGTTTGACGAAACGGTCTAATTCAACAAAGGAGTTTTCGTCCAGCAGTGAGGCGATCCTTTCCCGTGCTGTCATTTTACCGGCTGCGTGCTGTTTGGCGATACGTTTTTCCCCGCCTGCCGCTAAAACTACAGCTGTTTTCTGCAGCATTTTTTCTATTTTTACCTGGGTTGACAAGGGAAACACCTCCTGAATGGTTGGCTGTTAAAGCCAGTGTGATTTAAGAGAACTGTTTTACCGGCTGCGGTCAGTGGGTATTGGCGTTGATAAAATCGACGATATTACCGGTAGGAGTACCTGGGGTAAAGACTTCGGCTACACCGGCGGCTTTTAAACCGGGAATATCAGTATCAGGGATAACGCCGCCGCCGATAACCAGTACATCGTTTAAACCTTTGGCCCGCATTAATTCGACCACTTTTGGGAACAGGGTGTTATGTGCTCCGGAAAGCAGGCTCAGGGCGACGACCTTGACATCATCCTGAAGAGCTGCTTCAGCGATTTGTTCCGGGGTCAGCCTGATCCCGGTATAAATAACTTCAAAGCCTGCGTCACGTAAGGCGCGGGCGACGACTTTGGCGCCGCGGTCATGTCCGTCAAGGCCTGGTTTAGCTACTAAAACACGAATTTTCATTTACAACACTCCTCAATAAAATATAGTTTTTTGATTTAAGCGGCAATAAATATCTGCCTGAGTTTATTTAACCTAATTATATAAGCTGGATATTTGTTTGAAAAATATGGATGTTTGTTAGGTGAACGGGTCGAAATTGATAAGTAACAATAAAAAATAAATGGTTAAAGGACCGGATGATTATAAAAACTGTCTAAAACCATTCAGAGGGCAGCCTGATAGATATTCTATCCAGTAAAGTTGGTTGTTTTTATATATCCAGATATCAAAAAATATTATAATTGGATAATATTTTAATGAAAATTTACAAATAGCGGCTTTGTGATATTTTAGTAACATTGCAGGATAAGTTGACGCAAAAGCGAATTATAACAGCAGGAAGAATCGCAAAGAGGTGATACCATGACCGAAGAAAAAGAATTACAGCCTGTCGATATAGAGTGGGAAGCTGAAAAGATCTGCCGCTGGGGAGCAGCCCGTGCCGGTGTGATTGTAGTTGCGCCTTTGGTGGGAACAATGGCTTTGATGGCTAACGAGGTCTATATGATTATGCGCCTGGGCGAGCTGCGCGGAGTAAAGCTGGAAGAAAGTGCTGTTTTGGGACTTTTGACTTCACTGGGGGCGACTTTTGTCGGTCAGACACTGGTAACGTTGATTCCAATAGCTCCGATCCAGGTGCCGGTAGGTGTATCGGTGACTTATGCTGTAGGCAAGGCCGCTAATGCCTGGATTAAGGCCGGGCGTCCCGAAGATATTGCTGAATTCCGGGAAGTTTATGAAAGCGCCCGTAAAGAGGGAATGAAGCACAGTGAAGATTTTGAAAAAATGGATTGCAAAGACACGCCTTTGGGCGATGAAAGCAAACGTTTTGAATTGCGTGAGCTGAAGGAAGCTTTGCGAAACAAATCAGGAAATTTGTTTTCTAAAATAGAAAAACATGCTGATCGGGCGGAAACGGTTTTATCAGAAAAAATCGCAACGGTCAGTGAAAGACTGCGGCCGTTGAAAGATAAGGGGCAGCTGTGGTTCTCGGCGCAGAAATGGGAGCAGCTGAGCCAGGGCGGTCTGGTAGTCCCTTATGATGAAATCGTGGATTATGTGCGTCAAAGCCTGGCCGGCAGCGAATTTACATTACAGTCTCTGGCTTATGCCGAGCCTGATCTGCTGCGGCTGGAGCTGCAGCATACAACGCACGGCACTTTGGAGCTGCTGCTGCAGGTCGAGGTGTTTAATGTCGATGCCGAAGCTGCTTTTACAAGGCTGAAGCTGGTCGATTTTGCAGTCGCAGACAATGATTTTGCGCAGCTGGTAGTGGAGCTGATGGGGAGCAAACTGATCATGGCTATCGTAGATCTGGTGATCGACAGGGTTGATATCGATGCGGATAGTGTTACGACCAAGTATGAGCAGGGCAGTATCAGTGTCGATTTTACGGCTGCGCTGCAGCAAAGCAGGCTGCAGCAGAAAAAAGTCCTGGATCGTTCACTGTTCGATGTAGTACATTTGGTTGAGCTGGTGCCTCAGGCCGATGGCGTTCTGGTAAAAGCTAAAACTGAATGGAAATAAAACCGTTTTATAAGGTGACGCTGCTTTGGGCAGCGCCACTTATTTTTTGCGTTTTTGCCGTTTTCGGTGTAGAATATACATACCTAGCTATATATATGTATGTATAGCTACGAAGGAGGAAATTAAGTGATTCGTAAAACTTCTGCCATGGTAGAAGCGGGCATTTTGGCCGCTATCGCCATAGTTTTTGCTATTATCAGCATGTATGTGCCGGTCATCGGCAGCTTTATCAATTTTTTATGGCCCCTGCCTATCGCTATCTGCGGTATGCGCAACGGACTGCGCTGGAGCGTTATGACGCTGATAGTAGCTGATATTGCCGTAGCAGTTCTGATCAGCCCGCTGCATGCTTTTTCGCTGCTGGCTGCTTTTGGTTTAGTGGGGCTGACCTTGGGCGAGTGTATGCGCCGCGGGTATAAGCCTTTCAAGCTGATGCTGATCAGCTCGGTGGCCTGCCTGATTTCTATCGGTGCCAGTTTTTTGATTGCGCTGTATATCATGGGTATCCAGCCGGTCGATATGATGTTTACTTCATTGGAAGAGGCTGCCCGTGAGAGCGTAGGCTATTACCAGTCCATGGGAATGAGCCAGACCGAGATCGACGCAGCCGTTAAAAGCAATGCCGAGATGCTTCGGATGATGCGACTGATCATGCCGGGAGCTTTTTTCCTGTGCGCTCCGATTATTGCCTTTGTCAATTATCTGGCCGCACGTAAAATTTTGAGTAAGCTGGGAGCTGCTTTTGAGGAGTTTCCTCCTTTTACGCAATGGAACGTACCTGGCTGGCTGCTGTGGCCTTATGGTATTTCGCTGCTGATGGTTTCCTATTATGTTCAGTATCCGGAAAGCCTGATGTACCATATCTCAGTTAATCTGCAGGTGATAACCAGTGTTTTCTTTGT
Organism: Phascolarctobacterium faecium; assembly: GCF_003945365.1. NCBI lineage: Bacteria > Bacillati > Bacillota > Negativicutes > Acidaminococcales > Acidaminococcaceae > Phascolarctobacterium > Phascolarctobacterium faecium. The sequence goes on along the minus strand of NZ_AP019004.1, from coordinate 330,955 downwards.
ATTGCAGGGTATTGCTTTGATCTATTGGTGGCTGGAAAAAAACAATAAACCGAAATGGTGGGGAACTGTATCGGTGGCACTGTTGTTTTTTGTCCAGATATTTTCTCAGATTATTGTGTTTGTGGGCGCGTTTGACCTGGTATTTGATTTCCGTAATCTCAGCGGGAAAAGGACTTCCAAGCGCGCATAGAGATGAGGCGAGTATATGTTTAACAAAATTTGGGATTCGCGCAGTGATATCATACCGCTGATACTGATCGTTTTTCTGACGTTCATTATCGGTTTTTACGAACCGTTATGGATACCGGTATGTATTCTGCTGATCGGCCTGCTGTATTATTACAACAAAAAAAGTCTGCGCAGTAAGGAAGTACGCTTTAACAGCTATCTGGATACGGTAGTGCGTAATATTGAGCGTACTAATCATCATGCCGTTCAGAATCTGGATATCGGGATGGCTGTTTTTGCCAAAGACGGTAAATTGCAGTGGAAAAATGAGCTGTTCAGTAAATATGTGGGTACTAAAAATCTGGAGGGCAAACGTCCGGAAGATGTTCTGCCGCTGCCGGCCAATGCGTTCGACACGCTGAGCGTGAAGGACGGCGAACGCCTGATCCAGATCGAGGACCGCTACTATAATTTGAAGCATTGCCGGGTGCAGACATCGGAAAAAGGTGAGAAAAAAGGCACGGGCCTGATGGTTTATCTGAGCGACGTGACTGATTTTGAGCTGCTGCGCCAGAAATATGATAATGAGAAGCTGTGTCTGGCCTACGTCAGGTTTGATAATTATGAAGACGTGATGAAGGGTATGAGCGAAACGACCCGCGCCAATATCAGCGGCGAGGTCAATGAAGTACTGAGCAAGTGGGCCGAGGAAGAAAACGGCTTTATCAGCCGTTCTAATAAAGAATTGTGTCTGATTGGTTTTAATCAGGCGGTCCTGCGTGATTTAATGGAGCAGAAATTCCCCGTTTTAGACAGTGTACGTGAGATCCATGTCGGCAATAAGATCACTCCGACAGTGAGCATTGGTATTGCCTGCGAAGGCGACAATCTGGAAGAACTGAGCCAGAACGCAGTCAAAGCATTGGATCTGGCGCTGGGGCGCGGAGGCGACCAGGTGGTCGTAGCCGTAGACGGCGGGACACAGTTCTTTGGCGGCACGACTACCGTAACTGCTAAAAGTACACGCGTGCGCGCACGTATCGTAGCGCATACGATCCATGAACAGATCATTGCCGCAGATAAGGTTTTCGTTATGGGGCATATGATGGAGGACTTTGATTCGATCGGTAGTGCTATCGGTGTAGCGAAAATGGCGCTGTCACTGCAGAAGGAAACTTATATCGTTGTCAGCGGCGAAACTGACGCACTGGATAAGATCAAGGAAATGCTGCAGCGTGATGAACTGAAGCTGATCCAGGATGATGAACAGTACCTGGAACTGATGCTGGAAGGACCGGAGGCAATGGCCCATATTACGCCCGGCAGCCTGCTGTTTCTGGTCGACCATCACCGGCCGATGCTGTGCGCAAGCAAAGAGGTTATGGAAGCGATCCCGAAACGGATCATTATCGACCATCATCGCCGTGCGGAAGACGCCATCAAAGAAACGGTGCTGCAATATATGGAGCCTTCTTCTTCCTCGACCAGCGAACTGGTGACGGAGCTTGTAGGCTATTTTAATGACCGTCTGGAATTTACTAAAGGCGAAGCGACCGCGCTTTATGCGGGCATCGTTGTCGATACGAAAAATTTTGCCGTACAGACCGGTGAGCGCACCTTTGAAGCGGCAGCTTTACTGCGCCGCAGCGGGGCTGACCCGACTGTGGTAAGGCAGCTGTTCAAGGACGATATGGAAACCTTCCAGATCCGTTCGCGGCTGATTGCCGAAGCAGAAAGCCCGGAACCGGGACTGATCGTTTCCGTTTATGAACAGGCTCCCAAAGAAGCGAAATCATCAGTCATAGCGGCTCAGACTGCCGACACGATGGTTGCCATCAGCGGTATTTATGTCAGTGTCGTTATTGTGGAATATGTTGACGGTTCGCTGGGCATCAGTGCCCGCAGCGACGGTACGGTCAACGTACAGATCATTATGGAAGAGCTGGGCGGCGGCGGTCATCAGACTGTGGCCGGCGTACAGCTTGACAATAAGAGGGCTGTGGATATCATGCCGCAGATCATCTCTTTGGCAAAAAAACAGTTAGAGGAGATTGATAACAATGAAAGTGATCTTACTGCAAGATATTAAAAGTTTAGGTAAAAAAGGCGATATCGTAGAAACGGCCGAAGGTTATGGCCGCAACTATCTGCTGCCTCGCAAATTAGCGAAAGAAGCCAGTGCGGCTAATTTAAATCAGGCCAAGCAGGATCAGGCCAATGCTGCCCGTCGTGCCGCGCAGAAAAAAGATGAAGCTACCGTTCTGGCAGCTCAGATCGAAAAAGTGACCGTTACCTTGAAGGTACGTGTCGGTGATAATGGGAAAATGTTCGGCTCGGTTGCGTCTAAAGACGTGGCGGAAGCATTGATCGAACAGACCAAGCTGGATATCGACCGCCGGAAGATAGAACTGAAAACACCTGTTAAGGGTTTAGGCAATTATACAGCTGTAGCTAAACTGCACCCTGAGATTGCTGCGGAATTTGCCGTAGTAGTTGAAGCGGAATAAGCGAAAGACAGGGAAGGTTATGCAGGACAGAGTACCACCGCAAAATATAGAAGCCGAGCAGTCAGTGCTGGGCGCGATGCTGATCGAGAAAGAGGCTATCCCCAAGGTCATGGAGATCCTGCGGGATACTGATTTTTACCGTGAGGCGCACCGCGTCATTTTTAACGCTATGCTGGAGCTTTACAATAAGAACGAAGCTGTGGATATGATCACGGTGACGGAGATTCTGAAGCGTGACAACAAGCTGGAGGATGTGGGCGGTATCGCTTATGTCACTTCGCTGGCTAATGCTGTGCCGACTGCGGCCAACGTAACCTATCATGCGAGCATTATTGAAGAAAAATCGATTCTGCGTCAGCTGGTTTCCGTATCGACGCAGATCGCTTCGATGGGTTATGAGGCTAATGATGATGTGAAAAACATCATCGACAGTGCTGAAAGCAAGATTCTGGAGATTTCCAACCGGAAGAAGACAGCTGATTTTACGCCGATCAATGAGATCGTTCTTGATTCTTTTAAGAGTATCGAAGCGCTGATGGGCAATAAGAATGGTCTTACCGGACTGCCTACAGGCTTTGAAGATCTTGATAATCTGACCTCCGGCCTGCATGGCAGTGATTTTATCATCCTTGCGGCCCGTCCTTCCATGGGTAAAACTGCTTTTGCGCTCAATGTGGTACAGAATGTGGCGATCCGAGCTGCCAAAAAGGTTGGCGGAGCTCCGAAAACAGTTGCTTTTTTCAGCTTGGAAATGAGCAAGGAGCAGCTTGTACAGCGTATGCTCTGCGCCGAAGCCAACATTGATTCGCAGCGGCTGCGTATCGGCGAGCTGCGTGATGAAGATTGGGCGATGCTCATCAATACGGCAGATACGCTTTCCAGTGCTAATATCTATATCGACGATACAGCAGGTATCACTGCCATGGATATGAGGTCGCGCGCCCGCCGGCTGAAAGCCGAACACGGTCTTGATCTGATCGTAGTCGATTATCTGCAGCTGATGCAGGGCAGCGGTAAAAAGAACAACAGCGGTGACCGGCAGCAGGAGGTTTCAGAGATCTCACGTTCGTTGAAAGCGCTGGCCCGTGAGCTTGATGTTCCGGTCATTGCTTTATCGCAGCTGAGCCGCAGCGTCGAAGCGCGTCAGGTCAAACGTCCGATGCTGTCTGACCTGCGTGAGTCTGGTTCTTTGGAGCAGGATGCGGATATCGTAGCCTTTTTATATCGTGAAGATTACTATAATCCGGAAACGGAGAATAAAAATATTACCGAACTGATTATCGCTAAGCACCGTAACGGCCCTGTCGATACGGTCAATCTGTTCTTCCACAAACAATATACCAAATTTGTGGGACTCAGTAAGCGTAAGGAGTAAACTCAGACCTGTGAGCAGATGAGAAGGAGGCGGCGCGTGGAAATATGGATGGAGCAGCTGATGGCTTTTTTGCAGAAGCATTGGCAGTTTACTATCATCGGCTGCGGCCTGCTGATTTTTATCGGCGCGCTTTTAAACTGGCGTTGGGTCTGCGAATTTGACCACAGGCGGGTGCGCCCGTTTGCCTTTGATACGCTGGTACATGATTTTTTCGGCGATCAGGGGTATCGTTTTCTGATGGGTATCAGTGGACTGGTCATTATTTTGTGTGGTCTGGTATTTTTATTTTTGTCATAAATAATGGAGCGCTTTAAAGAAAAACAGCGTGAACGCCTGTGATAACAGGTTTTCACGCTGTTGTTTATTTTGCGAATGTTTTAAATAAATTTGCAAAAAATGTTCAGTAGTATTGCAGTGAAGAACTGAAAATGTTATGATATGAGAGGATAAAAAAGTTTATTTATAAGAGAGGAAGAACGCAAGCAGGCCTTCTTCCTATTCTTATTGCAAAAAACACCGATTTTACGGGGGGAAACAAAAAAATGATCGAACGTTATACTCATCCCGAGATGGGTCATATCTGGACTTTGGAAAACGAATTCCGAACAATGCTGCAGGTAGAAATTCTGGCCTGCGAGGCGATGAACAAACTGGGCATCGTTCCTGATGACGCATTGAAGGATATTCAGACTAAAGCTGATTTCCGCATCGAACGCATCAAAGAAATCGAAGCTGTCACCAACCATGACATCATTGCTTTTCTGACCAATGTGGCCGAATATGTGGGCGATGCTTCCAAATACATCCATAAAGGCCTGACCTCCAGCGATGTCAAGGACACCGCTTTGGGTGTGATGATGAAACAGTCTGCCGACCTTTTACTGAGTCATCTGGAAAAATTCCATGCTGTCCTGAAACGCCGTGCCGCTGAACACAAGCATACGATTATGATCGGTCGTACTCATGGCATCCATGCCGAACCGATGACCTTCGGGCTGAAGTTTGCGCTGTGGATGGATGAGACAGAGCGCAATATCGAACGGTTGAAGCAGGCGCGTGATTTTATTGCGGTCGGTAAGCTTTCGGGCGCAGTCGGCACTTACTCCAATATTGACCCGTTTATTGAAGAATATGTTTGTGAAAAATTAGGTATCAAGGCTGCCCGTCTGGCTACCCAGGTCATTCAGCGCGACCGCCATGCCGATTTTCTGACTACTTTGGCGATCATTGGTTCTTCTCTTGATAAAATGGCTACGGAAATCCGTAATCTGCAGCGTACGGACATTCGTGAAGCTGAAGAATATTTTGCTCCCGGGCAAAAAGGCTCCTCGGCGATGCCGCATAAACGTAATCCCATCACCTGCGAAAAAATCTCCGGTATGGCGCGTTTGCTGAGAGGGTATGCCGTTGCTGCGCTGGAAGATGTCGCTTTGTGGCACGAACGCGATATTTCCCACTCTTCTGTGGAACGTGTGATTTTACCGGATGCTACTATCGCGCTGGATCATATGCTGCGTAAATTTACCGGTATCGTCGACAAGCTGCTGGTTTATCCGGAAGCGATGATGGCGAACCTGAACAAAACCGGCGGCCTGATCTTCAGCCAGAATCTGCTGATCGCACTGGTCAGCAAGGGCGTGCTGCGTGAAGACGCTTATAAATGGGTGCAGCGCAACGCTATGGCCCGCTGGCTTGAAGGCGCTGATTTTAAGACCAACGTGGAAATGGATGCGGATATCCAAAAATATCTCTCCAAAGAAGAAATCGAAGCTTGCTTCGATCCTAAACCCATGCTGCGTCATGTAGATTTGATTATGTCCCGCTTCGGATTATGATTTAGATAAGGAGATGCTCACATGTCATCTGTTGTAGTTATTGGTGCCCAATGGGGCGATGAAGGTAAAGGTAAGATTGTTGATTATTTGGCACAGAAAGCCGATGCCGTCGTACGTTATTCCGGCGGTTCCAACGCAGGTCATACGGTAGTCGTCAATGACGTTTCCTATAAACTGCGTCTGCTTCCCTCCGGTGTTTTGTACAGTGATAAGACTAATGTGCTGGGTAACGGCGTCGTTATCAACCCCGGCGTAGTTCTGCATGAAATTGCTGATATGAAGGCTAAAGGCATCAGCTGCGACAATCTGGTCATTTCTGACCGTGCGCATGTGGTGCTGCCTTACCATGCCCGTCTGGATGAACTGCAGGAAGCAGCTTTGGGCTGTAATAAGATCGGTACGACCAAAGGCGGTATTGGCCCCTGCTATATGGATAAGGTTGCCCGTACCGGCATCCGCATCTGTGATTTGATGGAACCCGATACTTTTGCAGAAAAGCTGAAAATCAACCTGGAAGCCAAAAATGCCATTATTACTAAAATTTATGGCGGCGAACCTTTTGATTATGAAACTATGCTGCAGGAATTTTTGGCTTATGCCGAAGAGCTGCGGCCGTATATTGCCGATACCGGCGTAGTTTTAGACGAAATTTTCAGCGAGGGTAAAAACGTGCTGTTTGAAGGCGCGCAGGCTACTTTCCTTGATATCGATCATGGTACTTATCCGTATGTTACCAGCTCGAACCCGACTGCCGGCAATGCCAGCACCGGCAGCGGCATCGGCCCCCGTTATATCGACCATGTGGTGGGCGTAGTCAAGGCTTATACGACACGCGTCGGCGAAGGTCCCTTTGTTACTGAGCTGCTTGATACTGACGGACCCGGGCATCAGATCCGTGAAACAGGCCATGAATACGGTACCGTTACCGGACGTCCCCGCCGCTGTGGCTGGCTTGATGCTTTCATGCTCAAATATTCCGCACGTCTGAACAGCCTGGACTGCCTGGCAGTGACCCGTTTGGATATTCTCGATAAAATGCCGAAGATCAAAATGTGCGTCGGCTACAAGATCGACGGACAGGAAATCAAACAGATTCCTGCCAGCCTGAACGTTCTGGCAAAGGTTGAACCGGTTTTTGAAGAGTTTGAAGGCTGGCTGACTGATATTACGTCTATCCGCACCTTTGACGAGCTGCCTGTTCAGGCGAAAACTTATCTGAACCGTCTGAGTGAGGTTGCCGGTGTCGAACTGGGTATTGTTTCCGTAGGTCCGGAACGTGAACAGACTATCGTACTGAAAAAATTGCTGTAAATCAAAAATTTAAACCGTCAGATTTTTTCTGACGGTTTTTATATTTTTGAAAATTATTTCTTGACAGAACAGTGAAAGGTAGTTATAATTATATCGTTGTCAAGTTGGCTTGAAACTTGATAACTATGTGATCCACTAGCTCAGTCGGTAGAGCACCTGACTTTTAATCAGGGTGTCCCGCGTTCGAGTCGCGGGTGGATCACCATTTTTTTTGTCTGGATGTTTGCCTGATGAAATAAAATCCCGCTTCTTATGACAGAAGCGGGATTTTTTGTTTATGCGGGCCTAAAGTAAAGCCTGCCGCAGTTTTTGTACCAGTACTGCTGGTTCCGGGCAGGTCATCAGGCTGCTCATCAGACAGGCGCCGGCGGCGCCTGTTTTTTTTATCTGTCCGATATTGGCAGGAGTGATCCCGCCGATAGCGTAGACGGGCAGGGATGTAGCGGCGCAGACGGCGCTGAGAAAATCAAGACCGCGTCCGGGCAGCCCCTGCTTGCAGTTTGTAGCAAAGATATGCCCGGCTATTAAATAATCGGCGCCCAAGTCAGCGGCACGTACCGCTTCGTCAGCATGGTGGATGGAAACGCCCAGGCATTGTACCTGTGCCCGCAGCTGAGGCTGGCATAGGAGCTGCTGATAGCTTACCTGCAGTCCATACGTATCAAGCCGGCGGCAGATGTCCTGATAAGTATGCAGGATCAGCGGCAGCTGATGTGTCCGGCAGATTTTCTGCACCTGTGAGGCCTGCCGATAATATTCCTGCGGCGGTAATTCTTTGGCACGGAAAATAAGAGCGTCGATTTCAGAAGCAGCTAAAAGCTGGAGCTGCGTCCAAAAATTTTCAGGACAGGAAGCTTGGTCGGTAACGGCGAGCAGCTTAAACATAGACATAATCACTCATGACCGGCTGCAGTCCTCGATTCGTCAGCATTGCGCAGATTTCACGGACGGTACGGCTATCGTCGATCAGGAACTGTTCGTCGCCTTTGCTCTGCTGGCTGTGACCGCCGATGCCAACTTCAACGCCGGCAGAAATTTTAGTTGCAGCAAGTCCGACTACGTTATCGCGGAAACGGGCGCATTCACGGGAGGAAATAGTGAGGGAGGCAAAGGGCATAAAGATGCGGTAGGCGCAGATGATCTGCAGCAGCTGCCGCTCATGGACGTCTTTGGGATTGATCTGCTCATTGTTGATGATGGGGCGCAGGCGCGGACAGGAAAAAGCGATCTCGGCCTGAGGGTATTTACGTTGGAGCAGATAAGCATGCAGACCTGTTGCCAAAGCGTCACGGCGAAAATCATCCAGTCCCAGCAGAGCGGCAAAGCCAACTCCGCGCATTCCGCCCTGTAAAGCCCGTTCCTGTGCATTAAAACGATAGGGGAAAATACGTTTACGTCCGCCCAGATGCAGCTGACCGTATTTATCAGGGGCGTAGGTTTCCTGGAAAACGGTGACGAAGTCAGCTCCGCATTGATGCAGATAGGCATAATCACTGCTGTCCATGGGGTAGACCTCAAGACCGACAACACGAAAATATTTGCGGGCCAGCCGGCAGGCTGCACCAATATACTGTACGTCGCTCATAGTCGGGCTTTCCCCGGTCAGGATCAGGATTTCTTCCAGGCCCTGAGCGGCAATAGCCTGCATTTCCGTTTCTATTTCAGCGGCAGTAAGCTTGGCGCGTTTGATATTGTTGTAGCAGTTAAAGCCGCAGTAGATGCAGTGATTTTCGCAGTAGTTGGCGATATAAAGCGGGGTGAACAGATTGACGGCATTACCGAAATGTTTACGTGTTTCTGCCTGTGCCCTTTGTGCCAGCTGTTCCAGAAATGGTGCTGCGGCCGGCGCGAGCAGTGCGGCGAATGCTTCAGGCGTCAGGTGATCCTGAAGCAGGGCCTGTTTCACGTCGTCCGCCGTATAAACAGTTTCGTCGTAAGCTGCACGGGCGGCCAGCACCTGTTCCATAATAGCTGACGAGGTTATTTCCATATCCGGCTGATAAGCCATCGGATCGGTATGCTGATCGATTTTCATATTCATATCACCTGTCTTCCAAAAAGCCTGTCAGAGGCGATGAAGCAGCCGCACCCTGCTCTAAAACACGTCCCGGCCCGGCTAAGTAAGCGGCACGCCCTGCTTCAACAGCCTGCTTGAAGGCTGCAGCCATCAGAGGGATATCGCCGGCTGTAGCGATGGCGGTATTGGCCATGACGGCAGCGGCACCCATTTCCATGGCTTCACAGGCCTGGGAGGGGCGGCCAATCCCGGCGTCGACGATAACAGGCAGTGCTATCTCATCAATAATGATCTTGATAAAATCGCGGGTTGCCAGCCCTTTGTTGGAACCGATCGGCGCTCCCAGGGGCATGATCGAGGCTGCGCCTGCGTCACGCAGATCTCGGGCGGTGTTAAGGTCGGGATACATATAAGGCATGACGATAAAGCCTTCTTTAGCGAGGATTTCCGTTGCCCTGATCGTTGCCTGATTGTCCGGCAGCAGATATTTAGAATCACGGATGATCTCCAGTTTGATAAAATCGCCGCAGCCGCAGGCACGGGCCAGCCTGGCTATGCGTATTGCTTCTTCAGCAGTACGGGCACCTGAGGTGTTGGGCAGCAGTGTGATGCCTGAGGGAATAAAATCGAGGATATTGTCCTGCTGCGATTGAGCGCGCCTCAGCGCTAAGGTGATGATTTGCGCCCCGGCCTGTTCGGCAGCGGCTTTGATCAGCGGAAGCGAATATTTGCCGCTGCCAAGAATAAAGCGGGAGCTGAAGCTGTAGCTGCCTAAAATAAGTTTATCTTCTTGCATCGTAGTTTAAAATTCTCCTTTTGTTTAAGGTGTGGTGAAGCCCAGCGCCAGTCTCATGACCATGGTCGCCGCATGGGCGGCACAGACGCTGACGCGCGGGGCCAGCAGGCTGCCGTCCGCGGCAATATCAGCAGTACCGTCGCCGCACAGGTAGAAACGGTTCAGCCTGCGGCTGGTAGTAATAGCATTGGCGCTGCCAGCGCCCGCCATGCCGGAACAAACGATCAGTTTTGCCTGCGGCAGCCGCTGCAGGACGGTTTCTGTCAGCATGGCCTTTTGTTCAGGGTCGTCAAAAGCTTCGCAGATGATATTACAGCCGGCAAAAATTTCCGGGATATTCTGCGGCGTGAGCTTTAGAAAGTGCGGCTCGTAGCATAAATAGGGATTGATCTGCAGCAGCTGTTCTGTCAAGGCTTCGGGTTTAGGTCTGCCGATATCACAGAGTCGGTAGCTTTGCCGGTTGAGATTACTGATCTCGACCCGATCGCAGTCGGCGAGGATCAGGTATCCGATGCCCAGGCGCGTCAGCTGGACGGCAATGTTGGAGCCCAGCCCGCCTAAACCGGCGATACCGACACTGGCGGTGTACAAATGCTGCTGGCGTTCCTGTCCGTGCCGTTCAACCAGTGCTGCTGAAAGCTGTTGCCTGGTGATTTGTTTAGTCATTTTTAACCTCCGCCCACAAACTGTACAACTTCGATGGTATCACTGTCGGCGAGCTGCACTTTGCTGAAATCGCTGCGGCAGATGATTTTACCGTTGAGTTCGACGGCGACGCGGGCAACGTCAAAACCCTGCTGCGCCAATAATTGCGACAAGGTGCTGCCTGCAGCGGTGCTGATTGGTTGACCGTTGATTTGCATAGGGAACCCTCCTTGAAGAAAAATAAAAAAAGGCGCCACAAAAAGCTACACCCGTGGTGGTGTACCCCTTTGTGACGCCTTACGGCTTCACTCTTTTTTTAGCATAGCATCTGCAGGTCAATACTGTCAAGAGCTTGGCAGATACTAAAACCATGCTTTTTTTAATTGCAGCAGTGCCGGTCGGATGTCGTTTTCCTGAATACCGACAAAAGAAATCAGGATCTCTGGTAAATTACCGTTGCTGTCGTAAACCGGCAGGATCCGGACGCCGTTTTCCAGTGCCAGTTCGGACAGGGTATCGGCAGTTTGCTGCGTGACGACAGCCAGGCGCAGATGCAGACCGGATTCATAGGCTCGTACAATGACTCTGCTGCCGAAGATTTCCGTTAAAGCTTGCCGCAGCAGTGTGTTTTTATTACTGTAGAGCCTGCGCAGTCGTTTAACGTGGCGGCGCAGTGCGCCGGCGGCAATAAAGTCGGCCAGTGCCAGCTGTTCGATCGTAGAAGACGTTTGGTTATAAAGGTGTCCCAGCTGGCGGTAACGGTCTAACAGCAGCGGCGGCAATACCATGTAAGAAATACGCAGGGAAGGCAGCAGCAGCCGCGAAAAAGAACCAAGATAGATAACTGTACGGCCATCACTCATGCCCTGCAGTGAGGATACCGGCCGTCCGAAATAACGGAACTCGCCGTTATAGTCATCTTCCAGCAGATAGGTCTGCTGCTGCGTTGCCCAGCGCAGCAGGTTCAGTCTTTGCTGCGGCGAGAGCGAGCGGCCTTTATAGGGATTGGAAGGGCTGACGTAAAGCAGCCTGGGCAGGGAAGTCTCTAACTGGTCGGTGCTGAAATGCCGTACCTGCCAGCCATGCGAAGTAAAAAGCCGCTCTGCCTGGGCAAAGCCTGGCGCTTCCAGAGCAATACTGGTGATATCTGGCTGTAGAATGTCGATCAGGATCTGCAGCAGGCTTTGCACACCGGCGCCGATCACGATCTGTTCGGGGCTGCAGATAACGCCGCGGGCCACCGAGCTGTATTTGGCCAGTGTACGGCGCAGTTCTGTTTCACCCTGCGGCTCGCCATAGCCGGAAAGCAGGTGTTTATTTTTTAAGGCACGGTTCAGATAGCGCCGCCAAAGCTCGGAGGGAAAAGAAGCGGGATCGATATAATTATTGGCAAAGTTATAACGTACGGCAGGCGGTTCGATACTTTGTGTCACAGGCGCGTCGCTGTGCTTTCTCAGGCCTGACAGTGCTGCTGCAAAATAACCGCGCTTAGGTTCGTTTTGCAGATAACCGTCGGCAACCAGCTGATTGTAAGCGTTTTCGACAGTCGTGCGGCTTATCTGCAGCGCTGCTGAGAGCCTGCGTACAGACGGAAGTCTGTCGCCGGCTGCGATCTGGTCATTGTAGAGCTGGTTTTTGATAGAGTCAATGATCTGGGTATATAAAGGCGTGTCGGTCTGTTTGTCAAGTTTAAGATTAGTCAAAAGCATAAAACTGTCCCCTTTAGAAAAATAGTTTCTGGCTATTTATTGCTGTACAGAATTATTGTATCATAAAAACTGTCGTTAACGAAAGCAAGTTTTTAGGAGGAATAAAGATGACAGATAGACAAATTTTAAATCGTAATTTAGCACAGATGCTCAAAGGCGGCGTAATCATGGATGTCACCAATGCCCAAGAGGCTGAAATTGCCGAAGCTGCAGGCGCAGTAGCTGTTATGGCGTTGGAACGTGTGCCTTCTGATATTCGCAGGGATGGCGGCGTTGCCAGAATGAGCGACCCGAAGCTTATTAAAGAGATCAAAAGCGCCGTATCGATTCCGGTAATGGCCAAGGTCAGGATCGGTCACATTGTGGAAGCGGAGATTCTGGAGGCGCTGGGAATAGATTATATCGATGAAAGTGAAGTTCTGACACCGGCCGATGATTTATATCATCTCGACAAGCATGCTTTTAAGAGCCCTTTTGTCTGCGGTGCCCGCAATCTGGGCGAAGCACTGCGCCGCATCGGTGAGGGAGCGGCAATGATCCGCACGAAGGGAGAGGCTGGTACCGGCAATGTGGTAGAAGCAGTGCGGCATATGCGGACGATGATGGGACAGATAAGATTGCTGCAGAATCTGCCGCGGGAGGAATGGATGAGCTTTGCCAAAGAACAGGGAGCGCCGTATGAACTGGTGGCAGAAGTCGCTGCGGGCGGCAGGCTGCCGGTAGTTAATTTTGCCGCCGGCGGTATTGCTACGCCTGCAGATGCGGCCCTGATGATGAAGCTTGGCAGCGAAGGTGTTTTTGTCGGGTCAGGTATTTTCCGCAGCGGCGATCCGGCTAAGCGCGCCAAGGCGATCGTACTGGCGACCAGCTATTATAACGATCCTAAAATCGTAGCCGAAGTATCAGAAGATCTGGGCGAGGCCATGAGCGGTATCGATATCAAAACTATACCGGCGGAACAAACCTTTGCGGAGCGTGGCTGGTAATGCAGAGTGTAGGCGTACTGGCACTGCAGGGGTCATTTTCTGAGCATCTGACTAAACTGGCGCAGCTGACGGAGGTTTTGCCGGTTGCCGTAAAAACGGCTGCTGATTTAGAGCAGGTGGACAGATTGATCCTTCCCGGTGGTGAAAGCACTGCTATCAGCAGACTTTTACAGCGAACGGGACTGTCTGAGCTTTTAAAACGGAGGGTGAAAGAGGGGCTGCCTGTCTGGGGGACCTGTGCGGGGCTGATTCTGCTGGCAAAAAATATTGTCGGTGAACAGCCGCATTTAGGGGTGATGGATATTACCGTGCGCCGTAATGCGTATGGCAGTCAGCTCAACAGTTTCAGCTGCAGGCAGTTGCTGCCTGCTTTGGGGACAGAACCGCTGCCACTGGTATTTATCAGAGCTCCGTGGATAGAAAGGGTTGGCGAACAGACAGAAATTTTGGGGGAGTATGCAGGGCATATCATAGCTGCCCGGCAAGGAAAGCTGCTGGCGACCAGTTTTCACCCGGAATTGACAGACAGCGATGCTGTCTATCGTTATTTTCTGCAGCTGTAAAAATAAAAAAACGGAGTCTGCACAGCAGGCTCCGTTTTTATGTGCGGAATGCTTAAACCTTATGTTTGACATGATCCAGCGCCTGGGCAAACAGCGTCAGGACGTGTTCGTCGTCCAGCGAATAAATGACTTCTTTGCCGGACTTGGAAAACTTGACCAGCTGAGCATGGCGCAGCTGCCGCAGCTGATGAGAAATAGCAGAATGGGTCATATCCAGCATTTCGGCGATATTACTGACGCACATATCCTCGTGGGAGAGCAGTTCTAAAATTTTAATGCGGGTCGGGTCACCTAAAACCTTGAATATTTCCGCCATCGGCTGTACATATTTATCGGCCAGCTGGGGGTGGATTCTGGCGCTGTGTCCGCAGGAATCGCAGATCACAGTATTGTTAGTTTTATTTTCGCTCATGTTGGGGCTCATCCTTTCTTATCAGCGCGGTAGCCCTTTGTGAAAAAGAACAGCAGCGTCGCATAATAAATAAAACCGCCGGCTTCGGTACGGGTAATCAGCCAGAAGGGAAACAGCGTAAAAGCTGCGATGATAAACAGCACGTAGGGCGCGCATTGCAGCAGCGGCGGCCGGCTGGCCAGAGTGCGCCAGCTGATGACGCTGTAGCGTGAGGCGAAAATACCGAAAAGGAAGCCGCTCAGGCAATATAAAATTTGTGAAAGCATGGTATCAATATTCATAAATTTGATTTATTTCCTTTATTAGCAAAAAGATTTGGCAGAGCGTAAGCAAGGATACCGCTTTTAATGATCAGTCCGGCGATGATGCTGCCGCCGACAGTGCTGATCAGGAACGGCGGGATAAAGAACCAGGCTGCTGCCGCGCTGTTCAAGAAGAAACGGGCGATGACCCAGGCAGTCAGTCCGCCTAAAATACCGGTGCCGAAAATCTCGCCGGCCATAGCCGCTTTGACAGAGCCGAACCTGCTATAGCAAAGTCCGGCCAGACAGGCACCGATCATACTGCCGGGAAAAGCCAGCAGTGAGCCGGTACCGAACATATTGCGCAGGCAGGAAATGACAAAGGCCGCTGCTGTCGCATAGCCGGGGCCTAAAATCACCGCTCCCAGCACGTTGATGGCATGCTGCACGGGAAAGCATTTGGAAATGCCGGCCGGTATATAAATAAGATGCGCGCTCAGGGTGCCGATGGCAACCAGCAGCGCCGTTAAAGTGAGCTTATGGATCTTCATGTAATGACACCTCTTCAGACAACTTCTATAACTTATTATAGCATTTCACAGCAAATAAATTAAAGGGAAACAGTAAAAAATGTAGAATATTATAAAGTATATTTTCAGAGGATATTTTGCAGTTAAAATATTGGGGGTCAGAAGAATGAAGGCTTTGACCGGTATCAAGGTGATAGATTTTTCTAAATGGCTGCCGGGGCAGTACTGCGGTATGGTATTGGGAGATTTCGGCGCCGATGTTATCAAAGTGGAAACGCCTGCAGGCGATGATACACGCAGATTTTTTCCGGAAGCGCTGCCAGGCATGAGCTATTGGCATTTGGCGCTTAACCGTAATAAACGCGGCATTACGGCCGATATAAAAACTGAAGGCGGACGTAAGCTTTTATTACGTCTTCTGTCAGAAGCAGATGTATTTTTAGAAGGCTTCCGGCCGGGTTATCTGGCGCGTTATGGCTTGGATTACGCAACTGTCAGGGAAATCAACCCGCAGCTGGTCTATTGTTCGATCACCGGCTTTGGGCAGACTGGCAGTTACCGTCATAAACCGGCCCATGACCTGAATGTGATCGGACTTGCAGGTCTGAATTCACTGGATGACGTTGGCAGTGCCTGCGTTTCAGAGGTACAGATTGCGGCGCTGGGCAGCAGTATGAACGCTGTCAGCGGCATTCTGCTGGCTTTGCTGGCGCGCGAACGTACCGGGGAAGGTCAGGCTGTAGATATCAATTTATATAATACTTCACTGAGTCTGCAGACAACCGGCATCAGCAGCTTGTGGGGCTGTAAGGCTACAGGTTGTCAGCCTTTCGGGCGCACGGCACATTATTATAATATTTACCGGACGCAGGACGGCCGTTATTTGAGCGTGGGGACGATCGAACCTAAATTCTGGCGGCGTTTGTGCGAAATCCTGGGTTGTGAAGAGCTGATCGAGCGTCAGCATGATTTTGAACATGGTAATGAGCTTCAGGAGCATTTGGCAGCAGTATTCCAGACCAAAACGCAGGCCGAATGGCTGGCGTTGATCGGTGAGGAAGAATTCTGCGTGACGCCGGTCTGTTCGCTGGAGGAAGCCTTAAACAGCGAGCTGACACAGCAGTCAGAAATGCTGGCGCAAAAACAGGAGGATATCGGCACTTTGCAGTATGTCAAACCGGCGATCCGTTTGTCGGATATGCCGGGCAGCATCGAACGCCGGGCGCCGCTTTTAGGAGAACATACGGCTGAGGTGCTGACTGAACTGGGTTATACGGAGCCAGAGATTATGAAGTTGAAAGAAAATGGTGCGATTTGACAGTTTACGTTAAAACAAGGGGTGTGAAAAGATGAAACGCTTTATTTTAGCAATAGTCTTTGTATTCTGCTGCAGCCTGGGGATGACGCCGCCGGCAGAAGCGGGGCTGATCAGCAAGGAACAGGAAATAGAGATGGGCCGGCAGACGGCGATGCAGCTGGAAGCTAAATACGGTGTCGTGCAGGATTATGCCTTGCAGGAACGTGTCAACCGGATCGGTCAGAGTCTGGTCAAGGTCAGCGAACGGCAGGATCTGGAATACAGCTTTAAGGTGCTGAACAGTGACGAAGTAAATGCGCTGGCCTGCCCCGGCGGTTTCATTTATGTATTCAAGGGACTGATCGATTATATGCCGTCCGATGCAGAATTAGCTGGCGTATTAGGTCACGAGATCACACACGTTGTCAAAAAGCACACTGTGCATCAAATAGAAAAACAGCTTTTAACGACTTTGGCTTTTGCTATCGTTACCAAAGGTGATTTAGGCATAGCGGGACTGGCGACGCAGGCTTTAGCGGCCGGTTACAGCCGTACCGACGAACGCGGCGCAGATAAGGGCGGTTTTAATCTGTGTGTAGCAGCCGGTTATAATCCTTACAGTGTCGTGCTGACGATCAACAAGCTGGAAGACCTGGCGAAGGAACAGGGTAATCCAGGCTATGGTATTTTTTCGAGCCATCCCGAGCCGGAAGAACGTTTGAAACGTGTTATGAAGCAGATCAAAGCGCTTAAAGTACATCCGGAAATAACTCTTAACGAAGATAATACAGCCAGAGTGCATGAAGGTGACTGGGGGTTTAATATCACGCAGACTGTCGGTAATGACCGCCCGGAATATCGCGCTTATATGCTTGCCGGCGGTTTATACTGCGTGCGTGAACGTGATAAGGGCCATATCGATCCATATCGCTTTATCGTCTATGATAACGGCGGCAGTGCCACTATTTACTATGATGACATCGAGATCCTCACTGTTTACAATCAGGATGCGTATGCGGGCGGCTTCGGCAGTGCCGGCAGCTATGCGGCGGCCTGTACCGAGCTGCTGCGCCAGTGGGTGCCGGTTGCGAATGCCAACGATACGGCAGTGCAGTCCAAGAGTAAAGATAAAAAGAAATAACTGAAAATTTATTGCCTCTTCTTAATTAATTAAGAAGAGGCAATTTTAATACATATTTTTCTAAGTATTTTTAAAATATATGATAGTTATTATTTATAAACTAAAGAAAATATGTGATATAATAAATATGGGATTTTATGAGTAAAGGACGGCTGTGAAGATGAATGGCATAAAACAGTTCCGCAAAAATAAACAGGGATTTTTACTGGTCGATGCTATGATCGGGGTTTTGGTAGTAGCTATCGGCCTGGCTGCATTAGCGGCTTTATATACTTATGGTATCGGTGTGATGGTATCGGCGGACAGACAGGAAAAGGCTGTACAGATAGCATCGGAGAAAATTGAACTGTTAAAGGCAGCCGATGGGCACAGCAGCAGTGATATCAGAGAAATAGTTGAATATATCAATAAAGAAGGTAATAATACAGTTACCCAGGACGGCATTGAGTACCAGATTAATGCTCGCGGCGGTGATGGAAGCCTGGGGAATAATTATCCGGGTGAGAGCGAATTGTATTTGGTCAGGGTAGAAGTGAAGTGGACAGATCCCAAGCCGCAGGTCTTGGATCTGCAGACATATATCCGTACAAAAGATTGATTTAAAGGAGCGGCGGCATGAAGAAGCAGTCCGGATTTACATTAATAGAATTAGTGGTAGCGATGGCAGTATTGGGGCTGATCATGGGGGCAATGGTACATTTGTTTGGCAGCAGTGTTACCAGTCTGCATGTAGGCGCCAGGCAGGAAGTCGTTTATGAAGAGGCGCGTTTGCTGATGAACGAACTGAAAACTACGCTGCGTTATGCAGATAAGGACAGTATTGATCCGGAGCAGCCGACGGTCAGCACAAGTAAATTTTCCTATAAAGGTAATCTTTGGGACAGGCATATGGATATTGCTCAAGGAACCAATAAAGAATATAAAGTGACTGTCGAGTGGAAAGATGATACAAAAAAACAATTGCAGGTAACGCGGGAAGATATTACTGACGGCAGTAAAAAAATAACTGTTTTTCCAAATGACAGCAATAATAGTATTTTCGAGGGTAAATTTCCTGTTACTTCTGAAACGCTTACTTTAAATGACGGTAATACAGTGATCATGTATAAGATCGCTTTGCCGCTGCAGTATGAATTTAATGGGCAAATGAAAACACAGACCTTGGAAACTAAAGTTGTGCCGAGTGAAGAAGAAGTAACAGAAACACCTGAAGAAAAAATGCTTAAAGAATATACAAGCTTAGTAAGTATTTGGCATAAGCTAAAAAATGGAGAAGTTTTAACAAGTTCAGAAAGAAATTCGTTAGACGATTTTAAGAAATTTTTTGGAACAAGTAATGATTCACTTTGGCAATTGGGTAATAATGATAAAATAAGAGAGTATTTATTAAGTGAAAAATATGGTGGAGCCTGGTTTAGCGTAAATATAAATGGCAAAACAGTCTATATGAATCCATATGGATATGGTGATACAAATGTTCCCATTACTGTAGATAATGTTTTTCTTATTGGCTATACCGACCCGGATAAAACAACCGGATGGAATGTAAATTATGTTTATAATCCGGAAAATAAGAAATGGTATCACTTAATTAAAAATGGTGGTGTATCGGTCAGTTTGCCATTTAATAAAGTAAAAGATTTGATTAATGGATCTGGATGGGAAATCGTTGGTAGAAGTTAATTTGATTATGAGGTGACGAAATGAAAGATCAACGCGGGTCGGTAACTGTCATATCTTTGGCAATGCTGTTGTTTTTAATGGTTGTTGCCGTAGCCTGGCTGCCGATGATGACAATGGAAAAAACGGCTGCTGCGTCTGATTATCGGGAACAGCAGGCTTGGAATGCCGCCGAAGCCGGCTATAAAAGAGCTGTGGCTGCGTTATCAAACAAAAATAATGACTGGCGATGGCTTACACCGGAAGAATATATTCGAGATAGTGATAGTGCGAATTTTGCGCATTTGAGTATAGATGGTAATAAAGTTGACCAAGATGAAATTTGGTACGCTGTTAGTATTATGGGAAATAATGCTGATATAGTTTCGGGATATATTCCTGGAGAAGATGTTGTTTACCAGATCACTGCTGTCGGTTCCTGTCAGGGCGTTCGTAAGGTTATCCGTAAAACGTATGTTTTAGGTGATGACGACAGTTCTGGCGGTGGTGACAGCGGCGGTGAGGAAACACTGGAATTACCAGGTCTGGTACAGGCTGGCGGTACTGTGACCATAACCAATAACCAGGCAGGAGAATTAAACGGCGATTTATATGGTTCAGGTTTTTTTGATTCCAGCGGAAACCAATTTAGTAGTGGACATACTCAGGGAACATATCCAAATACATTGAAGACACATATCCCTGAAAGTGTTTTTCAAAAAAGTAGTTATAAAGATTTGAATACTATGTTAAGAACAGATCAATGGAATTGGATTTTTAATTTGGAAGCAGGTAAGAATTATATTTGGGATTTAAAAAGTGATGTTGCCTGGAATGTTGGTAATTATGTTGGTAATGAGTGTACAATAAATGCTGAAGAATCATCGGGGAAGGTTATTTTTATTGATAATAGTACTGAGTACCTTAAGGGAAATATAATAGGGCCAAGCCAAGGAAAACCGGTAACATTTATTTTTACAAAAACTATCAAAATAAATGCTAAGATTACTGGAAATGTGAGAATATTTACTTCTGCTGATTTTACTTTTGATAATCAGGCAGCAACAGGATTGATTATGTTTATGTCCAACGGAAAAATGGAAATAATTGGTTCTATAAATAAAGGATTTTTGTCATCTGACAAAAATATAATAATTGCCAACCAGGCTTTCTATGGGCAGGCTCAAGTCAAAGGAAATTTCGAAACTAAAGGTACAATTCATTACAGTGATGCTGTTTTAAAGGCTCCTGGTTTTACAGTTCCCAAGGGTATGAATTAAATAACGCATAAAGAGGTAAACAGTATCGCCGCTATATAAATAGCAGCGATACTGTTTTTTTTGAATTTTAGTAGCGTTATATATATTAGTTTAATGAAGAATTGGCGTAGTATAGATTAAACAAATGTTTACAAAAAACTTGATATATTGTTATTTTATAATGTAAATGATATAATAATTAAAGAATAACAAATAATATATGCTTTTAACCTAGATTTATAATTTATATCAAAAGGCGGCGAGGTGAATTTTGTGCAGAAACAACGTGGTTCGGTAACTGTTATAGCTGTAGTAATGCTGTTGTTTTTAATGATTATAGCGATAGCCTGGCTGCCGATGATGACAATGGAAAAAACGGCTGCCTCATCAGATTATCGGGAGCAGCAGGCGTGGTATGCTGCTGAAGCCGGATATAAGCGTGCAATAGCTGCTCTTAATGATGGGAGTAGTGAATGGAATAATTGGTTAAGTAAAATCGCAGAAATAAAGTCTGGGGATTTTTATTTAAATAGCCTTGATAACCAAAAAGCAGATAAGCAGGGAGTCTGGTATGCAACTGCGATTACGGAGATCAAAGATGACAATGAAGTGGATGTTACTATACCAGGCGATAAGGCCAACTATATAATTACATCAGTCGGTTCCTGCCAGGGTATACGCAAAGTTATGCGAAAAACCTATATTTTTGGTGATGACGGAGGGTCTGGCGGTGGTGACAGCGTGGGAGAAGAAGTTTTGGAATTACCTGGCTTGGTACAGGCCGGAGGTACGGTCACAGTAGTACAAGACCAAAAGGATTTTAATATTGACGATATAGATACTAGGTTTCTGGGAAAATTATATGGATCTGGTTTTTACAACGTGAAAAATAATAATTCATTTACGAATGAATGGACTGACAGTGTTAACAGGCCGACTCTAAAAACAAGACTTCCGGAGAGAATTTTTGATATAAGTAAATATCCCAAAATGCCTCCTATGCCTGACATGACATGGCCTTCTACAATTAAGACAGCAAAGAATACAGATTATTATTGGGATTTGTCTAATTTAGTAGATGAGAGTGATCCTTATAATATAAAAAGAGTTAAAGTTGTAGATGCAGGGAACTCTGCCGGTAGAATAATTTTTATAGACAATCAAAATTACAATAATGGAATACAATTAAATCAAATCAACGGTCCTGAAAGTGATTTGCCTGTAACCTTTATTTTCAGCGCGCTTAAACCAGTAGTTTTAACTGGAACGATTACAGGCAACGTACGAATGTTTTTTGCCGGCGATTTTCAGTTTGGCATGGGGACTGAGACCGTTGCCTATAATGGCTTGACGATGTTCATGTCTAATGGTGATATGAAAATATGCAGCAGTATTTGGAGTTATAAAAATAATCCGGGTGGAGGATTTTTATCTTCTGATAAAGATATTACGATAGTTGAGAGTGCTTCATTTCAAGGTCAGATTCAGTGCAGGGGCAATTTTAAGACAAGTGGTCTGATACAGTTTAATGATAGTGTGCTCAAAGCTCCTGGTTTTACCGTTCCCAAAGGTATGAAATAAAAACGCATAAAGAAGTAAACAGTACCGCTGCTATTATATAGCAGCGGTACTGTTTTTTTTGTATGGTATTGACAGGTTTTATATTTGTTTAATAAAAGATTATTAAATATAGCCTAAATAAATATTTATTAAAATAGGTACAATATATTGTGATTTTATAATACAAATGATATAATAAATTAAAAAATATCAAATAATTTATATTATAGGTTTTAATTTATAACATATACAAAAAGAGCGATGAGGTGAAATGTGTGCAGAAACAACGTGGTTCGGTAACTGTCATAGCTATAGTAATGCTGTTGTTTTTGATGGTAGTGGCCATTGCCTGGCTGCCGATGATGACAATAGAAAAAACGGCTGCCTCATCAGATTATCGGGAGCAGCAGGCATGGTATGCTGCTGAAGCCGGATATAAAAAAGCTGTTGCAGCTTTAGATAATAAAAACAGCAACTGGACGTGGCTGACACCGGAAAACTATATACAAGGCAGTGACAGCGGCAGCTTTGGACATTTAAGTATAGACGGCGGTAAAGCTGACCAGAATGGCATCTGGTACGCTGTGGGAATTACTGAAAATAATATTGATCTGGCATCTGACTATACTCCTGAAGAGAGCGCTGCTTATCAAATAACCTCAGTAGGAGCTTGCCAGGGGATTCGCAAGGTTATCCGTAAAGTCCATACGTTAGGTGATAATGGCGGTACCGGAGGCGGAGAAGAACCGGAGCAGCCTCCAGACGCCTATATAAATGACAGCTTTATTACTTCAAGCGGAGCATTGATTATTAATAACGATGTAGATTATGATCCCAATAATAAGGTATATTACAGTGGATATTTTGGTGACTATACAGTGGGCGGGCAGGTAATCAATAAGGAGTTTGTGACAGAGCCTAAATATAAAAGTGCTGCATCGCCGGAAGTTTTTGAAAAAGCTACTTATCCGGAGCTTCAGTCTACAGGTGCGACTGAAGACAGGCCTTTAAGTAACTGGAATATTACCAACGGGCAATATTGGGCCGCTAAAGCCAGCTTTTCGGGAACGAAGATAAGTGTTGCCAATAATACTGTTTTATTGATCGGTGAACAGCTGGGTATTGGCTATATGTTGTATAAAAATTTTTTAACTATGGATAACGTAGAAATCACTGTTCCTAAAGGAAAAACTTTAGAATTTATTATTTGTGACTATGGTACTATCAAAGATTATGATAATGTGGTTTTAAAGAATATTACGATCAAGGGCGGTGGGCAGGTAAGCTTTATTTCCGGTGGGTCGATAGCTGTAAATTCGATCAAGTCGGTAGACAACAGCAGGATACTTTTTATTGCCAATAAAAATTTGAGTTTGTCAGACCCTTTTATCAATGCAGATAAACAGCTTGACGGCGGCTGTTTCCTTTCTTCGGCAGGTAATATGCAAATGCTGGTCAGCGGAAATGTGACAGCTACCTTTTATGGACAGATGCAGTCTGCAGGTCTTATTAGTATTGGCGGGCAAAGCGGTAGTACAGGAAAACTTGTTCTGCGCTTTAATAAAATCGGCGAAAAATTGAAAATGCCGAATATGTATTATTTAAGGGCCGCATAAGGAAAAGGACTGGTAAAAGTCGGCAAAAGTGGTAAAAAAGTTTAAACGTATGTAAGAGTAAAGAAAAATATGGTGTGTAAAATCAAACAGCCCCTGTTTCCTGAAGGAAACAGGGGCTGTTTTTGTTGAGGGAAGTAGATGATGTATAAAGGTAGTGGGTAAGGTACTTATTATTTGTTGAAATAACGTTTCAGGAGGCCTTCGAAAGCTTTGCCGTGGCGGGCTTCGTCTTTTGCCATTTCATGCACGGTGTCATGGATAGCATCCAGACCTGCTGCTTTAGCGCGGCTGGCCAGATCGAATTTACCTGCGGTAGCGCCGTTTTCGGCTTCTACACGCATTTCCAGATTCTTTTGAGTGGAGTCGGTAACGACTTCGCCTAAAAGTTCAGCGAATTTAGCTGCATGCTCAGCTTCTTCAAAAGCTGCTTTCTCCCAGTACATGCCGATTTCAGGATAACCTTCACGATGAGCAACACGGCTCATTGCCAGGTACATGCCAACTTCGGTGCATTCGCCGGTAAAATTAGCGCGCAGATCCATTTTAATGTCTTCTGCGACGTCTTTTGCTATACCTACGATATGTTCAGCAGCCCAGGTACGGTCGCCGCACATTTCGGTGAATTTGGATGCAGGAGCTTTACATTGCGGGCAGTACTCAGGTGCTGCTTCGCCTTCATAAACATAACCACAGATTTGACATACGAATTTTTTCATTCTTCATTCCTCCAAGTGCTATAAAATTTATTTTTTTGTGAGCAGAACTTACGCAGATGTAAGTTTTCAATGTAATTATAATAGCACAGCTTTTGTCAGTTGTCAATAATAATTATCCGTTAGTATTATAGAAAAATAAGGCCGGGAATTTTTGCTTCCAGGCCTTATTTTGAGGTTTATTTAGTTAGATGATTAATAGATGCAGGTCAGAATTTGACGGTGATACCCATATTAACGCCTTTGGTTTTGACGTCGCTGCCGCCGGGCGCAGAATCTTTGAATTTGTTGTCATAGTACGACAGATTCAGCTCTACATTGGATACCAGAGTACGGCTCAGGCCGATTTCATAGCTGTTGAGCTTGTTGCCCACGCCTGCTCTGCCCCATAAAGTACAGAGAAAAGGCAATTCGACACGTCCCTGGACACCGACTTGGCCGGAACTGCGGCTGCGGCTGTCGCCGTGCAGTTTGACGTCACTGTCGACATAACCTGCGTAAACATCAAGTACTGGCAGGACTTTGTACATCAGGTTGAGCTGCTGGGCTTCGACCTTGTTACTGCCGCTGTTTTTGTATTGATTCCATTTGTAGTTGACAGCGGTATTGCTGCCAAGGCCTACGGTGATACCGGCATAGGGAGACGTTTTTTTGCTGCCGACGCTGTGTCCTTCATAAGTATTGCTGGTAGGGACGTTAAGCCCCAGATCAACAGCTACTTTGCCCGCGTTATAGTTTTTGAGCGGAGAAGCAGCGCAAACAGTGGTGATTCCTAAAGCCAGTGCTAAGCTTAAAATTAATGTCTTTTTCATTCCTTTATACCTTCCTTACTAAAACACTCAAGCGAGTCAGTTCTGGATTTTACCGTCAACGCCTTTGACGAACCAGTCCATACTCAAAAGTTCCTTATCGGTCAGAGTAGTGCCTGCAGGAACTTTCTCGGCACCGCTTTGATCATACAGCGGGCCGGTGAAAACTTTTTGTTTGCCGGCAATGATATCTGCTTTGGCAGCATCAGCCAGTTTTTTTGTTTCATCGCTGACTGCGGGTCCGTAGGGAGCGATGTCGACTACTTTATCTTTCATGGAACCCCAGTAAGCGCCGGATTTCCAGGTACCGTTGTTAACCTGTTTGATGGTTTCTTCATAATACGGTCCCCAGTTCCAGATCGCGGAGGTCAAGGATGCTTTAGGAGCATTGGCAGACATATCGACATTGTAGCCGATGCCATATTTGCCGCGTTCTTCAGCTGCCTGCTGCGGACCGGGGGTATTTTGATGCTGAGCGATGATATCGGCACCGGCATCGATCAGTGTGATAGCAGCCTGTTTTTCGGTAGCTGGATTATACCAGGTATTGGTCCAGAGGACTTTGACCTGTACGTCAGGGTTGACGCTTTGCGCGCCCAGGGTAAAGGCATTGATGCCGCGGATTACTTCCGGGATCGGGAACGCTGCTACATAACCAATAACGTTGGATTTTGTTTCTTTACCGGCAACGATACCTGTGACATAGCGGGCTTCGTACATACGGCCGAAGTAGTTGCCTACGTTGGGGGCTGTTTTGAAGCCGGAGCAGTGCAGGAAGGTAATGTCGGGGTATTTTTTCGCGACGTTGATCGTCGGGTCCATATAACCAAAGCTGGTGGTGAAAATAACTTTGTTGCCCTGGGAAGCTAGTTGTGTAATTACACGTTCGGAATCGGCACCTTCAGGAACTGATTCGATGTAACTTGCTTGAACGTTGGGCATGTTTTTCTCAACATACTGACGCCCCAGTTCATGTGCCATAGAGTAGCCGCCGTCTTTGGCGGAGCTGACATAAACGAAGGCAACTTTGGTTTTGTCGCCTGCAGCCTTAGGGTCAGCTTTCTTTTCACCGCCGCAGCCGGCAAGTAACGCGCCGCAGGCCAGCAGACTAACCAGAGCGATGGACAGGATTTTCTTCATGCAAATGACCTCCTTGATAAATTATTTCTAACTTTAATTGTAACAATGGCCGGGCAATAAAGCAATATTTTGTGAAATAAAACCGAAAAAGCTTGTCAAAAAGTGGCTTTAAGGTGATAATTATAATGTATGAGTATGTGTAATTGTAAAATTTGACAAGGCGGGTAATCATGAGCGATACCGAAAAGAGTGCTAGCAGTAATAATAAATTTTTAAAAGGTACACTGATTTTGACGGTTTCCAGTATCGTCGTCAAGGTCATCGGTTCGCTGAATTGGATCATTTTGTCGCGTGTACTGGGCGGCGAAGGGATCGGCCTTTACCAGATGGGGTTTCCGATCTATCTGATGGCAATAACATTGTCATCGGCAGGGATACCGGTCGCAATTTCGATTATTACGGCTGAAAAGCTGGCGCAGAAGGATTTTCTGGGAGCCAAACGTGTCTTTAATGTTTCTCTGCGGTTATTGTTCGTTACAGGCCTGGTTTTTGCATCGGCACTTTTTTTCGGCGCTCATTGGCTGATCGATAATCACTGGATCCGTGATAGCCGCGCTTATTACTCTATTATTGCTTTGGCTCCGGCCGTATTTTTTGTTACATTTTTAGCCAGTTTCCGCGGCTATCTGCAGGGCTGGCAGATCATGACGCCAACGGCGGCTTCCGAGATAGTAGAGCAGCTGATGCGTGTTGTGACGATGATCGTTTTTGCGAATATGTTTATGCCGCATGGTTTGGCTTATGCGGCTGGCGGCGCCAGTATGGGCGCCGGAGTCGGCGCCTTCTGCGCGCTTTTGGTTTTGATGTGGTTCTATGGACGGCTCAAGCAGAAGCTGAAAGCGGATCTGCAGCAGCAGAATCCACTGGCTACGAGAGAGTCGGCGCGGGCCATCATCAGCCGCCTGCTGCGGCTGGCGCTGCCTGTTTCCATGTCCAGCCTGATGCTGCCGGTTGTGGCGAACCTTGATCTTTTGATCGTGCCGCAGCGGTTGGAAGCAGCTGGTTTTCATATCAGTCAGGCGACAGAGTTTTTCGGTTATCTGACAGGTATGGCTGTGCCGTTGATCAATTTAGCGACTATCTTCACGGCGGCTATGACGATCAGCCTGGTACCGGCGATTTCTGAATCGCGGGCACTGAATGATGTTTTCGGCATCAGGGCCAAAACCAGGACGGCCTTCAGAGTCGCTTTGATCATTACCTGTCCCTGTTTTGTAGGTATGTATTTTCTGGCTGAAAAAATAGCGGCGCTGATTTATAATGCGCCTGGCGCTGCCGATGCTATCCAAACTATGAGCGTAGGTATCTTGCTGTTGGGTCTGCATCAGATCAGTACAGGAATTCTGCAGGGGCTGGGTCGGACTTCGATCCCGGTCATCAATATGATTTTAGCGGCTGCGGTCAAGGTGTTTTTAAGCTGGACGCTGACGGCGATACCGACTTTGGGTATCAAGGGTGCGGCAATGGCTACGGTAGTGGATTTTGGCCTGGCAGCAGTTTTAAATATGATTTTTATTTACAAATATACAGGTTTTGCTTTATCCTTCAGCGGTGTATTTAAGCCTGCTGTGTCAGCCGCAGCTATGGGAGCGGCTGTTTATGGCGTGATCACGCTGGCGGCAAGCTGGGGAGCCTGGGCGATTTTAGCGGCTATTGCCGTGGCTGTGCCTGTTTACGGCGGCGTATTGCTGGCAGTGGGCGGTATGGGTAAGGATGATCTGGAAAGTCTGCCTTTTATTGGGCACAGGCTGTTGGCAGCAGGCCAGAAGTTAGGGTATTTTAGATAAGAGGTTAAAATATGGAAGAAAAATATTTACAGAAACAGCAAGAATATACCTTTACAGTACCTCGGGCGGAAGGGCAGAAAGTTTACCATTTTGGCGCCCGGCGGTTTAAATTGCTGGCCGGCGCTGTATTGGTATGTACTGTCTGTATGGTGGGCGCGCTTGGTTATATGGGTTATAATTTTTATCAGTTCCGTCAGGAACGGACTGATTTTTTAGAATATCAGGCTAAAAAAGGCGAGTTGGAAGCACAGCTGCAAAGCCTGCTGGCGGATAACGAAAAAATGCTGCGTGATATGTCTGAAATCACGACATTGGAAACTAAACTGCGCCGGGCATTGATTCGTGACACTGACAGTACTAAGCTGGGCAGTGATTTGAGCAGCGCGTCAGGCGAAACGGCAACGGCAGGCAATGCTCCTCGTTACTTGGGACAGGGAGGTCCTGCTGATTTGGGCGTTAAGGAAATGGCGGCAGTACTGACGGCTCAGAATAAAAATATGGCGCAGCAGATCGACGAGAAGAAAACTTCGATGAGTGAACTGCTTTCGGAGCTGGAAGGGCGCAATAATAAACGCTCGGTCTTTCCTGATCTGTGGCCGACCAAAGGTGGTACGATCAGCTCTCCCTACGGTGGACGTACGGGACCGATCGGTGGCGGTTACGACTGGCATCCCGGGGTTGACATTGCTGTTGAATTCGGCGAGCCGGTTTACGCCAGTGCGATGGGGACGGTAGAGGTTGCCGGTTGGAACGGCGGTTATGGACGCTATGTACGTATCGATCACGGCAACGGTTATGAAACTGCTTACGGGCATATGAGCGGGATTGCCGTTGCGCCCGGTCAAAGCGTGCGTAAGGGTGAGATCATCGGCTTTGTCGGCAGCAGCGGATATAGTACCGGCCCGCATGTGCATTTTGAGGTTTTTGTCGATGGGCAGAACGTTGACCCGATGTATATGCTGAAAATCGGCCAGCGGCTGAATAAATAGCAGTAAAGAAAGGCATTGTTTCCTTGGGGAAATAATGCCTTTTCTATGTTTAAGGACAGATAAAGCTTGCCTGAGAGCATAAAAATACTTTATGATAGAAAGAAAAGGACAGAACAGGCAGATGCAGTTGACCAGGATAAAAGGAGGCAGAGGCAATGGAATTGCGGATACTGAGGTATTTTCTGGCAGTGGCACGTGAGGAGAATATCACAAAAGCGGCTGAGCTGCTGCATATCACGCAGCCGACATTGAGCCGACAGCTGGCACAGTTAGAGGAAGATGTGGGAGTAACGCTGTTTTCGCGCGGCGCGCGTAAGGTGACGTTGACTGACGAAGGAATGCTGCTGCGCCGGCGGGCCGAGGAGATCGTTGATCTGGCAGATAAAACGGAAAAAGAACTGACAGAACGCGACGAGCTGATCAACGGCGTAGTATCGGTGGGCTGCGGCGAGTTGGCTTCGGTACAGGTCATTGCTGAAATGTTCCGGGCTTTTAAAGAAAAGTATCCTGCTGTAACTTACGAATTATATGCCGGTAATGCGGATTATACTAATGAACGTATCGAAAAAGGTCTGTCAGATATTGCTTTGTTTCTGGAACCTGTGGATATTGACAGGTATGATTTTATCCGTCTGGGGGTCAAAGAACGCTGGGCCGTGCTGCTGCCTGCCGAAGATCCGCTGGTGCAAAAGGGCTTTGTTACGGCGGCAGATCTGGTGGGGAAGGAGCTGCTTTTTCCCGCACGGCTGAAAGTGCAAAATGAGCTGGTCAGCTGGTTTGGTGATTATTTTCCGCAGGTCATGGTTCCGTATACCTGCAATATGAGTACGAATGCTTCGATAATGGTACGGAACGGGCTGGGATATGCTTTTCATATTGAGGGTTCACGTCCTTTTTTGGACCGCTCACAGGTCTGTTCGCTGCCGCTGTATCCTGAACTTGCTGCTACTACAGTGCTGGCCTGGAAAAAACGACAGCCTTTCAGTGTAACGACGACGAAATTTATTGAGTTTGCCAAAAATTTTGTGAAAACATATAACAATAGGGAACAGTGAAGATAAAAGCAATAGCAGACAGTTGCAGCTGAATCAGAGGCTGTGGTCAGAAAGTGTAAGTGCAGATCACCAGAAGTGATTGCGCTTGCACTTTTTTTATTTGTACAGTCGTGGAAAATCAATGCCTAAAAGGCATTGATGGATATGAGAAATAGGTATTATACATATAAGAAAGAATAATTTATAATGAAAGTGATCCGGGAACACGTGTTATGGAAAAGTTTAAAGAGAGAATTTTTAGTGGGGCTGAGTAGCTATGGAAAAGATGCAGAAATGTACGCAGGAGAATTTACAGCAGCTGCTGCAGTCGGCAGAACAGCGGCCGGAGCGGTTAAAAGCAGCTTTAAATATCATTGAGCACAGCGATAATACAGAGGAACAGAAAATCAAGCTGCTGAAAAATCTGCGCTTTTATCTGCTGGATGATATCCATTTTAAACAACAGCTGCTGGATAATGTAGATTACAGTATTTATCAGCTCAGGCATAATCACTGTGAGGAGGAGTAAAAATGACGATTCGGGAAATTGCCGCAAAAACCAATATGTCAACTGATACTTTAAGATATTATGAAAGGATCGGGCTGCTGCCTCCGGTGCCACGGAATGCGGCCGGGATCCGCAATTATGATGAGTATTTTGTAAATTTTATCAATTTTATCAAAAAGCTGAAAGCCAGCGGGATGTCATTGGAACATATCATTGATTATATTCGGCTGGCAGAAATGGGTGATGCTACGATACAGGAGCGTAAAAAGCTGCTGGCAGAGGCTCGTGAAACGCTGCTTGATAAAATCAACAGTTTGCAGTTGGTTGCGGAACTGGCAGATTATCAGCTGAGAAATTATGAGAATTTGTTACAGCCGGAAACATATGCTTTATTAAACAGGCATCCGGCTTCGAAAGCACTAGCAATCTGATCCAGAAGTTGATAAACAAATGATTTATTATGAGGAGGAAAATAATATGAAATTTTGGCAGAGATTCAACAAAAACACTTTTAGAGGAATAGCTGCGGCTCTGGTTGTGGCTGCTGCGGTCATGGGCGGTACAGATGCAGCTTTGGCAGCCGGTGAGCCTGTAACAGAGGAACAGACAAAGATCATCAGCGCGTCGCTGCTGCAGGCAGGTGGTACAGTATTTCCTATCGGTAATGATAATGCGGCTTATGCCAGATATTTTACCGGACAGAGCTTTCTTTTTCCCATGGCTAACGATACTGTAAGTGTGTCTAACGTGACTTTTGCTCCGTCCTGTATCAATAACTGGCATACTCACAGCGGTTCGTGTCAGGTCCTGGTCGGGGTATCAGGCCGTGGATATTATCAGATCTGGGGACAGGATCCGGTAGAAATGAAAGCCGGTGAAAGTGTGACGATCCCGGAAGGGACTAAACACTGGCATGGCGCTGCCGGCAACAGCTGGTTCCAGCATCTGTCGATTATGAGCAAGGGTGCAGGTACTACCTGGCTGGAGCCTGTTGACCAGAATGTTTACAGTCAGCTTAAATAAATATACGAAAATGAGTTAAGCATAGTACAGTAATAAAAAACTCAGACTTTCATAATTTATGGAAGTCTGAGTTTTTGCAGTTATATATAATTCAGCAGCGAAAAATAAACAGTGATCAGCCTAATTTACGTTCTACCATTTTAACGAGGACCGCAGTACCGCTGGGCAGAGCTTCTTTGTTCAGCTGCATATCCTGATGATGCAGGCCCGGAGCTGCAGCTGCGCCGACACCGAAGTAAGCAGCTTTGATATGGGGATATTTATTAACAAAGTAGTGGAAATCCTCACCGCCGGGGTTAACGAGTTCTTTCGCAAGTTTTTCTTCGCCTACTACCTCGACGATACATTCTGTAACTTCTGCAGTCAGTTCGTCATCGTATTCAGCAGCGGGGATCACACCGCCGGGAGTAGTGACTTCGGCAGTAGCCCCAAGAGCAGCGGCAGCATTGGTAACTGCACGGCGCAGTTTTTCCAGCAGTTCGGTCATAGCTTCGTTGGTTTGTGCGCGGGCATCGACGATCATTTCAACTTTATCAGGAATGATATTGGGGGCTACGCCGCCGCCTTTGATGCCGGTAACTTTACAGGACCAGGGAATGATAGGATTGATTTTAATAGCCGTAATCGCATTGATAGCGACAGCGGCTGCCTCGATTGCGTTGACACCCAGGTGCGGACGTGCGCCGTGACTGGATAAACCGTTGATAACGACGTTAACGAAGGTGCTGGAAGCATGGCGCACTGCTGGCGACATTTCGCCGTAGGCAATGTCCTGTACAGGACGGATGTGCAGACCAAGAGCGATATCGACGTCTTCAATTACGCCGGCATCAATAACTGCCAAAGCGCCTTTTAAGGTTTCTTCACCCTGTTGGAACAGGATGCGCAGGGTGCCGCGTTTAACCTTGCCTACCAGCTCGGAGGCAGCGGCTAAAAGCATGGCGGAATGGGCGTCGTGGCCGCAGGCATGAATATTTTTCTTTTCGCCGTCGATCAGAAAGGGCAGTGCGTCCATATCGGCACGCAGCATCATTACAGGTCCGGGCTCTGAGCCTTTGATTTCGCCGATAACGCCGGTACCGCCGATGTTACGGGTAACTTTGTAGCCCATTGCTTCTAATTTATCTGCCAGATAGGCAGAGGTTTTAAACTCTTCAAAACCAAGTTCAGGAATTTGATGTAAGTCGTCATAAATATTACGCGGATCTAATTTGTTCATAATGCATCGTTCCTTTGTTTTCAAAAATTAAAGCGGGCTTTAAAAACGCTTTAAAATAATTATAGCATCAACATGCCTAAGAAGCAAAAAAGGCACAGCAAAAGCTGTGCCTTTAAATATAAAGATTTATTTACCGAGGATGATTGAAGTCAGAGTGATGGGATCGACATATTTGCCGTCTTTATAGACGCGCATGTTACCGCTGGCGATTTCGTCGATCAGAATTACTTCGTCGTTGTTGTAACCAAATTCAAATTTGATATCGTATAGATCCAGACCCATTTTTGCCAGGTCTGCAGCAACGATTTTAGTGATTTTAAGGGTTTGTTCCTTCATACTGTTGAACATTTCCTGGCTCATGATGCCGAGAGCCGCCAAACCTTCAGAAGTGATCAGAGGATCGCCTTTAGCGTCGTCTTTTAAAGTAGCTTCAACGTAGCCGCCTTCGAGAACAGTGCCGTCAGCAATGTAGTCACCGTAACGACGGATGAAGCTGCCGGTTGCTTTCAAGCGGCAGATGACTTCAAGGCCTTTACCGAATACTTTAGCAGGCAGGACTTCCATAGTGGCGTTATCGATATCTGCGCTGACATAGTGGGTTTTTACACCTTCTTTTTTGAGGATCTCGAAAAAGTGGATCGAAGTCTCAAGATTTGCTTTGCCGATACCTTCGATAGTCAGCCCGACGGTATTCTCACCGGGATCAAAAACACCGTCTTTGCCGGTGCAGTCATCTTTGAATTTTAAGAGTACATTGCCGTTTTCCAGGGAATATACTGTTTTAGTTTTGCCTTCGTAAATTTTCTCCATTGGTAACAACCCTTTCACTTTTTAAAGTATTGGAACTGTTCTAATATTATATAATATTTGTCCTTGCAGTTGCAATAGAAGAAAATGTGAATTTTCTTTAATTTGACAGGCAATAGCTAATGTGATATTTTGAAGTCAAAGAAAACAGACAGGCGGTGGCAATAATGATCAATATTTCGATACCTGCGATCTGGATCGCATTTTTTGGAGCCTTGTTTGGGGCGATGCTGGGTGTGGCTTTGTCCTTCTGGATCATTAAGAGAGAGGTACAGCGGGAAGTAAGACGGATCGAAAACGAATATAAATTTCTTTTGGTACAGGGGCTGGTCGGCGGTGTGATGAAATACTTTTTTAAAGACGAAGAAACAACGGTCTGTAAAGAAGATGCAAAACAATCGGCAGAACAGTGATTATAATAAAACAGACCTCGGACATAAATATGACGAGGTCTGTTTTATTATGGGAAGGGCTTAACAGATTTATGAATTTTAACAAAATAAATGCTTGTAATATTGATAATATGGAATAAATTAATTAATAAATTCAAATAGGAGATAGCACACAGTTGAAATTAACAAAAATGTTTTGTATGATGTATTTAAGCAGTAATACAAAATAATTTAAGGAAGTGAATCGAATGAAATTGAAAAATGTTTTTTCATTACTGGCAGCTTTAGTAGTTTTATGTGTAGGCGCTATGGCTGTGGCGGCTCCTGCTCCCAGTCAGCTTGGGCAAAGCAGGGCGGCGATCGAAGTTGCTAAAGCAGAAATTCCGGCAAACTGTAATCTGATTGGTTATACAACTAAAGGTGATGAAAGCCGTATTACTTTTCAAGACCCTGACACTTTGGAATATTATTATGTGAAGGTTGCAACGGCTACTTCCAAAATCAAAGAGATAGAAGTCAAGGGTGCAACATTTGTCAAAGGCAGCACTATTATCAACAAAACTCCGGCAGATATCGAGCGCTTTGTTATGGCTGAATACCCGGATGCCCGCAATATTGTTGTAACTATGGACAAAGAAGGCAATAATTCCTACTATGAAGCCGAATTTACTACCCTTAAATTTAAGGGGGAATTAAAGTTTAATCCTGCCACCGGCGTTATTTTTGAGCGTGAGCTGGATTATTATTGAGGATTCAGGTATCATGGAATAAAAACAGGCCCTGTATGCAGGGCCTGTTTTTTTAGTGTTAACTGTTCAGCAATAAGTGCGCCAAAGATAACTGAGCGGCATTACGATAAATAAAGCCGGCAGCGTATTGGCGACACGGAAGTCTTTCAATTCACAGATACGAAAGCCGGTAATAATAGCTAAAATGCCACCGCAGGCCATAAAATCACCAATCATCAGAGGATCTGTAAGCGGCATGATGAAGCCGGCACTCCAAAAGAGGATGCTGAAAAAAAGAAACTGGGGGATTGCGATACAGGCGATCATAGGACCCATATGAGCAGCAAAAGCAAATGCTGCAAAAATGTCCATAACAGATTTTGTTAAAAGAACAGTGCTGTCGCCATTTACGCCTTCACCAATCGCGCCGAGAATTCCTGTACTGCCGGTACAGAACAGCATCAGCAGGCCGACGAAACGGCTGATATAAGCATCATTATCTGCTGCCGCAGTATTGGTGATACGTTCGATAAGTGTTTTAAGCCTAAGCGAAGCGAAATTGATCTGGTCTTCGATTCGAAGTGCTTCGCCGATGATAGTACCCAAGATCAGAGCTAATGTAACTGCCGGCATAGATTTTATATTTTGCAGCAGAATGATGCCGATGATGATGGAGCAGTAACCGAATAACCCATAAAGCGATTCACGCATTTTGACTGGCAGCAGTCTTCCGAAAAAACTGCCGAGCAGGCCGCCGATAAGTACGCAGGCTGAATTGACGATGATTCCAATAGACATTTTTTTACCTCCTTGCAAAAAATCGCATCATTATAACATTTCGTTTGCAACAATGCAAATCGTATAGGGGGTATTTTTAAGAAGTATCTAAATAGAAAAATATCTGGTAATATTAGAGAAATTATATTTTCACAAGTAATAAAATAAACCGTTTTCTAGATTAGAAAACGGTTTATTTTATTTGTACTTCTATTTTGTAAATATATTCGCTGATTTCATCAGTAAGCCAAAAGTTTTTTATTGATGTGATATAAATATCGGATATAGGAACGAGCATATTATGCTTGCAGTATTCTGACAGAGTGTTGATATACTTGTCATAATTGTTCATGTAGATACCTTTGAAATAAAGGGTAAGGTAAGTTCCTTTTGATTTTATGGAACATTTCGGATAATCGGTTTTAGTGAAAACAGGACAGAAATAATATTTGATATGACGAGGTTTTTTTTGATCTAAAAGTGAATTTTTATCTACAACATAACCAAAAGTATGATTGTTAAGGGGAATATGTTCAGCAAGATTTATAAACAGACTGGCGGATATTTTTGTTCTGTCTTTAAAGTTCATTTTGGGAGAGACTGGTTTACTTAAATATAAAAATTCATTGTCTGTTCGAACTGTTAGTACATCATTAAATTTAATGTTTTCCAATTGGTTAAGAATAAGGAGGGAATGATGCAG
This sequence comes from Phascolarctobacterium faecium, assembly GCF_003945365.1. NCBI lineage: Bacteria > Bacillati > Bacillota > Negativicutes > Acidaminococcales > Acidaminococcaceae > Phascolarctobacterium > Phascolarctobacterium faecium. The sequence goes on along the minus strand of NZ_AP019004.1, from coordinate 294,698 downwards.
TTCATTTTTTGTTTTAATTATCTTTTTGAGTAATTTTTCAAGAAATATTTCACGATCAGACATAATATTTCTGTAATTAGTATAGGATTTGTTAGATAAATAAGTTTTGATTTCTGCTAAAGGAATATCCAGTTTACGCATCGTCAAAATCAATTCTAGTGCAAATAATTGAGTGCGTTTGTAATAACGATAACCATTTTCTTCAATAACTTCAGGCGTTATAAGACCTAAACTGTCGTAATAAAGCAAAGTTTTTCGAGGTATTTTGCAAAGCTTGGCTAACTCACCTGTTGTAAAATAATTATCAATTGGTTCTTTCATAAAATAATTATCTCCCTATTGACTGTCTAGTAGCTATACATAGTAATATATCATATATGATATTATAACATATAATTATTAATATAAAATAGAATATAATATCATAAAATATAAAAAGTGAATAATGATGTTATCAGGTGACGCAGGTCTTAATAGAGAAGCTGGGTGTAAAGCCCACACGATCCCGTCGCTGTAAAAGTGAGCAAATCCATATTTATGTCACTGGAGTTATCCGGGAAGGCTTGGAGGAGCGATGAAATTGAGTCAGAAGAACTGCCTGATGATTAATTTACTGCTGCGTGAGACAGTTTGGTAATGGAACAGCTTTTATCTAGCTATTTAATACCCTGTGCGTCTTATGCACAGGGTATTTTCTGATTCTAATAAAAGTTATTATGCATATATCTATTAGGTTAATGCATAAAATATTTTAGTAATATACAAAAAATAGGAAAGGGAGTTGAGTATGTTGAAAAAGGGTATGGGTAAAAGTATACTGATGACAGTACTTATAACTGGCAATGTCATTTGGGGGGGCACAGTAGTATACGCCGAAGAGGGGCTGCAGCAATTTAATCTGGATCAGATGGTTGTTACAGCAACCAGAACTATGAAAGAACTACAGGAGGTACCTTCCAGCGTCAGTGTTGTCACCTCACAGGATATAGAAGAAAGAAATATTAATTCTGTACCTGAAGCTCTGCAGACTCTGCCGGGCGTCTATATGAACCAAGCAGCACAGGGAGGGATTCAGATCAGGGGCTTCAGCTCCAGTGATATTTTGGTTTTGCTGGATGGGCTTCCGATGAATACTACTTATAATAACGGTATGGAATGGGAAATGGTACCTGTGGAAAAAATAGCCAGAATTGAAGTTGTAAGGGGAGCAGGCTCTTCTTTATATGGCGGTAGGGCTGTGGGCGCGGTTGTCAATATTATCACTAAGGATAATCCTGAAAAAAAAGGAGCCAGTGTAAATGCTGTAGTCAGCTATGGCAGTAATAATACCTGGAAAAAAGCTTTATACGCAGATGCAAGAGTGAATAAAAAATTATCTTTCGGCGTAGGTTATGAAAACAGAAAATCAGATGGATATAGGGGTTATTATTATACTGGTAGCGCTTCCAAAGGCAGTGGAGGGATTAAGCCTGACCACGAATTGCCGCAGCTCAGTAACGGCAAATATGTTTTAGGCGGACGCGGAGAAAAGGTTTGGGAAAATGAAAACATTTCCGCTAATGTGAAATATGATTTTGATGAAGACAGATCTTTAAAATATACTTTTATCCATACGGAAAGTGAGTATCGCTACCAAAATCCGTGGACGACAATTTATAAAGACGGTAAGCCCGTATTTAGTGGCAGTGTTGATGTTGGTAATGGACAGATAGTGAAGCCAAGCATTGGAACATATCTTGGTTATGACGGGCGGAAAGAATCCGATTTACATACATTGTCATATAATGACAATAAAAATAAATTCAGTGCCAACTTTGGGTACATGGATATGAAAAGTAATGGCTATAGCAGTTCCAGCAGTCCAAAATCTATAGACTGGAACGGTGCCGGTACTGATTCTTTCTATCCCGGTGAAACCTATAATTTTGATGTACAAAAAGCGTGGGATAATGTAGGCAAACATTCTATTCTAGTAGGAGGCAGTTTTAAACAGGAGAGCTTTGATCAGCTGCGTAAATATCTTAGCAACTGGCGCGATCATGATTCTGTTATCAGCGGACTTGGCGATAACGGTGTTTATGAAAACCATGGCGGTAAAGCGCGGAACATAGCTTTATTTGTGCAGGATGAATATCAGATCAGCGATCCGATGACGATGTATTTAGGCGTACGTTATGATCATTTTACAAAAATGGACGGTAAAAGCAGATATTATGATAAAAATACCGGTGCTTTAACACGTTCTTTGGACTATGATGAAGTCAGTTATAGTGAATTCAGCCCGAAAATAGCATTTGATTATAAAGCTGATGAAAAGACTAATTACTATGTTTCTTATGGACATTCTTTTAATCCGCCGCCTTTGTATCAGGTCTATCGTGACGGCGGTGGCAGTATGGGCGGTGTAGTGGCTAATCCTGATCTTGATCCGGAGACCTCAAATACTTTTGAGATTGGCATGAAGAAGAAATTGTCGCGGCAGACTAATCTGGGGATCTCTTTATATCAGGTGAAAACAGATGATAAAATCCTTTATACGACCCATTATCAGCCTGGAACAACAACAGCAGAATATAAAAAATATGAAAACTACGGTACGGAAAAACGCCGCGGTGTAGAATTTACGGTCGACCATAAATTTAACGATAACTGGGGCACATATTTTAATTATGCCTGGCAGCAGGGGAAAGTGAAACAAAATGCGGTGGTGGGAACTAACCTGAAAGATGCTGACAGCGCAGACTATGGCATTCCTAAACATCTGCTGCATGCCGGCGTCAATTATAATAAGGATAAGTTCAACGCTATACTGGATTGTCAGTATGTGAGCGCTCGTCAGGCTCCTGATGATGTGACAGGAGAGTATGGGGCGGAAGACGCGTATTTTATCGTTAATACTGCCTTTAATTATGAAATTGCTAAAGGTACGATTTTACAATTCGGTATTAACAACCTGTTTGATAAAGAATTTTATGCCAGCGAAGCAACTTCCGGCAGGACATATAACGTAGGCCTGCGTTATAGCTTTTAAGTAAATAAAATCAGGGCAGGGATTTTCCCTGTCCTGAAAATTCATGGAAGTGGAGATAAAAATGGGGTTTAAATATCAGCGGCTTTTGGGGTATTTTTTAGGTTTTATTTTATTCTATGCTCCTTTTGCGCTATTTCAAAAAATAATATTTTTTGCTTTTACGGGCAAGTGGCAGCAGCTGACCATTCATAGCCTTTGTTTTCGCATTCAGACAGAGCATTTACTGGATGGAAAGTTGCTGCTGATGTCGCTTCCTTTTATTGCTTGTATCGTGATCTTGCTGATAGTTACTTTGTTTTTTGGTCCTGTATTTTGCGGCAGATTATGTCCTGCCGGAGCTTTTACCGAGTATTTAAGCAAAGTCATACCATCAAGGCTGCAGATAAGCTGGCGTACTTATACCGAGATCGTTCCGTTTCGTTATGGCATGCTGGCCGGGTTTGTGATATTGCCATTTTTTGATAGTCTGCTGGCATGTGCATATTGCAATTTCTTTCTATTTGATTTGTTTGTTAACTATTTCGTTTTTGGGTATTTTATTTCTTTGAGCTCCAGTATGATTCTGACGTTGTTTTTGTGGGCAGGTCTGTTTGGTATCTTTACTAAAGGCGGCCGCGGATTTTGCAATTTTTTGTGTCCTGTAGGAGCGGTACAGAATTTGTTGTATTCTTTCAGCAGCAGGCTGCCATTCGTTTATCGGTTGATTATAGACCGCCAAAAATGTATTGGCTGTAAAAGCTGCAGCCTTGCCTGTCCTATGGAAGCGATGGTGATAGAAGAGCGGAAAGCTGTGAATTGCGTACATAATTGTATCCTGTGTGGGGTCTGTATCAGTAAATGTCCGGAAAAGGCGATCAGATACGGGAGGAAAGATGATGAGGAATAAAGTAATTACTTTTTGTGCAGCTATGGGTATACCGATTTCTTCTTGGGGCAGCACCTTTGGCTGCACCGGTATTTGTGGCAGCTGCCAGTTAAGCTGTTTGCCGGGAGCGGCGGCTGTCGTTATTTTATCTGTTAAAATTTTTTCTAAGAAGATAGCTGAAAAAAGGCGGGCCAGGTATGAATAAACAGCTTGGGAAAAAAATACTTCTGGTGTTGGCTGCTGTTATGGTAATGATCTTACTCAGCAGTTTCAAAATGCAGAATGAAGGCGACAGGAGCTTTAAAAAAATAGTTTTGAATAAAAATAAAAGTGTTGAATATACTGTTGACGTAGGGAAAATGGGTCTGCTTAAATACTGGCTGGAGCCGAATGTTTTTTCCGTTGCTTTGCGTTGTCAGACGGAGGACGATACCTTGAAACTGCGTTGTGAAACAGAAGGCGTGGATGCTATAATTTCACAAGGCTCTAAAAAAGGGATTTGGAAAAAGTTAAAATCTGAAGATGTTTTAGTAAAACGCAGTAAAAATACAGTGCCAATAAATTTAGAAATCGCTGTACCTTCAAAAAATATTTATAGAAGAAATGTGCAGGAAGGTAAAATAAAAATTTGGAATCAGGACGAGCTTTATTCTGTAATAAATTTGAAGATCGTAAATTCCAGATATCAGTGACAGTGTTTTACTAACATATCATTGACAGAGTAAAAGTTTGCTGTAATGGTAAGCTTATTTTTTATTTAGAAAAATTATAAGTGTACTCAAAGAAATAAAAAAGCCACAGAACTAAGTTCTGCGGCAAAATATTTTATGGAGCGGGAGACGAGATTCGAACTCGCGACACGCGGCTTGGGAAGCCGCTGCTCTACCACTGAGCTACACCCGCATGATTACTAAAATATTATAGCACAACCCCAGAACCATTGCAACTGTGAAGGTTCTGGGGTTGTTTTAATAAAGCTGATTATTGACATAGTTATATTAAAAGCAACTTTGTCATCATTTATCAAAGTCATAGCTGACATCTTTAATAGTTTTGGAAACGGTGACCCTGTTTAAACCTGATAATAAAGCAATCTGTTCGTGTGTCAGATAAAAATTGCCTAAGTTGTGGTGCGCCAGTTTTAACGAATATTCAATACGTTCTTTACTGGTATCAAAAACGAGATTGGTCAAATGATTGATGATACGGTAAAAACGGGAAGATAAATGATGGATAATGATTATGTTGAGAGACAAATGTTTTTGGATTAAAGTATCAAAAATAGTTTTTGAAACCAGACAGCCTGAAACATCTGTCAATGGCAGGATTAAAATATGATCTTGAGGAGATTCTGCGTTAAAGTTTAAAATTCCTAACAAATCGCCGGGCCTTAAAATATCAACACCAATTTGTTTACCTTGATTATTTTGACGAATTGTCATGAAACTGCCTGATTCGATGATAAGAATCTGTTTATTATTAAAATAAAAGAGTTGTTCTTCTTTGGCATTTAAATTAAACTATATTCTGTTTTTGAATATTTCCTCTCTGACTTCGGTAGAAAGCTTTGTACAAAACTTATTGGTACAATTTTGACAGGTAGATTGGAATTTTTTCATAAGAATCGCCTCCTTTCTGTCCTTATATTAACTATAACATTGAGAAAAATATAATTCTATATGTTTTGGAGCAGATAATAAATTTGTAGCATAGGCTACAAACAGTATGTAATGTTAATGACAGAATTTTTATAAACAATTGATTATACTGAAATCAGAAAGGAGGACAGTTAATATAAGCAAAATGGAAGGAGGTTCTTTATATGGATAATGAGTTTTTGCAAACTATAGTAGCATTACTACCATTTGTTATTTTACTGCTGGGCTTTTTAGTTTTTAAGATGAATGCTTTACGTTTGAGCCTTTATGTATGGCTTTTGGAAATCTTTGCAGTTGTTGTATTTTTTCATATGCCAGTACAAAAAACGTTGACCGCGTCTGTATGGGGGAATATAACCATTTGGAATGGATTTCTTGTTTTGTGGACGGGACAGATTTTTGGACAATGTTTTAGAAGTACAGGTGCTTTGAATATGCTGTTGAATACCTTAGATCAGGTTTTGCCAAGTAAAACGGGAAAAGCTGTGACATTATGTTCAGTAGTAGGAGGTTATTTAGGAGCCTTCAATGGGTTTGCCACTTACCCTGTTACGATACCAGGACTGGTCAGACAGGGTATTGACGGTTTTCGTGCGGCTGTTGGCTATTTGGTTTATTTTTCCTGGAGTATAGCGTTCGTAAGTTTGTTTATTGCTGCTACAATTGCCAGCAGCGTTACAAAATTACCTATTGAAGGAATCGTCCAGACTATGGGTTTATTGACACTGCCGATGATAATTGTTTCTGTAGTAGGTTTTTTTAAGATTCTTGATTTTGATTTAAAAAACAGTGATAACCGCAATATAGCCTGTTTAACTATAGCAGCAAATATGTCTGCTGTTATTCTGTTTACTCAGATATTTCCTCGATTATATATTTTGACTTTGATTGCTGCGGCAACATTAAGTTTTTTATTTTTATGGCTGTACAGTAAAAAAGGTGCGACTTACAGCAATACTTCCAATGATAAGGAGATTATTTCTAAAAAGTTAGCGTTTAAAGCTTTCTTACCATTGATCGTTGGTTCTATTATCGTAATAATATTTTCTTATCCGTTGAAAGCTATTATGGCTAAAACTGTATTTAAATTGTCGTTATGGGGATATGCACCTGTCAGTATTAATTTGATCAATACTCCTGGTACATATATTTTGATTACGGCTTTACTGTGTTATTTTTTTGCGATAAAGAAAACCAGTACCTTTACAGCAGATTTTATTATTGCTTCTAAAAGAGGACTGCCCTCGTTGATCACCTTATTTTTAGGAGGGGCAATGGTAAATCTTATGCTGGATACAGGACAGATTACATTACTTGCACGCCATATGACGCAATGGGGCAGTTCGGTTTATGGTCTGTTGTTGTCTGGATTGGGCTTTTTGGCAGGGATGGCTTTTGGACAGGGCATACCGGCTTGTGCGATGTTTTCGAAAATGCAGATGGCATCTTCTGAAATGTTGCATGTGAATGCTTCTGTTTTAGTCGGACTGGCTGCGATGGTTACGATGGGGCCGGCAAATCCGTTGAAGCCATCATTGCTGCAATTTACGTCTTCTTTAGCGAATATTACCAATAGAGATAGCGATATGTTTAATCTGGCTTTTAAATGGCAATTAATACAGTTGTTTATTATTTGTGTAATGTCCCTGTTTATTATTTGATGATTGAAAGGAGTTGAGTTTATAATGGCATTTTATGACTTAAGAGATTTTTTGGAGAGCTGCCGCAAGGAAAATGATTTGATTGAGGTAGATCGGTATGTTGACGTTAATTTAGAAATGGGCAAGGCCTTGAAAAAAAGCTATGCAAATAATGGACCGGTAATTATTTTCAGGAATAACGGTACTGATTATCCAGCAGTAGGAGGAGTTTTTGGTAATAGAAAAAAAGCATTGAGAGCTTTGAATGCACAAAATAATACGGTACTTCCCTGGTTTGCAGAAACAATTGACAGACCAATAGCACCTGTTATGGTAAAAAGTGCTCCGTGTCAGGAGATTATTATTGAAGGTGAAGATGTTGATCTTGGAAAATTTCCTATTCCGAAATTTTCTGAGTTGGATGGAGGGCCATATTTAACTGCTGGTATCAGTATTTCCAAAGATCCTGAAACTGGAATTGCTGATCTTGGACATTACAGGTTTCAAGCTATAGGTAAAGATTATTTTGGCTTTATGGCGCAGCCGTTTCACAGACTTGGGAAAAACTGTAATAAAGCAAAAGCTTTAGGTATGAAAAAATTTGAGATGGCATTGGTTGTTGGGACTGATCCTGTCCTTGCATATACCTGTCAGGTCCAGAATGTCCCTGATACTACGGATGATTGGAGTTTAGCTGGGGCCCTCCGGGGACAACCGGTAGAACTGGTAAAATGCAGGACTATTGACGTTGAGGTTCCTGCTACAGCAGAATTTGTTTTTGAATTGGAGATTGATTTTGAAACTGAGGTCAGTGAGGGTCCTTTGGGTGAATATACTGGATATATGACGCCTGCCAGCGAAAGACCTATCGCAAGGGTAAAAGCTATAACTCATCGTAAAGATCCCTATTTTCAGGTGCTTCTTACAGGAAAGCCTGTTACGGAAAACCATATTTAAAAAAACATTCCTTTAGAAGCATCGTTCTATAATGCGATGAAAAAACAATTCCCTACTATTACTGATGTGGCGGTAACTCCATCTGGTGGAGTTCAGTTGTATGCTGTAATCGCAATGAAGCAAAGATATGCCAATGAGGCTCGGCACGTAATTTTATCAGCAATGTCCAGTAATGTAAGACCTAAATGGATTGTGGTTGTTGATCCTGACATTAATGTTCATGATTCTGCTGAAGTAGAATGGGCTTTGTCATTTCGCGTAGACCCTGGAAGAGATGTTATTTTGGTAAATAACGTTCCTTCTGCACCATTAGATCCTTCTTCACACGGCGATAGTTTACAGGAAAAAACGAACTCTACCATTGGTATAGATGCGACAATGCCTTTTGGTAAATTATATGCTACTGTTGCCGAAGTTGCCGGATGGGAAGATTATTCTTTTCCTGAAATAAGTAGTGAAAGATAATTGACGCTAAAAACAGGTCGGCAGCAATTTCTACTGCTGACCTGTTCTGTTTAGAAAGAAGGTGCTGTATGAAGTGGAATAATTTATCTCTGCACAAAATAAAATGGATATGTTCATTTATCGTTGTTTTGTTGCCATTTTTCTGCTCTATCAGCAATATTTTTCAGAAATATTTAGCCGTGACTTTATGGGCGATTATGATGTGGATGTTTGAATTGCTGCCAGAGGAAATTGTTGCAATAATGCTCCCGGGCCTGTATATACTGTTTGATATAACAAATTATGCAACTGCATTTTCTGCATGGACAACCAGTACTCCCTGGATAACTTTGGGAGGTTTGATGATAGGTGGGATGATTGTAAAATCTGGCTTGGTATTACGCATAGCTTATAAGTCACTGCTTTTGACCAAAGGAAGTTTAAAAGGGATTGTTTGGGGGATAGTACTTACATGCACGATTTTTACGCCATTAATACCTTCTATTATGGCTAAGGTTGCTTTATTGGTACCAGTTGTCATAGGTATTTGCAAGGTGCTGAAGGTTAAGGCAAAAAGTGCGACAGCATCAGCTTTGATGCTGGTAGTGTTTTTCGCTTTATGGTCTCCTAAAATGGCGTTTATGACAGCATCTACTGACAGTATACTGACGGCGGGGATTTTAGAGCAATACCTGGGGGTGAAAATAACATGGTTAGCTTGGGCTAAGGATATGTTTATTCCGGGGATATTATGGATGCTGGTATCAATACCTTTAATTTATATTCTGAGACCACAGCATTTGAATTTAAATAAAGAATATTTAGAACTTGAATATAGAAAATTGGGAAAGATAACTATCGATGAAAAAAAGACTGTGACATTGATCACGGCATTACTGATATTATTGATTTTTTCTTCGTGGCATAAATTGCCTGAAGGAGTACTTATGTTGGGAATAGGGTGCTTGGGCTTTTTTCCTGGGATAGGGCTGCTCAAATCAGATGACTTCAGCAAAATACAATTTAAAGTAGTATTTTTTTAGCTGGAGCTGTAACTATTGGAGCTGTTGCATCTAGTATCGGCATTACAGAAAGTGTAATAAATTTTGTGCAACCGTATTTTGAACAAATGAACAGCTACGAGCTGGTAATGAGCATCTATATTTTTTCTATATTAGCTAATTTTTTACTTAATCCACTGGCATTAATTGCAACTTTGATGATCCCTATAGCTAATTTATGCAGTAATTTAGGATATTCCGCTACTATAGGCGGATATTCTATGATCATGGGATTTAACCAGGCATTGTTTCCTTATGAGATAGCACCGTTAATGCTAGTATATGGATTTGGTTATCTGAAGCTTACGCATCTAATCAAAGTTATGGTGTTCAGAGTTGTAGCAGGTATTATATTTATGAAAGTTGTTACATATCCTTACTGGCTGTACATAGGTTTATTGGATAAATGAGGAGAGTGAGATTATGAGGCTGGTGATAGGTATTTCGGGTGCCAGCGGTGTTTGGCTTGGTTATAAGCTGCTGCAAATTTTAAAAAGTTACACTGATATAGAAACGCATTTGGTAATAACAGAAGGTGCTATAAAAAATTTTTCATTGGAAACTACGCTGGATATTGCTGAGGTTTTAAAGTTAGCGGATTTTTCTTATGCCAATAATAACTTGGGAGCACTTATTGCAAGTGGATCATTTACTACAGATGGAATGGTAATTGTCCCTTGCAGCATGAAAACTTTAGCCGGTATCGTCCATGGCTATGCTGAAAATTTGCTGCTGCGGAGTGCGGATGTGTGTTTAAAAGAACATCGTAAGGTAGTATTAGTTCCAAGAGAAATGCCTCTGGGCAAGATTCATCTGCAAAATCTAGTTAAGGCAGCAGAACTTAATTGTGTTATTATACCGCCGCTGTTAACCTTTTATAATCAAGACATTACTGTTGAACAGCAGATAAATCACATATTAGGTAAAATTTTAATGCAATTTGGACTTAACTATGAGAAATTCATTCCTTGGAAGGGGTGTGAATAAAGTGGTTATAAAATGTGGCTACGGTAGCGGGAAATATAGAATTATCAGTAACTGTTTTTTATGTGGGGAGGATTTAAATGTTTCTGTAGTTGGTGGAAGTAAAGGTCATATAGGGGCATGTGCAATAGCGTTTCTTTTAGGAAAAAATATAGAAGCAAACCTTACCGTCATAGACAGGCATAAAGAAGGGGCGTTAGCTGAGGATACAGCTAAGAAATTGACTTCTTTATTCTCTTGTGTTGCTACAGTAAGTGTTGGGATACATATTGATAATGCAGAGAAGGAAGAAATTGAATTATTGGTAAGAAACTTTGAACAATGCATAAAAATTCTTATAAAAAAGCTGAGAAAGATAATTTAGGGAGGGATAAAAATGAAAAAAATCAGAATAGGTATTTTAGCAGTCTTGTTGACGGGAATTACTGGATTAGCAGCAGCGAATAATCCGTTTACGGATGTTCCTGAAGGACATTGGGCTTATAATTCCATTAATAAGCTTGTTGATGCTGGTATTATTGAAGGTTATAATAATGGACATTATGGCGGTGATAGACTGATTACACGCTATGAAATGGCACAGATTGTTGCTAAAGCGATGGCAAAAGGGGCAGATGTAGACCGACTGGCTGCTGAATTTGCAGAAGAACTTGATAATTTAGGCATTCGTGTGAGTAATCTGGAGGAACAGTCTGATAATGTAAAAATCACAGGTGAGATCAGGATTGCTGATTATGCTTTCAAAAATAGCAAAAGTAGAAGTCATGATGAACTGCGGACGCGATTATTCATAAACGGAAAGATCAATGATCAGTGGGAATATGGCGCAATGTTGGAAAACACGCAGAATTTTAGGAACGATAGTGGTGATGAAAATACTTTATTTAAACGTGCTTACGTGCAGGGAAACTTAAATGGCGTAAAGATAACAGCAGGCCGACAGTTTTTTAAGTCTGGTTATGGCTTCTATGCGGTCGCTACTAATATCAAAGCATTGAAAGTAGATGTCGGAAACGTTTTGAAAGCCAGTGCTTTTGTAGGCCAGTTTGCCAATATGGTTACGACTAAGGAAAGCAATGAGAAATTATACGGCCTTCATTTAGCTTATCCTGTAAATAAAAAAATATTTGCACAGGCGGCTTACTATCACCCAGAAGCAATTTATGACGGGAATACAGTTGCTTACCAAAAAAATGATGTTTATACAGTAGGGTTAGGGTATAAATTTGATAAGAGTACTATTTTGTATGCGGAATATTTAAAAGCAGATAAACCTGTATTACCTGAACAGGGTTACAGTAAAGCTGGTTGGGCGGCAAGATTGGATTATAAAGGCGCAAAATATAATAATCCAGGCTCATGGGGAACTTATGTGGCTTATTATGATCAGCCGGCAGCTACTATTTATGATCATACAAGCGAGATGGATGTTAATAAAATGTATGATACGAGAACAAATAGGGAGTTGGTAACTGGTTATGCAGGTATAAAGGGATATGAAATAGGGGTCAATTATACTGTTGCTCGTAATGTTATGGCGGCTTTTAACTATTTTGACTACCAGGGTGCTGATAATAATATTATTAAGGATAGAATGATGTGGACACAGTTATATTATATTTTTTGATTTAAAGTATGATAGGAAAAGGCTCTTCGCGATTATTGCGAAGAGCCTTTTTTATAAAAACAACAAAGTAGTTTTTGGATATTTATGGATTTTGCTGTTCAAAGTCAATGTTTTTCTGCTGCAGACGCTTTTTCACACTGTCAGATAATATGTAGGCTATAACCGAAGCAACAGGCACGCTGACGATGATGCCTAAAACACCGTAAAGACTGCCGCCGACAGTAATTGCTGCCAAAACCCAGATCTCGGATAAACCAACAGATTTGCCGACGATTTTAGGATAAAGGATATCGCCTTCGATACGCTGCAGTACGAAGAAGAAAAGAATAAACAGCCAGATTTTGCCGGGGGCGGCGAGCCCAATAAGAATAAGACCTAAAAGGGCGCTGATGATAGTGCCGATGATCGGGATAATAGCCAGAAAGCCAACGATGACCGAAATTGACAGAGCATAGGGCAGCCCTAAAAGCAGCATCCCGGCGAGGCATAATAATCCCAGGCAGAAAGCTTCGAGCAGCTGACCGCCGATGTAACCGGAGAAAATAGTATGAGCGGCACTGCCTAGATCAAGCAGGTAAGCCGCGCGTTTACCGCTGCAGAATGCTAAAATCATATTACGGGTTTGCCGGGAGATTGTTTCTTTATTCAGCAACAAGTAAACCGCAAAAACGACGCCGATAACAATATTGCTGACCAGTGAGATCAGGGATGTCGTGATATTTAATGTATTATAGAATAAAGTTGTTTTATTATTTTCCCAGTAGCTGTCTACAGCACGCAGCAGTTCTGACCATTGCGATTGCAGGTAATCCAGTGTGTCAGGCGAAAGGGCAAGTTCGGACCATCTTTCTTTAAGGGAGACGGTCAGTTCGGCAGATGCTTTAGGCAGTGTTTTTACGATCATATTAAAGCTTTGGTGCAGATCGGGGCCAATTTTGAGCCCGCCGATCAGAACGATACCAATAATAAGAGTCAGGGTGAAGATCAGACAGACCGGACGTTTGATTTTTGGGGGCCAGTCTGAAGAAAAGCGTGCAAACAGTTTTTGCCAGAGGCGTTCGATATGCACCAAAGGAACATTGACGATAAATGCCAGGCAGCCGCCGATGATAAAAGGCATGATTAAATTGCAGAAGAAGCCGAGCAGGGCCAGCGCCGCTTCATAACGCCAGAGGACCCAGATAAAGATAATGACTGCCAGCAACGGCAGGAATCGTTGACGTTCCATTGTTTTTGCTCCCGTATAATATTTATAAACTGCTTTTATTTTATCACATAACCGGCAGGCTATAAAGGGCATTTGTCTTAGTATTGTGAACATTTGGCAAAGTTTCGAGCCTGGTGAGAATACATACCCTTGTGGTATAATAGCACTACGAGTTTAAAAAAGTTGGTGAAAAAATGATAGTTATCAGCAAAGCGATTTTGCATATTATGGATTTTAATTCAGGGGCTACCATCTATTCCGGTGCAGAGCTGGATATGGGCGCGCCTGGTACTTATGATTTTCTGGCGGGGCATATCGATAAATTATTCAAGGACGCGTCGGCTAAAACGGGTCAGTTCCTGCCTGAGAGCATTTTCAGTCAAACGTCATCAAATTATTTGGATGAGCATATCACTTTCTCTGATTTCAGCGCCGGCATCTGCAAGGATCTGGATACCTGCCTTACAGATGCTGGTGAGACAGATATAGTCGATGTAGTAGTTTGCGATTTTACGATCGAAACGGAGCGTTATTTGGGAGTGATGCTTTATGGCAGCCGGCCCGCGTATACCCATCAGGTAGTCAACGATGGCACTGCCGTACGCAATGAGATCATTCGCCACTATGCAATCCTGCCTAATCCGGTGCAGAAGGTCAATACCTTTGCTTTAGTTAATGTTGCCAGCGGCGAGCTGCGTTTTGCTGATAAAAAACGCAGTATAGGCGGAGAAGATGTCTATATTTTGCCGCAGCGTATTTTGCAGTGCAGCACTAACACCTCAACGAGGGAAACAGTGAAGCTGGTAACGGAAATGGCAGGACAGATCGCTGAAAACTACGGGTACAGCAGCACAGAAGCCGTTGCTAAGGTCAAAAGCTATCTGGCGGAAACAGCTGAAACTGACAGTAAACTGGAAACAGCAGCGTTGGTAAAAGAGGTGTTTTCTGATTCAGAGGTTCTGCAGCAGGAGCTGCAAAAAGGCCTGGAAGAAGCGAAGCTTCCTGAGCAGGTACCGGTTGATAAAAATTATGCTCTGCGCATGAGTAAGTCAATGAAGATCAAAACCGATACTGGGATCGAGATCATCGTGCCGGCTGAATGCTTGGAAAATAACGATTATATCGAATTTGTCAGCAACCCTGATGGAAAGATTTCTATTTCTATAAAAAATATAGGTAAAATCTTGAACAGATAAAAAAACCAGTCCATATGGACTGGTTTTTCTTATAACAGTTATGCTTTGGTTTCTGTTTTTTCAGTTTCAGCAGCTTCTGCTTCGGCAGGAGTATCCACAACTTCAGCAGTTTCTGCTTTGGTTTCGTCGACTGTCTCTGTCAGAGGCGCAGCTTCTTCTTCAACGGGTTCCGGTTCATGGACCGGCATTTTACCGCCGCATTCGCCGCAGAATTTTGAGTTGAGCGTCACCTGAGCGCCACAGGATGGGCAGGATGTTTTCGGTTCTTCTCCGTCAAAGGCAGTTGCTTTGATTTTGGCAATAGCGACTTTGTGTTCATCGATTTTGGTCAAAGCTTCACTGATAGCAGTACAGTGTTCCTTGAATTCTTCAGGTATTTCTTCGCCTGCTTCAAATTTAGCCCACAGGATCTCACCGATTTTTTTGTGGGTATCGCTGATTTTACTGCGTTCTTTATTGACTTGAGAGTTCAGGCGCTGGATTTCGAGGGCAGCTTCTGCTTTCTCACCAAGAGTTTTAGTGAGTTCTTCAGTTTTTTCAGCGGCGGATTTAACTATTTCGCCAAGTTTGTTTAAAAGTGCCATGATATTTGCCTCCTGATACATAAATTTTTGTTGTTCATATTTATTATAGCATAGAAAGCGTGCAGATAATATATTTACGATAATATTGAAGCCCGGTTTTTAAATAAAAAAATTCTTAGGATACTTTCTTAAATACCTGTAATCGTGATACAATGCAAAGAGAGTCAGCAAGAAAAGAGATGAGCAGAATGAAAATAAAAATCGATGTTTTTGGTTTGAAAAAATGGTACAAGCAGCTGCTTGACGAAAATTTTTATAAATTTTTGATCTCACTGGGTCTTTTGGCCAGCGCGCCCGTGATCGCCAGTGTATTATTTGATTATATAGTTATTTACGGCAATGGCCGCTTCAAGGCAGGTCTGCTGTTGGGCATCGTTCTGCTGCTGCTGTTCTTGTTATTGAGTTTTATCAGTATTGCGATCTGGGCGGCAATCAACAGTAATACTACGGGTCAGCGGCGTATGATGCTTATTATCAGCGCCTATCTGATGATTTGGCTGGCCTTCGGCAATTTATATTATTTTTTCAGCGACACCGAAAATTTTGTGGCTACTAATACGACCAGTGTCGAAGGATTGGTGAAGGAGTGGGACGGCGATATGCATGTTACTGAACTGCAGGAAAGTACAGTTTTGCGTAATGTTCCGCATTTTTGGGAGTTGGTGCCGCATAAGGACAGTGGCGGCAACGAACAATTGCTGCCGCGTACTGTTAATCGTCTGAATGGATATCTTGATTGCCTGTATTTCAGCGGCGTCAGTATCTTGACTATCGGTTACGGTGATATTGTGCCGGAGTCGCGGTTTTTAAAAATGCTGGTTTTGCTGGAGGGTTTTTTAGGGCAGTTTATTAATGTTGTAGCGATTGGCTTGTGGCTGTCAGGCGTTAAGGGCAGCGACGATCTGAAAAAACAATAATTACAGCTGGTGAAAGAAGGCAAAAAAAGTGCATAAATTTTTGTGTTGTTTACTGTCCGGGTTGCTGGCTGTTGCCGCGGTCTGCCTGCCGATCGGAAGTTCGGTGGCCGCAGAGCAGCAGATATCGAGAACCGGCATTACTATTCCAGAGGATACTGTGCTGCAGTTAGAGCTGATGAATTTTCTGGAAAGTAAGAGAAATAAAGTCGGCGATACTGTTTCTGTAAAATTATTGGAAGCTGTCAGTGTTGCTGATGAGGTCATCATTCCTAAAGGAACTGTTTTGGAAGGGTACCTGAAAAAAGTGCAGAAAGGCAAGCTGCTGTCACAAAAGGGCGTGATCAGGATGCGGCTTAAAGATTATTATCTGCCCAATGGTTATCTGCTCAGATTGAATAATGAGGAAATAAAATTTTCAGGAGATATGAATTATACTTCGCTGGCGGCAGGTGTGGCTGTTCCTTTTGCAGGTCTGGCTTTTAAAGGCAAAAATGTCAGCTGTAAACCGGGGATGCAGTTTAAGTACAAACTGGCGCATGATGTGGCGGTAGAGCGTTATTGATATCAGAATCGATGAAAAAGTAAAACCTTCAGTACAGAGCGTTAAGTTTCTGTGCTGAAGGTTTTATTATTATGTTTTATTTGGAAGTTTTATTTTTTCAGGCTGATGCTGACTTCCATTGCTGCCTTTAGTTCTTCCAGTTTGTTTTCCAGCATGATGGTGACAGTACCGTTATCAATGGCTGTGATAGTACCGGGGAAAGTTTTTTTGAGTACAGCGGCCTCGGCAATTACTTCCTGACCTGTTTTTAAAGCTGCGGCCTGCTGCGGCTGCATTTTCAGATTTACCTGGCATTGTTCGGTTGCGCGGATAGTCAGGATATGTTGTCCCTGAGCAGCTGTATCTCCGCTGCTTAGCAGTTTTTCCGTCACTATGCCGGTACAGGGGCTCTGGGCTTCGTTGGCCTGCTGTTTTTGCAGCAGCTGTTGATAATGCTGTTGTGCCTGGAGTGCTGCTTGCTTTTGCTGTTCGATAGCTTCGGGTGAAGCTTTGGCTGTCAAACGTGTCTGATGCGCTTTGGCGGCTTCCAGGTTGGCTTCTGCTGCCGCCAGTGCTGCCTGTGCCTGTTCCACTTTGATCCTGGCGATAGCGTTTTGAGCGTAAAGAGAGGCCATTTTTTGATAGTTCTGCTCCGCCGCCTGATAAGAGCTCTCGGCACTCTGCAGTGAATAATCAGCAGCGGCTATGGCCTGTTCACCGCTTCCGCTTTCCAGGTTAGTAAGCTCAGCATCTGCGCGGGCCGCTTCGGTAGCAGCGTCTTCAACAGCGGCGTCAAGCTCCGGCTGTTCAATTGCAAATAAAGGTTGCCCTTTACCGATACGTTCGCCAGATTCAAGGATCAGTCCTAAGATTTTTCCGGCAGCAGGCGCTGTTATTTTATAAGCTGGGATATCGACATTGCCGCTGCCGATAACAGTGGGCAGGGTAGCAGCCGATTTACCGCAGCCGGCCACAAGCAGCAGGCTGCAGAATAAAAGCAGTAATTTTTTCATGTAAAAACTTCCTTCGTTATCTGATATCATCTTTTACTATATCATAAGCTGAAACTTAGTAAAAGTGAAGGATCGGTGAATTCAATGCAGATATTGTTTCAGGAACGGTAATGTTTTTGCGGCAACAGCACCGGTCAGTAATCCGAAAGGCAATGATAAAAGGAGCAGTAACGGCAGCAGGGAGAATAAAGAGAAACTTTGCATTATCAGGGAAGCAGTCAGGATCTGACCTGTATTATGTGCGGCAGCCCCCAGGATGCCGATACCATAGGGTGAAAAAAGCTGACTGCGCCGTCCTGCTTCCATCAGCAGCAGGCTTAAAAGCGTTCCTCCAAGGCCGATAAGAAAACCAGGTGTAAAAAGGCCTGTGCTCAAAAGTCCGACCAGAAGAACGCGGACAGTTAAAAAAAGCCCGGTCAGGCGCAGACCGAACAAATATAAACATAAAATAGTAATAGTATTGGCCAGCCCCGGACGAATTACGCCCAATTGGACAGGCAGGGGCAGCAGGTTTTCTCCCAGACGCAGCAAAACTGCCAGCGCTGCCAGCAGTGCCAGGACAAGCATGGTTTTAGTTGTCGTATCAGTGGAGGAGCGCATCAGGAGAGTCTCCTTCTTTGGAAGTTATTATTTCAATAATAACGCCTTCGGGAATGCAGACGATAGAACCGCTGCCGGTAATTGGGCCCTGCTTTTCGCAGAGCTTATCAGGGCAGGGGGCCTCGCTGACGCGAAGGCTGCTGTTTGCTTTGGTGATCGTCAGGCTGCCGTGTTCAGTTGGCAAAAGATACTGATCGGGAAAATCACGCAGTGTTTGCTGCAGGATAAGCTCGTGGTGCCGGGTGATGCGTACAACGGCATTGCTGTCCGCAGCAGTGCTGCCTGAATACCAGAACCCGCACAGTGCTGCTGTTATGATGACTAAACAAAGCAGATAATCATTACGGCGCATAATCATATTCCTTTGGCAGGCTGCCAGGTTTGCTGCAGATTTTCGGAGACGAAAATACTGCCGTCATTTTCGACAATGACTACGGCCAAATCTTTGGCAGCAGTAAGCCTGTTTTTGATTTCCGTTGTTGGCAGTAAAAAGAACAGTGTAGAATGATAATCAGCGTCCAGCGCCGATGGCGCGATCACTGTTACAGATTGATGCAGACGGGACGGCTGCCCTGTTTGCGGATCTAAAATATGATGGTAGCGAATGCCGTTCAGTTCGTAGTACCGCTGATAATCTCCGGAAGTTGCGGCGGACTGGCCGTCATGGAGCATCACCGTACCTAAAAAGGCTTCAGGATCACGGGGGTGCTGGATGGCAACGCGCCAGGGCATGTTTCCGGGTTTATTACCAATTGCTTTAATATTACCGCCGGCGTTGATCAGGGCGCAGGTAATACCAGAATGTTTTTTCAGCGTTGCCGCCGCCGCGTCAACGGCATAACCTTTAGCGACAGAACCCAGGTCAAGTTTGACGTCAGGATCATTGTAGCTTAGTGTTTGTGCGGCAGCGTCAAAATGATATTTGTCTTTACCTGTATGGCGTAAGGATTCCTGTAGTTTTTCCGGAGCGGGCAGTCTGTTCTGGCTGCGGGCCAGCTGCCAGAGGTCAACGACAGGAGCGATGGCAATATCGAGCTGCGCATCCGGTTGATGGTCCAGATAGTTCAGCAGTCCGGCAAGCTGTGGAGCCAGCGTAACCGGGGCCGCTGCAGCTTTGCTGTTGGCTTCGTATAAGGAACCGGGGCCGCCGTCGTTAAAACGGTCCGTGACCTGGGCTGTTTTTTGGAAGGTCTGCATCGCGTCGTCTATAGCCAAGCGGGCTTCTCCGGGTTTATCGCTGTAGGCGTCTATTTTGACGAAGGTATCCATAGAAAAGCGGGTGTCGGTGACTTTGATCTGTTCTTCTTCGCCGCAGCCGCTGATGCTGAATGTTAAAAGCAGTATCAGAAAGAGCAGATATTTTTTGCAGTAACTTTTCATTGTTTCTGGCCGCAGCTTTCTCCGAGCGGGCAGGATGTGCAGTTGCTTTTTTTATTCGTAGCAACGGTGCCGTGCTCGTGTTCGGTAGTAATGGGATCTAATTTATGCAGGCAATGACGCGGACATTTCTGAACACAAAGGCCGCATTCTATACATTTACTGTGGTCGATAACCGGCAGACTGCCGTTGGCATCTTCGCGCATGGTAATGGCCTGCACGGGGCAGACTTTTGCGCACATGCCGCAGCTGATGCAGGAAACGCTGCAGTCTACCATAGCGGCTTTCCCTTTGTCGCGGTTATTGCATTTTAGATGGATCTTAGTGCTGGCGCTGGTAATATACAATACCATCTGCGGGCATTGCCGCGCGCAGATACCGCAGCCGCTGCATTTACCATAGTCGATAACAGGCAGACCGTTTTCGCTCATGGAAATGGCATGAAAGGGACACATTTTTACGCAGGAACCAAAACCAAGACAGCCAAAGTTACACTTGCCCGGTCCGCCGTAGTATTTGGCTACCAGGTGGCAGTCTTTGATGCCGGTATAATTGTACAGCTTGGGCGCATTTTCTTTGCAGCCGTTGCAGGCGACGCGGGCGACCTTACGCAGGTCGGGCGATAAAGGTATATCGCCGGTAAAGCCCATGATGCGCGCTATTTTCTTTTTAGAATCAGGCGAGCAGGCCAAACAGGGTGAAACACCGTCGCGTCCGGCAACGATGGCTTCAGCCAGTCCGCCGCAGCCGGGATAACCGCAGGAGCCGCAGTTGGCGCCTGGCAGCAGATTGGTGATCTCTTCGATACGGGGATCGGTATGTACGGCCAGCTTGCGGCCTGCCACAGCGAGAATAGCGCCGAACATGCCGCCCAGGCCTGCTACTAAAGCAACAGATTTCCACATGGTGTTCTCCTTTTAGTGTATGCCGGCAAAGCCCATGATAGCGATCGACATACAGCTGGCCGTGATCAGGGCAAGGGGCAGGTTTTTCATACATTCCGGAGCGTCGCTGTCTTCCAGCCGTTCGCGGATGCAGGAAAACAGTACCAAAGCCAGAGTATAACCTACAGCGGTGCTGACAGCGTTAAGCAGACTTTGCCAGAGTGTATAGTTTTTTTGGATATTGATAAGGGCAACGCCTAAAATAGCACAGTTAGTAGTTATGAGCGGCAGAAATACGCCCATGCTTTTATGCAGTGCCGGCAGCATTTTCTTGATGAACATTTCTACCAGCTGCACTAAAGACGCGATCGCCAGAATAAAGACGATGGTCTTTAAATAGGTCAGGTCATAGGGAGCCAGGAACAGATAATAAACCAGCCAGGAGATCAGTGAAGCCAGTACCATAACGAAGGCAACGGCAGCGCTCATCCCCAGCGCGTTACGCAGGCTTTTGGAAACACCCAGAAAGGAACAGATGCCCAGGAATTGTGATAAAACGATATTGGAAATAAAAACTGCAGAAAAGATAATGGCGAAATTACTGTCCATGGTTTACCTCCCGCCTGGCTTTGATATAGTTGAGTGCCCCAAACAGCAGCCCCATGGTCAGAAAGGCGCCGGCAGGCAGGATCAGCAGCAGTACGGGCTGCGTTCCAGGCAGTGCTACGGCATGGCCGAGCAGGGTACCGGCTCCGAAAAATTCACGGCAGGCGCCGATAGCGCTGAGAGCAAGCGTAAAGCCGATACCCATACCGACAGCGTCCTGAAAGGAAAGCCACAGGCCGTTTTTAGAAGCGAAAGCTTCGGCCCGTCCTAGAATGATACAGTTAACGACGATCAGCGGAATAAAAATACCTAAAGATTCATAGATCGCCGGCACATAAGCATTCATCAGCATTTCGGTCACGGTAACCAGGGAGGCGATGACGACGATATAGGCTGGTATCCTGATGTTGGCGGGGATAAATTTTTTCAGTGCGGAAATAATCAGGTTAGAACCGATCAGAACCGCAGTAAAAGCCGCGCCCATGCCAAGAGCATTAGTTAAAGAAGAAGTGGTCGCCAGGGCCGGGCAGACGCCTAAAAGCTGAACAAAAAGCGGATTTTCCCTGATAATACCTTTTGTAAATTCTGGCAGCATGGTTACACTCCTTTCCCTGCGGCGGCTTTGCTCACGCCGAAATGTTCCTGATAATGTCTGCGGGCAGAATTGATGCCTTTGACAACTGCTTTGGAGGTGATGGTTGAAGCAGTAATAGCCTGGATCTCCTGCGGTTGGGAAGCATTTTTGCTGACAGTCAGATCATGGCTGAGATCCTTACCCAAAAATTGGTCTATAAAAGCCGGTTCTGTACATTTTGCTCCCAGACCGGGAGTTTCATTTTGCTGCAGGATTTTTACACCGCTGATACGGGCGCTGGGATATTCGATACCCAGCATGATAACTACTTTACCGCTGTATCCGTCCGGATTGACTGTGTAGATATAGCCGTTGGTCTGGCCGTCTGTTTCAGAACGTTTGACAGCGACGATATGCTTTCCTGCTGCCGGTTCATCAGTGAGCTGACCGGCGTCTGGCAGTACTTGCTTATAACCTTCGCGGACAGCGTCTGCTTTGCGGGCTTCGATCAAAGGTGCTGTCTGGTCGTGGGCAGTACCGACGCAGGCTGCGGCAATACCGCAGATAACGAGCAGGATAGCCGCCAGCCGCAGAATATCTTTACTCATGGCGGGCACCTCCTCCGAAGGGGACGTTAGTTACATAACGGTCAATCAAAGGAGTGACCATATTCATGATCAGGATCGAATAGCAGACGCCTTCTACATAACCGCCGCGCAGGCGGATCAATGCTGTAAGGATGCCAAGACCGAGTGCGTAGATCAGCCGGCCTTTTTTGGTGATCGGGCTGGTGACCCAGTCAGTAGCCATAAAAAAGGCGCCGATGATCAGCCCGCCGGAAAGCAGATGATAAATGGCAAACCAGGCCGGATATTCGCGCAGCCAGCCGTAAATAGCAGTAATAACGACAACCGTGCCGATATAGCCAGCAGGGATACGCCAGTCGATGTGTCCTCGCCAGAGCAGATAAATTCCGCCTAAAAGCAGCGCCGGGACACATGTTTCGCCTAAGGAACCGCCGACATTACCCCAAAACAGTGCGTTCAGTGAGGGCAGGTCGACATTAAGCCCGCGATGCCAGGCGCTTTCGGCCAGGCGCAGAGCTGCCAGCGGTGTAGCGCTGCTGACAGCGTCGGTATAAGGTGTGGCTTTAGTAACTGCTTCTGCGGCGGCAGTGTTCCAGGGCATGGTCCAGGTCGTCATCTGTGCCGGGAAGGAAGCGAGCAGGATGGCGCGGCCTAAGTGGGCAGGGTTAAAGATATTGCTGCCCAAGCCGCCAAAGACCTGCTTACCGATAACGACAGCACAGAAGCTGCCGAAGGCAGCCAGACCCAGTGATAATTCGGGCGGCAGGCAAAATGCCAGCAGCAGGCCGGTTAAAAGGGCACTGCCGTCACCGACGGTAATCGGCCTCTGCATGAGCTTTTGACATAACGCTTCACAGATGACAGCCGAGAGGCAGCAGGTAAGGATAACGCTGAGCGCCGGCCAGCCGAAAAAGTAAACAGCGGCGGCCAGAGCTGGCAGAAGTGATAGTAAAACATCGCGCATAGCGGCGCTGATAGTACTGCCGCAATGGATATATGGCGATGACGATATAATGACTAAAGGCGCAGGAGCTTTGACCGGTTCCATAAGAGTCTTCCTTTCTATACGTGCACAAGATACTTATTTTTTATAGTAAGGGTTATGACCGCCGAAGCCGTCAGTAAGGATAAACTGTTTGCCCATGCGGATATACTGGACAAGGGGGATATGGGCCGGGCAGTTATAGGCGCAGGAGCCGCATTCGATACAGGTACCAACGTGGCCGGCCAAAGCTGCCGGCCAATCACGACGTTTGACTGCTTTGAAAAGCTGGGTCGGTTCTAAAAACATCGGACAGGTATCGACACATTTTCCGCAGCGAACACAGGGATTTTCAGGCGGCAGCTTGGCCAGTTCAGACTGGTGATCAAAAAGCAGCAGCCCGCCAGTGCCCTTGAGAACAGGAAAATCAAGCGAATGCAGGGAAAAGCCCATCATCGGACCGCCGGAAATGATGCGGGCCGGATCGTTTTTCAGGCCCTGGGCACCCTGCTCGACAAGGTGGCTGTAAAGTGTCCCGATGCGGACACGATAATTACCCGGTTTGTGAACGGCGTTGCCGCTGACAGTGACGATACGCTCATAACAGGGCAGGTCGTCTTTAACTGCCAGAGCCGCCTGCATTGCAGTGGCTACATTATCGACGATTACGCCAACAGCCGAGGGAAGGGCTCTCTCAGGGACAACGCGGCCGGTAACGGCATAGATCAGATGGCGTTCGCTGCCCTGAGGATATTTTTCGGGACAGACAACGACGCTGATATTAGGATCGTCAGCAGTAAGCTGATTAAAAAGCTCGATAGCCCGTGGTTTATTATCTTCGATGGCAATGATGCCTTTGTTGGCTAAAGATGCTTTCAGGAAATATTTCAGGCCGCGAATTACTTCATCGGCATGTTCGATAAGAATACGGTAGTCAGCGGTAATAAAGGGTTCACATTCGATACCGTTTAGGATAACTGTGTCAATGATGCGGCCGCTGCTCTGCGGCGCGTATTTGACATGTGTCGGGAAGGTTGCGCCGCCCATACCGACGATCCCTTTTTCTGCCAGAAGCTGTCTGATCTCATCAGGCGGAAGTACCAGGCCGCTTTCACGCGGTGTGATCGTGGGGTCGAGCGTGTCCTGGCCGTCATTTTTGATGACCATACAGGCCGCGACGGTGCCGTTGGGAAGAAAGCGTCTTTCGCTGCCAACGACCATGCCGCTGACACTGGCATGGATATTGCTGCTGACTGCTCCCTGGGCTTCGGCGATCTTTTGTCCAAGATATACCTTTTCGCCAGGCTGTACCAATGGTTTGGCAGGAGCTCCGATATGCATCGAGAGCGGCAGCACGACTTTCTCGGGTGCGGGGATAGCCTCGATCGGCAGTTCCGCAGTTAAATTTTTAGCAGCATCGATATGAGTGCCGCCTATAAAGGTATGTAGACGGGAAAACATGTTGTCACCTCGTTAAAAACAAATAGTGTATACTAATAAAGATTTAACATATATTATAAGGCGTAACTGCAGAAATAGCAATTGTTTCAGCAACATTTTCAAGTAATATTGCCAGGTATCAGAAAAATAGTAAAGAATGTAATAAAATGCAAGTCAACTATATTTGTTGTAAATACAATGCAGAGAAAAACGATTGTCTACAAAAAATGTGAAGTACCTGAAAAAAGTGCATTTTTCCTGATAAGACACTGAATATTTGCTATAAATTTAACAAAAAAAGCAGATTTATTTTACACTTTAGCCATATTTTCTCAAAAAATTCACGAAAAACTACTGCGGAATACTGTAAAATAAGTTATAATAGGTATCGTAAAGTGTATTATAAGTTGCTTATTACGAGCTTAAAATCGCTTTACTGTAATCCTGGCAGTCATCAAGTTGAGTATTTTTGATACTGCCGGTACAATTTAGGATACCGGGAGGTATACATGTTTTTTGACTCTTATGACACTCCTGTCTTCCGTCCGCCCAGTGAAGCCCGCAGTTTTATCCTGCGTGTGACCCGCGGCTGCGCCCATAACAAATGTACTTACTGTAATATGTACAGAGGCGTGCCGTTTCAGGTACTGACTGAGGACGAGGTCGCCAGACAGATCGAGGCTGCTGCCGTTCACGGCAGAAATTCGGTTCGCAGAGTGTTTTTAGCCGACGGTGACGCTTTGGTACTGTCGACGCCGCGTCTTTTAAAAATTTTAGACGCGTTATATAAAACTTTTCCGAAGCTCCAGAGGGTAGCGGCTTATTCCGCTCCAAAGGATATCCTGCGTAAATCGCATGAAGAGCTGGTCGAGCTGCGCGAAGCAGGTTTGAAGCTGCTTTATTACGGCATGGAGACAGGTGATGACATTACCTTGCAGGCCGTGAAGAAAGGCGTCAGCGGCGAAGAGGCTGTTGAAGCAGGCCGGAAGGTTATTGCGGCAGGCATGAAGCTGTCGATGATGATTATTCTGGGCCTGGCGGGCAAACCAGGCAGCAAGCGCCATGCGGCGGAAACTGCCAAAGCGATCAATGCTATCAAGCCGACGATGCTGAGCGCGTTGTGTTTGATGCTGTACCGCGGCAGCGAGCTGCTGGATCAGTTTGAACGCGGAGAATTTGAACCGCTGCCACCACAGGGTTTAATGGAAGAATTGTATAGTATTTTAGCTGCTGTCGAACTGCCGGAAGATCATCCGTGCATTTTCCGCAGTAACCATGTTTCTAATTATGTTCAGCTGGCAGGGACCCTGCCGAAAGACAAGGAGAGGCTGCTGGGCGAGATTGCCTGGAGCGCTTCCGAATTGGGTAAGATCAAGGACTGGGACGTTTATAACAATACGAGATATTGAGTGTGCAAGGAAGGGGATCGATGGTAATGAGGAAAATGACCGCATTGCTGACCTTTGTGCTGATAATCTGTCTGCTGCCTGCCGCAGCTTTTGCCAAAACCTTTAAAGAGGGTGACAAGGACTGGAAAATCATGGTCACTCAGCAGAAGCTGAAAACTTTGGGATATGCTACTGACCGTACCGACGGTAAGTTCAGTAAAGCAACTGCCGACAGTTTGAAAAACTTTCAGAAAAAGCATAAACTGAAAGCGAATGGACGCCTGGACGATAAAACCTATAAAAAGGTCACATGGGAAGCCTTTAAAAAGGAAGGAATTACCAATGTCAAGGGCAGGGATGTCGTGAAAACGGCTTCTAAATATAAAGGTACTCCTTATAAATTTGGAGGGACAACGCCTAAAGGCTTTGACTGCTCGGCCTATGTGCAGTATGTTTTTGGCAAGCACAGGGCGCAGCTGCCGCGTACTGCGGATGTGCAGGTCTTAGAGGGTGTTTTTGTCCTTAAAAACCAGCTGAAGGAAGGCGATCTGGTCTTTTTCTCGACTTATGAGCCGGGCGCATCTCATGTTGGAATTTATGCCGGAAAAGGCATGTTCTGGAATGCATCGACGTCTCGCGGCGTAGTACTCGATTCACTGGACAATACTTATTGGAAATCCCATTATTACGGGGCGCGCCGTATTCTTGTCGATAACGGTGAAGTGTAATATTCAACAGGTGCTTTTATGATATTTGATGAAATCGAGGAGGGGTCTGAATAATGATCCGTGAAAAACGTAACAAGGAAAAACTGGCTTCCTATTATCGTAAGTTTATGGAAGACGGTGTCATCGATCCGAACGTCCATCCCTGGGTGGCTGAGTCCTGGCAGCGCTGCCGGGCGATGAAACTGCCCCATGAAACGATGCCTAAGCTCAATAAACTGAGCCGTGAGGAGATCGTTGAACATCAGAAGACCCATGAGTTTATCGTAAAGTATGTCGACGGTTTGTATGAACAAAGCAAACAGCATTTCAATATTCATAATCTGAGCATGCTGCTGATTGATGAAGACGGTTATGTGATCAAAAATTATGCACTGCCCTTTTTTCAGAGAGTGATCGAAGATATCCAGGGGATGCGCGTACTGGAAGAGGATGTAGGCACCTCGAGCATCAGTATTGCGCGTGAGCATAATGTACCGTTTTTAATGTTTGGCCCGGAAATGTGGATCAAAGACAGTCATTCCGGCGATGCCTGCAGTGCGCCGATCTGTGTCAACGGTAAGATCCGCTACATTATTTCCTTCTTTTCGCTGGATCAGAACGATCTGCCTTATGACCTGCTGCTGTCGCTGCTTTTGACAATGAAATATTCTATCGAGCAGCATCTTTCCATGCTGGAATACTGGAGCATTTATCAGCTGATGATGAATGAACTGCCGGTGGCCGTGTACTGGATCGGTCAGGACGAGCAGCTGAAATACTGTAATAACAATGCGCAAAAGCGTCTGGATGGCAAAAAGAACCTGGAAGACGTATTTTTGAATTATGAGCATATTCCCATCAAAAAAGCCCTGCAGGGTGTACCAACGCATCGTCGTGAGATCACCTGGATCACGCAGGACCGTACCTATGAAGATATTACTACAGTCATGCCGATCAAAGTTGGCAGTGAGGTCGAAAGCGCTTTGGTGATGTCGATGTCGATCGAAGATCTGAAAACTACGATTGCCCATGCTACCGGCTACAGCTCCCGCTACAGTCTGTACAGCATGGTGGGCGAGACCAGTGAATTTTTGGCTTTGCAGCATAAAGCTTCGCGTATTGCCCGCAGCGATAATAATATCCTGCTTCAGGGCGAGCCGGGGACCGGCAAGCAGCGTTTGGCCCATGGTATCCACCAGGCCAGTCCGCGTGCGGCTGCGCCGTTGATCGTTGTGAAGTGTTCGAATGCGCCGATCGAGGCGTTGGAAGAAGAATTTTTCGGCAGTGTAGACGGTGACCGTCAGCCAATGGCCGGTAAACTGGAGCTGGCACTGGGTGGTACGCTCTTCCTGGACGAAGTCGAAAAGCTGCCTGTGGAAATGGGCGATAAGCTGGCTGATGCCCTGAAAAATGGTTTGGTAAACCGTGAAACCGGTATTCGCAAGAAGTTAAACGTGCGTGTGATCGCCGCCTGCGATTCTAATTTAAAACGCTTGTCTGATAAGGGACTTTTCTCAAAAGCCTTATATGAGCTGGTATTGGATACGACAATGCGTGTTCCGCCTTTGCGCGAGCGCGTGAAAGATATTGAGGTCATCGCTTCCCATATTCTGGCTGAAATGTCGGCGCAGCATAATCTGCCGCCGAAACGTTTGTCGCCGGAAGCGCTGAATCTTTTGACAAGCTGCAGCTGGCCCGGTAATATCAAACAGCTGCAGGGAGTTATCGAGCAGGCATTCTTCCATACTCCCGGAGCAATCATCGAATCCGATAATATCAAGCTGCCTGGTGATCGGACGCTTGAAAAATCCTGGAAATATGATAAAGACGCTTTTATTGCGGCCTGGAAATCTGCCGGCGGTAATATCAGTAAACTGGCAGGAATGCTTGATGTCAGCCGTGTTACCCTGTACCGTTATTTGAAAAAATATGGATTGGGACCTAAAGTCGGCAAAGAGGATTAATAAAAATTCGAAAAATAAATAAAAAACAGAGTGCATTTGCACTCTGTTTTTTATTTATTGAAAGCAAGTTTAGAATTTCATTTCTGCGCCTACACGCCACAGACGTCCGTAATAGCTCAGTTCAGAAATTTCCTTGTTGAAAACATTATCGATGCCGGCAAAGACACGGTATTTATCACCCCAGCGTTTATTGACTACAAAATTGAAGGTGTTGCCGCTGTTGCTGTCGGTACTGCCGTCATGGTAATCAGTGTACCATTTATTCCAGGCCGTGACACTCCATTCTTTATGGACAGGTTCCGTCCATTGCAGTTTAGCGACATAAGTATTACGGGCGCTGTAGGATAACCGTTCGCCAGTCGATTCATCTTTGGCATCCAGCCAGTTATAATTGCCGCTGAGCATGAAGCCGTTGCCTAAATTATGCTTTACTTCAAATTCTATCCCCTCGGAAGAGGTGCGGTCGATATTGACGAAGCGACGATCTTTGAACATGCCGCCGCCAGGCAGTTCTACCATACTGATAGCGTCTTTCTTTTTATTTTTGAAATAAGTAACTTTGGTAGAGGTGTCGTCATTAAATTCATGTTCGTAGGAAAACTCATAGCCTCTGGTTTTTTCCGGCTTCAGATCGGGATTTCCGTAAACGGTAAACATACCGCCGTGACTGAAATCACCGTACAGCTCATCTACGGAGGGAGAACGGTAGGCGCTGCCGTAATTGGCTTTGAAACGGGAGTTATCATCAATAAAGTAGGTAGCGCCCAGATTTGGCGAAGTATGACTGCCGAAGCTGTCGTGGTGATCGTAACGTATGGAAGGGATCAGCAGCAGTTTACTGCCGGCACGATATTCATCCTGAACATAGAGCGCGTATTGTTCGGCTCGGTCAGAACCGGAAGCGACATAAGCGCTGCCTTCTGTAACACGGAATTCTGTACCAAAGGTAACTTTATTATTAGCAGCAGTCTGAATGCTGTCGCGGGCTTCGACATTCCAAAATTTATATTTTTTATCGCTTGTTTCATTTTCAAACTGACTGTATGTGGATGTAAGACTGTATTTACTGTTAGTGTTTTCACCTTCATAAGTCAATGCGGCTGTTTTTCTATTTTGGATTCTTTTGGAAATACTGCTGGTACCCTGATACTGAAGGTTTTCTTTATCATAATCAAGTACCAGGTTCAGCCTGTTTTTAGTGTCCATATCGTAATCCATATCTAAAGTATAGCTTTGTTTGGGACCATAGGTGAAGCCTGCAGCTTTACCTTCGAAATTACGCAGTTTGCTGAAATTGGCATCAAGTACGGCGCTGAATTTGTTGTCGCGTCCTGTATCCCAATGATAGTAATTGCTCATTTCCCTGCTGCCTGATGTCATACCGATGATAAATTCGGGTTTTTCGGATTTTTTGGTAATGATGTTGATAACGCCTCCTTGAGCATCGCTGCCGTATAAAGCGCCGCCCGGGCCGCGTACGATTTCAATACGTTCGACGTTGCTCAGATTCAGACGGTCAAGGATACGGGTATTGCTCGAGCCGTTGGGATAGATGTTTTCACCGGCGATGCGCCGGCCGTTGACTAGGATAAGAATATCGTTGGTAACACTGCCGCGGATGGTGAACTGATCTCCATGACCGCCGCCGCCGTCGTCAATGTGCAGATTGGTTGCTGTTTTCAGAACATCTCTGACGCTGATAGCGCCGACATTCTGGATATCGGCTTTAGTAATCACTTCGACGCTCTGCGGAACTTCTTTCTGTGTCAGTGCCGTTCTGGTCGCTGTTACGACATATTCATCCAGATTATACTGGTGCAGGCTGTCTTTTTCTGCAGCATAACCGCTGCTGCTTATAGCGCTTAAAATACAAAGAGTCAGTGCCAGACTGCTCTTTTTAGAAAATTTCTGCATGGTTTCACTCCCTCATCATTCGTTAGTTAGATAAAGCTAATATAATACTTAAGTTAGCATAGACTAACTACAATTTATATTTATATCACATTTCACAAATTTGTCAATATGTCTTAGAAAATTAAATTGTAAATCTTGGGTAAAAGCAGGGTTTAAAATAGTTATAAAGGGTGCAGAGAAGGTCTGTCCTATTGCACTTTTAAAATAATCTGGTTAAGTATAAAAAAAGAAAGTTTATAAAGTACAGTTTTATTGCCAAGTAAAATTTGAACGATTATAATAAAGTCAACTTAAAGTATGAAAGCAGGTGTTGACATGTTCAAGAACAAATTAGCGGCCGTTATTATGGCTGTTTTCACAGCCATAACATTTTCTGTTGCGGCTCAAACGGCCGAAGCCAAACCGGTACGGCCAGCTCCGGGACAAGTACTGGTTCCGCCGCAGGTACGTGAAACTGCAGAACTGCAGAAGATCAGTAAACGTTTTGATATTGATGCGTCTGTTCTGCAGACGGAGTTTGACCGGGGCTGGGGTTTTAAAGAGCTGCGCCACGCTGCTCTGCTGTCACTGGCTTCCGGGAAAAATATCAATGAGATCCTGCGTCTGAAAGAGAACAACAGCTGGCCGAGGGTAGAATATTTAACGGGTATCACGCCCAACGATATTAAAGCGGCACGTGACAGAAATGATGCCCGTTATTTTGCGGCTGCACTTGATTTGAAAGAAAGGGACATCCTTCCTTACCTGCGTCAGAATTACGCGCTGAATGATGTGCTGCATGCCGCACTTCTGGCACAAGCTTCTGGCAGCACGGCAGAGAGCATTTTGGCTGCTCATCGTCCGCCGACGCATGACTGGAGTTATGTGGCTTATGAATTGGATGTCAGTCGTGAAAAGTTAGATGCGATCAGGGAAAAAATAGCCAGCGTAAAATGAATTTATTGTTGAAATAGGAAAAGTCTGCTGCTGCCGCGGCAGGCTTTTTTTATTTGTACAGGGTATTGGCAGCAGGTGTGAAAGGTTTTTCTGGTTACAATACAATGGTAATTTTTTATAAAAATGATGATTAGAACTCTATTATGTTATATAATATAAATTGTATTTGTATTTAGATTTTACAAAGGCGGGTCAGTATGAGACTAAGAAAAAAACCATGGATCGAAGAAGCAATGCAGGATTTAAAAGGTGAATATGTTTTGATGCATGATTTGGAAAATTATAAAGGACGCTGGCAGGAACTGTTTCCCGGTAAGCGTTTATGTCTGGAGATTGGCTGCGGCAAAGGCCGCTTTATTATCGGGATGGCGGAGCTGCATCCGGAAAAGGCTTTTATTGGTGTGGAAACGCAACACGATATTGCTTATTATCCCGGTAAAACTGCCAAAGAAAATAAGATGGATAATATCAAGGTCATCTGCGCTAATGCAGAGCATATGGAGGACTGGTTCGAGCCGGGCGAGATCAAAGAATTATATTTGAATTTCAGCGATCCGTGGCCGAAAGCGCGTCACGCCAAACGCCGGCTGACGCATCGTAATTTCTTGGCGAAATATCAAAGACTTTTAGGAAAAGGCGGACACCTGCGTTTTAAAACGGATAACAGAGCGCTGTTCGATTTTTCAGTTGAGGAATTTAAGGAATTTGGCCTGGAGATCATTGCGTTGAGCTATGATCTGCATAACTCAGATTATGATAATGAAGTGCAGACGGAATATGAGCGTAAATTCAGCTCTTTGGGAACACCGATAAATTTTTGTGAAGTGGTATTTTAAGAGAGGCTGTTATGAAGAAACGATTTTTGATCTGGGATAATCCCAAGGATGCGATCATCAGCCTGACTTTACTGCTGATGCTCGTGGGCTGCATCAATGTGTTCAGCGCCAGCTTTGTCGAAGCGCGGGATATGTTTGAGGATGGTTATTATTATCTGAAGCGGTACTTGATTTTTGGCGCAGCCGGACTGATGCTGATGCTGTGGCTGGGATTTCGTGCGCCTTCGTATAAAACGTGGCTCAACGATTTTTGGCTGAAAGCCATCTATTTTGGTGTCGGCAGCCTGCTGCTTTTAGTAGATCTGATCGGTACGACTAATAAGGGTGCTCAGCGCTGGTTGTATGTGGGCGGAATTTCTATTCAGCCTTCAGAGCTGGCGAAGATTGCCGTGATCCTTCTGGGGGCAGCTCTGCTTGGTGAAATGCTGCGTAAGCGTCAGTCGATCAGTCTGCTGAATAAGGATACCGTCTGGCCTTTTGTGGGGACGGTGATCTACGGCATTCTGGTTTTGAAACAGCCGGATATGGGTACGGCGGCTATTATCGTAGCGCTGATGGTGGGTCTGTATATTTTGGCAGGTCTGCGTCTGCGTGAGGTAGTAGGCCTGCTGGGGATTTTAGGCGCAGTGGCGGTGGCAGGGGCGATCATGGCCCCTTATCGGCTACAGCGTGTTAAAGTATGGCTGGACCCGTGGAGCGATGAGGCTAATACGGGCTATCAGATGGTACAGTCGCTGATGTCGATCGGCAGCGGCGGTCTGACAGGTTTGCCGTGGGGACAGGGCAGCGGCAAGTTCTTTTATCTGCCTGAGGCGCATACAGATTTTGCATTTGCTATCTTTTGTCAGGAATGGGGACTGCTGGGTGCGGCGATCCTGATTTCGGTGTTTGTGTTACTGGCTGCGGCATTTTTCCGTATTGCTATGAATACTAAAGATGAACGGGGCTTTATTCTTGTTTCCGGCGTCAGCCTGCTTATCGTGGGACAGGCGGTTGCCAATATGGCAATGGTGTGCGGGCTGCTGCCTGTAATCGGCGTGCCTTTGTCCTTTATCAGTTATGGCGGTACTTCGATGCTGATAACTCTGGCTTCGATCGGACTGGTGCTTTCAGTTTATCGCGACGAGTGTAAACGTGAAAAGCTGGAGCGGCTGTCGCCCGATACACGCAGGACGCAGATGCATGTCGTTTCACCCGCTGAGGGGAGGTGGCAGCGCTGATGAAGAAGTTTTCGCTGCAAAACGGTAAAAAACGTTTTGCCATTATCGGCCTGCTGATCTTTTTTGGTTTTGGAACGGTGTTTCTGCGGCTGATCTGGCTGCAGGTCATTCAAAACGAAGAGCTGGCCAGACGTGCTGCCAATCAGGTTACCGGCAAGGTAACTAAATATTCGCCGCGCGGAGCCATTTTGGACTGCAACGGCGAGGAGCTGGCAGTCAGCATTATGTCTAAATCTCTGTATGTCGACCCGGTCGAGATGCAGGATAACCCGACGAAAAAGGGCGAGAAGCCGGAACGTGACGTCAAGCGGCTGGCCGCTGATTTGCTGGCCGGAGTGCTGCAGATGAAAGCAGACGAATTATATGCTGATTTTACAACAGAAGCCCGCTTCATCTGGCTCAAACGAACGATGGAGCCTAAGGAAGCGGCAGAAGTAGAACGGATCATTCGTGAGAATAAGCTGCCGGGGCTGCATTTTTTAGAAGAAAGTAAACGCTATTATACAAAAAAATCAATGGCGGCTCAGGTGCTGGGTTTTGTCGGTACGGATGATAACGGTCTCAGCGGTATCGAGCTGGCTTTGGACTCGGTAGTCAAGGGTGCGGAAACACAGCAGCAGGAGGTCGTCGATGCGCTGGGGCGCCCCATGGGTGACAGCGGTTTCAATAAAGCCAGACCGCAGAAGATGGCTTCAGTCTATCTGACACTGGACAGCAAGATCCAGTTTGTGCTGGAGGATGCGCTGGATAAGGCGATGAAGGATACGAAAGCCGCCAGTGCGGCGGTCATCTTGATGGACCCGAATACGGGCGCGATTCTGGGCATGGCCAATCGGCCCAGTTTTGACCCTAATACTTTTTATAAATATCCGGCTACCAGCTGGACTAATCGCGCGGTTTCGACTATTTACGAACCGGGCTCGGTTTTCAAGCCGATTGTGGGCGTGATGGGACTGACGGAAAAAATTATTACGCCGACCACGATGATCAATGATACGGGCAGTATTCAGATCGCCGACCGTACGATACGCAATTGGGACGGGGAAGGCATGGGACTGGTACCGTTTCAGGATGTTATAAAATTTTCTATCAATACGGGTATGGTACAGCTGGGGATGCAGCTGGGCGCACAGCGGATGATCGATTACAGCAAGAAGTTCGGTTTCGGCAGTGTGACCGGTATAGAGCTGCCGGGTGAAGAAGAGGGTATCCTTTATAATCCGGATCATATGTATCAGCCGGATATTGCAACCATGTCTATCGGTCAGGGCATTGCCGTAACGCCGCTGCAGATGCTGCGTGCGATCTGCGCTATTGCTAACGGTGGCGAGCTTTTGCAGCCGTATATCATCGATAAGATCGTGATGCCGGATGGACGCGTTCTGCGCCAGGGGCAGAAAAAAGTGGTGCGCCGGGTGATGAGTGAGGAAGTTGCCGCACAGATGCGCGGAATGATGGAGCAGGTTGTCGCCGCCGGTGGTGGTAAAGCAGCAGGGATCAAAGGCTACCGTATTGCCGGTAAGACCGGTACCGCCGAAAAACTTGCGGAAACAGGCGGTTATGCAGCCGGTAAATATATTGCTTCTTTCGTGGGCTTTGTACCTGCTGATAAGCCGCAGTATGCGATGCTGATCATGCTGGATACGCCGCAGGGAGCTTTTTACGGTTCGCAGGTTTCGGCGCCGGTATTCCGCGATACATTGCAGCAGATCCTTGTAGCTAAGGGCATTCAGCCCAGCAGCAGTGAAGGACTGCCGTCATTTGAGCAGCATGTACGGAATAATCCCGCTGTTAATTCGACAGTGCCGCCTCCGGCTAAGATGCCGCAGATGGAGATACTGGCAGACGGTAAGATCAAACTGCCTGATTTCAGCGGGCTGGATATGCGGCAGACGGCTGAACTGATCCAGCAGGGACGTCTGGTACTGGTGCCGCATGGTAGCGGCCGGGCGCGGAAGCAGTCGCAGCCTTCGGGAACAGTAGTTGCCGAAGGTACGAAGCTGGAAATCTGGTTTGAATAAAAACATTTAAATGTATACATTAGGTTGCTGTCAGAGCAGCAGGAAAAAATCTGTCGGCACAGAAGATATACAAGATGGTTCACAGGTATAAGTGAAGAGGAGGGCGTTTATTTATGTTATCAGATATTGAAATTGCTCAGCAGGCCAAGATGCTGCCGATCACTGAGGTTGCCGCTAAGCTCGGCATCGGTGAAGAAGACATTGAAATGTATGGCCGTTACAAGGCTAAATTATCTATGGATCTGATCCGCCGCATGGAAGATAAACCGGCAGGCAAGCTGGTTTTAGTAACGGCTATTACGCCTACGCCGGCAGGCGAAGGCAAGTCGACTACTACCGTAGGACTGGCCCAGGGCCTGGCCAAAATTGATAAAAGCGTTATCGTAGCTTTGCGCGAACCTTCTCTGGGACCCTGCATGGGCGTTAAGGGCGGCGCAGCCGGCGGCGGTTATTCTCAGGTGGTGCCGATGGAAGATATCAACCTGCATTTTACAGGTGATTTCCATGCGATCACATCTGCACACATGCTGCTTTCGGCAATGGTCGATAACCATGTGCAGCAGGGCAATGCTTTGAATATCGACCCGCGCCGGATCGTTTGGAAACGTGTTGTTGATATGAATGACCGCGAGCTGCGTAATATTGTTGTCGGACTGGGCGGCAAAGCGCATGGCGTACCGCGTCAGGACGGTTTTGATATTACCGTTGCTTCTGAGGTCATGGCTATTTTGTGCCTGGCCAGCAGTCTGCACGATCTAAAAGAACGCTTAAGCAAGATCATTGTTGCTTATGATTATAACGGCAAACCGGTTACCGCAGGGCAGATCAAAGCCCACGGCGCTATGGCTGCCCTTTTGAAGGATGCTGTGAAGCCTAATCTTGTGCAGACACTGGAAAATGTGCCGGCGATTATTCACGGCGGCCCGTTTGCCAATATCGCCCACGGCTGCAACAGCGTGATGGCAACTAAGACGGCTATGAAGCTGGCTGATTATACGATTACAGAAGCAGGCTTCGGCGCTGATCTGGGCGCTGAAAAATTCTTTGACATCAAATGCCGTTATGCCGGGTTGAAGCCGGATGCTGTTGTGCTGGTTGCTACAGTGCGCGCATTGAAGATGCATGGCGGGGTGCCGAAGACGGACTTGACTGCGCCGAATGTGGACGCTGTGAAAAAAGGTATCGTCAATCTGGAAAAACACATTGAAAATATTAAAAAATTCGGTCTGCCTCTGGTAGTAGCCATCAATATTTTTGCTCAGGATACACCGGAAGAGCTGGAAGCTGTACGTGCCCATTGTGCTGCACATGGCGTCAATGTTGCATTGTCCGATGTTTTTGCCAAAGGCGGCGCCGGGGGCGTGGAGCTGGCTAAGGAGGTTGTTGCGCTGGCAGAAAGCGGCAAGGCTGATTTTGCTCCTATCTATGCTTCCGAGCTGACCTTAAAGGAAAAAATCGCAACTGTGGCGCGTGAGATTTACGGTGCCGGCGATGTAGTTTATGCTAAAGAAGCAGAAACTGCTTTGAAGGATTTTGAAAGTCTGGGTTATGGCAATCTGCCGATCTGTATGGCTAAGACCCAGTATTCGTTTTCGGATGATCCGACGTTGCTTGGTCGTCCCAGCGGTTTTACCATGACGATCAAAAACTGCAGGATCTCTGCCGGCGCAGGCTTTGTAGTCGTGCTGACAGGTGATATCATGACGATGCCCGGCCTGCCGAAGGTGCCGGCAGCAGAGAAAATCGATGTCAGTGATGACGGCGTCATCAGCGGCTTGTTTTAAGGGGAGTTGTAGCAATGGAAACTTTGTTGATGAAGGGCAAGCCCGTTGCCGATGCATATAGAGAAACTGTTTCAGCCAAGATCACAGCCGCAAAGGAAAAAGGGATCAAAGTTACTCTGGCGATCATTGTGGTGGGAGATGACCCTGCTTCGCATGTTTATAAAGACCGTCTGGTAAAACTGGTAGAAAGTCTTGGCGGTGAAGCCAAGGTGCTGGCAATGCCGGAAACAGCAACACAGGAAGAAGTTATTGCCGCTATCAAAAAACTTAATCATAACCGCTATGTTACCGGTATCCTGCCGATGATGCCGATGCCGAAGCATATCGACGGCGATGCTGTCGGTGCCGCTATCACTATGAGCAAAGACGTGGATTGTTTAAACCCTAAAAGCGTCGGAGAAGTCTTTTTAGGGCGCAGCCGCTGGGCACCGTGCACTCCGCGGGCCTGTATGGCGACTCTGTCTCATTACGGTATTGAGTTAAAGGGGAAAAACGTCGTTGTTGTCGGGCGCAGTAATGTAGTTGGCAAGCCTGTGGCGCTGCTGCTCCTGCAGGAGCATGCTACGGTCACTGTCTGCCATTCCCGGACCAGGGATATTGCGGATGTGCTGCGCGGTGCTGATGTCATCGTTGCCGCTGTGGGTGTACCGGCTTTCATTAAACCTGAAATGGTCAAAGAAGGCGTCGTGATTGTCGATGTTGGTATCAATGCTGTCGAAGGCGGTCTGGTAGGTGACGTTGACCCTGCCGTCAGCGCTAAAGCCAGCGCTTTTACGCCTGTTCCAGGCGGTATTGGCATCGTCAGCAATATGATGGTCATGGATATGTTAAGCAGAAATTTATAAGGCGAGGTAAGTAAGACCGTGAGAAGATTTGTATGGCTGCTTTTACTGATCGTTTTTGTAGCTTTTATTTTTTATAATTCTTCTATGCCGGCGGCAGAATCACACCGGGCCAGTGAACTGGTCGGCTCGATTCTGACCGGTATGGGGAAATGGTTCGGCATTGATGTACCGCAGCAGAACCTGGATTATAATATCCGCAAGCTGGCACACTTTTTGGAGTTTGCTATCCTGGGCGTGATCCTGTGCAATGTTTACGCGGCGTTCGGTGTCAGTCATCGTACAGCGACAGGGTATATTTTGTTTTTAGGTTTGGCAGTAGCCGTTAGCGATGAATATATCCAGCTGCATGCTCCGGGGCGCAGTGCCTTGGTTACGGACGTGATCCTGGATTTTTCAGGGGTCTTTTTTATCTGGCTGACACGTGAGGTCTGGAGCTGGGCCAAGCGGTAGTTAAAATGCAAAAACACTGTTACGTATATACGTAACAGTGTTTTTTGTTATTTGATATAAGCTGCCAGAGTTTCATAGAGCTTCTGCGGGTCGATAGGTTTGGCAATATGGGCGTTCATACCAGCTGACAGCGCATTTTTAATATCTTCTGCAAAAGCGTTGGCAGTCATGGCAATAATAGGGATCGTTGCTGACTGTGGATGTGTACTGCTGCGGATAGCCTGGGCGGCTTCATAGCCGTTCATGACGGGCATCTGGATATCCATCAGGATAGCATCGAAGCTGCCCTTTGCAGATCCAGTGAAAAGCTCTGTGCACTGCAGACCGTTTTCAACGATCGTGACTGCCGCACCCGTTTTTTCCAAAATCAGTTCGGCGACCTTTTGATTGATCGGATGATCTTCTGCCAGCAGAAGCGATTTCCCTGAAAAATCAAAATCAGCACTGCCAAAAGTGTGCGTTGGTTTTTCTACAGGATGTTCAGCTGCAGTATCGAAGTGCAGCGGCAGTGTAACAGTAAAAGTCGTACCTTCACCCTGCCTGCTGGTTACGGAAATCGTACCGCCTTTATAATCGACGATATTTTTGACGATGGCAAGTCCCAGTCCGGAACCTTCGATATGCTTGCTGATGACGTCGCTGCTGCGGAAAAAAGGATCGAATAGATGCTGCAGGCTTTCGCTGTCGATACCGATACCGGTATCGCTGATCGTAAATTTATACCAGCCGAGCCGCTCATTGTCTGAAGGGAGCTCGCAGGCGCTGAAGGTAACAGTGCCACCCGGAGGTGTGAATTTACAGGCGTTGCTGACAAGGTTATCCCAGATCCGCTGCAGCTGTGCGGTATCACCGATACAATTGCAGTGAAGAAGTTCTGCGTTATGCAGGAAGTTAAGGCTGTTTTTATCCATCAACAGCTGGTAACGGCTGCAGAATCTGTCTATTTCTACGGACAAGTTGAACGAGGTACGCGCCAGTTTCAGTTTGCCTTTTTCGATGCGGCTCATATCCAGAATGTCATTGATCAGCGTCAGCAGATGTGACGAAGAGCTTTTGATAATATCGAGATATTCGCTGAGATGCTGACGGTTATCCAGATCGTCCAGGGCCAGATCCGTCATACCGATGATCGCGTTCATGGGCGTGCGGATGTCGTGGCTCATAGCGGAGAGAAAATCTGTTTTGGCGCGGTTGGCTTCCTGAGCCAGATCCAAGGCATTTTGCAGTACGGATCGGGAATTTTTTTCGGCGCTGATGATATCAGTAACATCACATCGGACAAGACAAATCGTATGATGACCTTCGTCGCCCCAAAGGACGTTGATCTGTTTGTTCTTTTCGCTGCCGTCATTAGCAAGATACGGCAGCGTAAATTCGTAACCCTGCGGTTTCTCTGCCAGCCTGCTGAGGATGACCGGCAAAGAAAATTTTTCTGCCGCAGTTTCATCCGCTGCCAGTTTAGTATAAGGAAGGCTGAGCTTGTGCAGTGCTCTGTTAAAGTCCGCGCATTTATAGGGTGACAGATTTTGCAGTACAGATTTGCGGGTATACATTGTAAATTCTTTTGTCACCAGATTGATGATACTGAGCTGCTCAAAGGTATAGGCCAGCGTATTCAGCAGCGCTCGCTGTTCCCGTACGTAGTCTGTGATATCGGCTCGGGCCATACCGACTTTATTCAGCCGCTGATCGATCAGGAATACGATCATATTTTTAGTATAGATATGTCCTTGTTCATCCTTCAGTGAATAATGGAAGGAGTAGGAATTTTCGTGATACAGCCGCCGCTGCATATTGGCGGGATCAAACATTTCCATACAAAATTCCCGATCTTTGGGGACAGTGAAGGTCTGCAGGAAGGCGACGATATTTTCGCTGTAGCTTCCCTGTTCAGGCGGCATTAGATTCGCTTTGCTGTTTGTGAAAAAAAGCTGATAGCTATCGCTGTTGAAATCACAGGTAGCGATAAAATCATAATGGGCGTGCGCCAGATGCATCGATATCTGGTCGTTGATCTTAAATTGTGTCAGATCGAGCACGGAAAGTACGCCGATCGTGTGGCCGTTATCCGGTGATTCTATCATATTGATGACACATTTAAGGTAATGACCGCTGTTATCATGAGGCATACGGATAAAGCATTCTAGTTCCTGACTGTTGATGCCCTGAGCAAATTTTTCCAGCAGCGGGGCATTGAGGAAGGTATTAAGGAAGTGCTCTCGTTCTTCCGGGCTTTCGATAAGAGTGGCCAGCCCCTTGAAAAAGTTCTGGCGCTCGAAACCAAATTTTTGCAGGGGATCGATACCTGTTTTGTCGTAAATACGCAGGATCCTGTTGGCGGTTATATCGCAGTAACCGCTGAGAATTTCGTTAGAAAGCGGATAGTTCTGCTGACGAAGTAAAAGGTCATTGTATTTTTGGCGCAGCTTGTTCTGCGCTTCTATTTCTTTTGTGATATCACTGTAAACTGCATAAATAAGCGGTATTTCGTTTGGGCTTAAAATGAGTGAAGAATTGTTTTTGATCCAGATATAACTGCCGTCTTTTTTGCGCAGCCGGTAGATACTTTCGCAGGTATCAAGGTGCTTCTTGAGATGCTGATTCAATCGGCCAATGATATAGTCAAGGTCGTCCGGATGGACGCCAGCTGTGGCATCGTTTTTGTAAAGCGCGTAAGCTTCGTCAGTGGACATACCTGTCATGGCGGCGAAACCCTCGGAAATATATTCGGGGAGCATTTGTTTTTTTGCCATATCAAAACGGATGACTGCAATGCCGCCAGGAAGATTCTGGACAAGGGTCTGATAAAACTGTTCCAGTTGCTCGGTTTTGCGCGAACTGGTTATTTTATCGGTAATGTCGTTAATAAAAAGCGTGTAAGCAGGCAGACCGTTCCATTCAAGTTCTTTGGCACGGATCTCGTAGCTTTTGCCGTTTGAGAAGGTAAGCTCCTGTGGTTTTTCGATATTTTTGATCATTGATAAAGGGCAGAAGGTGCAGGGAGTCTGTTTGTCGTGCAGGGCGGTGTAGCATTTTTTACCCCAGGCATTGTTTTTACCTGTTAAAAAAAGTTCTACGTTTTCATTGTAATACAGCAGGTCATGGTTCTTTTTATCAATGACATAGATACCCTGGGCCGCTTCGTTGCTGATCTGCTGGAATAATTTGGCTTCATCGGACATACCGGTAAAAACGGCATAAAAGATGCCGTTGATAGCTTTGCCATTCAGATGGACCCATTCCAGTACCTGATCTTTTCGGGTGATACGATAAGAAAGATCAAGAGTGTCACTGCTGATGAACATATGCTGGAAAGCATCGTAGACCCGCTGATAGTCTTCTTTAAAAACCATGCTCCAGGGATTGGCCGCATAATGCTGCAGATCAGCTGCGTCACTGCAGCCGAAAAGTTTAGCAACACCATCGGAACAAAACAGACGCCGGGGATTTTGCATATCATTAAAATCATAGGCAGCAATGCCGCCGGGAATAGAATTGATGACGTGTGCCAGCTCTTCTCGGGCCTGTTTGAAGGCGGAAATATTGTGGAATACACATTGCAGAAGGGGATGTCCTCCGTCTTCGCCTATTTTCCGGGCGTGAACATTGACCCAGACGATGTGTCCGTCGCGATGCTGTTTGCGGAATTCAAAGCTTGCCGATTTTCCGGCTTCCAGTACCTGGCGTATCTTCCGAATGACCATAGCGGCATCTTCCTGATAGATAAGATCAGCAGCATCCTGTTTTATGAGCAGGTCATATTCATCGCGGCTATAGCCGGAAAGAGCGGGTACGCCGTCAGAATAGTAAACCGTTTCAAAGATGTCGGAAACTTTATAGATTGCGACGCCGCCGGGAATAGCGTTAATGATATCCTGGGCATTTAGTTTTTTGTCAAAGCGTTTCATTGCAGATCCTCCCCCTGATAAACAGGACGATAATAAATAATTTTTTATATTAAAATTATAACATTTTTTAAATGAATATAAAAATAAAAAGTTAAATATATTAATCAAGAAAAATATAAAACCTGGATTATTGTTATTTTTGATAACAGCAATCCAGGTTTTATATGTTGTGTGTGAAAATTAAAATAAAGCCAGCCGGGATTTTAAACTATTTTGATGCCCAGCAGTCTGGCAATGTCAGCGGATTGCAGTAAATTGATCTGCATGCCCCGCAGTTCTTTAAAAGTTTCTGAAACAGTAATGCCATCGATTTTGCAGTCTGAAAAATCAAGGTCTTTAAGAGGTGTTTTAAAGAAGTCGGCACCGCTGAAAACTGAAGCTGCTAAAGTAAGTTTCTTCAGGCGTACTTCAGCCCAGAAGGACTCTTTGAAAGAGCAGTTGCTGACGGCAGAGTTTTCCCATTGTGATTTGGAGAAATTGGCGTATGCAAAGGAACTGTCACACAAGGTCAATTCCTTGCAGCAGCTTTGTGAGAAATCGGCACCGTTGCCGCGGCTGTCGGTGATAGTTACTTGTTTCCAAAAGCTTTCGCTGAAATTACAGTTGGAAAAATCACAGTTTTTTACAGCGACTGACAAAAAGCGTGATTGTGAGAAATCACAGCGTGTAAAGCGGCATTTGCTGAACTGGACATTGTGAAAAATGATTTTGCTGAGGTCTTCATTATTCAGAGTTTCATCATGGAAAGACATATCGGAGATACGTCCGTCGTCTTCGCTGCGGGATGCAGCAAGCTGTTGGGTTAACATGTTTTTACCTCGTAATGTTGATGTGTATATTACTACTATAACACATAAGGGGTCGGAATGCGCAAAAATCCCCGGCATTATTAATAATGCCGGGGATTACAGCAGCTTATTTGATCAGATCCATACCAACCTGCAATGCCTGTTTATTTTTTTCTTCAGTGCCTTTCGGTACGCGGTTCAAAACAGCTTTGACCAGCGATTCTTCACTGACGATGCCGGTCAGCTTCACCAAAGCTCCCAGCGCGATGATGTTGGCAAAAAGCGCTTTGCCAAGCACTTCTTTGGCGCTGTGGGTGATCGGCAGCTCGTAGACCTTGCCGCCGAAGTCAGGCACGTCGCTGACGAAAAGACTGTCGGTGATCATAACGCTGCCTGCCGTCAGGTCGTGTGAATATTTGGTAGCTGCTTCCTGGCTCATTGCCAGCAGCAGGTTCGGGTCGGTCACTTTCGGGAAGTGGATCGCTTCATCAGAGATAATGACCTCTGCTTTAGAGGCGCCGCCGCGGGCTTCCGGGCCATAAGACTGGGACTGGATCGCCAGCTTGCCGTCTAAAAGCGCCGCCTCTGCCAGAATGATGCCGGCTGTGATCAGGCCCTGGCCGCCGGTACCGGATAAACGTAATTCCTGTTTCATGATTATTTACCTCCCTGCGCTCTGGCGATCAGCTCGTCGTAGGCTGCTGTATATTCCT
The DNA here is from genome assembly GCF_003945365.1 of Phascolarctobacterium faecium. Classification (NCBI taxonomy): domain Bacteria; kingdom Bacillati; phylum Bacillota; class Negativicutes; order Acidaminococcales; family Acidaminococcaceae; genus Phascolarctobacterium; species Phascolarctobacterium faecium. The sequence continues at coordinate 250,449 of NZ_AP019004.1, read as the reverse complement.
GTCTGCCTTCAACCTGATACAGTACGCCGATCGGGAATTTGCCCGCTTTTTGTTCTTCGGTCATTTTATCCCAGGCTGCCAGCGGTACTGCGTGGTCGCGCTGCCATTTCATCATGTCGGCGGGACCGCCCATTTTATTCTGGCGTCCGTAGGAGATAGGGCAGGCAGTAACAGCTTCGATCAGGCTGAAGCCTTTGTGTTCGATACCCTTGGCGATCAGGTCGGCCAGGATCTGGGCATGGAAAGTGGTGCCGCGGGCGACAAAGGTAGCGCCGGCCGCTTTGACCAGCTCGGCTACGTTGAAGTCCTGTTCGATCGTCGCATAAGGAGCCGTCGTCGCTTTGGAGCCTGTCGGTGTCAAAGGCGAATACTGGCCGCCGGTCATACCGTAAATACTGTTGTTGTAAAGTACGACGGTCATATCGATGTTGCGGCGGGCAGCGTGGATCAGGTGGTTGCCGCCGATCGCTGTAGCGTCGCCGTCGCCGGTAACGACGATGACAGTCAGGCCGGGGTCAGCCAGTTTAACGCCGGTCGCTACCGGCAAAGCGCGTCCATGTGCGGAATGGACTGTATTGAAATCTAAATAGCCGGAGGCACGGCTGCTGCAGCCGATGCCGGAAATAACTGCGACTTTGTCTTTATCAAGGTCAAGCTTGGCAACTGCCTTGACGATGGTGCCGGTAACGACACCGTTGCCGCAGCCGGGGCACCAGATATGAGGCAGGCGGCCCGGACGGAAATATTTATCGATCATTGCTTCCATGTTCATAATCAAATCTCCTCTCCTTCTTAGGCCATAGCCTTTTTGATCTCAGCCAGCAGCTGAGCGGGGGTAGCCGGTTCGTTGTCGTATTTTGCGTACAGCGCAACCGGTACCTGTCCTGCGACGACGCGCTCTACTTCCAGTACATACTGTCCGTAGTTGAGCTCGTGCACCAAAATACCTTTGACCTTGGAGGCCAGTTCTTTGATCTGCCTGTCAGCCAGCGGCCAGATCGTGATCGGGCGCATCAGGCCGACCTTGAGACCTTCCCTGCGTGCCATATCCACAGCTTCGTAAGCGGTGCGGGCACCGCCGCCGAAGGCGATAACTGCATATTCGGCATCTTCCATCTGGTAGTTTTCTACCTGGACGATGTCGTCAAGATTGTTGTAAAGTTTGTCATGCTGACGGTTGGTAGCGGCTAAAGTAGCAGCCGGTGTACCTTTCGGGAAACCGGTCTCGTCGTGTACCAGACCGGTGACGTGCCAGCGGTAGCCGCTGCCGAAAGCGGGCATGGCGGGTACAAGGCTGTCGTCGGTAGCGTAGGCTTTAAATTCTTCGGGGCTGCATTCAGGCTGTTTACGTTCTGCCTGCGGGATCTCGCTGTAATCGTTCGGCAGTTCGATCTTCTCGCGCATATGGCCGATAACTTCGTCCATCAGCAGTACAACGGGAACACGGTATTTTTCGCTGAGAGCGTAAGCGCGCAGCGTCAGTTCAAAGCATTCAGGCACGCTGGCCGGGGTCAGGGCAATGAGCCAGTGATCGCCGTGCGTGCCCCAGCGGGCCTGCATCAGGTCGCCCTGGGAAGGAGAGGTAGGCTGGCCGGTAGACGGGCCTACGCGCTGCACGTTGACGATGACCAAAGGGATCTCGGCCATGCAGGCATAACCGATCAGCTCCTGTTTTAAAGAAAAGCCGGGTCCGCTGGTCGCGGTCATAACTTTTTTGCCGGTCAGCGCTGCGCCGATAATAGCGCCCATGGAAGCGATCTCGTCTTCCATCTGGATGAATTTACCGCCGACGAGAGGCAGGCGTTCAGCCAAAGATTCAGCAACTTCGGTAGAGGGTGTGATAGGGTAGCCGCCGAAAAATTTTACACCGGCAGCGATGGCGCCTTCGACCACTGCCTGGTTGCCTTGTAACAAAAGGATTTTGGACATGATTTCAACTCCTCCGTTTTACTTTTCTACAAAAATCGCAAAGTCAGGGCAGCGTGTTTCGCACTGGCCGCATTGGATACATTTATCCTCGGCGACCACCTCTACTTTTTCGATCTCGCTGATTGCCAAAACCTGTTTGGGGCAAAATGCTACGCAGATCCCGCAGCCTTTGCAGCGATTTGTATGGACCTTCAGACTCATAATCGCGACCTCCTTCTTTCTCAAAAACTATCCGCCTTAAGCGGAACAAAAATAATTAGAAAAAATAAATAATAGTTTTCTGTGATTTCAACTCTATTATATAGGAAAGCATCGGCGATATAAAGCCCTAAAATTGTGAAAAAATAAAATAGCAAAATTTTTTGATGAAACAAAGTGAAGTTTGGAAAGATAAATTTGTAAAGTTTGTCTAAAAAACTTATAATAATATATAATAATGGAGAAATAGAAATATTTATTGAAAGGAAGTTTGATTTATGCGCGAAATAGACAAAACCTTACCTAAAGATCAGAGAATATTGCTGGCAGCAGAGGAAGTTTTCAGCCGCCGCGGCTATGTGCAGGCGACTTTAGACGAGATCATTGCGCTTGCGGATACAGGTAAGGGCACGGTCTATAAATATTTCGGCAATAAGGATAACTTATTTTATACACTTGTCGCCAGTAAGATAGAGCCTTTCCTGCAATGCCTGCAGGAGGTGGTTGCTTCAGGTAAAAGCACCAGCGAAAAAATCAGAAGCTATATGCTGGCGCTGCTGCCGTTTCTGCGGGATAATAAGGATCTGTATCGGATTTTATGGTATGAGGTGAGCGGCAATCAGCGCGGCTTTCATCCGGTATTTTTAAACGATGGTTCATGGGAAATGAGTTCTTTGTACGGTGATACTCTGTCTGAAGATGAATATAACCGTATCCTGCGGTACCGCAATCTGATCAGGGAGCAGGTCCTATGTCTGGTGACGATCATCAGCGAAGGTATGGAGACTGGCTTTATGAAGCAGGGGCAGCCTACGATCACGGCTCACCATTTATTCGGCGGGGTAACGATGTCGGTGCTGCACTATGTGGGTCAGCCTGAATTTACCGATGCTGAACTGGCGGATCTGATCGTCGACAGGTTTTTGTACGGGCATGCTGTAAGATAACCTTGGCTTTGGCCGCGGAAGGGTGAGAAAGCTTGGAAAAGAAGCTTTTATTAGAACAATTCAACAAAGATTTTGCCGCGATGCAGCGTGGTATGATGATGCAGTTTGATAAGCTGCCGCTGCCAGTATATGTATTGAGGGTAGAGGCCGATGCAAGCGGACTGCCTCAGGATTTTATCTTTGTTTATGCCAACAGCGCCTGTGCCTCTTTTTTGGGTATCGACGGTAAAAATTATCTTTTGGGAATGTCTTTTAGTGATATTTGGGGCGATAACGGCGCCAAATGGCTGAATATCTATACGAAAACAGCGTTGGAAGGTCTGACCCAAAATATCGAGGATTATAACGAAAATTTAAAAAAATATCTGTCGGTCGACTGCTATCAGCCGATGTACGGCTACTGCGGCTGTTTTATGCGCGACGTTACCCAGCGCCGGGATATGGAACGGCAGCTGTACGAGGAAAAAGAACGTTACCGGGTCGCAATGGAATCCAGTATAGATCTGCTGTTTGAATATGATATCAGATTACAGGTGATGCATTCCTGGAGCAATATAGCGTCTGAAAATTCTCAGGAAAAAACACGGCGCAGTTATATCCCGGATTATCTTTCCGTAGTTATAAAAGAAAATCTTGTCGATCCATCGGATCGGGAGGCTTGGCTGGGCCTGTTGCGCGGTGAACGCAGCGAAGAAGCCCTGGAAATCAGGATGCGCCGTTATATTGACGAACAGGTAGATAACAAGTGGTATTTAGTGCAGGCAACGACTGTTTATGAACAGGGACTGCCGGTACGCGTTGTGGGTACGATGCGCGATATCGACGCCTGGAAACGGATGCAGCAGGAAAAGCAGCTGGTCGAAAGCCTTAATTATGAGATCAATCACGTGCTGGGCGATATTTATTATGCAGTAGTGCATTTTGATCTGGACGCAGGTACTTATCATTTTGTTGAGCTGACCGGGCAAAAATGCGTGGACTATCCGTATAACGGCACTTGTGAGGAATTTCTGGCCTATACCAGAGATGTAGTACCGCGCGAGGACTGGCATAAATTCAGGCAGCGTTTTAATTTACGGGAGATGCGCCGGGTTTTGACTAAAACCGGTGATAAGCTGGAAATGGAGCTGCGTCGCAAAAACGGCGGGGTCTATAAATGGATCAGTCTGATGGTTTCATATCTGCCGGATTACAGCGGTTCGAAAAAACAACAGGCGGTCCTGGTGGCGCGTTTTATTGATGATGAGCGCCGCCGTGAGATGGAACAGCAGCAGGAATTGAAGGAAGCTTTGGTGGCGGCGCATACTGCTAATGAGGCGAAAAGCGCTTTTTTGTCGCAGATGAGCCATGATATCCGTACGCCCATGAATGCGATCATCGGAATGACGACTATCGCCAGGCAGAATATTGAGAATAAAGTCAAAACGCTGGACTGTCTTAATAAAATTGGCAGCAGCTCCGCCCATTTGCTGGAGCTGATCAACAGTATTTTAAGTATGTCGAAGATCGAAAGCGGTAAAGTTATTTTAACAGATGATGAGCTGAGCCTGCCGCAGCTGCTGGAGGATGTACTAAATATCATCCGCCCGATGGCCGGTAAAAAAATGCAAAATCTGCGGCTGGAGCTTGAAGAGCTGAAACATGCGGAGGTTATGACTGACAGTACGCATCTCAAGCAGATTTTGCTTAATGTTTTAGGTAATGCGGTCAAATATACTCCGGAAGGTGGAGAAATCGTTTTGGGGCTGCAGGAGCTTTCCGCAGTGATCCCGCAGCGTTCGCAGTATGTTTTTACTGTCAGCGATAACGGTCCGGGGCTGTCGGAAGAACTGCTGCCGAAAATTTTTGATATGTTTGAACGCGGTGAAGACAGCCGTACAAGTAAAATCGAGGGGACGGGACTGGGGCTGGCAATCTGCAAGAACCTGACAAATTTGATGGCCGGCACTATCGAAGCCGCCAACAGGCCGGAAGGCGGCGCAAAGTTTACCTTAACGCTGCCGCTGCGCTGGCTGGGCGATGATGCAGTAAAACCGCTGCCGGCAGTAAAGCCTGCGGGCAGGAGCGATTTTTCGGGACACCGGGTCCTGATAGTTGAAGATAATGACCTGAATATGGAGATCGCTCTGGAGTTTCTGCAAAGCCTGGGGGTAGTCTGCGAGGGTGCTGAAAATGGCCGGCGGGCAGTGGAAATGTTTAATGCATCTGCGCCCGGTCATTATGAAATGATATTGATGGATGTGCGGATGCCTGTTATGAACGGTTATGAAGCAACCAGGGAGATTCGCAGGCTGGCGCGTGAAGATGCGCGGCAGATACCAATTGTGGCAATGACGGCTGACGCATTTTCTTCAGATATCAAGATGGCGCTCAATGCCGGGATGAACGAGCATCTGAGCAAGCCGGTCAGTATCGAACGGCTGCAGGAAGTACTGGGACAATGGCTGTAACGGCAGGAGAAGCGGTACTGATGTTCTTATTAAAGTAAAACACCCAACGCATAGCGTTGGGTGTTTTTTTGTCAGGTGATCCTGCCTTCCTGCATATATAGCTGGCGGTCGCACATATAATTGATTACGGCTTTGTCATGGGAGATAAAGAGGAACGCCATCTGTTCCTGCCGGCGAATATTTTTTAAAAGCTGTAGGATCTGTGCCTGGACGGAGATATCCAGCATTGATGTCGGCTCGTCCAGGATAAGCAGTTTCGGTTTAAGCAAAAGCGCACGGGCGATACTCAGGCGCTGTACTTCGCCGCCGCTGACCTGATGCGGATAACGGTCCAGCAGGGCAGGTGACAGTTTGACTGTGGCCAGTGCGGCTTCGATAATCTCGCTGCTGTCAGGCAGATCAAATATCTGCAGCGGTTCACGCAGGCTGGCACCCAATTTCAGCAGCGGATCAAAAAAGCTTTCAGGACGCTGCGATATGAACTGTACTTGCTGGCGAAAGGGTTTCAGCTGTTTCTGAGACAGCTGAGTCACGTCCTGCGTCTGAAAGATGATACGGCCGCTGTCTGTCGGCAGAAGCCGCAGCAATACACGTGCCAGAGTACTTTTGCCGCAGCCGCTGGGTCCCATCATACCGACTGCTTCTCCGGCAGCGATCTGCAGACTGCAGCTTTGTAAAACATCGTATTGCCTGCCGCTGCTGCGGTCCCAATATTTTTTAGAAACTTCGACAGCTTCAAGCATAGAGGAAGCACCTCACTTTCGCGGTGCCGCTGTCATAGACAGGCGGGACTTCCTGCAGACAGCGTTTTTGACAGCTGGGGCATCGCGGCGCAAACCGACAGCCGGGCAAATGATCCTGCGGTAATGGCGGCAGGCCAGGCAGCGGCTGAAAGCCGTTTTCCGGCAGTGCTGCCAAGAAAGCCTGGGTATATGGATGGCGTGGGCCGGTAAGGACTTGGGGACCGTATTCGACGATCTGGCCGGCATACATAACGGCGATGTCGGCGCAGATAGAACGTGCCAGCTGTAAGTCGTGGGTGATGATGAGCATACCCAGTGACTGTCTGGTTTTTATTTTCTGCAGATTTTCATAAACAACGCCGCAGGCTGTTTCGTCCAGTCCTTTGGTAGGTTCGTCGGCCAGAAGCCACAGGGGCGAGCAGCAAATACTCATCGCGCATAATACGCGCTGCAGCATACCTCCCGAAAGCTCATGCGGATAAGCGGCGAGTACGCGCTCTGCATCCGGTAATCCGAAAAAGGTCAGCAGCTGTTGCTTGCGCTGGTTGGTTTTATCATTGAGTCCGGCAGTCTGCAGGATATCGTCGAATTGCCTGCCTATTGTGCGCAGCGGGTTGAGCGAGTCGCCGGGATTTTGAGGTATCAGGGCGATTTGCTGTCCGTAAAAACCGGGCAGGGAAGTGTTGTATGCCAGAATATCTGTACTGCGGTAGAAAATATTGCCGCTGCGAGCGACATAATCGGGCAGAATGCCTAAAATAGCCTGCCCCAAAACGGATTTACCGCAGCCGCTTTCTCCGATGATACCAGTGATTTGTTGGTGACGGAAGCAGATGTCAACACCGTCAACGGCCCGAACCAGTCCACCGGGGACAGGAAAGTGCACGTAAAGCTGATGCAGCACCAGATCAAGTGCTGCAGAGTTTAAAGTTACCATTTACGCACCTCATTAAAGCGTACATCCAGTTTGTCACGCATAAATTCGCCCAGATTATTGATAGCGTAGATCAGAAAAAAGATGCAGGCTCCGGGTATCAAAATCAGATGCGGTGAACTGCGGTAATACAAAACAGCATCGCTGACCATCACGCTCCAGTCGGGAGTCGGCGGCTGAACGCCCAGGCCGAGGAAGCTGAGTCCGGCAATGGACAGAATACCGCGTCCCACACGGATAGTGAACAGAATAAGCAGCTTGTTGACAATATTGGGAATGATGTGATGCAGCAGCAGCCGACTGTCACTGCATCCCAGACAGCGCAGACCTTCGATGAAAGGTTCTTCTTTAAGCTGCATGACTTCAGCGCGCACGATACGGGAAAACCCGGCCCAGGAGGTAATGACCAGCGCCAGTACCAGACTTTTGATGCTGGGACCGAAAATGCCGGCAATGGCGATCATAAAGCAGCTGCCCGGAATGCCTTGGAAAATGTTGCTGGCGACAGTGCACAGCATATCCAATTTGCCGCCGTAAAAGCCGCAGAAGAGACCGATTACCAGGCCGACACCAAGCGACAGAATTGCCGAAGCCAGTGAAAGCAGGATCGAAGCACGGCCACCGTAAAGAATGCGGCTGAACATATCGCGTCCCAGAGCGTCAGTACCAAAAAAATGCTGCCAGGAGGGCGGCTGCAGACGGTTTGCCATATCGGGTTCAAAGGGATTGTGTGTAACCAGGAGCGGTGCCAGGATACTGGCGCCGATAATGAGCAGCAGCACACTGGCCGCACAGTAAAATTGCAGGTTTGATTTTTTCATGACCGCTCACCCAGCTTTACCTTGGGATTGAGATAAGCGATCAGCAGATCGACCGTTACCATCACCAGGATCAGCGTACAGCCGCTGACCAGAACATAAGCCTGCAGCACCGGATAGTCACGGTAGCGGATGGCTTCCAGTGCCATGCTGCTGATACCGGGGATAGCAAAAATGCTTTCGGCTATTACAGAACCGCCCAGAACGCTGGCAAAATAATTGCCCAGCAGAGCGATGACGGGGATAATGGCATTAGGCAGGGCATAACGTGTGAGCAGGTTGAATTTATTGATGCCACGTACTTTGGCGACCAGAAAATACTGACGGCCAAATTCTGTCAGCAGTGCGCCGCGCATAAAGCGGCAGACAGTGGCCATGGTGGCAAAAGCCAGAACGAAAGCCGGCAGCAGGAAATATTTCAGGCTGCCCGTACCGCTGGTGGGAAGCCAGCGCAGCTGTTCGCTGAAAATAAGGATCAGGATCAAAGCCAGCCAGAAACCGGGAATCGAGAGCATGACATTAGTAAGGTTTTTGACGAAGTTATCAAAAAAGCTGCCGCGGTAAACTGCACAGATGCTGCCTAAAAAGATACCGCCCACACCTGCCATCAGCAGCGCGAGTACAGCCAGCTCCAGCGTCACAGGCAGGCGCTGCACGATCTCGGCGGCAATGTCGCGGCCGGTGATATAGCTGCTGCCAAGATCGCCCTGCAGAATTCCCATCAGCCACAGACCGTAGCGCAGCCACAGTGGTTTATTCAAACCAAGTTCTTCGCGCATCGCTTCGAGCTGTTCTTCGCTGGGGGCATATAATCCGTCCTGATTCAGGACAAATTCAGCCGGATCGCCGGGTGATAAGACGCCCAGTATAAAAGCCAGCAGGCTGATGCCCAGCAATACGGGTACAGCAGTCAGGATTCTTTTACAGCAATAACTAATCATCAGTCTATCAACTCAATTTCTGCTAAATTAACGCCGTAAACCAGCGCATCATAATTTTTTAAACGTTTGCTGTAAGCAACGATGCTGCGGTCGTTGAATAACGGTACTACAGGCTGGTCTTCGATGGAAATAAGCTGCAACCGATCATAAATGGCACGGCGTTTATTTTCATCTGTGCAATGCTTGGCCTCCTGCAGTAAAGCTGCGACCTCATGATTTTGGTAAGCCAGGCAGCTGATCTTATTGCGGCTGCCGTCCGGCATCATAAAAGTATAAAAAATACTGTAGGGGTCGCCGTTAGGCAAGCCCTGCTGTACGCGGGCAATGTCATAGTCGCCTCGGCGCATCTGCCGGGCCATGGTGGCATATTCCAGCGATTGGATCGTCACATCGAGGCCAATGCTTTGCAGCCAGTATGAGATCAGTTCTGCTTCGCCTTTCTGCAGCGGTTCGCCGCCATTGATGCAGTAGACCACTTCGCAGCGTTGTCCGCCTAATACTTCACGGGCCAGTTTTCGCGCCTTTTCGGGGTCATATTCTACCGGATAGTCTTTATAATAAGGGCTGGTGTAGTTCAAAAGATTGGCAGTTGGTTCGGCATAGTTTAAATATAATGCCTGGACCAGATCTTTTCTGTCGATCGCCAGGCTGACGGCCTGACGCATACGTACATCGTTAAAAGGAAATCTGCTGCCGTTCAGGGCCAAAAAGCGGATCATCGTCGATTTATTGGTCGATATTGCAAAACGGTCATCCTGTTTGATTTCCTCAGCCAAAAAGGGCGGAATGGCGTTGATGTCCAGAACTCCTAAAATTTCGCTGGCCTTTAAGGCCGCATAACGGACGTCGGGATTGGGAATATTCCTGACTACTATCTCGGGCACCTTTGCTTTAGTGCCGTAATAAGTATCGCTGCGGGTAAGGCGGACATATTTGTTCAGTACGTTTTCAGTGATCTTATAAGGCCCTGTACCTATAGCGAAGCCCTGAAAATTGCCGTCGGGAGCAAAGCATTCCGGGGCATAGACAGGGCTGCCGAAGTCGATCATTTTATACAGCTGGTTGACGTTGGGCTCGGCAAAAAGGAATTTTAAGGTGTAATCGTCGATTTTTTCGTAACGAATCAGCGACGGATAAAAGGTTTTGATATCCAGACCATAAAAAGAGGAACGTTTGACGCCTAATTTCATCCGCTCAAAGTTTTTGATAACGGCATCGGCATTAAAAGGGCTGCCGTTGTGGAACTGTACGCCCCGGCGCAGATGGAAGATCCATTCTTTGCCGCCGTCCTTCATCTCCCAGCCTGTGGCCAGGCAGGGTTTAGGCAGGCCGTTTTCATCTTTGGTGATCAGTGGTTCCCAAACGCCTAAAATCTTGCTGCAATAGTAACCGTCTTTTTCGCCTGGGGCCAAATGTCTGCCGGCAGCTAAAACAACGGCGCTGTTTTCAGCTGTGATATTTTTTTCCTGTTCTGAGGCAGTTTGCTGCACGCCGCAGCCGCCAAGCAAAAGCACGGCTGTCGTAAGCAGCAGTAACAGGGGCTTATAAAAATGTTTCATATTTTCATCCCAGATTTATTTTTTTACAGAAATAATAACAGTAGTGCGCGGCTGGCTGATCGTATATCGTCCGTCTGTAAAAGCTGCCTGTCCGGTAAAGGCCTGCAAAAGCTTTGCCTGCTGCTCATGAAAGATTTGCGCAGTCAAATCAGCCTGCATTTCCTGACTTACATCAGCCAGGTCGAGGAAACACTTCTTTTTGGGGTAAGTTAGAAATTCTACGTTGGCCTGCAGACCAAGCCGCCATAAAAGCAGCGGCAGCAGCTGATAGTCAGGACATTCAGGGCAGGACACGCCGTTTTTCTGATAAAGGCTGTAAAAGAACGGCCGCTGGATAGTTCTGACGATGATAAAGCCCTGGGTACTGTAAGCGTGCATTTTCAATAAAGCGCTTTTTATGTCGCGGATACGGTAGAGTGAATTGACACTGACGATGTAGTCGAATATAGCGTCAGTTGTAAAATCTTCCCATTTGCCTGCCTGCGTGCGAATATTGCCGATACCTTCGGCAAGCCGCCTCTCTTCAAGCACAGCCAGCATGGCAGGTGAAAAATCAAGACCGAGGATCTGCTGAGAATATTGTGCCATCAGCAAAGTGAAATTACCGCTGCCGCAGCCTATTTCCAAGATGGTTTTATTCCTGCCCAGAAGGCCGGCCAGTTTATCGGCAATCAGGCCGGTATCGTGATTGAGATTATATTCCTGTGTATATCGCGGCGCCAGCCGGACCCAAAAATCATTTTCTGCCTGGTCATTGAATTTGCGGTTGTCGGTATCGCCGGCAGCGTTCCAGCCAAAGGTTTCCTGCCAGACTGCGTTGAAGTCGATATCGGTGAAATTAAGCATAGCGGTAACTGCCTCCTGCTATTACAAAATCAAAGAGGGCATACATACCCTCTTTGATAATGGAAGTGAAAATTAAATGTCGAAGGTTGCGGACAGCATCAGGGTACGCGGGCTGGATAAGATCAGATTATTACCATAGGCAGTCCAGTAGTTTTTATCAGTAAGGTTGTAGCACATTGCAGTCAAGGTAACAGGAGTTTTGTTGAAAGCAGTTTTATAATTGACACCCAAGTCGTAAGTCATATAAGAAGGGATCTGCAGCTGTTCATTATAAATATCGGCTTTACCGGTGTACATTGCCCGTCCGACAATACTGAATTTTTCATCCGGATTATATTCCAGTACGGCCACAGCATTCCATTTGGCCGCACCATTGACAGTTTTACCGTCGTTAGTACCGTTTTGGGTTTTGTTTTGAGTGGCATCCAAATACATCAGACCGCCCATGAAATTCCACTTATCGGCGAGTTTACCATTCACAGACAATTCTATCCCCTGGTATTCCTGTTCGCCGTCCTGCTGCAAATACGTGCTGCCTTTGTAGACTTCGATGTTGTTGGCTTGCTTGATGTTAAAAATACCTAAGCTGGTAAGGAAGCCGGCATTGGCATATTTAAAGCCGATTTCATTTTGTTTGGTTTTGGCTGGATTCAAGACTTCACCGGCATTAGCATATTTGCTGGCAACAATAGTGCCCTTATCAAAATTTTCAGAATGACTGGCATACAAAGAAGTATGCTCATCGGGCTGATAAACAAAACCATAAGTGGGGCATAAAGCATCGCTGCCAACGGTTTGAGTTACTCGTCCGGTAATTTTATTATAGCTGTCGACCGAAGCATTATGCTTGTGCACACCAAGTAAAAGCTGGGCTTTTTTATATTTTACAGTGTCAGCTAAAGAGATACCCCAATACTGATCTTTACTGCTCAAACCGGTTTCTATTGAGGGATACCAGACATTGTTGCCTTGCAGGCCGCTGTAAATATTGCCGCTGACACTGCCCATACTGCCATTGTTATACATGTTTTTGGCGCCTTCGATACTGTGCCAGGCTTTGTCCAGGGCTAAGGTTACATCGTGATTTACTGCGCCGGTTTTAATATTGCCGTTGATACCGAGCTGAGCATAGTAGTTTTTGGTAACAGTTTGTGTGGACATTAAATTATTACTGACATCGCCTTTGTCATTGATGATAACGAAATTACTGCTGGCGCCGATGATGTTTCTTTGCAGTTTGTTGCTGTTCATACCGGCGTTCAGAAACCATTTCCAGTCGGCATTCATTTTTTGTTCATGGTTTAAAGCAATGATGTATCCTTCTGATTCTTTGGCCAATCCATCAAAACCGTAATTTTTGCTTGCTTCAGGAGCGCTTGGCACTTTGGTGATTTCTTTGCCGATCGCGGCTGCTTTTAATGAGAACCAGCGTGCGCCGCCTTCGATATTTAAATGCCGGTAGCCAACAAGTAAATTGGTGTTGCTTTTTTTATCACGGTGGTCGATGTTGGCAAAAATACCCTGGGCTTCCATATCATTGCTGTCAATAGCGGTATTGCCATTCAGTAATTCCGTATTGATACGTACGCCCCATTCTTTGTCTTTGCCGAAACGACGGCTGACATCCAGGTATTCACCAAAAGACCCTTTGCCTGAAAAAGTTTGGCGGTAACGTGTAAGCGGTGCCTCTGTTGCTTTTTTGGAAATAAAATTAACTATACCGCCGGCTGCCGTGGTTTCATAAGTGCTGGGAATACCGGTAATGCCGCTGTTAGGGCCGGAAATAAATTGAATGTCGCCGATCATAAAGGTAGGGGCGGCAAATTGAGTCATTAGACCGGGGATACCGTTTAGGTAGGAACTGGTACCGTTGCCTTTGATGCCGCGGATAGAAAAATCATTGTGTAAAGTCGTGCCTTGAATCCGCACAGCCGGGTTATTTGCTAAAATGCTTTGTAAAGGCTGATTGGGGCCGCCGAAAGTCTCAATGGTTTTTTGAGTGATGTTCATATTGCTGAAAGGCACGTCCAGGACGCTTTTTTCGCCTAAAATGCCGATACTGCCTTTGGTTTTTACATAACTGCCAGGCAGGGCGTCTTTATCGGCTTCGACAACGACTTCGTCCAGGTCGTGCGTCATGGTTTCCTCAGCACTGGCCGTCAGAACAAAACCAGTGCTGGCAATAGCGCAGAAAACAGCCGCTGTTAAAAATTTCTTGTGCTTATTTATCATTGGTAAACACCTCATAATTTTATTAATAAATTTTCCAGGTATGCACGCTGATGGTATACCTGGACTTAATTCCTAAAAGCAGTGTGGCTGTCTGCTAAATATCGAACTGCGCTGACAGCATCATTGTACGCGGCGCGCCGAGAGCTACGGAGGTACCGCGGGAGATCCAGTAATCTTTGCCTAAAACGTTATAACACATAGCAGTCAAAGTAACAGGTGTGGAATTGATTTTGGTTTTATGTTTATAACCTAAATCAAAGGTCATATAATCGGGGGCCATAACACCATTATCGTTAACGTGGGACTTGCCGACGTAGTTCATACGGAAAATAGCGGAATTATTCTGGTCCGCTTCATATTCCGTTGCCAAAACGGCGTTCCATTTAGGAGTACCGGTAGCATAACGGCCTTCGAGATGCTCACTGCCTTTAGCAAGCTTTTCACGTTTACCGTCAAGGTACATCAGGCCTCCCATAACATTCCATTTAGGAGCAACTTTACCGGTCAGAGAGTATTCGACGCCTTTGAATTTATTTTCGCCGTTTTGCGTGTAGATTTCTCCTATTTTACCGCCGGGATTATCTTCTTTGATATAGCTGCCCTGATTTAATTCGAAGAAGGCCAAACTGTGTAAAATTTCGCCGCCGCGGTATTTGATGCCGACCTCAGTTTGTTTGTTTTTGATAGGTTTAAAAATTTCACCGGCATTATCGTAAGACTTACTTACCTCTACCGGTTTGGTATAGGATTGGGCGTAGCTGGCATATACTGATAAATTTTCGACAGGCTTATAAGCGATAGCAAAGGTAGGATTAAGGGAATCTTTGCTGACTTTGGCGCCGGAAGCACTTTCAGTTTCGGTATCGCGGTATTGCAGTGCTGCATATAACGAAGCTTTGCCAAATTCAAAACGGTCGGCCAGGGTTGCTGCATAAGCATATTCTTTGCTGTAGCCAACAGAATCGATGTCAGCAGCAGCGATTGGAGTGCCGATAATATGAACGCCATTCCACAGATCACCGCCGATAGTGGCCTGCCCTGCAGCACTGCCGGAATTGACGGCTTTACTTTTATACATGAAATAATCAACGGCAAAAGACAAGTCATTTTTTACATTACCGATGGCGGCCTTGTTAGAAACGCCGACCTGCCAGTAACTGCTTTTACTGTCGGAGACATAGTCGCGGAATTTACCGGAGAGCTTGCCGTTGTCACCGAGAGTCAGTGAACCACTGTTGGGATCGTTTTTATGCTCTGAATAATGCCCGTAGCCACCGTTGATGAAACCGCTCCATTTATCGCTGAATTTTTGGATATGGTTTAAGGTAAACAGCATGCCGTGATTATATTTGGTCTGACCGTCAAAACTGAGGTCTGTTTTACCGTTCGGGGTTTCTGCCAGATTGCCTTTGGTAACACCGCTGGCACTGAGCCAGCGCTGGCCTCCATTTACCTTCCAGTCATAATAACCGCCGAAAATATTAGTCATACTTTTAGCGTCCTGATGATCTAAGTTGATATAAATGCTTTTATCACGTACATCGGCACCTTTTATGGAAAGGCCGCCGTCTTCATTATGGGCGTTGACTCTGATGCCCCATTCATTGTTTTTACCAAAGCGGCGTCCTAGATCAAGGTCTTCGGTCCAGGTACTGCGTCCGGAAAAACGCTGTGTATAGCGGGTGACAGGGTCTGCAGCAGCGCGTTTGGTTGTACCGTTCAGCAGTCCTGCCGGCGCATCGGTGCCATTAGTGCCGTTGTTGGAAAAGGTAGCGCCGTTAAGCACGGTGTTAGGGCCGGAGACTATATCGACGCTGCTGAGGATATATGCCGGGATGCTGCGGGTCTGGTTGAACATATTGGGAATACCGTTGATGTAGTAATGAGAAGCATTCATATTGACGCCACGCATACTGAAATCTGTATACATGGGAGAAGTACTGCCGATACGAATAGAAGGGGTATTAGCCAAAGTACCGTTTAAAGGCTGATTGGGGTCATAAAAGGTCATAATAGTTTTTTCAGTATATTTTTTTTGTGTAAAAGGAACATCGATTGCTTTGATATTGCCCAAAATGCCAACTCTGTCGTTGTTGGCTACAAATCCCCCCGGCAGAGTATTTCTGTCGGCTTCGACGATGACTTCGTCCAAATCATGCGTCATGGTTTCTTCGGCGCCAGCTGGTACTACAAAGCCAACGCTGGCAACAGCGCATAAGATGGCCGTTGCCCAGATTTTTTTCTTCCCATCCATCTTTTAAACACCTCGTCAAATAATTTTTATATCTTTAGTTTTTCTGACCGAGCTGACCGGGTTTCGCGTGCCAGAAAAATAAAAGCAAAATAAAAAACGCTTTTCTGCGCATAAAGACAGAAAAGCGTAAAAAGCTCTTGTAACGCTCCATTCCTGTCTTTCGCAGGATCGTAATGGGCTATAATCAGGCAGTTCTTCTGGCTCTGCTTCATCGCGTACCTCGTCTTCCCAGTTTCCCAGTGACGTTTTGAGGTTTGCTCGGCATTACAGCGGCGGGACCGCATCGGCATTGCACCGATTTCTCTGTTAGGCAATAATGCACCTGATTATCATAAAGTATTCAATTTTGAAATCAGATAGAATTATAACATTTAACTTTTTATATTACAAGTAATAATTTATGCTAAAATTAATTTATTAAAAAACATAGCTGTTCTCAATAAGTTGTTGATATATAATAGTCTGAAAAATCAATTTTATCTATGCAGTGTGAAGCGTTATATGTCAATGGTTCTGCGAAAAGTTCAAGGCGCAGAGGAAAATAAAAAAGCAGCCACATCATGATCGATGTAACTGCTTTAAAAATAAATCATAATAAAAATTCTGCAAAATCCTGCGGAGCAGAAACGATTTGTCTGACACCGGCGGCACTCAGTTCGCCCGGGGAACTGTAGCCGTAGCCTGCGCCGATGATGGAGATTTTATTTTGCTGTGCGCCGATAGCGTCGTGCTCGCGGTCGCCCAGCATAACGGCGGCGTTCTTATCAGCAGCGGTAAGGTGCAGCCGCTGCAGCACTTCGCTGATCACGTCGGCTTTGGTTGGCAGCTCGCCGTTGAACCCGGGGCCTGCTATTGTTGAGAAGTGAGCGGCGAGGCCAAAGTGTTCCAGGATTTTTTCTGCGTAAAGCTGCGGCTTGCTGGTGGCTACGGCAAGGGTCTTGCCTGCCTGCCGCAGGTTTTGCAGTAATTCGGGAATACCGTCGTAGACGGAGTTTTCGTACATACCTACGCGTGCGAAGCGCTCGCGGTAATATTCAAGGGCCGTATTTGCTTCTGCGGCAGTCATGCCGCAGATTTTCTGGAAGGATTCTGTCAGCGGCGGGCCGATAAATGGCAGCAGCTCGCGGTCGGGGCAGGTGCCTTTGCCGCATTTTTCCAGGGCATACTGTACGCAGCGGATGATGCCGGGTGCCGAGTCGGTAAGGGTGCCGTCAAGGTCGAAAAGGATATATTTATACATTGCCTGCTCCTTTGAGTGTATTATGATAGTTTGATTTTGTGTTCACATTATACCGCAAGGGCATGTATGATTGCTAAATTCGAAAAAACCTCATTAAGCAATCAAACGATACCGCAAGGGCATATGTTCTCACTAGGCTCGAAAATATATTTGCCGACTTCGTCGGAAAAGGAAACCCACGACGCTCATTATACAATCGCGTCTTTTGGCTAAGTTCGCAATTTCGTTTATTCACTTCGTGACTAAACGGTGCTCACTTAACTGTTCACATTATAACATAAATTAAATGCTGAAGAAAACTGCGGCTGATATTGCTTAACCGTTGCCGGCGGCAGTGTTATAATAAAAATATAAATTTTATTGACGAGGGGTTTTTAAGATGACAGAAAAATTATATGAACAGGATTCGATGCTGAAAAGTTGCCTGGCAACGGTGCTGAGCTGTGCAGAAGATAAACGCGGGTATGCCGTGGTTCTGGACAGGACGGTATTTTTTCCGGAGGGCGGCGGTCAGCTGAGTGACCGCGGAACGCTGGGCGGCGTGAAGATGACTTATGCTGCGCAGCGCGGCAGCGAAGTAGTGCATTATTGTGAGCGGCCTTTGCCGGTTGGGGAGCAGGTCGAAGCGGTGCTGGACTGGCAGGCCCGGCTGGACCATATGCAGCAGCATGCCGGCGAGCATATTCTTTCGCATGCGGTCTGGAAGCTGTTCGGAGCTAATAATATTGGTTTTCATATGGGCGAACGTTTGGTGACTATTGACCTGGATAAAGAATTGACAGCGGCTGAGCTGGCGCAGGCCGAGGATTATGCCAACAGCCAGATCTGGGAGGATAAGCCGATCACGGTCAGTTATTTGCCGCATACGGAGCTGCCAGCGCTAGTGATGCGTAAGAAAAATGAAAAGCTGACAGGCACGCTGAGGATCGTGACGGTGGCAGACGGGGATATTTGTACCTGCTGCGGTACGCATCCGTTACGTACAGGTATGATCGGTCTGATCCGGATCAATCGTTTTGATAAACATAAGGATGGGATCAGAGTAGAGTTTTTATGCGGGAGCTGGGCACTGGAAGATGCACGCCGCAAAAATGAATACGTCTGGCAGGCCGGGCGCCTGCTTTCCATGAAGCCGGAGGGCGTACCGCAGGGACTGAGGAAGCTGCAGGAAGAAGTAACGGAACTGAATGAACGGTTAAAAGCACAGACCGCTAAATTATATGAATTTTTAGCGCCGCAGCTTTTAGCGCAGGCTGCTGTTGATGAGGGCGGCACTAAATATGTCGCGGCGGCACAGGAGGATTGCAGCGCCGCCGATGCCAGACTGCTGCTGAATAAACTGCTGGCAGACGGGCGTACTGTAGCTGCGGTCGTGTACAGATCCGGGGAGCGGATCAATTTCGTTTTGGGAAGCGGGGAACAGACGCAGGCTGATTGCCGCAGTCTTTGCAGAAAGGCAGGCGAGCTGTTTGGCGGCAGGGGCGGCGGGTCGCAGCATTTTGCTCAGGGCGGCGGAGCGTACAGCGATGACTGGCGGCAGAAGGTACTGCAGCTGCAGCAATTATTGAAGGAATAGTGATCTTTTATTTATAAAAAGAAGTTTTTATTGTGTAAAATACAAAAAAATAATATAATAGAACATATAGAATTGTGATGATTATGAATTTTACAGTTGCTTGCAATCTGTGATATAAGTAACCGCAAAAGGAGGCAGACAGGCTTGGAGAGGCAGAAAGATAAAATCCTGATAGTCGATGACGTTGAGCTTAACCGGGCGATCCTGTGTGAGCTTTTTGCCGGTGACTATGAAATACTGGAAGCAGATAACGGTAAAACGGCTGTAGATCTGATGGAGCAGTATCACGAGGAAATAGCGATCGTGCTGATGGATATCGTGATGCCGATCATGGACGGGTTGGAAGCTCTGGAAATTATGAACGGCAAAGGCCTGACTGAGAAAACGCCTATTTTTCTGATCACGGCCGAATCGTCCAACGATGCTATTTCCAAAGGCTTTCGTCTGGGTGTGGTTGATGTCGTTTTAAAACCGTTCAACCCAGATAATATTTGCCAGCGCGTTAATAATATCATCGAATTGTACCGTTATCGTTATAAACTGGAAAAGCTGGTCCAGGAACAGATGACGAAAATCGAAAAACAGAACGAACAGCTGCGTAATTTCAACGTGGCTATGATCGATACCCTGAGTACGATCGTTGAATTCCGCGACTGCGAATCAGGACAGCACGTCCAGCGTATCCGTCAGCTGACCAAGATCATGCTGAAGGAGCTGGGACGGCAGAATGCCGAATATAAAATGAGCGATAAGACCATCGAGGATATTTCGATGGCGGCGGCACTGCATGACATAGGCAAGATCGCGATCCCGGACTATATCCTGAATAAACCCGGTCGGCTGACGGCAGAAGAATTTGCAATTATGAAGGAGCATACGCTGTACGGCTGTGAGATTCTGGAAAGTATCGACAGTCTGAAGCAGAATAAAGAGCAGTACCGCTATCATTACAATATTTGCCGCTGGCACCATGAGAAATGGGACGGCAGCGGTTATCCTGACGGACTGATCGGCAAAGAGATACCTATTTATGCGCAGATCGTGTCGCTGGCCGACTGTTATGACGCTTTGACCAGTGTCCGCTGTTATAAAGGTGCTTTTACCCATGAAGAATCGGTGCAAATGATTGAAAAAGGCGAATGCGGCGCATTCAGCCCCGATCTTCTGCAGTGCTTTCTGAAAATCGCTCCGGGGCTGCCGGAAATTTTACAGTCAGACGACGGGCTGCCGGCGGTAGTGTATCACTATCAGCATCCCAATACCGAGAAATTCAGCGGTAAAAAATGCTATAGCTGTGATATGGATAAAAACAGCCGCGTTGCGCGTTTGCTGGAAATAGAACGCGAAAAACAGAAGGCGCTGTTTGCCATGAGCGGCGATATAATTTTTGACTATGATCTTGAAAAAGACCTGATCATTTTCTCGGATGAATATAAAAATATTTTTGGCGGTGAATGTGTTGTCACAAACGCAAAAGAGGCCATTTACAGCAGTATGCCTATTTTACAGGAGGATCTGCAGCAGCTGGCGGAGCTGACCAAGGCATTGACAGAAGAGAACAGCGGTTATGTTAAAGATGTCCGGCTGATCAATAAGTTCGGCGAAGAAAAATGGTACAGGATCCATATAAATTCGATCTGGGATAAAGAAAATTATGGCGTCATGCTCAGTATCGTGGGCAGGATGGTCAGTATCGATAAAATGAAACGTGAGATCGGACTTTGGAAAAGGCAGGCTGAGAGTGATGCTTTGACCAAGCTTGGCAACAGGGCTTATGGCGAGCGCCTGCTGCAGCAGATGCTCTGCGAACCGCAGAAGGAGAAGGCTGCGGTCATGTTCCTGGATGTTGATAATTTTAAGATGGTCAACGACAGGCATGGGCATTTGTTCGGTGACGAGGTTCTCTGCCGGATCGCCAATGAGATCAGCAAGCAGTTCCGGATCGACGACATCGTCTGCCGCATCGGCGGCGATGAGTTTCTGATCATTATGCGTAACATTAAGGATAGCCGTCTGCCGCTGATGAAAGCGGATGAGCTGAGAGCAGGCATCGAAAAACTGGGACTTGAAGCTGATGTCCGGGTGCCGCTGTCGATATCCGTAGGCGTATCGTTTTATCCCGTAGATGGTACAGATGATGCAGTGCTTTTATATAAAGCAGATAAGGCTTTGTATGAGGCGAAAAAGCGTGGCAAAAATAATTGTGTCATTTACAGTAAAGAGCTGGAAAATGAACCGTTCATGTCGCAGATAACCGCTGCGGAAAGCGAATAAAAAATGACCCGTACGATAAAATCCGTACGGGTCATTTTGTTTATAAGCTTGTCTTAAAGTGCTTTGATCATGTTGCAGAGTCTGTCGACCTGAGTTGGGTCTGTGGCCCAGCTGGTGCAGATACGGGCGGCGATCCTGCCGTCGTCCATGTATTCCCAGGGTGCAAGGGCAAACTGTTTACTCAGTTCGTCGTACATTGCCTGCGGGAAAATGATGAACTGCTGGTTTGTTGTGGAATCGGTCACAAAGCCCAGGCCGCATTCCTGGACAGCTGCTTTGATCTGCAGAGCCAGTTCAACGCCATGACGGCATATCTTATAATAAAGTCCGTCTGTAAAAAGAGTTTCAAATTGCAGGCCCAGCAGGCGTCCTTTGGCCAGTACGGCGCCGCCCTGCTTCATGATCGTGCGGAAATCGTCTTTTAGAGCCGGATTGATGATAACTGCCGCTTCGCCGAAAAGCGCGCCGCATTTGGTGCCGCCGATGCAGAAGACATCGCAGTTGTTTGTGATATCCGCCAGTGTCAGGTCATTGTCAGGAGCTGTCAGGCCGTAGCCCAGACGGGCTCCGTCGATAAAAAGATAAAGTCCGTAATGCCGGCAGACGGCATACAGCTCTTCCAGCTCTTCTTTGTGGTACAGGGAACCGATCTCTGTCGGCTGTGAGATATAGACCATTTTGGGCTGGACCAGATGTTCGCGGCTGGGGTCGCCTAAATACAGCTCGTGCTGCTGTCTGATCATGGCAGCTGTGATTTTGCCGTCAGATGTCGGCAGGTCGATTACCTTATGGCCGGTTCGTTCGATCGCGCCGGCTTCGTGCGTGTTGATATGGCTCTGTACAGTACCGTAAACGCCGTGGAAGGGGCGCAGTGCTGCGCAGATGATCGTCAGGTTGGTTTGCGTGCCGCCTGTCATAAAATGTACGTCGATATCGCTGCGGCCGCATTCTTTTTTGATCAGCAGGGCTGCTGTTTCACAGTATGGGTCGATCCCGTAACCGCCGGTCTGTTCAAAATTAGTTGCTGCCAGTGCTTCCAGTATTTCAGGAGTGCAGCCTTCTGTGTAGTCGCTGGTAAAATAATACATAACGCGCCACTTCCTTTACTTGTTTTTCCGTTTGGCCAGCCAGCCTTTAAGGTGTGTTTCGTAAAAAATCGGCAGCAGGGAGAAAATAATGATGCCCAGCGTAACATGGGAAAAATTGTTTTTGACCCAGGGCATATTGCCGAACAGATAACCGCCGCCGACGAATAAAAAGACCCAGGTCACAGCACCGGTCACATTATAGATAGCAAAAGTACGGTAATGCATACTGCCGATGCCGGCTACGAAAGGCGCCAGCGTACGGACGATAGGGGCAAAGCGGGCCAGGAAGATCGCTTTATGGCCATGTTTGGCATAAAAGGCTTCAGCCTTCTGGATATGCTGTGGTTTGATGAGTTTCGGATAATTCCGCAGGATCCGGTGCCCGAATTCTTCGCCGATCATGTAATTGCAGGCGTCACCTAAAATTGCGGAAACCAGAAAGATGATCACGAGCGTCGTCAGGTCAAGGCCGCCTGCTGTAGCTGCCAGGGCGCCGCAGGCAAAAAGCAGTGAATCGCCGGGCAGAAAGGGAGTCACAACAAGTCCGGTCTCGCAGAAAACGATCGTAAAGAGGATCGCGTAGATCCAGTGACCGTATTGCTCCATGACAAGAGGCAGGTAGCGGTCAAAGTGCAGGATGTAATCGAAAAAATTAGAATAAAGTGCTTCCATTGTCAGAGGTTACTTCCTTTCGCAAAAAACTAAGTTTATTTTATCATAAAATACCTGAATTTGATATGAGAAAATTAGATGGATATGGTATAATGACAATATCGTAAAGCGACGGGAATTTAAGCTGCAGGTGCGGCAATGATCTCGCCTGATGCTGACCTGCAGTCACAAACAGCCTGCTCTTACATTTTACAGCAGGCAGGAAGCAGGGCACGTCTGTGATAATGGTTATAGTTCTTTATGGAAGAGGAGTGAAGTTATGACAACTGATTTATGCTGGTGCGGCAGCGGCAAAGCTTATGCCGACTGTCACAGCGAAATAGACGCTAAAATCGAATTGTACCGCAAGGCCGGTCACGAAGTGCCTGACCGGGAGATGATCAAAACGCCGGAACAGATCGCAGGTATTCGAGAGGCTTGTAAGATCAATACGGCAGTTTTGGACGAAGTAGAAAAAAATATCAAAACAGGCATGACAACGGAAGAGATCAATACTATCGTACACGAATATACCGTTAGTCATGGTGCGATCCCGGCACCGCTCAATTTCTGCGGATTTCCTAAAAGTGTCTGTACCTCGATCAACGATCAGGTTTGCCACGGAATACCGTCGGCACAGGACGTTTTGAAAAGCGGCGATATCGTTAATGTCGATGTTTCAACTATTTATAACGGCTACTATGCCGATGCTTCCAGAATGTTTATGATCGGCAAAGTCGATAAAAAGAAACAGGATCTGGTAGCGATCACTAAAGAGTGCCTGCGCCGCGGGCTTGAGGCAGCACAGCCGTGGAGCTTTGTCGGCGATATCGGCGCAGCCGTGTCCGGTTTTGCTCATAAGCATGGTTATTCTGTCGTCACCGAATTCGGCGGTCATGGTGTGGGTATCGATTTCCATGAGGAACCTTTCATCTGCCATGTTGGCAAACGCAAGACAGGAATGCTGCTGGTGCCGGGCATGATCTTTACGATCGAGCCTATGATCAATACCGGGAAGCGCGAGGTTTATGTTGATGCCGGCAATGACTGGACTGTTTATACTCAGGACGGCGGCATGAGTGCTCAGTGGGAATATACGGTGCTGATTACGGAAACCGGCAACGAAGTGCTGACTTATTGAGGTAGTGCTGTTTAAAAATAAAAACGCTCAGGGCTTAGGCTCTGAGCGTTTTCTTTTTAGTTAAGTGTTTTAAGGACGCGGGTGATCGCAGCAAATAACTCTTCAGGAACGATGGGTTTACTGACATGGTCGTTCATGCCGCTGGCGTAAGCGCGCCTGATATCTTCTGTAAAAGCATCTGCCGAAAGCGAGATGATCGGGATCGTCTGTGCCTGCGGGTGCATACTGCTGCGGATCGCCTGCGTTGTCTGATAACCGTCCAGGACCGGCATCTGAATATCCATCAGGATCAGAGCATAGGTGCCGTGGGCGCTGTTTGTAAACAGTTCCAGTGCTTCTTTGCCGTTGACGGCGCAGTCGCTGCTGATGCCGCGGCTTTTTAAAAGCTCCAGACACAGCTCCTGATTGAGAGGATTATCTTCAGCCAGCAGCAGATGCAGATCATGCAGGTTTTGTTCAGCCGTTGTGCTGTCTTTTTCAGCAAGTTCTTCGGCGTAAGGCAGTGTCAGCTGTACGGTGAACGTACTGCCTTTCCCTTTGGCACTGTTGACGCTGATGCTGCCGCCCATCAATTCAACTAAATATTTGACGATAGAAAGTCCAAGGCCGCTGCCGCCGTATTTTCTGGCGGTGCTGCCGTCTTCCTGCTCAAAGGGCTGGAAGACCTGAGCGAGCATTTGTTCCGACATACCGCAGCCGGTATCTGTAACGACCATTGTCAGGACAGTCTGATCAGCGCTGTCGGCCTGATGCTGAGTGATGTCAAGCGTGATCTGTCCGCCTGCGGCAGTGAATTTGACGGCATTTGACAGCAGATTGCTTAAAATCTGCTGCAGGCGCAGGCTGTCGCCGAGCAGGATATCGTGTTTGAAGGCTTCGCTGTTCAGTATGAAACTGATATTTTTTTTGCGGCATTGGATGCTGTAAAGGCTCTGGAGTTCACGCAGTACTTGAGAAAGTTTAAAGGGAGAATTGTCCAGCTTGAGTTTTTGGTTTTCGATCGCGGACATATCGAGAACATCGTTGACGATACCTAAAAGCAGCTCGGACGAATAGCTGATTTTCTGCAGATATTCAGTGCTGCGGCTTTGTTTTTCCGGCTGCAGGGCCAGTCTGGTAAAGCCCAGGATGGCGTTGAGCGGCGTGCGGATTTCGTGGCTCATTCGCGACAGAAAGCTGCTTTTAGCTTCACTGGCGGCCAGCGCCTGTTTGGCAGCAGTTTCCAGCTCCAGATTTTTAGCTTCCAGCAGTTCCAGATATTTTTGACGCTGCAAAGTGAAATAAAGCCAGGCGGTAAAAAGAATGATCAGCACGGCCAGCAAAGCAGCGATCAGATAGTTATATTTATAAGCCAGATCAGACAGTAAAGGCTGGTAAGGCGATTGTACGGTCTCGTACATCACTATGTTATCCAGCGTTTTAGGATTCAGCGTGTCGATACATTTGTTGAAAATAGTCAGCAGCTGGTTGCCGTCGGCATTATTAGCTGCTGCCAGACAGAGATTATCGGGGAAATTAAATAAAGATAAAATCTTTAAATCGGTAAAGCGGGGATTTTGCAGATGATAGCTGATGATATGGCTGTTCTGCAGAGCAATGTCGGCCTCTCCGTCCGCTACTGCCATCAGGCAGTCTCTGGTATTGACTTTATTTATAATGGAAAAATGGGGATAGGTATTTAAAATGAGATTTTTATAGGCAATATAATTAAAGGGCAAAGCTACCTTCTGCGGTTTGGTGATGTCGATAAAATTATTTTTATTGGCGACAGCCATAACGCGCCCCTGAAAGAAGGGCTTGGAAAGCCGGATCGAAATGTTGTTTCGGTAAGGCTCGTAATCCGTGATCCCGGCGATCAGGTCAAAACCTTCTTTCTGCAGGCTCTGGTCCAGGCGGGCACCTGCCGGCAGCAGCTTTAAAATGACCTGGGCACCGGATAAGCGTCCCAGCTCTTTGGCTATTCCGGGCAGGATACCTGCCGGCAGATTAGTTTCGGAACTGAATGCTGAAAGCGGTTCGTCGTTAGGGAGAAAACCGATGGTGATCGGCCCGCGGTGCGCCAGGAAGTCTCGTTCTTTTTTGGTAAGCAGCGGCTGCGTCAGCAGGGAGCTTTGTTCGTAATAGGTGGCATAAGTCGTATTTTCAAATTCAGGCGTATTGGCGTGAATGTTCATTAAAGCATCGTTTAGGCGCTGCAGGACGGCTTTATTGCCTTTAGTCGTAATAAAATAGATCGGGTCGGCCTGAAAGCGGGCCACTAACCGCAGATCTTTATATAAGGGCATGCTGCCGGTAACTACGGCATCGATCTGTTTATTTTGCAGCGCTTCGACCATAGCTTTGCTGGAATCAAAAAGTACAGGCTGATAGGTAAATGTATTTTTACGGGCAACATCGCTTAAAATTTCTGTCTGGAAGTTACCCTTGAGAACGCCGATCCGCAGACCGTTGAAGCTCTGATAATCGTTATAGTAAACTTCGTTATCGTCATTGCGCACGTACATGACCATGTATTCGACGCCGCTGGGCAGCGAGGCAAATTCGTAGCTGGCGGCACGCTCAGGCGTGTACTGGGCCATGCCTAAAAGATCAAGCTCGCCTTTGGCTAAAAGCTCCAGACATTCCTGCCAGGTGGCATAAACATATTCATAACGCCAGCCTGTATAGTGCGAGATTTCGTTGAGATATGCAACGCCGTATCCGTCGACGGTTCCGGCTGCGGTTTTTTCGATAAAACCGGGGCTGTCGGTGTAGCCGACCCTGATGGGATGAGGGCGCATGCCAGTGGCAGCGGCGCTGAAAGGGTAAAGCAGCAAGAACAGGCAGCAGCAGAAAACGAGCAGATTTTTGTTCTTTTGGAAAATTGAGCGCAGGTGATCCATTAAGAAACCAGCTTTCCCAGGTTATGGTTTGTTGATACCTGTTGTTTTAAAGAGTAAAACATTATATATATTTATTATATAATATTAATTTTAATAAAACAAATACCAACAAAGTCAAATGATAAAAGCGGTATAAATAAGGTGTTGTATAAAAGGATAAAACCCAAATCAAAGGAGGTTTTTAAGAGCGCCAGAAAAGAAGGAGAGAGAAAAACAAGAAAAAGAGAGAGCAAGAAAAGAATCGTCACACCTTTAGTCAGCGACGGCACTTGAAAGCGGAACTGAGGCCGGGATCTTTGGCACGGTTCCGTTTTTTTGCAGCGGCTGCGACTACAGGGCTGAAAGGTCGTGAAAAAATGATCGTTGTCAATCCGCAAACTGTTACAAACCGTGAGCTGGCTGCTTTGGCCATGCAGGCTAAGGGCAGGATCAGCAGGATTTATCTGCACTGGACGGCAGGTCACTACGAAGATGTTTATGATGATTATCACCTGAACATCGGCCCCGGCGGTGAGATGTATCTGACTTGCAAAACATTTACAGAAGTGAAGGAGCATACCTGGCACCGTAATACGGGCAGTATCGGCATTGCGCTGTGCTGCGCTTCCGAGGCGCAGGCCTGCAGCGGCCGGGATACTGATTTTGGCGGCGAGCCGCCGACAGTAGTGCAGATAGAAACACTGGCCAAAGCCGTTGCGGTATTGACGGCCTGTCTGGAGTTGGAGATCAATGTCCTGACAGTGACGACTCATTGCGAAGCGGCCTTGTTTGACGGTTACGGACCGCACAGCGGCGATCCGCAGCTGCGCTGGGATCTGTGGTATCTGCCTGACCTGCCGCTGGACAGCGTTCTGAAACCGGGAGGGTATGTTATCCGTGGTAAAGCCCTGTGGTATCTCAGCGAAATTTTAAGACAAAGGAGGTGAAAGAAATGGCGATCACTAAAACTGTTACCAAACAGACCCTGACGCTGAATGTCGAAGACGGCGTTAACAGTCAGGGGGCTGCAAAAACTAAAGGTCATAATTATGCCGGCGTACGTCCGGAAGCAGAACCTGCTGCTATCATGCAGGCTGCTGCTGCTCTTGGCACTCTTATCAGTCATGAACTGATGGGCGTTGTTGTGACTGAAAAAGCCGAGCTTGCTCAATAAAAGCGGGCACAGGTACAGAACGTATATTTATTAGAAAGGAGCTGGAATGAATGGAAAAAGTTTTACAATTGGTATTTAAAAAAGCCGATGGCAGCAAAAAAGTCTTCAGCGTGACCGATCCCCGCGATGATGTTACTGCTGACGAAGCAAAAACAGCGATGGAGACAGTCATTGCTGCCGATATTTTTGCAGCGGACGGTATCGGTCTGACTGAAGCTGTTGAAGCCCGTGTGCGCACTACGGAAGTCAATGTTTTAGCATAAGATGGATATGGAAACGCTGCTGCCACAGGTCGCTAATTATGGTTTTCCAATGGTCCTGTCGTGGTATCTGCTGGTGCGCATGGAAGGCAGACTGGACAGACTGACGGACAGTATCAACAGCCTGGCCCGCACTATTGCGGCCGGAAAAACAGCATAAAAAAAGACGCAGCTCAGGCTGCGTCTTTTTATTTTATATCATTGTTTACCAAGCGTCGATACCACGCCCGTCAGCCAGCGGATCGGGTCCGTAGCTGTTAGGACCGATCGTGCCGCGAAAGAACATCAGGTAGACAGCAAAGAAAAAGCTGATCAGCGGAATGAAGGCCAGCAATACCATGAGCGAGCCGTGGTCAAGGTCATGCAGACGTCTGACGTAAAGCGACAGGCAGCTGAGCGCGGCGATAAAGGTCAAAGCAAAGGCCAGTATCTGGAACATCGTTCCGTCTGGCGCAAACAGACTGCCGATCAGATAGCCCAGACACCAGATGATGGCATTACGCAGTAAAAAGCGCAGGATATAGGGCTTACGGTTCAGGCGGCCGTCAAAACTGAAAAACATTTCCTGGAAATCCATAAAGATTCCTCCTTTTATATAACGTCAGATAAATACAAATATCACTGTTGCTGTCTTAATGATAACACAGACAGCAGCTTAAGTCGGATTATTTTAATTACTTTTCTGACGCCAAAAGTTATGGAATTTATCGGCCAGCTGTTTTTGACTCAGCTGTTCCGGCCACAGCTCCTGATTGGGAGCATTGCGCATAGCGGCGGCCAGATGGTCGTAGACTTCAGGGCTGAGCTTTTCCAGTTCGCGTATATGCTCTTTGATATCCTGGCGTTTGGTATGACCGTCGTAAGGGCAGGGATTACGCAGAGGCTGCAGGTCAAGCTGCCTGACCATGTCGATGATTTCTGCTTCGCGGTAATACAGCAGCGGCCTCAGTACGGTCAGACCTGTTCTGGACAGTGGTGTGACCGGTAAAAAGGTACGCAGCTGACCGGAGGTGAGCACGTTCATCAAAAAGGTCTCTACGGCATCATCGTGGTGGTGGGCCAGGGCCACTTTGTTAAAACCAAGCTCCAGTGCCGTACGGTTGGTAGCGGCACGGCGGAAATAAGCACAGGTGAAGCAGGGCGTATTGCCTTTATTCTGCCAGGCAGAGTTGACATCGACCTTTTCGCTGTAATGTTTCAGACCATAGTATCCGCAGAAAGCTTCCAGCTCTGCTTTGGGAAAAGCAGGTGAGAACATTGCGTCAACAGTATAACAGGCCAATTCAAACGGCACAGGGGCATACTTTTGGATCTCGGCCAGTGCGGCAGTCAGAAACATACTGTCCTTCCCGCCGGAAAGTCCGATCAGGATCCTGTCACCTGCCTGCAGCATATCAAATTCGATTACAGCCCGCCAGAGCTTGCTTAAAAGCTCAGCAGGAACGAAGGGTGTACGGCTCATGGAGATTCTCCTTCAGTGCTGGTATATGATGTTGTTATTATACCACAAGGGTATGTATGAGTGCTAAATTCGTAAAAACCTTATTAAGCATTCAAACGATACCACAATGGTATGTGCCCTCACCAGGTTCGATAAGGGTGTTTAGTAGTGCAAATAAAAAAAGCCTGCTCAAAAAGAGCAGGCTTTTATGGTTTAGATTAAGCTACGCGAACGTTAGCAGCGCGCATTCTGCGGCTGTTTTTCGGATCAGCTTCTGTATCAAATGTTACAGGTTGACCTTCTTCAAGAGTTTTGAAGCCGTCGCTTACGATAGCGGAAAAATGTACAAATACATCTTCGCTGCCGTCAGCAGGAGTAATGAAACCAAAGCCTTTATCAGAGTTAAACCATTTTACAGTACCGTTCATCATAACGAGTACCTCCTAATTTTTATTATATTCACAGACCACACGCAAAAAACTCACATATTTTTGTAACTCATTCAATAGCAAATGACTTACAAAAATATGTGAGCACAATTTGTATATTCGGAATACTTCTATATATTATCATGGCAGAAACAGGAAGTCAAGCTTTTGTTAAAATATATTTTTGAAAATTTACAGTGCTGTTTTCAGGCAGCGCTGATGTGTCTGAATGTCTGAAACATAAGGAAGCAGAAACTCTGCCCTGATTTTGTAAAAAAAGAAAAAAATAATGTAATTATTCAAAAAAGAGGATAAATTATTTAAAAATATGTTTTTGAATATTGAAAACCCTGTATTTAAATTGGCATTTACGGTACAATATAACTATAATAAATAATTGTGCTGACGAATAATCGTAATCTTTAAAGGGGTAGAAGCGATGCAGAAAAAATCCGAAGCTTTTCCTAAAAAAATATATTTGAAGCCGGCTTTGGAAGAACGTCTGGCTCAGATTTTGGCAGTGCCGCTGACAGTTGCGGCTGCCCCTTTCGGTTATGGTAAAACGACTGCTGTGAAAAAAGTGCTGCTTTCTCTTTCTGTAGATATGCTGTGGGAGACCTGTTATACAGGAGCGGAAGCGGCTTTTTGGCGTTGCTTTGTCAAATCGCTGCAGACTGCTGGTGTAGATACTGCTTCGCTGACCTGGCAGGAACTGCCGCGTAATGCGGCGACCCGTCAGCGGGTTATCGAAGTGCTGCAGGCATCGAAATTGAAAAAAACAGTTGTTTTCGTCTGGAACAATTATCATCTGCTGGGCAGCGAGGACTGTGATAAGCTGCTGCTGGCGCTGGCGAAAGCTGATCTGCCCAACTGGCATTTTGTGCTGCTGACACAGCGGCCGCCGGATTTCACTTTGGATGAGCTGGTCCTGAAAGGTGAGTGTCTGTATCTGCAGCCGAAGGATTTTGCTTTTGAAGTGAGTGATATTATTGTTTATTATCGTAAAAACGGGATAGTTTTAGAACGTCGTGCCGCCGAAAATCTGTTGGCTGCTACAGAAGGCTGGGTCAGCGCCCTATATCTGTATCTGCGGCAGTACCACAACGGGCAGAGCCCGCAAACAGGCGAAGAACTGCTGCGGCTGGTACAGGCCGTGGCTTATAATTCCTGCAGCGAAGCGGAAAAAACACTTTTAACAGAGCTGTCTATTTTAAATGAGGATTTTAGTGGCCGCCAGGCTGCTTATATAACGGAAAATGATGCGGCGCCAGCTCTGCTGGAAAATCTGGCGCTCAGACATGGCTTTATCAGTTATGAGCTGCTGAGAGGACAATACCATATCCATAATGCATTCAAAGTTTATCTGCAGCGTCTGGGAGCAGAACTGCCGGATACAGAACGGCGTCGTTTGTGCCGGCGCAGTGGTCAGTGGTATGAGCTGCAGAACGATTTTCTGACAGCCTTTTGCTACTATCATACAGCCGGCGATTATGACAAGATGCTGACCGTTTTTGAAAAAGACCGCGGCTGCAGCTTTGAGAACAATTATAAAAATAAAATTATGGCTTATTTTGGCGAAGCGCCTGAAACGATCAGGCAAAAGCATATCAAAGCGGGCTTGATTTATGCGCTGTGGCTGTTTTTGAGCGGGGAAAACGAACGGCTGCAGCAGGAAATCAGGAAGCTGCGGAAATATATTGGGCAGCTGGAGGACAGACAGGAACGGGAGCAGTGTCTGGGCGAGCTGGAGTTTTTGCTGGGTGAGACCCAGTATAATGATGTGGAAGCCATGGCGGCTTATTTTAAAAAGTCGCTGCAGCTGCTGCGGCAGCCGGTACGCTTTTTCTCGCCGCAGACTATCTGGGGCGGCGGTGCCAATTCTATTTTGTTTATGTTTTACCGTCAGGCCGGTACGCTGCAGAAAACCCTGGATGTTTTTCCGCAGGCTATGGCATATTATTACCGTCTGGTGCAGAATCACGGCGCCGGTTCTGAATATGTACTGGCATCGGAAGCGTATTTTCAGCGCGGTTATTGGGAAAAAGCGTTTATTTTGGCAACGGAAGCACTGAATGTTTCACGGCGCAACGAACAGGTCAGCGTAGAGCTGTGTGCTGAATTTATTGCTCTGCGTATCAGTATAGCTTTAGGTAATAAAAAACGTGTCCGTGAGATCAGCAGACGGCTGGATGCTCTGCAGACGGCAGTGCAGGAGCATTTATACCGCAAAACTATCGAAGCCAGCCGCGCCTGGATCGATCTGCAGCTGGGGGACAAGGGCAAACTGCTCGTTAGCTGGCTGCAGAAGGGTGATTTTCAGAAATCGGGTCTGCTTTATTCAGCCTGGGGCTGTTTATATATCGTTTATGGACGCTATTTACTGCTGCAGAAGGACTATCTGCCGCTTTTGGGGCAGCTGCGTGAATTTGAAGCGGCGGCGCGGAGTTTTAATAATTTTTTACTGAGTATTTATGCTGCGGTCTACAGTGCTGCGGCACAGGACGGTCTGCAGCATGAAAACGAAGCTTTGAGCGAATTGAACCGGGCACTGGTGCTGGCGGCTGCAGACGGGATCGTGATGCCTTTTGTGGAAAATTTTGACGTGCTGGAACCGCTGCTTAAAAAAGCAGCACAGCAAAACAGCGGTGAACCGGAGCTGCTGGCAAAGATATTGGAGCTGGGTGCAGTATATCAGGAAAATTTAAAAAATATCAAGCACAAAGCTTCGTATATCATGGGCGGCAAAACTTTGACTGCCAGGGAGGCCGAGATCGCAAACTTTGTTGTGCAGGGCAGGACTAATGCGGAAATTGCCGCGGAAATGTTTATTGCCGAGATAACAGTGAAAAAGGCTTTGCAGGGGATCTACCGCAAATTAGGCGTCGATACGCGTCTGGAGCTGGTAATGGCCCTGAATGCCGATAGCTGAGGATTTTATTTCGTGATGTAAGACGTTTATTTGACCATTAAGATCGGCAGTAAAAAAATACTCCGCTGCAGCGGAGTATTTTTTATGAAAGAAGAACCTGTTTTGTGATAAAATGCTGTTATAACAATAAGGATCGGGGTAAAGGTTATGCAACGTGCTTATTATGAAAGTTCTTTACAAGATTTTTTACAACAAGATGAAAATTTAATATTAGGTATTTTAGCTCGTAATAATGAATACACACTAGAAGATTTACAACGTAATGCTTGGTTAGCAGAAATCAGAATTCTGAAAAGTCAATTAGCAGTTTTGAAAACAGGCCATATAATTTTTGAATATACAATACCAAGAATTGGTGAAAGAATAGATGTAGTATATTTAAAAGATGGATTGGTATTTTCATTAGAATTTAAGGTGGGAGAGAAAAATTATTCTCGATATGCTATTGATCAAGTGACAGATTATGTTTTAGATTTAAAAAATTTTCATAAAGCAAGTCACAATAGGATTCTCGTACCAATTTTAGTTTCTACCGAAGCAATGGAAAGAACTAATAATTTTCGGGAGCTAAGGTTGGGGATTCTTAATGTGTTATTTTGCAATAAAAGCAATATAGCAGCAGTAATTACAGCTGTTTTGCAACAGTACAACGACATAGAATTAAATTCTAATGAGTGGATAGAATCTGCATATATGCCAACACCAACTATTATAGAAGCGGCACAGGCGCTATATCGTAACCACAGCATTGAGGATATTGCGCGAAATGATGCAAAGGCGGTTAACCTACAGCAGACAGCTGAAGCCGTTAATGAAATTATTGAAGTGAGTAAGCAGAACCATACTAAAGCTATTTGTTTTATAACTGGAGTTCCAGGAGCCGGTAAAACTTTAGCTGGGCTTAATATTGCCAATGAACGTCATAATTTTGCTGAAGAAGAACATGCGGTATTTCTTTCAGGAAATAAACCATTAGTGGATGTTTTGCGTGAAGCTTTAATACGTGATGAAAGTTCTAGAAAAAATATTTCTAAGCAAGAGGCAACAAAAAAGGTGTTACCTTTTATTCAAATGATTCATCATTTTCGTGATGCTGAGATAATGACTCAAGATCCACCAAATGAAAAAGTTGTTATTTTTGACGAAGCGCAGCGAGCTTGGACTCAAGAAAAGTTAGCTGAGTTTATGAAGCGAAAAAAAGGTGTAGCTGACTTTACAATGTCTGAGCCAGAATTTTTAGTTGATGTTATGGATAGACATGAGGATTGGGCTGTTATTGTTTGCCTTGTTGGTGGAGGGCAAGAAATTAATACTGGTGAAGCTGGTTTGTCTGCGTGGTTTGATGCATTATCAACAAAGTTTCCTGAATGGGAAGTTTATGTGTCTGATAAAATTACTGATAGCGAGTATGTGCAAAATAAACCATTGGTAGAGAGATTGGCAACACTAAATTATCATATTGTTACAGCTTTACATTTGGCAGTTCCACTACGCTCGTTTCGATCAGAGAATGTTGCAGGTTTTGTAAAAGCATTATTGGATATTGATGTTAAATGTGCTCAAATGCTTTATGCAGAAATAAGCGAAAAATATCCTATATTTTTAACAAGAAATTTGCAAAAAGCTAAAGAATGGGTGCGAAGTAGGTCAGAAGGCACAGAACGCTATGGTTTAATAGCTAGTTCAGGGGCTAAAAGATTACGTAGCTGTGGAATTTGGGTACAGAGTAAAATAGATGCTAAGCATTGGTTTTTAGATGATAAGTATGACGTTCGGTCGTCGTATGCCTTAGAAGAAGTAGCGACAGAATTTGATATTCAAGGGCTAGAAGTAGATTGGAGTATTGTTGCTTGGGATGCTGATTTGAGGTTTGTCAAAGACCATTTTGAATATTTTAAGTTCATTGGTGCTGGTTGGCAAAGAATAAATAAAATAGAGAATCAGCAATATTTAAAAAATACTTATCGTGTTCTACTAACACGTTCGCGTCAGGGTTTTATTATTTTTATTCCTGAGGGTGATGCGTATGATGAAACTAGGAAGAATGACTATTATGATGAAACATACAAATATTTACAAAAGATAGGATTGAATGAGTTATGATTTTGGTATCGGCGGCGATTATTCGCAATACAGCAGGAGAAATACTGATTTGCCAGCGCGGTGCAGGCGGCAGCTGCGCCTTTTTATGGGAGTTTCCGGGCGGTAAGCAGGAAGCGGGTGAAACAGCTGCAGACTGCTTAGTACGTGAATGCCGGGAAGAGCTGGGGATAGAGATAGATATTGTGGCTCTGCTTGAGCAAACCAGTTACACTTATCCGGATAATAAAATAGGGCTTTCTTTTTTTGCCGCCAAAATAACCGGCGGTGTGCCGCAAAAAAGCGTACATCAGAAAATTTTATGGGTACGGCCGGCAGAACTGCTGCAGTATCAGTTTTGTCCTGCCGATACAGAAATAGTCAGCAGGCTGGCACAAGGAGAATAAAGTAAAAGCACTGGATTTATTTTCAGTGCTTATTTATTTTCTTGGCTGCTGCGAATAAAATAGCAGGAAAAAGTGAATCAGAAGCGAATAATATTAAAGTTACGATAAAATAAAAAGATGCGGCACAGGCAGTGCCGAATAGACGGAGGAACCAATGACAGAGACCTTAGCAGGCCTTAATCCAGAACAGGCCGAAGCAGTACAGACAACCAACGGACCCATGCTGATCATGGCAGGTGCCGGCAGCGGCAAGACCAAGGTGCTTACTTGCCGGATCGCACATTTGCTGCAGCAGGGCGTACGTCCTTACCGTATTTTAGCAATTACGTTTACCAATAAAGCGGCCGCCGAAATGCGCGAGCGCGTCGATAAAATGGCGGGAGCTGCGGCTAAAGATGTCTGGCTGTTTACCTTCCATGCTTTCTGTGCCCGTTTTTTGCGGATGGAAATAACTAAATTAGGCGGTTATGGCAGTAATTTTGCTATCTATGACAGCAGCGACAGCCAGAACCTGATTAAACAGATTTTAAAAGAACTGAATTTGGATGAAAAGCGTTTTCAGACGGCCGGTATTGCGTCGCGCATTTCCAATGCCAAAAACCAGCTGCAGAGCGTTAGTGATTTCAGTAAAGCTGCTTCGGATTTTTACAATCAGAAAGTTGCGGAGATCTATGAACGTTATCAGAATAAACTGCTGGTCAATAACGCGGTGGATTTTGACGATCTGCTAGTACTGTCGATACGGCTGCTGCAGGAAAGCGAAGAAGTGCGCGCCAAGTATCAGGAGCGTTTTGATTATCTGCTGGTAGACGAATATCAGGATACCAACCATGCCCAATATCTTTTAACCAAGCTTCTGGCTGCCAGACATCGTAATATCTGTGTCGTGGGCGATGCCGACCAGAGCATTTACGGCTGGCGCGGTGCTGATATCCAGAACATTCTGGATTTTGAAAAGGATTATCCCGAAGCCAAAATCATCAAGCTGGAACAGAACTACCGCAGTACGCAGGTTATTTTGGATGCCGCGAATGCTGTTATTGAAAATAATACAGGCCGCAAACCTAAAAATTTGTGGACGGATAATGATAATGGTGTGGCGATTACTTATTTTCAGGCTATCGACGAACGCGACGAGGCCCGTTTTGTGATCGAAAAACTGCAGGAGCTGCAGGGCCAGCAGAATATGAAGCTGGGCGAGATGGCAGTCTTGTACCGCACGAATACGCAGTCGCGTATTTTTGAGGAAATGCTTATCAAAAGCGGGATCACCTATAATATGGTCGGAGGACTTAAATTCTACGACCGTAAGGAGATCAAGGATATCATCGCTTATCTGCGAGTTATTTTTAACCCGGCAGATTCGCTGAGTCTGCTGCGGATCATCAATGTGCCGCGCCGCGGTATCGGCGATGCAACGCTGGCCAAGCTGCAGGCCCATGCCGCTGAAAATGGGATGTCGTTGTTTGACGTGGTATCGAATGCCGCGCAGGTCGAAGGACTGAGCATCCGTTTCGTCAGCAAGCTGGATGAACTGGCGGCTATCATTTTTGATTTGATGAATCAGGCTGATAACCTGCCGGTAGAGGAACTGATCGAACAGGTGCTGAATAAGACCGGTTATATGGAAGAACTGCGGAATGAGCATACAGCGCAGGCGCAGAGCCGCATTGACAACCTGATGGAATTGATGTCGGTCGGGCAGGAATTTGCCAAGACGGAAGAAGAGAATAATCTGGAAAATTTCCTGGGGCATGTGGCGCTGGTGTCGGATATTGACGATGCCGAGCTGGGTGAGGACGCTATTACGCTGATGACACTGCATTCTTCGAAGGGTCTGGAATTCCCAATCGTCTTTTTGGCCGGCATGGAGGAAGGTATTTTCCCACATGCGCGGACGCTGATGAATGAGGAAGAAGTGGAAGAAGAACGCCGCTTGTGTTATGTTGGCATTACCCGTGCAGAGAAACAGCTCTTTTTGAGCAATGCAAAGATGCGGACTATTTATGGGCATACGGTGTCCTACCCGCCGTCACGGTTTTTACAGGAAGTGCCACGTAATCTGGTTACGGTCTTCAAACGTCCGGCTTTAGAACGCAGGACGATCAATATGGTGGAAGCAAAACCGCAGAAACGCAGCCGTGATACGAACTGGTTCCTGGGCGGGCAGGAAAGCTTTATTCCCAAGCAGGCAATGAGCACTGCGGGAGCTGCTGCCGGCGGCAGTTTTAAGGCCGGCGATAAGGTGAGCCATGCTAAATGGGGCGTGGGTACAGTCGTCAGTGTGACATCTTCGCAGGATGGGCAGGAAGTGAAAATCGCGTTTGCCGGTGCCGGTATCCGCAGCCTGCTGACCAAGTATGCAGTATTGAAGAAGCTGTAATTAAATAGTGTTTGGGTGGCAAAGTGCCGTACCATATATAGAATAGTAAAATTAAATTTGACACTCTGATTTTTGAAACAATGAGACTAAAGCCTGAAAAACAGAAGCCGCCGAAGGGCAGCACAATAAAGGAGGCAGTCATGGAACTGGAACGCGCACAGGCTAAAAACGAGGCCGAACATTTGCGGGCAGAGATCCGCCATCACGAATTTTTATATTATGTGCTGGATGCACCTGAGATCACCGATGCAGAATATGACCGGATGCTGGTGCGCCTGCGTGAGCTGGAAGCGGCCTGGCCTGACGATGTGCCTGCCGATTCGCCGACGCGCCGTGTAGGCGGGAAGGTGAATCCCGAATTTACTGAGGTCAGACATCTGACGCCGCTTTTGAGTCTGGGCAATGCTTTTTCGGATGCAGAGCTGGTAGCTTTTGATCAGCGTGTGCGCAGCGGTCTGCCGGAAGGCAGCGCTGTAGAATATGTTATGGAGCCGAAAATCGACGGACTGGCCTGCAGCCTGATTTATGAAAATGGACGTTTGGTAAGGGCGGCAACGCGCGGTGACGGTGTGACCGGCGAAAATGTAACAGCCAATGTACGCACGATCCGGTCGATCCCTTTGGTGCTGAATATGAAAAACGGCGCCGCGCCGCCGGAGCTTTTAGATGTGCGCGGTGAAATCTATATGCCAAGGCATGCTTTTATGCAGCTGAACGAACAGCGCCTGGAGGCCGGCGAGAGCGAATTTGCCAATCCGCGTAATGCGGCTGCCGGCAGTCTGCGTCAGCTGGACCCTAACGTAACGGCGCAGCGGTCGTTAAGCTTTTTTGCTTATGCCGTAGGCGAAGGAGCCAGGGACAAGCATGCCGATTCTTTGGCGATGCTGGCTGATTATGGCTTTAAGGTCAGT
This sequence comes from Phascolarctobacterium faecium, assembly GCF_003945365.1. NCBI lineage: Bacteria > Bacillati > Bacillota > Negativicutes > Acidaminococcales > Acidaminococcaceae > Phascolarctobacterium > Phascolarctobacterium faecium. Next base: position 211,755 of record NZ_AP019004.1, on the reverse strand, counting down.
GAAAATTACCGTATCGTAAAAAGTATCGATGCGGCAATAGAATATATCAGGGACTTTGACTCCCGGCGTAAAAGTCTGGCTTATGATACTGACGGCGCAGTACTTAAAGTCAACGCTGTTTATCAGCAGGATATTTTAGGTGCGACAGGCAAGGACCCACGCTGGGCGATCGCTTTTAAATTTCCGCCTGAGCAGGCTGAAACCAGGCTGGAGGATATCGTGATCCAGGTTGGGCGCACAGGCGTGCTGACGCCGACGGCGGTACTGACGCCGGTAAGGCTGTCGGGCAGTACGGTAAGCAGGGCCACGCTGCACAATGAAGATTTTATTAAAGCGAAGGATATCAGGATCGGCGATACGGTGGTCATCAATAAAGCCGGTGAGATCATCCCGGAGGTTCTGCATGTCGTGCTGGGCAAACGGCCGGAAGATACGAAGCCTTATGCGATGCCGCAGGAATGTCCGGAGTGCGGCTGGGCTGTTGAACGTAAAGACGGTGAGGCAGCTTTGCGCTGCACTAATCCGCATTGCCCGGCTTTGGGACGCGAAGGGCTGATCCATTTTGCTTCTAAAGGAGCAATGTATATCGAAGGCTGTGGACCGGCGGTGATCAATCAGCTGCTGGAGGCGGAACTGATCCGCGACGTCAGCGACCTGTATCTGCTGACTAAAGAACAGCTGGTAGTGCTGGATAGAATGGGTGAAAAATCGGCGGAAAATTTAGTGAAAGCTATTGCCGCCAGCAAGGAGCAGAGCTTCGACCGGCTGCTTTTCGGCCTGGGCATCCGTCACGTCGGGGCCAAGGTGGCTAGGCTGCTGGCAGTGCATTTTGGTACGGTCGAGAATTTGCTGGCTGCCGATGCAGAGCAGATCGCCGCTATCGACGATATCGGACCGAAGATAGCTGAAAGTGTCGTTACTTATTTGGCGTCGCCGTCGAACCGCGACTTGCTCACCCGTCTGAAAGAGCTGGGTCTGAATATGGAAATGCAGGTTCAGGCTGTCAGCGAAGAGCATCCCTTTTATGGCAAAACTATGGTCTTTACAGGTACGATGCCGACTTTGGGACGTGCTGAAGCACAGACTATGGCGCAGGACGTGGGCGCTAAGGTCAGCGGCAGCGTCAGTAAAAAAACGGACTATGTCGTTGCCGGTGCCGAAGCAGGCAGTAAGCTGACGAAGGCGGAACAGCTGGGTGTGACTGTTATCGACGAAGCCGAATTTTTGCGCTTGCTAAGCGGTGCAGCTGAAGTATCGGGGACAGCGACAAAGGAACAGAAGCTTTTTTAAAAAAATATATAGAAAAACAAACGACTGCATAATAAAAATTATGCAGTCGTTTGGCGTTTATGAAGCTAAAATTTTTATTTGTCCAGATAAGCGGCTGTGATCTCGCCGGTGTAGTAGGTGTGCCAATCCTTATCGGCATACCATCTGTCGGCCAGGGCCTTATCAAAATTTTCCGGTGCCATTTCGCGTTTTTCCACGATGCGGCATTCCAGATGCAGCCCGGCGCCTTTGATGACGGGCACTTTAACGGTCTGCCCTTCAGCAGGGGTGATTTCTGCCGCGGCGAATTTATCCATGTCACGTCCTGATTTGCTGCCGCATAGTCCCAGTGCTTTACTGAAAGCGGCTGTCAGCGGAAAACTGACGGTAAATTCGTTATGGGCTTCGATCAGCTCGTGCGTATAGCGTGAGTGACGTACCATTACGGTAAAAACAGGTTTGCCCCAAATATTGCCCAGCGCTCCCCAGCCAATCGTCATCGTATTGTGTCTGCCGCCTGCGGCAGTAGTAAGAAAAGCACCCTTCGCCAAAACCTTTAAAATAGTTTCCGCATGGTCGAAAGCGTTGATATTTTGCATAGCTGTCACACTCCTTCTACTATTATTATAATCGCTTTTGTGTGACAATGCTGTAAATTTGGCGAAAACAGGCATTGAAGCCAGGTGAAAATATTCAAATAGAGATCGATTGACAGTGCAAAGGAAATAAATTAAACTAGGTGCAAGTAAAAATATATCTTTAGGAGGCATTTTATGTTGAAGAAAAGTATGGCGGCAGTAGTTATGGTCATGGTGTTTGCCCTGGCACTGGCAGGCTGCGGCGGTAGTGACGGTGTCATGAGCAAGGGGTATGGGGATCTTTTCCGCGACAAAGCAGCTATTAATAAGGCGGTTACTGAAATAAAAGCCAAAGGCGGCGGTACGCCGCTGATGATTTTTCAAAGTATGCATTTCGGACCGGAATTTATTAATTTTTCCCGACAGGACCCTAAGAATAAAGAAAACGTCGATAATTTTGTCTGGACGCCTAATACAGGCTGGCAGGGACCTAAAATCGTAAAATTGAGCGGCGGCGGTAAACTTGAAGATAATTTATTCAATATTGACGACGTCAACTGGGATGCGATACCTGTTTTTATTGCTGAAACAGAGAAACTGGCAAAAGAAAACGGTATCGAAAAGGCTTCACTGGGCAGCAGCATTATGATCAATTTCAATGTCAGGAAGCAGACTCTCAGTTTTTCGGCTACGGTAAAAGGTGAACGTAAAGATGCTTATTCTACCGGCGATGTCCAGACAGGTAAAGTTACTAATTTCAGAGTGAAATAATAAAAAATAAACCTGCCGTTAAAGGCGGGTTTATTTTTTTGCCGCGGCAGTTGCTGAAGCAAAGCGGTATATGATGGATATTATAGAAGTATAGGACAATTTGTGATATAATATATCCGATTTATTGCATATAATGAAGAACATTTATCATAGGAAGGTGAAAAAATGAAGGTCACGACCAAAGATGTAGAATACATCGCCCAGCTTTCCCGTTTGACTATTCCTGAGGGTGAAATGGAAAAATTCACGGAACAGTTCAATCAGATCCTCAATTATGCCGATATTTTGCAGAAGCTTGATACCGCAGGCATCGAGCCGACTCCGTACGTGCTGCCGATCAGCAACGCGTTCCGTGAGGACGTAGCTCTGCCCGGCGTTACTCAGGAAGAAGCGCTGAAAAATGCTCCGGCAGTCCATAACGGCGGCTTTAAAGTGCCCCGCGTTATCGAATAAGAGAGGGAGGAACTACTGTGGATCTTTACAAGAGCACTGCTCATGAATTGCATGATAAACTCGTTAATAAAGAAATCAGCTCCGTGGAACTGACTAAAGCTCTGTATGAGCGCATCGACGCTGTCGAGGATCAGGTCAAAGCCTATGTGACGCTGGATAAAGAAAATGCTTTGGCACAGGCGGCCAAGGTTGACGCCATGATCGCCGCCGGTGAAAAAATCGCTCCGCTGGCCGGCATCCCCGGCGCGATCAAAGATAATATCTGCACTAAAGGTCTTTTGACGACCTGTTCGTCCAAAATGCTGGCTAATGTTGTGCCGATTTATGATGCGCATGTTATTAAAAAACTTCGCGCCGAAGAAACTATTTTCCTCGGCAAAACAAATATGGACGAATTTGCGATGGGTTCTACTACTGAATCGTCTTATTTCCAGGCTACTCATAATCCATGGAAACTGGACCGCGTACCTGGCGGCTCCTCCGGCGGCAGTGCCGCTGCTATCGCGGCTGGCGAAGCTATCTGGACTCTGGGTTCAGATACCGGTGGTTCTATTCGTCAGCCTGCTTCTTTTAACGGCTGTGTCGGTATCAAACCGACCTATGGCCGTGTTTCCCGTTACGGCTGCGTGGCTTTTGCGTCTTCGCTCGACCAGATCGGGCCGATCACCCGCGACGTTACCGATGCCGCTACAGTGCTCAATACTATCTGCGGCAAGGACGAGCATGATTCTACTTCGCTGCCGGTGGAAGTGCCTGACTTTACCAAAGCTCTGCGTCAGGACGTTAAAGGCCTGCGTATCGGTCTGCCGAAAGAATATTACGGCGAAGGCCTGGACCCCAAAGTCCATGCCGAACTGAAAAAAGCAATCGCTCAATACGAAGCCATGGGCGCTGAGATCGTTGAGATTTCCCTGCCTCATACCGAATATGCGGTCATTACCTATTACATCATTGCTCCGGCAGAGGCTTCCGCCAATCTGGCCCGTTATGACGGCGTCCGGTACGGTTTCCGTGCGGCTAATGCCACCAGCGCGCCCGAAATGACTACGCTCAGCCGTACAGAAGGCTTCGGCGCGGAAGTAAAACGCCGTATCATGCTGGGAACTTATGTTTTGAGCAGCGGCTATTACGATGCTTACTATAAAAAAGCCATGCAGGTGCGCACGCTTATCCGCCGCGACTTTGACAGCGCTTTTGAAAAATGTGACGTTATCCTGGCGCCGACCTCTCCGGTCGTTGCTTATCCTATCGACGGCAAAATGGACCCTTTGTCCATCTATATGCTCGACGTTTACACCATTCCGGTCAATATGGCGGGCCTGCCGGGTATTTCCGTACCCTGCGGCTTCGCGGACGGTATGCCTGTGGGCATGCAACTGATCGGCAAACCGCTGGACGAAGAAACCGTGCTGCGTGCCGCCTATACCTTTGAACAAGCCAACGAATACCACAAGGTACTGGCACCGTTAGGAGGTAACAAATAATGAAAAAATATACTACTGTTATCGGACTGGAAGTCCATGCCGAGCTCAAAACAAATTCTAAAGCGTTCTGCTCCTGCTCGACTGAGTTCGGCGGCGAGCCTAACACCCATGTCTGCCCGGTCTGCCTGGGGATGCCCGGCGCTTTGCCTGTGCTCAACAAACAGGTGGTGGAATTTGCGATCCGTGCGGGACTGGCTCTGAACTGCGATATCCAGAAATTCAATAAATTCGACCGTAAAAACTATTTTTATCCCGATCTGTCAAAAAACTATCAGATCTCTCAATTCGATCAGCCTATTTGCCTGGGCGGCCATATCGACATTGAAGTGGAAGGCGGGAAAAAACGTATCGGCGTGACCCGTATCCATATGGAAGAAGATGCTGGGAAGCTGAACCACAGCGGCGCTACGATCAGTACCTCCGACTCGTCGGCAGTAGACTACAACCGTGCCGGCGTACCTCTGATCGAGATTGTCTCCGAGCCTGATATGCGCAGCTCCGAAGAAGCCCGCGCCTACCTGGAACAATTAAAAGCTATTTTGGAATATACTGATGTCTGCGACTGCAAAATGCAGGAAGGCAGTCTGCGCTGTGATGCCAATATCTCTGTCATGCCGGAAGGCGCTGCCGAGTTCGGTACCCGTGCCGAGATCAAAAACCTTAACTCTTTCCGCGCTCTGGTGCGCGCGATCGAGTACGAAGTCGAGCGGCAGATCGACCTTGTTGAAAGCGGCGGCCATGTTGTGCAGGAGACCCGTACCTGGGATGACGCACAAGGTATGACCTTATCCATGCGCAGCAAAGAAGAAGCGCATGACTACCGTTATTTCCCGGAACCTGATCTGGTGCCGGTAGAATTAGACGACGCTTGGATCGAACGCGTTAAAAATGAACTGCCAGAGCTTCCTGCTCAGCGTCAGCAGCGGTTGATGACAGAAAATGGCCTGCCTGCTTATGATGCAGGATTGATCGTTGCCACCAAAGCTATGGCCGACTACTTTGATGCTGCCTGCAAAAATGCCGGTGATGACAAAGCTGTAGCCAACTGGCTTTTGGGCGACGTTTCCGCCTATCTCAACAACGAAGGCATCGAAATCGATGCTTTCCCGATCAAACCGGAAAACCTGGGCGAAATGGTTGCCCTGATCAAAGGCGGCGTGTTGTCCAGCAAGCTTGCTAAAAAAGTATTTGCCGAAATGCTCAAAGCCGACAAATCTCCGAAAGTCCTCGTTAAAGAGCTGGGCTTGGAGCAGGTCAGCGACGAGGGCGCTATTGCCGCTATCGTTGATGAAGTACTGGCCGAAAATCCGCAGTCTATTGCCGACTTTAAAGCCGGAAAAGACCGTGCTATCGGCTTCCTGGTCGGTCAGGTCATGAAAAAATCCCGCGGCAAAGCTAACCCGGGTATGGTCAATAAATTATTAGTAGAAAAAATGCAGTAACGGCTGCTGATTTTAAATCCTGTAAATGGGGGTGTCGCAATGAATAAACCGTTTGTTTTTGTTGGTTCAGGCTTGGGCTATTTGTGGTTGCTCATTTGGACGACTGTCGTTTCTATTATTACTGTGGGCTTGTTTTTCCCATGGGCTTATTCAGCGCAGCAGCGCTGGATCTGTGCTAATACCTACGTTGAAGGCAGGCGGCTGCGTTTCGACGGCACCGGGCTGGGGTTCTTTTTTCAATGGCTGGTCATTATGCTTCTGACTGCTGTTACTTTTGGCATTTATGCTCCCTGGGGCTATTGCCAGTTTAAACGCTGGGAGACCCGTAATACAGTTTTTGATGATTGAAAGCAACTGCCTGCTGTAATAAAACAATAAACAAAAGCTCCGTCTTTTTGACGGAGCTTTTTTGTCGTTCTGATTTATTTATATTTGCTAGAAAAATATTTAAAAATACAAATAAATATGCTTGTAGATATATAAAAAGTATGATATTCTTTTAATAAGTAAAAGAATATTAAATAATATGAAACGGCAAAACTGTCGAAAGGCAGTGACGCAAAGCTATAGGGTCTACTTCGTATAACGAAATGACAGCCAGTTGCTCACAAGCAGAGATATTCTCGACTTGGACAATTTTGATGCCTGCCCGTTATACGGTCGGGTATTTTTTATTTGTCAGACAGATTTCAGGGAGAGGCTAAAGAAAGAGGAAGGTGCGGGTTCATGTTGAGGAATGGTGCAAGGGAAAAAGCTTTAAGCAGAAAAGTAATGCTTTCATTGCTTATGGCAGGTACAATGTCCGTTTGTATATCTGGGGGGGACGTATGGGCTGAGAATACGGTAAAGCTGACTAGTGATACTGTTTATAATGTTATTGGTGAAATACCAACGTCGATAGAGATGAACGGGCATAATATTATAAGCAATGTTATGTTAAATGCTGATAATGCCGGGCTGAGTATTATTGGTACAGACATGGAAAATTTAACTATAAATGGCGAAGGACTTCAATTTGCTGTCGCTGCACAAAGTAGTAGCAATGCCAAGGTATTGATTTCAAATGTGAAAAAAGTTGATATTACAGGCAATGTAATAAATGACAGTTTACTTCATAGTAATATTAATGGTGCCATTATATTTGATAAAGTGGGGCTTTTTAATATTACAACAGAAAAAAGTATTGGTTTACATGCTCAAGGAGGACTTATTTATATTGATGCTGATGCAGTTTCAATAAAGTCAAAAGATGAAAATGCTATTTGGGCACAGTTAAGTAATTGTAGTGGAGATTATCCCAGTGATGTCAAAATTAAATCTTCTGGTGATATAACATTGCAGTCGACATCTTCTACGGCAGTAGGTGCTGCTAATATGGATAGTAATGTTACTGATAACAAAGTGACAGTGGATTTGCAGGGGAAAAATATTTATGTGATTTCTGAAAAATCTACAGGATTACTGTCTAACGATTTTCAAACAGGAAAAACAAGCATTATTCTCAACGCTGACGATGTAGTTAATATTAAAGCTGGAAAAAATGGAATTTATGCTGCTAATGGCAGAGATAAAGGCGATGCTTTTGTCAGCGTTGATGCAGGCAAAGAAATTAATATTACAGGGGTCCAAAATGCTATCTATGCTGGTTCTAACGCTTTGGTGAAAATCAGTGACAGGGGTATGGCGAAAGTCAGCCTTACTGGTAATGTCGTTGCTGAAAATGGCGGACAGATAATTGTCAAAAATGCTGATCAGATTGGTGCTTTAAAAGTTGACGGCGGTATATATAATGGCAACAATATTAGTATAAAGTATTCTGCGCCTACTCTTGACGACCGTACGGCCGTTTATGTTGCCAATAACGGTTCGGCAGTATTCGATGGTGATAAAACGGAAATAATTATCAATTCACAGTCTGAAAATGATCCACGTGGTGTTTGGGTTACCAGTGGTGGTAAAGTAGAATTCAACGCTAAAGAAACTGTAATAGATGTTACTGGTGTAGGCGGTTCTTCAAAATGGGGATTTGGGTTATTGCTTAATGGTACTGTAGGAGGATCAGTTGTTTTCAATGGGCAAAATGTCGCGATTAAAAACTATCAGGATCACTATACATCTCAAACGGTAACGGCTAAAGCTGGTTCGGAGATTACTTTTAATAATACTGGCAATGTGCTTATTAGGGCTAAAAGTCCTTTCGGCGTAACTGCTGTTGATAATCAGGGTAATATTACTTTTAATAATAGCGGTAATGTTGATATTGTTGGCACAATAGTTCCTGGTAATAAGTCTGCTCAGACTAATGTAGTGGGTATTCAGTCGGGGAGCAGCGGGGCAGAGACAGTAGTTACTGATAAAGTAAAGGATTTTAATATTACTTTGTCGGGAGCTGGTGTGGATAATGATGGTACAAGTTATTCTACCGGAACTTATGGCATCATTCTTGATAAAGATGTTAAGGCTCTGATCAATTCTGCAACCCTTAATATAAAAATGAATGTTGCTGATAATGTTGAAGATATATCGCCTGGAGATCATACGACTGAGGAAGCCTATGGTATAGATCCGGATGGTGGGTATATTACAGTAGGTACAGGTACTGTTACTAACATTACTATACAGGAAGGGGTAGGCACTGCGTATGCAGTAAATGCGGCTTCAGCTACTTCTGTTGTAGAGTTATTAGGTGATACTACTATCGTTGCTGCTGGTAAAACTGCTTCTTACGCACTGAATGCCGAAGCTGATGGACAAATCACCGTTGGCAGCACTGGTAAAACCGTTCACTTGACGGGGGACATTGTTGCTAAAAATGATGGTGTGATTAATATTGCTGGTAAAACTAATACAATTAACGGTATAGTCAAAGCGGTTGACGGTGGCACTGTTAATCTGAGTGGCGCTAGTGACGCTGTTTATAATAATATCAACATCAACAGCTTCGTTACCCAAGGGACTGGCAGTAATGGTAGCGTCAAATTGAATGGTGGTACGATGGATTTCGGTACGTTAAATAATCAAAATTTAGCCAGTAATTCTTTTGTGGTGAATGGTGGCTCCTTAAAAGCGGCGTCCAAAGACATTTTTACCAGTGGCTTAACAGCGGCAGGTACTGCTATTGATAGTGGTGATGTATTGTCTGTAGTGAATAATGCCGTTAAATTTGAAAGTGGTAAACTGATCCTGAGCGATGAGAAATATAATTTGGCTTGGTTAAAGACAGCTAAAGCGGCACTCAATAACGCTGATAGCGGCACAATGGGACTAGTTGTTACCGGGACTTTAGTCACTACTGACGGAAAAATTCAAACAGAAGCAAGTGCCAGTGATTTGGCTGATACCGGTGCGGTACATGCAGGTGTGACAGGTAAAGTAGATACTAATGATGTAACAATCGGCAGTAGCGGTCTTGAAAATCTGGGCGTCAAAGATTTGGCTCTTGGCGGTTCAGCTGCAGATGCAAGCAAAGTAACTGTAGGTGATGGTAAAGAATTGACTTTGGTTGGCGGCGGCAGCGAAAATGATGCCTTGGTAAAAACATCTGGTGGTACGGCGAAAACTAATGTTGCCGTTGCAGTTGGCGACGGCACTAATGCAGGTACTTTAAATCTTGGAGTCGCGGGAACGGCCAGCGGCGGCAATCTTAATGCGGCAGTTGCCATTGCCAATGATGACAGTAAAGTAAATGTCGATGCCGGAACTTTTAAGGTTAATGAAATCAGCGCTGATAAAGGCACGATCAATGTAAACGAAGGTGCTGCACTCAAAACCGATAGTTTGACTGTTGGCTCATCAGGAAGTACGGTTAAGCTAAGCGGTACAGGCGCTTTAGAAGCCCAGAGTATGACTGTTAGTACAGGAACGATAGAAGTTACAGGTACGGCTAAAGCAGGGAATCTTACGGTAAATGACAGCAATGCAATAATTAGCGTCGGTACTGGTAACAGCGCGGGCAGTTTAGTTGCCGGTAATGCTGATCTCAACGGCGCGGCTGTAGTTTTAGACCCTGTATGGCAGGGTAATGATACGATTGGGAATGCTTCTAAGGCGGCATTAGCTTTTACAAATAATAATGTCAATGGATTGATGACAGTAGGGCGCAATTCGGTTTTGAGCCTGGGAACGGACGATACAGGTAAAGCCGAGCAGGCTTTTGCAGAATCTGAATTGACCTGGGGGAAAACTGGTGTGAGTGCGGCGTTATACATTGACCAGGCCCAGAAACTGCAAGTTCAGGGCGGCATATTGCTTGACGGCACTAAGACCGCCGCATCAGCGGAAGCTAATAAAGCAAGTTTTGCCGACGGCTCGCTGCTGATCGTTAACGGTTCTGGTATAGGAACAAGTGGAACTGCGGCGTTGACAGGTGGATCAGGTTCCACGCTTACAGTCAATCAGGGAGCCAAGCTGTACCTGACCAGTACTAATGCCGGAACTTATACGATCACTAAAGGCTTTGCCAATACTACGATTGATGGCTGGTCCTGGTCAGCCGATGCCGCAGCTGTTGACGTCAGTGTAAATAAGCTTTCTGAAATCGAGAAAATCGAGAAAAATACTGTTGACGGTGATTTTACAGTAACTGTCAGACAGACGGACGTCCAAAAGAAATATGATGGCATCGCATTGCCGAACATTTTGCAGGCTATGGATCAAAGCAGGACAGAATATGCCGGGATCAAATATCTAACTGATTTGGCTAATGACAATAAGCTTGATAAAGAGGGTTTTATCGCGGCAGTCAACTCCTTCGCCCAGGGAGCGGAAAACAGCGGCGCTACCCGCACGGGTGCTTTAGCAGCCCTGGATCTGGGGACGGCGGCGCAGGAACATCTGTCCTTAGCCAAGGCGGCTGAAGAACAGAGCGGCGGCTTCGGCAAAGCTGCTGTTGATACTGCTGACAACGGCAGTATCTGGGCACAATATATCCACAACAAGGATAAAGTCGATAACATGGGCGGCGTCAGCTATGACGGACAATACAACGGTGTTATCATAGGCGGCGACTTTACAGACCGTGGCAAATACAGCAGCGGCATAGCTTTCAGTTACGGCAGCGGTGACAGCATCGGCAGCGCCTCTAAAAATGAATTTGACTTCTGGGGCCTCAGCTACTATGGCGGTATCCAAAACGGCGATACCAATCTGATTTTCGATGTCGGTTACAGCAAAACCAGCAGTGACGTCAAAGGCGTAATCAAGGCCGAACCTGACACGCAGGTCATCAGTATGGGAGTCAAAGGTGAAAAACTTATCAGCAATGGGCATGGAACGAGCTATGTACCGTATGCGGGCCTGCGTTATATGAATATTGATACGGACAGCTATAACGGCAGTATCGACGGGAAGAGGGCCGCTCATTACAGTACCGATAAAGCTGATTTGTGGTTGTTGCCGGTAGGCATCAGCATCAGCCATGAAAGCGTTACTGCCGGAGGCTGGAAAGTGCGTCCGACAGCCGATATCGCTTATGTTTGGACTTTAGGTGATAAAAATACTGCGATGGATATTACCGTTCCGGGTGTAAATGCGACCGACAGACTTGGCTATGATATCATGGACAGCGGTTTCTTTGTCGGCAAACTGGGCCTGGAGGCTGAAAAAGGTGATTGGACTTATGGCTTAGGCTATGCCTGCCAGAAAGGCAGTCATGCTCAAAACAGCAAATTTATGCTCAATGTAACTTACAGCTTCTAAAAAACAACTTTTTCAAAATCTCTTTTTCCTGTTCACCCTTTTGTGTCCCTGTGTGGAAAGCCTGCCTTTTATCGGCAGGCTTTCTGCTTTTGCTGCGGACGTTTATTTGTAGATGCCGGGTCATATTTTATATTCGTATGATTTATGGTAAAATAAAGATACAATCCAATGGCTTGAGCGTACGGTTTCTTGCATGCTGAGAACCGTTTTTTTATTTGGAGCTTGCCTGTTATGTTTTGAAAGAAGGAAAAGTAAATTGGGATCAGTCCATAATCAGCATTTTAAGCCGCGGCTGGCGATGTTTGCCGTGGGGATATTTTTAATGACTTTTGGTATCGCTCTGTCCTGTAAGGCCGACTTGGGCACATCGCCGATTTCCAGTGTACCGTGGGTTATGAGTATGTTTTTACCTTTTAGTTTGGGTGATATTACGATCATGATGAACATTGTTATGATCCTGGCGCAGCCGCTCATTCTGAGGGCGCTTTATGTAAGGGAGCTGGTGGGCCAGCTGCTGACGACGCTGGCTTTTGGCTGCAGCATTGATTTTTCGATGGGTCTGTTGGACTGGTTTATACCGGGCAGTGCGCTGGAGCAATGGCTTGCTTGCCTTTTAAGCATTGTTGTCTTGGCTTTGGGTGTTTTTCTGGAGGTGCGCGCTAAAATCTTTTTAGTTGCGGGCGAAGGTGTGGTCAGTGTACTGGCGTTTGTTACTCAAAAAAAGTTCAGCCTGATCAAAAATTGTTTCGATATATCGCTGGTCACTTTGGCGATTATTATTTCTTGGGTGGAATTCGGTACATTACAAGGAGTTGGAGCCGGTACAGTAGTGGCCGCAGTTTTAGTAGGGCGGTTTGTACATTTGTATGAAAGCAGGCTGATCTTTTTCGATCGCTGGAAAGTAGAAGCTTAAGTGGCTGCAGCTTGATTTTCCTGTAAAATATTTTAAATTTTTTGGTTTCAAAATATTTGTCTTATCTGTAAAAAATATTTTAAGTGCTTGCCAAAAAAGCAGGAACGTAGTACAATGTGGTTAGCGAAAGCTAACCTAAGCGAATTTAAATTTATGGTGCAATAAAGCGTCTGCGGCAGAAGCCGTAATGGCGCAGCGTGAACGAAAGCAGGTGTAAAAATGGCTGATTATATTATTGGCGGTATTTTAGTGGCTCTGGCAATTTTGGCACTGCGCAGCGTCTTCAAAAAAACATCTTCCGGCGGTTGTGCCGGCTGCAGCGGCTGTAATGGCTGCGGACCCAGCTGTCACGGACAGGATCAGGAAACTGCCTCCAAATAAGCGGTGGAATGGCAGACGCCTGCGGCGTCGAAGCCTTGCAGATTATTGACAAATCATTTTAAAAAGCATATAATTTGACCATAAGGTCATTGGATTTTGTATCAGCCGCAGGCGCACGCAGACGTACGTGTCCTGCGTTTTTTTGTGAAGGTGGGTTTAGTTTTATGTATCATATCGACCGGGGCGCGTGGGCCGAGATCAATCTTGATGCCGTGGCGCATAATGTGCAGATCGCCAAAAGCAATCTTGATCCCCATACTAAGCTGTGTGCCGTTGTCAAGGCTGATGCTTACGGACATGGCGCGGTAGCGGTAGCCCGCGAAGCCGAAAAGAACGGCGCCGATTTTCTGGCCGTAGCGCTGCTGCAGGAAGGTCTTGAGCTGCGTGAAGCAGGTATCAGGCTGCCTATTTTAGTGCTGGGTTCGCTGCAGCCGGGAGCTGCCAATGTTGTAGTGCAGTTTGATATCAGTCACGCCGTTTTTGACGAAGAACGTTTATATGCCCTTAACGAAGCGGCTGTTAAATTGAATAAAAAAGCCAGGATCCATATCGCTATTGATACCGGTATGCATCGGATCGGCGTACATGTTCGCGATGCGGGTGAATTTGCGGCTAAGGCCGCGGCGCTGCCTGGCATTGAGATCGAAGGAGTGTTCTCGCATTTTGCAACGGCAGATGCTGATGACAAAGCCTATGCCGCGCATCAGTTTGAACGCTTCCAGGAAGCGCTGAAGCTGATCAGGGAGAAGGGTATCAGGGTACCGCTGGCACATATCGCCAACAGTGCCGCTTTGACAGAACTGCGTGAATATCAGATGGATATGGTGCGTCAGGGTATTACTTTGTATGGTTTGCATCCTGCGCATATGAGCGATTGTTATAAAGATTTTGAGCCTGTCATGACGGTCAAATCGACGGTAAGCTTTGTCAAAAGCCTGCCTGCCGGTGCGACTATCGGTTATGGGCGTACTTATACATTGAGCCGTCCCAGTGTTATTGCCACGGTGCCGGTCGGTTATGCCGACGGCGTCAACAGACGTCTTTCCAACGTGGGCTATATGCTGGTTGGCGGCGGCAGGGCTCCTATCGTGGGCCGCGTGTGTATGGATCAGGTGATGCTTGACGTTACCGACCTGCCTCCGGTCAAAGTGGGCGACGAAGTCACCGTTTTCGGCGGCAAAGATTTGCCGATGGAACTGGTTGCGCAGTGGGCAGGTACTATCTGCTACGAGCTGGTCTGCAGCGTCAGTCCGCGGATGCCGCGCCGTTATGTGCGCAACGAAAAGTGAGTCTGCTTTAAAAACGCTTTCCCTTATTTATGGCTGCTTTTGGCTTCGGCCGGGCAGCCGCTTTTTTATTTGCAAAGGCTGTAAAAGCAGGAGGGCGTTATTTTTATTTAGGCCGCTGCGGCGGCAATATGCTACAATAATAATATAAGAATCAGTAAGGAGTGTGACTTGACGATGAACGAACAGGAATGGCAGGCGTGTGTGAACCATGTGGCCGGCGGTGAATATCCGGTCCCCCGCGGTATGATCAGCAACTATAACGACTGGCGCTGCCGCTCGACGGTGGGGCGCGCTTTATATTGGATGGATGAGGTAGAAGCCGCGATGCATGTCCTGGCAACGATACTTGATGTGGAGCCTGATATGGAGGATGCACCGGAAATGGGCCTCAGCGAAGCTGAACATAAAGTGCTGTGCCTGCGGGATATAGCTGAAATCGTTTGGAAGTTGGCCCATAATGAGGATGCCGCTTTGAATTATCTGGATCAGGCCTATGCATTGAGCCGGGCTTATAAACATCCCTTCCGCAGCGCTTCCCGCGGCGATATGTTTTATCGCCGGCTGGCGATCCTGCGTGAGGTAGGCAAAGAAGAGCAGGCTGTACAGGAAGCGGAAAAGATGCTGGAGCTGGAAGCTGAAAACGACGGTATCAATCCTTACCGTTATTTTGCCTATAAATTTTTAGCTGAGCATGAACATAATAATGGTGATGACGAAAAAGCGGCACAGCTGTTTGCGGAGGCTTTCAGGTATTATCCGGTCAGTGAAGCCGGTGAGCGTGATCTGGCCAAAGCGGCAGCGGCTGAAACAGCTGCCGACCGTTATAAGGCTTATGTATTTTGCAGCACGATTCAATACAAGCCCTGGGAAGAATTACCGCCTGCCATCATCAGGCGCGATCTGTGACGGAGGTTGCAGTATGAAAAAAGTAGTGTTATTAAGCGGCGGTATCGACAGCACCACCTGTCTGGCGCAGGCTGTGCAGGTCTGCGGTGCGGAAAATGTCACGGCGCTGTGTGTTTTTTACGGGCAGAAGCACAGCAGGGAAATGGCAGCAGCCCGTAAGGTTGCGGCTTATTATGGTGTACGTTTACTGGAGCAGGATATTGCCGGCATCATGTCCTATAGTAATTGCTCACTGCTGGCTGCCAGCAGTGAAGCCATCGAACATAAAAGCTACGCGCAGCAGCTGGCTGAGCATGGCGAAGGTACGGTAGCGACTTATGTACCGTTTCGCAATGGCCTTTTGATCAGCGCTGCTGCCGCTATTGCCATTTCATTGGGAGCTGATGCGATCTGTTATGGCGCTCATGCTGACGATGCGGCTGGACGGGCTTATCCGGATTGTACGCCGGAGTTTTATGCGGCTATGGATACTGCCATTTATGAAGGCAGCGGTAAATTGTGTCATCTGGAAGCACCGCTGCTGAATAAAAATAAAGCGCAGATAGTGGAGCTGGGACTGAATTTGGGTGCTCCTTATCAATATACCTGGTCGTGCTATGAAGGCGGCGACAGGCCGTGCGGCGAATGCGGCACCTGCATCGACAGGGCCAATGCCTTTAAGGCCAACGGCGTGGACGACCCTGCTTTATAAGTAAAAACACACCCTTTTTAAAGGGTGTGTTTTTATTTTACAGTACTTTTTCATAACAGTAAAACTGGTGCTCCATTTTACGGAACTGGATTTCACCGCAGAAATGATAGCCGTGCTTTAGAAACAGCTGCTGAGCTTTTTCGTTCAGGGCGTAGGTATCTGTTTTTAAATAACGCAGTCCCAGGCTGAGAGCGAGCGTTTCAGCCTGCTGCAGCAATTCGGAGCCGGTACCGCGGCCGCGCAGGTCCGGGTCAACTGCCATGCGATGCAGGACCAGGGCCTTTTCCGCCAAAGTCCAGCCGGCATCAGCATAAACAGCTGGTTCGGTCTGATTGATGCAGATCAGGCCGCAGATCTGTCCTTCAGCTTCTGATACAAAAAGATCGCCTTGGGTGATGTCTGAGGCAAAATCCTGTTCAGTTGGATAAACCTCGTCCCACTGGTAGTTGCCGTAAGCGTGCATTTCCATGACCGTAGCCTGCACGATAGCCATGATCCGTGTTAAATCCTGCATAGTTGCCAAACGCAGCATCATTGCACCTCGATTCTTTGTTTTTGACCCTTTGTTTTTTGCCAGTGTGTTTCCAGATTGGCACACATTTTTTTGAACAGCCTGTTCAGTTCTTTGCGTTCTGACGCTGTAAAATTTTGCAAACACAACTGCAGGCTGGTGTTTTCTTCAGTGATGATTTGATCGTAGAGCAGGAGAGCTTTTTCTGTTGGGAAAAGCTGCCAGTGCCGCTGGTCTTCGCTGCTGCGCTGCCTGTTTATATAACCGGCAGCGGTCAATTTTTGGACAGCTTTGGCAGTCGTAGATTTATCGACTTTTAATAAGAGCGATAAATCGTTTTGATTGATACCCGTATTTTCGCAGATCCGGGTCAGAAAAATAAACTGTCCCCGCTGCAGCGCCAGTTCCTTAAAATGCAGATCGTGAAGATAGTGGATCGTGCGCGCCAGCGTGCCGATGTCACGCAGCAGGTCATTATGCAGTTTTGTCATAATATTCACCGCCATATTAGTTGAACTTTCAACTAATATTATGACGTAAAAGGTTGAAAAATGCAAGCTAAATATATTATAAAAAATAATTTAATTGTTGGATTAAAACTTTCTCCACAATAAAAAGCAAAAGCTGTTAAAATATTGTTATTAATATTGGAAAATTTTGTTAATTGTGAGGTGTCTGTTTTGTTTTTAAAGAAACATTTTACGATAATAGGGTTGGCCTGTGTTTTGTCTGTGCCGGCTGTCGATGCTGGGGCCGAAGGCTTTGCGATAAACGAGTGGTCAGCTGAAGGCGTGGCCATGGGCGGAGCGCGAATGTTTGCTGAGAATGACGCCGCCAATATTGCCTACAATCCGGCGTCGATCACCAAAGTGCGGGGCGAAGCTTTTAAACAGAGTGCGGTTTATATCAGCCCGCATGGCAAATATAAGGCTTATGACGATCAGGGAGTGTCTATTGATGAAGGTAAAAACGTCGTACATGCTGGTTGGGCTCCCGGCAATTACTATGTCAAACAGCTCAACGACAAAGACTGGATTGGTATAGGGTTGTTCAGCCGTTTCGGCATGATCTCAGAATTTGAACGGGATTCTAAAGTTGCATCTAATGCCTTTTTCTCTCGCTTGAACGGCGCCAGCCTGACGCCGACCTATGCCCGCAAGTTTGATAACAAGTGGAGTGCGGCCGTGGGGGCGGAAGTCAATTATGTGGGTCTGGAACTGCAAAAAAATATCAATGGCAAAAATTTATCTCCATATTTAGGAGATATTGCTACACAAACCAAAGGAGAAAGCTGGGCCCTGGGCTGGAATGCGGCTGCCAATTATGCTTTTGATTCTAAAAATGAGATCGGACTGGTTTACCGCAGCAAAGTGACCCATACTATGGATGCAGATTTTAAGGCTTATGGTATACCAGCTGCTTTAGGTGGAGATCATTTTACTAAAGCACATGGTAAAGTTACTTTGCCGGACAGCTGGGCTATTGGTTACAACCATAAATTCGATGACCGGACCAGGATAGAACTGAACGGCACTTATACCAAATGGAGTACCTATGATGCTTTGAATATTACTTTTGATGAGTCTATTTTAGGAGTTGTTCCTGGCAGTTATAGTCAGAAAAACTGGAGCAACGGCTGGCGTTATGCTGTGGGCGTAGAACATAAACTGAGTGACAAATATACCATCATGGGCGGTTATGCTTATGATGAATCGGTAATACCTTTTGACGGCGCCGATTTTATCGTGCCGACCGGTGCGCGCCGCACCTACAGTCTGGGCTTCCAGTACCACGATAAAAAACAGACGCTTGCCATGACCTTGGGCTTTATCGATATTGATGGGTTGAGTATCAAAGGACATATGGGTGATACTTATGATACCGCCCGCAGCCATGATAACTATGCTAAAGTTGTCGGTATCAGCTATCAGCGTAATTTCTGATATAAACAGCTAAGCAAAAACCTCTGCGTTGACAGAGCTTTTTGTAACAGCAGTTCAGAAAATAAAAGAAGTTGCATTGTAAATTTGATTTAATGTAAAATTTCAGCATTTTATAATCAAGCTGAAAGGGTGAGAGAAATGACAAAACGTTTGCTGATTTTAATTATGGCATTGCTTTTGGTCTGCGCTTCTTGTTTAGCTGATGAACAGGTTGTAGTGGATTCTTTTAAAGTGCATGTGCAGGATATTATGCAGCCTGTTCTCGCTACCTATAAAAAAGATGCTGTCCACATACGTTATTTTGATCCCTCTAAACATGGACTGCAGGGTTCAGGACATTGGTTCAAGGTGCGGAATCTGGAACCTGTTTATTCTTTGGATGTTAAAAAAAATGATTCTGTCATGTACCCTTATATAGGCATACTTGATGTTGAGCGATACACTGAAATATTTACAGGCAGTTATCCTACCAAAGAAGAAGCCTCCAAAGCAGAGAAATCATATCTTTCTAATGCTATGCAGCACTGGCGCTTTTACTATGGCTATCAGAAGGGTAAATGGGAGAAAACAAAAGTTGAATTTTACAGAGATACTGAAAAAAGATTTATGATTGATAAAATAACGATAACAGAATATGATGTTTTTGCAAATCGTTAGAATAAAGGTGTGTATTTGCTCTTTATAGCTAATGGAGCTGGTACGGATAGTTGATGATAATAGCAGGAATGAAAAGACGCTCTTACGGGTGTCTTTTTTTATTAGCAGATAAATTTGGATCATATGTCGTTTTTGACTATCCAACTTCATTTGGTATATAATGGAAGCGGTTATTTATCTGCCGTTTGACGGATTATCAAAGAAGCGAGGCGAACCTCATGGCAGTGATTTTTTATTTGAGTGGCACAGGTAACAGCCTGTATGCCGCTAAAAGTATCGCGCAGGAACTGGAGCAGTGCCGGCTGGAAGGAATTACCGGTTATTTAAAAGCGCCTTATGAGGTGCAGGACGAAGTTGTCGGTATCGTCTGCCCTGTTTATTGTATGGCGCTGCCGCCTGTAGTGGAGGCTTTTCTGCAGCAGGTGAAAATGGTGCCTCAGTATATCTTTTTAGTAGTGACTATGGGCGCGATGTCCGGACAGGCGCTGGGTCAGGGGAAAGAGCTTTTAAAGCAGCGTGAGCTGCGGTTATCATATGGCGCTCAGGTGGCGCTGCCTGATAACAGTATCGTCTTTCCTTCGCCGCAGGCACGTCAGGAGAAGCTGCTGCGTAACGCTCCGGCTGAATTGGGACTGATCGCCCGTAATATCAAAAATAAGTATGATAATTATCAGCATCTGGATCGTGGTTTTTTGTGGAAGTATGGCGGTACAGCTGCCGGTATGTGGGTGCTGGATAAGATCAAGCAGTTCGGTAAGCTGAGCTGCGCTGATGATAAATGTGTCGGCTGCGGCATTTGTGCCGAGGTCTGCCCCGCGGGCAATATAACTATGGCAGCTGGTAAGCCTGCTTTTGGCAGCGAGTGTGTGCATTGCTTCGGCTGTGCGCACTGGTGTCCGCAGAATGCCATCAGCCTGGGACGTTTAAAACCCGATCAGAAAACTCGGTATAAGCACCCGGAGATTACGCCTGCCGAGCTGGCAGTACAGAAGGAAAGGAAAGATGAAATATGAAAACTTACGCTCCCGTAACGGAAGCAGTGCTGGACGCTTTAAAGACTATCGTCGGCGCTGAATACGTTTTGACCGAGCCTGAAAAATTAGAGCAGTATCAGACTGACGAAGAAACTGATCCGCGCAAGTTCCATCTGCCGGAGGCGGTTGTTCTGCCGAAGGACGCGCAGGAGATCGCGGCTGTTATCAAGCTGGCCAATACATATGATGTGCCGGTCACTGTCCGCAGCGGCGGCACCAGTCTGGCTGGCGGCGCTATTCCTGTATGCGGCGGGATTGTCCTTTTAATGGAACGGTTGAACAAGATCATCGAGCTGAATGCCGAAGGCATGTATATGGAGGTTGAAGCCGGTGTGCGTACTGTCGATATTCAAAAATATGCCAATGAGGCTGGTTTTCTGTATGCAGGCGACCCCTGCAGCGCTGAAAGCTGTCTGATCGGCGGTAACATCGCCACTAATGCCGGCGGCAATAAAGCGGTGCGTTACGGTGTGACCCGTGACCAGGTTTACGCTGTCGAGGTCGTAACACCGACCGGTGAGATTGTAGAGCTGGGAGCACGTTTAAAGAAAAAATCGACCGGGTACTGCATGGAACAGCTGATCATGGGCAGTGAGGGTACGCTGGGCATTATCACTAAGGCGACGCTTAAGCTGCAGCCGATCCCGCCTTACAGATTTGATCTGCTGGCTGTGTTCGGCGATCCGGAGCAGGCCTTGGACGTAGTGCCGAAAATCATGCAGGCCGGCATTAATCCGACCAGTGTGGAGTATATGGATAATTCCTATGTGCGCGGTACGGCCGACTATCTGGAGTTTAAGGGAGCCCCTCATTATGAGAACGGCATTTATGTTATCATCACAGTGGAGACTTTCAGCGAGGACGAGCTGGATCTGAAAATGGAGCAGCTGGATGAGTTGTGCAGTGCTGCCGGCGCTGTCGATGTGCTGGAAGCCGATGAACGTATTTGGGATATGCGCCGCAACTGTCAGGAGTCTGTACGTCTGATCAGTCTGGTTTCCCTGACGGACGACGTGGTAGTTCCTGTTAATGAGATCGCCGGTACGATCAAGTTTATTATGAAAATAGGCGAAAAATATCCTTTCCCGGTCAAAATCAACGCGCATATCGGCGACGGGAATCTGCATATCGTTTTATGCAAATGCGAATTGAGCGATGAAGAATGGGAAAACAAAGTGGAAGCTTTCCATAAAGAGGTTTATACTTATGCTTACAGCATCGGCGGGCGTCTGGCCGGCGAGCATGGTATCGGCGCAAAAAAACTCAGAGAAATGGAAACATATACCCCGGCCGGTGAGCTGGCGATCATGCGCACGATCAAGGCGGCGATGGACCCGCAGCTGATTTTGAACCCGGGCAAGATCTTTGATCTGTAAGTTATTGAACTGCAGCGGCAGTATGCTGCGGAAAAGATAAAATCTTATTTTGTAGGACAGTAGAAAGGAATGGAAGTTATGAGTAAATACGAACCGGTCAGCGCAGAAGTGGTAGCAGCTCTGCAAACGGCTTTGGGCGCGGAGTATGTAAGGACCGATGCCGAAACCCTTGAAAAGTACAAAACTGACGAGGAAACTGATCCCCGTTATCATCATCTGCCGGAGGTCGTAGTTTGGCCTGGCAGCACAGAAGAAGTTGCGGCGGTCATGAAAATCGCCAATCAATATAATGTGCCGGTAACACCCCGCAGTGCAGGGACCAGTGTTTCCTGCGGGGCGATCCCTGTTTATGGCGGTATCGTTCTGCTGTTGGAACGAATGGACAAAATCGAAGATCTGAATACTGAAGGTATGTATATGGTTGTCGAGGCTGGTGCGCGTACAGTAGAAATTCAGGAAAAAGCCAATGCGGCCGGCTTCCTCTATGCAGGCGACCCCTGCAGCGCCGACAGCTGTCTGATCGGCGGTAATATTGCCACTAATGCAGGCGGTAATAAGGCTGTACGTTACGGCACTACCCGCGATCAGGTCTATGCGATTGAAGCAGTTACGCCTACCGGCGATATCGTTAATGTGGGTGCACGGCTGAAGAAAAAATCGACGGGCTATTGCCTGGAACAGCTGATCATGGGCAGTGAAGGTACTTTAGGCATTATTACTAAAGCCACTTTAAAGCTGCTGCCTCTGTGTCCGTATAAACTGGATCTGCTGGCGATCTTTACCGATTTGGATAAAGCTGTCGGTTTGGTGCCGAACCTGATCAAAGCGGGGTTGAATCCGACGAGCGTGGAGTTTATGGATAATGCGTTTGTACGCAGCTCCAGCGATTACTGTGAATTGAAGCTGCCTCATTATGAAGACGGTTTTTATGTTATTGTGACGGTAGAGACCTTTAATGAAGATGAGCTGGAAAGCAAAATGGAACAGCTGGACGAGATCTGCAGTGCCAGCGGCGCTACTGATGTTTTAGAGGCTGATGACCGTGTGTGGAAGCTCCGTCGCAACTGTCTGGAATCTACGCGCGTTTTGAGTCTGGTCAGCACTTCTGATGATCTTGTCGTACCAGTCGATCAAATCGCTAACTGTATCCGCCATCTGACCAAGGTTGCGGAAAATTACAACTTTAAACTCTTTACGCTGGCTCATGCCGGAGACGGCAATCTGCATTTCCAGATTTTGAAAGGCGAGATGAGCGACGAGCAGTGGGAAGATGAAGTAAGCCGTTTCCATGCTGAAGCTTATCCTTATGTTTACAGTCTGGGCGGTCGTCTTTCCGGCGAGCATGGCATCGGAGCTAAGAAGGTCGAAGCCATGGAAAAATATACGGAGCCGGTAGAAATGAAAATGATGAAAGAAATCAAGCGTGCGCTTGATCCTAAAAATATTCTTAACCCGGGTAAGGTATTCAACGCCTGAAAACTAATAAAACCATCTGTACTTTAAGTACAGATGGTTTTTGCGTATTTGAGGTTCAATATAATTTTGAAATATTAATACCATTTTTTACGTTGTAATTTTTTAAGCGTAAAGATAGCAATCAATGCCATAACGCCAAGGCAGAGCGGATAGCCCCATTGGGATTTCAGTTCCGGCATATACTGGAAATTCATGGCAAAAATACTGCTGATACAAATCAGCGGCAGGAAAATGACTGCCACTGTAGTCAGCGTAGCCTGAATATCAGCGCTGCGTTCAGCAGCGGCATTGACGCAGAGCCGCTCCAGAGAAGTCAGTAATTCTTCGGCGACCGATAAGGTAAGTACGGCACCTTCCAGTTTGATCGTCAAAAGTTCGGGGGCATTATCGCTGCCGATAACTAAAGGCGGGTCCTGACGCAAGGCGCGGCTGACGATGCGGCGCATCGGATAGACCGCCTGTTTGGCAGTGACCAGGCTGCGGCGCAGACGCAGCAGTTCTTTGGGATCTGGATGTTCATCCTGTTCGCTGTAAGCTGCAGACAGAAGCTGCAGCCGTTCTTCCAGATAATTGATGACCTCGCAGTTGTCGTCAAGGATCTTGCCTAAAATCAGGGTCAAAGCCTGCGGGATCGTATTATTAGGCTTCTGCAGGGTTGTTACCAGCGTACGCGCATTTTTTAAACGGTCACAGCGGCCATGCTGCAGAGAAAGCAGTCTGTTGGCGCTGGCGGCGAAACAAATATTATTATAAACGGCATTGCCGCTTTCGTTTAGCTGCAGGTGGCGGCAGATGAGAATTCTGTTGTTGCCGTCGCGGAATAAACGCGGCTGCTGTTTTTTATTTTCTAAAATGTTTTGAGTAGCGGGACTCAGTTTGAAGGAGCGGGCGACGGTCATTACCTGATCGTGCGAACCGAATAATGACATATCAAGCCAGATAGCACCTTCTTCCGGAATTGCTAAAAGCTCTTCTGTAAGTTCATCGGCAGAAATATAGGCGTTTTCCTGGCCGTCAAGTATCAGCAAAGTGCGCGCGCTGCTTTGAACTTCTGTTTTTTTCTGAGCAAAGAGTGCGGCTGTGTCGATTTTTTGCTTTAACATCGCATTAGCTCCTTTTGTATAAATTCAAATTTCTGTATATATTTTAACCTGTTCAAAGTCAACTTACAATAATAAGGCAGGATTTTTTTTATAAATGGCGAAATATAACTATTTAAATAGGATGAAAAAAGATTGTCGGCAGGAACTGCCGGCGTTGTCGACGCAAGCTATTTTTAGATAAAGAGGAGCAATGAACGACATGTTTACAAGAGTTTTGTTAGCAATGGATCTTACGCCTAAGTCAGAAATACTGCTGCCGTGCCTGTACAGTCTGTGCCCCGATACAAATACAGAAATTATTCTAGCTTATGTATTCGATGAAGAAGAGGACGCAGATCCTTACAGTAGCAGTTATAAAAAGGTTTACAGCAAGCTGCAGGGGTATGCCAACGAGCTGATGCGCAACGGTTATGAAGCAGTAAGTATCGAAATGCCCTGGGGCGAGGTATTTGAAGAAATAACCCGCGTCGGCGACGATAAAGAAGTAGATCTGACTTTAGTGGCTTCGCATGGAAAGGGCTTTTTTAGAAGTGCCTTGCTGGGCAGTACGACCTTTGATCTTGCCAGATCTTCGAAGCGGCCATTGTTTGTTGCCAAAACCGACGGTGACAGCGACAATATTGCCGATGATGATATGTTGCGTAAATTGATGATACCGACCGATTTTTCTAAGAAATCTTTAGTGGCGCTCAATTTGATCCGCAGCCTGCGTGAGCATGTAGCGGAAGTGGTGTTCGTACATGTAGTGGAACGCAGCCGCAATCAGAGCGATCTTGAGAGCAAGCTGCTGAATGCCGAATCGCGGATGGAAGAACTGGTGGCCGAGATGAAACTTTTTGGGATCAAGGCTTCTTATCTGGTCGATAAAGGGGCGGCGTCTAAAAAAATCTGCCGCTGGGCGGAAGAAGAAAATGTGTCGATGATCGCGATGACTAAAACCGGTGCCGGCCTGGTCAAAGGCCTGGTAATGGGGGCAACAGCTCAGAACGTTACGCTTAATTCCGAGCGCTCACTGCTGCTGCTGCCTGCTGATGAAGTAAGTAATGATTAATAGAGAAGTGAAAAAAATTTTACATAATCTTGATGGAAACTCTTGACATATCTTCCGGAAATCAGTATACTGTTACTTGCGGCTGGATTAAGCCAGCCGCAAGTTTATTTTTAAGCGGTAAACAATAGCATAATCCCTGATTTTTTCAACCTGGAGAGATGACCGAGCGGTTGAAGGTGCACGCCTGGAAAGCGTGTGTACGGGAAACCGTACCGAGGGTTCGAATCCCTCTCTCTCCGCCACTTAAAAAAAGTTTGCCGCGGTCAGCGGCTTTTTGTTTTTCTGTAGGACCGCAGGCGGCGGGTCCTGCGCAATAGGAGTCTGTGAACCGTGTCAGGTCCGGAAGGAAGCAGCACTAAGCGGATCCTCTTATGTGCCGCAGGGGTGCCTGCGTCTGTGGCCCTACAGGGAAACAACTGAGATTAAACCGGCTGTTTATGACAGCCGGTTTTTTGTATTTTTATATTATTGATGCAAAAGTGTCCCTTAATTTTTCACAAAATTGGATATGTACTTATATCCGTAAATTTTATATAATAAATAGATAAGAAACTCAGAGGCTTAATGATGGGAAAGGAGGCAGAAAATGGCTTATGTAGCACTATACCGGCGCTGGCGGCCGCAGGGCTTCGATGCCCTTGTAGGTCAGGACGCAGTGAGGATCGCATTGAGCAATGCTTTGACGACAGGACGGATTGCGCATGCGTATTTATTTGCCGGTCCAAGAGGTACAGGCAAGACCAGTACGGCGAAGATTCTGGCGAAAGCTCTGAATTGCGAGCAGGGGCCTACTGCTAATCCCTGTAACGAGTGCGCCAACTGCCAGCGGATCAATGACGGCAGCAGTATGGATGTGTTTGAGATCGACGCTGCCTCTAACCGCGGTATCGATGAGATCCGTGACCTGCGTGAAAAAGTCATGTTTGCGCCTGTCAACGGGCGTTATAAAGTATATATTATCGATGAAGTGCATATGCTGACGACAGAAGCTTTTAACGCGCTGCTGAAAACGTTGGAAGAGCCGCCGGCGCATATCGTGTTTATTTTGGCGACGACAGAGCCGCATAAGATACCGGCAACGATCCATTCCCGCTGTCAGCGTTTTGATTTTAAACGTGTGACTAATGAGGATATTGCCAAACGTCTGCGCGAGGTTGCTGACGGCAGCGAAATCAGAGCGGATGACGAAGCCTTGAAACTGATTGCGATTCAGTCGGACGGAGGTATGCGTGATGCGCTGAGCCTGTTGGATCAGTGCGGCGTGATGGCCGATACTGTAACTGCCGAAACGGTACGGAACGTTTTAGGTATCGTGGGGCGTGAAGCGCTGCGTGAGCTGGTGCGTGCGATCGGCAGGCAGGACTTGTCAGCTGCTTTGCAGCTGCTGAACCGTTTGGCTGAGCAGGGCAAGGATGTGCGTCAGATCCTGACAGAGCTGGCCGAGTATCTGCGGGCGGTGCTGCTCTATAAAGCATCGCCCGGATACCACGAAATTTATTTGACGGATACGGAAGAAGCTATTTCTGAGCTGGCTCCGTTATTTGGCAGTGATCGCCTGATGGCGGCTGAAGAACGTCTGCATCAGGCCATGGGTGAATTGCGGTTCAGTGCGCGGGGCAGGATTACTGCGGAATTATGTCTGTTTGATCTGTGCCGTATTGAGGGCAGTACTATTGCCGCACTGATGGCCCGCGTAGAGCAGCTGGAGCATCAGGTACGCAGCGGTGTGCCTTTGGGTGCTGCAAACAGCAGGACTCAGATTAAGCCTGAACCCGAAGAAAAACAGGCAGCGGCGGTTGCTGCTCCTGCAGCGTCCCGGGTAAAAAAAGCGCCGGCAGTAAGTGCCGTTCAGGCACCAGCGGCGGAACCCGAGCCTGCTGCTGCGGTAAAAGCTGAAACAGAGCCGAAACCTGTTTCTGAGGAAGCAGCTGCTGCGACGACACTGGAATACAGCGGTGACTGGACCGAAGGCGAAGATCTGTGGAACCAGGCTTTGGAGATCCTTAAGAATGAGAAAAAACAGTCTATGGTGGCCTGTGCCGCCGGCGGTTATGTTACAGGGTATGAAAACGGCGTTTTGACCGTTGGTTTCAAAAATAAATTCATGTGCGTCAGGATGAACGATCCTGATTATAAGAAAGCTTTTGAAGAAGTGCTGCTGAGGCTGGCACGGCAAAGTGTACGGTTGGAATGCATCACTGCCGCCAAGCCTGCCGCTGCCAAACCTAAAGCTGCTCCAAAACAGCCTCCGGCGGAAGATGTTGAACCTGCTGTGAAGGCTGCGCTGGACGCTTTTGGCGGCACACTGCAAAAATTATAAATCAAATTTCTGCCGCAAGGCATCATTACGAGGAGGAACAATAATGTTTAACGGTGGTATGGGAAATATGCAGGGCATGATGAAAAAAGTACAGAAATTACAGGCTGATATGGCAAAAATGCAGGAAGAATTAAAGCTGCGTACAATCGAAACTACAGTAGGCGGCGGTGCTGTCACCGTAGTTGTCAGCGGTAAAAAAGAAGTTGTCAGCGTTAAGATCGATCCCAGCGCAGTAGATCCGGAAGATGTAGAAATGCTGGAAGACCTTTTGGTAGCGGCAGTTAACGAAGGTATGCGCAAGATCGACGAAATGACTGAAGCTGAAATGGGCAAACTGACCGGCGGGATGAAAATGCCGGGCATGTTCTGAAAATGGCCAGAATGATCCGGCCGCTGGCCAATGTGCATGAACAGCTGCGGCGCCTGCCCGGTATTGGTTCCAAAACCGCTCTGCGCCTGGCGTATCATATTATCGATATGCCGGAAGAAGAGGTGCGCCGTCTGGCAGAAACACTGCTGGAGGCCAAGCGGCAGATCCGTTTGTGTGATATTTGTTATAATCTTACTGATACCGAGACCTGTGAGGTTTGCGGCAATGCAGGACGCGACCACAGTGTAGTCTGCGTTGTGGAACAGCCGCAGGATGTAATGGCGATGGAACGCAGCCGCGGTTATAACGGTGTTTACCATGTGCTGCACGGCGTTTTGTCACCGCTTGACGGTATCGGTCCTGATAATCTGCGTGTAAAAGAGCTGCTGCGGCGTCTGCAGGGTGATACGGTCAGGGAAGTTATCATCGCTACCAATTCTGACGTGGAAGGCGAGGCTACTGCTGCCTATCTGGCGCAGCTGCTGAAGCCTGTCGGTATCGTTATCAGCCGTATTGCCCATGGCCTGCCTGTTGGCGGTGATTTGGAATATGCTGACGAGCTGACTTTATCACGTGCTTTGGAAAACAGGCATAGAATGTAAGAAAGAAGGAGCTATAGCATGCAGGAAATAGAAAGTGCTGTCCGCGATCTGGGCGGTTCGGCCATGCAGGGCATTGACCATGCTGTAAAAGGGCTCAATTCGGGTACTCTGGAAGGAACGCTGCCGTTTATTATCGGCGTACTGATTTTAGTCGTCGTTGTAAAATGTTTTTCACTGCCGTTTCGTCTCATCTGGAATGGTATCTGTGGTGCGGTAGCTTTGTGGTTTATAAATCTTATAGGTGGATTTTTGGGTTTCGGACTCAAAATCACCGTTATCAAAGCGCTGATTGCGGGGTTCTTTGGAATACCTGGCTGTTTGGCGGTTATTTTATGGGAGCTTTACGCCAGGTAAAGCTTCAGGCAGGAGGTAAGTTATGAATATGCTGCATAAAGCCATGACCATTGCTGGCAGCGACGCCAGCGGCGGTGCAGGTATGGAGGCTGATTTAAAAACATTCCAGGAGCTGGATGTTTACGGAATGACGGCGCTGACCGTTATCGTAGCCCAAAATCCTCATAAAGACTGGGATCACGAAATTTTCCCGATCGGTTTGGACGTTGTGGAAAAACAAATCGAAACGATTGTCGCCGGTATCGGTATCGATGCTATGAAAACGGGGATGCTGGGCAGTTCCGAGCTGGTTGAGCTAGTGGCCCGTACTATAGACCGTTTCAAGTTGCGCAATGTCGTTATTGATCCGGTCATGGTCTGCAAGGGTGTGGATGTGATCATGGTACCGGAAGCAGCCGCCGCTATCAAAACTGTTTTGATGCAGCGGGCTGACGTAGTAACGCCTAATACGATCGAAGCAGCCTATCTTGCCGATATGGAAAAGGTGGAAACGCTGGACGAGATCAAGGAAGCTGCCGGACGGATCAAGGAGCTGGGAGCAGGCTATGTCGTAATCAAAAGCGGTTCCCGCAATGACAGCAGGGAAGCTGTTGACGTGCTTTATGACGGCAGGGAATTTACGATTGCCAGTGCTCCTAAAATCGAGCCCTGCTATAATCATGGAGCTGGCTGTACTTATTCGGCAGCGATTACAGCGGGACTGGCCAATGGACTGAGCGTGCGCGAAGCTGTGGAACTGGCGAAAAAATTTGTAGCGGCCGCACTGCGCGGTTCTTTCAAGCTGAATGAATATTCAGGTGCGACAAACCATTGTGCATACCGTTTGGAGAATAATAAATAATTTCAGGATATGCTAAAGTTTTTGGATAAAACTAAAAACTTTAGCATATTTTTTTTGAAAAAACTGCGGTTTGGGCAACGATTTTGCAGAAATACTGTATACATGAAGAAAGAAGGCAGGATTTTTATTATTTTTGCCTAATTATTGTAGACGTAATTTTAATATTTTATTATGCGCAAGGGGGATATTTTGATGAATTTGTCAACAAAAATTCTGATCGGTCTTGGTCTTGGTATCATTGCCGGTCTGGAACTGGGTGCGGAAGGTGTAGATTTCGCCAAAACATGGATCGGACCTTTTGGTACTATCTTTATGAATATGATCAAAATGATCATCGTTCCTTTGGTTTTCTCGTCTCTCGTCATTGGTGTCTGCAGTTTGGGGGATATCAAAAAGATAGGCCGTATCGGCGGCAAAACTATGGCTTATTATTTGGGAACTACGGCATTTGCGATTGTACTTGGTATATTTTTAGGTACGGTTTTAGAACCGGGCGCCGGCGTGAATATGCCTGGTGAAGGCGTTAAAGCTGCGGCTAAAGCCGCGCCGCCTATCATGCAGGTAATTATTGACATTTTCCCGACTAATGCGATGGAAGCGATGCTTAAAGCCAACATGCTGCAGATCATCGTTTTCAGTCTGTTCATGGGTATCGGCATCACTGCAGTCGGTGATCGGGCCAAGGCTCTGTACAATGTTTTTGACGGTCTGGCAGAGGTCAGCTATAAAATCGTCGGGTTTATCATGAATGTGGCGCCGATCGGTGTTTTCGGTTTGATCACTCCGGTCGTTGCAGCTAACGGCCCGGCTGTACTGCTGCCGCTTTTGAAGGTTGTTATCGCTGTTTATCTCGGCTGCTTCTTGCATGCGGTCATCGTTTATGGCGGTCTGCTTAAATTCGTCGGCAAGATCAGCCCGATCAAGTTCTTCAAAGCAATTTTACCGGCACAGGTGCTTTCGTTTACCAGCTGTTCCTCCGGCGGCACATTGCCTGTCAGCATGCAATGCATCCAAAAGCTGGGTGTTTCGAAAGACATTTCCAGTTTTGTACTGCCTTTGGGCGCTACGATCAATATGGATGGCACTGCTGTTTATCAGGGAGTCTGCGCACTCTTCATTGCGCAGATCTATGGGGTCGATCTTACGACCGGGCAGTATCTGACTATTGTTCTTACTGGTACGCTGGCTTCGATCGGCACTGCCGGTGTTCCGGGGGCAGGCTTTATCATGCTGACGATGATATTGACGGCGATCGGCTTGCCGCTTGAGGGTTCCGCTCTGATCGCAGGTATCGACCGTATCCTTGATATGCCGCGGACCTGCGTTAATGTTACTGGTGACGCTACCGTTGCTTATCTGGTTGATAAAAGCGAAAAGTCGAACATCGAAGAACCGCTTTATTAAAATAAGACAAGACTCTTTGACGGATGGGTTTAGACCCGTCCGTCTTTTATATTTCAAGAATAATTCACAACAGGCGGCAGGAAATTTGCTGTGGACGCAGAAGGGATATAGGAGAAATGGGGTTATTGTATGGAAAAAACAGCTGAACTTATAAAACAGATCACAGAACGACTCAACCGTCGTCCTGCCCGGATCGATAAAGCTGACCGTTTGTGGGATGCTGCCGTTTTAGTGCCGTTGATAGACACCAAGCAGGGTCCGGCAGTTCTTTTTGAAGTACGGGCCGCCGGTTTGGGCTGGCAGCCGGGCGATGTATGTTTTCCGGGCGGACGCTATGAGTGCGGCGATGATAGCTTTGCCAAAACTGCTGTGCGCGAAACCTGTGAAGAGCTGGGTATTACTGAAGACAAAATAGAATTGTGCGGTGAACTGGATTACTTGGTGACACATATGGGACCTATTATTCATCCTTTTGTTGGCAGGCTGGCCAACGAAGTAAAGCTGGACTGCAACAGCGATGAGGTAGCTGAGATTTTTACGGTGCCGCTGAATTTTTTATTGGTTTCTGAGCCGCGCGTTGCTCATATGGAACTGGCAAACCGCGCAACTGCAGATTTTCCTTTTGATTTGCTGCCGCGCCATCCGCACGACTGGTATAAGCGGAAGGGGTATAATATCTATTTTTACGAATATCAGGGGCATGTTATCTGGGGGCTTACAGCTCGGATACTGCATGGATTTATTAAACGGTTTCATAAAGAACTGCAGGCTAATATTTTGTAATTGGGTGTGGGAAAGGAAGAAAAGGATTGAAAAAATTAATTTTGCTGATCGTAGCGGCAATCGCTGCCGCCAGTTATTTGGTATATGCTTATATGAACGGCGATCCGATGTTTGGGAC
This sequence comes from Phascolarctobacterium faecium, assembly GCF_003945365.1. Taxonomy (NCBI): domain Bacteria; kingdom Bacillati; phylum Bacillota; class Negativicutes; order Acidaminococcales; family Acidaminococcaceae; genus Phascolarctobacterium; species Phascolarctobacterium faecium. Next base: position 179,938 of record NZ_AP019004.1, on the reverse strand, counting down.
GCTGGCTAAAACTATGGATGACCTGCCGCGCAATGAACGGCTGGGCTCTAAACGCAATATCGTAGTATTAGGCGTAGACGGCAGGGAAAAGGACGATGATCCTGGTCGCAGCGACACGTTATTTGTCGTAATGTTCGACCCTAAAAGTAAAAATGTTTCGCTGCTGTCGATTCCGCGTGATACCAGGGTGCGGATCCCCGGGCATGGCTGGGATAAAATCAACCATGCTTATGCGTTCGGCGGACACAAGCTGACGCAGCAGACAACGGAAGAGCTTTTGGGCATTCAGGTCAATAATTATGTAATGGTCGATTTCAGTGGTTTTGAAAGTTTGGTCGATGCGATCGGCGGCATTGATATTGATGTGGAAAAGGATATGTATTATTATGATGACTGGGATGATTTTCTGATCGATCTTCCGGCAGGGCAACAGCATCTGGATGGCAAAAAAGCGATCCAGTATGTGCGCTATCGTGATGAGGAAGGCGATATTGGCCGTATTAAGCGTCAGCAGAAGTTTATGATGGCGGTTTACGAAAAGATTGCTTCGGCACAGATTTTAACTAAGATGCCGGGGCTGGTTTCGGAAATTATGAAAATGGTCAAAACTGACCTGCCCGTTTCAGATATGCTGGCGATGGGCGGCGCTTTACACGGAATGATGAAAGAACAGGGCGGTCTGCAGATGGCTACAGTTCCAGGTACGCCTGAATATATTGATGAGATCAGCTACTGGATTCCCGATATTACTGACCTGCGCGAGCAGATGGTAGATATGCAGGGCGCGCAGATGACGGAACGTTATCGTCAGGGTGCTGAAAAAATGGAAGCAGAGTATAAACGCAACCTGATTACAGCGCAGGAAAAAGAAAAACAGAAAGCTGCAGAAGAGAAAATCAAAGCAGATGAACAAACAGAAAAGAAAATAAAAGAGGATACGAAAGAGAAGAATAAAGAAAAAGCTGATGCCGAAAAGAAAGCTAAGGCTAAAAAATCTAAGTCAGGCGAAGAACTGGGACCGGCAGAGAAAGACGGGCAGCAGTTAACAGAGCCGCCTAAGGCTGTGAAACCGCCTGCTAAGGAAAGCAGCCGCAATACGGTATCTGTCAAGGTCGTTGACTGCAGCGGCAAAGGAGCAGGCAGTGATGCCGCAGCAAGACTGGCAGCAATGGGCTTTGAGGTTATCGACGGCGGCAGTGATCCTGAACGTGATCAGACTACGGTAGTATCTACGACCAGCAACGGACGTGTGGTCAGCAGGCTGTCGGCTGTACCGTTCCCGTACACTCTGAGGATTCTGCGGGCTGATGATGCGTCTTATGACGCGGTGATTTTTATCGGTAAAGATTATCAATAAACCTTTGTCCAATGCAGATAAATTCTCTTTGCACAAATTTTCTGAAAAAGGCAGAAAACTGCTATTGCATATTGTATACAAAAATGCTATACTAGGAGTATCAAAACAGCCCCTCATTTGGCCCTTCTCGTAAGGGCTTTTTTTTTTTACCCTTTTTTAAGTCTGCTAAAAAATTGAAGTCGTTTACAGTATTTGCAATGCTGTTTTGAAGTTGAGCTTCAACAAAAGTGCAGACAGTGGTGGAAAAAGCAGGATTATACTTTATTTTTTTACAAAAATGGCTAAAAAGGCCTGCTAATTGTGCTATAAGTGGAAATAGAGCTGGAAATATGATAAAATATATACATATTCTAAAGGCGTCTGCCTGAAATAAGAGCATGTACGTTAATTTGATTAAGGGAGGATGCGCAGTGAGAAATGATATCCATATCGTTTTGGACAGTATTGCTGTTGCAGAAGAAACACCCTTGCGGGACGATCCCCGTTGCCATGTGGTCCCCCTGCTGGTAAGACATGGAGATACCGAATGGGTGGACGGAGAAAAAAGCTTGCAGGAAATGTTTGCCATGGTGGAAGCAAGCGGGCAGCTGCCTAAAACTTCGCAGCCGGCCATCGGCAGATTTCTTGATGTATTTACAGAATTAGCCGCAGACGGTAAAAAAGTGATTGCGATCATGTTAGACGGTGTTTTGAGCGGTACTGTTCAGACAGCACGCTTAGCAGCCCGGCAGGTCATGAGTGAAATTCCCGGGTCTGATATCCGTGTCTTTGACAGTCTTACAGCGGCCTGTCCGATCAGCGGAATGGCAATGGAAGTACTCGCTTATGCTGAAACCGGCGCAACGATGGACGAGCTGGAGGAGTATCTGAAGGGCCTGATCGAGCGAACGGAAACGTATTTTTCCGTCAATACTTTAGATTATCTGCAGAAAGGCGGCCGTATAGGCGCCGTAGGCGCTTTAGTAGGTAATATTCTGGGCATACGTCCGATCGTGCACATCGATACCGACGGCGAACTGGTTGTTGTCGATAAATGCCGTACCCGCAAGAAAGTATTGCAGCGCATGGTCGAGCTTGCCGCTGCGAATGCTCCTATAGAAGCTGTGTATGTGGCGAATGCTGAAGCTGAGGAAGACGCTGAAACTTTGCGCAGGGCAATGCTTGAATTGTTTCCCGGACTGCCTGTTCTGGTAACCGGGATCGGAACTGTTCTGGCAGCACATTTAGGACCCGGTGTTATTGGCCTTTTTGTGCGGCGGCAGCGCTGAAGAAAGGTGCAGACTTGATATGACAAGTAAACAAGAGGCGATTATCAGCGGCGAACAAATAAAAAATATGCTGTTGGGCGCTTATAAAAGTTTTGAAAAAAACTATCAATATATTAATGATTTGAATGTTTTCCCGGTGCCGGACGGCGATACCGGCACTAATATGATGCATACGATGGCAGCAGTGGCCCGTGAGATCAGTCAGCTGCAGAATGCGACTGTTTCCGAAGTAGGGACTATGGCAGCCCGCAGTGCGATCATGGGGGCGCGCGGTAATTCCGGCGTGATCCTGTCGCAGTTGCTGCGTGGCCTGGGAAAAGGCCTGGCCGGCAAAAAACGAGCTACCAGCAACGAGGTGGGCAAAGCTTTTCAGTTTGGTATTTTGTATGCTTACCGGGCGGTATCAAAGCCTGTTGAAGGAACGATCCTTACTGTGGCGCGTGCTATTGCCAAAGGTGCGTATCATGCTGTGCGTCAGGGTGAAGATTTTGAAGATGTTTTATGCGAGGCGTTGGAGAGCGGAAAAAAAGAACTGGCTCGTACGCCGGAACTGCTGCCGGCGCTGAAAGCGGCTGGAGTAGTTGATGCCGGCGGTCAGGGCTTGATCGTTTTCCTGGAAGGCTGTCTGGCGGGTTTCCGAGGCGAAGATGCAGGTGAGCTGCATCTGCCGCCGTCAAAGCCATCCTTCGCCAATTTTATCGAGATGGAAGTAGATTTGGAAAATCCTTATTGTACAGAATTTATCGTTAAGGAAGCTGAAGTCAAAGAGGACGTTGTACGCAGTACTCTTCAGCCTTTGGGTAATTCGTTGATTGTAGCTGTTGTCGGCGATATAGTCAAAGTGCATATCCATACCAAAGCTCCAGGGCTGGTTCTGCAGCACGGCTTGAGCTGGGGCTCCCTGCACGATATCAAGATCGACAATATGGCCGAGCAGCATCAGCATCGCGTTGTCGGTGCGCAGACGGAGAAGCACGGTCTGGCTGTACTGTCGGTGGCGGCCGGGAACGGTATTGCCAGCATCATGCATCAGCTCGGTGCAGCTGAGATCATCAGCGGCGGGCAGAGCATGAATCCGCCGGTAGAGGCGTTTATTAAAGTTATTGAAAAGGGCTCGGCGGAGCAGTACATTATTTTACCGAACAATAAAAATATTATTCTGGCGGCGGAGCAGGTCAAAAAATTATTGGGAGCAGCGCAGGTAGATTATGTGCCGACAACAAATCTGGCGCAGGGTCTGGCGGCACTGCTGCATTTTGACGCAGCTAAAACACTGCAGGAAAACAGCGCTGTGATGCGACGTGAGGCTAAGGAAGCCCACAGTGCTGCTGTCAGTATTGCTGTGCGTGACAGCGTTGTTAACGGGATAACTGTAAAAAAAGGGCAGTATATTGGTTTGCTGGAAGATAAGATCGTTTATGCCGGAGCAACTCTGGAAGAAGTCACGGCGGAAACTGTCAAGCTGGCCGGCAGCGACTGGGAATTGATCAGCCTTTATTATGGCAGTGATCTGACACAGTCTGAAGCTGATAAAATCGCCGCAGAGCTTGAAGCTCTGGACGGCGGTTGGGAAGTTACAGTTTTTGACGGAGGTCAGCCGCTTTATCCGCTGCTGCTGTCGTTAGAATAAAAAATAGTGATCAGCAGGCCCTGCCGTGCGCGGGGCTTGTTTTATATTATGGGAATGAGGGGAAGCAATGCAGGAGATCATGATCGCGATCGTTTTGGGGATCGCCGTAGGTTGCAGTGACCTTTTAAATTATAATGTGAAAAAATGGCTCAGCCGGTTTTCTACAGTCAGTCTGTTTATCATGCTGTTGTGTCTGGGTGCTAAGATCGGCTGTGATGCAGAGCTTTTGGGCAAACTGGACCAGTTGGGCGGCAAATCTCTGGTCATGGCAGTTTTTATCATTGGCGGCAGCGTGCTGATGCTGTGGCTGGTGCTGAAGCTTTTTGCAAAAACGGCAGCCCGGGCGGAAGGGAGCGATGAATAATGGTTTATGCTATTTTTACATTTATCGCTTTAGGAATCGCCGGCGGATATTTCTTTTTGGGATTGGAACATAAAGACCTGCTGGACGAGATTTTGATGTCGGCTTTGTATTTTATGGTTTTTGTTGCCGGTATCGAAATCGGCGGAAACAGGCATATTATAAAAAAAATCTGCAATCCGCAGAGTATTCTGCTGGCAGTTGCCATTCCAACGGCTGTAACTATCGGCAGTTTAGGCGGTGCGGCTCTTTCAGCCTTCGTGACCGGGATGGAAATGCGGGACGCGCTGCTTGTCGGCAGTGCTTTAGGCTGGTACAGCCTTTCCTCTGTAGTTATCAGTACGCTGTATAGTGTTGAGATCGGGACGATCGCCTTTTTAGCTAATATGCTGCGTGAAGTCCTGGCATTTTTAGCCATACCGCTGTTGGTAAAAATCAATAAATTCCTGGCTTTGGCGCCATCAGGAGCTGCGACTATGGATTCCGGTCTGCCGGTGGTTATCAAATATACCAATATCCATGTCGGGCTATTCGCCTTTATCAACGGCCTGCTGCTGACGCTGCTGGTACCGGTGCTGCTTTCGGTACTCATGCCTGGTCAGTAAAAAAGAAATCCCGCGCTTGTTTAAAACAAGCGCGGGATTATTGTTTTTAGCAGAAAAATTCGTTGTTTTTGTAAATGTCTTTTATCGGCGCCAGCTTCTGGGCGATCAGGGCCTGAGCCTGCTGAGGCAGTGAGCGGGCCTGCTGAGGGCAGATAGTAGTGCAGCGCAGGCACAGGATACATTTTTGGGGGTCAGTTGTGTGCGGCTGCCCGCTGGGGATAGCCTGAGTTGGGCAGGTGGCCGAGCAAATACCACAGCGGATACAGGAATCGCTGACCTGAGGTACGACGGGCATAGGCTGCCAGTCTTTATAAGGACGATTGCCGGGGATATTTGTCAGCGCTGGCGCCTCTGTTAACGGCTTAGCGGAGATTTTTTTGGCAAAGTCAGTTAATTGTGCCAGATCGTCAGCATCAGGCCGGCCGGCGGCGACACTGCGCAGCATCGAATGTTCGGACAGTACGGCTGCTGCGGCGATCACACGGAAGGATTGACTGGTCAGACTATCGCTCAGCTCCAGCAAGGCATCTTCGTAGGCGCGGTTGCCATAAGCTGCTACAGCAATGGCGCTGGTATTCTGACCGTGCAGAGCGGTCAGCTGCTGCAGTGCAAAAGCTGGAACTCTGCCGCCGAAAACCGGTACGGCGATAACGATGATATCATCAGCAGCGAAAGTATACTGTGCCAAAGCAGGTAAAGACAAATCTATTTCTGTAAATCCGTCTGTATCAGCCAGAGCACTGGTAAGTGCCAGGGCTGCTTTTTTGGTACCGCCTGTAGGACTGAAATAAGCTGTATATATTTTTGCTGGTTTGCCGGTTATTGCTGTCATAAGACCGCCTCCTTCAGGGTTATGCTTCTGATTTTATTATGAGGCTTACAGTCTGGGCTGTCAACAAGCCGTCTTACCGCAGGATCTGGAGATATTTGTTTTCAAAGTCATTTAAAGGCAGAGGTTTACTGAATAAATAACCCTGCACCTCATTGCAGCGCAATTCCTTTAAAATATCCAACTGTTCCAGTGTTTCCACGCCTTCGGCAATCAATTTGATACCGAGATCAGAACAAATGACAGCCAGAGAACGGATAAGGATACGTGCCTTTTGGTTTTGTGCCAGTGTTTTTACCAAACTGCGGTCTAATTTTAAAATATCGAAATTGATAGTAGTGAACAGCGAAAGACTGGCGTTGCGAACGCCGAAGTCATCAATGGAAATAGAGAAACCATATTCCTTCAGTTTTTCCAAAGCCTGGCTGAAAACAAGCTGATTATCGACTTCGGCAGTTTCGGTGACTTCCAGTTCCAGCAGGCTGATGTCGATATTATGCTTGGTGATAAGAGCTAATAGCTGATCGGCCAGGAAATGGTAAGACAGAGTGCTGCGTGAAAGATTGATAGAAACGGGTTTGACCCGCAGTTTTCTTTCTTTCCAGATATTGATCTGCTTACAGACTTCTTCAAAAACATAAAGATCCAGCATTTTTATCAGTCTTGCTTCTTCCAGGATCGGAATAAAATTATTGGGGGCAATGATTTCTCCGGCCTGATTTATATAACGGATCAAAGCTTCAGAACCGATAAATTCCTCGGTATCCAAAGAAATTTTAGGCTGGAAATAAATGCAGAACTGTCCGGCTGTCAGTGCTTCCTGCAGAGCGCTGTAATTGGCCAGATTGAGGATATCATCTAAATTATGCCGATAGCGGCTTGTTTTTTCTTTGCCATAATAAAATTTTTTCTTATCCGTATACATAGCGCTGTCAGCCTGCTGCAGCAGGCTGTTTAAATCGCTGGGGGATTTGACCCAGCAGCTGCCTGTAGCGATGGAGAAGGGCAAGTTAGTTTTTTCACAGAAAATATTACGCAGCAGGTTAAATTTTTCATAAAAATCGGTTTCTGTCAGATCATAGGTAATGATAACAAACTCATCACCGCCGATGCGGAAAAGTTCGTCGGGTTTAAAAAGGTTGAAGACTTTGGCTACAGTTGTTATAAGGATTTTATCACCCTGGTGATGGCCGTAAAAATCATTGATTTCCTTCATACCGTTGATATCGATATAAATAATGCCGGCAGAAGCATATTGTCCCGGCCTGAACTGACTGAGCACGTCCATAAAAGCGTTTCTGTTCAGTGCGTTCGTCAGCAGATCGTGGTAGCTGAGGCGATGCAGCATATCGACATGATTCCGATGTCTGATCGCATAGGAAAGAAAAATGGACATGGAAAGCAGCAAATAAGAAGAATTTTTGATTTTTTCACTGTCGTAATTATCGATGCCGATATAGCCTGCCAGCTTGTTATCCAAAAAAATAGGCGCAGCGATCAAAGAGGTGATTTCCTGGGCGTGCAGCGTGGCATAAGCCGCCGGATTAGTCTTTTGTAGCTGTTCGACATCGTCGATGATGATACAGTCGTTTTTTTCAAAAAACGGCAGCCAGTCGGAAATCAATGACAGATCGAGCTGCTGCAGCTTCTCCAGCTGCGGCGAGATCCCGGGAGCTGTCCATTCATGTGTGTTGTTCATCAACTCGTCTTTGATTTCAAAAACATAAGCACGGTCAGAAACTAGAAATTCGCCGATCTGGGTCAAGACAGCATTGATCGTCTGATCGAGGTCATCGACGGCGTAAAGCATTCGGACACAGTTGGTAATTAAGGTCTGGACATCAAGCATATTTTTCAGTTCCTGCTTTTGCAGTTCGCGTTCTGTTATATCAAAAGCTATTTCCATGCGTGCAGTTTTGCCGCGCCATTGGATTATTTTATCCTTGAGTAAAAAGTGTCTGCCGATAGAGGGATTTGTGAATTCCCAGGTATAAAAATTATCATCGCACAGTCTGTCGTTGGTACAGAATTCGCAGGGTGAAGTTTTACCCTGTAAAACTTCATAGCATTTTTTGTGCTTGTAGTTTTCCAGATGCAGTGTCTGGCAGCCGGTCTGATTGACAAACAGCAGCTCGTAGGTTTCTGGATCGGAAACATAAACAAGTTCTGATATTTCATTTAACAGACTGAGGGTATTGATATCTCTTTTCATGTTTATCACCTAAATATTATTGATTGTTATTTAAAAATATTATATCATAAAAATAAAAGTATACATATCTTTATATTTATTAATATTGTGATGAAAATATAATTTGTAACAATAAAAAACAGACGTCTTAAAAGACGTCTGTTTAAATTATATTTAGACGGTAGTTTTTTTTGCCTGTTTTAAGCTCAGGCCGATACGGTTACGTTGTTCGTCGATGCTGATGATGACCGGCTCGATCACATCGCCGACGCTGATAACGTCCAGAGGGTGGTGAAACCGACTGTTGGATAATTCGCTGCGGTGAATCAGACCGCTGGTTTTTAGGCCGATATCTACGAAAACTCCGAAATCAACAACATTTTGGACTGTTCCTTTGACAACGCTGCCGATCTCCAAATCGCTCAGTTTTGCTACTTTTTTGCGTGTCAGCGGTGCCGGAGCATCTTCGCGCGGATCGCGCCCCGGCCGGGCCAGGGCTTCCAGGATATCAGTTACAGTCGGCAGGCCGGCGTTCAGTTTGACGGCAATGGCAGAGGCGTCGGCTTTAGCTGCCGCTTCCTGAACAGCGATGTCATTACAGTGTTTCAGGTCAAAGCCAAGCTCTGCCAGGATCTGCTCTGCTAAGGTATAGCTTTCAGGATGGACGGAGGTATTGTCTAAAGGATTTTTTGCCTGGGCGATACGCAGAAAGCCTGCGCATTGAGTAAAGGCTGCCGGACCCAGACGGGCAACTTTTAAAAGTTCCTTACGGCTGGTAAAGGCACCGTTATCGTCACGGTAGGCAATAATATTTTTGGCGACGGTGCCGGAAATGCCTGCTACGTATGAAAGCAGAGCGGGAGAAGCTGTATTCAGCTCGACGCCGACGTGGTTGACGCAGGACTCGACAACAGTACCTAAGGTCGCAGTGAGTTCCTTTTGATTGACATCATGCTGATATTGACCAACACCAATAGCCTTGGGCTCTATTTTGACAAGTTCTGCCAGAGGGTCCTGTACACGGCGGGCAATGGATACCGCTCCGCGCAGGGAAACGTCCAGATCGGGCAGCTCTTCGCGGGCCAGCTTGGAGGCAGAATAAACAGAAGCGCCTGCTTCGCTGACGATCAGGTAAGCAATATCAAGATGGTATTTTTCGATCATCTGGGCCGTAAACTCCTCTGTTTCAAAAGAAGCAGTTCCGTTGCCGATAGCTACCAGGGTCACTTTATGCCTGGTCATCAGATCCATAAAGCCGGCTTCCGCCTGTTCACGCTGATGCTGGCTGCCGGTGATATACAGCGTATTGATCGCCAGTGTACGTCCGTTGGGATCAATAACGGCTGCTTTACAGCCGGTGCGGTAACCGGGATCGAGACCTAAAACAGTATGCCCGGCAATAGGCTGCTGCAGCAGCAGCTGCCGCAGGTTGGCGGCAAAGACAGAAATAGCCTGTTTTTCTGCTTTTTCCGTCAGTTCGTTACGCAGTTCCCGCTCCAGCGAGGGAAACAGCAGCCTTTTGTAGCTGTCGGCAACAGCATTTGTATAAAGCTCGTTCCAAACTGTGTGTGGCTGGATTTTCAGTTTTTGAGCCAGTTTAGTCAGCATGGAATCCGCAGGATAATTTAGGGTGAGCTTCAGACAATTTTTGCTTTCACCGCGGTTCAAGGCTAAAATGCGGTGCGGCGGCAGCTGACGTACCGGTTCGGAATATTCTTTATACATCAGGTAATCCTGCCCTTCGGTTTCATCAACTGTCAGCGTTGAAGCAAGTTCGGCACCTTTCCAAAGTTCTTTGCGGATCAGTTCGCGGATATCGGCGCGGTCGGAAATATTTTCGGCAACTATGTCGGAGGCCCCGGCCCAGGCTTCGGAAACAGAGTTGACACCTTTTTCAGGATCTACATGCAGGCTGGCCAGCTTGTCTAAGGTCATTAGCGGCTGGGATTGAGCCATGATCAGTTCTGCCAGAGGCTCCAGTCCGCGTTCACGGGCTATCTGTGCCCGGGTACGTTTTTTAGGACGGTAAGGCAGATAAAGATCTTCCAGCTCCTGCATTTTGACAGCAGCTTTGATCTGGCTTTCAAGTTCAGGGGTCAGTTTTTCCTGTGAAGTTATTGATTCCAGTATTTCCTGACGGCGTTCTTCCAGATTACGTAGATATTGAGCACGTTCGCTGATCATACGGATTTGTTCTTCGTCCAGCGATCCGGTCACTTCCTTGCGGTAGCGGGCGATAAAAGGGATAGTATTACCGCTGTCCAGCAGTTCTAGAGTTGCGGCTGCCTGCTGCGGTCTGACCGACAGTTCGCCGGCAATTATTTGTTCAATGGTCATGGGTCTACCTCTTTCTTGTGTATAATAATTATAAAATTCGCTTTTAATTGCCAAAATCCTTGTGGAAGGTTTGTGAAATATGTTTAAACAGCTGCAATTAAAGGATATTAAATATTGACAGGAAAGTTTTTCTTTATTATAATTTAGTAAATAATAGATAAAGATTATCTAAAACTAAACAGGCAATAAATGCCGGACAAAAAACATTTCAACCAAGGAGGTAAATCATGTTAAACAACCAAGAACTGACCGCCCTGCTGCGTCAAAACGGTTATAAAGTCACTCCGCAAAGATTGGCAGTTTATGAAGCGCTGGCTAATACCAAGCAGCATCCCAGTGCTGAAATGCTGTTCGGTACCCTGCAGCCTAAATATCCTTCCATGAGTTTTGCTACGGTTTATAAGACCGTCGAGATTCTCAATAAACTGGGCCTGATTCAGATCATCAATACCGGCGAGGACAGTTTCCGCTATGATGCTGATATCAGCGAGCACAGCCATGTGCAGTGTACTGTCTGCGGCCGTGTCGATGATGTACCGGCTCTCAATGACCGGTCTCTGGTCGTAAAGGTGGAAGAAGCAAGCGGTTACAGTATCGACAAACACCAATTTTATTTCTTTGGCGTTTGTGAGAAGTGCCGTAAAAAACACTGAAATTAGAGAAATGTTTATGTTGCCCCGACTGTACAGTCGGGGCTTTTTTATTAAGAACACAGAGTTTTTATTGTATGATAATATAGAATATTGTTAGTGTATAATTACAATGAACAGCTATAATTAAAATTATGGCTCTGTTTTTATAAAAATTTACTTTTTTGTCAAAGCAGAAAGTATAAAGTTTTGATATAATATATAGAAGCAAAAATCATTATAGAAGATGAGGAGGAGTCGGGGATGACGATTGCGAAGCATCTTGAACATACTTTATTAAAACCTGAGGCAACTGTCGAGGATATTATGCAGCTTTGCAGCGAAGCCCGGAAATACGGGCTCTTTGGCGTTTGTGTGAATCCGTGTTATGTGGGGCTGGCCAGACATCTGCTGAGCGATACGAACGTCAAGGTTGTGACAGTAGTAGGGTTCCCGCTGGGAGCTGCATTTTCTGAGGTCAAGGCTCTGGAGACAAAAATGGCGGTCGAAGCGCACGCTGATGAAATAGATATGGTCATGAACGTATCGGCATTTAAGACCGGTGATTATGCTGCTGTAGTCAGTGATATCCGCAGCGTAGTCGAGGCGGCCAGTCCGTTTCCGGTCAAGGTGATCATTGAAGCCTGCCTGCTGACAGACGCTGAAAAGTGCACGGCCTGTCGTTTAGTAGCCGAAGGCGGTGCGGCGTTTGTCAAGACCAGTACGGGTTTTAACAAGGGCGGCGCTACTGTCGATGACGTAAAGCTGCTGGCAGCCGAAGCAGAAAAGTATGGTCTCAAAGTCAAAGCCGCCGGAGGTATCCGTGACGCGGAAGCTGCGCAGGCTATGCTGGCTGCAGGAGCTGAACGTATTGGAACCAGTGCCGGGCACAAAATCGCGGCAGGCGAAGCATGAGCAGTGAGTTTGAAATCACGATCCTGGCCAGCGGCAGTAAAGGCAATGCCGCGGTGATACGTGCCGGAGAGCAGGCTTTTCTGGTAGATGTCGGCATCAGCTGCCGCCAGCTGACGGAACGTCTGCATCAGGCAGGCATGAAGCCTGAAGATTTGACGGGCGTACTGTTGACACATGAGCATAACGACCATGTAAAGGGACTGCCTGTTTTTTGCCGTAAATACCGTCTGCCGGTGTTTGCCAATGAAAGTACCTGGCAGTATATGCCGAAAAAAAGTGAAATGGAACGCAGCTGTTGCCGCTTACTGCCCAAAAAACTGAGCAGCGGCAGTTTGGAAATAATCCCTTTTGCCGTCCCGCATGATGCAGCCTCTACAGTAGGCTATGTTTTTAAAAGCGGCGGCAGTAAATGTACATATCTCACCGACGTAGGCTTTGTGACAGACGAGGTGCGTCAGAATATAGCTGATGCTGACGTAGTGGTGCTGGAAGCCAACCACGATGAAGATATGCTGAAAAATGGCAGTTATCCGCAGATACTCAAGCAGAGGATTCTGGGAACACGCGGGCATTTATCCAATGTTTCGGCAGCCTGGCTGCTGGCGCATATGGAGCGCTTGCCGGAAGAGGTTTTTCTGGCGCATCTGAGCCAGGAAAACAATTTGCCTTCCCTGGCCCTGCAAACGGTGCGGGGTATCCTGGACGCTAACGAAGTTGGCGCGGATACAAAAATTTATATCACATCGCAGGAAAACATAGTAAAAAATTATGATTGAGGAGTGTTGAGATGGAGAGAAGCTTTATGAAAAAAACCATGAATATCTTTTTCTGTGCTCTGCTGGGAGCTGCTGTACTTATAGGCGGCTGCAGTGATAACAATAAGGCTGAGGCAGTAAAGGAACAGAAAACTGCTGCTGCGGCACAGAAAGATGCCAGCCTTTCCGGTGCCCGTAACACGCCGATCGTAGCGGCGGCTAAAAAAGTAGGTCCGGCAGTAGTGGGCATCACTAATAAAGCCTATGTGCGCGATATTTTTAATCGAGTGCAGCTGACGGAACGCGGCACAGGTTCCGGCGTTATTTATGACAAGTCCGGTCTGATCGCGACTAATAACCATGTTGTAGAAGGCGCTTCAGAAATCATCGTCAGCCTGACGGACGGGCGCAGTGTCAAAGGCAAGGTATTGGGGGCCGATGCGGCAACTGATCTTGCCGTAGTAAAGATCGACGAAAACAATCTTCCTGTTGCCGATTTCGGTGATTCCTCAACTTTACAGGTCGGTGAACCCGCTATTGCTATTGGTAATCCGCTGGGGCTGGAGTTCCGCGGCAGTGTCACAGCCGGTGTAATCAGCGCTTTGAACCGTTCCATCCAGTTAGGGGAACGTAAATTTGACCTGATCCAGACTGATGCGGCGATCAATCCCGGCAATTCCGGCGGTGCGCTGGTCAATGCGGAAGGGGAGGTCGTAGGTATCAATTCTGCGAAGATCGCTGTTTCCGGTGTCGAAGGCATTGGGTTTGCTATCCCCATCAATTCGGCCAAACCGATTTTGGATGAACTGGCTAAAAAAGGTCGTGTAGTGCGTCCGTATATTGGCGCCAGCCTGGTCGATAAGGATATTGCCAACCGTTACGGTTTTGATATCGACCTGCATGACGGTATTTTTGTTATGAAGGTTTGGGAAGGCAGTCCTTCGGCTAAAGCCGGCCTGCGTCCCGGCGATATCATTCTCAAGTTCAACGGTGAGAAGATCGATAAAGTAGTAGAGCTGCGCGGCAAGCTGGCTGAGCTGAAAGTCGGCGACAGTGTGGATGTTGTTGTTCTGCGCGGCGGCGCTGAAGAAACGATCCACATGACACTGGAAGAGATTCCTGAGGAAAACCGTTAAATGAAGATTACCATTGCCTGTGTGGGTAAGATCAAGGAAAAGTATCTGACGGCGGGGATCGAAGAATTTACAAAACGGCTGCAGCCGTTTTGTAAATTGGAAACGATCGCTATTGGAGAAGAGAGAATGCCGGAAGATCCATCGCCGGCCTTAAAAGAACAGGTGCTGGGCAGAGAAACAGAACGTTTGCTGGCAGTGCTCCCGGAAAATTCGTATGTGATTTTACTGGATGTTAGTGGCAAGGCCGTAAGTTCACCGGAGCTGGCCGCCAAAATAGAGAAGCTGGCCTTAGCGGGCAGCAGCCATATCACCTTTGTGATCGGCGGTGCTTTTGGTTATACGGATGCATTGCGGCATCGGGCTGATGAGCGTATTTCTTTTTCCAAAATGACTTTTACCCATCAAATGATCCGTCTGCTGCTGGTAGAGCAGATTTACCGTGCGTTTAAAATCAGCCGCGGCGAAAAATATCACTGGTAAGTAAACAGCCCTGATAATTTATCAGGGCTGTTTTTTGATAAAAAATAAAAAGTTTTATTTGACATAGAGCAAACTCTAAGGTTTATGATACAATTAAGAAAGAATGATTTGATGCTTGGAGGGATACTATGCGAAGCTGCAAGAAATATCTGCTGCTGCTGGGTCTGCTGTTGATGGCTGCGGTCGGAGGCTGTGGCGGGATCGGGTATGAAGAAACGGATGAAAATAAGCCGGTTACGATTAAAGGACCGGAAGGCTTGCCTACTAATCCTAAAATACTGATTGCTTATTTTTCACATACTGGGAATACAGAACTGGCCGCCTGGCAGATACAGGCTGCGGTCGGGGGACAGCTGTTTGCAATTCAGACTGAGGTGCCTTATCCGCAGGATAAAAGTGAATGCGGTAAAATAGCTAAACAGGAACTTGCAGGTAATGAACGGCCTCCTCTGGCGGCGGATTTAGCCGATATTTCCCAGTATGATACGATTTTCATCGGTTATCCTGTCTGGTATGGAACAACGCCTATGGCCGTGCGTACTTTTTTAGAAGCGCATGATTTTTCAGGTAAAGTGCTCGTACCGTTTTGTACCAGTAAAAAAAGCGGTATCGAAAAGAGTCTGGATGCTATAGCCGCAAGCTGCCCGCAGGCGGATATAACAAAAGGACTGGCTCTGCAGGATATCGGGACCGGGAAGATGCAGCGACTGATCAGCAGCTGGCTGGAAGGTGTACGCGGCGAAATAGATACGTTTGGTAAAAAGCGGACGGCACAATGATTTGCAGATAAATAAAATACCTGTGCTGACTTTTAAAGTCAGCACAGGTATTCTTTTACATATAATGCTTATCAGGCATTGGCGGGGATGATCTGATTGATGCAGGCGATGGCGTTCAGCGTACGTGGAAAACCAATATAGGGCAGGCACTGGGTAACTGCGTCCAGCATCAGTTCTTTATCGTTGCCGACATTGAGATTGGCCTGTACATGGGCTTTGACCTGAGGTTCCGCACCGCCGATAGTGCTGATAGCGCATAAGGTGATCAATTCCCGCATTTGCAGATCAAGGCCGTTTCTGGTGTAGGTATCGCCAAAGCAGAACTCTGAAAGATAATTGGCTATATGTTTTTGATTAGCCGGCGAGTTTTTGTGCATGGCGGCAATGTGTTCTGTTCCGAAAATCTCACCCTGTACTTTAAAGCCGTCGTCAAAACGGGTGGCTTCGGTAACAGTACTCTGGTTTGCCAGCGGCATTTTAATGCCCTGTTTTTTAAAAACTTTATTGGTGATTTCCAAAGCGCCGACCGTTTTGGGAAAGCCCACATAGGGAGCGCACTGATAAAGTGTTTCTTTTATTTCTACCGGGGTAGCGCCGGCTTCCAGTGCGGCCTGCACTTGTGCAGGCAGGCTGTCTAAAGTCTGGCTGGCGGTAAGTGCGGTGATCGTCAGCAGTTCACGTTGTTTGTCGGTCAGCTTACCACGGGAATAAACGTCGCCGTAAATGAAATTGTCCATGGTCTGAGCAAAATCCGGGTCGGTGGCGGCAAGTTTGTTTTTGGCGCTGCCGAAAAGATGCGCCTGTTTTTGCTGTGCTGTTTCAATCCTGTTTTTTGAAGCGGCACACACGCTCATTTTGCCAATTGTAAAGGTCATCCCCCCCAGCAGCAGGGATGTCATCAGGAACATGGAAATAAAGTTTTTCATAGGTCTGCCTCCTCTTGTTTTTGATTTTGTAACGGATGGTTTTTCTGATAAATGTCAGTACGGTAGTTTTCTATTTTGATATCTATTCTGGCTAAGGTTTGCTGGATAAATTCCAATTTTTCCTGCAGCACTTCCCGCTGCAGTTCTAAAATATCCTTACGGGCTTCCAGCGAGGTGTCGCCGAGCTGTGACAAGGCGACATATTCTATCAAAGTTTCCGGGGAGAGACCGGCTGACCGCATGGTTTTTATAAATTCTATCCAGCAGAGGTCTTTGAAAGTGTATTCCCGGGTCCCGCCTTTATTACGGGCGACAGGTGGGATAAGCCCGATCCGTTCGTAATAACGCAGAGTATTGGGTGTCAGCGAAGTCAGTTTGCCTGCTTCGGTAATATTCATAAAAATCACCTCCTGTAACTTTTAAATTCATTCTAGCGTTTGGAGTTAACTTCAAGTCAAGCGTTTTCTGAAAAAAATTAGCCGGCCTGTTCGATATAGATCAGTGTATAATAGAAACAAGTGAAGCTTTAAGCAGTTTATCAAAAAGAGGAGGGATGACGAATGATTATCAGTGCCAGCCGGCGAACTGATATTCCTGCTTTTTATTGGGAATGGTTCCAAAAGCGGCTGCAGGAACAGTATGTACTGGTACGCAATCCTCTGAACCTTCATCAGGTAAGCAGGATCAGCCTGCGGCCGGAGGTCGTGGATGGGTTGGTTTTCTGGACAAAAAATCCAGAACCGATGCTTAAGCAGCTGTCAGTTCTGGATGCGTATGCTTATTATTTTCAATTTACGCTCAATGCGTATGCTGCTGACGTAGAAGCAGCTTTACCGCCATTGGCGGTGAGGATAGAGATATTTCGGCAGCTGGCGCAGAAGATAGGTGCGGAAAGAATGATCTGGCGCTATGACCCGATCCTGTTAAGTGCACGCTATGACCTGCAGTATCACGCAGCGGTTTTTGAGGAACTGGCAGCGCAGCTGGCCGGCAGCACGAAAAAATGTATTATCAGTTTCCTTGATTATTATCCTAAGATCAAGGCAGGTCTGCATCAGGCAGGGCTGAGAGGCCTGAGTGAGGACGAGCAGCGGCGGCTTGCGGCTGTATTGTCCCAAACAGCCCGGCAATATGGTCTGCAGCTGGAAACCTGTGCGGAAGCTATAGAATTAGCTGATCTGGGGATTGGGCATGCCAGTTGCATCGACGCAGAGCTGCTTGGCCGTGTGGGCGGGTGCCGTCTTGATACAGTCAAAGATAAAAATCAGCGCGGTGAATGTGGCTGTGCCGCCAGTATCGATATCGGCGCCTATAACACCTGTCTGCATGGCTGCATTTATTGTTATGCCAATGACAGCCGCAGACAGCTGCAGCAGATTACGGCTGGAAATAGCAGTTCGCCGCTGCTGTGCAGTGAGCTGGAGCCTGCGGATAAGGTTACGGAAAGAAACTTGCGGGCGCTGCGGTCACTGCAGGCAGAGCTTTTTTAAATATCGGTTTTGTTGTCAGACAGCCGGTATTAATTTTTTGAAAAAGCTGCTTGACTTGGAGTTAACTCCATTGGATATGATACAGATAAGGAACGGAAGTTCCGGCATTTTAGTTATGAGTGGGCGCAATAAAAAACAGGTGATTTGGCGGTTCTGCATCAGTGCGGACTGCGTTTTCAGCTACAACGGATTTGAGCGCAGAACGATGTGAGAATGTTGGAAGAAAAATTAAGCGTGTTTCCCATGGGTGAAAAAAATGATGCCTATGCCCGGTATTTTGTGGGGCAGAGCTATTTGAAGATGCTGACAACAGAAGGAGTAGTTATTGGCAATGTTACTTTTGAGCCCGGCTGTCGCAATAATTGGCATATCCATCATCAAGGCGGGCAGATACTGCTTGTCACAGGCGGACGAGGTTATTATCAGGAGTGGGGGAAACCGGCCCGGGAGCTGAACGCGGGTGATGTGGTTAATATCCCGCCTGAAGTGAAACACTGGCATGGAGCGGCTCCTGACAGCTGGTTTGCACACCTTGCAGTCGAAGTGCCCGCCGCGGGGGTGTCCAATGAATGGCTGGAACCGGTAACAGATGCAGAATATGGAAATTTGAAATAAAGGAGCAAAAATAATGCTGGGTAAATTTGTTTATTCCAATCCTACCAAATTGTATTTTGGCGAAAATTCATTAGAAAATCTGCCGCAGGAATTGGCATGCTATGGTAAAAATGTCATGCTGGTATATGGCGGCGGTTCGATTAAGAAAAACGGTATTTATGAAAACGTGGTCAAGCTTTTGAGAGCCAGCGGCAAAACAGTTTTTGAGGATGCAGGTGTAATGCCTAATCCCACACTGGAAAAATTATATGAAGGCTGCAGGATAGCCAAAGAAAACAAGGTCGATTTGATCCTGGCAGTCGGCGGCGGTTCTGTCTGTGATTATGCCAAGGCTGTTTCAGTTTCCGCTTACTGCGAAACTGATCCATGGGAAAAATATTATCTGCGGATGGAAGCGGTGGATAATAAGATTATCCCGGTTGGCTGTGTTCTGACTATGGTTGGTACAGGTTCGGAGATGAACGGCGGCTCAGTTATTACCAATCATGCGGCTAAAGCTAAAATAGGGCGGGTGTTTGGTGATAATGTGTTCCCCAGATTTTCGATACTTGATCCGACTTATACTTTTACGCTCCCGCGTTATCAAATGGTTGCCGGATTTTTTGATATCATGTCGCATATTTTGGAACAGTATTTTTCCGGAACTGACGACAATACTTCCGACTATCTTATGGAAGGCTTGCTGCGTTCGCTGATCCACAGTTCCAGGATCGCGGTGCAAAGCCCTGAAGATTATGAAGCGAGAAGCAATATTATGTGGATCGCTACATGGGCCTTGAATACCCTGGTAGCTAAAGGAAAGTCGACAGACTGGATGGTGCATATGATCGGTCAGTCGATCGGCGCTTACACTGACGCTACGCACGGAATGACTCTGGCCGCTGTGTCGCTGCCTTATTACAGGCACATCATGCCGTACGGACTGGCGAAATTCAAACGCTTTGCCATCAATGTATGGGATGTGCGTCCTGAGGGGAAAACTGATGAACAGATAGCTCAGGCAGGCCTTGCGGCGATGGAAAGCTATATGAGGGAGCTGGGACTTGTACTTAACGGCAGGGAACTTGGCGTCGATGAAACGATGCTTGACGGGATCGCTCAGGGTTCGTTTATTCTTGATGGCGGTTATAAAGTGCTGACTAAAGAAGAGATCGTTGAGATATTGAAGGAAACGCTGAAAGCCTAAAAAAACAGAGCTTGCATTTATGCAAGCTCTGTTTTTTTAGGGCAGGCGTTCCAGTTTGATAGTGAAATCATTATCGAAAGCGGCCAGTTTTTCAATACCGCTTTCAACAGTACCAAGTTCAATGAGGCTGTTGGCATAACCGTAATCACGGTAAAAAAATGCCAGATTACCCCAAGGTGCATAATAAGCAAAACTGCCTGTTTGAGGATCAAAACCGGCAGGAGCGCCCTGTGTGTCCAGGCGCCGCGGCAGATAAGCTACCTTTTCGGTATTATTAAAATCTTTGCAGGTCAGTTCCAGCGGCAGTAGGCTCAAAAAATCCTCTGCAGCTCTGGTGCCATTGAGTTTAAGGATAAGCTCGTCTTGGTTGGCGAGTGTCAGCCTGATGCGTTGGACTGCGTCTGTTGGAGCAGTCTGAGCTGCGTTAGTTGTTGTCTGGTCGATTTTGGCATTGGTGCCGGACGTGCTGCTGCAGGCAGCCATAGTAAAGCTCAGTAATAAAGTAAGCGTCAGGGCCAGAGTTTTCAGCATGGTATTTCCTCCGTTTCTCTGTTTGTAAGTTGCAAATAGATAGGGTCTGCCGTTGCTTATACGGCTTCTATATGTGAGTTTATATGCTGGAGTCTGCTCCAGGTCAAGCGTTGTTTGTAGATTTTTTGCAAACTGCTTGACTGTGAGTCAACTCCAGCCCTTACAATGAAAGCAATACAGGAAAGGAGCGGTAAAAATGGTTAAGGATTTTAAACGCTGGACGACGCAGCTTGCGGCGACGGTTTTGTATAATGGGCGTGGTGCCGCCAATCTGCTGGGGGCCGATATGACCTGGAAAAATGTTTGTCTGCCCGGAGTTAATTGCGGCTATTGCCGCTATGCAGAAGCCGGATGTCCCTGGGGGCTGACGCAGCATACCCTGACCGGTTTTACTTTACCTTTGGGCTGGCGGGTTTGGGGGCTGCTCATCTTGTGCGCTCTGTTTTTGGGACGGATGATCTGTGGCTGGCTGTGTCCGTTTGGCTGGGCGCAGGAGCTTTTAGATAAGCTGCCGATGTTGAAGCTGTCTAAAAATAAAATTACGTACTATTTAAGTTATTTTAAATATGTGGTTCTGCTGCTGTTTGCCTGCAATCTGTATTTCTTTGATCTGCATGGTCTGGACTGGCGTTGGATCATTGGACTTTTGGCTGCTGCGGCGTTATTTATCTATCGGCCTTTTTGTCGTTTTTTCTGTCCGTTGGGAGCTTTTTACAGCCTGTTTAACAGGATCGCCGTTTTTGGCATGCAGGTAGATTCGCGTAAATGTACCGCCTGCCAGCGCTGCGTACGCAGTTGCTTGATGGATTGTAAACGGGTAGGCGACAGGGAATGTATTGTCTGCGGTAAATGCAGACAGTCCTGCCCGACCGAAGCCATTTCTCTGGGCTGCAAATATTAAAGAAGAAATAAAATAACCTGCCGTATGCAGGTTATTTTGTGTTTTTTCTACATCAACAGTCCGGCACAGCCGGCTAAAAGCATCAAGGGAATAGCGCTCAGGTTACGGTAGTAATGCAGATAAAAAAGCAAAGCCGTCAGCAATGTCGGCCAGAATTTGAAATAGGTCAGCAGATTTTCCATTGCGGCGGTTCCGGCTGCGGGGAAAAATGTTATCCGCATAAAAAAGAAAACTGCGGTCAGCATCAAGGCGATAACTGAAGGCCGCAATCCATTGAGGATACCTTGTACAGCCAGCGAAGAGTTGAACTTTTGGAGAGAACGGGCAACGATGGCGACAAGAATGAAAGATGGCAGGCTGACGCTGAAAGTAGCTACAAAAGAACCAAGCAGGGCATGCCAGAATTCAGGACCGCAGACCCTGGCCCCTACATATGTAGCCGTATTGACAGCGATAGGGCCGGGGGTGATCTGAGAAATAGTGATGATCCGTGCATATTCAGCTGCGGGGATCCAGCCGCGTCCGACGACTTCCTGCTGAATGATACTGATCATTGCCAGACCGCCGCCGAAAGAAAAAAGACCGATTTTGAAAAAGACAATGAATAATTCCCAATAAAGCATCATTTTGTATCACTTCCCAGATATTTAGTGGCGCAGTAACCAAGCGCTGAGGCCAGCAGAACGATTATGGCAATGTCGAGACTGAAAAAATAGATCCCAAGCAGTGAAAAGGCCAGAATGAACCAGCCAAAATTGTTTTTGATGGAATAGGGAATCAGTTTCAGAGTTGCTGCGATCAATAAAGCTGTGATAGCAGAATTGATACCGTCAAAAAATTTCAATATATTGGGGTACTGGTCAAAACCACTGGAGGTGAAAGCCGTGACGATGACGAAAATAATGACGAAAGAAGGCAGGACGACGCCGATAGTTGCTACCAGTGATCCTTTAAGTCCCCCCAGCCTGTAGCCAAGAAAGGTAGAAGCATTGACGGCAATAACGCCGGGCAAAGACTGCGAGAGCGCAAGAACGTCAGTAATGTCTTCATCCCTGATCCATTTTTGTTTTTCAACAAATTCGTCACGTATCAGCGGTATCATTGCCGGCCCGCCGCCGATCGTGAACAGGCCGATCTTAACAAAAACAAGAAACATATGAAGATAACGCGGGCGCGAAGTATCCATAATAACCGCCTCTTTTCAGTCTGATAAATGGTGTTATTTTTATTATCGGTTATCTGCTCCAGTATTACAAGTCTGGTTGGAACAGGTAGCGGTATCGGCTGTGGCAAATAAAACCAGATATAGTATGGAAAGTAAAATGAATACCAGATGTAGATAAAATGTACTGATAGTTATGACGTTAACGAATAGGCAGAGTCTAAAACGGCATAAAATAACCCCTCCGCAGCTGTAGCGAAGGGGTTATGGTCAAATCAGAGATGTTTCTTTTCGATCAGCACGCCTACTGAAGTACGCCATTTCAAAATACCAGCGATGATGAGGCTGACAACGAAGCAGGCGGAGAAGAAATACAGGGTAATTGAATAGCTGTTGGTCGTTTCACGGATCCAGGACAGCAGCAGAGGACCGGCAATACCAGCCATGCCCCAGGCAGTCAGGATCTTGCCGTGGATGGCGCTGAGTTCTTTCGTGCCGAACAGATCGCTGAGGAAGGCGGGCATACAGGAGAAGCCGCCGCCGTAGCAGGAAATGATGACAAAGACAATCAGCTGGAAGATGAAGGCACTGCTTGTTTCTGCAAGTGCGTAGAAGGCAAAGATCTGGATCAGGAAGAAGACTACATAAACTGTACTGCGCCCGAGATAGTCGGAAATAGTAGACCAGAAAATGCGTCCCAGACCGTTGATCAGACCGATGATACCGACCATGGAGGCGGCTGCCATCGGTGTCATTTTTACTACTTCCTGTGCCATCGGTGAAGCTACTGCTAAAAGTCCGATACCGCAGGTAATATTGGTGAAAAAAATCCACCACAGTGCGTAAAATTGCCAGGTTTTGCGTGCTTCTTTGGCTGTGAACTGAGTATCCGGGAGGATACTTTTGACGTTAATGCCGGACGGCCCGCCGTTGCTTGCTTTAGGTGGTTCAAGATATAAGGCGGAGGCGGCCATGATAACCATGTACACGCAGCCGAGAATGATAAAGTTCTGTACCAGTCCGTATTTGGCAACCAGGATCTGCATCAGCGGACCTGCGATCAGGCTGGCAAAACCGAAACCCATGATAGCAAGACCGGTGGCAAAGCCGCGGTTGTTGGGAAACCATTTGACCAGCGTCGAAACAGGGGTGATATAACCGGTCCCAAGACCGATACCGCCGATAACGCCGTAAAAAAGATATAAGAGCGGCAGACTGTTGAGATGCAGTGCCAGCGCTGTACCGAACATACCCAGACCAAAGAAGCAGGTCGAGGTGAGACCGCTTTTACGCGGGCCGTATTTTTCAACGTAATCGCCCAAAAATCCCGCTGACAGTCCGAGAAATAAAATTGCGATCGAAAAAGTCCAGGTCGTTTCTTTCAGGGTAAAACCCATAGCCTGCATAATAGGCTTTGTCAGTACGCTCCAGGCGTAAACACTGCCGATGCAGATATGGATGCCGATAGCCGCCAGAGCAATGAGCCATCTGTTTTTCATAGGTAAACATCTCCTTTTCACACTAGAAAAAATCCGAGAGGGCCAAAGCCGGAAAATAAAAAAACCATCCGGGATCAGTTCTCTCTGCCCAGACGGTCGGCTGTTTCTATGGCATCGCAGTACACGTGGTTGATTCCACTTTATCCGTCAGTCCTGCGAGGTCTATTTGATTTATGTTCTCATTATAGCAAGAATTACGATAATGTCAAGCAAGGAAAAATAAAAAAACAGCAGTATAAAAACAGAACCTGCCCAGCTTGTTTACTCTTACCCTTAAATAACGTATAATAAAAATTAATATAAAGATGTAGTTTATTTTATAAAAATGCGGGAGGGAATACCATGTATTTAGCTGATGAACACAAGATTTGGGTCTGTAAAGGCGAGGATAAGATCTGCATGCTGCCGAAAATGGCAAACCGTCACGGTCTGATTGCCGGGGCAACGGGTACGGGCAAGACCGTTACTTTAAAGGTGCTGGCAGAATCCTTCAGCGAGATGGGCGTGCCGGTATTCCTGGCCGATATCAAAGGCGACGTTTCCGGTATGTGCAAGGCTGGTGAAAGCAGTGAAGGGTTTCAGAAACGTCTGCATAAATTAGGCATAGAAAATTTTGAGTTCAAAGGCTTTCCTGTACGTTTTTTTGATGTTTTCGGTAAAAAAGGGCATCCTGTCCGGACGACTATTTCCGAGATGGGGCCGGATCTGCTGAGTCGGCTTTTGGAATTGAATACCACGCAGAGCGGTATTATGACGATCATTTTTAAGATTGCCGATGATCAGGGACTGTTGCTGCTGGATCTTAAGGATCTGCGTTCGATGGTGCAGTACGTCGGTGATAATGCGGCTCAGTTCAAAACTGCCTATGGCAATGTGTCGGCTCAGAGTGTAGGCGCGATCCAGCGGGCGCTGCTGCGCTTGGAAGAACAGGGCGGAGATGTGTTTTTCGGCGAGCCGGCACTGGACATCAGGGACTGGCTGGCAGTAGCAGATGACGGACGCGGTTATATCAATCTTCTGCATTGCGTAGAGCTGTTTCAGACTCCGCTGTTATATTCTACATTTTTATTATGGATGCTGTCGGAGTTGTATGACCTGCTGCCGGAAGCAGGCGATCCGGAAAAACCTAAAATCGTCTTTTTCTTTGATGAAGCGCATCTGATTTTCAAAGACGCGCCGAAATCTCTGCTCGATAAAGTTGAACAGATCGTGCGTTTGATCCGTTCCAAAGGCGTCGGCATTTATTTTATCACCCAGCAGCCTTCTGATATTCCAGATACTGTTTTGTCACAGCTGGGAAACAAGCTGCAGCATGCGCTGCGAGCTTACACACCTAAAGACCAGAAGGGGCTGAAGGCTGCGGCGCAGGCCTTTAGAGCCAATCCTGATCTTGACGCGGCTAAAGTGCTGCCGGAGCTTGGCACCGGCGAAGTGCTGGTATCACTATTGGATGCTGACGGAGTGCCGACAATGGTGGAGCGTGCTTATGTCATGCCGCCGCGCAGCTATCTTGGCGTAGCTGACGACACGCTGCGCAACCAGCTGATAGCCTCCAGCCCGCTGTATAGTAAATATGCTGAAGCTGTAGACCGTGAGTCTGCTTATGAGATTTTGAGCGCCAAAGCCCAGCAGGATGCGGAAGCCGCAGCCAGGGCACAGGAAGAAGCGGCGCTGCAGAAAGAGCTGCGCAGCCGCAGCGCGGCTGCCAAAAAAGAACCGCCTACGGTCGCGGAAAAGCTGATCAGCAAAACGATGACGCGAATGGAAAATAAAGCTGTAGACACTATAGTACGCGGTATTTTTAATCAAATGAAAAAATGGTTTTAAAGGTGTTTGAAA
Organism: Phascolarctobacterium faecium; assembly: GCF_003945365.1. Classification (NCBI taxonomy): domain Bacteria; kingdom Bacillati; phylum Bacillota; class Negativicutes; order Acidaminococcales; family Acidaminococcaceae; genus Phascolarctobacterium; species Phascolarctobacterium faecium. The sequence continues at coordinate 154,517 of NZ_AP019004.1, read as the reverse complement.
TGAAAAAGATTTTTGCAGCATTACTGGCTGTATTATTTATAACCGGTGCCGTGTTTGGCTGTGGCAAAACGCCTCAGACAGAGCTGAATCAGGCTAAACAGCAGGCTGCAGAGCAGGTGGCCAAAACCGCCAAAAGTGGACTGGCACAGCTGCAGGGCAAGCAGGCGCAGTTCAAAGTCGAAGAAGGGCGCGCTTATACCGGTAAGGCTGAGGTAGCTTTGTATATCCATACCTTTCATAAATTGCCGGGAAATTTTATTACTAAACGTGAAGCCGAGCGCCTGGGCTGGAAGCATAAGGGAACGCTGAATGAAGTGGCGCCCGGTAAAAGTATAGGCGGTGACAGGTATGGCAACTACGAAGGATTACTGCCGCAGAAATCAGGACGCAGCTGGAAAGAATGCGATATTGATTACAAAACCGGTAACAGGAATGCTAAACGTCTGGTGTATTCTAATGACGGACTGATCTATTATACGGACGATCATTATAAAAGCTTTGAAAAATTGTATTAAGGAGGCGGCTGATGAAAACAGTAACTTTGGCACTGGCCAGGATGCAGTCGATCAGGCAGCTGCATAAATATCTGCGTACGGAGCTTGAGCTGCCGGATTATTACGGTGAAAATCTGGACGCATTGTATGATTGTTTGACGGAAGTCTGCGAGCCTGTTATACTAAAAATACCGCAGGCGGTAGCCGCAGGTTCAGAATTAGGTTGGTATGGCGCAAGACTGCTTACAGTTGTACAGGATGCCGCCGCTGCAAATCCTAATCTTCAAGTAGAGCTTATTTAAAATATATGCAGTCTGCTCAAGCGGCAGGCTGCTTTTATTCTGTTTTACAGAGGGCGAAAAGAATGATTTTAAGTGTAGAGAAGCTGTCGCACAGCTATGGCGTCAGAACTTTGTTTAAAGATGTAACTTTTAATATTGAAATGGGCGATAAAATCGGTATTATCGGCGTCAACGGCACCGGTAAAAGCACGCTGCTGCGCGATATTGCACGCGGTGAAGCCGGTGACGGCGGCCGGATTACGGCAAATGGCAGCTGCGTGATCGAATATCTGCCGCAGAATCCTGATCATGATCCACAGGCAACGGTATTGGAACAGGTATTTCAGGGAGATTCGCCGCAGCTGGAATTACTGCAGCGTTATGAACGGGCGGCAGCGCTGGCGGCTGCTGATCCTGAGAACAGTGCGTTACAGAGCAGGCTGCTGGAACTGCAGCAGCAAATGGACAGCGCATATGCCTGGCAGCTGGAGAGCGAAGCTAAAGCGGTGCTTGATCAGCTGGGGATCAGTGATTTTAATCAGCCGATGGCGGAACTTTCCGGCGGGCAGCGCAAGCGTGTAGCACTGGCCGGAGTTTTGGTGCGTCCTTCCGATCTTCTGATTTTGGACGAACCTACTAACCATATGGATAATGAAACTGTGGCCTGGCTGGAACAGCTGCTTTTGAAGCGAAAAGGCGCTCTGCTGATGGTGACCCATGACCGGTATTTTTTTGACAGAGTGGTCAACCGGACATTGGAATTAGATGGCGGGCAATGCTATTTATATACAGGAAATTACAGCCTTTTTTTACAAAAGCGTGAAGAAAGACGCCAGTCGGAAGCTGCTGCTGCTCAGCGGCTGCGCAATGTTTACCGGCGTGAACTGGCCTGGATCAGCCGCGGTGCGGAAGCACGGCGGACAAAAAGCAGGGAACGCATCGAACGTTTTAACGAGCTGGAGCAGGAAGTGAAAAATATTTCTGCATCGGGAGAACTGGAAATGTCATCTGCCGGCAGCCGATTGGGGAAAACTGTGGTCGAGTGCGAGCATCTGGGACTTGACTACAACGGTGTGACCTATATTAAAGATTTCAGCTATATCCTGCTGCGTAATGACCGCGTGGGTATTGTTGGCCCTAACGGCAGCGGCAAAACGACGCTGATGGATATTCTGGCGGGAAAATTAGTGCCTGACCGTGGCAGTGTTCAGATCGGACAGACGGTCAGGATCGGTTATTTTTCTCAGCACAGCGAATTTCCGGACAGCGAACAGCGCGTGCTGGAATATATCCGCGATGTGAGTGATCACATCGAAACAAACGATGGGACAAGGATTACTGCCGCACAGATGCTGGAACGGTTTTTATTTCCTTCCGAGCTGCAGTGGGTGCCGGTCAATAAACTGTCCGGCGGAGAAAAACGGCGGCTGTATCTGCTGCGGGTTCTGATGGGTGCTCCCAACGTCTTGCTTCTGGATGAGCCGACCAACGATCTTGACATCCCGACGCTGTCGGTGCTGGAGGATTATCTGGACAGTTTTAATGGAGCTGTCATCGCAGTTTCGCATGACCGTTACTTTTTAGACCGGTTTGCCGGCAAAATTTTTGCCTTTATGGGTAATGGTGAGATCAGGCAGTTTATCGGCGATTACAGCAAATATGAAGCAGCGGCGGCCGAAAGCAAAGCAATGCTTGCAGGCGGTGCTAAAACCGGTACCGGCAAGGAGCGTATAGAAGCCGTTAAAAGCCAGTCTAAACAAATCAAGATGACTTATAAGGAAAAACTGGAATTTGAGCAGATAGAAACAATGATCGCCGGTGTGGAAGCCGAGCTGAAAATGCTGACGCTGGAAGTCAATAGCGCCGGCAGTGATTTTGTGAAGCTGGGCGAGCTTACCGCGCAGCAGCAGGATGCCGAGCAGCGTTTGGAACAGCTTGTGGAACGCTGGGCCTATCTTACGGAGCTGGCGGAGGCGAGCGGTGTTTTCTGAGCTGCCTTAAAATAGAAAGGGATAAATATGTTAGTAGACGAAAATTTTAAACAACGCCTGCGGCGGCTTTTTTCAGTGATGATCCCGATTTTGATTACTCAGACGGCGATCATGGCTATGAATTTTTTTGATTCTTCAATGTCTGGTCATGCAGGTGCGGTCGATTTGGCGGGCACTTCGATCGGCGGTAATATCTGGATGCCGATTTTTGTTGGCACTAATGGAGTTTTATTAGGCGCGATGCCTATAGTTGCTCATCTGTTAGGCGCTGATAAGCGCGATAATATTGGTAAGGTCATTCGGCATACGATTTTTTTGGCGATAGCTTTTTCGGCAGTTATCATTTTAATGGGCGTTTTATTTTTAGATACCCTGCTGACACATCTGCATTTGGAACCGCAGGTGCATTATATTGCCAAGATGTATATGGCGGCGGTGGCCGTAGGTGTGATACCGTTTTTTATGTCAACCTCGCTGCGCGCTCTGATAGATACTTTGGGACATACAGGTATCACAATGAAGATTTATTTGCTGGCGCTGCCGGTAAATGCCTTTTTGAACTACTGTTTTATTTTTGGAAAACTGGGAATGCCGCGTTTGGGCGGGGTTGGCGCCGGTGTGGCGACTGGTATTACCTACTGGCTGGAATTTGCTATTTTTGTCTGGATCGTGCATAAGCTGCCGGCTTTTGAGCATTTCCGGATTTTTAAAGACCGTTTCCATTTAGATATCAAACAGCTGCGTGAAAATCTCAGCATCGGTGTGCCGATCGGTCTGGCAATGTTTATGGAGGCCAGTATTTTTGGTGTAGTTGCACTGTTCATTGCCAAGTTCGGTACAGTCATCATTGCGGCGCATCAGGCAGCGTTGGGCTTTACTTCATTGCTTTATATGGTGCCGCTCAGTTTTTCTATGGCGCTGACGATTTTAGTTGGGGTCGAAGCAGGTGCCAAACGTTTTGAGGAAGCGCAGAAATTCAGTCGTATGGGCATTGCTCTCAATATGGCCATCGCGATTTTTCTGGCGGTGCTGGTTTACACTAACAGACCTTATATAGCCATGCTCTACACTACTGACCCTGTCATTATTGAAAAAGTAGTCGGCTTTTTGTTTTATGCAATCTTTTTTCAGTTGTTTGATGCGACGGCAGCGCCGATCCAGGGAATCCTGCGCGGGTATAAAGATGTTAAAGCAACCTTCTATTCCGGTTTTTTTGCCTATTGGGTTGTTTGTCTGCCCTTGGGCTGTTTCCTGGATTTTGTAATGGAGCATGGTCCTGCCGCATATTGGCAGAGCCTGGATATAGGCTTGTTTTTCTCGGCGGTTTTCTTAACGCTGCGGATGTTCTGGCTGCAGAAAAAGCTGGCACGTGAACAAATATAAAAACCGCAATAAACACAAAACTCCGGCTGTTTAGAAGCCGGAGTTTTGTGTTTAAGTGTACGCCTGTTAAAAAAAATAAATAGCAAAATAACGCCGTAGAATACTTAGCCCCTTTGGGGCTAAATTTTTTTGCTTAAATAAATCCTGACCTCTTGTGTATTTGCAAAGTATACAAGGGGTATTTTTTTGCATTGCTGACGGCGCAGGCGGGCAGCAGGAGGACAGTGACCACGTGCAGAGCATTGCCCGCTGATGGTTGTTGTATAAGTGCCGGGGAGGGGCAAAACGGAAGTCTATGATAAATATCCGTTTGCATGTCTTGTGGGGGGGTACATACGTGCTATAATAATTATTATTACTCTGAGAAATAAAAACACCGTTTTAAGAAAAGAAAATCAAAAGAAAACCAAAGAATCTATCTGAAAAGCAGTAAAATTTTACCTTAAAAATAATGAGAAAGGCGGAGGTAAACGATGTACGATGCAGATTGTCTGGAAAAAATTGGCGCCAATGTCAAGTTCCTGCGCACGATGCGCAAGCTGCGCCAGCAGGATGTAGCGCAAACGCTGGGCATCAGTCAGACCCATCTGAGCAATATGGAATGCGGCCGCGTCAAGTTCAGCCTGAAACAGCTGCTGCGCCTGGCCAACCTTTTTGACTGCCAGCTGGAATGTTTTTTTGACCCCCGGCAGGCGGCCAATGTAGCAGTCGGCGGGACCGGACAGGATAAGCGGTATACCCAAAGTGATATGGAGCTGCTGCTGACACTGGTTAAAAAAAGCGGTCAGCCGTAACGCTTCCAGCTTTAAACAAATAAGCGGTACTGTTGTGTAAAAGTTTAGACTGATAGAAAACAAAACGAACAGGAAGACATGACTATGACGGAAATAAAATCAGCCAGTGACGAAGAAATGGCATACTCTGCCAAAGGCAACAGCGATGGTAACAACGGCGGCCTGCCCCAGCAGGGACAGGCACCTCAGGCAGCGCCAAAACCCTATATGACCTTCGCCGCAGGCCAGGTGCAGCAGCCAAGCGGTATTGCAGGTATCAGCTTCGACTTTAACTACGGCGCCCGCGTCACCGTGCCCCAGGGCGAGTACAGGGTTCGGTTTATTGACCGCAAAGCCTGTCTTACTGTCTACGACGCACCTGCCAGCGGCGTTTTGGTTGCCAGCAGCAAAAAGTATTTTATAGATTTTCGTATCGAAGTATACGAAAAAGATAAAATGATCTTTGCCCACGACCTGGATCTGCGCAGCCAAAAAGTGCTGTTAAAATTCCCGGTCGGGATATTGGGAGATATTCTGGCCTGGTTCCCCTATGCGGAAGCCTTCCGCCAAAAGCACGGCTGCCAGCTTTACTGCGCCATGGACGAAGAACTGGCAGAGCTGTTTAAACCAGCCTATCCTAAGATACACTTTCTCAAACCGGAAGAACGGCCTGAAGGGCTGTACGCCAGCTACTATATGGGTATCTTCTTTCCCTGCGACGACAGGCTGCACCAGCCATCAGACTTTCGCATTCGCGGCCTGCACCAAAACGCCGCCATGATCCTGGGGCTGGACGAAGGAGGCGAACCGCCTCAGCTTAGCGTCAAGCTTTTGCCCAAAGACAAAACACGTAAAATAGCAGGACCATACGTCTGCATCGCCGCCCAGTCCAGCAGCCAGGCCAAATATTGGAACAACGGCAGCGGCTGGCTGGGCGTCGTCAAACACCTTAAAGCCAAAGGCTACAGGGTGCTGTGCATAGACCGCGAAAATGTCTACGGTATGAACAGTCGCTTTAACATAATCCCCTACGGCGTCGAAGATTTTACCGGCAAGCTGCCCCTGTCAGAACGTATCGACCTTTTATACCATGCCGACTTCTTCATCGGCCTGTCCAGCGGTCTTAGCTGGGTAGCCAACGGCGTAGGCATACCTGTCGTACTCATCAGCGGCTTTACCCTGCCGTTTAACGAATTTGCCACACCCTACCGGGTCATAAACTACCACGTCTGCAACGGTTGCTGGAACGATACCCAGGTAGTATTCGACCACAAAGACTTTGAATGGTGCCCACGCCTTAAAGGCACCGACCGCCAGTTTGAATGCAGCCGCTACATAACCCCCGAAGCGGTAAACAAAGTTATAGACAAACTGATGGCAGACTACCAGCTGGATCCGCTGGCACCAAAACAGCCGGCTCCAGATAAAGCAGCGTCAGCAGAAGCTGAGTCCATAGCAAGTGCAGCAATAAATAAAACCACTGCCGCTAAAACAACAGGTAAAGCAAAAAAAGCGCGGATAAGAAAATGAACCTTGCCTCTTGCAGTAAAAAACATAAGGAGAAGTAAAAATGCCAGAAAAATTTAACATAGTACGTCAATGCCGGCATGGACTGATGGTCTTTAACAGGCACGACCAGTTTATCGGCAAAGCGCTGAAGGTCTACGGCGAATATTCAGAAGGTGAATACGATGTTTTTAGCCAGGTAGTAAAACCCGGCGATACAGTTATCGAAGCCGGCGCCAATCTGGGCGCGCATACACTGGGACTGGCGCAGCTGGCAGGGCCGAATGGCAGGGTCTATGCCTTTGAGCCCCAGCGGCTGATGTTCCAGACACTGCTGGGCAATGCGGCGCTCAACAGCCTGACCAATATCTACGGCTTCCAAAAAGCCCTTAGCAACGCACCGGGTAAGCTGCTGGTACCACTGCAGGACTGCGAAAAAGAAGTGAACTGGGGCGGTCTGGCCTTGGGCAGCTGCAGTGAAGGTGAAGAAGTAGAGGTTATCACCATCGATAGTCTTAAGCTGTCGGCCTGCGACTTTATCAAAGTAGACGTAGAAGGCATGGAACTGCCCGTACTACAGGGCGCGGCAGAAAACCTTCGTAAATATCGGCCGATCCTGTATGTAGAAAACGACCGTGCAGAAAAGTCGCAGGAATTGGTGGAATGGATAAAACAGCAGGGCTACGACTTGTACTGGCACAAACCGACCATGTATAACCCCAATAATTATGAAGGCGTGAAGGAAAATATTTTTACGATAAAGCAGCAGACAGAAAAAGGCTGGATCGAAAGCAATTATATCTCGCTAAATATGCTGTGCCTGCCCATAGAAGCTGGCATAGCTATGGAAGGCTTTGAAAAAGTACAGTAAGAGTTTTACTCCAAAATAAAGTTAAGAGAGAAGGAAAGAAGATGAGAAAACATAAAAATTTAAATAAACAGGAGTTAATGATCAGGCAGGACATTCCGTGTGTACATCTGGGGGGGAAGTTTGTGCCTTTGAAATCTAGGGTAAAATCACTGCTGGGGGAAAAACGCAAAAAACGGGCAGAAAAAGTTCTGGCGACAGTAGTTATGGGCATGAACCTTGTCAATGTCACAGCTCCGGTGGCAGCACTGGCCGCGGCTGGGAAAACGGTGCCTGCCCCAGTCCAGCCCCTGCGTAGCGATGCTGCGCCTTTGGATTACGCCGTGCTGCCCCAGCTGGCAGACGTAGTGGACAGGGCCATATTTGCCCGCGCCGAAGCCACTGATTATAGCGGCAATGCCAGCGTAGCCACTATGGTGAAGGGCGATACGCAGACTATAACCTCTGGACAAAACGGTATTGTAAGTGTTATGAGTGGTGACGTAAACGGCGCTGGTCTGCAGACGATATCAAGCGGCGGGACCGGCACAGTCAGTAAAATGGATGGAGGCGGCACGCAGTTTGTATCTAGCGGCGGCATTGGCACGGTAATTGATATGAACGGTGGCTATCAAACTGTCTACGAAGGTGGCACAGGTAAGGTGGAGACTATGGACGGTCTTCAGTACATCTCCGGCGGTGTTGGCTCAGTAGGAACTATGAATGGTCCCGCTGGGCAGTTTATCTACTCTGGCGGCACAGGTATGATAAACGAGCTTAACAGCTACCAGCAATATGTGAACGAAGGCTGTACCGGTATAATCAACATCATGAACACTACTGGTACACAGTGGATCTCGGCCAATGCTGTCGGTACGGTGGTCACATTGAAATCGGGGACGCAGTTGGTTGATGATGGCGGCACTGGTACGATCATTACTCTTGACAACCATGATGGCGCCGGCGGGCAGATCGTTTACTCCAATGCCATCGGTATGATCGTTACTATGCTGGACGGCGAGCAGTATGTATTCAAGGGCGGCAGCGCCACGGTAGTCGATATGAGCGGCGGAACACAGATCGTTAGAGTTAGTGGTAATGGCATGATAGAGACTTTAAACGGTGGTGAGCAGAATATCATGGGGGGAGGTACAGGTCTGGTCAGTACAATGAACAGTGGCAGTCAGGTTATAAGCAGTAGCGGTACTGGTACAGTCGACACTCTGAACGGCGGCACGCAAACTGTTGCCGGCGGTGGCAACGGCACAGTGAGTACTATGCTCGGTGGTACGCAGGTTGTTTCCCGCAGTGGTAAGGGTACGGTAAACGCCTTGAACGGCGGTACACAAATCGTTTCAGTCGGCGGCACGTCACTGGATACTGTTTTGAACAGCGGCGGAACTGTCTATCTGGGCAGCGGCGGCAATATATCTAATATTACCTATAGCGGCGGTATGCAGATCATCGACAATATCACTTCCGGTTATGATAATATGACGCTTGGCAGCGGCGGCACCAACGTGACCATGGGCATTATAAGCGGAGCACAGATGAGCGGGACGATCATTAACAGCGGCGGCGAGCAGCTTATTCTTAATGGTGGTACAGCCCTTGATACAGAGCTTAACGGCGGTATTATGCAGATGAGCAGCGGCGGTATAGTCAGTGGGATGACCATGACAGGCGGTAGTATGGTTTTAGAAAACATTGATGGCGGCAGTTTCAATATCAATGGCACGCTGACGGCAAATAATGCAGTTATCGACATGACTGACAGCAGTGTGACACGCGCGGGAACACCGGCCTATGAAAGCCTGACCATAGATACGCTTAGCGGCAGCGGCACCACCTTTATCCTGGATACCGATCTGGCAGGTGAAGCCAACAGCGATAAAGTTACCATTACCCATGCTGATGTCGGTACTCACTATGTACAGATCAAAGACTTGAGCAAGTTAAACAATATTGAAGTAACAGGGGAACATAAGCAGCTTTTGATAACCGATGCCAGCGGCAAACTGACCTTTGTGGGTAAAGAATTCAATGCCGGAGGACTGTGGGACGTTGACCCCACACTGTCTAAAGGTGATGCTCTGGGGCTTTCGGCCAACGACTGGTATTTGACAAATATGGTCAAAACAGTCAATAATGATACGAGCGTGCTTTTGGATGCTGCCGATAACAGCTATGCTATGTGGCGCAATACCAACGACAGTCTGCGCAGTCGTTTGGGAGCACTGGCAAGCGGCAGAGAGCAGGCAGACGGCGTTTGGGCGAGGACGCAGGCAGGGCGCTTCAGCGGCTCAGGCTACGAAGGACGCTACAACCTTTATCAGTTGGGATTTGAGAAGCAGTTCAAGGGCGGAAGTATCTATGGTGGCGCTATCGACTACGGCGATGGCAGCGGCAGCTACGCCCCCGGCAGCAGCAAAGATAATCTGAGATCCTTTAGCCTTTATGGCATCTGGACAACAGGCAGCGGCGCATATACCAATGTTACGGCCCGTGTAGGCAACTTCTCGACCGATTTGGAATCCTACGGCGACTACCCGGATAAAGCCAGCTACAAGCAGCACGCCTACAGTCTTAGTGTGGAATACGGCAAACGCTTTGATTTTGAAGCAGGTTTCTTTGTTGAGCCACAGGCACAATTTACCCTTGGCAGGCTGGCCGGTATCGACTACACCACCGATAGAGGCGTCACTGGCCGTATCGACGGCATGAACAGCGCCATCGGCCGTATCGGCTTCGTCATGGGACAGAAGATAGAAAATGGCAGCGATATCTATCTGAAAGCCGACCTGCTGCACGAATTTGCCGGTGAGCGCGACCTGCAGCTGACCTCGGATGCAGGCGGAACCAATGATATATTGACCAAGCACAACGACTACGGCGATACCTGGTTCGAGCTGGGGCTGGGCGGCAACGTCAGAATCAGCAGGACGGGCAACTTCTATGGCGAAGTGACGCGCGGCTTCGGCGGCGACATCAACAAAAAGTGGAGCGTCAACGCCGGGCTAAGGTTCATGTTCTAAGTGAGCGTCGCTTTGCTGCGAGCAGTAAAATAAATCCGAATAAATATTAAAACACTGCTGTGAACCAAAGTTCACAGCAGTGTTTTAATATGTTTTGTAATTATTTGAAATTTATTTTTCGTTGACAATCAGCGCCATAGCCAGCAGGTCATCCTGACCAATATTTTCGATGCTGTGGCTTTCGCCTTCGGGGCAGAAAACAACTGCGCCTGCAGGCAGCGTGCTTTCAGTGCCATTGTCATTATATAAGGCCGTACCCTGCAGGATATAAATAGTTTCGCTGGTGCCTTCATGTTTGTGGTAACCGAGTGAACAGCCGGGTTTAAGAATTACGCGCGCATAAGCGGCTATTTTGCCGCCGTAAACCTTTTCATCTACGATGTGCTCCATAATAGTATTGCCTTTACCGCCGGCCCGGCGTTCAAAAATATCGGTTTTTCTTTCAGTGACGATCATCACAAGCCCCTCTTTCGTTATAAAATACTGCTGTTGAAATAAGATTCGCAGCTGTAAGGAAAATTCCTGCAAAAAATTTCAAAAAAAAATCAATTTACCTCTTTACAAATTTAGCATACTAAAGTATAATCAAAAGCGTAGTAAGAAAACAACACCTTAGAGGGGGATGGATGATGAAGAAATTTTTACTTTTGGCTATGACGCTGCTGATGGCTTTGTCTTTGGTTACAGGCTGCGGCAGTGACAGTCCTAAAAAAATGGTGATAGGTCTTGATGACAATTTTGCGCCGATGGGCTTCCGTAATGAAAAGAACGAGATCGTCGGTTATGATATCGACCTCGCTAAAGAAGCCTGCAAGCGTGCTGGTATGGAAGTAGAATTTAAACCGATCGACTGGGCTTCCAAGGAAGCAGAGATCAAGGGTAAGCGTATCGATGCGATCTGGAACTGCTTTACAGTCAACCCGGAGCGTCAGGAAGCTTATACGCTCTCCAAGCCCTATATGGTAAATGCTCAGCTGGTAGTTGTTCCTAAAGGGTCTGAGATTACTAAAATTGCTGATTTGAAGGGTAAAGTTCTGGCAGTACAGGATGACAGTACCGGTTCTTATATTCTTGACAGAAATAATGAACTGAGGACTTCCCTGAAAGATTACAGAAAATATCCTGACTTTGCTGCTGTTTATATGGATATGGACGCCGGCCGTATCGATGCCATGGTAGTTGACGCTGTTCTGGCTCGTTATTATATGGTCAAACATCCTGATAAATATGTAGCTTTGGAAGAAAATCTGGGCGACGAAGTCGTAGCGGTTGCCTTCCGTAAGGATGATAAAGAATACAGTGAGAAAATCAACAAGGCACTGGATGAAATGAAAAAAGACGGCACCATGAAAAAGATTTCTGAACAATGGATGGGTGTTGACATCACTAAATATTAATAAGCTCCGGGCCGATGGCATGAGCTGTCGGCCCTTTTACTCTACTTATTTTTAATGCAGATACGGAGACTCATAATGGATTATATTATTTCCATCCTGCCGCAGATGTGGCTGGGAACGATCGAAACTTTAAAATTGTTTTTTATTACTATTGTTTTGTCAATACCTTTAGGTATACTGCTGGCTCTGGCGAGGGTTTCGTCACTTGGCAGTCTGCGCAGTGCCGTTGGTGTCTATGTCTGGCTGCTGCGCGGTACGCCGCTGATGCTGCAGCTTTTATTCGTTTATTACGGACTTCCATTTATTCCCGGTATTGGGATCAGGATGGATGATTTTCAGGCGGCTATTTTTGCGTTTGTACTTAATTATGCCGCTTATTTCTGCGAAATTTTCCGCGCCGGTATCCAGGCTATTCCTAAAGGCCAGTATGAAGCGGCCCGTACTTTGGGTATGAATTATGTACAGACCATGCGCCGTATTATTCTGCCGCAGGTTTTTCGCATTATCCTGCCGCCTGTCAGCAATGAGACGATAACTCTGGTCAAAGATACTTCTTTGATTTATGTTTTGGCAATGAATGATCTGCTGCGGACGACACGTAATCTGGTGCAGCGTGATTTCAGTATTACGCCGTTTCTTGTAGCCGGTGTTTTTTATCTGCTGATGACGCTGGTTTTGACCTACGGATTTGACAAACTGGAAAAAAGATTTTCGAAGTACGATTGATGGGAGTAAGCCATGAAAAAAATCGAAGCACGTAATATTCATAAAAGTTTTCAGGAACTGAACGTTTTGCAGGGTATAGATCTTGATGTCGAAGAAGGCGAAGTCATTGCCGTCATCGGTCCCAGCGGCAGCGGTAAAAGTACTTTGCTGCGCTGTTTGAACAAGCTGGAAACTATCAACAGGGGCACGATCATTATTGACGGTGAGCTGCTTGCTGATACCAGCAGCACAGGTGAGGTGGTATATGCACCCGGTGACGAAAGCCGCCGAATTGCCTGTAAAATGGGAATGGTGTTTCAGCAGTTTAACTTGTTTCCGCATATGACAGTGCTGCAGAATTTGATTGAAGCACCGGTGCAGGTGCAGAAGCGCGACCATGCCCAAGTAATCGAAGAAGCAAAAATACTTTTAGGCAAGGTTGGCTTGTCCGAAAAAGCGGATGTTTATCCGCGGAAGCTCTCCGGCGGTCAGCAGCAGCGTGTAGCTATCGCCCGCGCTTTAGCGATGAAGCCGTCGATCATGCTTTTCGATGAGCCGACATCTTCGCTGGATCCTGAATTGACAGGGGAGGTTCTGCGTACCATGCGTGAACTGGCTGAAGAAAAAATGACGATGGTGGTAGTGACTCATGAAATGGGTTTTGCCCGCGAAGTAGCGACCAAAGTTATTTTTATGGCTGATGGCAGAGTACAGGAACAGGGCAGGCCTGAGGATATTTTTACTAATCCGAAAAATGAACGTCTGCAGGCTTTTTTGCAAACTGTGTTAAAATAAAAACAGCGCCCTGAGGCGCTGTTTTCGTTATCAATGAGGCAGAAGGATGAATGATGAGGGGAGAGCTGCGAAATGAAAAGCAAGAATATCAATCAGCTTGTATTGGCCGGGGTACTGTGTGGTATCGGTATCGTTGTGCCGATGTTGATGCCTAAAATAGTGATCGGGCCGATGTCGTTTACGCTGGCCAGCCATGTGGCTATTTTTATTGCGATGTTCATATCGCCGAAGCTGGCCGCAGTAGTTTGCTTGGGAACGACGCTGGGATTTTTTATGACGACGCCTGTAATTATTGCTCTGAGGGCTGCCAGCCATATCTGTTTTGCCCTGCTTGGGGCTGTGCTGATCAGAAAAATACCGGAAATTATTGAAAAGCCATTGCCAAGCACTGTGTTTAATGGTGGGCTGGCCTTTGTACATGCTCTGGCTGAGGTTGCCGTCGTTTCACCTTTCTTTCTGGCCGGCAGCATTTTCAAACCGGAACAGCTTGCCGACGGTTATGTTATGAGCGTACTTGTTCTGGTAGGGGTTGGTACATTTTTACATTCGCTGATCGATTATACTGTTTCGATCATGCTGTGGAAGCCTGTACGTGCTGCATTGCCTTCGCTGGCCGAGCTGCGTGAATAACGGCAGTAAAGGTGAATGAGATGAAAAAATAAATAAAAGCACCGGCCGCCATCGGTGCTTTTATTTATTTTAGGAATTGACTAATACGGCAGAAAGTATACAATTAAAAGCAGGTTATAGAGAAAAGGGGCTTTTAAGTGGAGAATCGCGAGTATATAAAAACAGGTTCGCAGGTTTACTGGCGAACGCTGTTTATTATTTTTTTAGGAAGTATGGCGGCTTTTGGTGCCGAGTACTGTGTGCAGCCGATTATACCGGTTATTGCTTCCAGCTTTGGGCTCAATGCAGTACAGGGGAGTCTGGCAGTATCTTTAGGATTGGTGGGGATGTCAGCAGCAATGCTGCTGATTGCCGGTTTGGCACCGCGTTTTGACCGTAAACTGGCAACTGCTGTCGGCTTGATAGGAGCTGCAATACTGACTATTATGATAGGCTTCAGCGGCAGTTTTGAAGCTATTCTGGGGATGCGTCTGATACAGGGATTGCTTTTAGCTGCATTTCCTTCGTTGATAATTGCTTACATCAATGAGGAATTTGAGCCGTTTAACGTCGGTACTGTAATTGGGATCTATATCAGCGGAACAACAGTGGGAGGCCTGTTTGGACGGCTTGTGGTCAGCGCGATTACTGATTTTGTTTCCTGGCGCATGGGGCTGATTGTGATCGGCATTTTATATCTTGCTGTCGGTATTGCTTTTTTTATGCTGCTGCCTAAACCGAAATATCAGCGGCAGCGCCAGTCAGGCGGACTGCAGCTGATAAAAACCTTTCATACCGCTCTGGCAAATAAGAAATTATTATGGATTTACCTGGTTGCATTTTTGATTATGGGTTCTTTTGTTGCTGTTTTTAACTTTATTTCCTATGTCTTACTGGCACCGCCTTATTCATTAAGCCAGACTGTAGTAGGGCTGCTGTTTGTAGTCTATTTGTTTGGAACCTTCAGCTCTACCTATATGGGCAGATTATCAGATCAGCATGGTAACGGGCGCGTACTTATTCTGGGCCTTTTGATAATGCTGACCGGCGGGCTGCTGACTTTACTGCAGCCGCTTGTATTTAAATTTATAGGTCTGGCTATATTTACTTTTGGGATGCTGGGTTCACATTCCGTAGCCTGCGGCTGGGTAGGAAAACTTAATCAGGGCGATAAAGCGCAGTCATCGTCGATGTATATGTTTTTCTATTATGCCGGTGCAAGCTCACTGGGTACTTTAGGCGGCGTATTTTTGGAAAGCTATGGCTGGAGCGGTGTTATCGGCATGGTTGCTACTGCGGTTATTATTTGCCTCCTTGTAGTAGTCAGGCTGGAACTGGCGGTAAGCCAGCATTTATTGTGGCATCACTAATAAAATAGAGAAAGTCAAAAACAGCAGGTGGTAAAGGTTTGCCGCCTGTTGTTTTTTTATGTACAGACAGAAAAGCAGTAAAATTTGAAAATAATTCACTTGACCTGGAGTGCGCTCAAGGTTGTATAGTTATGTCAGGAGCAGTGGAAAGACAACAAAGCAAAGGAGCGGAGTAAAGATGAAAGTAATATTGGTTAACGGCAGCCCCCATGAAAAAGGCTGCACATATACGGCGCTGGCAGAAGTTGCGTCTGCATTGGAACAGGAGGGCATCGAAACAGATATTTTCTGGATCGGTACTAAAGCTATTGCGGGCTGTATTGCCTGTCACGGCTGTGCCAAAACTGGCCGCTGCGTTTTTCATGACAAGGTCAATGAATTTTTGGAGCTGGCACCTGTTTATGACGGCTATATTTTTGGTTCGCCTGTACATTGGGCTGCAGCCGGAGGAGCGATAACTTCTTTTATGGACAGAGTTTTTTATACTGCCGTTTGTTCAGGTCAGAAAACTTTTTACCTGAAGCCGGCGGCTGCGGTGGTATCTGCCCGCCGTGCGGGAACGACGGCAGCCTTTGAACAGCTGAATAAATATTTTATGCTGATGCAGATGCCTGTTGTAGCTTCGCAATATTGGAATATGGTACATGGCGTCAATGCTGAAGAAGTAAAACAGGATTTGGAAGGCTTACAGACGATGCGTACGCTGGGCAGAAATATGGCTTTTTTACTGCGGTGCAAAGAAGCCGGTTTGCAGGCTGGTGTAGCATTACCACAGCAGGAAACGCCAGTTTTTACTAATTTTATTCGCAGCTGAAGCGTTTGTTTAAAGCTTTTGCTGCAGGTAAACAAAAAACTCCCGCATTGCGGGAGTTTTTTGTTAAAAAATAATTCAGCGCTTAGACTGTAATTTAGCAATAAATTTAGCTTTGTCAATAATGAAGCGCTCGTGGGTACCGTTGCCGATCGGTCCATGATCATCGCAGGCGCCTACCTTAAAGGTAAGCTTGCGTCCTTCAACGGCTATCAGTTTAGCTGTAGCAATAATTTTTTTTCCAAGCAGCGTGGCGGCTTCATGAGTGGTGTCCATTTTGATGCCGACGCTGCTGGTAGAGGAGTCAAGGCATGGAAGGATCGCGTTGCAGGCGGCCTGCTCCATCAGGGCTATCATGGCCGGAGTAGCAAAAACATCAAGATCGCCGCTGCCCATAACTGCTGCAACATTGGTGGTGTCAACGATTGCTTCGGCTCGTCCTTGAAGACCGGGTCGTAGTTCAACTTTCATTTATTAAACCTGCCTTTCTGGGAATTAATATTTTATATACTGCTTACATATTAACCTGATTTTTAGCATTGTGCAAGTGGGTTTTTATTTAGTATAATAAAGAATATACTGCTGCTGGAAAAGTGGATCGGATCAGGCAACGGTAATTTTAGCGGCTTGAAGCCGCGGCGGGGAGCGAAAGCTATGCTTTTTTATGAAATAATCAACGATCATCCGGCAGAAGACCCGGCTCTGATCTGTCAAGATAAAATGCTGACTTATGGTGAAGTGCGTGAGGAAGTTACTTTATGGGCTGCGCATCTGCAGAGCAGCGGCGTATGTAAAGGCGATAAAGTCGGCCTGTTCAGCAAAAACTGCAATGAATTTGTGATCGCTTATTTGGCGATCATTAAAGCCGGCGGCGTTGTTGTTCCATTTAATTTTCAACTGGCGGCGCCGGAGGTGGCCTATATCGTTCAGGATGCAGGTATGAGCGTAATGGTGACGCGGCAAAAGCTGGAATTAGATGCCGCATTGCAGGAATGTGGCTGTGGCCCGCTCAAGCAGCTGGATTTCGAGGATCTGCGTCAGCCTGTTGACAGGAATTATGAAGATATAGCTATGGACGATAATGATAATTGTACGATCATTTATACCAGCGGTACGACAGGGCATCCTAAAGGAGCAATGCTGTCACATCGTAATTTGGTTGCCAACGCGAAAGATTTTACGCAGAGGGTGTTGATGTATTCTTCTGATAAGACCTTGTGTGTGTTGCCGATGTATCATTGTTTTGCCTGGACTGTTTCCGTAGCATGTCCTTTATTGCATGGCTGCTGCATAGTTGTACAGGAAAATTATACTTTAGCTGAAGCACTGCGGTTGATCCAAAGGTATGAAATAACACAGTTTGCCGGCGTACCGACGATGATCCAGATGTTTGAAAAGGGTGCCGACAGCGGGCAGCTGGCATCAGTACGCTTTTTTATCAGTGGTGGTGCTTCCTTACCGCAAAAGCTGGCAAAAGATTTTAAGAAAAAATTTGGAAAGCCCGTACAGGAGGGCTATGGCCTGTCAGAGGCTTCGCCGGTCTGTACTGTTAATCCGGCTGAAAAAATCAAGGTCGGATCAATTGGACCGCAGCTGCCGAATGTAAGAGTTGAGATCCGTGATGAGGATGACAGACGGGTTGCCAGCGGCACGGTAGGCGAGCTGTGCGTCCGGGGGGACAATGTGATGTTGGGATATCTGAATCGCCCGGAAGAAACGGCTGCAGCTTTACGCGGCGGCTGGCTGCATACAGGTGATTTGGCATATCAGGATGAAGAAGGTTATATTTTTATCGTTGACAGGCTCAAGGATATGATTATTACAGGCGGGGAAAATGTTTATCCGCGTGAGGTCGAGGAAGCGTTGTATCATCATCCGGCAGTGCAGGAAAACGCTGTAGTAGGTGTGCCGGATAAGCTGCGAGGTCAGGCGGTCTGTGCTTATCTGGTGTTGAAGGAGGGCGCGGCGGCGACAAAACCGCAGCTGCGGCGCTTTTTAATGGAGCGTCTTGCCAGTTACAAGGTACCAAAATATTTTTTCTTCTGCGAGCAGCTGCCTAAAAATGGTACAGGTAAGGTTATGAAGACAGCTTTGCGTGAAAATGCTATTGAAGATTTAGTTAATCGTCAGAATTAAGACAGGCGGTGTAAAATGCAAGTAGAATTGCGAAAGAAATATTTAGATTTACTGGATACGCTGCGCAGTTACGGCAGCGTTGCCGTGGCTTTTTCAGGAGGCGTCGACTCTTCGCTGTTATTGTATGCTGCACGCGAGGCTTTGGGTGATAACGTACTGGCGGTGACGGTAAGGACGCCAAGTTATCCGGGACACGAAGCGAGGGACGCGGCACAGCTGCTGCACGAACTGAAAATACCGCATTTTGAAATCGGTGTCGATCAGCTTGCTGTTCCGGGATTTGCAGAGAATGGTCCGGAACGTTGTTATTATTGTAAACGTGCCTTATTTGAAACCGTTGTGGAGATGGCTGGGATGTATCATTGCAGCTGCGTCGCAGATGGTTCCAATATAGATGACGAAGGTGATTACCGCCCCGGGATGAAAGCGATAGCAGAGCTGGGGATCAAAAGTCCTTTTCGGGAAGTGGGACTTACTAAAGAAGAAGTACGGCTGCTGTCAAGGGAGTTTGAGCTTTTTACCTGGAATAAGCCTTCCTATGCCTGCCTGGCCTCACGTATACCTTATGGTGAAGTTATTACTGCAGAAAAACTGCAGATGATAGAAGTAGCAGAGCAGATTTTGCTGGATCTTGGTTTTGCCGAAATGCGTGTACGCTGTCACGGCAAATTGGCGCGCATTGAAGTTGCTGAGTCCGTTATTGAAAAAATTGCGCAGCCGCAGCTGCGCCGGAAGATCGTGGAAGCTTTCAGGAAGGCGGGGTTCCTGTATGTAAGTTTAGATCTGGAAGGGTTTCGCAGCGGCAGTATGAATGATACATTGACAGATAAGTGATTCTGAAAAACACTTCGGCCCCTTACCTCCAGCGGGTAAGGGGCCGTTTCCAAGGGATTACCGCCTTCACAAGACGGGAATATGTATATTAACTGATCATTTTACGATCACTACGGGGCATTCTGCATATTGCGAAATCTTCATGCTCACGCTGCCCATCAGCAGTTCGGCCAGCATGCCCATACCTCTGTTGCCGAGCACGATCATATCAGCTTCGGCAGTTTTGGCATATTCCAAAATCCTCTCAGCCGGGTCGATATCAACGATCAGACGATAAGATGCGGTAGTGCAGCCCAGCTTATCCAAAATACCTTTAGCGATATCAAGCGGAGTCGGATCCGGTTCTTTGGCTGCCATTTCAGCTTCTTCAATAGCATTTTTAGGTTTTCTTGGCGGAACTTTAGTGTAGTCGTAAGGTACAATAACATTGACTACCATAATTTCGCTGCCAAACGGTTTGCCGATGCCGGCTGCAAACTCCAGTGCACGCAGCGCAGTTTCGGAACCATCGAACGGTACAAGAATCTTTTTCATCATGGTAAATCCCTCCTTAAAACATCCGCGCCTATAGATCAGATCGGAAATGTTACAGGCGGTAGTGGTAACACTCCGCAAAAGTCAGGTTAAAATTTAGATGATTTTCAGATGACATCTTGTTTTCTTTTTGTATATACTTACTTCTACAAACGGATCAAAAATCCTGCTGCGTGAGCTGTTGAAACCAGTAAAATTTTTGCGAAAAATATTACAGAAAATGCTGGTTTTCAGGTTTCTTTCTGCAGATAAAAAAGCACTGACGTATTTAATAACGGCAGTGCTTTTTGTTATTTGTTAAGGGGCCGGGAATATTATTTTAAGAGCCCGTTGGTTGTAGTAATAACTTCGGGGGCACGTTCAAAAAGAAATTCGCCGTCGCGGACGGAACAGGCAACGGAAACGCGATTGCAGACTGCTTCAAATTCGCCTTTGGCATTGAGAACGATAAAGTTGGCCGGTTTGCCGGCTTCGATACCGTATTGATCGAGAATATTCAGGGTGCGGGCGCCGTTGACTGTAATCAGGTCGAGGGAGTTGCTGATTTCTTCGATACTCATCATTTGCGCGATGTGTATACCTGCGTCAAGAATATTCATCAGATTACCGTTGCCGACAGGATACCAGGGATCGCTCATGGAATCCTGGGCAAAGCAGACGTTGATGCCGGCTTCGTTCAATTCCTTGACACGCGTCAGGCCGCGGCGTTTGGGGTAGTTGTCAAAACGTCCCTGCAGATGGATGTTTTCGGTAGGGCAGGAAATAAAATTGACTTTGGAAAGCCCCAGTAATTTGAACAGCTTATAAGTATAGGCATTGTTGTAAGAATGCATGGCACAGGTATGGCTGGCAGTGGCTTTTTCGGCGATGCCGCTGCGCAGTGCTTCGGCGGCCAGGACTTCGATAAAGCGGGACTGGTCGTCGTCAGTTTCATCGCAGTGGATATCGACCATTTTGTCGTATTTTACTGCCAGTTCGAAAGCTTTCTGGACGCTTTTAACGCCGTCTTCACGTGTATATTCAAAATGGGGGATGGCTCCGACCAGGTCAGCGCCCATAGTGAGAGCTTCTTCAACTAATTTATCACCGCCCTGATAAGCATACATCCCTTCCTGCGGGAAGGCGATGATCTGCAGGGTGCAGGTATCTTTGACTTCTTCGCGCAGCTCCAGCATGGCCAGCAGGGCTGTAAGCTTGGGATCAGTCACGTCGACATGGGTGCGGATATATTGCACGCCGGTAAGGATCTCCTGTTTCATGGCCTGACGGGCGCGTTCTTTGATTTCTTCTTTGGTCAGCCTGCCTTTAGTTTCAGACCAGCGCTGGATGCCTTCAAATAAAGAACCGGTTTTGTTGGCTGCCGCCGGATTAAGTGCAGTGAAAACGTAATCAAGATGAATGTGGGGATCGACATAAGGCGGTACGGCGAGTTTGCCTTCAAGATCTACGACCTTCTCAGCTGTTACTTTTGCGGCAAGACCGGGGCCTATCTCTTTAAATTTACCATCAGTTATATAAATGTCCTGCAGGCCGTTCTGACCTTTTAATTTGGCGTTGGTGAATAATATGCTTTTCATTATAAAGTCTCCTTTACAAACTTAATGTTGTGGCGGAGGAGCTTCGTAACGAAAACTCTTGTCGCAATCAGTATAGCAAGTCGAAATATAAAAAGCACTGTATGAATGATACAAAAAGAGCAGTACTGACTTGTGCAAAAAATGCACTTGCAGGCTGGAATGTTTTTGGCCTTTTTGTACGTTGTGTACAAGGTTGAAGCGGGGGTATACTGAAAGCACAGTAAAGCTAGCTGCTGCACAAAAATAAACGGCCCGGGGACAGGACGAAAACTCTTAGTCAAGTAAGTTCCTAATTAAATGCGGCACTGCCGCAGGTCCTCACAACTTTCTTTCTTAAAAGAACAAAGCAACAAGGAAAAATGCAGGTAAACGACATTAAAATATGGATATTAAAGGAGCGATAAATCATGATCAGAATGAACGAAATGACCTGGATGGAATTTAAAGCGAAAATCGACGAAGGAGCGATCACTATTCTGCCTATCGGCGCCTGCGAACAGCATGGCCCCCATCTGCCGCTGTGTGTAGATACGGTTCTGGCTAACGGCTTTGCCGAAAGACTGGCGCAGCGTGTTGGCGGTATGGTAGCGCCGGCAATCAACTATGGTTATAAATCTAAACCTCTTTCCGGCGGCGGCCCCCTGTTCCCGGGAACTGTTGATTTGAACGGTGATACTCTTGTCCGTTTGACCTATGATGTTCTGGAAGAGCTTATTAAAGACGGCGTGAAAAAAATCATGGTGCTTAGCTGTCACTTTGAAAATGAAGCTTTTGTCTGCGAAGCAGTCGACCTGATAGCTCAAAAATATGGAGAACAGGCCAAGATTTTGATCGCTAACTGGTGGGACCCGATGCCGGCAGAGATCATCGATAAAGTGTTTGACGAAGTACCGTTCCCGGGCTGGGCTTTTGAGCACGCAGCTGTTACGGAAACCTCTCTGATGATGGCTTTCGCCCCTGAATTGGTGCATGAAGAAAGAATGGTAGATACCCAGGGAGCGACTCCCTGTCCGTATCATATATATCCTGTGCCTAAAGATGCGGTTCCGCCTACCGGCGTACTTGCTCCGGCGCGTTCTTCTTCAGCTGCCCGCGGACAGCTGATCATTGACAGTGTTTTAGATGAATTGGTAAAAATCTGCGATAAAGAATTTTAATTCCGGTTTAGACAAAGCGGCGGATCTGCCGCTTTGTCTTCCATAAAGGAGAATTATCATGGCTAATACAAGTACCAGGGGTATTTTACTGACGATGCTGTCGGCTGTTACCTTCGGGTTTGCCTTTACTCTAGGGCCGATGACCTATGGCGAGGCTGGCAGCAATCCGGTGACCCTGACCTTTTTGCGTAATTTTTTGAGCTTACCGGTGCTTTTGGCGATTCTTTGGTATCAGGGCATATCTTTACAGGTCAGCGCCAAAGAATTGTGGAGCCTGACTATTTTAGGCGGTATCGGTAATGCTGTGACTACGCTGATGTTGTTTATTGCCTTTTCATTGATCGACGTAGGCGTAGCAACAACGATCCACTTTATTTATCCTGTTTTTGTGACTATCGGCTGCGTACTTTTTTATAAAGAACGGCTGGGACTGCAGAAATTTATTGCTCTGCTGATCGCTACTGCCGGGATTGCCTGCTTTTTTCTGGGTGTGGATATGAGCGCTGGTTTCAGCGGCGGGACTTTTCTGGGGCTGTTTTTAGCGGTCGCTTCCGGCGTTACGTATGCTTTTTATATCATTTATATGGATAAAAGCGGTTTGAAAAATCAGCCTGTTTTTAAAATTTCTTTTTATGTAGCACTGATGTCTTCGATCGCTATGGGGATCTTTGGCATAGGAACAGGTGAATTGACTTTGACGACTCTGACGCCGCAGGCCTGGTTTATTTCCACTGTGTTTGCATTGCTGTGTACGGTGGTAGCCCTCTCGCTGCTGCAGATAGGCATCAAGCATGTCGGTGCTTCTACTGCCGCTATTTTGACTACCTTCGAGCCTATTACCAGCATTATCTGCGGCGTACTGCTTTTGGGAGAAACAGTGACTACGATCAAGATCGTTGCCTGTGCCCTGATTATGACGGGCGTAGTTACACTGTCACTGGCAAAACAAAAAAAGCCTCCGGAAGAGGCAGTTACCGTTCCTGAAGGCTGATAAATTTGAGTAAACCTACAAATCCTCCTGTAAATAAAACAACAGTAAAGGACCGGACCGCTGCTTGAGGGTCTGGTCTTTTGCTATTCTTCCAGGTAGTCTTTGGCGACGATGCTGCTCAGCAGCTCAAGTCGTATCAGGGCATCGTCGATATCGCGCCCCAGCAGATCACGGATCTGGTTAAGACGGTATAAAAGTGTATTACGGTGAATAAACAGTGCCTGTGATGTTTTAACAAGATTGCCGTTGCAGTATAAGTACTGACGCAGCGTTTCCAGAAGCTCCGAATTATTTTTGCTGTCATGCTGCAGGAGCACACCGAGATTATAGTGATAGTATTCGCGGATTTCTTCTTTATCATCGATTTTAAACAGCAGGCGGTATAAACCAAGCTGGGAATAGTAGACAATGTGATTGCTGCGTCCCATCTTTTTCCAGAGCAGCAGCGCTTTCTGCGCTTCCTGATAACTGATTTTGATTTGTTCGACATCGGCGTAAGGACGGCCAAAGCTGAGGTAAAGGTTGCTGCCGCTGTAGAGCTGGCTTAAAAGACCGCAGACGGTTTCCAGATAAGCTGCCGCCTCAGCTGCTTTTTCCTGTGTAGGCGCGCTGGCAAGGCAGATCACATTATTGCCGTAGACCAATGTGATGACCGGCAGCTGTTTCTCTTTACAAAGACTGTCGACAGAATGCTGCAGTTTATCTTCAAGGCTGTCATGGCCTGCATCTGTCATGATTTCATCAGCGGGGTGACTGACGTTAAAAACAGCAATAAATTTATATTCCAGTAATTGGATATCGTTGATGATCGCTGTATCAAGCATTTGCCGGTAATCAACATCGGAAGCAAAAAGCAGGCGGCCCAGAAAGTTTTTTGACTTTTTGATTTCAAATTTATCACGCATTATCAGGTCGGTTATTTCGCGCGTTACATCAATCAGCTTTACGTCCCAGGGCATTTCAAAAAGCGGGAAATCGGCTGCGTCGGCCTGGGCCAGCAGTTCTTCTGGAATAGAGTTGATATATTCATTGCCGACCAAGATTACAAGACCGGCTAATTTTTTCTGGATACATTCTAAAATGAGATCCTTAAGTTTATCGGCGCTGTGCACAATGCCGGTAATAAACAGCAGTTCGCCGCCGTGTACCCATTGCGAGACAGTTGAAGTCTGTCCTACGTAGGGCCAGGTGACCGTACGGTCCAGACCGTTTGGCCCGGCAACCAGCTTGATACGTTCAAAATATTTTAAAGTCAATAGATCCTGACAGGTAACAGACATGGTAGGCCTCCTTGTGGTCGAATAGTCAAATGCTTATTTTATTATATCAAATTCCAATACTCGGCAGCAGGAAATTTAAGCGGCCGAATAAAGTGTAGCTAGTGTTACAAAAATTATTTATTATTATTTATACTCTAAAACATGAATTTTCAGAAACTGCGTGCTATAATTAAAGTAACAAGAAAAATAATAATTTATGGGAAGGTGTGAGTTATATGACGGCAGAATTCAAAAAATGCTGGATGCTTAAAATTTATACGGGCGAGGACGTTATAGTAGGCAACGATCCCCTGTACAGAACGATTCTTGAAGAAGCCCGCCGTTTAAAGATCGCCGGCGCTACCGTCATTAAAGGTATCGAAGGTTATGCGACCGAAGTGCGTGGGATCGACCGTCGTCCGGTATCACTTTTTACCGGTGTTTCCAACCTGCCTGTTTTGGTGACGATCGTCGATCAGAAAGAAAATTTGGAAAAGCTGATCCCGTTTTTAGAGAAAAAGGCTACGCATGCGCTGGTGTTGTTTGAAGAAAGTACGGCTTTGGTTACTGACTATATGCGTCAGGTGATTGCCAAACGTCAGGCTGACGGGCTGGAAAAATAAGTTTTGCCCTTATAAAAAAATTTGGCCGCAGGTTTTACAGCCTGCGGTTTTTTATGCCCGACAGCGTATTTATCGGCAGGACTTAGCAGGATTTTTCAGGAAGATTGCGAATAATAATAAGTGGTTTACTATGCCTGAAGGAGGGTATGCAAATGGATATGAATCAGGAAACTAAGGTCACTGTCATTGACGACCGGCTGCGTCAGGAGGAAGCTGAAACTTTGTGCCGCTGGGCTGCTGCCCGCGCCGGGGTTATCGTTGTTGCTCCGTTGCTTGGAACAATGGCGCTGATTGCTAATGATGTGTATCTGGTGATAAAATTAGGCAGTGTTTATGAAGAAGAAATCGGAGAAAAGGCGGCCGTAAGCCTGCTGAGTTCTTTAGGAGCTTATTTTGTAGGCAGTACGCTGACGACACTGATCCCGTTTGCTCCCTTGCAGATACCTGTAGCTGTAGGGACTACCTATGCGCTGGGTCGTGTCGTTACCGAATGGCTGAAGGCCGGTAAACCGGCGGACCTGAGTCCGTTTAAAACTGTGTATGATGATGCTTTGCGTGAAGCAAAGAAAAATATTGAGCTTTTTAAAAATGACCCTAAAAAAGATGAACCACTGGGTGATGAAAGTAAAAAATACGATTTGTGATCAAACCATAATGAATGGAGGTCCTTTATGTACGAGAACTATGATGTAGCGATTATCGGCGGTGGCCCTGCGGCTGTTTTCGCAGCTTATGAATTTACTCTGAAATATCCGACGGTCAGGCTGATCATGCTGGAGGAAGGCAATCCAATCGAACGGCGTCAATGTCCGCTGGCTGCAAAAAAAGTGGATCATTGCCTGCGTTGTGTCCCTTGTGATATCATGCGCGGTTTTGGCGGTGCCGGTGCTTTTTCAGACGGTAAGTATAATTTTACGACTGAATTCGGCGGCTGGCTGAGCGAGTATATTCCGGAAAAGACTGTAATCGAGCTGATTGATTATGTTGATGAGCTTAATTGCCGTCATGGCGCTCCCGGCGAATATTTCAGCACAAAGAACAGTACTATCGGCGGTCTGGCGCTGGGACATGATCTGCATCTTTTAAACGCCAAGGTCCGGCATCTGGGGACTGAAAATAACCTTATTATTATGGAGCATATTTATAAATATCTGGCTGAGCGAATGGAGATCCGCTGTAATACCCATGTGGAAACTATCAAACGGCACGGTGACGGTTTTGAACTGGGCGTTCGCGGCGAGGACAAAGCTGATATTCGCTGTGATTATCTGATCGCTGCTCCCGGACGTGCCGGTGCGGAATGGTTTACCGAACAGTGCCGCGGACTGGGATTGTCCTTTATTAACAATCAGGTCGACGTAGGCGTGCGGGTAGAGGTGCCGGCGCAGGTCTTTAAACACATTACTGACGAAGTCTATGAAGCTAAGCTGGTCTACCGGACACGGCAGTATAATGATCTGGTCCGTACTTTCTGCATGAATCCCAACGGTTATGTAGTGGCCGAAAATACTGACGGCATCATTACAGTCAACGGGCACAGCTTCCGCGATCCCAAGCTGCACAGTCATAATACGAATTTTGCTTTACTGGTCAGCAATAAATTTACAGAACCGTTTACTGAACCGCATCAATACGGCAAACGTATCGCTTCTTTTTCCAATATGCTGGGCGGCGGCGTGCTGCTGCAGCGTTTCGGCGATTTGATCAAAGGCCGGCGTACTAATGAAAGACGTCTGGAAAAGAGCTTTACTAAGCCTACCTTGTCGGCTACGCCCGGCGATTTGAGCCTGGTGCTGCCTAAACGCCATTTGGATAATATCATCGAAATGATTTATGCGCTGGATAAGGTGGCGCCGGGGATGGCTAATGCCGATACCCTGCTTTACGGTGTAGAGGTAAAATTCTACAGTGCGCGTCTGGAACTTGATGATAAGCTGGAAACTAAGATCCCGAACCTGTTCGCCGTCGGCGACGGTGCCGGTATCACCAGGGGGTTGTCACAGGCCAGTGCGAGCGGAGTCCATGTTGCCCGCCAGATCGGCGCGCGGCTATGCGGAGGAGCGGATTAATTTTATGATGAACGGAGCAAAGTCATGACCTTGCCTCTTATCAGTATGCGGCAGATAACGAAACGGTTTCCCGGCGTTATCGCCAACAATAAAATAAATTTGGAATTGTATCCCGGTGAGATACATGCGCTCTTGGGTGAAAACGGCAGCGGTAAAAGTACTTTGATGAGTATCCTTACAGGTCTTTACAAGCCTACAGAAGGCTGTATCATGGTTGGCGGGGAGGAAGTAAAGTTTGCTTCGCCTGCTGACGCCATTGCCAGCGGTATCGGGATGGTACATCAGCATTTTAAACTGATCGAATCTTTTACGGTAGCTGAGAATATCGTTCTGAGCCAGAGCAAAGGTGGTTTTTTGCTGAAACCGGAGCAGATCATAGCAGATATTGAAAGTCTGGGTGAGAAATATGGACTGCAGGTAGATCCGCGGGCCTATGTCTGGCAGCTTGGTGTGGGAGAAAAACAGCGTGTGGAGATCTTGCGGATGCTTTATCATCGCAGCCGGGTGCTGATCCTGGATGAGCCTACGGCTGTTCTGACGCCGCAGGAGACACGCGAGCTGTTCGTCAATCTGAGAAAGATGGCAGACGACGGCTGTGCGGTAGTTTTTATTTCCCACAAACTCAACGAAGTCGAGGAATTGGCTGACCGAGTAACTGTTTTGCGCGGCGGCTGTGTAACCGGCAGCGCCGCAAAAGAAGATATGCGTCGCGACAAGCTGGTGCAGATGATGATCGGCCGCGAGGTGCTGAATACCTATGAAAAAAACTGCGAGCACTGCGGTGAAGTGGTGCTGCAGCTGGAGCAGGTTTCAGCTCTCAATGATATGAATACGGTTGGACTGAACAATGTCAGGCTTGCAGTCAGAGCTGGTGAAATTTATGGTATCGCCGGAGTATCGGGCAACGGTCAGCGCGAGCTGGCTGAGGTACTTGCCGGACTGCGGCCGTCGATGGGCGGAAAAATATTTTTTTACGGACAGGACCTTACCAATAAAAAACCGAAAGAAATGATCGAAGCAGGTATCAGTTATGTGCCGGAGGATCGTCTGGGTATGGGGCTGGTGCCAAATCTGGATTCTGTCAATAACGTGATCTTGAAAGAATATGACGGTAAATTTTCCAAAGGCTGGCGGATTCGGCGTGAAGCTGCTATAGCGGCGACAAAACGTATCGTAGAAGATTTTGATGTGAAGCTGGGATCGATTTTCCAGCCGGTGAAGATGATGAGCGGCGGCAATCTGCAAAAACTGCTGCTGGGACGCGAGATAGCCGCTAAACCCAAGCTGATGATCGTACTGTACCCGGTACGCGGCTTGGATATAGGTGCTATCGAAGCAGTGCACAAGCTGCTGCTGCAGCTGAAAGAAGAACAGACTGCGATCATTCTGGTATCGGAAGAGCTGGAGGAAATCGCGAAGCTGGCTGATCGTGTAGGCGTTATGTTTGCCGGGCAGATTTTAGGTGAATTCCCTGTCAGCGAAATGGATACAGAAAAAATCGGCGCTTTGATGGCGGGTATTACCGAAGCGGGAGGTGCGGGCGTATGAAGCTGGTAATGGAAAAACGTCTGGCACCCAGTCCGCTGATGCGCTCGCTGGTGCCGGTGGTGGCAGCTTTCGCCGCTCTGGTTTTCTGCGGTATCTTTTTTGCAGTGACGGGGCGCGATCCTTTTGAGGTATATTATGCCATGTTCAGCGGTGCGTTAGGTTCTGAGTATGGTATTTCGGAAACGATCGTCAAAATGATACCGCTGGCGATGTGCGGATTAGGCATTGCCATTGCCTTCAGGATGCAGATCTGGAATATCGGCGCTGAAGGGCAGTTTTATATGGGAGCCTGTGCGGCCAGCTGGCTGCCGCTGACTTATCCTGACCTGCCTTCTATGATCATGCTGCCGGGCATGCTGCTGCTGGGAGCTGCGGCAGGCGGGATGTGGGGACTTTTAGCCGGGTGGTTCAAAACTAAATGGCTGGTCAGCGAACTGATTACGACGCTGATGATGAATTATATTGCAATTTTATGGGTCAATTATCTGGTCTATGGTGCGTGGCGTGATCCCAAGGGCTTGAATTTTCCTTTGACAGCGGCCTTCAGCGAGTCGGCTTTGCTGCCCTCTTTCAGAGATCTGCGCGTACATGCCGGTATCATTATTGTATTTGTTTTAGCGGCAGTTCTGGCAGTAGTTTTTCGTGATTCCCGCTGGGGCTACGAGACACTTGTTATTGGTTCCAATCCTACGGCTGCCCGTTATGCCGGGATCAATATTCCCAGAAATGTTTTGCTGGTGATGCTGCTAAGCGGTGCTGTCTGCGGGATGGGCGGCATGATTGAAGTCAGCGGCATCGTTGGCAAGCTGCAGCCGGGTATCAGTCCCGGTTATGGTTATACGGCGATTATTGTGGCCTGGCTGGCGCGGCTGCATCCGGCAGCGATTATCGTAGTAGCTTTTTTGTTTGCGATTATCCATGTCGGCGGGTTTATGGTGCAGACACTGGGGATTCCTTCGGCTGTGGCAACAATGCTGCAGGGAGCTATTTTATTCTTTGTCGTCGGCGCTGATATCTTTACCAATTATCAGCTGCACCTGATCAAAAATGAAGGAGGCGAAGAGAGTGAATGAGACATTGCTCATTTCAATTTTAGCTGCCTCTATTACGGCCGGTACCCCTATTTTGTTTGCTGCGCTGGGTGAACTGATTTCCGAGCGAGCTGGTGTTACCAATCTGGGTGTGGACGGGATGATGCTGGTCGGTGCCTGTGCCGGGTTCATTGCCGCTCAGCAGACGGGCAGTCTTCTAAGTGGTGTTGGGATGGCGCTGCTGGCAGGTTCATTGATGGCGCTGATACACGCTTTTCTGACTGTCACCCTGCGGGCAAACCAGGTCGTCAGCGGTTTGGCGCTGACCTTGTTTGGCACGGGTCTATCCGGTTATCTGGGTTTGGATTATGTGGGGCAGCAGGCGACTGTTGTTTTCAGTAAGCTGGCTGTACCGGGGCTCAGTGAGATCCCGGTGCTGGGGCCGGTACTGTTCAGGCAGGATCTGCTGGTTTACTGCAGTTATATTTTAGTGGCTGCTGTTGCTTTTTATCTGTACCGTACAAGAGCAGGGCTGTTTATGAGGGCTTTGGGAGAAAATCCGGCTGCTGTAGATGCTGTAGGCGTCAATGTTTTTGGACTGCGGTATTTATATGTGGTCATGGGCGGTGCTTTAGCCGGTTTGGGCGGCGCGTATTTGTCGCTGGCTTATGCTCCCTGCTGGCTGGAAAATATGACGGCCGGACGCGGCTGGATCGCGGTGGCACTTGTAATTTTTGCTCTGTGGGATCCCTGGCGTGCGCTGCTTGGTTCGTATCTTTTCGGCGGCATTGATGCTTTGGGCTTTCATTTGCAGGTTGTTGGCCTGCCCGTATCTGTTTTTATTTTGAATATGCTTCCATATATTTTTACAATAGTGGTTTTGATTTTGGTTCTGGCCCGCAAAGGGGGCCGTCTGGCAGCGCCTCAGGCGCTGGGGCAGCCTTATGACAGGGAAGAACGTTAAACGAGGAGAGCTGTTATGGAATTTTTTATTTTCTTATGCTTTATGTCTTTTGTTTCTTTTGCTGTGGCCTTCCTGGCTTACGGACTGGTGATCCGTCTTATGGGAACGACGAGTTCTGCAAGCCGTTATTCGCAGATCATTCTTGTGCCGATAGCGATCATTGGTTATGATTTTCTGACGATCACTGCGCCGGCCGAATACCGTTATGTTATCGGCGGGCTGCCGATGCTGCTTTTAGGATTAATGCTGCTGTATTACCGTTTTGGTAAAGGCGGCAGTATGGATGATGCTCCGGCACCATCAGAGATCAAAAAAGTAAGTAAAAAATCCCTGAAGCATCAGGCGAAAAAAAATAAAGTTAAATAATTTTGCTTTAGCAGGAATTTAGGCTGTAAAAAGAGAAATTAACAGTGAAACCAATAAGCTTATTATTGATTTTGAATATTCTAAAAGCAGTTAAGATAGCAGGAGGTGCGTATTATGTTTAAAAAAATCTTAGTACCTGTAGACGGTTCCGAAACCGCATGGCGCGCATTGAATAATGCGTTGGAGATCGGTAAAAAATTTGAGAGTGAAATTTTGGTAGTGAACGTAATCCAGCCTTATAATAATGCTGCTCTTTTGGCAGTCCCGCTTGACCATGCTACGATTAATCAGGGTAACAGCGAATTGGAAAAAGTCGGTGATAAGGTTTTGGAACTGGCCAAAGAAATGGTCGGCTCCTATCCGCATAAAGTTGAATATGATATGGAAGTAGGGCATCCGTCGGAACGGATTATCGCTTTGTCCAAAAAAGTGGAAGCCGACGCGATCGTTTTGGGCAGCCGCGGACTCAGCGGCATTGCTGAATTTTTCCTGGGCAGCGTCAGTTCCAAGGTTTCTCAGTATGCAACAGTGCCGGTACTGATCGTAAAATAATTACGGAGCTGTGTTTAAAGTTTTGATGAAGGATGATGAATATGTTAAAAAAAATCCTCGTACCTATCGACGGGACTGAATATTCCTGGCGGGCCATGGAATATGCCGCTTCGCTGGCAAAGCTGTCGGGTGGACACCTGGTTATTTTGACGGTCGTTAAGCCGGGGATTAAAGCTGTCGGCGGTGCTCCTTTGGAAGAAGAACTGGTCTACAGTGCTAATGGGCCGGTGATGCAGATCGGCAATGAGGTGCTGGGCGCTGCCAAGCACTTAATGGACAAACAGGAAATCCCCTGCGATTATCTGCTGGCTATCGGCAGTAGAGCAGCTGAAGAAATAATTAAGCTGAGCCGTCGCGAAAACTGTGACAGCATTGTTATTGGCAGCCGCGGCTTTGGAGCTTTGGAAGGGCTTTTAAAAAGCAGTGTCAGTAAAACGGTGATCGAAGAATCCGAACTGCCAGTTATTGTAATTAAATAAAAGTGGTCTTTGAGGCGTTGTGTATAAATTACACAGCGCCTTTTGTTGTTTTAAGAATAAAAATATTCTAAAAAACCAAAAATATTGAATAGATATTATAATGATGTTATAATACAAATGGATAAACAAAATGCAAACTTTTAAAAATGTTAAAAATAAATATCCTGAAGAAGCTTTTTTAAACTAAAGTAAAAGTTGCGACTGGGAATATTTATAAAAGAGGTGCAGAAATGAGCTCGAAAATGATGGGCTTCGACGAATTTCCTCAAATAGCGCGTACAGAAACAGCAAGAGCGATCTATCTGATTGATGTTGATACCTGTGAAATTGTTTATATGAATAAGAGTGCGAAAGACATGTTGCAGCTGGCCTATGAAGATGACAGCTACTGCGGTAAAAAATGTTATACGGTTTTACAGGGACTGAACAGCAAGTGCAGGTTCTGCCGAAATAATCTGCTGACTACAGAGCGCATGTTTGTGGAAGAAATATATCAGCCGTCGGTACAGCGCTATTTACAGGTCAAGAGTATTTTATTCAATTATATGGGGCGTCGTCTGCGTTTTGAAATTCTATATAATTTTAAGGAAGAAGAACTGGAACAGCAGAAAAAATATCTGGATCAAAAATTGGAACAGATCCGTTGGGTAGATAATCTTACAGGACTGTATAATAGAGAGAAATACAGCAGTCTGTTGAAGGATATAGAAATTAAGAAAATACGGCAGATAGGTATTGTCGATATGGATATCAACGGGCTGCGCAATATCAATGCAACCAAGGGCTATCATTCGGGTGACAGGGTCCTGATCAGGATAGCAGCACTTATCAAAAGTGTTTTTGGCGTTAATTCATTTCGTGTCGGCAGTGATGAGTTTGTCAGTTTGGCGCTGAATATGGATAAAGCGGATTTTGAAGCAAAAGTAGCGGCGCTGAAAGCTAAATTCAGTGCAGAGACAGATTTCAGGGTCTCGGTCGGCAGCTTATGGAGCGATAATTGCCGGGATATTTATAAAAAGGTATCTCAGGCAAATGCGGTGATGGAAGCGACAAAATCGTTTGGCTATAAAAATCTGACCGCCGATTATAATCATAAAGCAGAAAGCGCGCACCGGCTGTTGGCCGAGATCGCGGAAGGAAGGTTCAAAGTTTACCTGCAGCCGAAAATAAACCTGCAGACAGGTCTGATAGAAGGTGCCGAGGCCCTGGTCAGAAAAATCGACGATCAGGGAGTGATAATAGCGCCGGATAATTTTATTCCTGGTT
This sequence comes from Phascolarctobacterium faecium, assembly GCF_003945365.1. Taxonomy (NCBI): domain Bacteria; kingdom Bacillati; phylum Bacillota; class Negativicutes; order Acidaminococcales; family Acidaminococcaceae; genus Phascolarctobacterium; species Phascolarctobacterium faecium. The sequence goes on along the minus strand of NZ_AP019004.1, from coordinate 121,134 downwards.
ACGAAGAAAATGGTTTGATAAATTATATCGACATCTTTGTTCTGAAGACAGTCTGCCGGATGCTGAAAGACTGGCGTGAACGTGGCGGCAGAGTTTTTAAGATGTCTGTAAATGTTTCGCGGGTAACGTTGATTGCGGAAGATACAATCAAAAACAGTGTGGCTATCTGTAAGAAATATGGTATTGATCCATGTCTGATAGATGTGGAGATCACGGAAAGCTTTGGTTTGCTGGAAAAAGAGCTGCTTGTGGATTTGATCAAACGGATGCATGAGGCTGGCTTCAGTATTTCCATGGACGATTTCGGTACTAGCTTTTCTAATCTGGAATTATTGTCACAGGTGCATTTTGATACGGTAAAGTTTGACAAAAGTCTTACGGACAGTATCGTAGACAATCCTAAAACGCAGATTTTGTTTAAGGCGGCGGTTTCTATGTGCCGTGAATTTGGCGATACGCTGACTTTGGCTGAGGGCATTGAAAATGAAGAGCAGCTCAAGGTTTTGCAAAAGCTGGGCTGTCAGTTGGGTCAGGGTTATTATTTTGCCCGACCGCTGCCTGAAGACGAGTTTTGGGAGCGTTATGTAAAAAAATAAAAAGCATAAAAATAACCCCGCTGCATTATTGCAGCGGGGTCTTCTTCTTCAGGTTCAGTATGAGCGCCGGCCCATTTCCGGATGCGCTACGGGTTTTAGATGCAGGCGCTTGGCCTGTTCTACGGCTTTATCCAGCGGCAGGTCCTGTCGTCCGGACTTGCTTTCAAAGACACAGCAGGGAGTATCGCTTCCTACTTCTCCGCCTGGAAGATAAATATATTCCTGATTATCGTTATCGCCGAGAATAATACCGGCCAATAATTGTTCTGCTAGTATTTTTGACATAATATCCTCCTAGAACATGCGGCGTTTCCACAACCAGTAGCCTGTACCTACAGAAATCAGCAGGGCGATGGAAGTGATGGTGACAAAACCGAATTCGTTACCTTCCAGAGGCACCGGAACGTTCATGCCCCATAAGCCGCCGATAGTTGTGGGGATAGCTAAAATAATGGTTACAGAAGCCAGGAACTTCATAACTAAGTTCAGGTTATTACTGATGATAGAGGCAAATACTTCCATCATGCTGTTAAGAATATGGCTGTACATTTCAACCATTTCAATAGCCTGCTTATATTCAATGATGACGTCTTCCAAAAGGTCTTCGTCTTCTTCGTAGAGCTTGATCAAATGTCCTGACTGATTTGTAGAACGCAGACGCAGCAGTTTTTCAGTAACGATATAATTGCTGCGCAGGGAAGTAGTAAAGTAGGTCAGTGACTTCTGAAGATCCAGCAGGTTGAATAACTCGGAGTTTTCCATGGATTTACGCAGATGCTGCTCCAGTTCATCAGTACGTTTGATGATGATACGAATATACTTTAGATATAAAGTAGCTGATTTATAAAGGATCTGGAACAGGAACCGCGTTTTTTTGAAGGTGCTGAAGAAACGATGATTATAGGAAGAAAAGTCAGCAACAACAGCGTTAGGCTCCAGACAGACGGTGACAATAAAGTCTTCAGCGATGATAATGCCGAGCGGCAGTGTGTCGTAGTCTTTGTTACTGCGTAAAAAAGGAATATCGACCAGGATCAGGATCTGGTCGTCTTCGGTTTCGATACGCGATTTTTCTTCTTCGTCAAGCGCGGCCGTCAGAAAATCCAGCTGGATCTTAGTAGCGGCGGCTATTTCATGCAGTTCTTCAGGGGAGGGACTGACAATGTCGATCCAGCAGCCCTTTTCTAATTGTTCAAGCTCAAGCTCATCGATGCCGTTTGGTGTACTTTTGAGGATCTTATACATTGCAGGTGCCCCCTTTCCTTGGAATTTGCGATGTTGTTATTTGTTTAGATGCTGCTCCAGGGCCTGAGCCAGCTGGTCGCCGCAGGAGGTGCTGCGGTTGCCGCAGTGAATGCCGCGCAGTTTTGCGGCAACTTCCTCAACGGGAAGTCCTTCTACCAGGATGCCGATAGCTTTAAGATTGCCGGGGCAGCCGTTGACGAAAGTAACATTATGGACCTTGCCGTCAACGATGTCATAATTTATTTGTTGAGAGCAGGTGCCGCTGGTTTTGTAAGAATACATAAATTTAAGCCTCACTTATCAGGGAATTTCAGATAAATAAATCTTCTGTAATCTTTTTTACATTCGACATAAAAATCTAAAATCCTTGTTGCCGGCAGCAAAGTATAAAAAATTTTACAAGGCAGCCAGCGAATGTAAATGAGCTAAAGAAAGTAAAAAAGTGTTTTAAAAAGCTGTTTTACTTCACTTTGCAGAAGAAAATTGATATAATTATATCCATACTTGATGGGTAGGAGGGTAGTATGGCAGCAGGCGCCTTCTGAGGCGCGGAGTGGTTTTAATAAGCAGCAATGTAGCAGCGTAGAAAGGTAGTGTGGCATTTGTCTATTCAGTTGATTATCGTGTGCGTGTATATCGCGCTTTTGTTTGGTATCAGTTTTTATGTTAAAAGGCGGGCTGATAAAGGCTCGACGGAATATTTGTTTGCCGGGCGTAAATTAAGTGCCGGCCTGATCGCGGTCAATATTACGGGGCTTGCGGTCGGTGCGGCTTCTACAGTGGGCGTTGCCGAAAATGCCTTTAAAGTAGGTATGGCGGCAGGCTGGTATAATGCAGCCTGGGCAGCGGGGGCTGTCGTGATGGGGCTTGTTGCCGCTGGGAAACTGCGGGCGATGAAGATTTCTACGATCCCGGAATTTTTTGAGAAATACTATGATACGAAAGGTCGTGTCATCAGCGCGGTTGGTCTTGTTATTATTATGTCTGTTATTACGGCGCTGCAGTATTTGGCGGGCGGGGCGATTCTGGCTTCGCTGCTGCCTGACATTTTCAGTTTTAAAGGCGGCATGATGATGAGTGCCGTTGTTTTCATCGGCATCACCCTGATCGGCGGTCTGTGGTCCTCAGGTCTTTCCAATATCGTCAGCGTTTGTCTGATTTATGTCGGTGTCCTGTATTCCTGCTTTGCCGCCGTCAATAATGCCGGCGGGATCGAGAATATTGCGGCTCAGCTGCCGCCGACGCTGGATTGGTTCGATCCTTTGGCTGGTATACCGATGGCGGTCATTATCGGCTGGTTCATAGTTATGGTCACACAAGCGATCACGGCACAGGGACCGGTGCAGATTGCTTGTGGTGCCCGTGATGCCAAAACTGCCCGTAAAGGCTTTCTTTTAGGCGGCATTTTGATTTTCCCGATCGGATTTTTATGCGCGCTGCTCGGCATTGTAGCGAAGGTTTCTTTCCCGGATATTACGGCGACTATGGCTCTGCCGAAAGTCGTTATGAGTCTGAACCCGGTGGCATCAGGAACGACGCTGGCTGCCTTGTGGGCGGCCGATGTTTCTACTGCCTGCACGATCCTTTTGGGGGCGGGCACTTTGTTCAGTCAGGATATTTACAAACGTTTTATTAATCCTTCTGTCAGCGATGAAAAATTTGTCACTGTCAATCGTCTGACTATTTTCGGGGTTGGTTTGATAACCTTATGGTTTGCTTTCAATGCCGCAGGTATTTTGAAGACCATGATTGCCGGTCTGTCGATGACTACCGCTCTGACCTGTGTCTTTTTATTTACTGTGTTTGCGCCGGGGCTGTGCCGCAGAAGCAGTGCTTTTTATACAACGCTGGTCGGACTTTTAGGGCTGGTGGTCTGGGAATTTGTACCGGCGCTCCATGTTCTGCAGCATGTAATTTATTTTGAATGGCTTATTTGTATTGTAACCTTTTTAATAGTGGCAGTTGTTGATAAAACTCCGATTAAAGTACCGGAATATGTAGAGGAAGAGGCTTGATATTATGACCGACAGCAAACTCACCAGTATTGAAATCGGCCGTGCGGCTCTGAAAATAGCTGTTACAGGTTCACGCAGCGAAGAGCAGAGGATCAAGCAGGAACTGGCTGAACAGGGTATTCGTTCGACAGCGGTCGATTTTGGCGGGGAATTTATTCCGTCTATTGTCAAGATTGTTGAACGTGCTGTAGTGGCAGCGCAGAGGCAGGGCCTGGTTTCAGATACGCATGTTGGCGCCGGTGCGGTAGCAGGAGCTGCTCATGCGGCTTTAGAGCAGGTGAAAACCAAGGCTTTGGGCTTTAATGTCGGCGGCAAGATCGGTATTGCCCGCTGCGGTGAGCATTTGTGCGTTGCTATTTATATGGCGGTAGGCGTGCTCAATCTCAATGAGTTGTGTGTAGGTCTGGCGCATCGTTCGCTGGATAATGTGGAATAAGGACGCAATAGTAAAAGCAGTGAGGTTATTATGAATATATTTGATGTTATCGGACCGGTAATGATTGGTCCGTCCAGCTCGCATACGGCTGGAGCCGTACGTTTATCGTTATTGGCAATCAGCATTCTGGGGGCCTGGCCGGTAAAGGCGCAGATTGCTTTGCATGGGAGCTTTGCTCAAACTTACCGCGGCCATGGCACGGATATGGCGCTTCTTGCGGGACTGATGGGCTGGCTGCCGGATGATGCCAGGATTCCGCAGGCAATGGATTTTGCGCAGAAGCAGGGCTTGGAATACGCATTTTCCACGATCAATCTAGGTGATCTGACACATCCCAATACGGTCTATTTTAAATTGACAGCTGCAGATGGCAGAAAATGCGAAGTTATTGGTTCTTCTATTGGCGGCGGACAGGTTCTGGTAACTTCTATTGACGGTGCGGCTGTAGAACTGAGCGGTAAGCTGCCGGCGATCCTTACCTTGCATAAGGATAAGCCTGGTGTTATTTCCCTGGTCAGCAGCGCTTTGGCAAGTGCCGGTATCAATATTGCCGGTATGCGGGTTTTCAGGGCGAATAAAGGCGGGTTGGCAACGATGGTCATTGAATGTGACCAGGTCGTGCCGGAGCCGATAATCAATCTGGTTGCTGCTTTGGAACCTATGCAGTCGGTGCGGTTCATCCGTAATGTTTTGTGAGGTGCAGCGTGATTAACGAGAAAATTTCTTTAAGGACCTGGATTGAGGCCGCAGCTGATCAGGGTGTTCCGTTACATACTTATCTGCTGAAGCTCAGCAGCGAAGAGCTTGAACTGAGTGAAGATGCTATACTGGAGCAGATGCAGACAATGCTGCAGGTAATGGAAGAATCGGCAGCATTCGGTCTGACCGGGGTAAGTTCACACAGCGGCCTGACTGGTGGTGCTGCTAAAAAGCTGCAGGAGGCCAGACAGTCTGAAAATTATAAAAATATTTTAGGCGGTGTCGTTAACGATGCTGTGGCTTATGCCATGGCTGTAGGTGAATGCAATGCGGCGATGGGACGTATCGTCGCCGCTCCTACCGCCGGAGCCAGCGGCGTTCTGCCGGGAGTACTTTTGGCATTGAAGCAGCATTACAATTTGAACGGACGGCAAATGGCTGAAGCTTTGGTAGTGGCTGGTAATATTGGTATGGTCATAGCCAGCCGCGCTTCACTGTCGGGCGCTATGGGCGGCTGTCAGGCTGAATGCGGCAGCGGTGCGGCTATGGCGGCCGGTGCCGCTGTAGATGTGCTGGGAGGCACTCCGGAACAGGTAGGACATGCAGTGGCGATAGTATTCAAAAATATGCTGGGGCTTGTTTGTGACCCTGTTGCCGGTCTGGTAGAAGTGCCGTGTATCAAACGAAACGGCGGTGCCGCTGCACAGGCGTTGCTGGCAGCAGAATTGGCTCTGGCTGGTATCACAAGCTTTATCCCTGCAGACGAAGCCATTGATGCGATGAAGTCAGTAGGCGATCGTTTGCCCTGCACGCTCAAGGAAACGGCGGAAGGCGGACTGGCACAGACACCAACTGCACTGGCCTGGGCACAGGCTTATTTTGCCGCTGATGGTAAAATTTGAAAAATATTTTAGATAAGTATTAAATGGAGGTAAATCAAATGAAAAAAATTATTAAGACTGAAAATGCACCGGCTGCTATCGGGCCTTATTCTCAGGCTGTTATGGCTAATGGTATGTTGTATATGTCAGGTCAGATAGCTTTGGTTCCTGAAACAGGCGAAGTAGTAGATGAAGGTATTGAAGCGCAGACGATCAGAGTCTTGAAAAATATGGAAGGCGTATTGTCTGAGGCAGGTTTGACTTTTGACGATGTGGTAAAAACCACTGTTTTTTTGACTGATATGGAAGATTTTGGCGTTGTTAACAGCATTTACGGTGAAAAGTTTGCTGAAAACGCTCCTGCGCGTTCCTGCGTACAGGTTGCGGGACTGCCGAAAGGTGTTAAAGTTGAAATAGAAGCAATCGCTGTCTGCAAATAATAATCCCTGCAAAAAAATGTAAAAAAGTTTATAAAAAAGATTGACATAAACTAGTGGCTATGGTAGAATAACATTCGTCGCCAAGCTATTAAGTTTGGACAATTTGGTGGCTGTGGTGAAGCGGTTAACACGGCGGATTGTGGCTCCGTTACTCGAGGGTTCGATCCCCTCCAGTCACCCCATAATTATCCGGTTTCTATCCTTGGGGCGTAGCCAAGTCGGTAAGGCACGGGACTTTGACTCCCGCATGCGTTGGTTCGAGTCCAGCCGCCCCAGCCAATGTGATCCACTAGCTCAGTCGGTAGAGCACCTGACTTTTAATCAGGGTGTCCCGCGTTCGAGTCGCGGGTGGATCACCATTTTTTTTGCCTGTTTGCGAGTGTGGCGGAACTGGCAGACGCACTAGACTTAGGATCTAGCGCCTTCGGCGTGCAGGTTCGACTCCTGTCACTCGCACCAATCAAATTATAAAGCTGTAGAATCGTTAGATTCTGCAGCTTTTATTTTTTACACTTGCTGATTATTGAACTATTAAAGTTCAGGGGCTAGCGAGTGTATTTTTTATTTGAGGCTGGTAGGAACTGGTGGAGAAATAATTAAGATTAATGTATAATATATGAAACAATAAAGGATATTAATTTTCTAATAGAATTAAAAACTAAAAAGTTATTGACAAAAACAGAAAATAATATTATATTAATACTAAAGAAAATATCATTAACAGCAGATAACAGACTGGGATATTTCGATTAACAAATGCGTATTCGGGCGCTGACCCCGTAAATAAAAAATATAGGAGGATAAAGACATGAGAAGTATTACAACATTAGACCTGCAATATGCCCATAGATTTTATGGGTTTAAAGGTGAAGCACAGTATCTGCATGGACATTCAGGTATTCTGACTATTGAGGTGGAAGATTCTGTCGAACCAGGTGTCAATATGGTATTTCCCTGTAATGAAATTCAAAAAACTGCCTGGGACGTTTTAAAGAACTTCGATCATGCACTGATTTTGAGGGAAGATGATCCGCTACTGCCGGCAGTACTTGATGTTTACGAAAAACAGGGTATCCGTAATGGCGCTCCGCAGAACCAGATGAAAGGTGCGGCTTTCAAGACAGAGCTGGCAACAGCATACCCGGATTGTCGTCTTGTGGTTACAAAAGAAACTATGACTGTCGAGGGCATGATTAAGATCGTTTATGATCTGCTTAAAGACAAACTCAATATTGCGAAAATAACTTTTGTCAGCGGTGTCAATACTGCTTCGGCAGAGTTCACAACCAAGAATCAAATTGATCGTTGCCCGCTGTGTGGTATTGCCTTGAATGAAAATGGTGTTTGCCCGAAGTGCGGCTATAAAAAATGATAGTATAGAAATAATGAAAACAGCAGGCCTATAAGGCCTGCTGTTTTTTGTTGGGATAAGATGGACGAAGGGTTAGAGGATATTCATATTAAAATTACTGGAGGAAAATAAAACAACAGCAATTTAAAGCAGGATACAGGGAAAATTTTTATTTGTATCTTGACTTGGAGTGAGCTTTAAGTGTTATGATTGATAAAAGAGGAACGCATAGGTGTTTGTAGAAAAAAATAGTGTTTATTTTACCATAGCAGAGAATATTACAGCGACGTGAAATTAGATAGCTAAAGTTTCTGCTTTAAAGTATATATGGGGGAAGGTTTGTTATGCGGGGGCTGAATAATGAAAAAAGATACGCCTTGCTGGACAGTCTGCGAGGGCTGCTGTTATTGGAGATGATCGTCTATCATTTTTTTTGGGACCTGGTGTATTTATTTGAGCAGGATTTGCCCTGGTTTCATAGCAGTTTGTGTTATTGGTGGCAGCAAAGTATTTGCTGGCGTTTTATTTTTCTATCAGGCTTTTGCTGGCCTTTAGGGAAAAGGGCTGTACGGCGTGCTGTGCAGGTTTTTGGGGGAAGTGTCCTGGTGATGCTTATAACGCACATTTTTGTGCCGGACCAGGCGGTTACCTTTGGCGTTTTATTCTTTCTGGGGTCAGGTATGCTGCTGCTGAAGCTGCTTGACCGGCGGCTGTGCAGGCTGGCTCCTGTCTGGGGCATTACAGCAAGTGGTATGTTATTTTTTCTGACCCGCAATATCAACGACGGTTATTTAGGTTTTGAGGATTGGAATTTTTTCAAAATACCGGAGCAGCTGTATCTGAATAAATTCACTACTTATGTAGGATTTACAGAAGCAGGATTTTTTTCCAGTGATTATTTTTCTTTAATGCCCTGGTTCTTTTTATATTTGGCAGGTTATTACTGTCTGCGTTTTTGTGAAGCTCTGGGCGGATTGCCTAAGATCTTTGATTATGGCAGCGGCTGCCTGAGTTTTTTCGGACGGAGGTCTTTGTTAGTCTATCTTCTGCATCAGCCGCTTTTGTACTTGCTGCTGACGTTGATTTTGGGTGGTAAGGTATTGCTTTAAGGAGAAGGAGTGTTGAGAGTATGGAATATCGTGAATTGGGACGGACAGGTATTAAAGTCAGTGTGATAGCATTAGGGTGCGAAGGCTTTGTTGCCAACGAAGGTGCCTTAACAGAGCAACTGCTGAATGCGGCAGAGCAAGGCGGCATCAACTGTATTGATTTGTATGCGCCGCAGCCGGAAATGCGTAGCCGTTTAGGTAAATGGCTGCGTGGCCGCCGCGGTAAATTTGTTTTACAGGCACATTTATGTACGGTTTGGCAGGAGGGACAGTATAAGCGGACCAGGGAGATCGGGGAAGTGAAAGCGAGCTTTGAAGATCTGCTGACACGGCTGGCAACGGACTATATAGATATTGGGATGATCCATTATGTGGACTCTCTGGAAGATTGGGAAGCGGTAGCTGGTGGCCCGGTAATGGCGTATGCAAGAGAAATGCAGGCTCAGGGAAAAATCAGATATATCGGCTTGAGCAGCCATAATCCTGCCGCAGCTATGCAGGCTGTACAAAGCGGTTTGATCGATGTACTGATGTTCAGCGTTAATCCCTGCTATGACCTGCAGCCGGCGAATGAAGACTGTTATGCGCTTTGGGATGGGAAAAATTATGACAGGAAGCTTGTGAATATGGATCCGGAGCGGGAAGCGCTGTATGAAACCTGCAGCCGCCTGGGCGTCGCTATAACCGTAATGAAAGCTTTTGGCGGCGGTGATTTGCTGGATGAAGAGCTTTCGCCGGCAGGAAAAGCTTTGACTGTTAATCAGTGTCTGCACTATGCTTTGACGCGTCCCGGAGTAGCGGCAGTGATGTCGGGAGCGCATACTGTTGACGAGCTGGAAAAATGTCTTGAATATACTACGGCTGCTGATGTTGAAAAGGATTATGCGGCTGCTTTTGCCGCTTTACCGAAAATCAGCTGGGAAGGGCACTGCATGTATTGCGGACATTGTGCTCCCTGTCCGCAGGGAATAGATGTGGCAGCAGTAACTAAATTTTTGAATCTTACCAAAGCGCAGAACAGTGTTCCTGAAACAGTACGCGAACATTATGCTGCGCTGCGGCATCATGCCGGGGAGTGCGTGAAATGCGGTGCTTGTGAGAAACGCTGTCCATTTAAAGTTACAGTTATCCAAAATATGCAGGAAGCAGTGAAAGTGTTTGGTATGTAATAACTTAAACAATCTTAAAAATAAATTATTGCTTGACTTGGAGTTGACTCCAGGTGTTAAAATAATCGCAGGAGGAGGTGTTGCTCTATGACGATTGCAGAAGTCAGTAAAACGTTTGGCTTGACAGCTGATACGCTGCGTTATTATGAACGAATTGGCCTGATACCGCCGGTCAAGCGCAGCAGCAGCGGTATTCGTGATTATGATGAAAAAGATTGTAATTGGGTAGAATTTATTAAGTGCATGCGCGGTGTTGGTATTCCGGTAGAAATGCTGATTGAATATGTGGCGATGTTCCGCTTGGGCAAGGAGACGATTGCTGCCCGTAAAGCTCTTTTAGTAGAGCAAAGACAGCAGCTTGCCGACAAGATAGTAGCTATGCAGGCTGTACTGGAACGGTTAGATATGAAAATAGATGGTTATGAGGAAAGATGCTTAAAATTTGAGGAAGAAAATTTAAGACAATAAATAAGATTTGCAGCAGAGGTCAGCCAGGAGTTGGTTGACCTTTGTTTTTTTATCTTCGATCATAATAAATGTCTGAAAGATAATAAATATTTATATAAACAAATAAAAGTGATATAATTATTATTATACGCAAATGTTTACTTGAATAATATTGTTCGATGTTTTGGCTGGGGAGGTATTTAGGATGCTGAAAAGAATATTGACTGCTGTGTTGATGCTGTTTGTTCTGCTGGTAGTCAACAGTGCAGGTGCTTCTAATACAGTACGCATAGCCTATTCGGATATTGATAATTTTGTCGGTATCAAAGAAGGACGGCTGGCAGGTTATGGCGTAGCTCTATTTGATGCAATTGCCGAACATACCGGCTGGACTTATGAATATAAAAGCGGTTCGTGGGAACAGTGTCTGGAGTGGGTGAAAAACGGTGAAGCCGATTTTACTTTTCCAGCCCAGTACAGCGAGCAGCGGGCGGCGGATTTCCTTTTCAGCAGGCAGAACTGTATTTTAGATTTTGCTGCTATTTATACGTCCGGTACCAACAGCGATATTTTATATCAGGATTATCAGTCGTTGCAGGGTAAACGATTAGGCATGATCAAAGGCAACTATCTTAATTTATGTTTTGACAAGTTTGTGGGGAGTAAAGGCATCAGCGTTCAGAAATTTTATTACAGCAGTGGTGCCGAAGTCAATGAAGCATTGGCTGCCGGTAAGATCGATGCTATTATGAGTGGGAATTGTGTGCTTGACGAAGATAAAAAGCTGGTTGCTAAATTTGATTATCTGCCTGCGTATATCATTACGGGAAAAAACAATACGGCATTAATGGAGCAGCTGGATCAGGCGATGCGGGCGATAACGCTGGAAAATCCTTATTTTACTGCTGCGTTGTACGAGAATTTTTACGGACGTGCCGACAAGTTGGCCAAGGGGTTTACCAGGGCGGAACTTGCTTATATCCAGACAGCCGCACCGCTGCGTGTTGTCGGTGATGCCGATAATTATCCGATGGAATGGCTGGACGGTAAAAACGGCGTTTATAAAGGCACTTATCAGGATGTGCTGAAATTATTGGCTCAGAACAGCGGTTTAACGATGGAAATGACCTACACTCCTGATATGGCCTCGTCGTGGGAATTGCTGGCTGACGGCAGAGCTGATGTTATTTCCGGAATCGTCTGGACGAAAGAATTGGAGGCCCAATACGATTTTCTGCACACAGACAGCTTTCTAAAAGAAAATTATCTGATTTTGGGTAGGCGCGGAGAAAGCTTTGATTTTAACAGCCGTTTGAAAGTAGCTATGAAAACTTCATTTATAGGCACTGCAGATTACATCAGGCAGAAATACCCGCAGTGGCAGATTGTTGATGGCGACACTTTAGAAAGCTGTCTGGAAATGGTGGTCAACGGCGAGGCCGATATTATGCTGGGCAATTCTATTGTGATGACAACTAACAGGTATCTGAGCAAATATGCCAGCCTGATGCCTGTAATGACGGTAAGTATGGAAATACCTGTAGGTTTCGGCATTTCTAAAAAATGTCCGCCGGAGGTATTGAGTATTTTTAATAAATCAATCCAAAAGCTGGATGCAGGTGCTCTGGATAAAATAATTTTAGATAACAGCATCGTTAAACACAGAGCATTGGACTGGCGGGAATTTATTAAAAATAATTTTCTTGTTGCCGGAACAGTATTTTTTGCGGTATTGGCTTTGAGTTTTACGGGTATTTTTCTATTTTTGAAGAACCGCCAGCAGGCCAGGTTTAATAATAGTTTGGCTGAAGCACTGGCTGCAGCGGAACGGGCTAGAAGCGCTGCTGAATACGCACATAATGCTAAAAGCGAATTTCTGTCGCGGATGTCGCATGAGATACGCACGCCGATTAACGCGATTGTCGGAATGAGCGATATTGCAAAGCTGCGCGCTGCTGACAGCCAGCCCGTATTAGATTGTTTGGAGAAGATCGATACTGCGTCCAGGCATCTGGCTGCATTAGTAGATGATGTTTTGGATATGTCCAAAATAGAAAATGACAAATTGCAGCTGACGCCGCAGATAGTTTCACTGCACAGTATCATCTTTTCGACCCTGGATATTCTGCAGTCGCTGGCAGAAAAAAAGGGTGTTCTTTTACAGCGGAAGGTAAATGTTGCAGATTGTTCTGTGTACGCTGACAGCAGAAGACTGCAGCAGATCATGGTAAATTTAGGAGCCAATGCAGTAAAGTTTACAGCTAAAGATAAAAAAGTTGTTTTAAAATGCGATATGCTTGAACAGGATGATGAGAGCATGCTGGTCCGGTTTGTCTTAGAAGATGAGGGAATCGGTATAAAAGAAAGCAATAGACAATGTATTTTTGAGGCATTTAATCAGGGCGGACGCAGTACAGATGCTTTTTATGGAGGAACGGGACTGGGTCTGGCCATTTCGCAGAAGCTGGCTCATATGATGGGCAGTGAGATCAAGCTTGTCAGTACATTTGGGGTCGGCAGTCGCTTCTGGTTTGATCTGCGTCTTGCCAAGGCCTCTGTTTTGCAGCAAACGCTTGTAACTGATGAGATCGATCTGCATGGTTACAGACTGCTGGTAGTAGAAGATAATGAAATAAATATGGAAATTGTTTGTGAGCTGTTGCGTAATGTTGGGGCCGAATTTGCTACAGCGAGCGATGATGAAGAGGCGGTCGATTTATTTTGCGAGGCAGAGCCGTTTACTTATGACGCAGTTTTGATGGACATCAGAATGCCAAGGATGAACGGTTATCAGGCTGCTGCTGCTATCAGAGCATTGCCGCGTCCGGATGCTATCTCGGTTGTTATAATAGCGATGACGGCAGACGTGCTGGAAAATGATGTGGAACAGTCACTGGAACAGGGCATGGATGCACATGTTGCCAAACCGTTCGATACCCGTCAGTTTCTGTTTTTACTGCGCGGTTTATTGCAGAATAAAGAAAATATGATTTGTAAATGAATAAAGTATTGACAAATTTAAATAGCCTAATATATAATTTAGGAGCTGGATATTCTGGTAGGTGAGGCTACCACAGGGATATGGATTGCTGCCGCGGAGTGGTGGAGACACCATGAGCAGGTTTGAACAGGCTATGTCGACAACAAGGCATAATCTAATGCAATTTCACCGCCCTGTGGAGTTAAAGCTTGAACAGGGCCGGTTCTGATTGAACTGTAAGGTAAATTTGTTTTATTGCCGCGTCTTTGTTTAAGCATTGACGCGGTTTTTTTATTTGCCGCGGCCAGCCGCAGAATTTTTATTATAGATATTTTATAAAAAAGTGAGGTGAGAAGAATGGACGCAGGAGGCAGTAGGGGCATAAAACCAAAAGGCGAAGAACCAGGAAGCGGTCTGCCGTCAGGGCGTCTGTTCTTCCGCGACAATTACATATAAATACTTTGTCTTTTCGTTGTGTGTCCTACTTTCCTGAAAGTATGCAGTAAAACCGTAAGGAGGTAGAAAACAATGAAAAAGAAATTACTGTTTTTAAAAAATAACCCGCAGGAAATCCTGCATCGTGAGAAGGTCAATGAAAGACTGCGTTTTGCTGCAGCTCATGACGTGAACACAGTTCTGAAGTATTTGGGAACGACTGGCAAAGGATTGCCATCCGGTATGGTAGAGCAGGCTCGTGAACGGTATGGCGATAATGTTGTGACGCATGGACAAAAAGAATCTCTGTTCACGCGTATCTGCAAAGCTTTTATTAATCCTTTTACAGCGATTTTGTTTGTTTTGGCGGCAGTATCGGCTTTTACAGATATCTGGCTGGCTGATCCGGGTGAAGAAGACGCCGTTACTGTGATTATTATTACGACGATGGTTATGATTTCCGGTATCCTGCGTTTTGTGCAGGAAACGAGAAGCGGTAACGCGGCGGCTAAATTATCGGCTATGATCGAAACTACGACCTGTGTGGAAAGAATGGAAACGGGTCAGCAGGAGATACCACTGGACGAAGTCGTCGTCGGTGATCTTGTTCATTTATCGGCGGGCGATATGGTACCTGCTGATATCCGTATTATTTTTGCCAGGGATTTGTTTGTCAGTCAGTCGGCATTGACCGGTGAAAGTGAACCGGTAGAGAAATATCTTTGCCTGGATGTTCAGGCAGCTTCTATAACAGAAGAACCTAATCTGGCCTTTATGGGCAGTAATGTCATCAGCGGTACAGCGGTAGGAGTTGCCGTAGCAGTGGGCAATGATACGCTTTTGGGCGAAATGGCCAAGGCACTGAACAGCAAGCCTCCGAAAACCAGCTTCGAAAAAGGTGTCAATTCTGTTTCCTGGGTTTTGATACGTTTTATGCTGGTCATGGTGCCGGTAGTTTTGTTTATCAACGGCTTTACCAAAGGTGACTGGATGAATGCGGCCTTGTTTGCAATTTCCGTGGCCGTAGGGCTGACACCTGAAATGCTGCCGATGATTGTGACGACCTGTCTGGCTAAGGGTGCAGTCGCAATGTCCAGAGAAAAAGTTATTATCAAAAATTTAAATTCGATCCAGAACCTTGGATCTATTGACATTCTCTGCACTGATAAGACCGGTACGCTGACGCAGGATAAGGTTGTACTGGAATATCATCTGGATATTGAAGGAAAAGAAGCGCCGCGGGTATTGCGGCATGCCTTTTTAAACAGTTATTATCAGACGGGTCTGAAAAATTTGATGGATATTGCCATTATCAGCAGGACGAAACTGGAAGAGGAAGAAAACAAAGATCAGCTGGGCGATCTGGAACATTTTTACCAGAAGGTAGATGAGCTGCCCTTTGATTTTGAACGGCGCCGGATGAGTGTGGTAGTAGAAGACCGGAATGGGAAAACGCAAATGATCACCAAGGGCGCCGTAGAGGAAATGCTGAATATTTCGGCTTTTGTCGAATATGCAGGGCGTGTAGTGCCGCTGACGGCTTCTATGAAAAAGCTGGTTATGGAAAAAGTGGATGCGCTTAATGCCGATGGCTTGAGAGTCATTGCCGTAGCGCAGAAAACCAATCCTTCGCCGATAGGAGCTTTTTCGATAGCAGACGAGAACGAAATGGTTTTGATCGGTTATCTGGCTTTTCTGGATCCGCCCAAAGAAACGACTGCAGCTGCAATCAGGGCTTTGCAGGAGCATGGTGTTGCCGTGAAAATACTGACAGGGGACAATGAAAAGGTCACAAAATGTGTTTGCCGTCATGTAGGACTTGCAGCAGAAAAAATGCTGTTGGGTTCTGAGGTGGAAGCTATGAGCAACGAAGAATTGGCGGCAGCGGCAGAGTATACCACTGTTTTTGCCAAATTGGCGCCGGCGCAGAAAGCCAGAGTAGTACGCCTGCTGCGTGAAAATGGACATTCTGTAGGTTATCTCGGCGATGGCATCAACGATGCGGCGGCCATGAAAGCCTCTGATGTTGGTATTTCTGTCGATACGGCCGTGGATATTGCCAAGGAATCGGCGGATGTAATTTTACTGGAAAAAGATTTGCTGGTTTTGGAAAAGGGTATTCTTGAAGGCCGTAAAACCTATGCTAATATGATTAAATATATCAAGATGACGGCTTCGTCTAATTTTGGTAATATTTTTTCGGTTTTGATCGCCAGTGCTTTTCTGCCCTTCCTGCCGATGGCGTCGATACATCTGATTTTGCTGAATCTGATTTACGATATCTCCTGTACGGCGATTCCCTGGGATAATGTGGACAAAGAGTTTTTGACCAAGCCCAGAAAATGGGATGCTTCCAGTGTCAGCAAATTTATGCTTTGGATCGGTCCTACAAGTTCTGTTTTCGATATTTTGACCTATGCACTGATGTATTTCATCATTTGTCCGGCCGTTGTCGGCGGCCATTTGTTTCACGAACTGAGTGATCCTGCCCAGCAGGCATTATATATCGCTGTTTTTCAGGCTGGTTGGTTTGTTGAGTCAATGTGGACGCAGACGCTGGTTATCCATATGATCAGAACGCCAAAGATTCCCTTCCTGCAGAGCCGCGCTTCAGCGCCTGTGACATTACTTACATTTATTGGTATCGCAGTGCTGACAGTGATACCGTTTACAGCGGTGGGACATGCTATCGGGCTGGCTTCGCTGCCTGGTGAATATTTTAGCTGGCTGGCCGCTATTACTTTGGCATATATGCTTTTGGCTACGATGATGAAAAAACTTTATATCAAGCGCTATGGAGAACTTCTATAGTTGTTTATAGACGCTGGAACGCATATAATATAAAGATACGAAGCGTAATAAATGGGGGAATGGATTAATGCTGGGGACTATCGTCAATACAAGCACGATCATTGCTGGCAGCGTGCTTGGCAGTGTGTTCAGACAGGGGATCAAAGAAAATTACAAAAAAGCACTCTTTGATGCGTTGGGATTGGCTACTGTTGCTCTGGGAGCTAATGCAGTAGTCAGCAATATGCCTCAGAGTAGGTTTCCCGTCTTGTTCATTCTTAGTCTGGCGCTGGGCAGCATTATCGGTACTTTGCTTGATATCGACGGCCGCTTCCAGCGTCTGGCAGGGCGGTTCAAAGGCGGGTCCGACCTTGGTCAGGGGCTGTCTACGGCAATACTGCTTTTCTGTATCGGGACCCTGTCTATTCTGGGGCCGATAGAAAGCGCGCTGTATGGTAATAACACTTATCTTTTTACTAATGCTACGCTTGATTTTGTAGCTTCGATGGTTTTGGCTTCCGCATATGGCATCGGCATAGCCTTGGCAGGAGTCGTACTGTTTTGCTGGCAGGGGTCGATCTATCTGCTGGCCGGTTGGCTGGCGCCATTTTTGACAGCTGAGCTGATGACAGAAATTTCGATTATCGGCGGAGTTTTTATTATGAGCTCCGGGTTTGCGATTTTAGAATTAAAAAAGTTTAAGACCTTGAATATGCTGCCGGCGCTTATTGTTCCTGCAGTTTGGACACTGCTTTTAAAATGTTTTTCCTGAGTAAAAACGGTCTCATTTGAAAATGAGACCGTTTTTTAGTTTTTTTAAGTGATTATCTTAACAAAAAAATAAGTTAAAAGTGTAAAATAGCTGTCAGAAAACAGGTTGTGGACTTGTAGAAAAACGTGGCGGTGTTATAATAAAACTGTAAGGAGAATTTAAAACAGCGGTTAGGGCCGAAAAGTTAATTGCTTTTTTAAATTCTCAGTGCTATAATATAGTAAAAGATAATTTTTATTTGTTGCGATTACACACTGCAAATAAATCAAAATTTTGAAAGGTGGTGGCAGTAATGCCAAATTTTGCAAACCCGTTTCAAGGTAATGTCAACAGAAAGTTAACCAAAGAAGAATTGATCCAAGCCGTACGTCTGGATATTGCAGGTGAGCTGGAAGCTATTTACTTGTATGATGCCCATGTACAGGCTACTGATGACGAAGTGGCAAAAATGGTTATTTCCGATATTCGTGACGAAGAAAAAGCCCATGTCGGTGAGTTGATGACTTTGCTGCGTTATCTTGATCCTGCTGAAGCAGAACATTTCATTTCCGGTGAAGGCGAAGTTAAGGAAATGCTTGAAGGCCTTGGTATGAAAGCTGCCGGGATTGCCGATGACAAAACGGAAGTTACCAATAAAGCGACTACCGTAGGCAGCCTGCTGGATAAATAGGAGGTATGGTCATGGAATTTTTAATGCGTGATGATGTTAATCTGTCTGCCGAGCAATGGCAGTCTATTGATAGTGCCGTAATCCAAGCGGCAAGAAATGTTTTGGTTGGACGTAAATTTTTACAGATTTACGGTCCTTTGGGTGCCGGTGCACAAAGTGTGAATGTAGATGTGCTGACTCCTGCTGAAAAAGGCAGTGTAGATTTCTTCGGTGAGGAAGAGGAAGCTGTAAAAGTTACAGGCCGCAGTTTTAAAGAGCTGCCAATGATCTATCGTGATTTTGTATTATCCTGGAGAGATATGGAACAGGCCAGACAGATCGGTATGCCGATCGATTTGGGTGCGGTCAGCGCTGCCGCAAATGCCTGCGCTCAGAAAGAAGACCTGATGATTTTTGCAGGGAATCCGAAAGCCGGTTATGAAGGCCTGGCTACGGCAGAAGGTGCTTTTAAAGTAAAAAAATCCGACTGGAGCAAAGATGAAAATGCTTTCAGCGATGTTGTTAAAGGTCTGCAGCATTTTGCGGACAAGAATTTGAGAGGCCGTTATGCTTTGGCAGTCAGCCCTGACCTATATGCACAGTTACAGCGTTTACAGGTCAGCACCGGATTACTGGAAAGCGAACGCATCAAAACCCTGGTTGGCGGCAGATTATATATGACTCCGGCGTTAGGTCTTAATAAAGCCGTATTGGTCTGCGCTGAACCGCAGAATATGGATCTTGTTATAGGTCAGGACCTTATTACCGGTTATATGGGTTCTGCTAAGCTGAATCACGAATTCCGTGTATTTGAAACAGCTTTGCTGCGGATCAAATGCAAAGATGCAGTAGTGGTTTTTGGCTGATCGTAAAATTTAAAGCCTGCCGGCATATTATGTCGGCAGGCTTTTTACTATGCAGAATAGCAATACTGAAAGCGTATTAATATTTATTTAATAAAAATACTTGATGTTTAATAATTGAAAATAAGCTATAATAAAATAAAAGTGGATTATCGGTATTAAGGAGGCCGGGCATGGATAAAAAACGTGGTTATAATATAAAATATTTATTGCTGTTCACTTCAGCAGCTGCGTTGCTGTGCGCTCTGGCTGCATATATCAGCATTAACGATACCTATAAGTATACCCGTGAAAGAGCAGCTTTTCTGGCGGAAAGCTATGGCTCTCAGACGCGCTATGAACTGATGGATCTTTATGATGACGCTTTTGTCCTACGTGAGCTGATCCAGCAGGGTATGCTGGATGCCAAAGGTACAAAAATAGCCGTACACGAAAAAGGTTTTCGCAATATGTCAGAGCTTGGTATCCAGAGAATGAACAATGTCTGTACAGCCTTTGACGATATGGCTTTGATCACAAATGTATCTTTGGCTATGGCAGAAGGTCCGCTGCAGGACGGTATTCCTGAAAAAACTGTGATTTCCTATTGCTTTCCTTATGAAATCAATAAAAGTGCCCTGGGAAAAAATCTGATGGTCCAGCCGAAACGGGATGACGCTATCAGGAAAGTGTATCGCAAGCAGGGCGAGTTGGTGATCGAAGGACCGTTCAGAAGGATTCAGGATAATGAGCTGGTACTGACGGGCAGGGTCGCTGTAAAAAATTCTGACGGTTCACCCTGGGGCTTAGTTGCTGTTACTTTGGATATGAATCCGGCAAGTCCGAAATATGCTTTGCAGAACATCAATTTTGCCGCACTGCAGGGGCAGAAATATCGTTATCATTTATACAAGATAGAAAACGGAGCCAAATTGACGATTGCTGCTTCTGACCATGCGGCAATGGCAATGACAGGCGGAATGAAATATGATATCGAACTGCCGAATGCCAGCTGCATCATAGAGGTAGACAAAGCAGGCGGCTGGGTTGGTAATAATATAATTTTTTTGAATGCAGGGATTGCCTTTTTTGTATGGCTGCTGAGTGTTTTTGCCGTAAAAAAATGGCTGGAAAATAAAGAGGCCCACCGTGAGATTGCAGACAGGGAAGAAATACTGCGTCAGATTGCCGATAATATCAACGGAGGCGTTTTGACACTGGTCAATGATGCCGGCTTCTGCATCCGTTATGCTAATGATGGATTTCTAAAATTGATTGGTTATACAAGGGAAGAATTGGAAAACGTACCTTCGTTTTTGAGGGCGCATTTGATATATGAAGAGGATGCGCCTAAATTTCAGGCATTACTGGATGGTGTCTGGCATCTTAATGATAAGATCGATTTGGAGATGCGCCTGCTGCATAAAAACGGGCATTATATACCTGTTTTGATCCGTGGCAGCGTGGGGATAGATAAAGACGGCATGCTGGTAATGTACTGCGTTATTGTTGATATCAGTGAACAAAAGCGTATCATCCAGGAACTGGAACTTGAGAAGGAGCGTTATGATCTTTTAGTGCAGGCTTCCAACGAAATAATTTTTGATGTGGACGTGCTGCCGGAGCATATTGCCTGGTCGCCTCTGTATCGCAGGATTTTTGGCTTTGAACCTTTTGGTAAGCTTGCTTCTGAGTCTGCGCCTCCGTTAAAATCGGAGCCCGATAAAAATATTGCCGTTATCAGTGCGTTTATCCATAAAATTATTGCAGAGAAGCATTCCGGCAGTGAAGAACTGCTGCTCAGTTATGCCAATGGCGAGCAGCACTGGTTCAGGATCCGGGCTAACTGCATCATCAAAAAAGAAACAGTGATCCGCCTGGTAGGCAAACTGGATAATATTGATGCAGAAATGCTTGAAAAAGAAAAGCTGCAGGATATGAGCCGTATCGATCAGCTGACAGGAGTTTATAATAAAGCCGGCTTTAAAACTGTGGTGGAACCGCTGTTGAAAGAAAGCGGTTCGGGCAGCTTTATCTTTACTGACCTGGATAATTTTAAAACAGTCAACGATACCTTAGGGCATCAGACAGGCGATAAAGTTTTACAGGAAATGGCAGCAAAGCTGCAGCAGTTTTTCCGTTCCGACGATATTATCGGTCGTTTTGGCGGTGACGAATTTTATATTTATGCACCGGGGCTTTCGCCGGAGGCGACAGTCAAAAGGGCGGAGGATTTATGCCGTATTCTGCATACTGCCTATGATGGCGTTACTGTTTCTGCCAGCATTGGCATTTGCTATTTCCCTGAGCATGGCCGGGATTTTGACAAGCTGGTGCATTTGGCTGATGTGGCCGCGTATGTTGTAAAAGAAAGAGGCAAGGGCGGTTATCATGTTTATGAGCCAGGTGATAAAATTTAGTTTTGCTTGCTATTACCGGCAAAAGATGCTAAAGTTAATTTAATATCATAAGTCGATCCACTGGGGGCGCATTATGCTGAGAGGCCGCAAGGCCGACCCTTAGAACCTGATTTCCGGGTAATACCGGCGTAGGGAAGTGGCGTAAGCGCGAGCCAAAGCCAATTTCCTGTGGGAGATTGGCTTTTTATTTTTAAGGGGGAGTTTAATAATGGCAACACAGATGCAGTTGGCCCGTCAGGGCATAATCACAGAAGCGATGCATGAGGTAGCGGCGCAGGAACAGTTGGCGCCTGAGGTCATCAGGGCTGGTGTAGCGGCAGGAACAATAGCTGTTTGCTGCAATATCAACCACAAAAATCTTGTGCCGCGCGGTGTAGGTCAGGGCTTGGCAGTCAAGGTCAATGCCAATATCGGTACTTCCAGCGCTTATCCTGATCCTGAACCTGAGCTGGCTAAGCTGCGCGCTGCTATTGATGCCGGGGCCGATTCTGTGATGGATCTTTCTACAGGCGATAATATCGACGCTTCACGTAAGGCTATCATTGCTGCATCCACTGTAATGGTTGGTACGGTACCTATTTATCAGGCAACAGTAGAAACTATTAAAAAACGCGGTGCCGTTGTTGAAATGACGAAAGAGGACCTGTTTGAAGTTATCCGTCAGCAGGCTGCCGACGGTGCTGATTTTATGACGATCCACTGCGGTATCAACCGTCAGGTTCTGCACGCTCTTGTCAGCGAAGGGCGCGTTATGGACGTTGTCAGCCGCGGCGGCAGTTTTATTACCGGCTGGATGCTGCATAATGATCGTGAAAATCCTTTATATGAATATTATGATGAAATATTGGACATCTGCGCGGAGTATGATGTAACGATCAGTTTAGGTGACGGACTGCGGCCCGGCTGCCTGGCAGATGCTACAGACAGGGCGCAGATTCAGGAGCTTTTGAATTTGGGGGAATTGACCCAGCGGGCCTGGCAGCGCGGTGTACAGGTAATGGTTGAAGGACCGGGACATGTTCCGTATAATCAGATTGCAGCTAATATGCAGCTGCAGAAGCGTTTATGTCATGGTGCGCCTTTTTATGTTTTGGGGCCATTGGTAACTGATATAGCGCCTGGTTACGATCATATTACTTCTGCCATTGGCGGCACTCTGGCCGCGGTCAGCGGCGCTGACTTTTTATGTTATGTAACGCCGGCCGAACATTTGGGGCTGCCTGACATTGACGATGTACGCGAAGGCGTGATCGCAACGAGGATCGCGGCTCATGCTGCCGATATTGCCAAGGGACTGCCCCAGGCTATAGCCTGGGACAGGGAAATGGCTGTCGCACGTAAAAATCTTGACTGGCCGGAACAGATTCGTCTGGCACTCGACCCGGTGAAGGCGCAGGCTTACCGCGACAAGAAGAATAAGGCGGAGGATGAAGCTTGTTCCATGTGCGGCGATTACTGCGCTGTCAAGATCGTGGGACAATATTTGGAAGCGCACAGGAAAAAACAATAATAACCGTAAAAAGAGGACTTACATATGTAAGTCCTCTTTTTTATCAGTCTTTGTATAAATAATCCTGTACTTTGCTGTGACTGTCTTCAGGTCCGACCATGATGAAGACGTCCCCCGCTTCGAAAAGCGCGTAGGGGCCCGGCGAAACGATCAGCTCTTCGCCTTTGCGGATAGCGACGACGGTAACACCGGTACTTTGCCAGAAGTTTATTTCCGAGATCATCTGTCCCAGGAAACGGCAGTCTTGAGTTATTTTTACTTCATAAGGCAAGATAGGTGATGCCAAACGGAATTTTTCAATATATTCAAGCAGCTGATGGACATTATCTAAAATATCGTCCTGTTGTTTTTTCTGTTGTTCCGATAAGGTTTCGATATTTTTTTTCAGTTCGGTAATGGTAGAAATATTGCGGAAACGGCTTACCAGCTGTGAGGCCCGTTTGGCCGAAAGCACTGTGCTGCCGCTGCCTGATTCAATGGCGACGATGCCGACATCCTGCAGCATGAACATGGCGCGGCGGATCGTTTCAGGAGAAACGGCATAATGAGCTGCAAGCATGGAGCGTCCGTAAATTTTTTCGCCGGCCTTATATTTGCCGGCAGCTATCTTGGAAGCGATATCGATAGCGATTTTCTGATAGATTGGTTCTGCTATTTTGTGTTTGTTAGCCATGGTATAGTCCTTTACAGTAAAAATTTAGTAAAAATCAACAGGCTTAAAATTTATATTTGTCTGCTGGCAAGGCGCAGCAGCAGACTCCACAAGTGGCCTGACAGGCGGCTGCGGAGATTTTCCGAAAGAAACTGTTAACTGACAGCTGCAGATCTTCGCAGTGTAAAAAAGTAATTAAAGTAAATTGACAAGCTTTTATAAGTAAGTTAAACTAAAAAACAGATAGAAGCAACTCAATAATAACATAAAGTTGTCGGATTGAAAAGGGGGGAGTTTTGATGAAGAAAAAAATACTGCAGCTGTTGGGTATGGTTTTGTTTGTAGGCCTGCTGGCAGGCTGCGGCAGCAATAATGAAAAAACGGTAGTTTTTTCTGATGCCGGCTGGGACAGTGTGAAGTTTCATAACGCGGTAGCCGGTTTGATTGCAGAAAAGGCTTATGGTTTAAAAGTAGAAACGATGAACGGCTCGACGCCGATTATGGAAGCGGCGCTGGTGCGCGGTGATGTGGACGTAAATATGGAGCTCTGGACGGATAACGTTGCTACCTATCAGGCTGATAAAGCCGCTGGTGGGATAGTCGATCTGGGAATCAACTTCGATGATAATAAACAGGGCCTGTATGTACCGCGTTATGTGATCGAAGGTGATCCCCAGCGTGGCATTGCGCCGATGGCGCCTGATCTGCACAAGGTTTCTGATCTGGCCCGCTACAGTAAACTTTTTGTGGATGAAGAAAATCCTTCCAAAGGGCGTATTTACGGAGCCATCCCCGGTTGGGCGGTCGATGAAGTAATGTTTAAAAAGTATAAGCACTACGGGCTGGATAAAAATTATGTGTATTTCCGTCCCGGCAGCGAGGCGACCTTGAGCACATCCTTTGTAACGGCTTACGAAAAAGGTTTGCCGATCGTTGGCTATAATTGGGAACCAACCTGGATCAGCGGCAAGCTGGATCTGGTGCTTTTAGAAGACGCGCCGTATAATCAGGCCGGGTTTGAAGCAGGTGAAACAGCTGCGCCATCAGTAGTTGTCATGGTATCGGCTAACAGCCGTTTTCCAAAACGGCAGCCTGAGTTTACAGAGTTCCTGAAAAAGTATCATACTTCCAGTGCTTTAACAGCGGAAGCTCTCGCTTATATTGCCGATAATAAGGCGACTTATGACCAGGCGGCCCGTTGGTTTTTACAAAAACATGATAATCTGCTTACGCAATGGCTGCCGCCCGATAAGGCCCAGACCATGCGGGCTGCGTTAAAAGAACAGTAAGGGGGCGGGCATATGACAAGTTGGTTGTTGAATTTTCCTAATATCAATCTGAATATAGCAGAACCGATAGATGAATTTGTACGTTACATCAATATTAATTACGGCGAGGTTTTTGTTGCCGCCAAAAAGATGCTCAGTATTTTTATTAACGGCATCAACGGCGCACTGGATATGATTCCCTGGTGGCTGATGATTCTGCTGGTAGTTTTTGCCACAAAAAAACTGATGAACAGCTACAGAAACGGTGTCATTTACGGCGGCCTGCTGTTTATGATCGGTGCCTGCGGGTATTGGCATATGATGAATGAAACTTTAGCTATCGTGATCACGGCAGTAATTTTTTCATTGCTGATAGGTTTGCCGATCGGTATCGCTCTGGCGGCGGTACGCGGCGCTGATACGATAGTGCGGCCGATACTGGACGCGATGCAGACGATGCCGACCTTTGTTTATATGATACCGGCAGTTATGCTGCTGGGACCAGGAAAGGTGCCGGCGGTTCTGGCAACAGTAGTTTATGCTGTGGTACCTGTTATCAGGCTGACCAGTCACGGTATCCGCCAGGTCGATCAGGAGGTTGTTGAGGCCTCCCGCTCGTTTGGTTCCTCCAGCTGGCAGACTTTGTTTAAGGTGCAGATACCTCAGGCGCTGCCGACGATCATGACCGGTATCAACCAGACGATGATGATGGCGGTGGCGATGGTAGTTACCTGTGCCATGATCGGTGCGAACGGACTTGGTATGGAAGTTTTGATCGCTATTAACCGTATGGAATCCGGACGCGGCATTATCGCCGGTTTCGCCATTGTTATTATTGCGATCATTATTGATCGTCTGACACAGAGCCTGGTGCAGAAGGAGGGTAAATGATGCAGGAAAAAGATACGGTTTTAGAAGTGAAAAACTTATATAAATTGTTTGGTCCCTATGACTTCCTGGATGAAAGAAAAGCTGCCTTCAAGCTGTTGGAGCTTGGAGCCAGCCGGATGGACGTTATGGAAACGACAGGTATCATGGCTGCGATCAGCGATGTTTCCTTCAGCGTCAAAAGAGGTGAGCTTTTTGTACTGATCGGTTTATCAGGCAGTGGTAAATCAACTATCGTACGCTGCCTTAATATGCTGCATAAGCCGACAAAGGGCGAAATTCTGATCGATGGCGAGGACATTACCAAATATAATGAAAAACAGCTGCAGGAGCTGAGGCGTACGAAGGTTTCCATGGTCTTTCAAAACGGCGGGCTTTTGAGCCATCGCGATGTACTGGGTAACGTGGCCTATGGCTTGGAAGTACGCGGTGTCGGCAAAGAAGAACGTGAAAATAAGGCTATGGAAATGATCAATATGGTCGGACTGACGGGTTATGAGCACGAAAAACTCAGCAGCTTGTCAGGCGGGATGAAGCAGCGTGTAGGTATAGCCAGGGCGCTTGCTAATGATCCTGATATACTTCTGATGGATGAAGCTTTTTCGGCGCTTGATCCTCTGGTCA
Organism: Phascolarctobacterium faecium; assembly: GCF_003945365.1. NCBI lineage: Bacteria > Bacillati > Bacillota > Negativicutes > Acidaminococcales > Acidaminococcaceae > Phascolarctobacterium > Phascolarctobacterium faecium. The sequence goes on along the minus strand of NZ_AP019004.1, from coordinate 94,916 downwards.
AAAACGATCTGCAGTTTGAGCTGCTGCGGATCCAGGAACGCATGGGTAAAACTATTGTTTTCATTACCCATGATATCAACGAAGCCTTTAAGCTTGGTAACAGAGTAGGTATCCTGCGCGACGGCAGAATGGTGCAGATCGATACGCCGGAGCAGATGCTTGCAAACCCTGCAGATGATTATGTTAAGAAATTTATCCATAATGTCAATACCAGTAAGGTCTTTTGCGTGCGTAATATTATGTCTACGCCCAGCTGTATCGTTAAAGACAGCGACGGTGCCAATACGGCGCTTACCAGTATGCGCGTCAACGGCGTGTCCAGCGCTTATGTGGTCGGAGACCATATGAACTTCATCGGTATCGTTACCCTGGAGGGAGCTTTGGCTGTTCGTGACGGGAAAAAGACTTTCAGCGAAGCGATCATACGCGATGTGCTCCAGGTCAACGATCTGGACGCTCCCGTTGCTGATATAGTGCCTTTGGCAGCTAATGCTGCCTTTCCGCTGGCCGTGGTTGATGAAGAAAAAGTATTCCGTGGTATTATCACCAAGGCTTCTGTCTTGTCTTCCTTTGTTGCCTGAAAATCAGCAGATGTTAAAAATAAAAGAAGAGCTGCCAAAGCAGCTCTTCTTTTATTTGGTCATAAGGCTATTTTGGCGAGATGATCGCCGTCAAGCCTATAGCCGTAATTTTTGCGCGGGTCCCAATAATTGACCCGTACAATGTCGCCCTCTTGTAAAGCTTTTTCTAATTCTGTGCTGTCTAAAAGCCCCTTGCGGGTAATAAGATTTGTCAGAATAGTAAAGTTTTCCGCCTGTACTTCGATAGAATTAGCGATACAGTCTTTGCCGCTGTCACTGCCGTCACTTTTCAGCAGATCAAGATAAACACTGCGTCCTTTCAGATATTCGCTGATATCAAAGGCAAGCTTGTCAATGCCTTTGGCATCCTGGTCAAAAAGTCGTGGAGTTTTATTAAAAACGACCACGATGCCTGCGTGAGCTTTGGCTAAGATGTTGATAGGTTTTCCGCCGTGTTTGTTTGGTATAGTCAAGTGAGCTGTGGCAGCGTCATTGGCTGTATCTATTTTAATCCTGGGAATACGGGCTTGAAGAGCATTTGCAATGTAGTTAACAATCGTCTGCAAATTCAACACCTCCGTAGCATTATTATAGCATTTGTCAATAAATTGAGTAGTTTTAAAAATTTACAAAATACTTGCATAATATTCACATGTATACATGCGAAGGAAATTTACAAAAGTGATTAAATAGTGTATACTAATTGTGTGAGCAAGGGTGAACTATGTCTTGCCGCACATTTATTTTGCGTATCACTGGAACCGATAAGGCCGGTTCCCATATCTTGTACTCTAATTAAAAGAAAGAAGGGGATCAAATGACAAAAATGAAAACTATGGACGGTAATACGGCAGCGGCGTATATATCTTATGCGTTCACCGATGTCGCAGCTATCTACCCTATTACCCCGTCCTCTACCATGGCCGAAGTTGTAGACGAATGGGCTGCTCAAGGTCAGAAAAATGTTTTTGGTCAAACTGTAAAAGTATTGGAAATGCAATCTGAAGCTGGTGCTGCCGGTGCCGTACACGGTTCTTTGCAGTCCGGTGCTTTAACAACAACCTACACTGCTTCGCAAGGTCTCCTTCTGATGATTCCTAATATGTACAAAATGGCAGGCGAACTGCTGCCGGGCGTGTTCCATGTTTCTGCCCGTGCTTTAGCTGCCAGCTCACTGTCTATTTTTGGCGACCACCAGGACGTTATGGCTACACGCCAGACAGGTTTTGCGCTGCTTGCTGAAAGCGGAGTCCAGGAAGTTATGGATCTGTCGGCAGTGGCTCATTTGTCTGCTATCAAAGGTCGTGTTCCTTTTATTAACTTCTTTGACGGTTTCCGTACTTCCCACGAAATTCAGAAAATAGAAACTCTGGCTTATGATGATCTGGCTAAACTGATCGATTATGATGCGGTAACTGCTTTCCGTAATCGCGGGCTCAATCCCGATAATCCGGTCGTTCGCGGCACTGCTCAAAATCCTGATATCTATTTCCAGACCCGTGAAGCTGTAAACTCTTACTATGAAGCTTTGCCCGGTATCGTTGAAGAATATATGAACGAGATCAACAAGCTGACTGGACGTAAATATGGTCTGTTCAACTATTATGGTGCTCCGGATGCGGAAGAAATCATCATCGCTATGGGCAGCGCCTGCGAAACGATCCAGACTGTTGTCGAAAAACTCAACGCTGAAGGCAGGAAGGTCGGCCTTCTGGCTGTGCATCTGTATCGTCCGTTCTCGATCAAACATTTTATGGCTGCTGTTCCTAAAACAGTTAAACGTATTGCTGTTATGGACCGCACCAAAGAACCCGGTTCCTTTGGTGAACCGTTATACATGGATGTGCGGGGCGCTTTCTACGAAGCAGAGATTTCACCGCTCATCATCGGCGGCCGTTATGGCCTGGGCAGTAAAGAGCTGACTCCGTCTGAAGTGCTGGCGGTTTTTGAAAATCTTACTGCAGCAGAACCGAAAAATAATTTCACTGTAGGCATCGTTGACGATGTTACCAATACCTCTTTGGCGGTAACTACCTCGCTGGATACTACTCCTGCCTCTACCAAAAGCTGTAAATTCTGGGGCCTGGGCAGTGACGGCACTGTCGGCGCCAACAAAAGCGCGATCAAGATTATCGGCGACCATACGGATATGTATGCGCAGGGTTACTTCTCCTACGATTCTAAAAAATCCGGTGGTATCACTGTCTCGCATCTGCGCTTCGGGCATGAGCCGATCCGCGCTCCGTATCTGATCACTTTTGCAGACTTTGTAGCCGTACATAATCAGTCTTATGTAGACAAATATGATGTTACCGCAGGCCTGAAAAAAGGCGGTACCTTCCTTTTGAACTGCAACTGGTCTATGGAAGAGCTGGAAACGCATCTGCCGGGCAATATCAAACGCTACATTGCTAAAAATGCTGTTAATTTCTATACTATCGACGCGGTGAAGATCGCTCAGGAAATCGGTTTGGGCGGACGTATCAATATGATCATGCAGTCAGCCTTCTTCAAACTGGCGGATATTATTCCTTTGGCTGATGCCGTCAAGTATCTGAAAGAAGCTGTCGATCATTCCTACGGACTGAAAGGCCAGGCTATTCTTGACATGAACTATGCGGCTATCGACCGCGGCGTCGATGCTATTGTGAAGATCGATGTACCTGCAGCCTGGGCTGATGCTGCTGGTGACGCCAATATCGCAGTTACCGGCAACGAATTTATCGATAATATCCTGACTCCAGTCAATCGTCTGGAAGGCGATAACCTGCCTGTCAGCACCTTTAATAAAAATGTCGACGGTACTTTCCCCAGCGGCACTTCCGCTTACGAAAAACGCGGTATCGCGATCAATGTACCGGAATGGCAAATGGATAAATGTATTCAGTGCAACCAATGTTCCTTCGTTTGCCCGCATGCAGTCATCCGTCCTGTTCTGATGACAGAAGCAGAAGCTGCCAACGCTCCGCAGGGACTGGAATACAAAGATGCCATCGGAGCTAAAGAACTTAAATTCCATATGGCTATTTCACCGCTGGATTGCACCGGCTGCGGCAACTGCGCGCAGGTTTGCCCGGCTAAAGAAAAAGCCCTGGTTATGAAACCTCTGGAAAGCCAATTGGCCAAAACTGCTCATTGGGATTATACTGCCCATCAGGTTACGGCCAAACCTAATCCGATGAACAAAAATACTGTCAAAGGCGTTCAGTTTGAACAGCCCTTGCTTGAGTTCTCTGGCGCCTGTGCCGGCTGCGGCGAAACTCCGTATGCCAAACTGGTTACACAGCTTGTTGGTGACCGCATGATGATCGCCAACGCTACGGGCTGTTCCTCAATCTGGGGTGCCAGTGCGCCTTCCATGCCGTATACTACTAACAGCAAAGGGCATGGTCCCAGCTGGGCAAATTCCCTTTTCGAGGATAATGCCGAATATGGTTTGGGTATGTACCTGGGTGTAAAACAATCCCGCGAACGTGTTGCTGAAATGGTAAAAGCAGCTTTGGCTGCCGAGATTCCGGCTGATCTGAAAGCAGCAATGCAGGATTGGCTCGATAATATGGACGTCAGCGAAGGCACTCGTGAACGTGCGGAAGCATTGACGGCCGTTTTGGAAAAATATCAGGACCAATGCGATAAATGCGCAGCTCTGTATAAAGAAAAACAATTCTTTGTCAAGCGCAGTCATTGGATCTTTGGCGGCGACGGCTGGGCTTATGACATCGGTTACGGCGGTCTGGATCATGTTCTGGCTTCGGGTGAAAACGTTAACGTTATGGTTTTTGATACCGAAGTTTATTCAAATACCGGTGGTCAATCGTCCAAAGCCACACCGGCTGCAGCTATTGCCAAATTTGCTGCCAGCGGCAAAAAGACCAAGAAAAAAGATCTGGGCATGATGGCCATGAGCTATGGTTATGTTTATGTGGCTCAGATTTCTATGGGTGCCGATAAGAATCAAACTTTGAAGGCGATTGCAGAAGCGGAAGCTTATGACGGACCGTCCCTTATCATTGCTTATGCTCCGTGTATCAACCACGGATTGAAAGCGGGTATGGGCTGCAGCCAGCTGGAAGCTAAACTTGCTGTAGACTGCGGTTATTGGGCAACCTACCGTTATAATCCTGCTTTGAAAGAAAAAGGTGAGAATCCTTTCGTATTGGATTCTAAAGAGCCTACTGCTGATTTCAGAGAATTCCTTTTGGGCGAAGTTCGTTATTCTTCCCTGCTCAAACAGTATCCTGAAACAGCTGAAGCACTGTTCGCCAAAACTGAACAGGATGCTAAAGAACGTTTGAACAACTATAAACGTTTGGCTGGCAAAGCATAAACCCTGCTGTAATAAAAAACAAACCGCCGTCGGTTTTGACGGCGGTTTTTGTTTTCGGGTGTGCTGTGCAGTCTACGGCATTCAAGAGGTATTTGTTGGAACTTGACGAGAAGGCATATTTGCCGTATAATATCAAAATAGCACGGAGAGGTGGTCGAGTGGTTTAAGGCTCTGGTCTTGAAAACCAGCGAGGTGCAAGCCTCCGTGGGTTCGAATCCCACCCTCTCCGCCATATTTTTACAACAGCGTTGTAGGGGCCTCGTAATAAATATTTGCGTTGGTACTCTTGAAAAAAATATCAGGATAGTGTATACTATCCAAGTAAGTCAAACGGAGTGGTACTCAAGTGGCTGAAGAGGACGGTTTGCTAAATCGTTAGACGGGGTGACTCGTGCGTGGGTTCGAATCCCACCCACTCCGCCACTATTAAAAGTTTCAGAGCCTTCGAGATTTTTCTCGAAGGCTCTTTTTCTATGTCTGGATAAAGTTTTAAAAGTTTTTCTGGTTTAAATACGCTGTTTCTGTGTAATAAACTTATCAGAAAATGAATAGAAAAAAATTTAAAGTGGCTTTTTATGAAGAAATAGTTGAATATTTGGAAGTTAGTAATACAATGAAAACATAACTTTGTTAAGCTTGAGGGGGCGAAAATAGTGAAATCAGAAAATAATATTGTTGAGGGTGCGCTCAAGGTCCACAAACTTACCTTTTGGGAAGCTGCCATGATCATTGTCGGCGCTAACATCGGGTCCGGCATTTTAGGACTGGCCTATTCGGCCAGAAAAGCCGGCTGGCCGGTATTGATGCTGTGGCTGATCATAGCAGGATTTTTTACGACGGCGTCAATGCTGTATGTGGCTGAAACTACGTTAAGGACCAGAAAGGTCATGCAGCTGCCGGGACTTGCTAAAAAATATGTGGGCGAGCTGGGAGCCTGGCTTGTCTTTATCTCAGTGGCGGCAAATACCATTGGCTGCCTGATTGCTTATACTAATGGCAGCGGCAGGATTTTAAGCGAGATGTTCGGTCTTTCTACACAGATCGGCAGTTTGCTTTTTTCTGTTCCGGCTGTCATTGTAGTCTGGTTTGGCCTGAAAGCGACCGGCGTAGCAGAGAAAGTTATCAGCTTTGGAATGATGGCGTTGCTGGCGGTGATCATAGCAGCATCTTTTTTAGCTGAGAACTCTGATTTGTCCAATGCGATTTTTACAAACTGGACTTATGCGATACCGGTTTTCAATGTTGCGATCTTTTGTTATATCGCTCAGTATGCCGTTCCTGAACTGGCAAGAGGTTTGGCACATGATCAGCAGAAGCTGGCGCCGGCTATTGTTACGGGAATGTCATTGACGATGGTTTTGCTGGCTTTGGTGCCGCTGGCAGTACTTTCTTTGACGGGGCCGGAAAATGTAACGCAGGTAGCAACTATTGCCTGGGGCAAGGCTTTGGGTGAATGGGCCTTTTTTACGGCCAATCTGTTTGCTCTTGCTGCGATGATGACTTCCTATTGGGCGGTTGCCGGCAGTTTTCTTACCAACATCGTGGATAAGTTTAATTTTAAATCGGAGGACGATGTTAAGACCAGGCTGTTTGTTTTGGCATGTGTGGTTATTCCTCCGTTTATTTTGGCGTATAGCGGCTTGGTAAGCTTTGTCGACGCTATTTATCTGGCTGGTACGTTTGGCGGTGTCATTATGTCCGTGCTGCCTGTTTTGATGCTGCGTTCGGCAAGGAAAACAGGTGATATGGAACCTTCATGGCAATGCGGCTGGATCGCGTCTGCCTGGGTGCAGTGGTCAATGATCGTTTTATTCTGCGGTGCTGCTTTGTATGCTGTTTTAGGGTTGTTTGGCCTGCTGCCTGCTGCCTGGTAAGGAGATGACGAAAATGAAAATTTTTGCAAAAGATAAAGTCGTTTTTAACTTCAGTAAAACTAATCAGCCGGTATATTTTGTGGAACCCGGAGAAACGTTTTGGGTCGAAACCGATGATTGTTATAGCGGGCAGATAAAAACAGAAACGGTTTTAAGACCTGATATCGATATAAGCATTATGGACTGTTCTGTGGGTCCTATCGCTGTGAGCGGGGCTGAACCGGGTGACGTTCTCTGCGTTGAGGTACTGGCTATTCAGCTGGCTGAGCAGGGGGTGATGGTTACATCTCCCAGTTTGGGAGTGCTGGGTGAAAAAATCACAGAAGCGCACACTAAAATAATTCCTATCAAAAATGGCTTTGCTGAATTCAATGAAAAAATAAGACTGCCGTTAACGCCGATGATCGGCGTGCTTGGCGTTGCTCCGGCGGAAGGCAGCGTACATTGCGCTGTTCCAGGTGATCACGGTTCTAATATGGATACCAAGCTCATTAAGGTCGGCTCCAAAGTGTATTTGCCGGTATTTGTCAGCGGTGCTAATTTGGCGTTGGGCGATCTGCATGCCTGTATGGGTGACGGCGAGCTGAGCGGGACGGGAATAGAGACAGCCGGCAGAGTATGCCTGCAGGTAGAAGTTATCAAAGACCGGAAGCTGGCGCGTCCGATGCTTGAAACTCCTGATGCTGTTTATACGCTGGCCAGCAGAGCTGATATTCAGGAAGCTATCCAAACAGCAGTGCATGACATGGTAGAATTTTTAATGCTGAAAAAAGAATTGGATTTTGCTGATGCCTACAGACTGTTGAGTGCTGCCTGCGATATTCAGATCAGCCAGTTGGTGAATGATAATATCACTGTAAGGGTAAAAGCACCGAAACTGGATCTGCAGTTGGAATCTGTTTTCTGAAACAGCAGAATAAACATAAAAAAATAAAACCACCCTGTTTATTACGGGTGGTTTTATTTTCAGCCCAGGCCGTTGAAGCGTGCCAAAGTATCATAAACTGTATGCGCCAGCTTATTTTTGTAAGCAGCAGGCAGCTGTTTTAAAACAGCAGATTCTTCTATCAAAGCTGCCAGGCTGTTTAAATTCGACATTTGGCAGCAGTTGGGCAGCAGGATATTGCTGATGATCAGCGATAGAGCGGGCAAATGTGTTTCCGGCTCCTGCTGCCAGTTATCAGGCAGGGCTTGTGCTATTGCAGTTTCTAAAAGAGTGGCAATATTTGTCATGATAGGCCTCGGTTTTCGGTTTCTTGAAAATAGTATAACATAGGAAGGCTGATGTTGCTGAAACTGTAGACAAAAAAGAATTAATAGCATATAATTTGATGTAATATAAATAAAATAGTTAGAAGAATTTCAATAATATGCTTGTGTAATAATTTATGGGGAATTAAAAAGTTGGGTGTGAAAACGTGTACCATTATAAATTACAGGTATTGATTTTAAGCCAGGATAATCGTATATATGATGCTGTCAGTGCTCTTGAACCGCTGGCTGGTTTTGAGCACGAGCTGCTTTTAAGGCAGTCGGCAGACGCAGCTGTTAAAACTGCTGATGTTATTGTCTGTGAATTGTCAGGAGCAGTTTTGGCAGAGCTTGTCAAAAACTCTAAGCCGGATGCCGCAATAGTTTTTTGTGCTGAGCCGCAAACTGCAGAGCAGCTGGATGCAGCTGTTTATCAGTCGCTGACAGATCTTTGGATCAGGCCATGTACTGAAGCTTTTGTGGCTTTTAGGCTGCACAGACTTTTTGAACATATCAAGATCATAAAAGACTGTCATCTGGCGCAGCGTTATCTTGATACCGGGATCAACAGTATTCCCAGCCTGATCTGGTTTAAAGATATCCGCGGCGCGCATTTAAAGGTCAATGACAGTTTTTGCCGTGCCGTTGGTAAGACCAAGGCAGATGTTGAGGGCCGCGGCCATTATTATATCTGGGATATGAAAAAGGAAGAATACGAGCAGGGTGAGTATATTTGTCTGGAATCGGAAGAGATCGTCCTGCAGGAAAAGAAAACCTGTATTTTCGACGAAAAGGTCAAAACTAAGCATGGAATGCGGCAGTTTAAGACTTACAAGTCGCCGATTTTTGATGATAATGAGCAGTTGATCGGTACTGTTGGCATCGCGCACGACGTCACTGATCTGGAAAATATGGGGGCGGAGCTGGAAGTTATCCTGCGTAATCTTCCTTTTGCGGTTTTGCTGACTAACGAGGCCGGCAAGATCATCAATGCCAATGATATCTGCTCGCAGTATTTTACAGAAGGAAAAGAAGCTATGATCGGGCAGGAGTATCAGCAGTGGAAGCAGCAGAATTTAGCTGATATGAGTGAGATCAATGCAAAAGGCTATGCCGATGCAAAAGTGCTTGTCGGTCGGCGTGAAAAAAATCTGGAGATTTACGAAAAGCCTATTTTTGATGTTTTCGGTACGGCTGTAGGTATGCTGTGTATGTGCCGCGACGTAACCGTTGAACGGCTGCTGGAAAAGAAAATTATTTACAGTGCCAACACCGACCAGCTGACAGATCTTTATAACCGCCGTTATTTTTATGAATATATGACGCGTAATAAAATCATGTCTAAGCATGTCAACCTTTTTTATATCGACCTTGATAATTTTAAAAAGATCAACGATGAATATGGACATCAGGCCGGAGATATGGTTTTGGTAATGGTAGCCAAGCTGCTGAAGCAGACCTTCGGAGCTGAATTTATTGCCCGTGTCGGCGGCGACGAGTTTTTAGCGGTAGTTTTAGGCTCGAAGACAGATGCGGAGCTGGCAATTTTGGCAGAAAGATTTTTGAGCAGTCTGCAGCAGACGATTGCCGACAATGCTAAGTTCGCCGTGCTGTCAGCCAGCATCGGTATTGCCGTCAGTAATGCGCTTACTGATGTCGACCTGCTGATACGTCAGAGTGACTCGGCCTTGTACGAAGCCAAAAGAAACGGCAAGAAACAGTATAAAATATATCACAAATGACCATAAAAGCACTTTGCCGGGTATATAAAGGTAAAGTGCTTTTAGTTTTCCGGCGTATCAGAAAAAAATTATTGATATTTTAACAATGATAATGTAATTATTATTTGTTGCAATTATAATCATTAATGGTTAAAATTAAGATATAAATAAAATATATTGATAAAAGGAGCGATTATTATGGCAGTTGTACATATTACTAATGAAACTTTCGAAAAAGAAGTTATGCAGGCTGAAGGGAAAGTCCTGGTAGATTTTTGGGCATCCTGGTGCGGCCCCTGCCGTATGCTGGGACCGGTTATTGATCAGCTGGGCAGCGAACTGACTGATGTGAAAGTCTGCAAGATCGATGTTGATGCCAATCAGGATCTGGCAGCAAAGTATAAAGTTGAAACGATTCCTACCCTGGTCGTGTTTGAAGGCGGCAAGGAAGTGAAACGTTCTGTCGGCGTACAGCCGAAGCCGGCTATTTTGGCAATGCTGAAATAAATTGCGGCTGGGAAGCGGTGAAACTATGACTGAAAAACAAATTATGACTGATGTTTTGATCGTCGGCGCAGGTACTGCGGGCTTGACGGCGGCAGTCTATGCCGCTCGTGCTGGTAAATCTGTTAAACTGGTCGAGCAGTATTTGCAGGGCGGGCAGATCATCAATGCTTCGCATGTAGAGAATTTCCCCGGCTTTGAATCCATTGCCGGCTTTGAATTTGCCGAAGCACTTTATAATCAGGCTATCAAAATGGGTGCGGAAATCGTTTACGATAAAGTGACCGGACTGCAGGATTACGGCAGCCATAAAGGCGTACAGACTGAATATGGCGGCGAACTGCTTGCAAAAGCAGTGATTCTGGCGACCGGTGCGCGGGTGCGTCCGCTGGGACTGGAAAATGAAGACCGTTTTATTGGTTCCGGCGTTTCCTACTGCGCTACCTGTGACGGAGCCTTTTTTAAAGATAAAAACGTGGCCGTCGTCGGCGGCGGTAATACAGCGCTCGATGATGCGCTGGTATTGAGCTTTACAAGTAAAAAGGTTTATCTCATCCATCGCAGCGATACTTTCAGCGGCGAAAAACGGTTGCTGGAAAAGCTGCAGAAGCATGATAACGTTGTTTTCATTCTTGACAGTGAAGTAACAGCCATCAATGGCTCTGAACGGCTGGAGTCGCTGGGCATCCGCAATAAGGTCAGCGGCGAGGAACAGACGCTGGATGTCGATGCCGTTTTTATCGCTATCGGCCATGTTCCGGATAATAAAGCTTTCGCGTCTTTGGTTGAGCTGGACGCTTATGGTTACATTAAAACTGATGAAAATTGTGCGACTTCCTGTCCCGGCATTTATGCTGCCGGCGACGGCCGCGTTAAAAAGGTGCGCCAGCTGACGACGGCTGCCGCTGATGGTACGGAAGCTGCCCTGGCAGCTTGCGATTACATTGACCTTTTATGATGGACGAATGGGTGGAACAATCTTTTTAAGGATCGTGATACCTGATGAATATTGATTTGGATATGTATCAAATGACTGCTGTAGCAGTAGTTGTATACTATGTTGGCCTGCGTTTAAAACGCAGGTTCAATATTTTTGACCAGTACTGTATCCCGGCTCCGGTTATCGGCGGCGTTCTGTTTTCTCTGCTGAATCTGGTCATGACGACCGGAGGCTTTTGGCAGTTGACGCTGGATACATCGCTGCAGGGATTTTTTATGACGATGTTTTTTACCAGCATTGGTTATACGGCCAGCTTGCGTATGCTGAAAGAAGGCGGACTCAGCGTTTTGAAGCTGGTAGCTGTCTGCGCCGTACTTATCGTTATGCAGAACCTTGTTGGTATCGGACTGGCCTCGGTTTTTAATTTGGGGCCGCTGATCGGTATGGCAACGGGTTCGATCCCGATGGTCGGCGGGCATGGTACGGCTGGTTCCTTCGGTCCTCTGCTCGAACAGATGGGCGCGCAGGGGGCGGCGACTGTGGCTATTGCTGCGGCAACCTTCGGTCTGGTTATGGGCAGCGTTATCGGCGGGCCGATCGCCCGTTATCTGATCGATAAAGACAATCTTTTCTGTTTTGAATGTGTGCAGGAGCCGGTGCATAAAACTCCTGTTGTCGGGAAGGAAGCTTATGCTGTCGATAAAGAATATTTCCTTTTCGGTATCGGTCAGCTTTTGGTGGCAATGGGTATCGGGTCATGGATCACAGGCCTGATAACATCTTTTGGTGTTACCTTCCCGTCGTACATCGGGGCGATGCTGGCGGCTGCCGTTATTCGCAACCTGTCCGACCTGACCGGAAGGTACGAAGTTTTTTCCAAAGAAATCGACGTTATGGGCAGCGTGTCGCTGTCGATCTTCCTGTCAATGGCACTGATGGGCCTGAAATTGTGGCAGCTCAGCGAACTGGCACTGCCGCTGGTGGTAATGCTGCTGGCGCAGACGGCGATGATGGCTTTGTTTGCCCGCTTTGTTATTTTCAATTTAATGGGGCGCGATTATGAGGCCGCTGTTATTACCGCTGCCGGCTGCGGCTTCGGTATGGGTGCCACACCTAATGCCATGGCTAATATGAATGCTATCGTTGCACGTTACGGACCGGCGCCTAAAGCTTATTTTATCGTACCTTTGGTCGGCAGTCTGTTCATTGATTTTATCAATGCCTTTATTATTACCCTGTTTTTGAATATGTTTTAAAGTGCTGTTAATAAAAAATACCACCCTTTGGGTGGTATTTTTTATTTTGCTTATTTTGTTTTTACTTAAAACCTTCCAGCAGTTTGTTAAAGTTTGCCTGCGGCATTTTTTCAACGTTTTTAATAGTGTTGAAACCGGCAAGGCCGCTGGCCTGTTCGTAAGAAGCGCGGTCGCTTTCGTACAGCAGCCCGGTCAGCATACCTTCTTTTTCCATAATATGCCGTGCGGCCGCACCTTTATCATGCGGGTCGTAGCCGGCAATATCTTTGACGTCGCTCAGATGCTCGCGGAACCATTCATAAGTATTGGTATGGTTAAAAGTTACGCAGGGGCTGAACACATTCACGAAGGAAAAACCCTCGTGACGTACGGCTGCGACGATCAGATCTACCAGCTGCGGCAGCTGGGCTGAAAAGCCCTGCGCTACAAAAGTTGCTCCGGAAGCTAAAGCCAGTTCCAAAGCAGCGATCGGGGTCTCGATATTGCCTGTCGGCGTGGTTTTGGTTTTAAAGCCAACATCACTGCGGGGAGATGTCTGACCTTTGGTAAGGCCATAGACATGATTATCCATCAGGATATAAGTGATATTGACATTGCGGCGCATAGCATGGATAGTATGCGCTGTGCCAATGGCAAAGCCGTCGCCGTCGCCGCCGCAGGCGATAACGGTCAATTCAGGGTTTGCCAGCTTAACGCCCTGGGCAAAAGGCAGAGCGCGGCCATGAGTTGTGTGCATGCCGTAGGCGTATAGATAACCGCCGATACGGCCGCTGCAGCCAATGCCGGAAACCAGTGCCAGCTGATGCGGTTCCAGATTTAGTTTTACTGCTGCCTGCTGCAGAGCCATTTGAACGGCGTAGTCACCGCAGCCCGGACACCAGTTGGGTTTTACCTGATTTTGAAAACTAGCTAAATTCGACATCTTACAGCACCTCCTTGCATTTGGCCAGCAATTCTTCTTTATAGAAAATATCACCGTTGTATTTTAAGATAGAATGCAGCTCCGGACAGGGCGGTACATTCATTTTTATCAGCCGTGCCAGCTGTGCCGTGGCATTGTGCTCGACGACGACGATTTTTTTCGCTTCCTGCAGATAATGGTTGAGAGCGCAGACCGGGAAGGGCGATAACAGCCGAATCTGGACATGATTGACGCGCAGGCCTTTTTCGCGCAGCTCCTCAGCAACTTCGCTGATGACGGCGCGGGTGCCTGCCATACCAATGATCAGCAGATCGCTTTGCGGATAGGGAGCGTCTTCATAAAGCGGGTTTTCAAATGTATCAACAACGCTGCGGACCTTGCGCAGGCGTTTATCGGACTGTGCTGTACGCATGGCCCTGTTTTCAGAAGGTCGGCCGACTTCATCATGCTCCAGCCCGGTGCCGAGGCTGATGCCGTTTGGCGTGCCCGGCAGGACTCGCATGGAAATGCTGCCTTCTGCTTCCAGATCATAGCGTTTAAAATACTCCGGCGATTTGATTTCCGGCAATCCGTCCTTGACCAGCTTGCCGCGCCGCACCTGCAGTTTGCCGTAATCAAGGCTGGTTACGGACTGTTTGCCTAAAGACAGCTGCAGGTCAGAAAGCACGATGACCGGACATTGATATTCTTCAGCCAGATTAAAGGCTTCAAAAGTGTCGTAAAAAGATTCTTCTATAGAAGAAGGCGAAATAACGATTTTGGCAGTGTCGCCGTGTGTATTATAGATCGCTGCCATCAGGTCCGACTGCTCATGCTTGGTCGGCAGGCCGGTACTGGGGCCGCCTCTTTGTGTATCGATCACGACCAGCGGGGTCTCTGTCATTTCCGCCAGGCCGATTGCTTCCGCCATCAGCGATAAGCCTGGGCCTGCTGTCGCAGTAAAAGCGCGGGCGCCGGCATAAGCTGCGCCGATCGCCATCGTGCAGGCCGAGATCTCGTCTTCCGTCTGCAGCATCACGCCGCCTTCGGCAGGTGCGTATTTTACCATATATTCCATAATTTCTGAAGAGGGAGTTATCGGATAGGCCGACATGAATTTGGCGCCCGAGGTCAAAGCCCCCAGAGCTACTGCTTCATTGCCCAGCATAAACAGCTTCGGCTGTGGATTTTCCAGCTCCGGCATCGTAAAGGCTGCCAGCAGATCATGATAATTATTTTTAATATATTCGTAGCCTGTTTCCAGCGCCAGGCGGTTTGTCTCCATGACCTCGGCGCCTTTGCGGCCGTATTGTTTTTCCAGCAGCGGCAGCAGTTTGGCAGTATTGATGCCCAGTAAAGCGGCGGTGATGCCTAAAGCCAGAATGTTTTTCGGCAGTGTTGTACCGTCTGCTTTGCTCAGTTCGTTCCAGGACAGAGCAACAGTGCGTACCTTTGGTTTTTTACCTTCCAGCCAAGCAGCATCGGTAACTAAAATGCCTTCAGCCGTCAGTTCAGGCGCATCCACCTCCAGTGTGTCCGGGTCCATCGCGATCAGCAGATTGCAGCTGCTGGCGATCGTAGCTACCGGATGGTTGGCGATACGCAGCTTGTAGCTGGTGTGGCCGCCCTTGATCCGGGACGAAAACTGACGGTAACCATACACGTCATAGCCCAGAGAGCATAAAGCTGCGGCGAAAATCTCACCCAGGCTCTCTAAGCCTTCGCCCTGCTGGCCGCCGGCCTTCCACGATAATTCTTGTTTTTTCATACAATATCCCTCCTTATTAAAAGGTTTTTTAGTACAGGTATTTACCCGGGAGAAGTTTAAAAAATTCACCCTGTGCAGATAAGTTTCTGTATCTATAGTTTAACCTATTTCTGCGGAAAATAGCAGTAGCAATTAGATTTAAAAACTTTTTAAATATGTTGAAAATAGCCTGCAGATACGGCAGTACAGCTGCAAATAAGTAATTTATAAAAGCATAGCCTGTAAAAATAATTTTTCGTTGGTAAACAGGACGCGGCAATGCTTTGGTAAAAACAGCGAATTATCCGAAAATAAAGAAAAATACAATGATTAGTTATATTTTTAACAAAATAACTTGCAATAATTCTGAAAATAATGTAAAATATGTCCAAACAATGAATTATATATAGGATAATAATTGTTTTTTAACCTGTTTATAATGCGTTGAAGAAAGTATCTAAGCAAAGCAGTGCGCCGAGTAGAGGAAACTAGGTAACTCGCATGAAGCAAACTGATGCGCACAGATTCCTTTCCGGGACGTTTTATAAAAATAAAACATTTCCGAAGGAGGAAATAACAATGAAAAAATCTTTAGTATTAGCAATGGCAATGGCATTGGGCGTAACTGCTTCTGCCTATGCTGCAAACCCCTTCTCCGATGTACCTGCAGGTCATTGGGCATATGATTCCGTAAACAAACTGGCAGCAGCTGGTATCGTTGACGGTTATGGCAACGGCACTTTCGGTGGCGATCGTCTGATGACCCGTTACGAAATGGCTCAAATCGTTGCAAAAGCAATGGCAAAAGGCGCTAACGTAGATCGTTTGGCAGCTGAATTTGCTGACGAACTGGACAGCCTTGGCGTTCGCGTTGCAGCTTTGGAGAAAAAATCCGACAATGTAAAAATCAATGCTCAGATCCGTGCTCATTATCAATCCTATGACAAACATACTAAAAAAGATAGTAGTAAATTGCGTTCTCGTATTTGGCTCAATGGTCAAATTAATGAAGATTGGAAATATGTTGGTATGTTGCAAAACGAGCAGGACCTTCGCAACGATAAGGGCGATGAAGATACTGATTTCCAACGTGCTTTCGTTACCGGCCGTATTGGCGGCGTGAAAGTTGAAGCTGGTCGTAACAACACTGCTCTTGGCGGTGGCGTAGGTAATATCCTCAGCAATCGTACCGATTCCGTTAAACTTGGTTTTGGTAAAGATTTAAAAGTTGGTTTACAATATGGTAAAGTTTCCAGCGGCAATGACAAAACTCCTAAGGCTGACACTTATTGGGCTGCTACTGTAGGTGGCGAAATCGGAAACCTCGGTTTGACTGCTGGCTACTACAATTTTGATAATGTTTACAAACTTGGTCAATATACTAGTAAAAATAATGGTGGCGTAGATGACGCTATCTGGGCTATCGGTGCTGACTACAAATTTGGCGATTTCAAATTGGATGCTACTTATTTGAAATCTGATGCTGATAAAACTGAGGCAGGAGTTAAACTTGACGATGACGGTTATGTAATTGGCTTGACTTATAAAGGCGCTAAAGCTGCTAAAGCTGGCACTTATGGCATCTACGCTAAATACTATGACCAGGGCGCTGGCACCTACATCCATCATGGCATGAACACTGATTTGGCTAACGATTTCGGTGCTTATGGTTTCAAAGGTTACATGGTAGGCGTTAACTATGCTTTGGCAAAAAATATCGTTGCAGCTGTTGAATATTCTGATTTCGACGCTAAAGACAACTACACTGGTAAAAAACCCAGTGACAAAACTATCTGGTCCGAAGTTGTCTTCACTTTCTAATTTTAGTGAATCTGCTTCTCTAAGGGCGATCTTACGATCGCCCTTTTTTATATCTTGGAATCAAAATCATTGAATGTGTTATTTTAACTTTATTATAATAATTGACATATTATCCGCTTTGGCTCTATTTTTTTTGTTTGTTTTATGATAAAATAACTTATAATTGATAGTTATTTGAAGGAGGTTATATCAATGAAAAATATTCTGCGCTATTTATTGCTGGCTTTAGTTGTGATTGGTTTTACTGTCCCCGTTTTCGGTAAAGCCGAAGCCGCTAAAATAGCTATTCTGCCGCTGGCGAATAATGTAGCGGATGATGAGCTTTCCAGTCAGGTTTTCTTTAATGAATGTATGGATTATTTCAAATTCCCCGAATTTGACATGATCGATGATACTGTGCTTGACAAAGCTTTGAAGGAAGAAAATTATGCTGCTGTTGGTAAAAATGGCCCTGACGAAGCAATGCTCAAACGTATCATGGCTAAAACAGGCGCTGATATGGCCTTGATGATGAGCTTGGATGAACTGAGCCTGGAGCCGCAGATGGGTATGATCGAAGATTATTATAAATTTAAAATCAAAGCTCGTATCATGTATGTCAATGGTCTTACTGGTAAGGTCACTAAAGATCATATCAATGATGAAGAAATGGTTGAATACCCGGTTATTGCCCGCAGTGATTATGAACATAATGAGTTTCGTAACCATGTGATTCGCGAATTGAAAAAAGTTGCTAAATTTTAATATTATTTCTAAAACCGGCAATCTTTATGATTGTCGGTTTTAATTATTATATTTATAAGTTCGATTTATAATTATAATTTATAAAATTGCATAATAAAAGATGAAAAGAAAATCAGATTACATTTTTGCTGCATAAAAATAAAAAATACTTGTCAAATTAGTGAAAATACGGTAAAATAAACTAAGTTTATAATCAGTTGATTAAGGAATAATCTTTATAGTTGGATTTGCAGAGGAAACAAGGCAACTCGCCGCAATGATTACTAAAGAAGTTATTCTAAAACAGCAAAATTATAAACTTAATAATTTCCTGAGGAGGAATAACAATGAAAAAATCTTTAGTATTAGCAATGGCTATGGCTTTGGGCGTAACTGCTTCTGCCTATGCTGCAAACCCCTTCTCCGATGTACCTGCAGGTCATTGGGCATATGATTCCGTAAACAAACTGGCAGCAGCTGGTATCGTTGACGGTTATGGCAACGGCACTTTTGGTGGCGATCGCCTGATGACCCGTTACGAAATGGCTCAAATCGTTGCTAAAGCAATGGCAAAAGGCGCTAACGTAGATCGTTTGGCAGCTGAATTTGCTGATGAACTGGATAGCCTTGGTGTTCGCGTTGCAGCTTTGGAGAAAAAATCTGACAACGTAAAAATCACTGGCGAAGTTCGTGCTCGTTACGTTGACCAAAAGGCTAAAGCTAATGGTGGCGACGGTTATGTAGCTGATCTTCGTTCTCGTATTTGGTTGACCGGCCAAGTCAATGAAGACTGGAAATATACCGGTATGATTGAAAACGTTCAAAACTTTGCTAATGATAAAGGTAATGAAGATACCAATTTCCAACGCGCTTATGTTGAAGGTAAATTGGGTGGTATGGCTGTAACTGCTGGCCGTTATAACGAATTCTTGGCTAACGGTAATATTTATGATGACCGTGCTGATGCTGTGGCATTAACCTATGGCGATAAAGTAAATGTTATGCTGGTTGCTGGTAAAGCTGATCCCGGTACTGAAGATTTGGTAGCTAACAGTTATGCTGGTGGTGAATTGGGCGCTACTTTTGGTGCTTTTACTGCAACTGCCGGTTATTATAACTTTAAAGATATTGGCTTCAAAGATTCTAGTGTAGACAATGACATTTGGTTCGTTGGTGCTGGCACCAATTTCGGTGACTTTGGTCTCAACGCTATGTATTTGAAAGGCGATGCGAGTTATAAAAACCATAGTACTGATGTAGGTGATGATGGCTGGACTGTTGGTTTGACTTATAAAGGTGCGGAAGCTGCAGAGAAAGGTACTTGGGGATTGTTTGCCAACTACTATGATCAAGGTCTTCAAACGTACTTAGCACACACTACAGATGCGAACAGCTTTTTAGGTCAAGGTTTTAAAGGTTATGGTGTTGGTGCTAATTATACTGTAGCTAAAAACATTGTTGCTACTGTTGCTTACTATGATACTGAAGCTAAAACAGCTTTCGAAAACATGCCCAAAGAAAAAGACCATAGAATCTGGACTGATTTGACTTTCACTTTCTAATTTAACTGAATTAGATACTGTAAATTTAAAAGCGGCTGCTTAGGCAGCCGCTTTTTTCAACAAAACAGTTTTTGATTGTTAGGAAATGTGTTAAGATATCTTCAGATGCTTTTTACTGAAGGAGGTAAATAATGAAAAAATTCTTTAATTATGTGCTTTTGGCGTTAGTCACGATTTGCTTTGCTCTGCCATTGGGCGGTAAGGCCGAAGCGGCTAAAGTAGCCGTTGTGCCGCTGGCTAATCATGTTGCCGGCGATGAACTGGCCGGTACCATTTACATGCAGGAGGCTTTGGCGCTGTTCCGTTATCCTGAATTTGACCTTTTGGGTGAGGATGTAGTGCTGGAAGCTATCGGCAGTGAAAACGGCCTTGCTGATTACAGCAAAGCAGCTTTAGAGAGGGTAGCTCAGGCTACCGGCGCTGACGTTGTAGTGGCTATGCAGCTGGACAAACTTGATGCTAAGCGGATGCCGCAGCGTAAAGAAGCAACTTTGAAAATGGATCTGCGCGGCAAATTTGCTTCGCTGAATACTGTTACTGGTGCTTATTATTATAAAGACCTGCGTGATACCAGAACGATCGAGGAAGCCGTTACGGTGCGCGGTGACTGGGAACATGAAGTATTGCAGAATGTAGTGCGTAATGCCTTTAAAAAGGTTGCGGGGAAATAACCTGTAGTTTGATAAAAAATAACGTCAGCCATTAAGGCTGACGTTATTTTTATCGTTTATATTTTTAAAGGAAACGTAATAAAATTTAACAAAGGTTCTTGTGAAAAAAGCAAATTTGTATCTCCTCTTGTTTTTTACAGTTAAAATGTGCTAAGATGTTCAGAGTAGACATCTAATCTGGTATAGAGGAGGCTCTTTAATGAAAAAAATTATGAATTTTGTACTAATGGCTGTTTTGGCTGTTTGTTTTGTACTGCCGGCAGCAGGTAAGGCTGAAGCCGCAAAATTGGCTGTTGTCCCGCTGGCTAACCATGTAGAAGATAACACTACTGCAAGTATGATTTACATGGAAGAGATCATGGATACGTTTAAGTTTCCTGAGTTTGATATGATTGCCGAGGATGTTGTGGATAAGGCAGTAGGCAGCAGGAATATTTCTGATTTCAGTAAAGCCAACCTGGAACGTATTGCCCGTGAAAGCGGTGCGGATATCGTTATTGCCATGTCGCTTGATAAACTGGATGACAAAGCTTTGTTTCCCCGTCGCGAGCCTACTTTGAAGCTGGATATGAGCGGTGAGTTTGCATTTTTGAACAAAGTTACCGGCAGATATTATGTTAAAAAGTATTCTGACGATATGGAAATTGAAGAGATTTTGACTGTACGCAGTGATTGGAAGAGCGAAGAATTTGCCAAGACTGTACGCAGTTATTTGAAAAAGGTGACCCAATTTAAATAGGCTTATTATTGAAAGGGGCAGCTGATCATAGATCAGCTGCCCCTTTTTTGGTTCCTGCTGTCAGTCACCTTCTCCTCCCGATTGAGAAGGGTCGAATTTCCATTTGCGCTGACGTTCAAAATCACTGTCATTCTTACGTTTTTTGTCTTTTTTATGGTGACGGTTTTCCTCTGTGCGTTTTTTCTCTTCCTGACGTTCCCAGCGTTCACGGTCCCGGCGCTCTTGCTTGTCGGATTCATATTCTTTGCCGCGCCGTTTTTTTTCACGGTCCCAGGCTTCCTGTTCTTTGCGTTCCCTATCGGCCATGCCCAGGGTTATGTTCGTATAACTGCTGACGTTTTGATAATAGCTGTTTCGAGAGGGGGTCGGAATAATATTATTTGAGGCTTCGGAGCTGAATGAAGGCAGGCAGGCTGCCAGGATGATACCTGCTGTAAGCAGTGTTTTTTTCATTTTAGGACCTCCTTTATATTCGTAATTTACTTATTCTAACATAATTCATTTGTTATATACAATGGCCTTATTTTATAAGAATAGAGATAGGATAGGCGAAAATAATTTTTGGTGTAATAATGCAATTTTTAAAAATAAAATTATGGGATATTGGCAGAAAAAATAATTAAAAGCTTATAAAATGATGAATTTACTGATTTTCAGTTAAAATAAATAAATGGTAATTAACCTTGCAAAAAGGAAGGCCAATGTTTAGAATATATAAAAGCTTATACTTTTAGATCAAAAAAATAATGAAATGGATTTCTGTAAGTAGAGGAAACAAGGCAACTCGCACTAAAGGAGATTCGGAATTATTTATTTGAGCGCAAAGTCTTTATAAGCTTAATAAATTTCCGAGGAGGAAAGAAACATGAAAAAATCTTTAGTACTTGCAATGGCAATGGCATTGGGCGTAACTGCTTCTGCCTATGCTGCAAATCCCTTCTCCGATGTGCCGGCAGGCCATTGGGCGTATGATTCCGTAAACAAGCTGGCGGCAGCTGGTATCGTTGACGGTTATGGCAACGGCACTTTTGGTGGCGATCGCCTGATGACCCGTTATGAAATGGCACAAATCGTAGCAAAAGCAATGGCAAAAGGCGCTAACGTAGATCGTTTGGCAGCTGAATTTGCTGACGAACTGGACAGTCTTGGCGTACGTGTTGCAGCTTTGGAGAAAAAATCTGATAATGTTAAAATTACAGGTGAGTTCCGTGCTTTGTATGCTAACCATGAAGGTAAAGGCAGCATTTCCAACGATTATGAAAGCACTTTGCGTTCCCGTATCTGGATCACAGGTCAGATCAATGACGGCTGGAAATATACCGGTATGCTGCAGAACACGCAGGATCTGTCTACTGATTCCGGTGACGAAAGCACTGATTTCCAACGTGCCTATCTGGAAGGCCGACTCGGCGGTATGGATGTAACTGCCGGCCGTTACAATGCATTCTTTGCTGACGGTAATATCTATGATAATCGTGCTGATGGCGTGGAAGTTTCTTACGGCGATAAAATCAAGATCATTGGTGCCGCTGGTAAGGCAACTGACGATCTCGATAAGCTGGGCGTTTCCGGAACTACCGGCGGCAGCTATGCAGGCGGCGCTGTAGTTGCTGATTTCGGTAAATTCAACGCGTCTGCAGGTTACTATAACTTTAAAGACATTTTAGCTAAAAACAGTAAACTTGATAATGCAATCTGGTTCGTAGGTGCCGGTACTGAGTTTGGCGATTTTGCTTTGAATGCCATGTACCTTAAAGGCGATATGAGCTATCATGATGTTGATCTTGACGGCCTTGATGATGACGGCTGGACTGTAGGGTTGACCTTCAAGGGTGCGGAAGCAGCTAAAAAAGGTTCCTGGGGCCTGTTTGCCAACTATTATGATTTAGGCGGACAAACCTATATTGCTCATACTACTGATGCTAATACCTTTGACGGACAAGGTTTTAAAGGTTATGGTGTAGGTGCAAATTATACTGTTGCTAAAAATATGGTTTTAACTGCTGCTTACTATGATACTAAATCTAAATTTGATACCAGTGATAAAGACAAAATCATGTGGACTGATCTGACGATCACTTTCTAAGACAGATTTTTGCAGTTAATTAAGTAATCTGAACTAAAAACGGCCGCATATGCGGCCGTTTTTGTATACTTTGGAACAAGTAAGAAAATTTTTTTCAAGAGAATACATAAAGCGGAAAAAATGGATTTTAAAATATAGGCGATTTATTATTATCAAAAGCAAAAGAAAAGTGGAATTTACTGATTTTAAGTTAAATTAAATAAATATAAAATAGTATTGCAAAAACTAGAAACGCATGCTAAAATAAACTAAAGCTTATAGTTTTTAAAGTTTATAATAATTGAAAAGCGGATGGCCGTAGAGGAAACTAGGTAACTCGTATGGCGCATTCCTTAGGAAATTGTTATGAGCTGAAAAACTTGGCTTAATAAATTTCCGAGGAGGAAAGAAACATGAAAAAATCTTTAGTACTTGCAATGGCAATGGCATTGGGCGTAACTGCTTCTGCCTATGCTGCAAACCCCTTCTCCGATGTGCCGGCAGGCCATTGGGCGTATGACTCCGTAAACAAACTGGCTTCAGCTGGTATCGTTGACGGTTATGGCAACGGCACTTTTGGTGGCGATCGCCTGATGACCCGTTACGAAATGGCTCAAATCGTAGCAAAAGCAATGGCAAAAGGCGCTAACGTAGACCGTTTGGCAGCTGAATTTGCTGACGAGCTGGACAGCCTTGGCGTACGCGTTGCAGCTTTGGAGAAAAAATCTGATAACGTTAGAATCACTGGTCAGGTACGTTATGACTACACTGATTATTCCGGCGATATCGACGGTTATCGTTCCAAACTGCGTTCCCGTATTTCCATCAACGGTCAAATCAATGACGACTGGAAATATGTTGGCATGCTGCAAAATGACGAGAATTTAGCAGATGATATCGGCAATGAAGGCACTGAATTCCAACGTGCTTACGTTGTAGGTAAAATCGGTGCTGTAGGCGTTTCTGCAGGTCGTCAGAACCTGAACCTTGCAGACGGTAATATCTATGATACCCGTTATGATGGTGTAAACCTGACTTTCGGTAAAGAAGTGAAATTGGAAGCCTTCTATGGCAAACCGACCAACTCTTTCAAAAACTGGGGCTTCGATAAAATTTATGGCGCACGCGTTAATGGTAAAATCGGCGCTTTAAATGCAGAAGCCGGCTGGACTAAATTTGAAGGTGATGCTACTCCTATCACCAGCGACGACGACAGCATCTGGAACGTTGGCGCAACATATAACTTCAGCGACAAAGCATCCTTGGGCGTTATGTACTTGAGATCTGATGTTGAAGATCTTGAAGGAGATAAAGACGGCTTTGTAGTTACCGGTACTTTGGGCGGCGCTAAAGCTTCCAAACCGGGTTCACTGGGCTTCGTTGCTAAATACTATCAACAAGCTGCAGGCACTGCTATCCAACACACCATGAACGGTGAATATGGCCCGACCTATTCCGGCGAAGGCTTCAAAGGTTACAGCGTAGCTGGTTACTATACTGTTGCTAAAAACATGATCGCCGGTATCGAATACTATGATCTGAAACAAACCTATTCTGACGACAAAATGAAAACCTTGTGGTCTCAATTGATCGTTACTTTCTAAGATTAACTTAGAGACTTAAGCGGACGCGTATGCGTCCGCTTTCTTTTATTTTATGCTGAAATTGGTTGAAGATGATCTGCTGGCTGAATTTGTTTCAATAAAGCTTTCTTAAATTTTTTTATTCCATTAACTTGTTTAAAGTTAAACTTTTTTGCAATTAAGCTAATTTGCATCTGGGGTTGACGGGGGTTAAGATAGGTGACGTAGCCGATAGATTTCAGGAGCAGGCGGCAGCAGACGGAAGAGGTAACAAGGTGACTTGTCCGAAATGTTGTTGATTTCTGTCTGGAATTTACGGACTGCAGAAAATATCTTTCCTGAGGAGGAATAGAAAATGAACAAATCTGTAGTTTTAGGTATGGCGATGGCTTTAGGCGTAACTGCTTCGGCTTACGCATCTAATCCGTTTTCTGATGTGCCGGCAAACAGCTGGGCTTATGACGCTGTCAATAAACTGGCGGCAGAAGGTATTATTGACGGTTATCCTAATGGAACTTTCGGCGGCGATCGTTTGATGACCCGTTATGAAATGGCACAGATCGTAGCCAAAGCTATGGCTAAAGGCGCTAATGTAGATCGTCTGGCAGCTGAATTTGCCGATGAGCTTGATTCTTTAGGCGTGCGTGTTGCTGGTCTTGAAAAGAAATCAGATAATGTAAAAATCACTGGTGAAATTCGTGCCCGCTACGTTGACCAAAAAGCAAAAGCTAATCAGGGCAGCAAATATGATTCTGACTTGCGTAGCCGTTTGTGGCTGAATGGTCAGATCAATGATGACTGGACTTACACGGCTATGATCCAGAATATTCAGGACTTCAGCAATGATCAGGGTGATGAGGGTACAGATTTTAAACGTGCTTATGTCAATGGCCGCGTTGGTGGCGTTGGCTTGCAGGCAGGCCGTATCGATGCCTTCCTGGCAGACGGCAATATTATGGATGCCCAGGCTGACGGCCTGGTTGCTACCTATGGCGACCGTATTAAAGTTAAAGCTTATATGGGTAAGGCTTCCGACGATACTGATTTCGATGTCAATAATGTTATTGCAACTAAAACAATCGCTAACAGATATTACGGCGGTGAGGTTTCCGGTAATCTTGGCGATTCGCTGAACCTGGCTGCCGGTTATGTGAAGTTCCAGGATGTTATGGGCAGAGATTCTGGTAAGGATGACGGGATCTGGCATGTTGGTGCAGCATATAACTTTAATAATGATCTGACACTTTCCGGTATGTACCTCAATTCTAACTGGGACGGTGAAAGAAATTCTGACGACGACGGCTGGACCGTTGGTTTGAATTATAAAGGCGCTCAGGCATCTGATGCCGGTTCTTATGGTATTTTTGCCCGTTACTATGATCAGGGCGAAGGTACTTATTGGGAACATACTACCGATGCCAATACTTTCTGGAATACAGGCTTTAAAGGTTATGCAGTAGGTGCAAACTATGCTGTTGCTAAAAACATCGTTGCTACTTTGGCCTATTATGATACCAAAGCCAAAACTGTTACCAGTGAAGGCAGCAGCTTGAAAGATAAAAGACTGTGGACTGACGTGACCTTTACTTTCTAAAATTTAAGAGCTGTAAAAACGACCGCTTTGGCGGTCGTTTTTTTATCTGTAATTATCCATAGAAGCTTAATGGCAATTGTGGTATAATATGAACAATAATATTGTTGACGAGGTAGAAATGGATACACAGACTTTAAAGTATATTGGCAAAGATTTGTATAAAACACATATTTTGAAAGAGTGGAAACGTTACATCGTTTTTATGACGCGTTGTCATTTACATAAAGGACAGATTAACGATTTACTGGATTTTTTTAAAGCAACTCCGCAGCGTCAAGCGATGCTGGAACATACTACTTCATTTGTGGAACAAACTACCCGTGCGTTTTTTTATAAAGATTCTACCTGGGATGAGCGTATTGCCATAGTAAAGAATCATATTGAATATATGGAAAATATATTTAACGATGAAGCTATAGCAAAATTATATGTTAATGGCGAACGTATCAGGTTGTGGGAAGATGTATATGAAGAACAGCCGGTGGTAATGGAACTGTGGTTTCATGGAGGTCAGCGTAAGGAAGGCTGCCTTTCGCTGGTGCTTTCATTGGGTGCAGACGAACTGTATCAGATCATGTTTTGGTTGGCGCCGTCGCCGGAAGATAATGAACTGTCACTGTGGATAGGCGCGTTGCAGGGAACTCCTAACGGCAGTGAGATCATAAAAGGCCTGACTAAAGCTTTTTTTGGTTACCGTACCAAAAATCTGATTTTCTATGGTATCAGGAATGTGGCGGCAGGATTGGGATGTAAGCATTTATATGCCGTTTCCAATGCCGGGTATTATGCGATGAATCATGTACGCAGGGACCGCAAATTAAAAACTTCGCTGGATGATTTCTGGCAGGAATGTGAAGGACAGGTATGTAAAGATCAGCGTTTTTTTGAAATGCCGATAGAAGAATACCGCAAATCCATGGAAGAGCTGAAGCCTTCTAAACGGGCTCAGCATAGAAGAAGGTTTGCGAAAATGGATGAAATAACTGAATCTGTGACAGAAGTGTTAAATAATTATAAAAAATAAAGGCGTGACCACATTATCTTGTGGTCGCCTATTTTTTTTACGCACTTTATATGGTATAATAGCTTCATAAAAATAATAAATAACGGAGGTATTGTAATGAAAAGACGACTCCTTACTTTGCTTTTGACTTTGGTTTTCTGTGTAACATCAGTTGCGCCTGGTTTTGCCATGAATGCTGATGATTTGGGCGGCGCTGTACCGGCTGCGGCAGCAGTGACACAAATGTCTGCTACTGATAAAATTTCCGCGATGGAAAAGATGTTATATGGTACTGAGCAGGCAGGTGCATTGGTCGGCCGTATGGATAGTTTGGAAGATGATGTTTATGGTACTGTTACCAGCGACGCTATTTTAGATCGTATTGATAACCTGTATGATTACCTTAAAGGCAGTCCTGCCAGTAATGAAGCCGGGTTTTTAACTAAACTCAACGCTATTGAATGGCAGTTTAATGAAAGTATGTCCGGTGGTCCTGCCAAGACCCGTATCGAGGCAGTAGAAATGATGCTTAACGGCAAAATTGATGAAGGCTCTCTTTCTTCCAGATTGGAAGCTTTGGCGAATATCGCTTTTACCGATGGTGTGATTTCTGTTGAAAGCGTTACTTTACCTAAGGATTCTGTGATTAAAGTAGAATTTACTGAGGAACTGAGCAGCAGAGAAGACAAAGCCGGTGAACCTGTGCATTTTAAAATTGCTGACAATGTTTATGTGAATGATGTGCTGGTACTTCCTAAAGGTGCGTTAGGAGAAGGTACTATCAAAAAGGTTGTACAGCCGCGCAGCTTTGGCCGTGATGCCCGTATTGACGTAGATTTTACTCATGTTTATGCTCTTGACGGAACTAAGGTTCCGGTCTATATCGGCGATCTGGCTAAACAGGAGGCTAAGACTGCAGCCGGCGCAGCAGGAGCGGCAATCGGCGGTATGATCGTTTTAGGGCCTATCGGTGCTTTAGGCGGTGCCTTTGTTACCGGTAAAGCAGTAGTCATTCCCGTTGGTTCTACTACTTATGTACAGACTATGGAAGATACTACTATCCAGGGTATGGTTTATCAGGGAAAATAAAATTTGAATTATCAGTAAAACCCGCCTTAGTGGCGGGTTTTTTATTTAAAATTGTGATATAATATGTAGTGGATATTTGTATGCTTTTTTATAAATGATAAATTTGACTGAGGAGAGAAAGCATGAAGAAGAAAGTCTTAGCAACTGCTTGCTTAATGAGTTTAGCAGTATCACAGGCAGCTTTTGCCGACGACTATGTTACCGGTGATTCGCGTTATGCTGCGCCTGATTTTCAGGAACAGAAGCAGGAGCGGGAAGCTGGTGTAATTAAAGATAAGAGCAAGAAGAAGAAACAGGCGGAGTCTGCTGAGCCGATGCCGATAACCTTATGGAGTGACAGTGCTACATATGACCAGGGCAGCGGAGACTTTTTTGCTGAAGGTAATGTCAAGATAGTGCAGGGGGATGAAACTATTCTGACTACCAGGGCCGAAGGCAATATGAAGACCGGGGATGTCTGGCTTAAGCAGGGCGGAACACTGCAGGAGCCGGATACTACCATGAATGGGGAATGGGTCCATTATAATTTTAATTCCAAGACTGGTGAGATCAAACAAATTGACGGCAAAGGTGCCAAAGACTATTTTAAAGCACCGCATGCAACGATTTATCCGGATAAAATAGTTGTGGACGAGGGCGGACAGACAACACGCTGTCCGGCTGTGGAGCATGATCCTTGTCTGCTGATAACGGCAAAAACTTTTGAGATTTATCCCAAAGAAAAAATGGTCGCCAGAGATGTTAAGGTTTATGCCAAAGGCAAGCATATCTACTCGCGTGATTTATGGGTCAATAGATTAGATGGTGAGAGTGAAAATAGAATAATGCCGCGTATCGGGTATGACGGCAGCGATAATGGAATGTATGCTAAACTGCAGGTCGATTATAATTTAGGTCCGAAAACAGATTTTTATGCCGATCTGGCTTATTATTCTAAGGCCGGTTATAAACCCATGTACGGCATCAATCACGATGAGCGTAACTTTAATATAAAGTTTCAGGACGGCTGGGATGAAGAAGATGACGAATGGATCCGCAAAGAAAGAGATATCGGCTTATATTATAAAAACCATCGTTTGATCGATAATTTGCCGTTGACATACAGTGCGTATATTACTCATGGTTTATGGCGTAACGAAAAGAGCAGTATCAAAAGCTGGCATACAGAGTATGCTGCTTATTTGAATCATGACCGGATTTATCTGTTCAACAGTAAAAATACTTTCCTTGACCTGACTGTAGGTAAAAAATGGGTAACAGAAAGTTATACTGACGAAACGCAGTCCACAATGATGTATTATGCAACTTTAGGCCAAAAGCTGGCTCCGAAATGGGATACCTGGGTCGGCTATTACCGTGAGGACAGAACAAGCAATCTCTATGATTACGGACAGCCTGATATGGGCAGGGAGCTTCGTAACGGACTGAGCTTTAAACTTGATGATAAAAATACTTTTACGATTGTCAACCGTTATGATTTGGGCAAGCATAGTAATTATGAAACAAATTACAGATGGACGCACAGGTTCTGCTGCTGGGCCATTGAATTTGAATATGAGCAGGATCACAGAAAAGATCATGGCAATACTTTCAGAGTCCGTTATAACTTCCTTAATTGGTAAAGCAGGTGAACTATGGAAACCATTAAACAGCGTTTTGCTGAACATATTACTTTGGCACAGCAGGTTGCAGAAAGCAGAATTTTAGAGCAGGTTGCAGCCAGTGCGGAAATTATTCGACAGGCCTTGCAAAACGGCAAGAAGGTTTTGTTTTGCGGCAACGGCGGCAGTGCCGCCGACAGTCAGCATTTAGCGGCTGAATTCGTAGGACGCTTTCAAAAGGAGCGCAACGGTCTGCCGGCTATAGCTTTGACTGTAGATACTTCTATTTTGACCGCGGTAGCTAACGACTATGGCTATGATACTGTTTTTGCAAGACAGGTGCAGGCCTTAGGAAATACCGGTGATGTTTTGGTCGGATTATCAACTTCGGGTAACAGTAAAAATGTGTTGGCGGCTATTGATGTTGCCAAAGCTAAAGGGATACAGTGCATCGGGATGACGGCTCAGGGGGGCGGCAAGATGGCAGAGGTCTGTGATATCTGCATGGCTGTTCCCTGCCCGGTTACGGCTCGAGCGCAGGAAATACATATTTTGATTGGCCATATTCTGTGCGAATTGGTGGATGGTGAATAAAGTGACGAATTTGTCATGTACTGCTTTTTTAGCTGAACATATCCAGAATTTAAAAATTGCTGTGATTGGGGACGTTATGCTCGACCGTTATTTTTATGGTGAGGTCAAGCGCATTTCTCCGGAGGCTCCTGTGCCTGTTAATAAGGTCAAACGCATAAAGTCTGTTTTGGGAGGCGCCGCAAATGTAGCTGCAAACCTGGCACATTTAGAATGCAGGGTTTTTATGGGTGGCGTTACCGGGGCCGATAACAACAGAGAAGTACTGGAAGCGATGATGGCCGAAAAAGGTATCGATTACAGTGGTTTGATCAAGTCGCAGCAGCGTGAAACGATCACGAAGATGCGTATCTTGGGAGCGCAGCAGCAGATGCTGCGCCTGGATTTTGAAGAAACAGGAGATTTGTTTCCGGAAGAAACAGAGGCCTTATCATTATGGCTCCAGAATTTACTGGAAGCCGGATTGGACGGTGTGATTGTTTCTGATTATGCCAAAGGTGTCTGTTCGGATAATTTTGTGCAGTGGGTGATCGCGGCTGCGCATCAGTATCAGGTGCCGGTGCTTATTGACCCTAAGGGGGCTGACTGGAATAAATATCGGGGCTGTGATTTCATTACTCCAAATTTAAAGGAGATGTGCGAGGCGGCTGGAGAATTTGTTCCTAATGAGGATGAAGAGGTTCTGCGTCTGGCCCAAAATGCCCGGGAAAAATATGAAATCAAAAATGTTGTAGTCACCCGCAGTGAGCGGGGGATGACTTTAGCCGGTTTGGATGGCCTGGTGATTAATGACCCGGCTACGGCACAAGAGGTATTCGATGTTTCAGGTGCCGGTGACACCGTAGCGGCAACGCTTTTGGCAGGCGCTGCAGGGAAGCTTGCCTTACAGGATGCAGTATTTATGGCTAATCGTGCTGCAGGTATAGTTGTAGCAAAAGTTGGTACGTATCCTGTGCATCGGGAGGAACTGTTAAAGGATATGCTGACGGAAGAGCGTAAACAGGGCCGCGGTTATAGAACTTTGAGCTGGTCTGAGATAGAATCTTTGGCTAAAACCTGGAGATCCTGCGGGGAAAAAATAGTTTTTACCAATGGGTGTTTTGACATTCTGCATGTAGGGCATGTCAGCTATTTGGAAAAAGCGGCCAGGCTTGGCAGGCATTTAGTCGTTGGGTTGAATTCTGATACTTCGGTACGGAAACTGAAAGGTGATGTCAGACCTTTAGTACATGAGCTTGACCGTGCGCGCGTTTTAGCGGCACTGGCTTGTGTTGACGCAGTGGTATTGTTTGAACAGGACACACCGACGGAATTGATTGAAAAAATACGTCCTGATATTTTAGTCAAGGGCGGTGATTATAAACCTGAGGAAGTTGCCGGAAGGGAATATGCAGGCGAAGTCAGGATCATTGATTTTGAAGATGGCTATTCGACGACTGGTATTGTGGAGCAGATAGCTCAATTTGTGAAGGAGGGCAAACTATGATTATTGTAACCGGCGGTGCAGGTTTTATCGGCAGTAATATCGTTAAAGGCTTAAATGATCGCGGACGCGATGATATTTTAGTTGTGGATAATCTGACTAATATGGTCAAATTTAAAAACATCCAGGGACTGAAGGTCATGGATTATATGGATAAAATGGATTTTTCTGAGGCTTTAAAGGCTGGTAAATTTGCTCATGAGAATGTTGATGTTATTTTCCACGAAGGCGCCTGCTCTGATACGATGGAATATAATGGCAAATATATGATGCAGAATAACTTTGAATATACGAAAAATCTGATGCATTTTGCAGTTGACCGTAAGATACAGATGATTTATGCGTCGTCGGCTTCTACTTACGGCAGCGGTACAAACGGATTTCGTGAAGAGCCTGCCTGTGAGGAAGCTTTAAATGTTTATGCGTTTTCCAAATTGTTTTTTGATAATTATGCCCGTCGTTATTTTGGCAAGACCAACAGTCAGTTAGTCGGCCTGCGCTATTTCAATGTTTATGGTCCGCAGGAAAATCATAAGGGTAAAATGGCATCTATGGTTTTCCAGATGTATAATCAATGGCTGGCAGAGAAAAAGGTTAAATTATTTGATGCTTACGGAGATTATGGTGCCGGTGAACAGACAAGAGATTTTATTTATGTAAAAGACGTTGTTAAAGTTAATTTCTTCTTCTGGGATCATCCTGAAATCAGCGGGGTCTTTAACTGCGGAACAGGGCATGCCCATACTTTTAATACTTTGGCCCAAGGTGTACTGAAACATTTTGGCAGCGGCGAATTGGAATATGTGCCGTTCCCAGAAGTATTAAAGGGTAAATATCAGAGCTATACTCAGGCAGATGCGACGAATCTTTTGGCGGCAGGGTATGACGGAGGTTTTACTGACGTGAATGAAGCTGTTGCTGAATACTGCGCTATCCTGGACAAGAGCGGCGGTTATTATACTCATGGCGCATAAGGCAGTCTTTTTTGACCGCGACGGTGTGCTGAATATCGATAAAGCTTATTTATATAAGATCGATGAACTGGAGTGGATAGAAGGCGCGCTGGAGGCAATAACCTATTTAACACAGTCCGGGTACCTTGTTTTTGTCGTGACTAATCAAAGCGGGATAGCACGAGGTTATTATACGGTCGCTGAAATGGAAAAACTACATCAGTATATGTCAGATATTGTTTTTAACAGCGGCGGGAAGATAGAAAAGTTTTATTATTGTCCGCATCTACCGTCTGGCAGCGTTGCTGAGTATGCTGTTGACTGCGAGTGCCGCAAACCGAAACCGGGACTTATTTTACAGGCTATGGCAGAATATGATATCGATCAGGATAAATCTTTTCTGATTGGTGATAAGAGACGTGATGTAGAAGCGGCAGAGGCCGCCGGGATCAAAGGGTATTTGTTTGAAAAGGGAAATTTATTGGACTTTATCAAGCTGATAATTCCTTAAATAAGTGTTATTAGAGGCATACATGGAATATAAAAATATTTTACTGATCAAAATGAGTTCATTGGGTGATATTTTGCACACGTTGCCTTTTGCGGCAGCTTTGCGGCAGCGTTTTCCCAAAGCGAAAATAACATGGCTGGTGCATCCGCAGTTTGCCGGTTTTGTACCTGATCCGCCTGTTATTGATGAGATAATTTATTTTGATAAGGTAAAGTTCAATAAAATGAATTTACTGGCTAAATTGGCGTATTTCCAGGAAATGCGCCGATTATTGCATTCTAAAAAATTTGATCTGGTAATAGATATGCAGGGGTTGTTTAAAAGTGCGGTGCTTGCAGCTATCAGCGGTTGTTCTGATCGCATTGGATATTGTGAAATGCGTGAAAGCAGCGGGTTGGTCAGTAAAGCGATTTGCGGCAGTCACAGTAATGACCATGTTATTGAGCGTTATCTTGATGTGGCACGTTATTTAGGCGCTTCGGCAGAGCAAATTGTTTTCCCGTTGCCTGATTTGTCCAAAGAGACTGTTTCTGTGCAGGAAAAATTACAAAAAAATGAGCTGCAGGGTGAATATATAGTTGTTGTTCCCGGGGCAAGGTGGAAAACAAAAGAGTGGCCGGCAGAGCATTATGCCAGTTTGATCAAAATGATCATTGCTGATGGCTGCAGTGTTGTTTTGGCAGGTGGACCTGATGATATTGCTAAAGGAGAAAAAATTACGGAGTTGGCTGGAAAACCTATGCAGCTTATAAATTTGATCGGACAGACCAGTCTGCGCGAATTAGCAGCGCTTATTAAAGGCTGTAAGCTTTTTATCAGCGCGGATACAGGGCCGCTGCATTTTGCAGCAGCGTTGAAGAAACCTTTGATTGCTATGTATGGACCGACTAAAGCTGATCGGACCGGCCCGTATGGCTCTGATGACGCGACGGTTATTTTGAGTACGGCTGCATGTGCCGGTTGTTTAAAAAAAGAATGTGACGACTGGCATTGTATGTATGACATCACACCTGAGATGGTATATGCGGTTTATATCGAGAAAAGCAGGAGGCTGTAATGGTTGAACTCAATGGCAAGAAGATACTGGTAACGTTTTTAATGCACTTGGGTGATTTGACTTTAACGACGCCTTTTATCCATGCTCTGCGTAAAGCTGCACCTGATGCACATATTACTATGCTGGTAGATGAAAAACTAAAAGATGTGGTGCTTTTTAATCCGTACCTTGATGAAGTTGTCACGATAGATAAAAAAGGACGTGACAACAGTATTTTGTCTCTATGGGCCTGTTCCAGGCATTTAAGCAAACTTGATTTTGATGTGCTCATTAATTTGCATCCTAACGAGCGCTGTTCTTTTATTGATGCGATGACAAGTGTTAAACTGCGTACAGGTACGACGCATAAAATATTTAAGTGGTTTTGGGATGTTTTTACGCCGCTGGATAGGTCTATGCATGCTGCTGATATGTATCTTGATGTATTGCAGCAGTTAGGTGTGCAGGATCTGAGTAATAACGGTCTGGAAATTTTTCCGGGGGAAGAACATTTTTTAGAAGCAGAGCTTTTCTGGCAGGAACAAAATATTACTGATCAGGATAAACTGATTGGCTTTAATATTGGCAGCGCCGTACCGACTAAACGCTGGCCGCCGGAACGTTTTGCTGAGGTTGCAGATATTTTTGCGGCCAAGGGATATAAAACAGTATTTTTTGGCGGGCCAATGGATGAAGAGATGGTTGCGAAAGCAACAGGTTATATGCAAACGCGGCCGATTATTGCTACAGGACATTTTGCTATTGGCGGGCTGGCCGCTGCAATGCGCCGTTGTTGTTTGATTATTACTAATGACAGCGGTCCTATGCATGTGGCTATCAGCCAGAAGGTGCCTATCGTTGCTATGTATGGACCGTCAAATCCAAAGCTTTATGGTCCTTATACAAAGGATGCTGTAATAGTTACGGCACAACCGCCTTGTCAGGGATGTGCAGACGGAATGAAGCACAGCTGCGATGATCTGCAGTGTATGTCCAGGATGACGGTAGAGCAGGTTGTGGCAGCAGCTGATACAATGTTGAATAAATAATAAAAAAGCGGATATGATATCCGCTTTTTCTGGTTTATTATTAAGAGAGTTGGTTCGAGTTGGAAAAATTCAGTTTGTTCTTTAGAAATTTACAGCAGGAATTAAAGCTGTTTTTGTTTTTTACAATTTTATTTACGTTGTTTAGAATTGTTTTTATCAGCATATATAGTTATCAGCTTGAAGATGGCAGTTATAGGGAAGTTATACTCTGTTTGTGGTATGGATTGAGGTTGAGCCTTAAAACCACAGGGATAATAGTATTGATATCAGCTGTTTTTGCAACGCTGCCGCAGCTGTTATTTACAAAATGGCCGTCTGATTTGTTGAGAAAAGTAATTTCTTCATTATCAGTAGTGTTATTTACGGTTTTATT
The DNA here is from genome assembly GCF_003945365.1 of Phascolarctobacterium faecium. NCBI lineage: Bacteria > Bacillati > Bacillota > Negativicutes > Acidaminococcales > Acidaminococcaceae > Phascolarctobacterium > Phascolarctobacterium faecium. The sequence continues at coordinate 59,367 of NZ_AP019004.1, read as the reverse complement.
TTTTGCAAGAGTGCCTTATTATAAAATTTTTAATTCAGGATTCAATATCATGCTTATTAATGGTATGTATGATGATATCAGTGCTATCATAGATACTGCTGTTAATGAATATCAGCTGTTATGGCGTTTGCCGGCAGCAATTATATGCGGGATTATTTTAGCATGGATATTATGTAAATTTTTAGATACAAGAACATATAAGATCAAGTTTATCAGCAAAAATAAAAGATGGTTATATAGTTTTGGTATAATAATATTTTTGACAATATTTTGGATATTTGTTCGTTATGGGGGGGCATTTAGTTATGCCAAATCAGTAAATTGGGAAAATGCCGAACGGCTTAAATCCAATTTACTTAATGAAGCTATATTGGATGACGGACAGTCATTATACAGAGTTAAAAGTATTGCTGGGAAAATTAAAAAAATTAATAATGTAGAAATTAGTGCGGATGCACTTCGGCAAAAAATAGAATTATTAGGAGGGAATCCTTCAGCCGGTAATATTGATGAAGCCTTCAAAAAAGTTGTTGCTGTTCCAAAATTGCAGCAGCCGCCGGGGAATGTGGTGCTTATAATCGGCGAAAGCCATGCTTTATGGCCATTTTTACCAGAATATAAAGATTTGGGATTAGTAACAAAGGAACAAAATTTGCTCAATTCGCCTAACTGTTTTAAAACCAATTTTATGTTAGCTCAGGGGACGGGAACGATGCCTACGATCAATGGTTTCGTGACTGGACTGGCAGATGCTGGAATTTATCCTAACAGCCAGCCGGAAAGTTATAAAACAAAATATGGCACAGGAATCGGTAGTGTTATGAAAGCTTTAGGATATAGAACAGTTTTTTGGTATGGCGGGTTTGAAGCTTGGCAGGATATCAAACAGTTTACTTTATCCCAAAATTTTGATGAGTTTCATTGTGCAGGCGATTTTCAGTATGAAGGCGGAAATTCATGGGGATGCCCTGATGAAATATTGTTCAAATATGTAGAAAAATATATAGCTGGAGAAAAAGATGAAAGAACATTCCATATTATTTTAACGACAAGTAATCATCCGCCTTATAATATAGACGTTGTAGCCAAAGGCTTTCCTAAAGAAGAAATAAAACAAAAATTGCCGGATAGTTTGGGTTCTGATGAAGAAACTTTAAATGAAATGGGACATATCTGGTATGCTGATCAAAGTATGGGCAATTTTATTGAAAAAGTTGAAGCAGATAAACCGGATACGCTGTTCGTAATAACAGGTGACCATGCTGAACGGTTTGACTTTGCTAAAGAGGTAGATTTAAAGACTTTATCGGCAGTTCCCTGTATCTTTTATGGCAAGAATGTAGATAAAGATTTACTAGCGGATAATAAAGTTGGCTGTCATTTGCAGATCATATCCACTCTGGCAGAAATGGTAGGCCAAAAGGGTGACACTTACAGCAGTATTTGGCCCAGTTTGTTTGATTATAATGGTATTGTTTTCAATCATCGTTTATGGACAGATACTGAAAAAATATATAAAATAAACAGCGAGATACCAAATGCTTTGACAAATAAAATAAAAGCTGCCCGTCAATTAACTGCGTGGAGAGTTTTAAAAGGAAATGATATCCAATAATCTTTATCTGGCAGTTGAAATGATATTGATTCAATTACTATAGATTAAAGCAGAATAAAGATGTTATAATATCTAATCAGGTACTAATTTTAAGGAAGAAGGAATAGAGTGTTTGACAAAAGATTTTATCCGCATCTATGGTTGCTGATTATTTATATCCCTTTTGTATTTATTGTTAAAGAGTTTTTGCCGCAAAATGCAGCTCGTGAAAACGGGCCTATTGAAAATTTTCAGTTAGTTTTGCTAGCTGTTGGGATTTATTTATGTTGGCAGGCCATGAAGAAAACACGTGTTTCAATGGATAAATATATTTGGCAGGCAGGAATGTTGTTTTATATATTGGTGTTTGGACGTGAATTAAGTTGGGGGCGTGCGCTTTTAATGCAGTCTGATGGAACCATGCCGAAATGGAGAGAATTGGGGGTTTGGGGAGATATTGCTCATCCACTAATTGGGATATTGGTAGCTTTATTGCTGTTTTTATTCTGGCGCGGCAGATTTTTACGGTTTTTAAAAAACGTAAAAATACCAATGTGGGATTTAATATTTTTAGTTCTATTTATAGTTTTAGTTGATATAAGTGAACATTATAATTGCAGTATTTTTCATGGCGAGATTGACGAAGAACTTTTCGAGTGTGCTATGTATTTTGAAATGCTGCGAGTGACTGAATATGTAAAAAAGCAAAAGCAAGATTAATATTATGGAGAAGTGGTTGATTGCCATATCGAACCTGTGTATAGTGTGGGTGGTTGTTACGTAGCGAGAATAATGTTCATAGAAAATTTATTCTATTATTACAGAATAAATTTATCTGACATAAGTGAATTTGGCCTCAAACGGACTTAGGATATAGTATTTGTAACAGAAAAGCTAATTGTGGACTTGGTGAATAACGGATTTAATGATATAATCTTCATAAATAAATTATATGGAAAATTGGCACGGGAAATATTTCATTTTATCAGGCTTGGTAATGATAATAGGTTCAAGCTTATAAAAATCGATAAGAATCTGTTTAGCTGGTTATGAAAAAAATTAGATTTAAGGCGAAATTTAGTGTGGAAATATAATATTAAACTTGAATGATAGATGGAGCTTATAATGCGAAAAATTGCGGCAGTTATTTTGAGTAAAAATGAAGAAAAAAATATTCAAGCTGTTATTGAAAATGCGCGCAATAGTGTTGATGAAATAATAGTTATTGATTCCGGCAGTACGGATAGGACTGTTGAAATTGCCAGACAGTGCGGGGCTAAAGTTTTTTTTCGCCAGTGGGACAATGATTTTTCGGCACAACGTAATTTCGCTTTGGATAAAACAGATGCTGATTATATTTTATATCTGGATGCTGATGAAAGGATGTCAGATGAATTATGTCAGGAAGTCAAAAAAATTGCAGATGGTGAAGAACTGAGACAATATAGCTTTATGCGCAAAATTAAGGCTTTCGGATTTGAATATAGATATGGTATTTTTGCTCCAGATGAAGTAGTAAGAATATTTCCGAGAAAAAACATTTGTTGGGAAAATAAAGTTCATGAAAGACCTGTTTGCAAATTACCAAAAATAAAATTACACGGGATTGTAAAACATTATACTTATGATTCTTGGCAACAATGGTTAGATAAAGCTGGACAGTATACTACAATTTGGGCTAAAGATAGTTATCGTAAAGGCAAGCGGGCTAGTGCAGGTTCTGCATTTGGACACGGTATGTATGGATTTTTGAGAGCATATATCATAAAATTAGGGTTTTTAGATGGCTGGGCGGGAATGTATTCCAGTTTACAGCATTTATTTTATACGCTTATGAAATATTGGAAGTTGTATGAATTAGGACATAAAAAATAACGGGCTGAAACCCGTTATTTTTTATGTCCTAATATCATCTTTAATAGATTTTTTACCAAGATCAGTCAATAAAGTTTCTTTTGTAAACTTATATTTTGCTGATGCTAAACTGTTAGTTTCATCATAATGGTTAGATTTAATATTAAGTATACCACAAACTAATTCGTAAATCAGATCATTAGTAAAATAATGATGTTGATGTTTCCTTAAGATATTATATATTTCTTTATTTGTTTCAATGTAGTTATTGGAAAAATATGTAAACATTGGAATTCTTACAACACCAAATCCATCAAAATTAGGGGAACGGCGTTTATCAGGAATTGTAGCATGATCAGAAAAATATAATAAAGCTTGTAAATTAAGTTTTTTAGAAGCGTACTCAGTGATTTTCTTTAGTACGTAATCAGTATAAGCAATAGAATCAAGATAATTGGGAATTAAGTCATATTTTCCTGGCTGGCTAAAAGTAGCAAAATTGGGTGGATAACGATTTATAAAATTGAAATGATTACCAATAAAATGTAATACTACAAAGTTATTTTCGTTAGGGTCGAGTTCTTTTAGATAATCCAGTAAAGTTTCGTCGTATTGAAATTGATTTAGATTTTGTTTTGTCCATACTGCTTTATCAGCAGTATTTGCGATCAATGTAATGGCTGTTTCGGCACTTCCGATATTACCTTGATTACTGAACCAGTATGTTTTGTAACCGGCAAATCTTGCAATATCAATTATTGAACATGATTCAGAAAATTTCTTTGTGTTATATTGGTTTGCTTCTGTAAGTGCGCGTTCTAAAGCTGGAACGGTCTGGTCTTTACAAGCATATGCATTTGTAAATAAAATAAAATTATTTTTGTTTTTATTATCTTTTAACCATGGAGTAGTATTATATTCATAATCACAAAATGCGCTCATATAATCTTTCGATTCAGACTCTCCAATAATAATTATAATGGTTGAAGGTGAATTTGAGTGGAGGTTTTGAGTAATAACTTCCAAATTAGAAAGTCTTTGTTGCAAATATGTATTATATTGTTTTGTCTCTTTGATATAATTTTGAACATCGAGAATAAGTTCGATAATTCCAGTACGTATAAAAACACCTTTTTTCGTATTCCATAAATAAAATGTTAAAAATATGGTTATAATAACTAACAGAGCTAAAGTAGAAATAGATAATGTGTTAATTTGTATAATTGATATATTGCATAAAAAGATTTCAAAGAATGCAGCAGATAAGATGAAGGGAGTAATTATTTGTATTAATAAAGGTAAAGATTTATAAAATTCAATTGTTTCATTAAAGTCTGTTTCACGGATTAGCATGATAGCATTATCATTTATGCAAGTTCTATATATAGAATAATATATCCATTGAAATAAAATGATAGAGAAAATAGTGACTTCGAATAAAGATAAAATAAATATAGTAAATGTGTGGAAAAAATCAAAATAGTTTAGTAATAATTTGAGAGAAATACTCCATCCAATAAAATATAATCCAAAAACAATGTCAAAATGGAATCCAAAATCTGAAGAGCTTTTATTATAAGTAAAAAAGTATAATAAAGGATAGGTAACTATCCATAGGAGACCTATTCCCATACTAATAAGATATGGTTTGGAAATAATAGGAGATAAAGTTAAATATATAGGTAATACTGCTAATATTGCACAAGGTAGAAAACGTCGTAATTGTAAGTAAGCGGCTTTATGACCAAGCCCATGTGAAAAGTAAATATAGAAAAAGTACGAAGTGAAATATAATATTAATCCTAAAAAAATATATTTTTCCATAAAGCCTCCATAATCGATGGATCATAATATTCGATAAGCAAAATATAATACAATAGTTATTATAGATTTTTATAGGATTTATGTAAAGAGAAAGATATAATATGCTATAATAATAATAGCGATTATTTTATTATTAAGGTGGAATTATGAAAAATTGTATTAATATAGTTTTTGCTTCAGATGATAATTATGCCCAGCATACTGCAGTTGCAATGACGTCAGTATTGCTTAATGCAGAATCGCCTGAAAGAGTATTTTTTTTTCTTATTGATGATGAGATAAAAGAAGACAACAGATTAAAAATTTTAAAAACTGTTCAGAAGTTGCAAGGTAATATTGAGTTTGTAAAAATCAAAAATAACGATCTGGCTAATTGTTATGTCAGCGGGGAGCTGAGCAGGGCCAGCTATTTTAGACTGGATATAGCTAATATTTTATCGGAGTCTGTTGAGCGGATAATTTATTTGGATTGTGATCTTCTTGTTTATGCCGACATTGCTGAAATGTGGAATATTGATATGCAGGGCAAACCTGTAGCGGCTACTTGTGATTTAGGTATAATGGCATCAGGTAGAATCAGAAAACAAAAGCATAATCAGATCGGGCTTCCTTTTGATGCGCCGTATTTTAATGCCGGTGTGCTGATGATGGACCTGAAAAAATGGCGAGAGGGGAATTATGCGGCAGATATTATTAAATTGGCCAGCGAGAATCAATTTTCCAATCATGACCAGGATGCGTTAAATAAGTTTTTTATGTATAATTGGCAGGAAATTCCTTTGAAGTGGGATGTTATTCCGCCTGTATTTAATTTGTTTACAAAAATCTTAACTAAGCCTGACTTGCGAAAGAAAGCTATTGAAGCTAAATTGAAGCCGGCTATTTTCCATTATGCCGGAGGCTATAAGCCGTGGGAATATGAAATCTACCATGGATTTAACGACAAATATTATGAATATTTGTCAAAGACTGAATTTAGAGATGCCCAAATGCCGCAGTTTGATAAACGACGGAAAAACAGATCCATTAAACGTCAGCTTTTAAGATTGCGTTCAGCTGATTTTTGGATGCAAATATTTAAATAATGGAGTGAGCTTGGGATGAAAACTTTATTTATCTGCTTAACTGATTATCAATTGTTAAATGCGTTAAATATCAAAATACATTTATTGAAAGATAAACAAGCAGATATTTTATTTTTCGATAATAAAGAAGGAAATCAACAGTTAGCCGAACGATTAAGGAAATTCGCTATATTCGATAATGTTTATCTGCATCAGTACGAGAATATCAATGGTTTGCATAAATATTTTCGTAATAAAACAGAAAGTACCAAGACAATTGGATGCTTTAAAGCTTTTTTGAATTCTGTAAAGGAAGCAAGGTATAAAGTAGGTTCGAAATTACTGGGGAAGAAATTTAAGATAAATAACAAATTATATTTCAATAAATGTATCGACTTTAAAATTTATGACCAGGTCTTTGGTATTATTACCAAAGACCTGGTTGAAGATGTAATGGAGCTTATTTTAAAGGAAAATCCACAAGCAGAAATCAATTTTATCGAAGATGGTACCTCTACATACTGGCGAAATAGTATAACTAAAGATATACCAGTAAAGAATATATGGCTTTATCAACCTGAACTGGCTAATTATTATAGTGAGACAATGGGTGAGAAGTTAAAGCAGTTACCTGCTATTGATTGGCAGGATAATGAATTTAGGAATATCATTAATGAAATATTTGATTTTGAAAATAAAGGTGAGGATTATAATAATAAAGTTGTTTTTTTTGACCAAAACTGGGATCCTATGCCGGACTATTTAAAAAATCTTTCAGGGATGAAGAAAATTATTTTAAATAATTCTTATAGAAAACATCAAAAAGAGAGTCGCTTATATGATAAAAAAATGGAGCTTTTTAGAATATTAGCGGATAGTATATCTGATAAGAAAGAAATAATTGTTAAACTGCATCCGCGTAGTGGGGATAGTTTTGCTGCCGATTATTTGCAAAGTAAATGCAAAATGGCTGCAAATGTCAGAGTTCCATGGGAAGTATTTGAAGAGAATTATACATTTAACAATAATATTTGGGTGACAGTTAGTTCAACGGCGTTGTGTTCGCTATTAATGTCCTTTAAAAATAAAACAGACGATGTAAAGCTTATTTTTTTATATAAAATGGTATATTCTGGAGATGATTATCAGGAAAATAACGAATTTTTTGAACGTTTACAAAAAAAGTATCCTGGTAATGTTTATATACCAGAAACAGTTGAAGAATATACTAAGTTATTAAAAAATAATGACTAAAGGGGATATAGCATTGGATTTAGATAAATTTGTCGTGAGAAGTGAAGAATTTATTTATGGAAATGTGTACAATAGTAAGCATATTGCATTTACTGTTACTGAAAATTATGTGTGTTATGCAGGAATTGTATTAACGTCTATTTTAGAAAATAGTTTAGGGGAATATAGTTTTCATATATTTTCAACAAATTATTATAAAAATGATATGGAGAAAATGAGAAAAACTGCGATAAAATATAAGTGTAACATTTATGCCCATATAGTAGATGATAATGTTATAAAAGTATATAATGACCCAAGAGAATTTTCGTATGCATCGTATTATAGATTGATTATTCCAGAATTTATGGAGAAATACACTGAAAAATTTTTTTATACTGATGTAGATGTTTGCTTTTTAAAAGATATAAAAGAATTATGGAATTTTGAAATGGATGATAAGTGTGCGTTAGTTGTAGAGATACAAGGAATTGCACATCGGGATGAGAATCTAAGGATAGGTGTAGAGAAATATTTTGTTTCTGGTGGAATGTTAATAAATACCAAAAATTGGAAGAAGAATAATATTTCATCTGAAGTTTTTCGCTTGTTGAATTCGAAAAAACATTTTGTTTATCCTGATATGGATATATTGAATATAGCGTTAGAAAATAAAGTAATCTTTATCAATTATAATTATCAATATCAATATAGTATATCGTATTCTATTGATGCCGAAAATAGGCCGTCCATGATTACTATTCCTTCTAATGTTAAGATTTTACATTATACAGGTGCTGTGAAGCCATGGAATAAGATAGTCTATAGCTTTTTATCTGTAAAGCCATTTATTGATATCATGCATTTGTCTGAATGGAATGATATAAAACTTTATGAACCTAATCATTATAAGCAAATTCATAAGGCTGCACGATTAGCGAAAAAAGAAGGAAATATAAAAGAAGTGCTTTATTGGTATGCTAAATATAGCATAGCTAAAATAAAATATTTATTAAGAAGGGAAAATGATGAGTAGATATGTAGATAAAGTTATAAATTTAAAACAGAAAAATATTAGAAATGCAAATGTTAAACATATATTGTTATGTGGAGATACGCATTATATAAAATATATTGGTGTTACAATGACATCTATTTTACTAACAAATAAAGGGGAAGAGTTTGAATTTCATATTTTTGTTGATAGTGTATCGGAAGAAGATTTGTCAAGATTAGAACAGACGTCTGAAAAGTTTTCTGTTTTAATAAATATTTATTTTATTAATATTGATGTTATCAAGAAATTTTCTGAGGATATGCATGGTAACGATCATATTTCAGTAGCAGCATATTTTAGATTTATAGCTTTTGGTGCATTATATAAAATTGTAGATAAAGTATTATATTTAGACTCTGACATTTGTGTTTTAGATGATAAAATAAATATCTTTTGGAAAATTGATCTTTTAGATAAAATTGCTATTGTTATAGGAAAGCAAGCTGGAGATTCTTCAGAAATTAGGTTAAATGTTGAGAAGGCCTTTAATTCTGGCGTTATATTTGTTGATATAAATAACTGGAATGAATCGGATTTAACATCTAAATGTATAGAAAAAGCATGTGAGAAAGTATGGCCTTTCTTAGACCAGGATGTGCTCAATATGATATTAGATAAAAAATTTATTAGTGTTAAACAAAGATATAATTATGAGTTCAGTCTTTCTAAAATGATTGATAATGCTGATAAACCAAGTAAGGTTGTTATTGATGAAAATGAAATAACTGTTTTGCACTATATTGGTGCAAGTAAACCTTGGCATACTTGGGTGCAGTGCTGTCCTGTGGCACAACTTTGGGTAAATGTAAAAAAAGAGTCTTGCTGGGAGGATAGTTCTTTGGCTAGCCCTAGTTCAATAAAAAAACAAACATACAAGTATTTCCATAAGGCCGCTAGAGTATCCTTAAAAGAGCATGTTTGGATGGATGTTATAAAAAATTATGTTTTATATGTGTATTGGAAAGTGAGATGTTTTTTAAACTTGGGTATATCATGAAATATTGGAGATGAGAGATTAATGGGTAGAGAATTTGTTGCATTTTTTTTGCCACTTGGGTGTATTGGCTTATCAAGTGTTTTTATTGTAATTTCATTAGTAATATTTTTGTTTTATAAATTCAAATATAATTTAAAAATCGAGTTTCGAAACTTTATTGACAATAGATTTGTAAAATATAGTTATATATCTATGATTATCTGGATGGTTTGTATGTTTATAGTTTCGATTTTTAATAATGGTGATAATCAAACTTTCGCATATATTCAAAGAATGATGATGTTTTTTATTGTAGGAATATATTTTTGCAGTTTGTTAGAAAAAGAAATTTTTTTTAAATCGATATGGATAGGCCTTTGTTGTGCTTCACTAATACTAAGTTTTGATAATATTTATAGTTTTTTTGTCTTTGATAAATGGAGACCAAATTCTAGTTTTTTGGGAAATCCGAACAAACTTGGTGGATATTTAATATTAATTTTACCATTTCTTTTAGCTGGTCTATACGAATATTATAGTAGAAAGAAAATTTTGCTTTTGGGGCTACTTAGTAGTGTGCTGGCATTTATTGCTCTCGTTATATCCGGTAGTCGGGGAGCTATGGGAGGATTTATTGGTTCGATTTGCATAATGTCTGTTATATTATTGACAAGAAATTTTTGTGAGAAAAGGAAATATATAAAAATTTTTCTGAAAATATTTTCATTTATGTTAGTTGTAAGTTTATTAATTTATTATTTAAAACCAGAGTATTTTATTCATAGTAGCGATTCTGAAAGAAGTCGTTTATGGATATCTGCAATAAACATGATAAAAGATTATCCCTGGACTGGAGTTGGTTTTGGAAACTTTAACAATATATATATTAATGGTTATATTAGTCCCTTAGCAGTAGAACCACGCTTGACTTCTCCTCATAATATTTTTTTGCATTACTTTGTCAATTTAGGGATTTTAGGTGGCAGTTCGTTTATTATATTGATAATTACACAAATTTATGTATTAGTTAAAAACATAAAAAATGATTTTAGCCAATCTATATGGATTGTAGCAGGTCTTGTTAGCGTGTTGGGGATGGTAATACATGGAATGGTAGATACACTTATTACAACACGGCCATATGCTATGATGTATTGGCTTTTATACGGAGTAGCTTGTTGCAATATCATAAGGGATGAGGTTGTTGATGAAAAATAATCACTGGAATTATACAAAAATCGGTAAAATTTTTGGTTTGTCGATTTTAGTTATAAGTTTTTTATCTGTTATTATCATAAAAATATCTAATGCTGGCTTTTATGATAATAAAATAGTATTAGATATTTTTGGTATTTTTGATTTGTTGATAATAGTATTATTTGTTAGCTTATTGAATGATAAAAAGACTAAAATCAGTGATGTTGTTTTTTTATTTTCTCTTATGTTAACTGGAATTATTACACCTTTTTTAGCAAATGAAACAGGTGTATTTGTTTTTGAACCAAAGTTAATTATCAGGGAAATATGTTTTACCATTATGCTTGGTGAGTGTATATTATTAGTTAAAAGACTAAATAATGATAAATTGAAATTTGGATTAAAATCATTCCTATATATTATTTTGTTGGAATAGTGGTTAATGTAGGATATTTTTTAAAGTTCAAATCTATTATTTCTGGGAATACTCTTATATCTATTTCTAATACCAATATTAATGAAGTTTTAGAATTTGGCAAATCATATCTTAATGTAAGTAGTCTCGCCGTATTTTCAGTGTTTCTGGCTGCAGTTTTTATGGGGGGAAAGTATGTTTTTTCTAGAACTGCATTATATAATGAAAAGATACTATATTCTTTTATCATTTTAGTATTGATTGTAGGAATATATGATTATGGTCATAGATTGTATATTGCTAAAACATTTGCTGACTATAAATATATTTAAAAAAAACAAGAGCAGTTTAAGGCAATAGCTTTAAATAAAAAAGAAAATTTTGATTACACAATAAATGCTGGTTATACTGGGACATATGTATTGATAATAGGAGAATCTTTAACCAGAGACAATATGAGTTCATATGGGTATAGTGTTAATACTACACCTTGGGCCAAAAGTACAAGTAAAGATGGGAATTTGATTTTGCTGAAGAATCCATTTTCTTGTTGGGCATCTACTATAGGGGCGCTTAATTATGCACTGACAGAAAAAAGTCAGTATAATGATGTTGATGTTTCTAAGGCGACAACTATAGTTGAAGCTGCCAAAAAGAATGGATACAAAGTTTCATGGATTAGCAATCAACAGAAATATGATTTTCCGACAGGGATTATTGCGGATATTTCGGATAGAAAATACTGGGTTAATCAATATCTTGGTCAAAAAAATCAATTCTTCAAATTACGATGAAAAAATAATAGATGCTTTAAAAAAAGAAATACTAATAAATGAAGAGAAAAAATTGATAGTTATACATCTTATGGGTAGTCATCAAGATTATGATGATCGATTCCCGAAAGAATATTCTAAATTTAGTCATCAGAAAACGTCAGAAGTTCAAATTCAGCTTGATTCTTATAATAATAGTGTGTTATATAATGACTATATAATATCACAGATATACGAAGTGTTATTTTCTAATAAAAATATTCCCAAAGCGATGTTGTATTTTGCTGATCATGGGGAAGAAGTAACATATATGTTTGGGCATACTGTTGATAAATTTGAACCGTCTATGTACAGAATTCCTGTTTATATAGCGTTGTCAGCTCAATATAAAAAGGAACATGATCAGATTGTTGAAAATATAGAATATAATAAAACAAAATACTTTACCAATGATATGGTTTATGATACTATGCTGGGATTGATGGGAGTTTTTAATAGCGGATATAATGATAAGCAAGATATAACATCTGATAAATATAATGGTGATAAGAAAACACTAAAAGTTTCGCATGGAAAAATTGAATTGGAGAAATGCCTTTAAGATGGAGTAATTATGTCTAAAAAAACGTTGTTCGGCGTCGATTATACTGACAAAGAATGGATCAAGATAATTTTATATTTGTTTGTCGGCGGTACGGCGGCGCTGGTAGAGTGGGCGTTTTTTTACGGCTTTAACCAGGGGATAGGTATGGAGTATATGCTGGCGACGGCTGCAGCGTTCTGTCTGGCAACGCTGTATCATTATTTCCTGGGTAATATTTTGGTTTTTACCAGCGGTGCCAGATATGAAAAGGGTAAAGAACTTTCTTTAGTTTTTGCCGTTAGTATTATGGGGCTTGCTTTTAATTTGATTTTAATGTATATTTTTGTAGGAATGATGTTATTGCAGCCGATGTTTGCCAAAGTATTGGCCAGCTGCATTGTAGTCATTTGGAATTATCTAGCCCGTAAAAAGTGGATTTTTTGACAGCGCGTATCTGCCGGTAATATCGGGTAGATTGTGCTATATCGATGAAGTAAGGCCAGTTGTATTTGCTGGATTGATGAAATAGGAGATTAGAATATGCCGAATCGTGTCGACATTGCAGCTTTTCAAAAAGTAATGATCGTTTATAATCGGAACTCTGGCAAGCAGTTGTTTGCAAGTATGTTGGCAAGAGTAAATGAAGTAAAAAAAAGATTGAAACAGGTTATTGATCCGAAAAGTTTGGAAATTGTTGAAATTAAGTCTTTCGAGCAGGTTGCAGGTCTGGCAGCTCGTATTTGTCAGGAAAAATATGACTGGATAATTGTTGCAGGCGGTGATGGTACTTTGCGTGCAATAATCGATGTTTTTGCCAAACATGAACATATGCCGTATGTCAGTGTTTTTCCTGCTGGGACAGTTAATTTGGTAGCAAAAGAACTTTTAATGAGCAATGATCCAGGAAAATGGGTCAAACGCGTTAGCAAAGGAATTGTTTCGCCTGTGCAGCTTGGTAAGGCTAACGGTCATATTTTTTTAACGGTAGCAGGGATCGGGTTCGATTCGCTGGTAGTCGATAACGTATCTGAACTGGAGAAGAAATTGCTGTCAAAGCTGGCTTATGTTTGGCAGGGAACAGAGATGATGCGGAAAGAATTTGTCTATAGTAACTGGCGCTATAAGTTTCAGGTGCGGTTAGATGATGAGGAAGAATGGTATGAGGCTTCCTCTGTAATCGTTGGCAAAAGCCGTTATTATGCAGGACGTTACAGCTTGTTCAATGGGGCTTCATTATGTGTGCCGCAGCTGCATGTAGCTATTTTTACCGGTGATACCAGGGCTGACTTTATGCGCTATGCAGCAGTCATTGCGATGGAAGCGCTGCAGCTTGATAAAAGTATCATCATCAGGCATGCGCAGAAAATAGAGATTCGTTGTAATGTGGAAGATTTCGCTGCTGAGCTTGATGGGGATGCTATTACTTCAGCACCGCTGCAGATAGAGCTGCATCCTGTTCCAATCAACTTTTTAGCATAAGTAAGCGGATGTGAAAATATGTATAGGCGCAGTATTATCTTGGTAATTCTTTTGCTGCTTTTTGCGGCTGAAGCATTTTTTGCGCGTCAATTTTATATTGAAATAGTACCGTTTCCTGAAGACGAATGGTGGATGACGGTCGTTAATAATTGCCTGCGGGACCTGCTTTTAGCTGGTGTAGCGGGCTTATTGTATTTCAGGAGAAATCGTCTTGTTGACCGTACGAAACGTTATTTCCCGGTGGTTGTTATCGGTGTGCTGTATTTGCTGATTGCTGGCTTTATGGTCAATCAGCTGAGCCTTGATAAAGGGTTTTTAACGGTATTAGCTGTCCTTACAGGTTTAAACAATAATATTGTTTTAGTACTTTTGGCGGCAATGTGTTACCATAAATGGCCTTCTATGCTAATGAAGTCAGTTTATTTTGCTGTGTATTTTATAACTGCGCTGACAATGATTTTTGATGCGTTTTATTTTTGGCAGACTTCGATGCATGTCGAAAGTGTTTTGTTCAAAAATTTAAATATTTATGCTGTTCAGGGTGTTTTATCAGGTATGACGGCGATACAGCTTGCAGGGATAGGTTTTGCTGTTGCTGCTGTTTTATTGTTGTTCCGGGTGACGAAGCCTCAAAAACGTAAACCGAATTTTGCCTGGTCGCTGTTGTGCGTATCCGTATTTTTTCTGGGCTTGAATCTTTCATATTGGTCAATGGTGCAGGTCAATAAATATATTTTGACGGAATATGTTTGTGTTTGGGGCGACGAAACCAGTGAAATGATCCGCAGTGATTATCGTAATTTATTGACGACGCCTGTCAATATTAATTTTGCCAGCAAAATGTTGTTTGATACGGATAAGATCGCCAGACGTAAACATATTGAGCAGCGCCCTCTGACAGCAAAAGACGAACGTGTGCTGAAAGAACTGGGGATTTTAAGGACTCAGCAGGTGCTGCAGCCGTTGGAAGCGCAATATGATAAAATTGTATTGCTGGTTTTGGAATCAGTACATCGTGATTATATAGGTTTTTATAATAAAAATATTCCGCAGGAAACGACACCGTTTTTAGACAGCTTGCTGGCAAAATATCCTCGTCTGGATAATTACTATTCTTCAGCGATCCCGACAACGCAAGGCTTGAATGCGACTTTTCGTTCACATCTGATTTTTGATGAAGAGATCAACGGTGCAAAGCAGGGGTCTCTGTTCAGATCTGTACAGGAAGCAGGCTGGCGCGGTATTTTTATGAATGCGTCCAGTCAGTATTATAGTAATGAAGTGCGCGAATATCCGCAGCAGTTTGGCATGCAGGAGTATTATGCCAAAGAATACCTGCAGGATCTGGGATACAGCGGCGCCAGCGGCTGGGGTTATCATAATGATGTGTTGTATAAGGAAACGCTGCGGCTTTTAGAAGCCGGGCGTAAAGATAAAATGCTGCTGGTAACCAAAACGCTGGATATGCATCAGCCATATCCTTACTATGGTATCAGCTGGGAGAATATGCCACCGGCAGTACGCGATCACGAGCTGGTGACGATTCGAGGCATGTATTGGGTCGATCAGACACTGAAAAACTTTTTTGAGGAAGCTGAAGCTAAAGGTTTGATGGATGACAGGACTCTCTTTATAATTACAGCTGATCATAATCCTCATTCAGGTGGAGAATATACAAAAATCGTAACTAATGAGAATGACAGGAAAAGTATTGCCCCTATCCCGTTGCTTTTCGTATCTAAAAATTTACAGCCGTTGAATAATTTAATGACGAAAGATTATGCTTCTCAGATCGATTTGGCTCCGACCTTACTATATCTGGCTGGTATTAAGGCTCCGGAAGATTTTATGGGACGTAATTTGCTGGAAAGTGTCGAAACGCCGTTTGCTTTAGGATATTTTGGCGGAAAGGCATTCTATTATTCTGCTGACCTGTCTTTTGAAGATCAGATGGATAATCCTTCGCCGGCTACAGAATATGAAGATGCGCTGACAAATTATATAATTCATGAATATTCCGAACGTCAGCTTAAAAATCAATAAAAATATTCAGCACATAGTGAATGTATTTTGTATACATATACGTAAATACTGGAATTTTACATTGCAGCAATGCTATAATACCTTGTATTAATTTTTTGGGAGGGGTTATTTATGATGGTAATTATTGGTGCAATTATTGTTATCGGCGTCATTTATCTGCTGTTGAAAAGACATGAATCAAGAATGGTGCTGATTGCTGCAGGTATTTTAATGGCTGTTATTGCTGGTAAACCTATGGCAGCATTGGATGCATTTGCTAAAAGTATGACAAATGCCGGACTTATTACTTCCGTATGTTCCTGCATGGGTTTTGCTATGGTTATGAAATATACCGGCTGTGATAAACATTTGGTTGTCGCTATTGGTAAAGTGCTGAAAAAAATGGGCTTTATGCTCATCCCTGGTGCTACTATTGCGACTTTTATCATTAATATAGCAATTCCAAGCGCGGCAGGCTGCAGTGCTGCTGTCGGTGTTATTTTTATTCCTATTCTGATGTCTGCCGGTATCCACCCGGCGATGGCAGCAGCTGCCGTAAAATCAGGTACTTATGGGAGTATGCTGAATCCCGGCCTGGTACATAACGGCGTTATTGCCAAATTGTCTAATGTTGAAATCACCGAAGTTATTACTCACCATATGATGGCTGATATCGTTGGTGTTATTATCGCTGCAACCACATTGACTATCCTTGCTATTTTCCTGAAAGAAAATAAAGGTTATCTGCCGGAAGGCGGTAACGATGCGGTGGCTGAGGATTTAAAGATTAATCCGCTGTATGCTCTGATGCCGCTGCTGCCGGTAATTATTTTACTGGTTGGTTCTACAGGGATGGCACCGATTCTGAAAATGGGTGTGCCTCAGGCTATGTTGATCGGCGCTTTGCTGAGCTTGGCTGTGACTCGCAGTAACCCTACTAAGCTGACGAAATCTTTCTTTGATGGCATGGGGGATGCTTATGCCAATATTATTGGTATCATCATTTCTGTTGGCGTTTTCGTTTCCGGAATGCAGTCTCTGGGGCTGGTCAAAGCCCTGATCAACTGGATGCTTGAATCTACCGGCATCGTTAAGATCGCTGCAACCTTTGGCCCGTTTATTCTGGCAATGATCTCCGGTTCCGGCGATGCTGCAACTGTAGCTTTTAACGAAGCTGTTACTCCGCATGCGGCACAGTTTGGATTGCAGGCTATTGATATGGGTTCCATGGCTGCCTTGGGTGGAACCTTGGGACGGACAATGTCTCCGATTGCAGGTGCGACCATTATCTGCGCCGGTATTGCCGGTGTCGATCCGATGGAAGTTTGCAAACGTAATGCTTTGGGTATTACTCTGGCCTTGCTGGCAGGCATGGTCATTCTGCTGTTCTGATTTTAGCAAGGAACGCCCGCTTTTGCTGCGGGCGTTTTTCTATTTATTTATTTACAATACGGTATTTTGCAAAAAATCTGCGTTCTGCAGCACTATGCTTAACATTTTTTTATGATATAATAAACGTCGGAGGGATAATGTGAAAATTGAGAATTTCATGCAGGCATTAAAAGAATATCGAAGTCCTTTGGTTTTCAATCCTTGGCGTGATTACGACCCCAAATGTGATATAAGCAGTGATGCTCCTGTTATCCGTGCGGCTAATTTGACCAGATATTTGCAGCTGCGTCAAAAGGCGCATTATTTATTTATTGCGGAAGGTCTTGGTTATCAGGGCGGACATTTCTCGGGAATGGCGATGACTTCCGAACGGATTTTACTGGGCCTGCATCCTGATATAAAGCCTGAGGCAGTTTTAGGTGAGTGGGATTACCGCAGAACCAGTAACCCTGAAAGTGAACTGCTTAAAAGCACACAAAAACAAAGCGGTTTTAATGAGCCTACGGCGACAGTAATGTGGAATACTTTGGCAAGACATGAATTGTCAGCTTTTGATACCATTTTATGGAATATTTTTCCCTTTCATCCGCATAAAAAAGATGATCTGCTTACTAATCGAACTCCTACGAATGAGGAGCTGGATGCGGGTATAGAATATGCAAAAATGCTGTTGGCTTTAGTGCCAACTTTAAAAATAGTTGCTATTGGTCAAAAATCAGCAGGGACACTGCAGCGTTATGGAGTTGAATGCGTAGCTTGCGTTCCGCATCCATCCATGGGAGGCGCCAATCGTTTTAAGGCTGCAGTTGCACAGCTGTTTACTAACGGGGAATGATTATGGAACAAGCGCATGAAAATAAAATGACGCGTGACGAAACCTTAAAAGTAGCATTGATGGTAGGTAAAATTTTACTCAAAAGCGGTGCGGAAACGTATCGTGTAGAGGATACTATTAACCGCTTTTGTATTGCTAATGGCTATGAAGTTGATATTTTTGTAACCCCGACGGTAATAATTTTGGGTAACGAACAGGTTGACAGTTTTAACTGTGTCAGCCGAATTCGTTATCGTACCACCAATTTAGGCATGATCAGTGAAATGAATGATATGTCTTATAAATTTGAGCGCTGGCCAATGAGCTATCGTGGAACGATGGCCTGGCTGGAAGAAAAACTGAAAGCACAGGTGCCTTATGGCAAATGGAAGGTTTGTCTGGCTTCTGCTATAGCATCAGCTTCTTTTTCGGCGATGCTGGGCGGCAACAGCCATGATTTTATTGCTGCTTTTATAACTGGCGGTATTGCCATGCTGGTTTTGAAACAGATTGCAGGCTATCGCCCAAGTGCGTTTTGGGAGAATGCGCTGGCTGGTGTGGCAATTGGTGTCGTAGCGCTCATTTGCTGTGCTGTAAGCGTGCAATGCACGATGGAAAAAATCATTGTTGGTGCTTTGATGCCTTTTGTACCTGGTGTGGCTTTTACTAATGGTCTGCGTGATTATATGGCAGGAGATTTGCTTTCCGGCAATGCGAGGATAGCAGAGGCTCTGCTCTTTGCTGCATCTATTGCTATTGGTATCGCCTTCGCGCTGCGTGCCTGGGTATTGTGGGGGTGGGATTTATGGAAATAATCACTTCCTTTATTTTTGCATTTATTGCAACAATGGCTTTTGCGGTATTATTTCAGTCACCTAAAAAAATCTTGCTGACAGATGGTTTGATTGGAGCTGTTGGCTGGGTGGTTTTTATAAGTCTGCGTGATCAGATGGGTTACAGTTCGTTTTATGCCAACTTTTTCGGGACGCTTGCTTTGGCGCTTTTGAGTGAGCTTTCAGCACGGATTTTTAAACAGCCGGCAACTGTTTTTGTCATTCCCGGTATTATTCCGTTGGTTCCTGGGTTAGGTATCTATAAAGGGATGTTTGCCGTAATCAATAATGATTATAATGGCGGTATGTCGATTCTGCTGACGGCAATAACCGATTCGTGCGCTATAGCCGTTGGTGTGATGCTGGTTTCCAGTTTATTTCGTGTTCTGAAGATCAGGAAAGACAGAAGATTTTTAATCAAGTATCATGGTAAGGACGTTTGCTGAGGCGATAGAAGATGACAGATAAAAAGCAGGATGAGAAAAGCTTTGACAGTTCTAAAATCAATACACAGGAACTGCAGAAATATAAACAGGATTACAGCGAGCGCAGTTTTAAGGAAAAACTGCGGAAATATGCCAAAATAATTGGTGTAGGGGCAGTTTATAAAGTGCTGCAGCTGTGGTATGTTTTACAGAAACCTGATGTGCCGTTGAAACAGAAAGCACTTATTACGGGAGCTATCGGTTATTTGATTGCGCCCTTGGATTTTATTCCCGATTTGACGCCTGTTTTAGGTTATAGTGATGATTTTGTGGCTATTACTTATGCTTTATTGCAGGTTCAGGGATATGTGGATGCAGAAGTTAAAGAAAAATCTAAGCATTTTATTGAAGATATTTTTGGGACTGATGCTGTCAGTGAATTAGACTAAACTTGTTGTGGAGGGTTAGATTTGGGTTTACTAGAGTTATTGCTTTTAGCCGTAGGTCTGGCGATGGATGCTTTTGCAGTTTCTATCTGCGGTAGCTTGGCTTTAGCTCCGGCTTCGCGTTTTAGTGGAGCCTTGCGTTTTGGCATCTGGTTTGGATTTTTTCAGGCACTGATGCCTGTTGTTGGTTTTTTCTGCGCAATAAGGTTCAGATCTTATATTGAAACCTATGATCATTGGATAGCTTTCATTCTTTTGATCTATTTGGGAATCAACATGCTGCGTGAGGCCGATGCTGCTGACAGCTGTAATTTAAAGCAGCATTATAATATCAGGGAAATGCTGACATTGGCTGTAGCTACCAGCATCGATGCTTTAGCGGTTGGTGTGAGTTTTGCTTTTTTAGATGTGGATATCTGGACTGCGGCCGGGCTGATCGGTCTGGTAACTTTTATTTTTTCTATGGTAGGTGGTTTGGCTGGCTTCAGGTTAGGAGAGAGGATCGGCAGCAGAGCTACGTTAGTGGGCGGCTGTGTCCTTATCATTATTGGGACGAAGATTCTTTTGGAACATACCGGCTGGCTGTAATTTATAATTTTGAAAGGTAGTGTTGACAATGGCAGAAGCAAACAAAGAAAGAATTTTTGATGAATTTGTGGAATTGGTTTCTGTTCCCTGTCATACTCTGAAAGAAAGGCAGGTTTTTGAACTTCTGCAGCAGAAGCTGAAAGATCTGGGTTTTGTGACACAGGAAGATGATGCAGGTAAAGAATTAGGCGGCGAATGCGGCAATTTATGGGGATGGTTGCCGGGGAACAAAGTCGGAGCGAAACGTGTGCTGCTGACCGCGCATATGGATTGCGTGGAACCATGCGAAGGCATCAAGGTCGTTAAAAAAGATGGTAAGATCCTGTCAGATGGGACTACTATTTTAGGCAGTGATGATAAATCCGGTGTAGTGGCTATTCTGGAAGCAGTGCGGATGCTGCAGGAAACAAAGGCTGAACACGGTGATATCCAGGTTTTGTTCACGATTGCTGAAGAAGGCGGTGTTAACGGATCGCGCTGTATGGATAAGAGCCTGCTGCATGCCGATGTTGGCTATGCTCTGGACAGTGAGGGCCATCCGGGAGAAATCGTTACGGCTGCTCCGGGACAGGACAGGGTACATTTTAAAGTGCACGGTAAAACTGCCCACGGCGGACTTGCTCCTGAAAAAGGCATCAATGCGATTCTGGTTGCAGCTAAAGCTTTAGCCGGTGTTGAAAAATATGCCAGGATTGATGAAGAAACGACTTGTAATATCGGCGTTATCCATGGCGGGTTAGCTACTAATATTGTTCCTGATCTGGTAGAGATCCAAAGCGACGTTCGCAGCCGTAATCTGGATAAACTGGCTGCTCAGCGTGATTATCTGGTTAATACTGTCACTGCAGGTGTTGTTGCTAATGGCGGTAAGGTGGATGTGGAGATCATTCATAAGTATCAGCCTTTTGACCTTAGTCATGATTCTGACGTTGTGACGCTGGCACTGGAGTCCTGCAAGGCAAACGGTTTTATACCGGATGTTACGGTGACTGGCGGCGGCAGTGATGCAAACTTTATTAATGCTTATGGTGTGCCCTGTGTTATTTTAGGCACTGGTATGAGTGAAGTACATACGGTCGATGAATTTATACTGGAAGAAGATCTTTATAACAGTGTGCTGATGGTTTACGGAATTCTGCAGGCTGCGGCAAAATAAAAAATAAAAATACCTGTTATCTAAACGTTGATTATGTTTAAATAACAGGTATTTTTTATCCCAGCTGCACGCTGAGCTCGACACCGAAAACTTTGGCAAACCAACGGATATGCTGTTTGATCTGATGCATCTCGATGCTGGGTATACCTTCGGCATGTAATGTCAGTACAGCATGTTTTTTTTCGATACGTGGCTGGATGCCGCGTATCTGATTGGTTTGTGAATAATCAAGGCTTTCTGCCAGCGCCAGCAATAAAGCTAATTTATTGATAGCCTGCCAGTGATTTTCGTTTAACAATTCTTTGTAGTTTCGATCCCGAAAATAATTTTTGGAGATGCCGTTATGCCAGCCGGCGATAGCGGAAGTTATCAGCTGTTCACGATGTGAAAGCCCGAAAATCTGAGCGTTTTGGATCATATACGCACTGTGCCGGGCGTGGCTGTAGAAGTTGATGGTGATACCGATATCATGCAGCAGAGCCGCTGTTTTCAGCAGCTTTCGATAATCCTTGTCCAGCTTATGTAAATCTTTCCAGGCGTCAAACATAGTCAGTGCAAGCTCGGTGATATGTTTGCTGTGCGTAGTGTCAGGGGTATAGAGAGTTAAAATATTCTGCGTACTGCGATCCAGGATATCGGGCGCGATCAGGGGCAGATTTTCGGATTTGGAATAGTAATCGAAAAATAATCCTTCACGTAAACCGCAGCCGGAAATGATCATTTGTTTACAACCGGTTGTTTCCAGTAAACAATTAATGATACCGGCACCGGCTAAAATAATATCGGCACGTTCGCTGCTGAGACCGGCTATTTTACGGCGCTGTTCTAAAGTTGTGCTGCGCAGCTGGCTGAAAATATCATGGAAAGCCTGTGCTGAAAATTTGTAGTTATGGATTTTTGAAGACGGGTATTTACTGCGCTTCTGCTGCATTTTGCCAAGGGTACGCGCCGTACCGCCGACACCTATAAGCGGCAGCCTGTTTTGTTTGAGCCAGGGATGCTGTGAAAGACGGCTGAGCAGGAAAAAGCTCATATCGCTGTAAACATTAGGTGACATAGTACCGCGTGTATTGAACATATCGGTAGTGTTTACTGCGCCGAAGGGCAGAGAAACAGACTCAACGATCTGCCTGTTTTTAAAGAGGATCAATTCGGTACTGCCGCCGCCCAGGTCAAAGATAATACCATCTTTAACCGGCAGCGTATTGATAACGCCCAGATAACTGATGTAGGCCTCGGTATTACCTGTAATGATATGCAGGGTAATACCTGTTTCTGCTTCTACAAGACGCGTCAGTTCAGGGCCGTTTGGAGCTGAGCGGATAGCGGCTGTAGCCACGGCAATGGTTTTGTCGGCATTATAAAGCCGGCACATATAAGCGAAGCTTTTCATCGTTTCCAGGGTCGAAGCGAAAGCTTCTTCTGTTAAACGACCGGTTTTATCAAGCTTCTGACTGAGCCGCAATGCTTCTTTTTGATTATAAACCATGTTGTAAGCGCCATTTTTATAAATATGGCTGATTACAAGACGGGCTGAGTTAGAACCGATATCGATGATTGCGATACGCTGCATATTTTTCACTCCCAGTAAATAGAAAACGTTCCTCTATTAAAAAGATATATTTTATATATTACTCACAGATTAAAAAAATCCTGCGTAATTTAAGTGATTTTGTAAAATTTTACGTAAAGAATTGTAAAAAGTAACGTTTGTGCAAGGATTTAGAGGTCTGATGTCGAATTTAATATAAAATGGAGGAGGTTTGTTTGTGAAAAAGAAAAGCTATACAACCTTTGCCGCGATACATCTCGGATCAGAGATGATCAGCATGCAAATAGTTGAATACCGCAATATGAATAAGGTAAAAGTAATCGAACAATGCAACCACAGAGTCAAATTGGGCGAAGAAACTTTTAAAAATAAAATTATCCCTTTCAGTATGGTCAGCGAAATCTGTGAACTGCTGCAGGGCTACAAACGCCTGATGTCCGAATATGGTGTGGAAGAATGCAGTGTGCAGGCAACGACCGCTGTGCGTGAAGCGTTGAACCAGGTGTTTTTGCTGGATCAGATTTATATCAAAACTGGTTTGAAAGTAAAAGTTGTTGATATGCCACAGGAAATTTATACCAAGTATACGGCGATCCGGCAGACTTTGCGCAGTGAAGGCATTAACGGCAAAGATTATGGTATGCTGCTGATGGATATTTCTTCGGGTGGGTTGGGCATCACTTTTGTTGATGATGAAAAAATTAAATATCAGCAGAATTTTCATGTAGGCATCATCAGGATTAAAGAAAGTTTTAACCGTAATCAGCGCAATGGTATGCAGTTCAATCTGGCGCTGACAGAGTTTCTGGCCAGTACGATGGGGCCTGTGCGTGAAGCTCTGAAGGATGCCAATATCCGCTATTTGATCCTTTCCGGTACGGAAACCGAACTGCTTTTACAGATGTTGGGACTGGATACTCAGGCTAAGGTAACAAGGATTAAAGCCGAGGAGTTTATGGAACTTTTTAATAAGGTCCACAAACTAAATCTGCCGCAGATCATAAAGGTATTCAAGATAAAGGAAAGTGTGGCAGAATTAGTACTGCCGACGATTCTTTTATATGAACAGCTGCTGGCGTTAGTGCCGACAAAAGAGATAATTATTACCGCCGATCGTTTTATCGATGGCATTCAGCTGCTGCATATAGGCCCGAAGACAGATAAAGAGTATGCTGCCGAGCTTGAAAAAGAGCAATTAAGCCTGATCCATAATATCGGCGAACATTATAATTATGACGTTAAGCACGCCAAACAGGTAGAACGGCTGGCGCTGGCAATGTTTGATAAATTAAGTAAAAGCCATGGTATGGATGAGCACTGCCGCACTTTAGTGCAGGCTACGGCGCTGCTGCATGATATCGGTAAATATATTTCGATGCGCAGTCATTCGCTTTATACCTATAAGCTTATTATGTCAACGGACATTTTAGGGTTCAGTGATAATGATAAAAAAATCGTGGCGCTGGCAAGCTATTACCATGCCAATCAGCTCTTTGAAAACAAGGCCGGCAGCCCGGAAATGGAAAAAGAACTGACGCCGTTAGTAGCGAAAATAGCTGCCTTAGTGCGTCTAGCTGATGCGATGGACCGCAGTTATCAGCAGAAAATCAAATTTTGCAAAGTCAGCATTAAAGATGGGACGATGTTAATTGAAACTAAAAGCAAGGTCGATTTGACTTTGGAAGAATGGACTTTCGCGGGTAAAGCGACATTTTTTGAAGAAGTTTACGGCTTGAAAGCAATTTTAGAACGGGTGAGTGAATAGATGAAAAGCATAGATTTGAACAAACCTGAATATTTTTTTAACCGTGAATTGAGTTGGCTGAAATTTAACCTGCGCGTACTGAAGGAAGCTGCAGTCAAAACGACGCCGCTGCTGGAACGCTTGAAGTTTGTTGCGATTACCGCGTCTAATCTGGATGAATTTTTTATGGTGCGTGTGGCCGGACTGTGGGATAAGTGGGAAGATGGAATCAATCAGCGTGATGCTTCCGGACTTACAGTCAAGGAACAATTGGATGAAATCAGCGCTTCTGCGCATGAACAGGTCAAGCTCCAGTATAAATATATGCTGTCGATTCTTAAAGAGCTGGAAAGTAATGGTATCAGGATCTGCCGTGTAAGTAAGATCAGTGAAAAAGGACGCGGCTGGCTGGATGAATATTACCGTGAGGTTGTTTATCCGGTTTTGACGCCTATGGCTGTTGATGCTTCCAGACCGTTTCCGTTTTTGGCGAATAAGACACTGAATTTGGCGGTAGAGATCATTAATCAGGATGAAGAGCAAAGCATGGGTTTGGTACAGGTCCCTTCAGTATTGCCGCGGCTCGTTGAGGTAGAGGGTGAAGGCAAGCGGACCTTTGTATTTTTGGAAGATATTATCATTGAAAATTGCCATGATCTTTTTAACGGCTGCCAAATTTTGGATGTAGTGCCGTTTAGACTTACGCGTGACTCTGATCTTGACGTTGATGAAGACGATATAGATAATTTGCTGAAGGAAGTAGAGAAATCTCTGCGTAAACGAAAACGCGGCGCAGCAGTGCGTTTGGAATTAAATAAAACAGCTAATCTGCGTATCAAAAAATTCCTCAGTGACAATCTTGATTTATCAGAACAGGAAATTTTTGAAATTAACGGACCGCTTGATGCGACCTGTTTCTTTAAATTTGCCAGTCTGTCTGGTATGTGGCCGTGGCTCTATGAGCCTTTTGTGCCGCAGCGTCCTTTAGAATTGCCGGATGACAGCGATTTATTTAGCGCTATCAGGAAAAAAGATATTTTACTGCACCATCCCTATGAAAGCTTTGATCCTGTTGTAAAGCTGGTTAGTGATGCCGCCTCAGACCCCAAGGTTCTGGCGATTAAGCAGACTTTATACCGTGTCAGCGGTAATTCACCTATCGTAGCCGCACTGGCGCGTGCTGCTGAGAATGGAAAGCAGGTCACGGTATTAGTAGAGCTTAAGGCACGGTTTGATGAAGAAAATAATATTATCTGGGCCAGACGTCTGGAACAAGCCGGATGCCATGTTATTTACGGACTTGTAGGGCTGAAAACTCATGCTAAGATCATTCTGATCGTACGTAAGGAAGCCGATGGCATTAAACGTTATGTTCATCTTGGCACTGGCAATTATAACGACAATACAGCCAAGCTGTATACAGATATGGGACTTTTAACCGCTAACGATCAGTTCGGCAGCGACGCCTCGGCATTTTTTAATCTGCTGTCAGGTTATTCGCAGCCGCCATTATGGAATAAACTGGTAATGGCGCCTTTAGGGCTGCGCGATAAAATTTATGAGCTTATTGATAATGAAATAGCGCAGGTCAAAGCTGGCAACAAGGGACACATCATTGTAAAAATGAATTCTTTGATCGATCAGCAGGTCATTCAAAAATTATATGAAGCTTCGATCGGAGGCGTACAGGTAGAATTGATTGTACGCGGTATTTGCGGATTGCGGGCCGGAGTGGAAGGGATCAGCGAAAACATCACTGTTCGCAGTATTGTAGGCAGGCAACTGGAGCATAGCCGCATCTTCTGGTTTGCTAACGGCGGGGAACAGCAGCTGTATCTGTCCAGTGCCGATTGGATGCCTAGAAATCTCAATGATCGTGTGGAACTGTTTTTCCCGGTCGAGAGCGAAGAGCATATTAAGCGTATCAAAGAGATTCTTGACTTGTATCTGCGGGATAATGTCGGTGCGCATATGATGCAGTCTAACGGGACCTACAGACGTGTCACCAATAAAGCAACGCCTGTAAGCGCTCAGAGCTCCTTATATGAGGAAGCGCTTTTGGCGGCCGCTGCTGATAAAATTCCGATGGAAGTAAGACTGCGGCCAATGTACAGCAAAGACAGTAAAGAGTAATTTAATCGCGTAAGTAATACTGCTTATTGTAGAATTTGCTGCGAGTTGCTATAATGTATGCAGAAGTTTTGAGGAGGAAAAAGAATGAGCAAATTTGCTGTAACCTTGAACTATCATGGCAATTATGGCTATGTTGAATATGATAGCGAAAATAAAAAAGCAGAAATTGTTTTAGGCGTTGCTGAAGCAAAAGCCAAAGTAGAAAAATTTTTAAATGAAAAGCTGACTTTGGATGTGCAGGAAGGAGATACGGTCCGGCAGTTTGTTACTAAAACACTGGATCCGTTGGAAAACCTTGATAATTTTAAAATTTGCCTGACAAGACTTTGGTTCAATACAGACGTCTTGGTGGAATGGAGTATGCCTCCGGGAATGACAGAAAATTTGTGATTGAACGCTTTCTCTATTTGTGTTATAGTAAAAGGGTTCTGAAAACAATAGAGCATTTACGTCTTGGTAGCTCAGTAGGATAGAGCGAT
This sequence comes from Phascolarctobacterium faecium, assembly GCF_003945365.1. Lineage (NCBI taxonomy): Bacteria > Bacillati > Bacillota > Negativicutes > Acidaminococcales > Acidaminococcaceae > Phascolarctobacterium > Phascolarctobacterium faecium. The sequence goes on along the minus strand of NZ_AP019004.1, from coordinate 31,734 downwards.
CGCCTCCTAAGCGATAGGTCGGGGGTTCGATTCCCTTCCAGGACACCAGTAAACACACGCGTTTGCCGATTCGGCAGGCGCGTTTTTTTGTTGGCAAAACTATTATTGGAAAAATGTGGATATGCATTTTAGTACTAAGGATATGAAACTCATGAAATTTTATTTTAGTTCAGATTAATATGGAATAATTGACTTGCAAAGCAGTAGAGAAAAAATAACTGAATAATAATCAAAACAAAAAAGCCCTGCCTTATAAGGCAGGGCTTTTTTGTTTTTTAGCTGTGAGAATATGCAACAATTGGTTTATTTACAATATAAAAAGCTGCCAGGGGTTGCTTGAGGCTTAAGCTACTGCTGTATTAGCGCACAGTTTATTTTTGTGTGGAAAATACTTTAGTAAATTAAGCAAAGTAAAAAAATAACTCAGATCAGTAAGACGTAAAAATGATTTGGAGATTATTTCTCCGTAGAAAATTATATGTTGGCGGCAAGCCCATGCAGGCGGGATTGTTACGATAGAAGTTCTGGCGTTTTACTCTAACTTTTTTAAAAAAACATATTAAAAAGTAAATGAAAATTTCTTGCTTGGATATTTTGTTTGTAACGGGTGTAAGATTTATCCGAAGCAAGAAACCGCATAAAGAAAAATGCTGCAAAGCTGGCTTTATGTATGATTTGCCGAAAGCCAAGATTCCCATCCGCTGCTGACGGCAAATAATCGAAAGGAGAGGTTTTATTATGAATCAAGACGACAACAGTAATAAAATAGGTGTCGTTGCTGCAACATTGATGGTTGCCGGTAATATGATGGGTTCCGGCGTATTTATGTTGCCTGCGAATTTGGCGGCAATAGGAGGCGTTGCAGTATTCGGCTGGATAGTTACCTGTATAGGTGCTATTGCTCTGGCACTTACATTTGCAAAGTTATCTTCTATTGATCCTGCTGCCGGCGGTCCTTACGCTTATACGCGTCAAGCCTTCGGCGATTATATGGGGTATCAGACAAACCTCATTTACTGGCTGGCAAATGTTATCGGTAACGTTGGTCTGGCAGTTGTAGGTATCGGTTATCTGATCAGTTTTTTCCCGGCTTTAAAAAATCCATTTGCTTTTGCTCTGGCGCAGATCTGCGTTATCTGGCTGTTTGCTTACGCTAATATGATCGGCCCTAAACTGGTCGGGCGTATTCAATCAGTAACCACTACTCTGGCATTGATTCCTATTATCGGTACCGCAATCTTAGGCTGGTTCTGGTTTGACGGCAAAACCTACATGGATGCATGGAACGTAACAGGTAAAAGCACTGTCAGTGCTATTGGTATGACATTGAACTTTACTTTGTGGGCTTTTATTGGCGTCGAGAGTGCTTCTGTATCTGCCGGCGTTGTTAAAAATCCTAAAAAGAATGTTCCAATTGCAACTATTGGTGGTGTAATTTTAGCCGCTGTCTGCTATGTTTTAAGTTCTTCTGTTATTATGGGCATGATTCCGAACCATGCACTTGCAAATTCATCGGCACCTTTTGCTGATGCCGCAAGACTGGCCTTCGGTGAAATCGCTGGTAACGGCGTAGCTATCTGTGCGGCTTTAGGCTGCCTGGGTTCGCTGGCAGGCTGGACGCTGCTGGTTGGACAAAGTGCTAAAGCTGCTGCTGATGACGGTTTGTTCGGTAATGTTTTTGCCCGTACCAACTCTAAAGGCGTGCCTTCTGCAGGCTTGGCTATTGTTGCTGGTATCATGACAATACAGGTTTTGGCAACCATGTCGCCGTCTGCCAGTCAGCAATTTGGTAAGATCGCATCAATAGCCGTTATCCTGACTTTACTGCCTTATATTTATTCCAGTATTTCTATCAAGGTTTTAGGTTATGGAAAGTTATCACCGAAAGATTACAATAAATCATGTATCATCGGTTTGATAGCAGCTGTCTACAGTATGGCTGCACTTGTAACATCCAATGGTAACCAGACACGGTGGTCACTGATCTTCGTTATCGCTACGATCGTATTCTTCTCCGGCGCTGTTACCAGAAAACATGAGCTGGAAGAGCTGCACGAAACTCCTGGCGGATTCTCGCCGAGATGGGTTCGTTACACTTCCCTGGCTATTACGATCCTTACCTTGGTCGGTACGTTCTGGTACTCTGTCGGTATCGATAAAAATATGGAACTCAAACATCGTACTAACATAACGACTACTACACAAGCTCCGGATAAGGTAGGTTCTACTACTACTCAATCTGTTAGCATAGATAACTAAAAAATTAATTAAGGAGTGAAAAAAATGATTATTTCCAAAACAAAAGGCAAAAGAATTTTGTTGGTACATGACCTTTGCGATCATAATACCCTGGATGAAAGTGCTCTCGATAAACTGAGTAATGTTTTAGGAGAACATGAAATTGAAGTGCTCACCGCTACAACAGCATTCGATGCCGAAATGATGATTGTCGCTGACCCGATGATCCAAGCAATACTTCTGGACTGGGATCTGGCAGAAGACAATACACATCAGGCTGCTAAAGATGTTTTAAACAAACTGCGCAGCCGTGCCGAAAACGTACCTGTATTTTTATTTGCAGATCGTGCCGACGTTGCTGATATTCCTCTGGAAGTATTGAAAGAAACCAGTGACTTCATCTGGTTGTATGAAGATACTGCTAACTTTATTGCCGGCCGTATCGAAGCAGCGATTGATACTTATTTGAAAAATCTGCTGCCGCCGATGTTTAAGGCTTTGGCTAAATTCTCTCAGGTGCATGAATATTCCTGGCATACTCCGGGTCATACCGGCGGTACTGCTTTTATGAAAGCACCTGCAGGACGTGCTTATTTTGATTTCTTTGGCGAAAATCTGTTCCGCAGCGATTTATCGATCTCTGTCGGCGAACTTGGTTCTTTGCTTGATCATTCCGGACCGATCGGTGCCAGTGAAAAATATGCCGCTAAAGTATTCGGCGCTCATCGTACCTATCATGTTACCAACGGTTCTTCTACCTCTAACAGAGTAATCTTTATGGCTTGCGTAACTCATAATCAGGTTGCATTGTGTGACCGTAACTGCCATAAATCCATAGAACAGGCGATGACCATGAGCGGCGCTATCCCTAACTATATGATGCCGCTGCGTAACTTCTACGGTATTATCGGTCCTATCCCGCCGCAAGCTTTGCAGGCTGAAGCAATCAAGAAAACTATTTCTGAAAACTCCTTGATTACTAAAGATATAGATTCTACTCCTGTACATGCAATCGTTACCAACTCCACCTATGATGGTTTGTGTTACAATGCCCGTCGTGTTGAAGAATTACTTGGACAAAGCGTTGACCGCATGCATTTTGACGAAGCATGGTATGGCTATGCCCGCTTCAATCCTATTTATAAAGACCGCTTTGCCATGTACGGCAATCCTGCCGACCACAAACCAACTGATATGACGGTTTTTGCAACTCAATCCACCCATAAATTACTGGCTGCTCTTTCTCAGGCTTCCTTCATTCATATCCGTGAAGGTAAAAAGAATGTCGATCACAGCCGTTTTAATGAATCCTTTATGATGCAGGCATCTACCTCCCCGAACTATCCGATTATTGCTTCTAACGATATCACAGCAGCAATGATGGATGGTAAAGGCGGTAAAGCGCTGACTGACGAATCGATCCATGAAGCAGTAGCCTTCCGTCAATTGATGGCAAAACTGAATGCAGACTTTGCCGATCAGGGCGAATGGTTCTTTAACTGCTGGCAGCCTGATTTTGTTAAAGACGCTGAAGGCAAGAAAATTGCTTTTCGTCTGGCCAATCCCGAATACCTGGCTACCGAACCGGAATGCTGGGTCCTGCATCCCAATGAAGCATGGCACGGCTTCGGTGATATCGAAGACGGATACTGCATGTTAGACCCGATCAAAGTATCTATCACCACTCCGGGCATCGGTCCTGACGGGTTGGGTAAAATGGGCGTACCTGCTTCCATTTTGTCCGCTTATCTTACTGCCAATGGCATCATTCCTGAGAAGACAACTGACTTTACTGTTCTGATGCTGTTCTCTATCGGTATTACTAAAGGTAAATGGGGCACTTTGATCGATACCTTGATCAAATTTAAAGAAGACTATGACAACAACACTGCTTTGGAAGAAGTATTGCCTGATGTTGTTAAAGCAGCTCCGCAGCGTTATGCAGGTATGGGCCTGCGCGACTTGTGCGAGGAAATGTTTGCAGCAATGAAAGAGCTCAAAACGACAGAATTTATGTCCGAAGGTTTCGCTGTATTGCCGCATCCTGATATGAGCCCGGCAGCAGCTTATGAACAACTGGTGCTTGATAATGTTGAAAAAGTAGATCTTGACGGTGTTGCTGAGCGTACCTTAGCTACAGGTATTGTTCCTTATCCGCCTGGAATTCCGCTGATCATGCCTGGTGAAAATGCCGGTCCTGCCGACGGCCCTGCACTTGGTTATCTGAAAGCCTTAGAAGGCTTTGACAGACAATTCCCTGCTTTTGAACATGATTCCCATGGCGTAGAAGTAGAAAATGGTAAATATTACGTTACCGTTTTGAAAAAATAACGGTCAGCTACCGTTCATATAGATACCCTTTCCCCTTGATAACAGGCGTCACCAGTTTCGGTGGCGCCTGTTATTTTTATACCTTTTTAAAGGTGGGAATGTAAAATACAAAACCAGGTCTGAGAGTGAAGAAATAAATAAAATAAAGCTTGCGTTTTTACTGTGTATGGCTGACAATAAAAGCAGAGAACTTTTGGTAAAGGTTGTGAATTGTGATGAAGAATATAGATTTGACAGAGGTTTTGGCTGCTGCCAGAGGCGAAGTCCCAGCTGACATAGTGTTAAAAGGCGGTTGTATTTTCAATAGTTTTACAGGTGAATGGGAAATTGGCGATGTAGCTATAGTTGGAGAAACTATTGCCGGTATCGGCAGCTACAGCGGTAAAAAAGAAATTGATGTTACTGGTAAATATGTGACTCCCGGTTTTATGGACTCTCATCTGCATATTGAAAGTACAATGGTTGCTCCGCGTGAGCTGGCAAAAATTTTACTTTTGAATGGAGTAACGACGATTTTTGCCGATCCTCATGAAATTGCTAATGTCCTTGGAACAGCAGGGATTGAATTGATGCTTACAGAAACAGAGGCAATACCTTTAGACGTTTTCTTTATGTTGCCTTCTTGTGTGCCTGCTACTGAAATGGAGACCAGCGGGACCGTGCTTACGGCTGCAAAGCTGGAGCCGCTTGTCAGTCATCCAAGAGTGCTGGGATTGGGTGAGATGATGAATTATCCGGGGACGATCAATGCTGCGGCAGCAGTGCTTGATAAACTTGCGTTGGCTGGCTGCAGCCTGTGCGACGGGCATGCTCCAGGTGTAAGCGGTAAAGCTCTCAATACTTATCTGGCCGCAGGGATCAGTTCTGACCACGAAGCAACAACGGCGGATGAAGCAATGGAGAAACTGCGCCGAGGTGCTTATCTGATGCTGAGAGAGGCTTCTGGGGCCCATAATTTGTTAGCCTTACTGCCGGCAGTAACGCCGCTTAATTGCCGCCGCTGCTGTCTGGCAACAGATGACAGGCATTTAGATGAGCTTGTGAGTGAAGGCAGCATCAATTATTTGATTGAGATTGGTACAGCGCATGGTTATCCTGTTGAACAGTTATTACAGATGGCGACCTTGAATACAGCAGAAAGGTTTCGACTGTATGACAGAGGTGCATTAGCACCCGGTTATAAGGCGGATATCTGTGTTTTTAATAATCTGGTAAATTTTCAGCCACAGCTGGTCCTAAAAAACGGTGTCGTTATTGTAAATAAACAAAAACTGCTCTGGCAGTCACCGCCGCTGCTAAAAGATCCTGAGAATACCATGCACTTGGAAGATGTGCGTGAACAGCAGCTGCGCTTGCCGGTAATGAATGGCAGAAAGGCCCGTGTTATCCGCATTGTTCCAGAGCAGATTTTGACTGAAACAGAATATGTGCAGCCTAAAGCAGAAGCTGGTTTCGTTGTGAGTGATACTGAGCGTGATATTCTAAAACTGGCAGTTTGGGAAAGACATGGTAGTAATGGGAATACAGGTGTAGGCCTGGTACGGGGCTTTGGTTTGCAGCGCGGTGCTTTGGCTTCGACTGTAGCGCATGATTCGCATAATCTGATTGTGGTCGTGGTCGGGGTTGACGATCAGGACATGCTGACGGCTGCAGTTGCTTTGCAGGAAGCCGGCGGTGGCCTGGCAGTGGTGGCAGATGGAGAAGTAAAAGCTATGCTGCCTCTGCCTCTTGCCGGTCTGATGAGTGATCAGAATACTGAATTTGTGCAGCATAAGCTGCAGCAGCTGAACTTTTGGACTGCTGAACTGGGAGTGCCGGAAAATGTGAATGCTTTTAATTGCCTTTCATTTCTGGCGTTACCGGTTATTCCCAGTTTGAGGCTCAGCGATAAAGGCTTGGTCGATGTTGGTAAATTCGCAATTGTTGATCTATGGGAATAAAATATAAAAAAACGCTCCTTAAAAAAGGAGCGTTTTTTATGTTTCAGGCTTGTACTTCAGTTTTAGGGGCATCTGTTGGTGGAGCTGCTTGCTTTTGGACCAGCGGTGTTTCAAAATAAACGCTGGTACTTGGGAATGCACAGCCAAGATTTTCTTCTTCTAACATTTTCATAATATCGATGTTGATTTGCTGGCGGACATCCATAAAACTGGCGTAAGCGCTGGCCTTAGTATAGCAGATTATTCTGATGTCCAGGCTGCTGCCACCGAAATCCTGAAAATTGACGGTGATGCCGTCGTCATAAACACCATCATGATGCATGAGATATTCGCGCAGGCGGCCGACAAATTTTTCCATTTGCTGATAGGTCGTGTCGTAGGTCAATCCCAACACAAAATCAAGCCGTCTTTTTTCACGTTTACTGAAATTGGTGATGGCCGTGTTGGAGAGCAGGGAGTTGGGGATATAGACAAGTTCCTGTGGAAAAGTACGCAGACAAGTGCTGCGGAAAGTGATTTTTTCTACAGTGCCTTCGATGCCGTTAGCCGAGATCCAGTCGCCGATCACAAAAGGTTTGTCAATGATGATGACCAGACTGCCGAATACGTTGGCCAGAGAATCTTTAGCGGCTAGGGCGACAGCCAGTGAGCCAATACTCAAACTGGCGATAAACCCGGTAATATCGTAATTCCATTCTTTGGCGATCATGACAAAACCCAAAATGATAAGCAGGATGCGTAAGGTTGTGGAAACCACATTGGATAGCGCCAGATCAAATTCAACGCCTGCTTTAAGGAGTACCTTCATTGCGATACCATGCGTAGTGTCGCTGAGGTTGTAAAGGCCCCAGATGAAACAGATGATGAAAAAGCTGCGCAGAAGCTGATCGATAGAAGGATGGTCAGCTATAAAGGTCAAAGGCGAGCAATTAAGCGCTGCATAAATAGCAAAAATAAATAGGAAAAAATGCACTGGCTTTTCAAAAGCGTTCAGCAGGTCTTCTCCGTATTCAAAGGATGTTTTGCTGTTAAAACGATGCAGTACACGCAGTAATACGGCTCTGTAAAAATAACGTAAAAATGTAAAAAAAACAAACGCCAGAAAAGGTCTGAGCCAGGGCTGCAGAAGAATAAAAAGAGCGTCCAGATCCATTGTAGTTACTCCTCTAAAAGATATTTGTAGATATTGTAACATTTGCGTAAACAAAAAACAATAATTCACATAAGAGTCATACAATTATCTAACTATTTATCATAAATATGTTATAATATATTTTAATCTTCGTTAAGGAGGACTTTGTGTGGAATTTTTAGTAGAGTGGGCATTCGGAGCTTTGATCGTGGTTGTAGGTCCGTTGCTGACGCTGCTCGACCTGCCGGGCAATACAATTATGTTAGCTGCAGGCATAGGTTATGCTTTTTTTGATGAAGCCAGATACTTTGATGGACGTCTTTTATCGGCGCTGGTGCTGGTTTATGCTTTTGGTGAGATCTGGGAATTTATCGTATCGTTTTTTGGAATTCGGCGGCATAAAGTATCGTGGGGTGCGGTATTTCTGATTGCTGTCGGTACTTTTATAGGCGCTGTCATCGGTACAGGCTTTTTCCCGGTGCTGGGCTCTGTTTTGGGCGGCGCAGTTGGTTCGTATATCGTTGCCTTCGGTTACGAGTTTATGCGTACCAGGAATAAGGAGAATGCGTTCGCGCTGGCCTGGAAGGCAGCACAGACACAGTTTGTTGCCATGCTTGGCAAAATCGTCGCATCGTTTGCGATGGCGCTGTTGCTTTTTAAGCAGATTTTTTTGAATAATTGAAACAGTACAATATTAAAGGAGGGTAAAAAATGGTATTTAAATTTTTACACAACAATTTTAATGTGCTTGACTTGGAAAAAAGCCTGAAATTTTATGAGGACGCTTTGGGATTAAAAGAGGTCCGCCGTAAAGTAGCAGGTGACGGCAGTTTTATTTTGGTTTATTTAGGCGACGGACAGACTCCGCATCAGTTGGAATTGACCTGGCTGCGTGACCGTAAGGAACCGTATAATTTGGGCGAGAATGAGTTCCATCTTGCATTTGAAGCTGAAGACTATTCTGCTGCCCATAAAAAACATCAGGAAATGGGCTGTATCGTGTATGAAAATCCAGCGATGGGTATTTATTTTATTGCTGATCCTGATAATTATTGGCTGGAAATTATTCCCAAACATTAATTTTTAAAGAGAGGTGACAGTAATGACCGATCTGAAAAAAATGACTGTGGCTGCCAGCGGTAAACTGCGGCAGGTGGCCTATGATATATTGAATGAACAGACTAGACTGCTGTCATGGCAGCAGGGCGGCAAAGTGCCGCAGGAACAATTTGACAGCTGGCTTGCAGAAGCTGAAGGACTTTATTCTATTGGCAATATTAAGGTTGATGAAGCTTTCCTGGACAAAGCGCCGAAGCTGAAGGTAATTGCTCAGGCATCGGTTGGATATGATAATATTGATATCGCTGCCTGCAGCGCACACGGAATTGCAGTAGGTAATACGCCGGGCGTACTGGTGGATGCTGTTGCCGATCTTGCGTACGGGCTGATTTTAGATAGTGCGAGAAGTATTGCCCGTGGCTGGCGGCACGTTGAAAGCGGCAAATGGGGCGAACGGAAGGGCCTTGGCTTCGGCGTTGATCTGGCTGGAAAAACTCTGGGAATTGTCGGGTTGGGTGACATTGGCAGTGCCGTAGTGCCCAGGGCCCAGGCCAGTAAAATGAAGGTTATTTATCATAACAGGCACCGGCGTGCTGATGAAGCAGCGCTGGGCATCAGTTATGCTGGATTTGACGATTTGCTGCAAACGGCGGATTTTGTTTTGGTAACAGTTAATTTAACACCGGCAACGGCTGGAATGTTCAATGAAGAAGCTTTTGCTAAAATGAAACCAACGGCGCGTTTTATCAATATTTCCCGCGGCAGAGTCGTCGAGACGCAGGCACTTTATGAAGCTCTGCGAAGCGGGCAGATCGCTTATGCGGCGATTGATGTGGTTGAACCGGAACCATTGCCCGGTGATCATCCGCTGCTGACACTCTCCAATATTACGGTAACCCCGCACATTGCCGCATCAACGGTGGAAACACGTGATGCCATGGCGAAGCTGGCAGCTGCGAATATTTTGGCAGGTTTGGCAGGGGACCCCTTACCGGCGCAGGTGCAAATAAAAGACTGACAAGTAAAACAGACCAGAAGAAAGGAGGGGGAGCAGTGAAGAAAATGTTATGCCTGCAAGATGTATCAGGTGTGAGCGAAGTCGATTTGGCTGAACGCCTGCGTATCATTACCGGCTGGAAAGCCTGCAGAACTGAAGAATGTGAACGGCGGTTTGAGATCGACGGGGAAGAGGCAGTATTGAGATGCCGCGAAACGGAGTTGCAGCCGCCGGTAAAAAACAGTGAATTAAGGCTTATTGCGAAAGAAGGCATCGTAATCATGGCGGCCAAGCTGCTTCCTCTTCGCGAGATGACTGTTGTTTATACCAGTAAAGAGCTAACGAAGCTGAGTACGGTTGTCGAAAAACTTTGCTGCCGGATGTCGCTGATTATAGCCGAACCGGATCTGAAGCAGCGTTTGGCCCAGGAGAACGGAACCTATGATTTTAGGAAGCTGCCTGCCTATAAAAATGGCAGTCTGCAGGCGATGGCCGTTTGCCATCTTCCTTGGCAGATTTATGTGGTCAGTAAAGCCTGGCAGCAATTTCTGCAGCAGCCGGAAGAAAAGGTTTTTGTCAGACAGCTGCGGGTAAAATTGCGCCGGCTGCGTTCGACTTTGAGTTTTTTTAAACCGGTGCTGCAAAAAAACAGTACAGTTGCCTGGCAAAATACCCTGCGGCAGCAGGGTGAAATACTGTCACGGCTGCGTGAGCTGGATGTGGCTTTAATGACCTGTGAAAAAATAAAGTTGCAGGCAGCCGCTTCAGGCGGTAAGCTGACAGTACCAACTCAGGTGGAAGAGCTCCTGCAGAAGCTGCGTGTGGAGGAAACTGCAGCATGTCTGCAGAAGGCGGACCTTAGCATCATGACCAAAACGCTGGCGCAGTTTAGTATTTGGTTGCATGAGAGGCCACTGGCTTCAAATCTAGCTGATAAAAAAATCAGGAAATTTATCAGCAGACGTTTGAATGAGTGGAGTGAAAAACTGGAAACTATTGATAGAAAATATCCGGATTTTCATAATATGCTGGAACTGCACCAGATCAGGATTAAGATCAAACGTTTTCGTTATGCGCTGCAGACTTTGCCGGAAGTACCGCGCGACAGTAATCTGCTGCGGCGGTTGAAAAGACTGCAGGATATGCTGGGCTTTTTACATGATGATTTTATCAACGCTAAGTTAGTGCAGTGTTTTCTCGAGGATGCTGGTAATGTGCAGCTGCGCTATGAGGCAGGGCTGTTTGCCGGATGGGAACGCGCTAAAGCAGAGGCGGCGGTAGAAATGCTGCCCCAGTTGTGGGAAGATTTCTGCGGCGCGTTGAACGCCTGGCGTAAAGCAAACTTGTAGACAGGAGCGCTGTATGAAAGAGTGGGAAGATTTTTTAAAAGGTTATGGCTTTGTGCCCTGGTCAGCTGGCGGGATGCAGGGATGGTATCGTCAGACTGCATTTGTCAAGGATTGTCTGGCAGGTGAAATTGCCCGCTATTATGCGGATGATTATATAGTGATCCGTCATGAAGGCGATAGATCAGTAAATTGGCTGCGGGAACATTGGCAGAGCAGGGAAGACGTTATGACGCACAGGTTTCTGCTGTTGGACTGCCATGAGACCAGATTGACAAAAAAAGTTTTTTGGCTTGGTATACGCGGCTGGTTGGAAATATTGCAGTATAAGGAGGGGGATGCGGAAAAGCGTTTTGATGATTTGATCTATTTAGCGCAGCAACGGCGCTGCGGCAGAATAATTCTGCAATAAGTTCGTGAAGGGGATATTTTATGTTACTGACCATTTTTGTAATTACGATTCTTTGTTTTGCTGTCGCTTACAAATTTTATGGCGGCTTTCAAAGCCGTTTTTACGATTTAGACCCAAATCGTAAAACTCCGGCTACTGAATTACAGGACGATATTGATTATTGCCCTGCTCATCCGGCGGTTTTGATGGGGCATCATTTTGCCTCGATTGCTGGTGCCGGACCTGTTGTAGGTCCCATTGCGGCAGCGGCAGCACTTGGCTGGCTGCCAACATTACTTTGGATTATTATCGGTTGTATTTTTTTTGGTGGTGTACACGACATGGGTGCTTTGGTTGCGTCTATTCGTCATAAAGGTATGTCGATCGGCGAAGTTGTCCGTCAATGGATCGGTGCCCGCGGCCACAAGTTATTTCTTGCTTTTACCTGGCTCAGTTTAACGCTGGTAATTGCTGTATTTTTGGAATTAGCAGCACAGACCTTTGCTGCTGACCCCGCTGTCGCTTTCACAGCGACCCTGTATATTTTTCTGGCGATGGTTTTTGGTGTCGCTATTTATCACTATGGTATATCTTTAAAAGTCAGTACGATTATTATGCTGCCGATTTTATTCGGTTCGCTGATATTTGGTATAGAAAGCTCCTGGGTGCAGTCAACCTTTGCTCTGAGCCTTGATACCTGGCGTATGGCTTTGATCGTGTATATCTTTGCCGCTTCAGTATTGCCTGTTTGGCTGCTTCTGCAGCCTCGCGATTATCTGGCCTCGTATATGTTATATTTTTCCGTGTTTATCGGCGGTGTGGGCATGATTTTTGGCGGTGCCAGCTATGAAGTAAAATTACCTGCATTTAAGGGGTTTGTTACTGCTTCCGGAGACTGGCTCTGGCCGCTGCTGTTTATTACAGTAGCCTGCGGTGCTATTTCAGGATTCCATTCTCTGGTTGCTTCCGGCACTACGTCCAAACAGCTGAAGCGCGAAACTGATGCTGTTCCTGTTGGTTATGGTGCTATGCTGCTGGAAGGTGTTGTTGGCGTTATTGCGTTGGGTACGATTATGATGAGCGGCGAAATGCTGCAAGGCGGTCCGACTGTTGTGTATGGCAACGGCTTAGGCCAGTTTGCTTCGCTGCTGGGTATTTCTCCGCGCGTTGGTACTGCACTTGGCTTACTGGCTCTCAACTCCTTTATTCTTACCTCGCTTGATACGGCTACCCGTTTGGCGCGTTATCAGCTGCAGGAATTTACAGGCATGAGCTTGAACAAATATCTTGCTACAGCTATCAGTGTTGGTGTGGCCTTAGCTCTTATTTTTGTTAAGACCGGTAAAGTTGCTGCATGGCAGATGATCTGGCCTGTTTTCGGCGCTACTAACCAGCTGGTTGCTGCGATTGCGCTTTTGGCAATGGGTGTTTGGGTAATTCGTTCTCTGAAAAAAAGCGCCGGATTCATTATGTACCCGATGGCTTTTATGCTGGTAACTACTATTGTGGCTTTGGTACAGATGATTGCCGCTAATTTGAATAACTATATCGTATCAGGAATTTCTACTGTTTTGCTGATACTGACTGTTTTACTGCTCAAAGAAGCATATGCGGCGCTGAAGGCCGCTAAAGCAGAATAGAAAGGACGGTGACTTATGACAAAAATACCATATAAAATCAATTTATCTGAAGATGAGCTGCCGAAATATTGGCAGAATATTCGCCCTTATATGCAGGAGGCTCCGGACCCGTTTATCAATCCGGTGACCTTTAAGCCTTGTACTGCTGATGATCTGCGCCCTGTTTTCTGTGACGAGCTGATTGAGCAGGAGCTGGATAATACCAATAAATTTATTGAAATTCCGGAAGAAATCCGTGATTTTTATAAAATGTATCGTCCATCACCATTGACCAGAGCCTATAATTTGGAAAAAGCGTTGGGTACGCCGGCAGAAATTTACTACAAATTCGAAGGCACTAATACTTCCGGTTCGCATAAACTCAATTCTGCTGTTGCTCAGGTTTATTATGCGAAGCAGCAAGGGCTGACTCACCTGACTACGGAAACAGGTGCCGGACAATGGGGGACTGCTCTTTCGATGGCCTGCGGTTATTTTGGCATTGATCTTTCCGTATATATGGTTAAGGTTTCAGCCGAGCAAAAACCTTATCGTAAGGCCGTTATGGAAACTTATGGTGCCAGAGTTATTCCTTCACCTTCGGATACTACTGAAGTAGGACGCAGGATTTTGGCAGAAAACCCCGGTACAGGCGGATCCTTGGGCTGTGCTATCTCAGAAGCAATGGAAGTATCGATGAAAACAGATAACTGCCGCTATGTATTAGGCAGTGTACTTAATCATGTAGTGCTGCACCAAAGTATCATCGGCCTGGAAACTAAGATCGGACTTGATAAATACGGTGTTCAACCGGATATAGTCATCGGCTGTGCCGGTGGCGGTTCGAACCTTGGCGGGTTGATTACGCCGTTTATGGCAGATAAGCTTGAAGGAAAAAATAATATTCATTTTATTGCCGTTGAACCGGCTTCCTGCCCTTCCTTGACCCGCGGCAGATATGCTTTTGATTTCGGTGATACCGGACAAACTACACCGCTGATGCGGATGTATACTTTAGGCAGTGGATTTATGCCTTCACCTAACCATTCCGGTGGACTCCGTTATCATGGTATGTCGCCGATCGTCTCTAAACTTTATCATGATGGGATGATGGAAGCGCGCAGCGTGGAACAGACAAAAGTGTTTGAAGCAGCTACGATGTTCTGCCGCTGTGAAGGTACATTGCCTGCTCCTGAAAGTTCACATGCTATTCGTGTAGCGATGGACGAAGCAATTAAATGTCGTGAGACCGGCGAGAAAAAAGTTATTGTTTTTGGTTTGACCGGTACTGGCTATTTTGATTTAGCCGCTTATCAGGCTTATAATCAGGGAACTATGGTAGATTATGTTCCTACTGATGAAGATTTGGAAAAAGGCTTTGCTACGCTGCCAAAAGTAGAATATTAAAATTAAACTCCTGCGGCCTATTGCGGCAGGAGTTTTTTGTGAAAAAAGTAAAGCCCCTGCTTATTTAAGCAGGGGCTTTAGTTATTTGTTAATCTTCACAGCAGTCTTCCAGCAGTTTTTTTGCATCGATATATTGAGCAATACCTGCCGCTACTTTTTTAGATTCCTTCATTGCCAAAACTACGGTTGCAGGGCCGTGTACTACATCACCGCTGCTGAAAACCCCGGCTCTGGTAGTCATACCGTAAGGGCGTTCACGGGTAATAACAAAACCACGGTCGTCGACCTGGATACCTTTGGTAGTAGAAACGATACGGGCGGCAGATCGCTGTCCGATAGCCAGGATAACACAATCACAGGGAATGACTTCCTGACCGCCTTCGGTTACGAACTGACCGTCATCAGTTTTGGTGATGTTTTGTACTAAAAGTCCAGCCAGATCTGTTTCGTCAGATTCTGCCGGTTTGCGGCGGATATTGTTTAAAGCACGCATCTGCTTTTTGTTCAGATAAGCGATGGGCTGCTTCAGAAAATTGAATTGTACGCCTTCTTTAACTGCCGCTTCGTATTCAGATGGGAAGCTGGAAATTTCGGCTTTGGTTTTATGATAGACGATAGTCACGTTTTCTGCACCGCGGCGTATTGCCGTACGAGCGGCGTCCATAGCCACGTTGCCGGCACCGATAACTACTACGTTATCGCCGTCATGCAGCAGTGTTTCACTTTCGTCTAATTTTCCGGAATCTGAAAGTACTACCATACGCAGAAAATATGTGGCAGTCAGAATGCCGGACAGTTCTTTACCTGGGATATCTAAAGTACGTGGCAGAGAAGTGCCTGTACCCATAAAAACAGCATCATAGCCCTGTTCGAATAAATCATCAACTGTAAAGTCTGGCCCGACCAGCATGTTGGTCTTGATTTCTACGCCTAAATGCAGCAGTTCAGTGATCTCGCGGCGGACAACGTCTTTTTGCAGACGAAATTCCGGTATGCCGAACAGCAGAATGCCACCAGGTTCTGATTGTCCCTCAAGAATAGTGACGGCGAAATTCATTTTAGCCAGATCGCCTGCCACCGTCAGACCTGCAGGTCCGCTGCCGATAACGGCAACTTTTCCGCGTTTGCCGGTAGAAGGAGGAAGTGGCTTCAGATTATTTTCGTGAGCGAAATCAGCGATAAACATTTCCAAACTGCCGATTTCGATTCCGTGTTTATTTTTAGTTAAAACGCAGTGAGCTTCGCATTGACGTTCATGCGGGCATACACGTCCGCAGATAGCGGGCAGGTTGCTGCGTTCGGCAATTGTTTCGTAGGCCAGACCGATATTGCCTTCACTGAGTGCGCGGATAAACTGCGGGATATTGTTGGCTATCGGGCAGCCGGTGCGGCAGGTGGGACGTGCACAATTCAAACAGCGGCGCGCTTCATTGATAGCTTCCGACATGGTCATTGTTCTGCTCATTCGTTGTTACCTCGCTTTTCATTTTGCTCGCGATGTTTTTTGATGATTTCTTCCAGTTCTTCCAGTCTGCTGTCCATACGTACCATATAATCTGCCAGACGGTCTTCGTAATCGGCAACTGGATCGGGAAGCTGGTTATGGTTCAGATCGATCATGCTGTCAGGGCTGCTCATATCGCTGGCGGCAATGCGGACTCCATCTTTGGTAACGATACGGCCGGGAACACCTACTACTACCGAGTTTGGCGGTACTTCCTTTAATACTACCGAACCGGCGCCGATCTTGGAATTGGAGCCGACTGTAAAGGATCCCAGTACTTTAGCACCGCTGGAAACGACTACGTTATCGCCGATCGTAGGATGACGTTTGCCTTTTTCCTTGCCGGTACCACCGAGGGTTACTCCCTGATAGAGCGTGACATTAGAACCAAGTTCTGCGGTTTCGCCAATAACAAGGCCCATACCATGGTCGATAAAAAGTCCGGGTCCAAGAGTTGCTCCGGGGTGGATATCGATACC
Organism: Phascolarctobacterium faecium; assembly: GCF_003945365.1. NCBI lineage: Bacteria > Bacillati > Bacillota > Negativicutes > Acidaminococcales > Acidaminococcaceae > Phascolarctobacterium > Phascolarctobacterium faecium. Next base: position 15,291 of record NZ_AP019004.1, on the reverse strand, counting down.
GGTCAGAAATCTGGAAAATGTATTAAGCAGCCGGGGAATCAGTACCCAGCCTTTTAAGTATAATTTATGCGCTAAACGGTGGAGCCAGATAGCATGCAGACCGGGATAACAAAGTGCTGCCTCCAGCCTGGTTTTGGCTGCAGGATCGCGGTGCATAACTGCATCAATGTCGGTTTTAATTTGGTCTAACATGACAGACTCCTTTCGTAAACAGTTTTAAAGTGACTTCTTAACTTATATATTTTAGCACAGGGTATTTTCCAATGCAAATTATTGCAATGACAGACATTATCGCAGAAAGTTAAAAATATGAATAAAGTATACAAAATATAATGGAATTGTAAAATTTTGTAAGTTGTGGTAAAGTTTAAAGAAATAAAAGTTCATAATCAAACAAAATGCTGAGAATTAAACCTGTACCACTGATAGTATTTATGCTATAATTAAAAACGATTTACAAGAATAAAGTGTATACTATTTCAAAGCGAGGTGTTTATTACGGACAAAGATGTGATGAAAGCAAAAGTATGCGCCGCTATTGATGCCTGGGCCGCTAAAGTCGAAGCTTTAGCGCAGGATATCGAAAGGGAACCGGAACTTGGCTTTAAAGAAACTAAAACAGCAGCTAAAGTCACTGCTTTTTTACAGCAATTAGGTTTGGCACCTCAGACTGGTTTGGCCCTGACTGGTGTCAAAGCCCGCGTTGTAAGCGGACGCCCCGGACCTACTGTGGCAGTGTTGGGCGAACTGGATGCGATAGGGTGTCCGGACAGTTGTAAAGCAGATCCTCAGACCGGTGCGGCGCATGCCTGTGGCCATAATTTACAGGTTGCAACAATGGCTGCTGTAGCCTGCGGGATTACGCAGTCTGGTGTTTTGAGTGAATTATCAGGCGATGCCGTATTTTTTGGCGTTCCTGCTGAAGAATATGTAGAACTTGCTTACCGCAACAAATTGATCAAAGAAGGCAAACTGCATTTTCTTACCGGCAAGGGGCAACTTATTTATGAAGGCGCTTTTGACGATATCGATATGGCGATGCAGATGCATGCTGATAAAAATATGCCGGCAGCAACTGTATCCATTGGTGAAAGCAGCAACGGCTTTATTGGTAAAACAATTCAGTATGTAGGTAAAACAGCTCATGCAGCCGATGCGCCTGATCAAGGTATTAATGCTCTCAATGCGGCTATGCTGGGACTGATGGGAATCAACGCTTTGCGTGAAACTTTTCGTGAAGCAGACGTTATTCGTGTTCATCCGATCATTACTAAAGGCGGCGACTTAGTAAACTCTGTTCCTGCCGATGTCAGGATCGAGACCTATGTACGCGCTAAAACCATGGAAGCGATCGAAGCGACTCATAAAAAGGTGGATACTGCATTGAAAGCCGGTGGCGATGCCGTAGGAGCACAGACGGTTATTGACACGATGCCGGGGCAGTTGCCTTTGGCCTGCAATAACAGGCTGAACGAGTTGTTCGTAACCAATGCTAAAATTGCCGAACCCAATGTAGCAGTTAAAGACGCCGGACATTTCAGTGCTTCAACTGATATGGGTGACGTATCGCATTTACTGCCGGTTATTCATCCCTTTATTGGCGGGGTCGACGGCTTTTTGCATACGGCAGATTTTCATGTAGTCGATTTTAAGCATGCTGTATTGTTGCCTGCTAAGGCTTTTGCGATGATGATCGTTGATTTGCTGGCCGACGATGCCGAATTGGCGCGTCAGATCAAAGCGGAGCACCACCCGCTGCTGACAAAAGAAGAATACATCGCCAAGCTTGATAAATATTTTCAGTAATTATAAGCTGTAACAGGAAAATGATGGAAAAGGGAAGGTGGATTTTGTGAAAAACATTAAAGTTCATGCCATCGTTTTAGCATTGATCATCATTGCGGAAATGATTGGTAACGTTTCTTTCAAGATCGGCGTAGGTACTATTGTACTGCTGCCGATGCTGTATGCCCTGATTATGGGTATTTTTATGGCACCTAAATTCTTAAAGGTAGTTAATCAAAAGGATATGCTGGATGCAAGCTCGCTGATCGGCATTACACTGATGCTGCTGATGGCACGTTACGGTACTTTGGTTGGGCCGACGCTGCCTAAAATTCTGGCGGCTTCTCCGGCTTTGATACTGCAGGAGTTTGGTAATCTGGGCACTGTTTTCATCGGTGTGCCTGTGGCTATTTATTTGGGCCTCAAACGTGAAACTATCGGTGCGGCTCACTCCATTGCCCGTGAACCTAACGTAGCTTTGATCGGCGAGCGTTATGGTCTTGACTCTGCTGAAGGGCGCGGAGTTATGGGAGTGTATATTGCCGGTACGGTTTTTGGGACTATTTTCTTTGGTGTTATGGCCAGTTTTGCAGCTGCGTACCTGCCTTTCCATCCTTATGCGCTGGCAATGGCAGCCGGCGTCGGCTCTGCCAGTATGATGACTGCTGCTGTAGGATCTTTAAGCGTTATGTATCCGCAGATGGCGGATCAGATCGCTGCTTTTGGTGCAGCCAGCAATATGCTCTCCGGTCTTGACGGCCTGTATATGTGCATCTGGATGGCTTTGCCGCTGACAGAGTGGCTGTATAAGAAAATCTACCGCTTAAAATACGGTGTTGAACCGACAGGAAAGGATGCTGCAAAATGAAAATCAAAGATACACTGATCGTATTATTTATTGTCGGCGCCATGTCTCTTGTCGCCAACGCTATTGGCACCAAATATACTATCGTGGAAGCAATTCCCGGTCTGCTATTTTTAATATTTTTGGCAATTGCCGGTGTTGTTCTGGCAAAATATTTGCCGGGACGTATCCCTGCTGTTGCTTATATCGTAACTTTGGGCTGTATCCTGACTTATCCGACTATGCCCGGCAGCGACGTGATCAATGAAGCTGTTAAAAAAGTAGGCTTTTTACAGCTTTGTACTCCGATTCTCGCTTATGCCGGTATCGCTATCGGCAAAGACCTTGATGCTTTTGCCAAAAGCGGCTGGCGGATCGTTGTTGTTGCCTGTGTAGTTTTTACAGGCACTTATATCGGCAGCGCTATTATTGCGCAGACTATCTTGAAGGCACTGGGACAGATTTAATCAGCCGTATTTTCAGGCACTGGCCTTTGGCCAGTGCTTTTTCTTTGACCACGTTACTAAATTTACAGAGGTAAAAGCGAATGAGTTGAATTTATCGGCAAGATAAAGTACAATAGAAGTTAGAATTTTACCATATGGGAGGTATGATTATGGCTGAAGTTTTAGCAAAAACTACATTTTCCAGTGTTATTCACAACAACGAAGTTTGTGATGAAATAGTTAAATGGGGCAATGCTAACGGTTATCCTGTTACGAAAGCAAAATTACAAAATAAATTAGATGCGTATGTAGGGTTTTCGCCTGAGTATATGATTTTGGCAAAACGGCTGCCGCCTATTCCTGGAGGCTGGGATGTGACTGTCGAAAGCTACGAACCCGAAGAACGTATCATTCCGCTCAATGTTAAACCGGAAACAGGAGAGATCAACCGCTTTATCGTTAAAATGATGGAAGAATATGTTAAAGAAGGTCTGAAAATGGAGCTTGCTGAAAATATTTATGAATCTTATGGTACGCACCTGCGTGATTTAAAGGTCGTAGGTCATCCGATTCTCATCAATAATTTTGAAGATTTTATCGAAAATATGCGTTGATTGCCAGAACCTGCGTTTTACGCAGGTTCTTTTATAATTGCAGTCAATATTATACAAGATGGCACGGTAGATTTTTGGTAGGATAAGAAAAAGGAGCCTGCTGTGAAAAATGAAAAACGTTTTGTAAAATATGATAAAGAACTGCAGATAGAAGCCTATTGGTTTCAGGGAATCCTGCAGAAATTCCCGCAGCATTTTCACGAATATTATGTGCTCGGGTTTGTTGAGAAGAGTGGCCTGCGTCATATGTGCTACGATAATGTGGATTATTATATAACTGCCGGTGATGTGCTGCTGTTCAATCCCTGCGTGCCGCATAACTGCGAACCAATGGATAATGATCTGCTTGATCTGCGCTGCCTGAATATTAAACCGGAGATTATGAGTCAGTTTATGCAGGAATTGACAGGCAGTGAGGAAGTGCCGCTGTTTGCCAGCCCTGTTTTACGCGGTGACGAATTGTCTGGATCACTCCTGCGTGAACTGCATCAAATGATTATGCAGGAACGGGAAGACCTGGCGAAGGAAGAAACTTTTTATTTTTTGCTGGAACAGCTTGTTGCTGCCGGTATCAGTAAAACCTCTATCGAGGCGAAAGTCCCGCCTGTACGCAGAGTAACAGAACATCTGCTGGGGCATTATACAGAAAAAGTGACGCTGGAAGAACTGGCAGCTGTGGCTTGTATGAACAAATATTCCCTGCTGCGGCTGTTTACGAAAACGGAAGGTATCACGCCTTATCGTTACCTGGAAACAATAAGGATCGGCAAAGCTAAGGAACTGCTTGCTCAGGACCTGGAACCTGCTGAGGTTGCATTGATGACCGGTTTTAGTGATCAAAGCCATTTCAGTAAATTTTTCAAAGAGGTCATTGGCCTGACACCAGGGCAATACCGTAATATTTTTAAAGTAAAACAATAGGAGAAGCTATGCAGAATAAAATTTTGATGGGGCATCTTTTTGCTCTTGTAACAATCTTGCTCTGGGGTACGACATTCATTTCAACTAAAGTATTGCTGCGCAGCTTTACTCCGATAGAGATTTTGTTTTTCCGCTTTATTATGGGGCTGATAGTTTTGTTTCTGATCTATCCGTATCGGTTGAAGGTGACTGATAAAAAACAGGAATGGATCTTTGCCGGTGCCGGATTAAGCGGTATTACTTTGTATTATCTGTTTGAAAATATTGCGCTTGTGTATGCTCCTGCGTCTAACGTGGGAGTTATTACGGCCACAGCACCATTTTTTACAGCATTACTGGCCTGTCGTTTTTTGGCAGGCGAAGCTCTGCAGAAAAAATTTATAGTCGGGTTTGTACTGGCGATTGCCGGTATCGCCATGATCAGTTTCAACAGTGCTACACAGCTGCAGATTAATCCTTTAGGAGATTTTCTGGCTTTAGCGGCAGCTGCTACATGGGCAGTTTATGCTGTATTGTCTAAAAAAATCAGTTCATTTGGTTACAATGCCATCCAAAGCACACGGCATACTTTCATGTATGGTTTGGTATTTATGCTGCCGGCACTGCTGTTTATGGATTTTCGCTGGGGTTTTGAGCGGCTGGCTGATCCTGTCAATCTGTTTAATTTGTTGTTTTTAGGTGTCGGAGCGTCGGCGATGTGCTTCGTGACCTGGAATATGGCAGTCAAGCTGCTGGGAGCTATTAAGACCAGTGCCTATATTTATCTGGCACCTGTAGTCACTGTGATTACCTCTGTTATTGTTCTGGATGAGAAAATCACAGCGGTTATCGCCTTCGGTATGCTGTTGACGATGACAGGACTGCTGCTTTCAGGTGATGTTGTAGCTTTGGTCAAAGCAAATATGCGCGGTAGGGGAAAGTAAAATATTTTGTAAAAAGAAAATTTAAAATAACGTCTGCGAAAATGCAGGCGTTATTTTTTATGATATTTATGCCTTATAGGATATAAAAAAGCACCCGCAGATAAATCTGCGGGTGCTTTTAAGCAGTTTTTACATATCCTGAATATGGGCTTCAGCTACGTCAAAGTCTTTGACTATAGAAGCATCGGGTTTTTTATCCAGCAGGCTGACAACATAAATAGCCAGAGCTGAAATGATGAAACCGGGAACGATTTCGTAAATACCGGTGTAAGCAAAAAATTCTTTCCAGATAAGCACTGTGCTGCCACCGAAGAAAACGCCTGCAATAGCGCCTTTGATAGTAGTGCGGCGCCAGAAAAGGCTGAACAGTACAAGCGGGCCAAAAGAGGCGCCGAAGCCTGCCCAGGCATATGCTACCAGCTCCAGGATATAGTTGTTGGGGTTGGAAGCCAGCGCTAATGAGCAGCAGGCCACTAAAATTACAGATAAACGGCTGACAAAAACCAGTTCTTTTTCACCGGCATTTTTACGCAGCAGCGCTTGGTAAAAGTCGGTGGAGATTGCTGAAGCTGTTACCAGCAGCTGGCTGGAAGAAGTACTCATGATCGCGCCCAAAATAGCGGAAATGATGATGCCGGCCAGGAAGGAAACGAAGAATTCATTGTTAAGAACCATAAAAACAGTTTCGGCATTGACGCCTGTCAGCGTATCGCCCAACAACACGCGTCCTACAAGTCCGACCGTAACTGCGAAGAACAGTGAAAAGATTACCCAGACCATAGCGATACGGGTTGCCTGAGGGATCTCTTTGGCAGAGCTGATGCCCATAAAGCGTACCAGGATATGCGGCTGGCCGAAGTAACCCAGGCCCCAGGCCAGCAGAGAAATAATTGCCGTAGCGCTTAGTGTGACGCCGGTAGCGTCGGTAAAAAAGCTGAAATAGTTGGCGTTCATATTATAAAGTTTTTCAAAGGCTGTTACCGGACCACCGACTTTAAAAATACCGGTTACAGGAACGATGATGATCGCAAAGAACATCAGGCAGCCCTGGAAGAAGTCGGTGCGGCAGACAGCTACATAACCGCCGGTAAAGGTGTAAAAAACTACAATGCCTGCAGTGATGAGCAGTGATTCAAAATAAGGCAGTCCAAAAACAGTATTGAATAAGCGTCCGCCGGCAACGAAACCGGAAGCTGTATAGATAAGAAAGAAAATAAAAATAAAAATTGCCGAAACGACACGCAGGATTTTTGTTTTATCGCGGAACCGGTTTTCAAAAAAATCCGGTAAAGTGATCGAATCGTTGGCTATTTTGGTATAAACACGCAGCCGCTTAGCCACAAACAGCCAGTTCAGCCAGGTTCCGATTGCCAAGCCGATAGCGATCCAGAATGCGCTGACACCTGCTACATACGCATAGCCCGGCAATCCCATCAGCATCCAGCCGCTCATATCTGAGGCTTCGGCACTCATTGCCGAGACCCATGGCCCTACCTTACGTCCGCCTAAAACATAGCCGGCCAGATCCTGTTCTTTTTTCATATGGAAAATCCCTATGCCGAACAGTGCTAAAAAATACAATCCAAATGCAAAAATGATGCCCCAATCTTGCTGCATCGCGACCCCTCCTCTTTAATTCAACAAAAACAGTATAAATATTATACACTTTTTTTAACCGCAGGTGCAAGAGTCAGCCTTTCCTTGACTGAATACGGCCACTGATATATAATATTTGAAGAAGTTTTGTAGACCGTTCCTTTTATTTATTGAAAGGAAGGTGCAGGCATTGAGGGGCTTGCTCCGTTTCGAACATAGGTTAACGCGGCGAAAGGGAGTAAGCTCTAGTCGTTTTTTATGGAGTGAAAAGTGTTATGCAGCCTGTGAAAATACATATTTACAGCCAGTCACACAGCAGCGTAGGGACGGAAAATATCGATACCACAGCTTACGGGAGACTGGCAGAAAAAAATAATAAATATTATGTTTTTTATGATGAATCTGAAGCAGCAGGTCTGGCAGGCACTAAAACTACTATCAAGTGGGATTATGAGAGAGTCATTATTCTACGCAGCGGCACGGTGGATTGCAGGCAGGAATTTGCAGGAGGTCTGGTCAGTGAAAGTATGTACCGGACTCCGTATCTGGCTTTGCCGATGCGGCTGACGACAGAGTATTTATATGTTTACTGCCGCGACAAAGTCTGGCATATCGATTTGGAATATGTTTTAGAACTGGAAGGACAGACACGCAGCAGATTTAAGCTGAAGATGGAAATCGAGGAGGATGTCAAGCGTGAATATGAAGGAAGCACTGGCTGCTGCCATTAAAGCCGCCGCGGTTAAAGCGATTGCCGCCGGTACGATCAAAGAGGGAGACTTGCCGGAGGTATTATTAGAGGTGCCGCCGCAAAAGGAATTTGGTGATTTTGCCACCAATTTTGCCATGCAGTCAGCCCGCGGCTTAAAATGTAATCCGCGTTTAGTGGCTCAGGCTGTGATCGACAATCTGGACTGCCCTTATGTTGCAAAGGCTGAGATCGCGGGACCGGGGTTTATTAATTTTTATCTGAAACAAAATTGGACAGCCGAACTTTTGGCAAGTATCGTAGCAGCAGGTGCTGATTACGGCAATCTGCCTGCCAGAGGCGGCGAAAAGATCCAATTGGAATATGTGAGCGCCAATCCTACCGGACCGCTGCATGTCGGCCATGGCCGTGGTGCTGCGGTAGGCAGTTCACTTGCCAATCTTCTGAAAGCGGCAGGCTATGATGTTACCCGTGAATACTATATCAATGATGCCGGCAATCAAATCAATAATCTGGCTGCTTCGGTCAATGCCCGTTATCTGGAAGAGCTTGGTGTGGATGTGGAGTTCCCGGAAAACGGTTATCATGGTTACGACATTGTGGAAACTGCCAAACGCATCGTCAAGATCTACGGCGATAAATTTCTGCATATGGATGAGCAGGAACGTTTGCACGAATTCCGTACGATTGCCTTAAAAGAAAAGCTTGCTGCTCTAAAGGAAGATTTGGAAGCCTTTAACGTCACATTTGATGTCTGGTTCAGCGAGCAGACACTGCATGATGCAGATAAGATCAACGAAGCCTGCGAACTTTTGACGGAACGCGGCTATATGTATGAAAAAGACGGAGCATTGTGGCTGAAAGCTACTGCTTACGGTGATGATAAGGACCGCGTCGTGATCCGTGATAACGGTGTGCCTACTTATTTGGCTGCTGATATTGCTTATCACTGGAATAAATTCAGACGCGGCTTTGACCGTGTCATCAACCTGTGGGGCGCTGATCACCATGGGTATATCGCCAGAATGAAGGCAGCTGTAGGCGCTTTAGGGTATGATCCCGAGCAGCTGGAAGTTTTGATCCTGCAGATGGTCAGTCTGTACCGCAACGGTGAGCTGGTCAAGATGTCGAAGCGTACGGGTCAGAGCGTCACTTTGAACGAGCTGATCGAAGAAGTCGGTACTGATGCTGCCAGATTCTTTTTTGCTATGCGTTCGATCGACAGCCAGCTGGATTTTGATCTGACCCTGGCTACTGAAAAATCTAATGAAAATCCTGTGTATTATATTCAATATGCACATGCCCGCATTTGCAGTATCATGCGTCAGCTGGCTGAGGAGAATGTTGTTGAAGCGGCTGCTGCCGATTATAATCTGCTGACAGATGCGACAGAGCTGGAACTGATCAAAAAACTGGGCGAATATCAGGAAATGCTGGAGCTTGCGGCTAAAGAACGCGCGGTACACCGTGTGGCGCATTATGTGCACGATCTGGCCGGACTGTTCCATTCCTTCTATAATCAGTGCCGTATCCTGGGTGTGGACCCGGAAGTGCAGCAGGCACGGATCAAGCTGGTACAGGCGACCCGCCATACTATTAAACATGCTTTGAATATTTTGGGCGTATCGGCACCGGAAAGAATGTAATTTTTGGAGATAAAAAGCCATTTTATGAGGAACGGGAGGACAATCATGACGAAATATATTTTTGTAACAGGCGGTGTAGTTTCTTCGCTGGGGAAAGGGATCACAGCGGCTTCGCTTGGACGTTTGCTGAAAAGCCGCGGCTATAAGGTAACGATCCAGAAATTTGATCCTTATATCAATGTTGATCCGGGGACAATGAGCCCTTATCAGCACGGCGAAGTTTTTGTCACCGATGACGGTGCTGAGACCGACCTTGATCTGGGTCATTATGAGCGCTTTATTGATATTAATTTGTCAAAGAGTTCCAATGTGACCGCTGGCAAGATCTATTTGTCCGTTATCAATAAAGAACGCCGGGGCGATTATCTGGGACGTACAGTGCAGGTAATCCCTCACATTACTAATGAAATCAAAGAGCGCGTTTACCGCGTTGGCCGTGATGATAATGCTGATTTTGTTATTACAGAGATCGGCGGTACCGTCGGCGATATTGAAAGCTTGCCGTTCCTTGAAGCTATCCGTCAGGTAAAAAAAGAAGTTGACCGTAACGACGTCTTGTATATCCATGTAACACTTGTTCCTTATATAGCTGCTGCAGGTGAGCTCAAAACCAAGCCGACCCAGCACAGCGTTAAAGAGCTGCGCAGCATCGGCATTTCCCCGGATATCATTGTCTGCCGCAGTGAACGTCCTATTTCCAAAGATATGTGCGAAAAAATGGCTATGTTCTGCGACGTTGATCCGGAAGCTGTAATTCAGAATCTGACCGCGGCAAGTATTTACCAGGTTCCGATGCTGATGGAAGAACAGGGTATGGATTCCATCGTGCTCAAAAAATTGGATATGCCTGATAAACCAAAAGATATGACTTACTGGCATGAAATGGTAGAGCGTATACTGAAGCATTATGACCGCAAAGTAACGATTGCCGTAGTTGGTAAATATGTTGAATTACAGGATGCTTACATCAGTATTACAGAAGCATTGAAACATGCCGCTGTTGCTAATGAAAGCGAACTGAAAATAAAATGGGTAAACGCCGAGAATATCGAAGCGCCTGAAACTGATATGCAGAAAATTATGGAAGGTGTAGATGGTATCTTGGTGCCTGGTGGTTTTGGCGACCGTGGCATAGAAGGAAAAATCAAAGCTGTGCAGTATGCCCGTGAGAACAAGGTCCCGTTCTTTGGTATCTGTCTGGGTATGCAGTGTGCTGTTATCGAATATGCTCGTAATGTCTGCGGTTTGGAAAATGCTAACAGTGCCGAATTTGTAGCTGACTGTAAGTATCCTGTCATTGATCTTATGCCGGAACAGGTAAGTGTAGAAGATAAAGGCGGTACGATGCGTTTAGGTCTTTATCCTTGTAAAGTTTATCCCGGTACTTTGACTGAGAAGGCTTACAAGGAAGAACTTGTTTACGAACGTCATCGTCACCGTTATGAAGTAAACAACGCTTTGCGTGAGCAGATAGTTGACGGCGGTCTGAGAATCGGCGGAACTTTGCCTAACGGACGTCTGGTTGAGATCGTTGAGATCCCGGAGGACAGACATCCCTGGTTCCTGGGTGCACAGTTCCATCCGGAGTTTAAATCCCGCCCCACTAATCCGCACCCATTATTTAGAGATTTCATTGCCGCTGCTTTGCGGGAACAAAAATAAGACTCTGAAGAAAAACCCAAAAGCAGACTGCGAGTCAGTCTGCTTTTTTTGTAAAAGGAGTAGAAAGTATGCTGAAAAAAATTTTTATCAGTGCGATTTTATTGATCGCTGTCCTGTCTTTTGTAGTGTCGCTGCTTTCAGGTAAAAATAATGATGAAAAGGTTATTGCTGCCCCGGCAGACAGGGTAGCAGTCATCAATATCGAAGGGACTATCGTCAGCGGTGAACCGGGCGAGAATATCTGGGGTGAAACTACGGGCGCTTCTTCAGGCCGTCTGATGCGTGAGATCCGTGAGGCGGCTGCCGACAGCAGTGTAAAAGCACTGGTGCTGCGGATCAATTCCCCAGGCGGCAGTGTTACCGCAGCAGAAGAAGTTGGCCGTGAACTAAAACGTTTTAAAGAAACTACTGATAAACCGATCATTACTTCGATGGGCGACAGTGCTGCTTCGGCAGCTTATTGGCTGGCTGCTTACAGCGATACCATTTATGCCAATCCGTCTACTTTGACAGGCAGTATCGGGGTCTATATGCCCTATATGAATACGCAGGAACTTTTCAAAAAAATCGGTATCTATACTACTAAAATCAAAAGCGGTCAGTACAAGGATATTATGTCCGCTGACAGACCGATGACTCCGGAAGAACAGCAGATATTACAAAATATGGTCAATCAGATGTTTGAGAATTTTGTCGCCGTGATCGCTGAAGGGCGTAAAATGGATATCACTAAAGTAAAAGCTTTGGCGGACGGACGTGTTTATACAGGTCAGCAGGCTCAGGCAGTCGGGCTTGTCGATGAACTTGGCAATTATTATGACGCTTTGGAGGCAGCAGGTAAAGCCATCGGAGTAGATGGAATACCGGAAATTAAAGAAAACAAGCGTCAAAAACCCTGGGAAGTATTTTTCAGTGCCCAGTTATCTAAAATGATGCTGGGGCAGTTGGAAATGCTACTGCAAAAAGACGCGGCTGGAATGTCTTCACCGCAGGCGGCGAGGTGATGCCTTATGAGGCGTAAAACCTTTGACGTTTTGTTTGAAACCAGAGATGGCATGCGTTTGTTGGTACAGGAGCGCTGCATGTGGCGCAGCTTGTGGTATTTTGCCTTAAGCGTGGGTCTGTTCAGCGGCGTTGTAACAAATCAGTTGTTTTTAGATCAGGCGCTGTCGGTACGGTTTGCTGTTATTGCGGCCGCTGTTTCCATTGCCGGCGTAGTTTTGTCGATGTATGGTTTTTTGCTGCACGGGATTTTGGAAACTTTAGGAGCCATGGCCGGTGATGCTGTGGGATTGATCTGTCTGCTGGGTTATACGACTTTACCGTTTCTGGTCATGACTCCGGTAGCTTTGCTGGGGACAAAACTGAGCCTGCCGGGGATGCTGGTAGTAGTGGGGGCCTGTATTACAGCGAAGCTGTGGATGCTGTACCTGCTGATCAGAGCCTTACAGGTGGTTTACCTGATAGATTTTAAACGGTCGCTGGCAACTGTAGCATTCAGCTTGTTGCTGCTGTATATCGCTTTTGTGCTGCCGCTGCAGATCGTGTTTGAATTGCTGATGCTTAAGATAAGTTGATAAATTTAACTTAAAATAAAGTAATTTTTATTTTACTCTGCAAGTTACGGCAGAAAGTGATATAATTAATATGATTTTATATGATCGTATCAATAAAGGAGATGGTTGAGGAATGAACAGAGAATTATCCATGGAGTTCGTACGTGTTACCGAAGCTGCAGCAATTGCCTGCGGCCGCAGTGTAGGACGTGGTGATAAAAACGGTGCCGATCAGCTGGCGGTCGACGCTATGCGCAAGGCATTCGATACGGTAAATATCAGCGGTACAGTAGTTATCGGTGAAGGTGAGATGGATGAAGCGCCAATGCTGTATATCGGTGAGAAAGTCGGCGGCGGCGGTGCCGAAGTCGATATTGCCGTTGACCCTGTTGAAGGTACGAATCTGGTAGCTAAAGGTCAGCCTGGCGCAATCGCGGTTATTGCCATCGCACCGAAAGGCTGCCTGCTGCATGCTCCTGACATGTATATGGATAAGATCGCTGTCGGTCCTCGAGCTAAAGGCTGCATCGATATTGATGCGCCGGTCAGTGAAAACCTGGAACGCGTGGCTAAAGCCTTAGAACGTAAGGTTTCTGACCTGACCGTCGTATTGCTGGACCGTGAACGTCACTATGGTATTATGGATGAGATTCGCCGTGCCGGAGCACGTATTCAGTTGATTACTGACGGCGACGTTAACCCGATCGTCAATGCCGGCATTGAAGGTACCGGCGTGCATATGTATATCGGTAAGGGCGGTGCTCCTGAAGGCGTACTGGCTGCTGCCGCTATCAAATGTCTCGGCGGTGATATGCAGGCACGGTTGTGCCCTGAAGATGATGAACAGGTCAAACGCTGTCTGGAAATGGGCATCTGCGATTGCCAGCAGGTTTTGAGCTTGGACGATATGGTCAAAGGCGACGACTGCATGTTCACTGCGACGGCTATCACCGAAAGCAATTTGCTCAGCGGTCTGCGTTATTTCGGCGGCGGTGTACGTACACATACTGTTTCCATGCGTTATAAAACCGGTACAGTACGTTTTGTTGACGCAGTACACAGCTTTGACCGCAAAGATTTTGCCGTTAAACTGTAAGTTTTACAATCTTCAAGGGTTTTAGCTCAGGCTAGAACCCTTTTGTTTTCAAGGGTAAACTGATGAAATTGCAATTATTGGACGCTATTGGTGAAATAACGGAAGCCCGTACCGCTGCCGGGTTGTGGCAGCAGGGTCAGGGGTGTTCGCTGACTGGTCTCAGCGGAGCCGCAAAAACAGTATTTTTGGCAGCTCTGGACCGGCTTTTGCCGGAACAGGGCTCTTTAGTGTTGCTGCTTAGCGGCAGGGACGATATTCGTGAATACCGCAGGACTTTGAATTGTTTTTATTCGGATTTGCTGATGCAGGAATTGTATCCTGTCGATCTGCCGCTGGTGCAGGCTGATTCGCGGAATCGTGAGATTCAGGCTGGGCGCGTGGCGGCGATGCGTATCTTACAGGGGGAAGAACGGGGTATCGTTTTTGTGACTGCGGAAGCATTGCTGCAGAAGCTGCCGATACCGCAGAAGGTTTTGGGAAGCGGTGTTGTCGTAACATTGGGGCAGCAGCTTGAGCAACAGGAGCTGCTGGAACGTCTGATCGAACTGGGATACGAGCGTACTACTCAGGTAGATGCCATCGGTCAGTTTTGTCTGCGCGGTGATATCCTTGATATTTTCCCGATCAATAGTCAGTATCCTGCCAGGATCGAATGGTTTGATGATACTATTGATGCGATGCGCAGTTTTGACCTGGATAATCAGCGCAGTATTGAATCTTTGAGTGCTGTTAAAATCGTGCCGCTGCAAATTGAGTCCGGCGAAGATTTTTCAGCTTCGGTACTTGATTATTTAGCTGCTTCGACGCGCTTGGTAGTAGATGAGCCGTCACGTTTATTTGAACTTTTACAGAAACTGTACACTGAAAGTTCTGGTTATGCCGATGAATTATGGTCGCCTGCCGAGCTGGAAGGTTTTTGCGCTCAGAAAAGAGCCTGGGTCGTAGCAGCGCTGGGACACAGCCGTTTGCAGCTGTTTAAGGATATAAATGTGCCTGTGCGGTCTGTAGCGCCGTATAATAGAAATCTGGAATTGCTGACATGCGATCTGCAGGGCTGGCTGGCTGACGGGCAGGTGCCTGTGGTGATGATGAGCAGCGATATTAAAGCGCGCGGGCTTGCTGACAGTCTGCAAAGCCGTAATTTAAACGCTGCTTTTGTAAAAGAGGGCGCACTGCTTAGACCGGGACGCATCACTGTCATCAGCGGCGAGCTGACGGCAGGGTTTCGGTTCTGGAATGAAAACTGGCTGCTGCTGACAGAAAATGATATTTTTGGTATGCAGAAAAAAAGACGGCTGCATACCAAAAACAGCGGTGCTCAGCTGCAGTATTTCTCGGAAATCAAGGCTGGAGATTATGTAGTCCATTCAGTTCACGGTATTGGACGTTATATCGGCGTTGAGAATGTCCTTGTTGACGGCGTGCATCGTGATTATCTGCTGCTGGCGTATGCCGGTGACGACAAACTGTATGTACCCGTGGAACAGGTTGGC